>NZ_JAFCJM010000053.1 GCF_018130955.1 Bradyrhizobium liaoningense
TCGCACCGGAGCCATGTCCTCGCCGCACCGGCTCCGATCAAAAAGAAGAGGCTCCGCGGCCTTGGGCGGATGCTTACGACCGCGGCGACGCCAAGGAACCTGAATCTTCTCGCTTGGAGGAAGCGCGGCGGATCGTTGAGGAGTATGCGAACGACCTCCGCAAGATCATCCAGAAGCTACGCCGCAAGATGAATTGAGGCCGCCTCAGTTGGCGGTACTGTTCGTATTTGAGCCCCAGTCTCCTAAGCTGATTTTGGGACCGTCCAAATTAGATGGAACTCAGGGGCTATTCGATCCGTTGCCAGAGCATGGGCAGGATCGGATTAGCCATTGTCCTCGCTGCCATTGCCGCCTATGCAGCGGACCAACGCTGGAACCATGGCCGCTACACTGACAGCACAGCGGCCGTACTGCGTCATGCGCAGCATGCATTAGGACGGTAAGGCCTCCCGGAATCAAAAGGGGCCGCGTCTTAGCGACCCCTTGCCGGTCGAAATTCTTGTTCGGGATGCGAAATGCCAGCCCCGGCGGAAGCCACGTTAGTGGTATCCGACGGCCGACGCGACTCCGGTAGAATACCGTATGGATCGCTGTCCTGATTTGTGGTCTCGAACGTCCAAGTCAGGACGGCGTTGGATGTCTGCTGACCGCATCTACTCCGGCGTCTCGGGTTAACTTAAAGCGCGATGGCTTTAGGTTGAATCGTCATCGCGCTTTAGTTCTTTGTTTGAGCATGATCTTTTCGGAAAACCGCTGCCCACTTTTCCGGATCATGCTCTATGGAATAACATAAATCCCGATTACCAGAATACAGGACAGCGCGATCAAAGCTCGAGATCGACAACCATCTCCCGGCTCATTCGCTTCGCGAACTGTGCGATCTCGACAAAGACCTGTTGGCATTCGGAGTCTTGCGCAAGCGCTGCCTGCGCCTTCTCATAGGCGGCCTGGTCGGCATACTGCACGACGACAAGCCAATCTCCGACATTTGGGCCGGTTTGAAAGCGGCTCAGCCGATAGACGACCCCGTATCTGAGATAGATGGCTTTCAACTTTTTGGCCAGAGGTGCCACTTCGTCGACAGTACCGCCCCGATACACGGATATGCCCGAAACTGTCATCTGCCCCCTTCCAGAAGGCGTACACAATTCAACCGGCGATCGCCTTACGAAACCGATCCTCTCCGGGCCGGACCCAAGGCAAGCAGCAGGAGAAGCGCCAGAGGTCCGAACACCAGGGCCATGATGAGCCACGCCTTGGTCGATCGGCCGCGGTCGCGCGCCATGTCGAATGCGGCGGGCATGCAGGCCAACGCCCAGAGTTGGAAGATCAGCCAGGTCGGCATTGATGGCTCCGATCTGCCCTCAAGATAGCAGGCGACCCGTCGGCCGTCCCCACTTCGCCAAAAAGTGAGGTCGCCATGGTCGCGACCTCCAGGAGCTAGCCGCCGCCAGCACCGCTTGGCACCGCGAAGCGGCCCGATCCGCCGCACTTCGTGCAAGGGCGAAACTCGATCTTCTCGCCAAGCTGCACCGGACGCATGCCGCGCTCCTGCCCGGTGCCGTCGCATTCCGGACAGCTCACGTCCTTCTTTGGTTCGTTCATGCTCGCCCTCTCGCGGTCTCGTTCACGCCGGATTCCCTGGGTAGGAAGGCGGTCTGACAACAACCGCAAGTTGACACCATTTTGCTTGGGCCAGGCAACATCCAACTCCGTCAGCCTCGGCCCTCAAGGCCGAGGCGGTGGCACAAACTGCACTGGGCCTGCGATTCGTCGGCGCGTATCGTGATACCCATGTTCCGGAATGACGCG
Source organism: Bradyrhizobium liaoningense (assembly GCF_018130955.1). Lineage (GTDB taxonomy): Bacteria > Pseudomonadota > Alphaproteobacteria > Rhizobiales > Xanthobacteraceae > Bradyrhizobium > Bradyrhizobium liaoningense_C. Next base: position 1,813 of record NZ_JAFCJM010000053.1, read on the forward strand.
GTATTTCGGCTGTATATTGTCGCGCTCGGACTATTGCCGGTGGTTTTGACCGCAATCCTGCTGTTTGCGTGGTAAGCGTCCGGCATTCACTGGGATTTTTCACTGGGATTTTTTCGTGCAGACGGATGGAGCGACCCGTTTTGGTGCCTCCCCTGTCAGCTCCATGTAAGCTCACCCGGGTAGGGTCAGGTCGCTATGGTGTTGCAGCCCAGCACCTCAGCCTCCAATAACCTTTTGCCCCGCCCGGCTCTCCCCAGGCGGGGCTTTTTTTGGGGCGGCCAATCCTCTTTGTTTGAGCATGATCTCCGCGCAAACGCGTTCCGCGTTTGTCGCGAGGGAAAACCGCTTCGCACTTTGCGCAGCCCTCCGGGTCCGGATCAGGCTCATTGTTTGAGCATGATCTTTTCGGAAAACCGCTTCGCACTTTTCCGGATCAGGCTCTACTCCCGCGTCAGCCGCAGCGAGACGGACCGGATCATGGGGGCTGCGAGCAGCACGACCGGCAGCATCGCCGCCCAGGAGACCAGCCAGGCGAGCAGCCAGTGCGCGACGAACTGCTGCGTCGCCAGCGCAGGGTAGCTCGCGACCGCCGAGGCGATGGCGCAAGTCAGGCCGGACTGAATCACGCTGAAGACGAAATGGCTGTAGCGGCGGGGAATACCGAGCATAGGCGGCCTTGCTGTCTGATGCGTCGGTCAAGCAAGGCACGTGCCGTCAGGGAGGCGATCGGGTCGCCGCGGTCAGGCTCACAACATCAGGGCAACCGGTTTTCCCGTCGGCTGATGAGCGGCACGCGCGCATCCGGCCGGCGATGGAACCGATACGCCGCCCTCGTCAGCGCTTTTTCCCGTGGTTCTCCGGCCCAGAACAAAGTTCCGGCACGCATGCTGACCCATCAGGCACGGCTGGACCCGCCGCGGTCGCGATCATGCATCTGGAGAATGCGAACGAAATCGGCCATGCTGGAGTGATCGCCGCCGTCGCTCCTGCGAATGGCATACGCATCCGTGTCGATCTGGCTGCGTTGCCAGACGCGCCTGAGCAATTCGACGATCAGCTTCATTGCCCTGAACAGTGACCAGATGACGGGGCCCGTTTGGGATCTCGGGACGTGAACATGACCCACCGATAAGCAGGACGGGCGCCGATGGTTCCCGGCTTGCATGCGAAATCTGCGGGTCGCGGCGCCATGGCCGATATTTCGAAGTCTTGCCCCGCTGGTTTCAGACCGCACATGAATCCGGGATAGCGATGGGTGGTCTGCGACTTAGCCACTAAATTTAAGTTGTCGCCGGAATATCATTGCGTTCAATATGTTGACGTCATCAGGGCGTGAATCGTGGAGGTAGGCCATGAATCACAGGGGCATCGAGTTCACTGTCGCCAGGACAGCCACACAGGGGGTCTGGCAGTGGCAATTCCGAATCGGCGACAAGGTCAAGACCGGCCGGACGGAGACGAAGATCGACCTCCTGGCCATACGCCGGGTGCAGCTTCGGATCGACCGCGAATTGAAGGCGCTCGCACGGAAGCTGGCCTAGAGTGACTCTAGGTATCCTCTTCGCGTGCAAACGCGATCGCGCGCGCAACAGGCCGACTGTGGAGCGCAGGTTGCGTCGGGCTCTGGTGCATCGATACCTGCGCTCGGCAAAACCCCGCAAAAGCCCGTAGAGTTCCGGAGTTGATCTGCATGCCGTTTGGGATTGCACTGCGCGCCCATGGCCTCGGGGGCGCCATCACGCGCGTTGGTGTCAGCATGCCGCTCTATTTCTTTCGGATCCGCAATGGCCGCTATTCCGGCTCCGCGGACCAAGCCACCGAATGCGCCGACCGCGAAGCGGCATGGAAGGAGATGACCAGCGTCTGCGCCGACATGGCCGCCGGCATCTCGCGCAAGCTGCAGGAAAACTCGGAATGGAACATGGAGCTCCTGGACGAGGCCAAGAAGCCGGTGTTCCGCATCAGCATCATTGCTGAATCCTTCGATTAGGCGCTTGTTAGATTGATCTCCGCGAAAACTTGACGGACATCAACACGCCTCTCGCCTCGCATGGCACAGAGAAGCCATGGGCAATATCGTTTTCCGCTGTCCCGCGACGGGCATGTATGTGCAGCACTGGCTGGCCGAGGAGGTCACGCCGGAGGCGCCGACGTGCAGCTACGAGACCGTCTCGTGCAAGGCGTGCGCGCGGATCCATTTCATCAACCGCCGCACCAGCAAGCTGCTCGGCGACGTCGCCGCGCCGGTCAATCGGCGCTCGGCAAGCGCCGCATCGTGAACTCGATCCGGTCGTCGGGCAGTTCGCGCCAGCTCTCGACCTCGCTCATGTAGCCGGCCTTGGGATAGCGCGCGAAGAAGGCCTGTGCCTTCGCCCTCGCCGCCGCCCGCGGCAAGGTGAACGTCTCGCGCAAATAGCCGTCGCCCGCCTTGCGCCGGCGCGCCATCCGGTCGGCAAGATCACGCGGGCGAGACGCCATGCCGAAACTCCCACCTCATACGACCAACCCAATATAGGAAGATCGGAGCGCCAGGAGGAGTCCGGCCGCACGTCTTAGAGCGGGATCAGATCAAGTGCAGTCGGTTGCCCCGGGTTCACCTCTCCCCAACGGGAAGAGGTCGGATTGCGCGTGTCGATGCGAAGCATCGTCCATGGACGCCGTAACCCCTCACCCGGATCGCATCTTTCGATGCGATCCGACCTCTCCCTACGGGAGAGGTGAACCGAGCCCGTAGACGAAAGCTTCAACCAACCGCCACTACCCTCGAGGGGTCAGTTGGTGGTCGCGCCCGTCTTGGTCTTCTTGGCTGCCGTCGACTTGGCCGCCGCGGGCGGTGCGGCCTTCGGCGGATCGGAGCGCATGCCGCCCCAGGGATCGTTGGAGGCCTTGGCGTCCGGGATCTTTTTCAGCGTGTCCTTGTACTTCCTGTCGCGCTCGGCGTCGGCCGCCTTCTCGTCGTCGGTCTTGCTCGGCGCGTCCTGCATCAGGTTGATGTTGGGCATCTGCTGCGCGTAGGCCGGCCCGGCCAGCAACGCCAGCACAGCCGCCATACGAAAAACCTTCATCATGTCACTCCTTGAATCATCGAGAGAGGGATCGGTCAGACGCCCCCTAAAGCGTGATATCGCGCTTTAGCTCCTTGTTTGAGCATGATCTCCGCGCAAACGCGTTCCGCGTTTGTCGCGAGGGAAAACCGCTGCACACTTTTCCGGATCATGCACTAGGAACGGTCCGATCTGCAGGATTTCGGCGATTGCATCCAATCGTCCCAGATCGGGCCGCACTTGGTGCAGCCGTTGAGCGCGAGGCCCAGCGCCGCCAGGCAAAAAACCAAGACCAGTCGTCGCAACATCGTCCACCCTGTTCCCAAGCGCGGCATCATAGAGGGCGAAGTCGGGCATTTTCAAGCCGGGGTGACGTCGCCGCAGATGGCCGGACCAGATGACTTTTTCCTGCCAATCCGGGCACAATGGCCGAAACATCCAGCAACGAATGAGGAAACCGGGCTCATGGCATCACCGACCGCAACGGAGTTTGACATCGAGGAAGCCAGACGCGTGCTCGGCGACGTGTTTGCGCCGTGGGTCCAGGATCTCGGGCTTTCGGTCGAAAGCATCGACTACGTACCACCGCCGGATGCCACGGACTGGCAGCCGGGCGCACTGCTGCGCATGGCGTTCTCCGAGCGCCTCTGCCGCAACGGCGGCGTGGTGTGCGGCCAGGCGCTGATGGCGCTCGCCGACACCTCGATGGTGATTGCGATCCTCGCCGCCAATCGCGGCTATCGTCCGATGACCACCGTGGACCAGACCACGCACTTCATGCGCGCGGTCTCGTCGTCGGACGTGCTCGCGGACGCGCGGGTGGTGCGGCTCGGGCGCACCATGAGCTTCGGCCGCGTCACGCTTCTCGCCGCCACCGACAACAAGCCGGTGGCGATGGTGTCGAGCGCCTTTGCGATGTTGCCGGGATAGCGACGATCTCCGCGCAAACGCGTTCCGCGTTTGTCGCGAGGCGGAGCGTGAAGGCGCGACGATGGTCGCGCCCCCAGGCTTACTTCTTACTTGTTACTTGCCGAGCACTTCGTCAGCCGCGGTCACGATGCTGACATTCGGATTCTTTCCGCAATAGCTGCCGAACTTCTTGGCGTTGTCGACGAACACGTCGGTGTCGATGATGGCGTTGTCCTCGTCGCCCTTGTACCAGCCGTCCATCCAGGTGAGCACCATCTTGATGGTGTCGTCGCCACTCTCGAGGAACTGCTTGCAGCTCATGGTAGCGAGGTCGAGCTTGGCGGCGTGAGCGGGAACGGACGACAGCGAAAGAACGGCAGCGAAAAGAATCGAAACGGTGATCTTCATGAGTATCTCCATCGGCGCCAGGCGCCCTATTTGAACGGCCATTCACAAGCTTTCGGAGCATGCGAATGCACGCGCGCATTGTCGTAAACGAAGTCTTAAGCGCCCTGCAAGTGCAGAGCATATTGAATTTATTTCTACGTAATTCCCGTGCACTAGTTTAGGAGGCGAGATGACGGATCGAAATCGATGAACGAGAAACGGACAGCGCAGCGATACCGTGTTTTCAAGGGTGGAACGATCACCTTCGAAGGCAGCGACGTCGCGTGCACGGTGCGCAACATGTCGACCGGCGGCGCCGCGATCGACCTCGACGCAACAGTCGCGTTGCCGGCGTCGTTCACGCTGTCGATCAAGCGCGACCAGTTCGTACGCAATTGTCGTACTGTCTGGCGCACCGACAGGCGGATCGGGCTCGCCTTCGTGCAGTCAAGCGCGACGATGTGAACGGCGGTTCGCAGCGCGCACACGCGCATCGCACGGTTACGCCCGCAGCCAGCCGACCATCAACGCCTCATGGCGAATTCGCGGATGACGCGGTCGCCGGTGTGCCTGCGCGTCAATATCCGCGACGGCCCTGGTAGCTGTCGCGCGGACCATAGCCGCCGCCGACACCGACACCGATGCCGATCGATACCGGCGGGCTGCGCTCATAGACCACGGGCGGGCCGGCCGGCTCATACACGACCGGCGGCGGACGGCGCACCACGACGACATCATCGTAGACCTGGGCGGGCGGCCGCGAGCCCGCGCGCCTGGTGGTGTCGGGCTTCTTGGTCGGCGTATCCGCTTTCTTCAACGGCGCCGGTTGCGGCTGGTTATTGCACGGGCAAGTCAGCGCAGCGTTGGTCGCGGGCGTCGCCAGCGCAAGCGCCGGGATCGGCTTGTTGCGCAGCCGCTCCTCGAGCCTGCGTGCGGTCGCCGTGAGATCGCTGTCGGGATATTGCGCGAGGAAGGCGCGATAGCTCGCCGCGGTGTTGATCAGCACGGCGTTATTCCATGCCACCATGCGGCGATGGCGATTGAGCCAGTCGCGCGCCTGCAGGCCGCGCGGCGTCGAGGCAAAGAGCGTGGCGAAGGCTTCATAGGCCTCGTCCGTGCCATCGGCGACGATGATCTCGTTGGCGGCCTCGACAGGCTTGCCCTTCAAGTCGCGCGTCCATTCCTCGACCGTGCGCTTGGTGGCGGCCAGTTTTGGGCCGCCCTGCCCGCTCGCGGTCATTGGGGCCGCGAAGCGGAAATCCTCGGTCAGGGACGAGGAGTCCCACGGCGTCTGCCGGCCGTCGGTCACCTTGTTCACGGCGACGCGGACGCGCTTGAAGGTCTCTTCGATCGGCGCAGGGTCCTTGGCGGCGGTCAGCAGCGCCGTGGTGTAGGGACTGTTGGCGCCGCTGCCGTCTTCGGCTTCGGCGCCGGGCGAGGTCGAGAACGAGACGAAGGTGCCGGGAACGCCGGTCTTGGCATCGACGATCGCAAGGCCGTTGCCAGCGGTCTTCAGCGTCGGGAAGGGATTGTTGCGGCAGGCATCGAGCAGCACGATGCGCATGCGCGTCGGCACCGAGTTCAGCGTATTGAGGATGTCGTTGAGCCGCACCGCCTGCACCGCGATGTCGGCCTCGCGCTTCGGATCGACGTCGACCGGGATCAGAAAATTCTCGCCGTCGACCTGGAGGCCGTGGCCGGCGTAGAACACCAGCGCCACGGTGTCGGCGCCCTTCGCCGCGACCTCGCTTGCGAACTCGCCGACTTTTGCGCGCAGCTCGTTCTGCGAGAGATCGGAGGCCGAGACGACCTGGAACCCCGAGGCCGACAGCAGCTCTGTCATGGCCTTGGCGTCGTTGGCGGGATTGGGCAGCGCCGGCACCGATTTGTAGGCGGATTGCCCGATCACCAGTGCCAGCCGGTTTTCGGCCCATGCCGGTGAGTGGCTGAGCAGGATCGCGGCGGGAACGAGCCATTTGAGAAGGGCGCGGCGAGACATGGCAACCTCCGGCAACACATCTGGGCTTGCCGGATTGGTCACGGTGCTTGAGGGCAAGGTTCAACCCGGCAGGCCAATCTCCTGCGTCTCAAACGCTTTCTTCGTGCGAGCCGCCCCGTCGCTCGGCCCCCGGCTACTTCGGCTTCACTTCGGTTTCTTGGGCGTCTCGGCCGGACGCGCCCCGCCCCAGGGGTCGTACTTGTCCTTGGGCTCGGGAATGCGCTCGAGCGCGGCCTTGTAGGCCTTCTCGTCGACCACGGGTTTCTTGGGCTCCGCCTTGGGCGCCGCGTCCTGCGGGCGCCTGCCCTGTGCCTGGACCTGCGCCGTCAACGCCAGCAGCGCCGCCACAACCACCACCAAAACCCGCATCTCGGCAATCCCTCACACCTGGGGTACAAACCTAGCCTGCAATCCCGTAATCGCAAATCCCCCGCCAACATCGCTTTTTGCATCAGCAAATGTTGATCGGCCGGGGCTTTGATCGGTCATCTTCATGAATATTTGTGGCGGCGCAGGGGGTCTCCACGGATGTTGCGGATTGTTGCTCTTGCGGCATTGCTCGCCGGCGCGCTTGCGTTGGGCGGTTGCGGCTTTGCCGACAGCCGCGCGCCGGTGCCCGAGTTCATGCGTATGAAGGAGGTCGAGCAGCCGCCGCCGGAGCCGCCGCCCGACGTCAGGAAGCTGGTGCGCGAGCAGCTCGATTTCGTCTTCCTCGCCGCGTCCTATCCGCGCGACGTACAGGTCGCGCCCGCCCATCACGAGGTGCGCAGGCCGGGCTGGACCTCCTGCGTGCGCGCCCAGCTCACATCGGCAACCGGAACGCCGCTGGGCACGCAGACCTATATCGTCACGATCGCGGGCGGGAAGATCGTCGACCGGCGACGCGCGGAAGCTGACGATACCTGCGGATCCGAAACTTATGCGCCGATCTAGGATGCGACGGCGCGGCTTGCGCTAACCCGGAGCGCGCCGGGCGGCATATTTCCGGCTGAATTCGATGAAAGTCCGGACGACTTGCGAGTGCTCTTCGTCGCGACGCACGATGTAGACGTCCGCCGACAGCGTCGATGCCGCCAGCCGGCGGAACAGGATCTCCCGGTTGGTGAAGCGCGAGATCGATGCCGGCACCAGCGCGACGCCGAATCCGGCCGAGACCAGTCCGACGATCGACTGCGCATCGACGACCTCGTGCGCCACCCTCGGCAAAAATCCGGCCGAGACGCAGCTTTCCTGGATCGAGCGCGCAAAATCCGAGCTCTCAGGCACCAGCGCGACGAACTCCTCGTCGCGCAAGTCCCGGAGCACCAGCCGCTTGCGGTTCGCGAGCCGATGGATGCGCGACATCGCGAGCACGACGTCCTCCTTCCAGGCGAGCGTGGCGACGAGCCCATCGACCGCCGGGGGCAGGCGAATGAAGCTGATATCCGACGAGCGCTCCTGCAGCGCGCGGATTTGCAGCGCCGGCGCCTGCTCGATCAACGTGCTCGTGACCTCGGGATATTCGTGGCGATGGGCGGCAAGCAGATCGGCGAGCCCGCTGCGCAGGATCGAGCCCGTCGTACCGATGAGCAGCCGGCCGGTCTTGCCGGCCCCGATCGCCTGCGCCTCGCGCCGCGCGCTATCGACCTGCGCCAGGATCGCGCGCGCATGCACCAGGAAGGAGTCTCCGGCTGCCGTCAGCCTGACCCGACGGCTGGTGCGCTGGAACAGCGCCGCGCCGACCTCGTCCTCCAGATCCCGGATCTGCTGGCTGAGCGGGGGCTGCGATATGCGCAGCCGGTTTGCGGCCGCCGTGAAGCTCAGCTCTTCGGCGACGACGGCAAAATAGCGGAGGTGGCGGAGCTCGATCGGCAATCCATATCCATAAGATATCAATATCGACTAACAATATATTGGACCAAGGTTCGCGCGTCTGCAACTTTGCCGGCGACATTTTTCCCGCGCGGCGCCGCTCACACCAGGATGCCTGCGGGAGCTGACGGACGCAGATCTCTAGGAGAGCGCAATGACGCGAATGAAGTCCCTGGCCATCACAGCAGCCCTGCTCCTCGCCGCCATCCCGCTGGCGAAGCCCAGCCATGCCGACGCGCTCGCCGACATCATGAAGGCCGGCGTCATCAAGGTTGCCGTGCCGCAGGATTTTGCGCCGTTCGGCTCGGCCGGCCCCGATCTGAAGCCCCTGGGTTACGACATCGACATGGCGAACCTGATCGGAAAGGACCTTGGCGTGCGCGTCGAGATCATCGCGGTCACCAGCGCCAACCGCATCCCCTATCTTCAGACCCGGAAGGCGGACCTGGTGATTTCGAGCCTCGGCAAGAATCCCGATCGCGAAAAGGTCATCGACTTCTCCGCAGCCTATGCGCCGTTCTTCTCCGGCGTCTACGGCACCAAGGATAGCAAGATCGCCAAGATCGCCAAGATCGAGGATCTCGCCGGACAGACCGTCGGTGCCACCCGCGGGTCGATCGAAGAGCAGGAGCTGTCGAAGACCGCGCCATCGAGCGCGACGATCAAGCGCTACGAGGACAACAATGCGACCATCGCGGCGTTCATCGCCGGCCAGGTCGACCTGATCGCGACCGGCAACACGGTGGCGGCCGCGATCGCGGAGAAGAACTCAGGCCGCGCGCCAACCCTGAGATTCGTGATCAAGGACTCGCCCTGCTATGTCGGCCTCAACAAGGAGGAGCCGGCCCTGCTCGCCAAGGTCAACGACATCATCGCAAAGGCCAAGAGCGGCGGAGAGCTCGAAAAGCTGTCGCAGAAGTGGCTGAAAGCCTCCCTGCCGCAGGGCTTCTGACCTCGGTTCCGGCGCACGGGGCGGATTGGCGATGACCTACAAGCTCCATTTCGCGGACTTGCTGCCCTACTGGGACCTTCTGCTGAAGGGACTGGTCTTCACCATCCTGCTGACGATCGTGTCGACGGTCGCCGGCACGGCACTCGGCACGCTCGGGGCCTCGGCCCGCACCTTCGGCCCGCGCTGGCTCGATCGACTGACCGGCGCCTATGTCGAGGTGATCCGCAACACGCCGTTCATCGTGCAGTTGTTCTTCATCTTCTTCGGCCTGCCGGCCGCCGGCATCAAGCTCAACGAGACGACCGCCGCAGTACTTGCGATGACCGTCAATCTCGGTGCCTACTCGACCGAGATCATCCGGGCCGGCATTCAGGCCGTGCCGAAGGGACACATCGAGGCCGGCGCAAGCCTGGCCATGAGCCGGCTCCAAGTGCTGCGCCATGTCGTTCTCAAGCAGGCCTTCGAGAAGATCTATCCCGCACTGTCGTCGCAGATCGTCATCGTCATGCTGGGATCGGCGGTCGTCTCGCAGATCTCGGCCGAGGATCTGACCTACGCGGCAAACTTCATCCAGTCGCGCAATTTCCGCGCCTTCGAGGTCTATCTGGTGGTCGCGGGCCTGTACCTGCTGCTGGCGATCGTCACGCGGGCGGCGTTGCGCGGCATCGGACGCCTTGTCTTCCGGGGACCCGGCCGATGAGCGATTTCTCTTTCTGGGTGATCCTGTCCAACCTGCTGCTGGCGACGCGCTGGACGATAGCGTTGTCGCTCGTCGCATTCGCAAGCGGCGGCCTCGTCGGTCTTGCGCTCCTGTTCGCGCGGGTCTCGCGAATCGGATGGCTCGAATGGACGACGAAAGCCTATGTGGAGTTCTTCCAGGGCACTCCCCTCCTGATGCAGCTCTTCCTGTTCTTCTTCGGGGTCGCGCTGTTCGGCATCGAGGTCAGCCCATGGCTCGCGGCCTGGCTCGCACTGACGTTCTGGACAAGCGCGTTCCTCACCGAGATCTGGCGCGGTTGCGTCGAGGCCATACCGAAGGGACAGTGGGAAGCCGCCGACACGCTGGCGATGAGCTACATGCAGCAGATGTGGCATGTGATCCTTCCGCAGGCGTTCCGGATCGCGATCCCGCCGACGGTCGGTTTCTCCGTTCAAGTCGTCAAGGGCACCGCGCTCGCCTCGATCATCGGCTTCGTCGACCTCACCAAGGCCGGTACCATGCTCAACAACGCGACCTTCCGTCCGTTCCTCGTCTACTCGCTCGTCGCGTTGATCTACTTCGCGCTGTGCTTCCCGCTGTCGTGGTTCGCCCACCGCCTGGAAAGGACGTTCAATGTCGCTCGTTAGCATTCAGAACGTGCGCAAGAGTTTTGGCGAAGTCGAGGTGCTCAAGGGCGTCTCGGTCGAGATCGCGCGCGGCGCCGTGGTCGCCATCATCGGCAAGTCGGGGTCCGGCAAGAGCACCCTGCTCCGCTGCATCAACGGGCTGGAGACCTACGACGCGGGTGGTATTTCGGTCGATGGCATCGATGTCGCCGCCGCGCGCGCCGATCTGCGCGATCTCCGCCGCAACGTCGGCATGGTATTCCAGCAGTTCAACCTGTTTCCGCACCTGACCGCGGCGGAGAACGTCATGCTCGCTCCTCGCGTGGTCAATCGGGAGAGCGAGATCCGCGCCAAGGAGCTCGCCCGGGAAATGCTCGCCAAGGTCGGGCTTGCCGACAAGGCCGGCAACTATCCGTCGCAACTGTCGGGTGGCCAGCAGCAGCGCGTTGCGATCGCACGCGCGCTGGCGATGCGCCCGAACGTGCTGCTGTGCGACGAAATCACCTCCGCGCTCGATCCCGAGCTCGTCAACGAGGTTCTGCGTGTGATCGAGGCGCTGGCCAAGGACGGCATGACCCTGATCCTCGTGACCCACGAGATGCGATTTGCACGGGACGTCGGGACCAAGCTGGTCTTCATGCACCAGGGCAAGGTCCACGAGGAAGGGCCGCCGAAACAGCTCTTTGCTGGCCCGACGACACCGGAACTGGTGCAATTCATCGGTGCGTCCCTGCACTGACGACGGCGTCGATCGGCTCTCAAGAAGAAACGCACAGCCAGGAATGCAGCCCCAGATGCACGAGCAAGCATCACCGCGTCTCGGTATGGGCATCATTGCCCGCATCGAGGAACTCAGCGGAATTTCCGAGACCCGGGGCGCGCTGACGCGCGTCTATCTATCCCCCGAGCACCAGCGCGCCGCCGACCTCATCGCGAGCTGGATGCGCGAGGCCGGCATGTCGGCGCGGGTCGACGCGGTCGGCAATGTCGTGGGCCGCTACGAGGGCGAGGAGCCACGGCGCCCTGCCCTGCTGCTCGGCTCGCACTACGACACGGTGCGTGATGCCGGCAAATGGGACGGCCCGCTCGGGATCATCACGGCCATCGCCTGCGTCGCCGAGCTGAACCGGCATGGCAAGCGCCTGCCCTTTGCGATCGAAGTGACAGCTTTCGCCGACGAGGAGGGCGTGCGCTTCGCATCGACACTGCTGGGAAGCCGCGCGATCGCCGGAACGTTCGACGAAGGCACGCTGAGGGCACGCGACCGCGACGGCGTGTCGCTTCGCGAGGCCATGCAGCGCTTCGGGCTTGATCCCGACCAATTTGGCGCTGCCGCCCGTGCGCCTTCCGAGTTTCTTGGCTATGTCGAGCTCCACATCGAGCAGGGCCCAGTGCTGGAAGCCCAGGGGCTGCCTGTCGGCGTCGTCTCCGCGATCAGCGGCGCGACCCGGTTGAACGTGACGCTCGAGGGAATGGCCGGCCACGCTGGCACGGTCCCGATGGCCATGCGCCATGACGCCCTCGCCGGCGCCGCCGAATGCATCGTCGCCATCGAGACGCAGTGCCGCAACGACATAGGACTGTTCGGCACTGTGGGCTACCTGAAGGCCGACCCGGGCGCCTCCAACGTCATTCCCGGGCGCGCCATCTTCACGATCGACATGCGATGCGCCTCGGATGAGCACCGGCGTCTCGCCGTCGCTTCGGCCGTCAAAACCATCGAACGTATTGCCGAGACGCGCGGCCTGCGTCCCCAGATCGACGTGACCCATGAGGGGCGGAGCGCTCCCTGCGCCTCCTGGCTCGCGACGCAGATCTCCGAAGCGATCCTGCGCTGCGGTTTTACGCCGATGACGCTGCCCAGCGGCGCGGGGCATGACGGCATGGCGATCGCCGACATCGCCGATATCGGCATGATCTTCGTGCGTTGCCGCGGAGGCGTCAGTCACCATCCGGACGAGCATGTCGACGACGCGGACGTAGAGACCGCCGCGCGCGTGCTCCTGGACGTCATCGAGAATTTTCGCGACGAGCGTCGCAAGAAGGAGAAAAATCATGAATGATCTTCGGATCACGGCTGGACCGTTCACGTTCGGCGCCAGGTTCGAGAGCGAGCTCGCACCGAAAACCTGCGCGGCGTTCCGCAAGCATCTGCCGTTCGAAAGCCAGGTCATCCACGTCCGCTGGAGCGGCGAAGGCGTGTGGATTCCCCTGGGCGACCTCGCCTTCGGCGTCGACTATGAAAATCACACCAGCTATCCGGCTCCCGGACAGATCATTCTCTATCCCGGCGGCATCAGCGAGACCGAAATCCTGCTCGGCTATGGCGGTGTCCGGTTCGCGAGCAAGATGGGCCAGCTCGCCGGCAATCATTTCATCACCCTGACCTCGGGCCTCGAGAATCTCGCCGCGCTGGGAAAGATGGTGCTGTGGCACGGCGCGCAGAAGATCGTGTTCGAATCAGTCTAGAGCCTCGTTCCGATGGAATCGGAGCGGGGCTCTCGATTCTTTTTTGACGCGTCTTCTTGACGCGAACCGGTATCCATTTCGCTGGAAAACGCTCTAGCTGGAACTGGCGTCGCAAGGAACCAGCGCGCTCAACGAGGTCACGTCGGAACTTCCTTCGGGGAACGAATGCCCTCTACCGGTCTTGTCCCTCGCGAGGGCAGTTTCGGGACGAAGGAGCAGATTGATGAGGACAGTTGCAATCGCACTGTTGGCGGGTGTTGGCGCGCTCGCAGCCACCGGCGCCGCAAAGGCGACCGATATCTACACCACCAGCGAATACACCAATCCGGATCTCGTGCAGCAGGTGCGACTCGTCTGCGACGACGCCGGCAACTGCTATCGCACCCGTGGCGGTGCGCGCGTGATCGTGCGCGATTCCTACAACTACGTACCGCGCGACCGCTACTATGAGCGCCGCGTCTATCGCGACTGGGACGACCGCCCGCGCGCCGGCGTCGGCATTCGCGCCCCCGGCGTCAGCGTCGGCGTTGGTGTCGACGACCGCTGGTAAGCCCATCCCCGGATTGATGGAACCGGATCGGACGGCTCGCGTCGTCCGATCCTTCCCGCGTGCCGTCAGGCAGCGACTACCTGCTGCTGGAACTGCTCGTAGGCGGCAATCGCGTCTGCGGCGTACATCAGCGACGGCCCGCCGCCCATGTAGATGGCCATGGCCAACGTCTCTTCGAACTCCTGGCGGGTCGTATGGAGCCTGACCAGTGCCTCGGTATGGAAGCCAATGCAGCCGTCGCAGCGCGTGGCAATTCCGATCGCAAGTGCAATCAGCTCCTTCGTCTTCTTGTCGAGCGAGCCCTCGCGGGTCGCCGCCTTGGCAAGCGCCGAAAACCCCTGCATCGTATCAGGAATGCCCTGGCGCAGCTTTTTCAGATTGGCCGATATCTGCCTGGTGATCTCGGGATAGTTCTTGTCCATCTTATCCTCGTCAGTTCGGTTCGACAGTGGCGTGGGGCGCTTCGCGCGGTGCGCGCAGCGCGATGTAGATCGCGGGGATGACCAGGACGGTCAGCAGCGTCGATGACGCCAGACCGAACAGCAGCGAAATCGCCAACCCCTGGAAGATCGGATCGAGCAGGATGGTCGCCGCCCCGATCATCGCCGCGAGCGCGGTCAGGAGGATCGGCTTGAAGCGCACGGCGCCGGCCTCCAGCACGACCTCGCGCAGCGACCTGCCCTCTGCCCCGCTGTGGCGGATGAAGTCGACGAGCAGGATCGAGTTGCGCACGATGATGCCGGCGAGCGCAATGAAGCCGATCATCGAGGTGGCGGTGAAGGGCGCGCCTAACAGCCAATGCCCGATCAGGATTCCGATCAGTGTCAGCGGGATCGGCGTCAGGATGACGAGCGGCAGGCGAAAACTCCTGAACTGGGCCACGACCAGCACATAGATGCCGAGGATCGCGGCGCCAAAGGCGGCGCCCATGTCGCGGAAGGTCACCCAGGTGATCTCCCATTCGCCGTCCCACAGCAGCGTCGGACGCGATTCATCCGCCGGCTGTCCGTGCAGGCTGATCGCAGGCTTCGGCACGCCGCCCCAGTCATGCGCGTCGACCTGCTTTGCGACCTCCAGCATGCCGTAAAGCGGCGCCTCGAAGCGGCCGGCGAGCTCGGCCATCACCATGTCGGCAAAGCGGCCGTCGCGGCGAAAGATGACCGGCGAGCCCTCTTCCATCGTCGCCTTCACGACCTGGCCCAGCTCGACCACCGTCTTGCTTCCCGGCAGCGTGTTGGCGGGAACCGGCGTCGACGCCAGCGCCTCATCCCAGACCAGGTTGCGCTTGGGCAGATGCACCGCGATCTCGATGGGATTGCGGTCTTCGCCGCGATGCGAGTAACCGACCGAGGTGCCGCCGAACAGGACCTGGATCGTGTCATAGACGTCGCGCTGCTCGACGCCGAAGAATTCGAGCCGATCCTGGTCGATCGACAGCCGCAACCGCGGCCTCCTTGCGCCAACGGAATCGTCAATGTCGACGATGAAGGGCACCTCGGCGAAGACCTTTTTCAACTCGGCCGTGACGGCACGGCGCGTCGCCGCGTCGGGGCCGTAGATTTCGGCCAGCAGCGTGGAGAGCACCGGCGGTCCGGGCGGCACTTCGACCACCTTGATGCTGGTGCCATCGGGACGATCGAGCGCCTTCAGCCTCTCGCGCAGCTCGAGCGCGATGTCGTGGCTCGCCCGCTTGCGCTCACCGCGCGCCGTCAGATTGACCTGGAGCTCGCCGAGCTCGGGTTTTTCGCGCAGATAATAGTGCCGCACCAGGCCGTTGAAATTGAACGGCGCCGGCGTGCCGGCATAGGACTGCAGCGAGGTCGCTTCCGGCAGTTGCCGTGCGATCTCGGCCGCGCCGAACAGCGTGCGCTCGGTCGCCTCCAGGCTCGCGCCTTCCGGCAGGTCGACGATGACAGCGATCTCGGACTTGTTGTCGAAAGGCAGCAGCTTGACCGTCACCGACTTGGTCGCAAACAGCGCCATCGACAGCAGCGTGGCGATGCCGACGCCAAGCAGGAAGATCCAGGCCGAGCGCCTGCTCCGGACGACCGGCGTGGCGAAGCGCCGGTAGAGCCGTCCGAGGCGGCCTTCATCGTGTTCTGCATGAGCCGCGGTCACCTCGCCCCTCGGCGCAAGCTTCAGCATCAGCCACGGCGCGACCACCATGGCGACGAAGAACGAAAACAGCATCGCAGCCGAGGCGTTGGCCG
Organism: Bradyrhizobium liaoningense; assembly: GCF_018130955.1. Classification (GTDB taxonomy): domain Bacteria; phylum Pseudomonadota; class Alphaproteobacteria; order Rhizobiales; family Xanthobacteraceae; genus Bradyrhizobium; species Bradyrhizobium liaoningense_C. The sequence continues at coordinate 17,510 of NZ_JAFCJM010000053.1, forward strand.
GAATCGGCGCCATGTAGGGGCCCATCAGCCCGGACACGAACAGCATCGGCAACAGGGCGGCGACGACGGTGAGCGTCGCAACGATGGTGGGATTGCCCACCTCGGCGACGGCCTCGATGGTCGCCTGCAAGCGCGGCCGGCCGTCGCGCATGCCCCAGTGACGCGCGATGTTCTCGACCACGACGATGGCGTCGTCGACGAGGATGCCGATCGAGAAGATCAATGCGAACAGACTGACGCGGTTGATGGTATAACCCATCAGGTTGGCCGCGAACATCGTGAGCAGGATCGTCGTCGGAATCACGACGAAGGTCACGACCGCCTCGCGCCAGCCGATCGCGATCGCGATCAGCACGACGATCGAAATCGTCGCGAGGCCAAGATGGAACAGCAGCTCGTTGGCCTTCTCGTTGGCCGTCTCGCCATAGTCACGCGTCACCGTGACCTGGATGTCGTCGGGAATGAGCCGCGACTTCAGGCCTTCCAGGCGATGGGCGATGTCGGCCGAGACCACCACGGCATTGGCGCCGGCGCGCTTGGCGAGCGCGAGGCTGACCGCAGGTACTCGCGTCCACTGCCCCTTCTCGTCCCGCGCGTCGTTCCAGACCCGGTGCTCGATCGTATTCGGGCCGATGATGACGGCGGCAACGTCCTTGACATAGACCGGGCGTCCGTCGCGGGTCGAGATCAGAAGCAGCCCGATATCGGGAATCCCTGCAAGAGTCTGCCCCGCGGCAACATTGCGCACGATTCCGGCCTCGCGAACCTGCCCCGCCAGGAACGAACGATTGGCGTCCTTCACCTTGGCAACGAGCTGTTGCAGCGTGACGCCATGAAGCGACAGCTTTTCCGGATCGGGCTCGACCCGGATCTGCTGCGCGGCGCCGCCGGAGACGTAGGTCAGCCCGATGCTGTCGACCTTCACGAGCTCGGCACGGAGCTTGTCGGCGAGCTCGAACAAATCCTTGTCGGTCCACCGCTCGGCCGCTTCGGGCTTCGGCGACAGCGTCAGCACCGTTACGGCCACGTCATTGATGCCGCGGCCGACGATCAGGGGCTCCGGAATCCCAACGGGGATGCGATCGAGATTGGCGCGGATTTTTTCGTGGACACGCAGGATGGCGTCCTCGAACTTGGTGCCGACCAGGAAGCGCGCGGTGACCATCACCCGATCGTCCTCGGTCTGGCTATAGACGTGCTCGACACCGTCGATGCCCTTGACGATCGATTCCAGCGGCTTTGTCACCAGCTCGACGGCGTCGGGTCCACGCAAGCCGTCCGCATTGATGCGGATATCGACCATGGGCACGCTGATCTGCGGCTCCTCCTCGCGCGGAATCACGACGACGGCAAGAAGGCCGACGACGAGCGCTGCGATCAGGAACAGCGGCGTGAGCGGCGATGCGATGGTCGCCTTGGTGAGCCGTCCTGAGAGTCCCAGATTCACGGCCGCACCAGCTGGTCGCCGGCACGGATGCCGGACAGGATCTCGAGCCCGTCGGGAAGCGCAGGCGTCGGAATGTCGCGACCGCGCTGCACCGGCACCTCGACCGTGCCGTCAGCCTTGCGGAGCTGGACATAGTCGATGCCGAACCGCGTCTTCACATAGCTTGCCGGGATCACGAAGGCCGGTCGCGAACCGCCGGAAATCCAGACCCGAAGCCGGTCGCCGACAAAATATTCGCCGAGACCCTCCACCGTCGCATCCGCAATGACGCGCCCCTCCTCGATCTGCGGATAGACCAACTCGATCACGCCCCATTTGGACGCCTCGCCGCCGAGTTCCGCGCCATCGACCCGGACCCTGTCGCCGGCCTTGAGGGCGCGTGCGTGCCGCTCGGGCACCCGGAGCCGCAGCTTGAAGTTCTGCTGGGCGACGGTGGCGATGGCATCGCCGGGCAGCACGACGGAACCGACGGTGACGAGCTTCTTCAGCACGCGGCCATCCGACGGCGCCAGCACCTGGCCTTCGCTGAGCTGCTGATTGACCACGGCCCGCTCGGCGATTTTGGCCCGCAGGCCGTTCTCGGCGACGTTCAGGGCCGTGCGCTGCTCGTCCAGCTTGACGCGCGGCAGCGTGCCGCGCTCGACCAATCCCTCGATGCGAGTGAAATCGAGCTGCGCCTGGCTCGCCTGCGCCTGCAGCGCCTCGATCTGCGCGTCGAGCGACTTCATCTGGAGGGCAAGCTTGTCGTCACCGATCGCAGCGATCGCCTGACCGGCGGTGACGCGGTCGCCTTCCCTCACCTTGAGCTGGACCACGGTGCCGCCGATGCGGCCGCGCGCCGGCACCACGCTGATGCTCTCCACCGTCGCGAACACGGCCTTTTCGTCAGCGACGGTCTGTTGCGCCACGGTGAGAAGTTCGGCCGCCGCAAGGCGGGCCGGAACGAAAGCGGTGCCAAATACCGTCGCCAGTGCCAGCAAGCGCACAACGCGTCGCATGGGGCGTATCCGCGTGATCATGGAACTATCGCGCCGCATTGCGGCGTCCTCTCATTTCATCGGCATTGCAGGGCGGCAGCGTTGATCTCGCTCAACGCGCCGCGGCTCAATCGCTCGTATCGTTCATCGCGTCCTTGCGGACTTCGGTGCGCAGAACACCTGATAGAGCGTCTTCAGAATTTCGCGCGCCGGCTCGCTCGCGATCGAATAGAAGATCGTCTGCGCATCCCGCCGCGCGGACACCAGGCCATCCTTGCGAAGGAGCGCAAGATGCTGGGAGACCGTGGAATCGCGCAGGGACAGGAACTCGGCGAGTTCGCCGACCGAACGCTCCCCGTCGATGAGCTGGCAGATGATCAGAAGCCGGTGCCGGTTGGAGAGCGCCTTCAGCAGTTCGCTCGCCTGGTCGGCCGCCTGCTCCATCACTTCGCTATCTATCTTCATACTTGCGTATATACGAACTTGCGAATATATAGTCAAGCACTGAAGAACAGCCGGGACGAGAACCGGCGGCGCATTTTGTTCAACGGAGGTCACATCCCATGGCGGAAATCGTCGTAATCGGAGCCGGTCTGAGCGGAACGCTGATGGCCTATGAATTACTGCCCCAGTTGAGAAAGGACGATCGCCTCAGCGTGATCTCGCAGGGCGCGGTGTATCATTTCGTCCCCTCCAATCCCTGGGTGGCGGTCGGCTGGCGCAAGCGCAGCGAGATCGAGATCGATCTCGCCGACATCATGAAGCGCAAGGGTGTGCGCCTGCTGACGCAGGGCGCCAAGCGCGTGCATCCGGCAGATAACCGTGTCGAGCTCGGCGACGGCACCTCGATCGACTATGACTTTCTGGTGGTCGCGACCGGACCCGAGCTTGCCTTCGACGAGATTCCGGGGCTCGGTCCGCAAGGCCACACCCAGTCGATCTGTCACGTCGATCATGCCTCGCACGCGAAAGGCGCGTTCGAGCAGCTTGCTGCCAATCCCGGCCCTGTCGTGATCGGCGCCGTGCAAGGCGCCTCCTGCTTCGGTCCGGCCTACGAATTTTTATTCATCCTGGAAACCGAGCTGCGCCGGCGCAAGCTGCGCGACCGGGTGCCGATGACCTTCGTCACCTCGGAGCCCTATATCGGCCATCTCGGCCTCGACGGCGTCGGCGACACCAAGGGCCTGCTCGAAAGCGAGATGCGCGAGAAACACATCAAGTGGATCACCAATGCACGCGTAGCAAGCATCGGCCCGGGCATGATGTCGGTGGAAGAATTTGCTGATAACGGCACCGCGCACAAGGCGCACGACCTGCCTTTTGTCTATTCCATGATGCTGCCGGCGTTCCGCGGTGTCGAAGCCGTGCGCGGCATCGAAAAACTGACAAATCCGCGCGGCTTCGTCATTGTCGACAAGCATCAGCGTAATCCCTCCTACCAAAATGTGTTCGCTGTCGGCGTCTGCGTCGCGATCGCGCCGGTCGGGGCAACGCCGGTGCCGGTCGGCGTTCCCAAGACCGGCTTCATGATCGAATCCATGGTGACGGCGACCGCGATGAACATCGGCGCCCTGCTGCGCGGCAAGGAGCCCGCAGCGGTGCCGACCTGGAATGCGATCTGCCTCGCCGACTTCGGCGATTCCGGCGTCGCCTTCCTGGCGCAGCCGCAGATTCCGCCGCGCAACGTCAACTGGTCGTCCAAGGGCGAGTGGGTGCACTACGCCAAGGTCGCCTTCGAAAAATACTTCCTCCGCAAGATGCGGCGTGGCGAGAGCGAGCCGTTCTACGAGCGCTTTCTGCTCGACAAGCTGAACATCGCCAAGATCAAGGAGGTCAGGACCGGCACATGAGTGCGACCCACCAGATCGTCTGCGGCCATTGCGGGCGGACCAACCGCCTGCCCGCCGAGCGCGCGCCGCAAGCCGCGCGCTGCGGCGCCTGCCATCAGCCGATGTTCACCGGACACCCGATCGAGGTCGACGAAGACGCCTTCGGCCGCCACGTCGCCAACAGCGACATTCCGGTGCTGGTCGACGTCTGGGCGCCCTGGTGCGGCCCCTGCCGCGCCATGGCCCCGATGTTCGAGCGCGCGGCGCGCGAGCTCGAGCCGCGGGTCCGGGTCCTCAAGCTCAACTCCGACAATGCACAAGCCTTGTCGTCGCGCCTCAACATCTCGGGCATCCCCACCCTGCTGTTGATGCGCGGCGGCCGCGAGATCGCCCGCCACGCCGGCGCGATGGATGCACGCAGCATCGTCGCCTGGACCGAAGCCGGTCTCGCAAATTCGCAAATTCACTAACTTTGAAGAGGAGTATCCCATGAATGTCGACAAAGCCGTTCTCGCCTTCGCAGGATTCGTCGTCCTGCTCGGCCTCGCGCTCGGCACCTACGTCAACGCCTACTGGTATCTGCTGACGGCCTTCGCCGGGCTGAACATGATCCAGGCCTCGTTCACCGGCTTCTGCCCGGCGGCGATGGTCTTCAAGAAGCTCGGCCTACAGGGCGGCTGCGCGTTCTCCTGACGCGCGCGCCAACGGAGACAGTACATGACCTATCATTTCTCGAAGACCGTCGACCTGCCGTTCGACGCGGCGGTCGCGGCGACGACCGCGGCGTTGAAGAACCACGGTTTCGGCGTGCTGACCCAGATCGACGTCAAGGACACGCTGCAGAAGAAGATCGGGGCCGAGTTCCGGCCCTATCTGATCCTTGGCGCCTGCAATCCAAAACTCGCCTACCAGGCGCTCTCGCTGGAGGACAAGATCGGGACGATGCTTCCCTGCAACGTCGTGGTTCAGCAGCGCGACGGCGGCAAGGTCGAGATCTCGGCGGTCGACCCCGTCGCGTCGATGGCCGCGATCGAGAACCCGCAGCTCGGCGCGGTAGCAAACCAGGTGCGCGAGCTGCTCAAGCAGGTCGTCGCCGAAATCGCCTGAGCGTGCCGACGCCGATTGCAAGGATTTGAGCCCATGTCTGACGACACCCTGATCGAAGGCCCGCTCTACGAGAAGCGAAAGAAGGTCTATCCGCAGTCGGTTCACGGGCGGTTCCGCCGCATCAAATGGACGCTCCTGTGCATCACGCTGTGGGTCTACTACCTGCTGCCCTTCGTGCGCTGGAATCGCGGACCCGGCCTGCCGAACCAGGCCGTGCTGGTCGACCTCCCGCATCGCCGCTTCTATTTCTTCTTCATCGAGCTGTGGCCGCAGGAGGTCTATTACTTCACTGGACTGCTCATCATCGCCGCCATGACGCTGTTCCTGATGAACGCGGTCGCGGGACGGCTGTGGTGCGGCTACCTCTGTCCGCAGACGGTGTGGACCGACCTGTTCTACGCGGTCGAGCGCTGGGTCGAGGGTGACCGGCGCGAGCGCATGATCGGCGACAAGCGCGGCTGGACCTTCGACCATGCCCGCAGGGTCGCACTCAAGCATTTCCTCTGGATCATGATCGCGTGGTGGACCGGCGGCGCCTGGGTGCTCTACTTCGACGACGCACCGACGCTGGTGAAGGAGCTTGCGACCTTCCAGGCGCCGTTCATCGCCTATCTCTGGATCGGCATCCTGACCGCGACGACCTATGTCTTCGCCGGTCACGCGCGCGAGCAGATGTGCATCTACATGTGCCCGTGGCCGCGGATCCAGGCCGCGCTGACCGACGAATGGGCGCTCAACGTCACCTATCGCAAAGACCGCGGCGAGCCGCGCATGTCGGTGAAGAAGGCGGAAGCGGCGCGCCTCCAGGGCGAGGTTGCCGGCGATTGCGTCGACTGCCACCAATGCATCAACGTCTGCCCGACCGGGGTCGATATCCGTCACGGCATCCAGCTTGGCTGCATCCAGTGCGGGCTGTGCATCGACGCCTGCGACAACATCATGCGCGACATCGGCCGCCCCACCGGCCTGATCGGCTACGACACCGACATCAACATGCAGCGCCGTCGCGAGGGCAAGGCGCCGATCTACCGGATCATCCGTCCGCGCACGCTGATCTACGTCGCCGCCATCGCCATCGTCGGCAGCATCATGCTCTACGCGCTCGCCACCCGCAGCACGATGGACGTCAACGTGCTGCACGAGCGCAACCCGCTGCTCGTAAAACTCTCCGACGGCGGTGTCCGCAACGACTACACGGTGCGCCTGCTCAACAAGGGCGCGGAACGCAGCTTCGCGCTCGACGTCACCGGCCTGCCCGGCGCAACGGTGCGGATCGCGGGCATCGACCGCAAGCCCGACGGCCGGCTGGTCGTCGAGGTCGGGCAGGATCAGACCCGCGAGGTCAGGATGTCGGTACAGGTCGGACCCGCGCAGGTGCCGCAACGTGCGGTGGACGTCGCAATCGAGATGACCGACATCGCCAGCGGGCAGACCGCGAGCGCCCGCGACCATTTCGTGCCGTCCGACCAATGAGCGGCGTCGCCATGGCGATGCCGCTGTTGACCGCCGATCGACTTTGGCGAGCCATCGTCGCCGGCCTGTGCGGCAACATCGCGCACGGCACGCTGATGTTCCTGAAGGACCGGATGGGCTGGCTGCCGACGTTCCAGCCCTATCAGGACCTCCAGCGCGTCCTGGGCGAGGTGTTCGGCGAGTCCGTGCAGCCGGCGCTTCCCTGGGTGCTGTCATTCGTCAACGGAACGCTGGTCATCAGCCTGGTCTTTGCCTTGATCTACGCGCGGCTGCCCGGCCGCAGCGGAGCGGCAAAAGGGCTCGTGCTGGGCGTCCTCGGCTGGCTCGCGATGGGGTTGTTCCTGTTCCCGATGCTCGGCCGCGGCCTGTTCGCGTCAGAGGCGGGCCTCGGACTGTGGCCAGCGGCCTTCTCGCTCGCGATGGTGCTGGCCTATAGCGTGTTCGTCGGCATCGCCTACGCGGCGCTCGATCGAACACGGTCAACGCGCGGTTAACATTACCGTTCGAATTGACGTCTGCCGCCAACGGCATTTTCCAATCTTTGCGCTAGAAAGGTCACGTGACGCGGTCAGGGAGGTGTGCCCGGCCGCGCGAACGGGGATATCAGGGACGTGGTCGATATCGCGCATCGATCTGCGATCAATCCTGCATCGGCGAAAGATGCCACGGCTTCGCGCGCGCATAGTCCACAAGGCGCCGCCCCGCTCATTCCCCTCGCCTCCGTCGACCTCTCGCAATGGCAGGCGCTCAGCGAACGGGCGATCGAGCCGAACGGCTATTATCTGCCCGCCTGGGAGCGCGCGGTCAGCGCCACGGCCCGCGGTCGCGCCGGCGCCGACGCGCTCTGCGCATTCGATGCGGCGTCGGGCCGGCTGACCGGACTGTTGCCGGTGGTGTCGCTGTGGCGCGCGTGGAAGATTCCCCTGCCCGCGCTGGTAAGCGCGCATCCCTATGGCACGCTGTGCAGTCCGCCGCTCGATCGCGGCGCGGCTGATGACGCGGCGACGCAGCTCCTTCAGCAGGCGCGCCAGGCCGGCGCGCATGCGCTGATCCTGCGCGATGTGGCGCTCGACGGCCCGGCGATGAAATCGATCACGGAGAGCCTCGTCCGCGAGGGTCTCCAACCGCAGGTGCTGACCTCCTATATCCGCGCCGCTCTCGACGCCACGCAGGACGGCGAGGCGCTGCTGCGCGCGGCGCTCGGCGGCAAGAAGTTGAAGGAGCTGCGCCGCCAGCGTCATCGGCTCGAAGGGCATGGCCTCGTCACATTCGAGATCGCGCGCACGCCTGGCGATGTCGGGCCCGCGCTCGAGACGTTCTTGAAGCTCGAGGCCAGCGGCTGGAAGGGCAAGCGCGGCACTGCGCTCGCGCAGGACGCCGGCGACGCCGCGTTCATCCGCCGCGCCGTACCGGCGCTGGCCGAGACCGGGCAATGCGAGATCGTGACCCTGCGCGCCGGCGCCACGCCGATTGCGGCGGGCATCGTGCTGCGGCATCAGGCGCGCGCGTTCTTCTTCAAGCTCGGCATCGACGAGCGCTTCGCAAAATATTCACCGGGCGTGCAGCTCACCTGTGAGCTGACCCGTCACCTCTGCGCCGATCCCGCGATTGCCAGTGCGGATTCCACCGCCAGCGCCGATCACCCCATGATCAATCCGATCTGGCGCGGCCGCCTTGCGATCGGCGACGTGCTGATCCCGCTGCGGCGGAACGATCCGACAGTCGCGCTGATCCATGCGGCGCTGGTCGGGCGCGAATTTGCACTGGACATTGCGCGGCGCGCCGTTCGCCTGCTCCGCAGATAGCGGCGACTACTCCGCCGCCTCTGCGTTGATCTCGGCCGAGACCTGGCGGATGGCACGCGCGAGCAGGTTCGGATCCTGCGCGCCTGACACGGCGTATTTCTGCGCGAAGACGTAGGTCGGCACGCCCGAGATGCCCTTCTCGGCGGCTTCCTGCGCATCGGCCGAGATGCGCGCGACGTCCTCATCGGTGGCAAGCCGCCGGCGCACGTCGTCGGCATCGAGGCCGACATCGGCCGCTGCCTGCACCAGCACATTGACATCTGTGAGATCGCCGCCGTCGCGGAAGTAGAGCTCCATCAGGCGCTGCTTCATCTCGGGCGCCTTGCCGATCGCGCCGGCCCAGTGGATCAGGCGATGGCAATCGATGGTGTTGGGCTGGCGCCTGACCAGATCGGGCCGGTAGGTCAGCCCCTCCTCGCCAGCGGCCGCGACGACGCGGCCCGCGATGCCCTTATAGGCTTCGACCGAGCCGAACTTTTGGGTCAGATAATCCTCGCGGCTGATGCCTTCGCGCGGCACCCAGGGATTGAGGAAGAACGGGCGGAAATTCAGCTCGACCGGAACATCAGGCACCAGCGCCAGCGCGTTCTCGATGCGGCGCTTGCCGATATAGCACCACGGGCACACGACGTCGGAGACGACGTCGATCTTCAGCGGCTTTAGCGTGCTCATGGGTGTCTCCAAGGCTCTGTTGAAGAGGCGCGATTGATGGTCCCAAGATAAGCCGAACCGGATACCGTGCAAGACGCGGGTTCCGCATGGCTCACGACTGCACCTCTGCGGTTATTGTGACCCGTCCTGCCGGCCCCGATACTCGCAGCCACGATTGAGCCCAACTGGAGACCGCGATGACCGCCATTTTCAAGCCGGAAGGCAGCCTTTTCCGCGCGACCGAGCTTGCCGGCGGACCGTGGTCGCCGGACATGCTGCAGGGAAGCGCGACCACCGCGCTGATGACCCGCGACGTCGAGCGGCTCGCCGGGGACTCCGGCTTTGCCGTGCGCCGACTGACCTTCGACCTCTGGCGTCCCGCGGGCTTGCGCGCCTTCGCCACCAGGACGGAGCTGCTGCGCGACGGCCGCAAGGCCAAGACCGTGCAGGTGCGGCTGATGGACGGCGACACCGAGATCGGCCGTTGCACGGCGCTGCTCACGGCAGAGAGCAGCGAGTCGCCCGTCGATCCCTTCGCCAGGACGGTCGCGGCCGACAAGGCCCCCGAGGCCGGCACACCGCCGCCGGCCTTTGCGCAGAAATGGAGCCGCTACTTTCAGAACGTCTCGGTGCGGCTGATCGAGGGCGCGCTGGAGAAGCCGGGTCCCGCAGCCGCCTGGATGCGGCTCGATGCGGCGCTGGTCGAGGGCGAGAGCAACACGCCGCTAATCCAGGCAGTGCAGGCCGCGGACTTCTCCAGCGGCGTTGCGCAGATCGTCGACATGCGCGAATGGACCTTCATCAATCCCGAGATCAGCCTGTATTTCTTCCGCGCGCCGGAGGACGAATGGATCCTGATCCGCGCCGCCACGCGCGTCGGCGCCAATGGCGCGGGTCTCACCACGGCGACGCTCAGCGATCGCAAGGGACCGTTTGCCGAGGTGATGCAGGCGATGAGTTTTGAGCGTCGCCAGGTGCAGGCTCAGGCGTCCTGAGCGGCGAGCGCGATCAATGTGGCTTCGGACGCGGCATCCGCGGGCATGAACATCTCGACGCGGAGTTCCTGCAACGTCACGTCCTGCGGCGTGCCCAGCGTCAGCACCGCGCCGATCAGTCCGATGCCGACGTCGCCCTTGCGCAAGCGTACCTCGCAGAGCGGCCCGGGTGCCGCGCCCTCCTCGACCTGGGGCGCCGGAAGATCCGGCAAGCGCGTCAGGTCGCGCCAGGTCGATTGCAGGGCTTCGTCGAGCGGTGCCGCCATCGCCTCGTGACGCGCCCGCGACAACAGTGCTGCCGCCACATTCGGCCAGTTCTCGACAAACGGCCTGAGTTCGTTCGGCGCAAGGAACATGCGCATGTGGTTGAGCGGCCGCTGCATGCGCTCTTCGCCGAGCAGCATGGTCATCAAACGCAAGGCTGCGTGGTTGGCCTGCATCACGTTCCAGCGCCGGTCGGTCACGATCGCCGGAAACGGTTCGTGACGGCTGAGCAGAAGGTCGATCGCGCGCCGCGCGTCGGCGAGCTCCGGCGCGGACAGATCGCGCTCGCCATATTGCCGAGCAAAACCGCCGGCCTCGAGCAGCGCGTTGCGATCGCGCAGCGACAGGTCGAGCGCGGAAGCAAGCTGCAGCAGGATGTCCCTACTCGCCGTTGCCTTGGCGGTCTCGACATAGCTCAGATGCTTGATCGAGATCCCCGCCTCAAAGGCCAACTCCGCCTGGCTCAATGCACGGCGTGTGCGCCAGCCGCGCAGGAGATCACCGACGGGATTGGGGGGCCGAAAGGTTTTGGAAGCGCGGGTATCCATTCCTCGATTCTACGAGTGGCCCGCGCGGCTGTAAACGCTACCGATCAGCGCGGCTGCATCGCCCGCAGCTTCTCCGCGGTCTTTTCGTCCGCCGGAAAGAAGGTCTCGATCGCCAATTCGGACAGCGTGATGTCGACGGGCGTACCGAACACCATCGTGGTGGAGAAGAAGCTCAGCACCTCGCCCTGATACCGCATCTTGAAGGGGATCGCGACGTTGTCGCTGGACAGCGGCGCCGCGCGCGCCGGGATCGGATAGCTCTTCAGGTCATTATAAAGCTTGATCAGCTCGGGGTCGGCCGTTGCCTCGCATTGCCGGTGCAGCCGCTCCAAAAGATGCCCGCACCATTCGGCGAGGTTGACGGTGTGCGAGGCCAGCGCCTCGGGATGAAAGGCAAGCCGCAGCACGTTGAAGGGCTGGCCAAGCAGACGTTGCGGGATGCCGTCGAGCAGCGGCGCCACCATGCGATTGGCCGAGACCAGATTCCAGTGCCGGTCGACGGCGAGTGCGGGGTTCGGCTCATGCGCCCTGAGCACGAGGTCGATCGCCTGGCGGGCTGATTTCAAGGCGGGATCCTCCAGCGGGCGCTGCTGGAACGCCGGCGCGTAGCCGGCGGCGACCAGCAGCACGTTGCGCTCGCGCAAGGGCACGTCGAGCCGCTCGGCGAGCTTCAGCACCATGTCGCGCGACGGAGCGGCACGCCCCGTCTCGACGAAACTCAGATGCCGCGCCGAAACCTCGGCCTCGACAGCGAGGTCGAGCTGGCTCATGCGGCGGCGTTGCCGCCATTCGCGCAAGTGATCGCCGATGTGAATCGGCTGGGATTTTTCGGCCCGGGCCGTGGATGCATGTGCGTTCATGAGCAAAAACCTAGCACGCGAATTTCGTCCCTTCCATTACCCGCGAGGTAATCGAATTGAGGATCGAGGCGGCGCATCCTTGGAGCATCAGGAGATGACCATGATCGCGCTGCTGCTCTACCGCACCCTCGCCGACAGCCTTGTTCCCTGGCTCGTGAAGTTCGCGACCCGCGTGCTGGCACGCCACCTCAACATGCCGGAACCGCTGGTGCACTCGACCGGCGACTTCGTCGTCGCGCAGGTGCTGGCGTTCGAGCACAGCGTCGGCAGGAGCCTCTGTCCGTTCCGCCTCGCCGCCCTCGTCCGCGCCTGGTGGCGCGGCGAGCGCTGACCTTCCACCCCGAAGCCCCCAAAGGAGACTGACCATGATCCATGCTTCCACGTTCCTGCGCCGCGCCCTGCTCGCCGATGCCGTCTTCAGCGGCGTCGCCGCGCTCGGCTTCACCTTCGGTGCGGGCGCCTTCGCATCGCTGTTCAACCTGCCGGAAGTTCTGCTGCGCGAGACCGGCCTGTTCCTGATCGCCTACACCGCGCTGGTGGGCTGGCTCGCCTCGCGCGGTGCGGTGCCGAAGGCGCTCGTCCTGCTGGTCGTGGTCGGCAATGCGCTCTGGACGGTCGGCAGCATCGCGCTGCTGCTCTCTAGTGCAGTGTCGCCGAACCTGCTGGGCGTGATCATGGTCGTGGCGCAAGCAATCGCCACCGGCGTGTTCGCCGAGTTGCAGTTCATCGGCCTGCGCAAGAGCGGTAGCGCCGTGGCAGCGTAAGCGCGCACCGCAGGATACTCCAGCGTCTCCCTGGCATTCGCCAGGACGACGCTGGGGAATCTGCTCGCAATGACGGAGCCAAGGGTAAGAGCGTCGCTCTCCCAATTCGCATTTCGGCTTTCATACGGAGTTATTCATCCTCACGGCGCATTTCGCCGGAGCCCTGCCGCGGTGCGGGGCTGGTTTGCGCCCGGGGCCCCTTGAGCGCACGAAAACGACCGTGTATCGGCGCAAGCGGAATCCATTGCCGGCACGGACCCGGCCAATCCCAGGTGTTCGCGTGAATCCCCCACCCTCGGCGTCCGTGGCTGCGTCCGGCTCCTTCGCAGCCATGAAGTCACGGCCATATCGCATCCAGTTCGCAGCCTATGTGCTGGCGATGATGGCCGACAATGTCGAGCACGTGATCAGCTATTGGGTGGTGTTCCAGAAATTCCACTCGCCGACGCTCGGGGGCTTCGCGGTGCTGTCGCACTGGCTGCCGTTCCTGCTGTTTTCCGTCGCGGTCGGCGGGCTCGCCGACCGGTTCGACCCGCGCCGCATCATCCAGTGCGGCATGCTGCTCTTCATCGTGGCATCGGCAGGATGGGGCATCTTCTTCCTCACCGATACGCTGCAAATGTGGCACGCGATGCTGCTGCTGGTGATCCACGGCTGCGCCGGCGTGCTCTGGCAGACACCGAACCAGCTCCTGCTGTTCGACATCGTCGGCCCCGCCGACCTTCCGAGCGCGGTGCGGCTGAACGCGATGGCGCGCTATCTCGGCATTCTGGTCGGCCCTGCGGTGGGCGGCGTCATCATGCTGGGGCTAGGTCCGGCCCATGGCATCATCCTCAACACGCTGTTCTACCTGCCGATGCTGCTGTGGCTCTTCTGGGCGCCGACCAGCGGCAAGAGCGCAACGCCGCGGCGCTTCGCCGTGCGCGGGCTTGCCGACATCGTGCGGACCATCCGCGACATTGCCAAGCAGCCGGTGCTGACCTCGATGACCTGGCTGGCCGGGCTGACCTCCTTCATGATCGGCAATGCCTATCACGCCCAGATGCCGGGCTTTGCCGGCGATCTCGGGCACGGCGACCCCGGCGTGTCCTACAGCGTGCTGCTCGCGGCCGACGCCGGCGGAGCGGTGCTCGCGGCCATCGCCCTGGAATCCTGGGGCCGGCTGAAACCCAGTCCGCGAACGGCCATCCTGCTCGCCATCATCTGGAGCCTGACCCTGTTCGCTTTCGCAACCGTCGGCATCTACGGCCTCGCGATCGCGCTGCTGTTTGCCGCCGGCTTCTTCGAGCTGTCGTTCAACACGATGGCGCAGGCACTGGTGCAGATCAATGCGCCGGCCGACAGCCGCGGCCGCGTCGTCGGCCTGTTCAACATGGCGGGCCTCGGCATGCGTGCGTTCAGCGGGCTTACCGTCGGCGTCGTCGGCGCCTGGATCGGCATCCACTGGTCGCTCGGCGTCTCCGCCGCCGTGCTGTTTGGACTATTGCTGGTCCTGCATCGCCGCGCGGCCAGGAGCGGCTGACATCCAGCCCGGCCTTGGATGCGGACCTCGCTGGCCCATCCATCAACCTTCCCTCCCACCCCTGGAGGACATTCCGCCGCAGCATCCCGCGCATCACCGCTTCAGCCTGAACTGCTAGGTTCAGGCATCGAAACGGTTTTCCCGGGCGCCCAATGAGACGTCGTGAGTTCATTGGATTGGCTGGTGTCATGGCCATGGCGCCGTTCGGCGCACGCGCGCAGCGCGCGGCACCGGCGCGCGTGGGCTTTCTCGGCGGCTCATCGTCGATCGCCGGTCGAGCGCTTCTGTCGTGCTTCCTCGCCGAGCTACAAAAGATCGGCTGGACCGAGGGGCGAGATTTCAAGCTGGAGATCCGCTGGACCGAAGGGATTGTCGATCGATACGCACAGTATGCAGCCGAACTCGCCCAGACGAATCCGGACGTGATCGTCGCGACATCGACCCCGGGGGCGAAGGCCGCCCAACGGGCAACGAGCCGCATTCCCGTCGTGTTTGTCGCTGTCAGTGATCCCGTTGCCAGCGGAATTGTCGGCAGTCTCGCGCGCCCCGGCGGTAACGTCACGGGCGTATCAAATTTCCTCCCCTCGACAAGCGCGAAGCTGGTGGAACTGCTGAGAGCGGCTGTCCCCGGCCTCACGCGCTTCTGCGTGCTGCACAATCCCGAAAACGCGGGCAAGATGCTGGATCTCCAGGAGATCAAGGCGAGTGGAGAGGTATCCGGCGCGACCGTCGAGCCGATTGCAATCCGATCGGCCGCCGAGCTGGAGCAGTTGTTGTCCGATCGCTCGCGCCTGAATTGCGATGCACTCATAACCCTACAAGAGGCGATCAGCTTTGCCTACCGAACACGGATCGCCGAATTCGCCCGGCAGAACCGGCTGCCTACGATCTTTCAGGTCAGGGAATACGTCGAGGCCGGCGGCCTGATGTCCTATGGGCTGAATTTCTGCACGCACTATGGGCGCGCCAGCTATTTTGTCGACAGGATCTTGCGCGGTACGTCCCCTGGCGATCTGCCCGTCGAGTTGCCGACGACCTTTGAACTCGTCATCAACATGGCCACCGGAAAAGCACTCGGCCTGGAGGTTCCGCCGACCCTGCTGGCCCGGGCCGACGAGGTCATCGAATAGATCTCGCGGGCTTAGACGCGGCCAACCTTGCCGTTGAAGTGCTTGCCGTTCAGCTTCTTCTTCGCGGGGCCCTTGCCGGCGACCTTTTGCGCCTTGCGTTCGGCGCGGGCCTTCACCTTGGCACGTTCGGCGCGAGCTTCGGCCCGCAGCTTCTTGCGCTTCTTCTCGCAGGAATCGCACTTGCAGCCGATCGGCTTCAGATAGGCTTTGAAATAGTCCGTGCCGTAGTCGTAGTTGATCTCGTCACCCGGCTCGATGTTCTTGATGGCGCGGATGAAGACCTTGCGCTCGCGCGGGCGCACGTCGGATTCCGCGTTCGGCCGGCAGGAATGGTTGATGTAGCGGGCGACGTTCTTGCGCACCGAGCCGTCGATGGTCCAGCGACCGTTCAGCTCGAACAGATATTTGTTCTCGATGTCGTCCTGTTCCTTGATCCGCGAATCCAGGATCGGCCCGAAATAGCGGATGATCCGGGTACCCTTCTTGATCGGTTTGGTGGCGAAGAGACCAAGTCCAGTCTTGGAGCGGCCGACGCGAAACGGTTTGTTCGTGGAGATGGCGGGCATGACCGAGAAACGTGAGAAACGCGAACGAAGCCCTTTGGGGCTCAAGCGAAGGCGCTCTTCTAGAACGATTCCGCGCCGCTGTCAGGTGCCTCGAAGCCCGGTTTGAACCTTCCCCACAATGAACACGTCTGATGGAGGAGAGTTCCGTGCCCAAGGGGGCTCGCCATGAAGCATGTCATCGTCGCCTGCCTGCTCGCACTGCTCGCCTGCGGCTGTTATGGCCAGGCCAGCGCCCAATCTTTCGGCAGCAGCTACACCTCGACCGCACCGAAGGACTGCCGCGTCAAAAGCGCCGGCAACGGTGTCGACGACAGCACGATCCGCGTCTGCCCGGGCAAGGCCGGCCTCATTGTGCTCATCTCGGAAGACGACTTGCGCGAGGTCGTCTCGGTCGGAAAGAACCGCACGGCCGCCGCCAAGGAGCCCGCGGCCGAGGTCTGGTTCGGCCCGTTCAACTCGTCCGAGCACACGGTCGAATGGCGCGCCTTGGACGGCAAACCGTTCGCCATCATCCAGCGCTGGCACATCGCCGACGGCAACGATCTCGACAAGCAGGGACGGCCGAACACCAAGGCGCTGCTGGTCGTGACGCGACTGCCGCCGGGCGCGGTCTGCCATGTCGCCTATGTCGATGCGATCGCCAATCCGAATGCCAACGAGCTCGCGCGCAAGGCCGCCGATGAGGTCGCGCGCGGCTTCAAATGCGGCAAGGACGAGGTCAAGATCATGGGCGCGAGCGGCCGCGCGGTCGAGCTGGTCGCGCGCTAAAGCCGCGGGATCAGCAGCCCGGGGGCCTCGGCACCGTGGATTTCAAAATCGCTTCCAGAAGCTGCTCGGGCGTGGTGCCCGGCGGCAGACGGTGCAGGATGTCGGTAAGACGTCCGTCGAGCAGCAGCATGGTGAAGCCGTGGACCATCGACCAGGCGCGCGCGATGGCCGCCGCCTGGTCGAGCGTCAGCGTCTCGCCGATGATCGGCTCCTGCCGCATCGCCGCGATGGCGTTGGTGAGGCCCGCAAAGGAGGCTTCCGCGGCCTCGTGCAGCGACGGCCGCGAGTAATCGAGCCGCTCGGTGCGGAACATGATGCCGTACATGCCGGGATGGGCCTGCGCATAGGCGACATACGCCTTGGGCCGCGCCAGCGCGCGCGAGAGCGGCGTCGTGGCTGCATCGCAGGCCGAGGCCATCGCCTTGTTGAAATTGCGGAAGCCGATCGCCGCAAGTTCGCTGATCAGGCCCGTGAGGTCGCCAAAATGATGGGTGGGTGCGGCGTGCGACACACCCGCCTCGCGCGCGACTGCGCGCAGCGTGAGACCGGCAAGCCCGTCGCGCTCCAGGATGCGCTCGGCCGCCTTGAGGAGGGCCTCGCGCAGCGCGCCGTGGTGATAAGGCGTTTCGGTCTTGGCACTGCCGGACTTCGCGCTGCTGATCTTGCGCGCCTGACGCGGCCTTGCGCTCGATGCGGATGACGGCGCCCTCTTGGCGCGCGGGCGGCGGGCTGTTTCGGTCTTGGATTCGGCTTTGGCCATAGGCCAGCTTATATGACGCAATTTTGACAGTGTAAAGATTTTGCTTGACCGGAACCGCTCGCAACGCTATTTGATCTTTACGATGTAAAGATAGGGAGGGAATACGCCGTGCAGCATGACGCCTTGAACCAGCCCCGGACCAATCTCGCGCCGATCCCGTTCGAGGCCGACGCGCCTCACCTCAAGATCGTCGGCGAGTTGCCGCGGGAGCTCAACGGCACGCTCTATCGCAACGGGCCAAATCCGCAGTTCGACGCACCCGGCGCGCACTGGTTCGTCGGCGACGGCATGCTGCACGCCTTTCATCTCGAAAACGGCAAGGCGAGCTATCGCAACCGCTGGGTCCGGACGCCAAAGTTTCTTGCCGAGCACGATGCGGGACGCGCGCTGTTCGGCGGCTTCGGCCACAAGATGCCGGATGCGCCCGCGCACCTCACCGACGGCGGTGTCGCCAACACCAACATCATCTTCCACGCCGGCAAGCTGCTCGCGCTCGAAGAGGCGCATCTGCCGACCGAGATCGAACCGGGCACGCTCGCCACGCGCGGCTATTGCAACTTCCAGGGCCGTATCGCCGGTCCCTTCACGGCGCATCCGAAGGTCGATCCCGTGACGGGCGAGCTCGTGTTCTTCGGCTACAATGCGGCAGGTCCCCTCACGCCCGCCCTCTCCTACGGTTCGATCGACGCGAGCGGCAAGGTGACGCGCTTCACGCGGTTCGAGGCGCCCTACGCCAGCATGGTGCACGACTTCATCGTCACCGAAAATCACGTGCTGTTTCCGATCCTCCCCATCACCGGCAGCATGCAGCGCGCAATGAGCGGCAAGCCGCCTTACGCCTGGGAGCCGGAGCAAGGCGCCTATGTCGGCGTGATGAAGCGCAGCGGATCTGAAAAGGACATCGTCTGGTTCCGCGCCGAGAGCTGCTACGTCTTCCACGTCATGAATGCGTGGGAAGAGGGAAATCGCATCATCGCCGACGTCATGCAGTTCGAGGAAGCGCCGCTCTTCCCGCATCCCGACGGCTCGCCGACCGATCCCGACAAGTCGCGCGCACGCCATTGCCGCTGGACCTTCGATCTCTCCGGCAATACCGACCGCTTCCAGCAGACTTATCTTGACGACCTTACCGGCGAATTCCCGCGCGTCGACGACCGCCGCGCCGGGCTGAAGAGCAATCACGGCTGGTACGCCTGTGCCAACTCGAAGCTGCCGATGTTCGGCGCACTGTCCGGCATCGTGCATGTCGACGGCGCCGGAAAACGGCTCGGCCATTATCTGCTGCCGGCCGGCGACACCATCTCCGAGCCGGTCTTCGTCGAACGCGGCAAGGATGCCGCGGAAGGCGACGGCTGGCTGCTCGCGGTGGTCTGGCGCGCCCGTGAGAACCGCAGCGACCTTGCGGTGTTCAACGCCACCGACGTCGAGGCCGGTCCTGTGGCGCTGGTGCAGCTCGGCCACCGCGTGCCCGACGGCTTTCACGGCAATTGGGTGGGGGCACAGTAGCCCTCTCCCGTCGTCATTCCACATTGCGCAAGTGCGCAATGTGGAATGACAGCATTCGTCCTTCGAAAATGGCACGCAGGTCGCAACGGAGGTCCGCATGCACATGCCGTCGATCACCGCCGGCTATCTCGCAATCCTCGCGTTGCTCTACGCGGTCCTCGCGCTTCAGGTGATCCGGCTGCGATTGAGCAACCAGACCGCCTTCAACGACGGCGGTAACAGCGGCTTACGCAGCGCGATCCGCGCGCACGGCAACTTCATGGAATATATGCCGATCATCGCGCTGATGGTCGCCCTGATCGAAATGTCGGGCACGCCGCCCGTTCGCATTCATCTCCTGATGGGTGCGCTGCTCGTGTCCCGCCTGCTCCATCCGCTCGGCATGTACGCGGCGCTGAACTCGCCGATGTTCCTGATCTGCCGCGGAGGTGGCATTCTCATCACCATCGGCCTCCTGGTGAGCTGCGCGGTCACTGTCCTGGCGCGCCTCATGGCGGGCACCATGGGTTGAAGCAACCTCAATGCAAGATGATGATATCATTTGATATTTCGAGCATCATTCACATCATTTTGACACTGTAAAGATTTTCCTTGACCGGACCACGGACCTGCACTATCAATCTTTCCACTGTCAAGATTTGCCTGACCCGAGGCGTCCCATGGCGATTTTCCTGATCCTTGCGCCCTATGGCGCCTTCACCTTCCTGATGTTCGTGACATCGGCGCTGCTGAGCGTGGTCACCGCGTCAGCGATCTGCCTCGCCACCATCGCGGTCGACCTCTGGTACGGCCGCTCCGTGAAGATGCTGGCCGCGGGATCGGCGATCATCTTCGCCGCGATCGGCCTCTATCTCGTCCTCGTCGATCCGGCGCTGGGCACGCTCGGTGTGAAGGTGTCCGTCGACGTCGGCATCTTCGTCATTTCGCTCGGCTCGATACTGATCCGCCGCCCCTTCACGCTGCAATATGCGGTGGAGGCCGTTCCGGCCGAGATCGCGGCGATGCCGGGCTTCTTGCGCGCCAACTACATCATCACCGCAGCCTGGACGGTGGCCGCGCTGGCGATGCTGGCGGCCAACCTCGTGTTGCTCTACATCCCTGGCCTGCCGATCTGGACCAGCCTGGCGATCGCGTTTGCCGCCCGCAACAGCGCCATCTACTTCACAAAATGGTATCCTGAGTACCGCAGGATCAAGTACTGTACGCCCCCGGACGCCCTGCCCCACCCGCGCTGACAGGACAGACGATGAAAGACGTATTCCGCCGCCTCGTCTCCGACTTCCTCTCCACCATCGTCTTCCTGGTCATCTATCTTTCGACCGACAACGTCATCCTTGCCACCGCCGTCGCGATCCTCGGCGCCATCGGCCAGGTGGCCTGGTCCCGGTACAAAGGCCAGACGCTGAGCTACATGACCTGGGCAAGCCTGGGCCTCGTCATCGTGCTCGGCAGCCTGACGCTGCTCACGCACGATCCACGCTTCGTGCTGGCAAAGCCCGCGATCGGCCATGTCGCGATCGGCGTCATCATGCTCAAGCGCGGCTGGATGCTGCGCTACATGCCGCCGATCGTGAGCGAGACCATTCCGGAATATGTGACGGCTGCCGGCTACGCCTGGTCCGCACTGATGTTTGTGCTTGCAGCCGGCACGGTTGCGGTTGCGATGACCGGCGACATGAAGCTGTGGGCCTTCTACATCTCGGTGGTCCTGGTCGGGACCAAGCTCGCGGCGTTCGGGATCCAGTACGTCGCCTTCCGCCTCATCGTCGGCAGCCGGATGCGCGCCGCCGCCCGCGCCTGAAGTCTGGTACTGGCGCACCAGACCTTAGCTTTTGTCTTGACGCGTTTTCTTCACGCGAACCGGTTTCCACTTCGCTCGAAAACGCTATGCTGAGCCCTCTCCAAAGCGTTAGGCACGCCGCGCGAGTTGGGCTATAGGCGTCACTGGCCTCGCCGCGGCTCATCGCGGACTGCCGGGTAAAAAGTTGGGAGACAGGAATGGCCGTAGACGGAAACTGGAATGTGACGCTGACGACGCCGATGGGCGAGCGCCAGACGACGCTGAGCCTGAAGAGCTCCGGCGGCACGCTGACCGGCACACAAGGCGCCGACGGCGACACGGCCGAGATTTTTGACGGCGCCATCAGCGGCGATGCCGTCAACTGGAAGGTCTCGATCACCAATCCGATGCCGTTGACGCTCGAGTTCATTGGCAAGGTCGCCGGCGACAGCATGAGCGGCGAGGCGGGCATCGGTCCGATGGGCAGCTTCCCGTTCACGGGCACGCGGGCCTAAGTCTCCGCAGCTCTTCACACGATCATGCGCGTTCTCGCTCTCATCGCCGCGGCGGTGCTGTCCGTCGCGACGGCACGCGCAGGCGGCAACGAACCGGCGTGGCGCGCAAGCGTGCTCGCTTTGGTGCCCGCAGGTTACGTGGCTGGCGAAGCCTATCGCACCGATACGACGGCCCTGACCGGCTACCTCGCCGTCGATCCCGCAAGCTCGAACGATCCGAAGACGCCTGGAAGCGTCTTCGCGCCGCGTCAGGTGCTTGTCGTCAAGCTCACAAGTGACGGCACGCGCGCAGTCACGGCCGAGTTGAAGCCGCGCACCGATCCCGTGCGCGCGACAAGCGATTCCGACGGCGACGGAAGCGAGTACGACAAGTCTCACGCCGAGCTTGCGGCGAAGCGCGCGACGCTTCCCGAGGGCACCGAGCCCTGCGATCTCGGCGCGTGGTCCGTCGACAAGGACCCGAGGGGCCTGAACGTGCGCGCCGGACCGTCGGTGACGGCGCATGTTCTCGGCACCTTGCCGCCGCCCTATCACCTCAAGATGGGCGGCGCCGAGAACACGCCCGAAGGCGGCTGGCTGACCGAATTCCGCATCATCGGCTTCAAAGACGGCTGGTTCCTGATCGAAGGCGCAAAACCACCGGGCAAGGACTACGAGGACGAGACAAGATATCCGCGCAACGCACCAAAACCCTATGCGGGGCGCGGCTGGGTCGCCGCGAGCAAGGTCGGCGCGGCCTTTGCCAACGGCTACACCCGTATGGGCGGATTGTTTGCCGCGCCCTTCGTCGATGCCAAATGGACGCCGGCGCAGCGCGATCTCGGCGGCCCGCTCGACACCGACGGCGGGCCAAAACGCCTTCTCGCCTGCAGCGGCTATTGGGGCCTGGTCGAGAGCCATGACGGCGTGCGCGGCTGGTGGCGGGCGCTGTGCTCCAACCAGGTCACGAATTGCAGCTAGGCGACATCCGTCTGCGGTCTTTGGCCACGGCGCACACGTATTCGTGTCGTTGACCGCACCCGGCTTCGGGCGCAGGATCGGCCATGCAACCCAGAATTTTTAGTTGCGACCGATACAATTTCAACCAATCAAGGGGAATTTGCATGTCACCCCTCACCGCACGCAGCCGGATTCATCTGTTGGCGGCCATCGTTGCTCTTGCCTCGGCATCGCCGGTCAGCGCCGACATGCTCGAGCCGCAGTCGCCGGCGTGGCAGCTCACGGAGCCGTTCAAGAAGAGCACCGATGCCCGCACCAACCTCAGCGGCGCGGCCTGCGCGATGCCGACGTCCTGCCTCATCGTCAATGACGAGAAGAAATATGCGCAGTTCTTCGCCATCGAAGGCACGACGATCAACCCGGGCAAGGTGATCAAGCTGCTCAGCGATCAGGCGAGCGGCGATCCCGATGCAGAAGGCGCGGCCTACGACGACGGTTATTTCTATGTCATGGGATCGCACGGCCGCAAACGCCATCATCCCGAGGACAGCAATCCCACGAGCTATCACGTCTTCCGGATTCCCGTCGACAAGGCTACGGGAAAGCCGCCCTTCCCGATCTCCGACGACGAGGTCATCGGCGTCGAAGCATCCGTGATGCGGTTACGCGAAGCGATCAAGGACAAGCTTCCCGCCGCCTACGACAAGCCGCTCGGCGAGAACGGCGCCAACATCGAGGGCATCGCGGTGAAGGACGGCCTGATGTATCTCGGCTTCCGTGGTCCCTCCGACAACGGCAACGCCTATATCTTGGTCGTGGATGCCCTGGCCGTCTTCAGCGAGCACGCGCCGCTGAACGCCGAACTCAAGACGGTGCCGCTTGGCACCACCGTCGGCATCCGGGACATCGCCGCCGTCTCGGGTGGCCTGCTGCTGCTGACCGGGCCGGTCAACGAGCAACCTATCACGCCTTCGGTCGTGTTCTACGATCCCAAGAGCGGGACGCTCGGCACGAGCCACCCGCTCAAGGCCGCCGACACGACGGCCAAGGCCGAGACGTTGCTGGTGCTCGGCGACGCCGCGGGACAGCCGTGGCGCGTGCTCGTGATGTTCGACGGCCCGGAGAACGGCGCCCCGGCCGAATATCGGGTGCCGCGGTAGAGCGCGATGAGATTTGGATGAATCGTCATCGCGCTTTAGGCTTTTGTTTGAACATGATCTTTTCGGAAAACCGCTTCACACTTTTCCGGATCATGCTCTAGCCCAGGTTCAACTCCTTGAAGAAGTCGTTGCCCTTGTCGTCGATGATGATGAAGGCCGGGAAGTCGACGACCTCGATGCGCCAGATGGCTTCCATGCCGAGCTCGGGATATTCGAGCACCTCGACCTTCTTGATGCAGTGCTCGGCGAGGTTTGCCGCAGCTCCACCGATCGAGCCGAGATAGAAGCCGCCATATTTCTTGCAGGCTTCGCGCACGGCGGGCGCGCGGTTGCCCTTCGCCACCATTACCATCGAGCCGCCGGCGGCCTGGAACTGGTCGACGAAGGAATCCATGCGCCCCGCGGTGGTCGGGCCGAATGCACCGGAGGCGTAGCCTTCGGGCGTCTTG
The DNA here is from genome assembly GCF_018130955.1 of Bradyrhizobium liaoningense. Classification (GTDB taxonomy): domain Bacteria; phylum Pseudomonadota; class Alphaproteobacteria; order Rhizobiales; family Xanthobacteraceae; genus Bradyrhizobium; species Bradyrhizobium liaoningense_C. The sequence goes on from NZ_JAFCJM010000053.1 coordinate 41,325, forward strand.
GCGGGGCCGGCGTAATAGACGGGGTGGTTCTTGAAGTAGTCTGGCAGCGGCTCGCCGCGCTCGAGCCGCTCGCGCAGCTTGGCATGCGCAGAGTCGCGCGCCACGATCATGGTGCCGGTCATCGAGACCCGCGTCTTGATCGGATAGTTTGAGAACGTCGCCAAAATGTCCTTCATCGGCTGGTTGAGGTCGATCTTGACGACCTCGCCGCCGAGCGACTGCTCGACCTGCGGAAGGTACTGCGCGGGATTGTGCTCGAGCTCCTCGAGATAGATGCCGTCCCTGGTGATCTTGCCGAGCACCTGGCGGTCGGCCGAGCAGGACACCCCTAGCCCGATCGGGAGCGAGGCGCCGTGACGCGGCATGCGAATCACGCGCACGTCGTGGCAGAAATATTTGCCGCCGAACTGCGCACCGACACCGAGCGACTGCGTCATCTTGTGGATTTCCTGCTCCATCTCGACATCGCGGAAGGCGTTGCCGTCGGGCGAGCCCTGGGTCGGCAGCGCGTCGAGATAGCGGGCCGAAGCCAGCTTTACCGTCTTCATGCACAGCTCGGCCGAGGTGCCGCCGATCACGATCGCAAGGTGATAGGGCGGGCACGCCGCGGTGCCGAGCGTCAGCACCTTTTCCTTCAGGAACGCAAGCAGCCGGTCCTTTGTGAGCACGGACGGCGTTGCCTGGAACAAAAAGCTCTTGTTGGCGCTTCCGCCGCCCTTCGCCATGAACATGAACTTGTAGGCGTCATCGCCCTCGGCGTAGATCTCGCACTGCGCCGGCATGTTGTTGGCGGTGTTCCTCTCCTCGAACATCGAGAGTGGCGCGACCTGCGAATAGCGCAGGTTACGGCGCAAATAGGCGTCGCGCGCGCCCTCTGACAGCGCGGCTTCGTCGTCGCCGTCGGTGATGACGTTGCAGCCCTTCTTGCCCATGATGATCGCGGTGCCGGTGTCCTGGCACATCGGCAGCACGCCGCCGGCGGCGATGTTGGCGTTCTTCAAAAAGTCCAGCGCGACGAACTTGTCGTTCGGACTCGCCTCGCCGTCCTCCAGGATCGCACGGAGTTGCTTGAGGTGGCCGGGACGCAGATAGTGGTTGATGTCGCCGAAAGCCGCTTCCGACAGCGCCCGCAGCGCCTCGCGCGACACCACCAGCATGTCCTTGCCGAGCACCTTTTCGACCCGCACGCCTTCGCTCGAGATCTTCTTGTAGGGCGTCTCGTCCTTGCCGAGCGGGAACAGCGGGGTGTGCTTGTAGGGCGGAACGGGCTTTGACTGGTCGGGAAAGGCGGTCGGAGCGTTCATGGTCTGGTCTCGGGTTGGAGCCGTCAAGGCGCGGCAAAAGGCGCCAATCTTTGAACCCTTCTAAGCCCTTTTCCCACAAAGGGAAGGTATTCGGACGCCCTCCAGCAATCGAATTCGCGAATGCCCCCTGCCCCGCAATGACCGTCGAATCTCGGTCCGATCCGACCCCTGCCCAGCCCACCCCACACTCTTGCACTCTTGGCCCGCCGACGCTTTTATACCGGCCGAAGGGGCTCCTCATCATGATTTTGAAATTGAACTCTCGCGGCGCGATCCTCGTCGCCGCCGCAATCTCCGGCCTTGTAATCCTCGTCTCGCCCGCGCGCGCGGATCAGTGCGACGACATCGCAAAACAGCTCGCGCACAACATCGACGGGCTGAAGGTCAACTTCAAGGCCGCCAACATCGTCTACCTCACGCATCCGGCGGCGAAGGAGTTGTCGCTCGGCTGCCGCGGCAACGGCCAAAGCTATTCCAACGAACTTTATGCCAAGGGCGAGCGCCGACCGACGCAGCAGTTCTATGATCTGGTGGGTGCTGCGGCTGCGATCATCTTCACGGTGACGAAGGACGACACCACGACCGGCGCCACGCGCTGCCTGAAGCGCATGGGCATTTTGCGCGGCGACAAGGTCTCGATGCGCTATCGCCGGCTCAACATGGAATGCACACGCACCAAGACTGACGCAGCGATCGCGATCACGCGCGGCAAGGACGAGTAGCGGGCCGCCACGCAATGACAGGTGGTGAGAGCCTACCTGATCTTCACCATAGCTTCTCACGCCGCACAAATTCGCTGGCATTTTAACGATTCATTTCAGGGATCGTTGGCGTCCCTCTGGTCAGTCTCACGTGTTGCAATGTGTGAGGTTTGACCAATGAGTGTTTCGAGCGTTGCGCCGCCGCCGATCGTCGTCGTGGTGCCGAGCTACGACACGACCACGAACCAGGCGCAGAACGACCAGGCGCAGAAGGAAGCCGAGAAGGCCTATCAGCCGCCGCCGTCCGCGCCGCTGCCGCCCGGACAGGGCACACGGATCGACCAGATCGCCTGACGTCGCGCAGGCAAGCTTCGACGACAGGATTGAAATCCGGCCGGCGGGCGCGAGCCCGCGCGCCGGATTTGCTCGTTCAGCGATCGAGCTCCTTGTAGCGGCGGAAGATGCCCTGTTCGTTGAAGGCAATGCGCCGGTCGCTTGCCAGATAGGCCTTGATGTTCGGCCGCGCCGCGACGCGGTCGTGGAGCGCGACGAGGCCCGGGATCTCGCCTTCGAACGCCTTCATGCGTTTGGGAAACGCATAGCGCAGGCCGGCGACGATCTGGAACAGCGAGAGATCGACATAGGTGAGCTTGCGTCCGGTGACGTAGGCGCCGCCATTGCTGTCGAGCACCCCCTCGAAATAGCCGAGATATTTCGGCACGCGCTCGTCCCAGAACTCGACGGTGCGCTTCTTTGCTTCCGGCCGCGCATCCTCGTAGTAGAGCGAGGGGCCGAGCGGATGATGGGTGTCGTGGACCTCAAGCACGAAGTCGGCGATCGTGAGCTGCAGCTGATGCAGCCATAATCGGCCGGGCTCGGTCTTCGGTGCGAGGCCATGCCGGGCGCCGAGATAGAGCAGGATGTTGGCGGTCTGGCCGATGACGAGCTTGCCGGCTTTCAGGAACGGCGGCGCGAAGGGCGGCGTACCGCGCCCATCCATCAGCCTCATCATCGCCGCCGTGCCGCGTGACCCGCGCGCGACGTCGACATAGGCGGCGCCTGCTTCCTCCAGCGCGAGACGGACATATTCGCCGCGGCCCTGAATTTCGGGCCAGTAGTACAGTTCGTATTTCATGCTGGGCATCCGTGAAAGCGTTGCCGAAAATGTAGCACGCCGCCACAGAATCCGTCATTGCAAGCAGACGGGTCCGCGCGAAGTGCGGACCCGTTGGCTCGCAATGACGACGGTGAGAGCTGCCTTCGGTCAGTTCACTGCAAAACAATACAAGAGCCCGTCGCCGCCGGTGCTCTTGAGGTCGGCCTGCGAGCAGCCGCCTTCAGAGCCGCGCGAGGGATGCGAGCTGTTCCAGGATTTTGACGGCTCATCGTCGAGCAGGCCCCGCCGATCGAAATGGCCGAGCATCGCAGCGCCTTGCGTGCTGCTCGTCCAGTTCTTGCAAGTCCGGTCCTCGCCCACCGGGAAGGCCGTACCGTCCGGCCGCGAGCCCGTGAGGATGTCGTGCCGGTTCGGCGTGTCACCGGCGCCGTTGGTCACGTCGCCCTTCTCGCTCAGCCCGGTCTGCTTGGTGAGGTTGTTGGCCGGGCTGTGCAGGTCGGCGACGTCCTTGGCGATGACCACGCCCTTTGCGTTTTGCCAGGGTCCCTTGCCGATGCGGTCACGCGCATTCACGGCAGGCTTGCCGTCGGCGGCCTGGGTCGAGAGATAGGCGTGCCAGGTTTTGGCGCCGGCGCCGGCGGACTGCGCGAGCTTCTGGCACTGTGCGTCGGCCCCATCGAGGCCGCCAAGATCAGCGCCCTTGCCGGGCCCGCTCGAGGTCACGAAGAAGCTCATGTCGGCCGACTGCGCCTGCGCCGCGCCAGCGGCCAGCACGGGAAGCGTCGAGACGGCGAGAGCAAGGCAGAAGGGCTGCACGAATTTGCCGTAGCGGGTCATCTCTTCCTCCGGTTGTTGTTCGCCATGATTGCCGCCTGACACGAACCCGCCGCCGCAAGCATTATTCCGTTGCGGCTCCACGGAATCGGGATAGGGGGGAGCCTCGCAGCTCCTCCCCTCCCACACCACCGTACGTACGGGTCCGTATACGGCGGTTCGCT
>NZ_JAFCJM010000054.1 GCF_018130955.1 Bradyrhizobium liaoningense
CTCTCCAGCAGATCAATCTGCTCAGAGAATCATATCCGCTCGACACTCGATATGGGAAAGAGTCACAGCCTCGTAGGGTGGGCAAAGGCGTGATAGCGCCGTGCCCACCATTCTACTTACATCGGTGACGAAAGAGGTGGGCACGCTTCGCTTTGCCCACCCTACGGCAATGGCGCGCTCAGTGACCTAGCTCAACGTCCCCGAATGCACCCACCAGCCGGGATGCTCGTGCCGGATCGTTTCGGCGGCACGGCGGGCATCCGCGGTGTTCTCATAGATTGCAAAGCAGGTCGCGCCCGAGCCCGACATCCGCGCGAGCCAGGCACCGTTGGTAGCGTTGAGCGCCGAAATCACTTCACCGATCGCCGGTTGAACGCGGGTCGCCGGCTCTTCCAGATCGTTCGAGCTTGTGGCGAGCGCTTCCACCCAGTCTTCGAGCGAGCCGCCGGCGTCCGGCCAGGACGGCGACCCGAGCACGTCCGTGACGCCGACCAGCAGCTCGCCGTTGCGTAAGCCCAGCGCAGCGAAAACATCCTTGGTTGCGACCGGAAGACGCGGGTTGACCATGACGCAGGGCATCGTCGGCACGCTCAACGGCAAAAGCTGCTCGCCGACGCCGGTCATGTCGCAGGCGCACGAGAGCAGGCACACCGGCACGTCGGCGCCGGTCGCGAGCGCAACCTCCTGGAGCCTGACATCGTCGAGCGAGAGGCCGTTGAGGCGCGCGAGCAGCCGGAGCGCCGCGGCAGCGTCCGCCGAGCCGCCACCGATGCCGGCCGCCACCGGCAGCACCTTGTCGAGCGCGAAGGCACCGACCTTGAGGCCGGGGATCGCATCGGCCAGAAGCCGCGCCGCCTTGAGCACGAGATTGTCGGCGGTCTCGCCGCAGAACGACGCGAGTGGTCCCGTGGTGGTGAGCTTCAGCTCCGCGCCCGGATCGAGCGTGAGACGATCGGCGCAGTCGGCAAACGCGACCACGCTTTCCAGATCATGATAGCCGTCGGTGCGACGGCCGATGACGCGAAGGCTCAGATTGACCTTCGCGCGCCCCTCTTCAATCAACGCCGGCATTGGCGACAAACCCCATCACGCTCTTGATCAGCCGCCCTTGCCATCGTCCTTCTTCTTCTCGGCCTGCGCCGCGGACGGGTTGGAATCCTCCGTCAGTCCGTTCGCAATCTTGGCCTCGATCTTCGGCAGATCGTCCGGCTCGGGCTTGAGATCGCGGGCGTGCGACCACTGGAATTTAGCCTCCAGCGTCCGGCCGACGCGCCAATAGGCGTCGCCGAGATGGTCGTTGATGGTGGGATCCTCGGGCTTGAGGTCGATCGCGCGCTCGAGGTTCTTCACCGCTTCCTCGTAATTGCCGATGCGATAGTAAGCCCAACCAAGAGAATCGACGATGTAGCCATCATCCGGGCGCTGCTCGACCGCACGCTTGATCATCTTCATGCCGTCGTCGAGGTTGATGCCCTGGTCGATCCAGGAATAGCCGAGATAGTTGAGGACATGCGGCTGGTCGGGCTGCAACTCGAGCGCCTTCTTCATGTCGGCCTCGGCCTTGCCCCACTGCTTGGAGCGCTCCTCGCAGATGCCGCGATAATAGTACCAGACGCTGTTGGCCTTGTCGTTGCCGGCCGGCAGCACGTCGACGCCGCGCGAATAGGTCGCGCCGCAATCGCCGAACTTCTTGCGGCCGCGCTCGATATTGCCGAGCGCCATGATGGCCTCGAGATCCTTGGGATCGTCGGTGACGACGCCCTTGAGGATCTTGATCGCATCGTCGGTGCGGTCGGCGGAATCGAGATCGACTGCGAGCTGGATCTGCGCGTTGCGCTTCAGCGGCGAGTTGGCCGGCACGCGCTCGTAGATCTTGATCGCCATCTGCGGCCGCTTCACCGATTCATAGAGATCGGCGAGCGAAAGCAGCGCCAGCGGATGACTGGGCTGGAGGTAGAGCGCGAGCTGGAGATAGACCAGCGCCAGATCCTCGCCGCCGCGGCGGGTCAGCGTGGCGCCGATGCCGTAGAGCGCTTCCGCGGCACCGGCTTGCGCGGAATCGATCAGCGGCGGCAGCTTCTTGCCGGCCTTGGTCTCGCGCAGGCCTTCCTGGATCAGCGGATGGCGGGCGAGCTTCTTGTCGAACGCCTGATACACGTTGATGGCGGAAGCTGAATCCTTGTTGCGCGACAGCCAGCGCGCATAGGCCTCGCTGATGCGCAGCATGGAATCGTCGAGCTTGTAGGCGCGCTCGAAGCGGGCGCCGGCATCCTTCTCCTTGCCTGACAGCTCGAGGATCATGCCGGCGTGGAGGTCCTTGAACAGCGGATACCATTCGGGACCGGTGAGCTTGTCGATGGTGGCGACGCCGCCCTTGGCATCGCCGGCGCCATAGGAAGCCCAGCCCGACAAGAGGGTCGCGACCAGATCGGTGATGGGCCCGCGGATCGACTGGGTGATGTTGGTCTGCGCGGCCGCGTATTTCTTCACCTTCAGATCGTGCACGCCGACGACGAGGCGCGCGACGCGGTTGGACTTGTCGATCGTGAGGATGCGCTCGGCGAGCTTGACCGCTTCCTCGATGTCGCCGTCGGCGACCGACGAGATGAAGGCGCGGTCGAGCAGCTCGTTGTTCTTGGGATCGGTGCGCAGCGCCGAACGATAGAAGGCAGCCGCCGACGACGCATCGCGCTCGACGCTGGCATGGCGGGCGGCAAGGTAGCTGCCGGCGCCGGTCAGCGACTTCAGATCGTTTCGGGTCGGAAACTGTGCCGCAGTGTCCGCCGGATGATCCGGCGTCTGCGCCAGGACCGCACCGGGGACCGCCACGAGAGCGGAGCCAGCGAGGGCCAGGGCGGCAACAGTCCAGCGGTTGAAACGATTTGAGAACATCAGGGCTCGCCTTGAGTTTGGGAGTAAAGGGTCGTCTCGCATGCGAACGCGACCGGCGGCATCGGGACCCGGAACCGTCATGGCCCGGAACAATGCCGCGTTTGGGCCGCATCCGCAAGGATTCGGCAGAGAATCGGGAGGCGATTTGGCATACGCCCCCGGCCGGCCAATTGCCTGCCCCAAAACGCTTTTACTGTGGCCTTATCGTGACCGGGACGGCCGTTCGCCGGTGCCGGCTCACGCGAATGTGCGTCACATTGCCCGATCGTTACATGGCCTCGTAGTTCGGCCCGCCGCCGCCCTCCGGCGGAACCCAGGTGATGTTGCCATTCGGGTCCTTCACGTCGCAGGTTTTGCAGTGGACGCAATTCTGGGCGTTGATCTGGAAGCGCGGAGCCGCGCCCTCCTCCACCCATTCATAGACGCCGGCCGGGCAATAGCGGTTCGAGGGACCGGCGAAGACGTCGTGCTCCGACGTCTTCTGCAGGTTCATGTCCGCGACCTTCAGATGGACCGGCTGGTCCTCTTCATGATTGGTGTTGGACAAAAATACCGACGACAGCTTGTCAAAGGAGATTTTTCCGTCCGGCTTCGGATAGGCCTTTGGCGTATGCGTGCTGGCGGTGTCGAGCGTGGCGCGATCGGGCTTTGCGTGTGACTGGGTGCCGAACAGCGAGGCGCCGAACAGCGTATTGCACCACATGTCGAAAATGCCGAGCCCGGCGCCGATGAAGGTGCCGAACTTCGACAACAGCGGCTTGGCGTTGCGGACGGGGTAGAGGTCCTTGCCGACGACGGAATCGCGCCAGGCGTTCTCGTACTCGACGAGCTCGTCATTGGCGCGGCCTGCACCGAGCGCGGCGTTGACATGCTCGGCTGCGAGCATGCCGGTGCCCATCGCATTGTGCACGCCCTTGATGCGCGGCACGTTGACGAAGCCGGCCGCGCAGCCGATCAGCGCGCCGCCGGGGAAGCTCAGCCGCGGCACCGACTGGTAGCCGCCCTCGGTGATGGCGCGCGCGCCGTAGGCGAGTCGCTTGCCGCCTTCGAGCGTCGCGCGCACCGCGGGATGGTTCTTGACGCGCTGGAATTCGTCGAACGGCGACAGATAGGGATCGTTGTAGTTGAGGTGGACGACAAAGCCGATCGACACCAGGTTTTCGTCGTAGTGATAGAAGAACAGACCGCCGCCGGTATCGTTCTTGAGCGGCCAGCCGACGGCGTGCTGCACCAGGCCCTTCTGATGCTTGGCCGGATCGATCTGCCAGACTTCCTTCAGGCCGATGCCGAATTTCGGCGGCTCGCTCTTGGCGTCGAGCGCGTATTTCGCGATCAGTTGCTTGGACAGGCTGCCGCGCGCGCCTTCGGCGAACAGCGTGTACTTGCCGAGCAATTCCATGCCGCGGGTAAAGGAGTCCTTCGGCTTGCCGTCCCGGCCGATGCCCATGTCGCCGGTGGCGATGCCTCGCACCGCGCCGTTGTCGTCATAAAGCACCTCGGCCGCGGCAAAGCCCGGATAGATCTCGACGCCGAGCGCTTCGGCCTTGCGCGCCAGCCAGCGGCAGACATTGCCGAGCGAGCCGATGTAGCAATGATGATTGTTCATCAGCGGCGGCATGATGAAGTTCGGCAGCTTGATCGCACTCGTCTCGGTGAACCAGAAGAAGCGGTCGTCCTTCACCTGGGTCTTGAGCGAGCAATCGGCGTCTTCGCGCCAGTCGGGGAAGAGCTTGTCCAGGCCCGCGGGGTCGATCACGGCGCCGGACAGAATATGTGCGCCGACCTCAGAACCCTTCTCCACCACGACGATGTTCAGATCGGCGTTGAGCTGCTTCAGCCGGATCGCGGCCGACAGGCCCGAGGGGCCGGCGCCGACGATGACGACGTCGAATTCCATGGATTCGCGCGGGGGAAGTTCTTCGGTGCTCATCTGATCTCAGCCCTTGAGACGGTTCCTTGGTCGTTTGCGCCCCCTTGTTTCCGATTTTTCCGGGTAGGACAACCTCGGAATTGCGTTCCGCTGGGATGCAAGGCGGCCCAAGGTGATATAAAAGTCAGACTTTCCCATGATGCCAGAACTCGCCCCCACCGTCCGCGAACTGCTTGCCTTCTATCTGGAGGCCGGCGTCGATTGCGCGCTGGTGGAGGAACCGGTCGATCGCCTGGCCGAGGCGGATGCCCCGCCGCCGGTGACGCGCGTGGCACCGCCAGTCGAAACGCCGCGTCCGGTTGCAGCGCCCGCGGTGATCCGCGGCGAGGCGGCGCCCGCGCCTGACGTCGCGATCGCGACCGCGCGCGAGGCGGCACGGACCGCGCCGACGCTCGAGGCCCTGCGCGAGCTGATGCAGAATTTCGACGGCTGCGCGCTGAAGAACACCGCGACGCGGCTGGTGTTCGCCGATGGCAATCCGCGGGCGCGCATCATGTTCGTCGGCGAGGCGCCGGGACGCGATGAGGACATCGAGGGGCTGCCCTTCGTCGGGCGCAGCGGCAAACTGCTCGACCACATGATCGGCGCGATCGGGCTCAACCGTACCACCGCCTATATCGCCAACGTCATTCCGTGGCGGCCGCCCGGCAACCGCACGCCGACGCCGCAGGAAACGCAGATCTGCCTGCCCTTCATCCAGCGCCAGATCGAGCTCGTGAATCCCGACGTGCTGGTGACGCTCGGCAATCCCTCGACGCAGACGCTGCTGTCGACGCGCGAGGGTATCATGCGCACCCGCGGCCGCTGGTTCGACTACGACACGGGTGCGCGCATGATCCGCGCGCTGCCGACGTTTCACCCGGCCTATCTCTTGCGGTCACCGGCCTACAAGCGGCTGGCATGGCAGGATCTGCGCGCGATCGCGAAGGCGCTCGCGCTGTCCTGACCTCATGCCCCCTTCGGCCGCACGATCGCCCAGCCGATGCGCAGCAGGCCCTGGCGGCCGTTGACCAGCCATTCGAAGGCGCGCGGCACCTCCGGCACGATGCCCGGAAAACGTTTTGCGATGTCGGGCGGCGGGGTGCCGGCGGTGTCGGAGGCGCGCCAGACCACGACGCCGCCGGTCTCCGCGAATTTTGCCGGCGAGATCCACGGCGTGCGCTCGGGCTCGGCATCGATGAGCAGATGCGGACGGCCGGAATGCAGCGCGATCAGGCTCGCGAGCTGCGTCTCGCCGGCGACCGCGCGCAACGGCCGGTTGGTCCGGCGGACAAAGCTGTCGTCGAAGAAATCGGAGATGGCGCGCGCCGGCATCGCGGTCGTGACCTCGCCGGTGCCGGTCCAGGGCAGCAGCAAGGTGGTCGCCACGACGGCGGCGGCCGGCGCTGCAACCGCGGCCGCCCACACCGTGCGCAGGACCCGCTGGCGCCGCATCGCGATCAGGTCGCCGGCCGCGACGATCACGGCAAGGCCGGACATGACCAGCGCAACACCGGCGCCGCCGATGACACGGTCGAGGCCGAACAGGCCGGAGATGACCACCGCAGCGAGGCCCGGCGCGAGGGCAAAGAAATAGACGAAGTTGCGCGCCAGAGGCTCGACCGGCGGACGATAGATGATCGGCGCTTCCTCGCCCTTGGCCGCGAACCACTTGCTGTTCAGCGCGGCAAGAACGAGCACGCCGGCTGCGGCCAGAACCAGGCTGCCGAGCAGCCAGGCCGTATTCAGCCCTCGCGCGTTCAGCTCGGCCAGTTGCGGCAGGGCCGGCAGCGTCAGCACGTCGGCCCGGATCACCCAGATCAGATAGGGCAGCGCCAGCACCGCGACCACGAGCAGCGCATAGAGCGGATCGAGCGCGCGCAACGTCCGGCGGCCGCCCGCCGTCGCGAGCGCAAAGACTACCAGCAGCAGCAGCAACCCGATCGCGGCTGAGGTGGTCAAGAGCAGCAGCCCGGCGGCGATCGACCAGGCGAACCAGGCATTGCCGCGACGCTGGCCGATCAACTGCCAGGAGTGGAGCAGCAGCAGCGCCCATAGCGGGCGCGCCAGCACCAGTGGACCGAATTCCAGCGTCGGCGAGGAGAACGCCAGCACGGTCATGCTCAGGAGCACCGCGAGCACCGCCTGCTGGGTGCCGACCACCGCGCGCGCCAGATGATAGAGCGAGATGAAGGTCGCGATGGAGCACAGCTCGGCCAGGACGTAGACGCCGAACATGTGGCCGCCCGCGGCGCGATAGGCGATGTCGGCGAGCCAAAAGGCGAGTGGCGGACCGAGATCGGTGCCGACCTGGTACTCGCGGCCGAACGCCAGCAGCGTCGCGAGGTTGCCGGGCGGGCTGCGGTAGAAGACGAGCGCCACGAACAGCCACAGCGCGGCCTGGAGCAGCACCACGATCCACACCACCAGCCGCGGGCGCGCGCGGATCAGCTCGATGACCAGGGAGGTAAACCGCATGCAACGCCCGAAAGATGCAGCCAACCCGTCGAAGCCGGCCCTATTCGCTCTGGTGTTTTGATAAAGGGCGCGGCCCGCCGTGGCAACGACAGTCTGCCCCTCTCCCCGTTCTTACGGGGTCGCGACGAGCTTCGCTCGCGCTGCCGCAAGTGGGGCGAGGCGCAGCAATGTTCTAGAGACCCGTGGACGCGTTGATCTCGGCGGGAACTTCCACCTGCACGTCCACCTCGACTTCCGCCGAGAACAGGTCGCGCTCGCGCTCCACCGTCCAGGGCATGTGCTTTTCGCGCGCGGCGACGACGGGGGCGAAGAAGCTGCGGTGGTGGACCGACGGCCCCAGACGGTCGAGCGCATCGAGGTGCTCGGGGACGGCATACCCCTTGTGCTGCTCGAAACCGTAGCCGGGGCAGTCCTGCGCCAGCGCGCACATCAGCCGGTCGCGCGTCACTTTTGCGATGATGGAGGCTGCGGCGATCGAGAGCACGATGCCATCGCCGCCGATCACGGCGTCGCAGTCGCAGGCGGTATCCAGCCGGTCGCGGCCGTCGACGAAGACGTGCCGGGGCGCCTCGGGCAGCGCGACCACGGCGCGCTTCAGCGCCCAGAGCGAGGCCCGCAGGATATTGTCGCGGTCGATGCGCGCGGGCGAGGCCACGGCAACGGAGACCTGCGCGGTGGCGCAGATCTTGTCGAACAGCTTTTCGCGCTCTTCCGCCGTCAGCCGCTTGGAATCGTCGATGCCCCTTGGAATCCGGTCGGGGTCGAGGATCACGGCGGCGGCGACGACTGGACCCGCCAGCGGACCGCGGCCGGCCTCGTCGCAGCCCGCGACCGGCCAGACCCCGCGCTTGATCAGCGCGCGCTCGCGGCGAAAGCTCGGCCGCGCGACCGTCGTGACGCCCTTGGCCGCCTTCTTCGGCGCGTCCTTGGTTTTGCTGGGGGATTTGTCCCGAATCATGGCCGGGATCGTGCGCAAGCAGGACGGCCCGCGCAACCGGGAACCCGGTGCAATTCCCGTTATTCAGCCAGATGCACCCGCCGGTCCTCGCCGACCTCGATGCCGGGCGCGACCACGACTTCCCAGGCATGGCCGTCCGGATCGGCGAAATAGCCGGAATAGCCGCCATAGTCGGTTTCATGCGCGGCCTTCAGCGGACTCGCGCCCTTTTCGAGCGCGAACGCCAGAACCGCGTCCACCTCCTCGCGCGAACTGCAGTTCCAGGCCAGCGTCACGCCGCGAAAGGTCGACGGCCGCGGCTTCTCGGGCACGGTGGCATCGGCCGCCAGTTGATCCCAGGGGAACAGTGCGAGCACCGGACCGCCGGTGTCGAAGAAGGCAACGGCCTCGCCGGTCGCCTTCAGCCTGCGCGCAAAACCCAGCTCTTCATAGAACGCGATGCTGGCGCGCATGTCGCTGACGCCGAGCGTGACGACGGTGAGCCGCGGCACCGGCGCAGGCAATGTCTTACTCATGATACGCCTCGTCTTGAATTCCGATCCTAGAACAGGCTGAGCTGCTCGCCGTTCGGCTTGGGCCTTGCGAAATGATCCGTCGTCAGTTTCGCGCGCCGCTTGTTCAGCCCGAGCTTGTCGCAGGCGATCTCGAAACGGCGGCCGATGGTCCAGGCCATCGGGCCGGTGCCCTTCATCCGCTCGCCCCACTTCGCGTCGTAGTCGCGGCCACCGCGCATGTCGCGGATCAGCGTGAAGACGTGGCGATAGCGGTCCGGATAATTTGCCATCAGCCATTCGCGGAAGAGGTCACGCACCTCCAGCGGCAGGCGCAGCAGCACGTAGGAGGCTTCCTTGACGCCGGCATGCGCGGCCGCATCCAGAATGCGCTCGATCTCGGAATCGTTCAGCGCGGGGATGACGGGCGCGACCATCACGGTGGTGGGAATCCCGGCATCGGACAATTGCTTGAGCGCCTCGAGCCGCTTCGGCGGCGTCGAGGCCCGCGGCTCCATGGTGCGGGCGAGCTTTGGGTCGAGCGTGGTGACTGATATCGCGACCTTGGCGAGATTGCGCTTGGCCATCCGCGACAGAATGTCGATGTCGCGCACGACCAGCGCCGACTTGGTGACGATGCCGACGGGATGCCCGGCGCGCTCCAGCACCTCCAGAATGCCGCGCATGATCTTTCGCTCACGCTCGATCGGTTGATAGGGATCGGTGTTGGTTCCGATCGCGATCATCCGCGGTTCGTAGCTGGACGCTGCGAGTTCCTTCTCCAGCAGCTCCGGCGCCTCGGGCTTTGCGAACAGTTTTGATTCGAAATCGAGCCCCGGCGAGAGGCCGAGATAGGCATGCGTCGGCCGCGCGAAGCAGTAGACGCAGCCATGCTCGCAGCCGCGATAGGGGTTGATCGAGCGGTCGAAGCCGATATCGGGCGAGTCGTTGCGCGTGATCACCTTGCGCGAGGTGTCGAGCGCGACACTGGTCTTGAACGGCGGCAGCTCCTCCAGGCTCTGCCAGCCGTCGTCGAAGGCGACCCGCGCCTCCGCCTCATAGCGGCCGCTGGCATTGGACTGCGCGCCCCGCCCCCGCCGGCGTTCGCGGTCGATCGCGACGCCAAGCTCGGGAAAATCGGCAGGAGAATCGGCAGCCGCACCCGCCGGCTCGGAGGGCGCCGTGACCGGCGGGTGCTTGAGGGCATGAGAGGATGCTCGACTCATGAAGCCAAGATAACACACAAAAAGAACAAATCAAGAACACAGAACAAGAATCCCGAAAACAACCCCATGCAAAGTAGCCGCCCGAACTTTGCGCCGGTCCTTTGACCTCTCGCAACACCGGCGTCACGGCCATCCCGTTTGATGGCGCAGCGGGATCGATCGCGCCGGAACAGGGTTGATGACGATCGCTGAGGTGAAGGTCAGCAGGAATATGACAAACCAACAACAATCGGGCGCCGCGAGCAGCGAACTCGACCTCCTCGATCGCTACTGGCGGGCTGCCAACTACCTCTCCGTCGGCCAGATCTATCTCCTGGACAATCCGCTGCTGCGCGAGCCGTTGCGGCCCGAGCACATCAAGCCGCGCCTGCTCGGTCATTGGGGCACGACGCCGGGGCTGAACTTCATCTACGCCCATCTCAACCGCGCCATCCGCACCCTGGACCTGAACGTTCTCTATGTCTGCGGTCCCGGCCATGGCGGCCCCGGCATGGTCGCCAACACCTATCTCGAAGGCAGCTACAGCGAGATCTACCCGGACATCGGGCGCGATGCGGACGGGTTGCGCAAGCTTTTCCGCCAGTTCTCCTTCCCCGGCGGCATCCCGAGCCATGCGGCGCCGGAGACGCCGGGCTCGATCCACGAAGGCGGCGAGCTCGGCTACGCGCTGGTGCACGCCTATGGCGCCGCGCTCGACAATCCCGACCTGATCGTCGCCTGCGTCGTCGGCGACGGCGAGGCCGAGACCGGCCCGCTGGCCGCCTCCTGGCACTCCGACAAGTTCGTCAACCCTATCAATGACGGCGCGGTGCTGCCGATCCTGCACCTCAACGGCTACAAGATTGCCAACCCCACGGTGCTCGGTCGCATGCGCGACGACGAGATCCGCGATCTCTTTCGCGGGCTCGGCCACGAGCCGCTGTTCGTCGAGGGCCATGAGCCCGCGCGTATGCACCGCGCGATGGCCGACGCGCTCGACGTCGCCTTCGCCAGTATCCGCTCGATCCAGCAGCACGCCCGAAGCGCAAGCGAACCGGTCGAACGGCCGCGCTGGCCGATGATCGTGCTGCGCAGCCCGAAGGGCTGGACCGGACCGAAGGAGGTCGACGGCCTCAAGGTCGAGGGTTTTTGGCGTTCGCATCAGGTGCCGGTCGCGGGCTGCCGCGAGAACCCCGCGCATCTCAAGGTGCTCGAAGACTGGATGCGGAGCTACGAGCCAGAAACGCTGTTCGACGTGAACGGTGCACTCGTTCCCGAACTCCAGGCGCTGGCGCCAAGCGGCGAGCGCCGCATGGGCGCCAATCCGCACGGCAATGGCGGTCTGTTGAAGCGCGAGCTCAAGCTGCCGGACTATCGCGACTATGCCGTTGATGTCCGCGAGCCTGGAGCTGCGACCGCCGAAGCCACGCGCGAGCTCGGCAAATTCCTGCGCGATGTCGTCAATCTCAACGCCGAGGCGCGCAATTTTCGCATCATGGGCCCGGACGAGACAGCCTCAAACCGGCTCGATGCCGTGTTCGACGTGACCGAGCGGGTCTGGATGGAAGCGATCAAACCTTATGACGTCCATCTCGCCCAGGACGGCCGCGTCATGGAGGTGTTGAGCGAGCATCTCTGCCAGGGCTGGCTCGAGGGCTATCTGCTCACTGGCCGCCACGGTTTCTTCTCCTGCTACGAGGCCTTCATCCACATCGTGGATTCCATGTTCAACCAGCATGCAAAATGGCTGAAGGTCTCGCGCGAGCTCGCCTGGCGGCGTCCGATCGCCTCGCTCAACTACCTCCTGACCTCGCATGTCTGGCGCCAGGACCATAACGGCTTCAGCCACCAGGATCCCGGCTTCGTCGATCTCGTCGCCAACAAGAAGGCCGACATCGTCCGCATCTATTTTCCGCCGGACGCGAACACGCTGCTGTGGATCGGCGATCACTGCCTGCGCACCTACAATCGCATCAACGTGATCGTTGCCGGCAAGCAGCCTGGGCCGCAATGGCTGTCGATGCAGGAGGCGGCGACGCATTGCGATGCCGGCATCGGCATCTGGCCATGGGCGGGCACCGAAGTTGCTGGCGAAGAACCCGACGTCGTGATGGCCTGCGCCGGCGACGTCCCGACGCTGGAGACGCTCGCCGCCGTTACGCTCCTGCGCAGCGCGCTGCCCGACCTCAACATCCGCGTCGTCAACGTCGTCGACCTGATGACGCTGCAGCCGCAGGAGCAGCATCCGCATGGCCTCAGCGGTCGCGACTTCGATGCAATCTTCACGCGCGACAAGCCGGTGATCTTCGCCTATCACGGCTATCCCTATTTGATCCATCGGCTGACCTATAAGCGCGCCAATCACGCCGGCATGCATGTGCGCGGTTTTGACGAGGAAGGAACCACCACGACGCCGTTCGACATGGTCGTGCTCAATAAATTGGACCGCTTTCATCTCGCGATCGAGGCGATCGAGCGCGTGCCCGGGCTCGCGACCAAGGCGGCGCATGTGAAGCAGCAATTCCGTGACGCGCTGATCGAGCACGCACGCTATATCCGCGAGCACGGCGAGGACATGCCCGAGATTCGAGACTGGATCTGGCCGAACAGCGCGAGAGGAACGACGCCGAGGCAACCCGGCGACTGATGTCGCACGGGCACAGCAGTCCGTAACGTCGGTTGCTACTTTTGTTGAACGCGATTGAGATAGTCGATAACGGCGAGAATGCGCGCTCGCACCACGACTTCCGGGCTTCGCTCCGGCCCGGCCAACTTCCAGTACGACGGATCGACATTGTGAGGCAGGTTGACAATGGGATTGAACCGTTCCCCCCAAATCGGCATTTCACGCGTGCCGTGAGCGGGAACCGGTTTCGATCCATATATGGTTTCATAGACAGCGTTCGTGGGGAAAACCCCGTTGTTGTTCCTGGCCAACACCGTCAAGTCGGGAGGCGGCGTCTTCAGCTGGTCGCTGACCGGCCCTTTTCCCTTTGCATCCACACCATGACAGCTCGCGCAGGAGGACTGAAATTCCGACTTGCCGATGTCAAAGTCTTCAGCCTGAGCCGCAGCAGCGAAGCCAACCGCAAGACTGGCGATTAGCAACCATTCCGCACCACGCCTTATCATCTCGCGCTCCGACGCCGGCCGGAAAGACCTTACCATCGCCGCTTCCTCCGACAGTTTGACGCACATCAAGACGGGCTTGCGGCCCGCGATAGCGTGACGCCGTCAGTTCTCCATCGCCTCATAGATCAGCTGCTTCACCGCCCTCTGGATGCGCTGGCGCTCCGAGGGAGTCTGCTCCAGCAGTACGAAGAACATGTCCTGCTTGCGGTCGATCACGAAATAACAACCGCTGGCGCCGTCCCATTTCAGCTCGCCGAGATCACCCGGCGGCGGCGGCTTGGCGTTGCCCGGATCGGTGCGCACGGCGAGGCCGAGCCCGAAGCCGAAGCCGTCACCCGGGAAGTAGAAATAATCCCGGTCGACGCCCGAACCCGCCCCGACCCGGTCCGTCGTCAACAGCTTGAACGCCTTGGGGCTGAGAATGGTCTTGCCCTCGTATGTGCCGCCGTCGAGCAGCATCTGCGCGAAGCGCGTGTAGTCCGCCATGGTCGAGACCATGCCGCCACTGGCGTACATCATCTTCTTCGGAATGGTCGGGTTGTTTTCGCGCCCCACCCGGAAATCGCTGTCGTTCGGCATCGGCATTGCGAGCAGCTTCTGCTTTTCCGGGTCCGTGACGAAGAAGCCGGTGTCCTTCATGCCGAGCGGATCGAGCAGCTCTTCCCTGTCGACCTCGATCAGGGACTTCCCGGACACGATTTCCATGATCCGCGCCAGGATGTCGGTGGAATGGCCATACTGCCAGAGTGCGCCTGGTTGATTATGCAGCGGCAGTCTTGCGATCCGCTCCGCGAACTCGGCGAGGTCGAAATCACCAGCATAGATATCGGCAGCCCTGTAAGCCTTGCGGACCAGGCTATCGCCATAGAAACCGTAGGTGATACCGGAGGTCTGGCGCATCAGGTCGAGCACTGTCGGCGGCCGGTTCGGCGGTACCAGTTCGAGCGTCTTGGTGCCATCGTCGGCTTTCTTCTCGATGCCGACCTTCACATTGGCAAAGGACGGAATGTATTTTGAGATCGGGTCGTCGAGCGAGAACTTGCCTTCATCGAGCATCTTCACTGCCACCACGCTGGTGATGGCCTTTGTCATCGAGAACAGGCGGAAGATTGTCTGGTCGGTGATCGGCGCCTTCGAAACCACGTCCTGCACGCCGAAGGATTCATGATAGACCGGCTTGCCGTGCTGTTGGATCAGCAGGATCGCTCCGGGAATTTTCCCCGTCGTCACCTCGTTGCGGAAGAAATCGCCGAGCTTCGCCAGCTTGTCCTTGTTGAAATGTGCCCCTGCGGGAATTTCAAACGTTCCCTCGGCCCGGGTCGAAGGAGCAGCCGCGACCAACAGCGCGCCGCATGCCAATAACCGCAACGCCTCAACTGGTTTCATCGCCGTCTCCCGACATTGCGCGAGTTTAGCGTGCTGCTCCATCGGCACAAGGGGCGCCGAACCGGCGCAGCTCGGGCTGAAGACCTCCATGGCGGCCTGTTGTCGGGCTTTCGGCGCCCCGCAAGCCCTGTCGATTGCAACAGCGAGCGTTCGCGCCGGTCCCCGACCTCGACCGCACCGGCATCCGTTCAGTGAAGGCCGGCGTAGATCTGGAAGCAGCCGATCGCCACCTCGATCAGGATCAGCACGACCACCGCGACCTCCAGCCGTAGCGCTCGGCTGGTGTCGATGATGTCGGTCAGCGCGTTGGCGGTCTCGGAGATCGCCGAGAGCTTGCGCTCGAGCGTGTCGAGACGTTCCTTCAGCTCGTACTCGTCCTCCAGGCGCGCATAGAGCCGGTCGAGCTCCGGCTTCTCCCAGAGCACGTCGGGCTTCTCGGCGATGGCAACGCGGCCCGCGACGCGCTGCTGGACCAGGAGGGCATTGCCGATCAGTTGCAGGATGGCCTTGCGTCGCCGCGGCGTGCGGCCGTGCTCGGCGAGCTCGCGCGCCAGGGGCTCGATGACGTCGAAGACGGCGGCGACGCGCCGCTCGTCGCGCGCCAGTGCCGTGCTCTTGGCAAGAGCGTCTGAAATCAGCAGCAGCCTGTCGTCAGAGAATTTGCTCAGACAGATCGGCCCGCCCGGCTGGATCGCCTCGGAACCCTCGTCGTTGCAGAGCTGCGCCTGCGCGGTCTCTTCCTCATACGGTGAGAGCTCGCCGGTCACACGCGGCTTCAAGGTATCGATGAGGACCTTCTCCTCGGACGGCAGCAGTCCGATCAGCACCACGACGCCGTAGCGGAAGATCACGGCGAGGCCGGCGTGAACGCGGAAGGCAACCGGCGTCGAGGACACCAGCGTTCCGATTTCGAGCCCCGAGGGATTGATGCGGTCGCCCAGCATCACCGCCCGAATCCGCAGCGGCGGCGCGACCTCCGGCTTGCCGGATGGCGCGCTCGTTCCCAAGACGAGTTGATCTGCACTCACGCAAACATCCTGCGCCCACCTAGTGATAGACGACCGCCTGAAAGGCTATCCCGAAAGGCCGCACGGAGAATGGCGTGCAAGCCTTGCAGGAATATGGCGCCAGCAATCCCGCGGCGGTACAGGTTTCTCAAACGCCGAAACATTCGGCAAAAATACGGATGGTCCAAGACATGTTTGGCCGCGGCCGGCTGCATGGTTTACCATGCGCCCCGGCCGACGCGCCGCTGACATTGCGCGAGCGTAGCGCCATGGTTATACGGGTATAACAATGCAGAACGCTTTACCTACAGCTTGAGACATCGAAGCCTCAATCATGCTGAGCGTCATCATTCCGACTGAAGGCGTCGAACAGCCGGCGGTCGCAACTCTGGCCGCGCTGGTGCCAGGCGCCGCGAGCGGCCTGATCCGTGAAGTCCTCCTGGTCGACGGCACCCGCAACGGCGTGATCGAGCGCGTTGCCGACGTTGCCGGCTGCCGCTTTATCGGTTTCGAAGGCCCCCAGGGCGCGGCACTCGCTGCCGGTGCCCTGCAAGCGCGTTCGCCCTGGCTGATGTTCCTGCA
The DNA here is from genome assembly GCF_018130955.1 of Bradyrhizobium liaoningense. Lineage (GTDB taxonomy): Bacteria > Pseudomonadota > Alphaproteobacteria > Rhizobiales > Xanthobacteraceae > Bradyrhizobium > Bradyrhizobium liaoningense_C. Next base: position 16,041 of record NZ_JAFCJM010000054.1, read on the forward strand.
CGCCGGTGCAGTGCTGGAGACCGGCTGGATCGAGGAGACCACCCTGTTCATCCAGAGCGTTTCGGCGAGCGGCAAGCCGCGGGCGGCCGTCTTTCGCTACGCGCGCTCGCCCTACGCCAGCGCCGGTCTTGGCGACGCCTTGCGCTTCCTGGCCCGGATCGTACGTCCGCAGGGCGACCAGGGCCTCCTCATCGCACGCGACCATTACGACCGGATCGGCGGCTATCCGCCCCACGCCCGCCGCTCCGAGGCGCGGCTATTACGGCGGCTCGGCCGCTCCTCCCGGACACTGCTGCGCAGCCGGATCGTCAACATGGCGTGAGCGCCGAATATACTTGCCCAAGATACTTGCCAAAGTCAAATAACTAATTGACAATGGCAAGTATCGAGGTGCCCCATGTCTTCAAGCCAATTGTCTTCAGGCCGTTCGTCAGCGGCCACGACGTCCGACCACGCCTCCGACGACCAGGTGTCGGCGGTGCGCGCCTTCAACCGCTTCTACACCCGCAAGCTCGGCGTGCTCGACCAGCAACTCCTCAAGAGCCCGTTCTCGCTCAGCGAAGCGCGGGTGCTCTACGAGCTTGCCCATAGCGGCGAGCTCTCGGCCAAGGAGATCGGCATCGAACTCGGGCTGGATGCCGGCTATCTCAGCCGCATCGTGCAGAATTTTGACGAAGCGGGCCTGATCGCGCGCAAGCCGCTTCCTGCCGACCGCCGGCAATATCAGTTGAGCCTGACCGCAAAAGGCCGGCAGGCTTTTGCAAAACTCGAGCGCACGTCGCAGGACGACATCGCCGCCATGCTGCGGCCGCTCTCATCAGATGATCGCAGGCGCCTGACGGGCGCGATGGACACGGTCGAACGGCTGCTCGCCATGCCGCGAACGCCGGCGCCGCCGGCGACCTTGCGCGATCCGCGTCCGGGCGACATGGGCTGGGTGGTGCAGAGCCACGGCACGCTCTATGCGAGCGAGTACGGTTTCGACGCCGGCTTCGAGGCGCTGGTCGCCGAGATCGTCGCAAAGTACATGACCAGCTACGATGCGTCGCGCGAGCGCTGCTGGATCGCCGATATCGAGGGCCGGCCGGTCGGCTCGGTGTTCCTCGTCAAGGCGAGCGACGACGTCGCCAAGCTGCGCCTGTTGCTGCTCGATCCTTCCGCGCGCGGCCAGGGCCTCGGGCAGCGCCTGGTCGCCGAATGCGTCACCTTCGCGCGAGCCTGCGGCTATCGCCGCATGACGCTGTGGACGCAAAGCATTTTGACCGCCGCGCGAAAAATCTACGAGGATGCCGGCTTCAAGCTGGTCGCCACCGAGCCGCATCGCAGCTTCGGCCAAAACCTGATCGGCGAGACCTGGGAGCGCGACCTCTGATGCGCGCGCGGCACGATGTCCCGCGCCGCGTCAACGGAGAGCTGGTCGATCTGTACAAGCGAAGAGCGCACCGGCTGCGGCGCGATGCGTGGCGGGATGTTTGGCGGGATGTTTGGCGGACGATGTGGCGGTCGTTGAGAGGGACGTCGTGACGACAGTCCAAAGCGGGCTCCGTCTCCTTACCCTCCCCTGGAGGGGTCCGAGACGAGCGTAGCTCGCTCGTGGGTCGGCTCACATTGAGCGCAGCGAAGTGTGAGACGGGGTGGGGTGACAGTCTCTCCACATCGAACACTGCCCGAGTTGAGAGATCACCCCACCCCGCTCGCGCTGCGCGCGATCGCCCTCCCCCGCCAGGGGAGGGTGAATCACACCGTCGCGCCCTGTGCTTTCGGCCTGCGCAGATGCTCGTCCAGGCGCGGCATGATCTCGACGAAGTTGCAGGGGCGCGTGCGGTAGTCGAGTTGGGGCTTGAGGATGCCGTCCCAGCCGTCGCGACAGGCGCCGGGGGAGCCGGGCAGGCAGAAGATGTAGGTCGCCCCCGCAACGCCCGCGGTGGCGCGGCTCTGGATCGTCGACGTGCCGATCTTGGCGTGGCTCATCATGTGGAAGGCGATCGAGAAGCCGTCCATGCGCTTCTCGAATAGAGGCTCGACCGCCTCAGGCGTGACGTCACGCCCGGTGAAACCCGTGCCGCCTGTCGTGATGACCGCATCGATGCCGGCGTCAGCAATCCAGCGGCGGATGACGGCGCGGATAGCCTCGACGTCGTCGGTGACGATCTCGCGCGCGGCCAGATGATGGCCGGCCTCGACGATGCGGTCCGCGAGCGTCTGGCCGGATTTGTCGTCAGCAAGCGCGCGGGTGTCGGACACCGTCAGCACCGCGATGTTGAGCGGGATGAATTGTTTTGACTCGTCGGTGGACGCCACGACTTCATTCCTCCCATTCTCCGACGTCATCCTGAGGTGCGCGCATTAGCGCGCCTCGAAGGATGGGCCCGGGGCTCGTCATCCTTCGAGGCTCGCCGAGAGGCGAGCACCTCCCGAGCGAACGCAAATGCGTTCGTCCGGGGATGACGCCACTACTTCCGAATTCGCAAATGCACAACTGCGCAACATAATTCGTGCTTCGCGCGCCCCGGAATGACGGATCACTACAGCGATCCGTTGCCAAAGGTGTTGCAGGCCTGCACGGTGCCCTGCTGATAGCCGGTCATGAACCAGCGCTTGCGCTGCTCGGCCGAGCCGTGCGTGAAGGAATCGGGCACGACGCGTCCCGTGGCCTGGCGCTGCAGCGTGTCGTCGCCGATCGCGGTCGCAGTCCTCAGCGCGGCGTCGATGTCGCCGGGCTCGAGGAAGCCCGGACGCTTCTTCTCCTCGCGATTGACCCAGACGCCGGACAGGCAGTCGGCCTGAAGCTCCACCCTCACCTGCAGCGCGTTGGACTCGGCCTTGCTGCCGGCCTGCTGCTGCAGCCGGGTCACGCGCGGGATGATGCCGAGCAGGTTCTGGATATGGTGGCCCGCCTCATGCGCGATGATGTAGGCGGTGGTGAAATTGCACGCCGACTTGCCGGAGCAGCCACGGAAACGCGTCTCGACCTCGCGGAAGAAGGCGGTGTCGAGGAAGATGGTGCGATCCGGCGGGCAATAGAACGGACCCATCGCCGACTGCGCCATGCCGCAGCGCCCGCCATTGGTAGCGTTGCGGAACAGCACGATCTTCGGCCCGGTATAGTTCTGGCCGCTGGCCTGGAAGATCTCGGTCCAGCGATCGTCGATCTCGCCGAGGATGCCGGAGATCATGCTGCCCATCTCGTCGGTCGGCGCGCCGCGCTTGACTTGTCCTCCCGACGCCTGACGATCGGTCTGATAGGTTGGCGCCTGTCCGCCGCCGGTGAGGATCTCGGCGCCGCCGATCAGGATGCGCGGATCGATGCCGAAGGCATAGCCGAGCAGGCCGAGCACGATGATGGTGCCGATGCCGAGCCCGCCGCCGCCCATGGGAAGGCCGAAACCGCCGCCGCCTCCCATGCCGCCGCCACTGTCATCGCGACGATCCTCGATGTCGTCGCTGCGGCGGAAATCGTCGTAACGCATGGCGGGCTTCCCCTCTCGAATTCCATTTCCGGGCGCGCAGGGCGGCCCGGGCTATGTGCGCAGCGCGAAAGGCTCAACGCGCCACACAGGTAAAATTTCCATTCTGTTAATCAATATCCCGGTCGGCAAAAATTGCCTAGTGCGGCGACTTGTCGAGGCCAGCAATTTTTTCCTGTGAAGCAGCAAAATTTTCCGCATGAAATTCAAGGCACGAACGGCGTTCTCACGGCCTCGAAGACGCGACAAGCCTTAAAATACAGGAGATGCGCGCAATTGCGTGCGCGCGAAGATGCACGCGCAGCCTCACCGCAAAGTTGATGGATTAAGTCGATTTTTACTTTGCCGGGTCAATGTAACGGTCAGTCGGTTGTTTGGTCCCGCGTCGCCGACAGCGTCGCCTGAGTCAGAGTTCTTGAGTCATGGTAGTGTCGCGTCGCGGGGCGTCTGCAAAGGCGCCCCGCACAAATTTTGAGTCCGCTTCGCACAGCATCATCGTCGGCGATTGCGTCGCCGAGATGTCGAAGCTTCAGGCTGGTTCGGTCGACCTGGTGTTCGCCGATCCTCCCTACAATCTCCAGCTCAAGGGCGATCTCAAGCGCCCCGACGAATCCCATGTCGATGCCGTCAACGACGCCTGGGACAAGTTCGATTCCTTCGCCGCCTATGACGATTTCACCCGCGCCTGGCTGCTTGCCGCCCGCCGCGCGATGAAGCCGTCGGCCACGATCTGGGTGATCGGCTCCTATCACAACATCTTCCGCGTCGGCTCGATCATGCAGGACCTCGGCTTCTGGCTCCTGAACGACATCGTCTGGCGCAAATCGAACCCGATGCCGAATTTCCGCGGCCGCCGTTTCACCAACGCGCACGAGACCATGATCTGGGCCGCGCGCGACGAGAAGGCCAAGGGCTACACCTTCAACTACGAAGCGCTGAAGGCGGCGAACGAGGACGTGCAGGCCCGCTCCGACTGGCTGATCCCGCTATGCACCGGTGAGGAGCGCCTCAAAGGTGCCGACGGCAAGAAAGTGCATCCGACCCAGAAGCCGGAAGGCCTTTTGGCGCGCGTGCTGCTGTCGTCGTCAAAGCCCGGCGATCTCGTGATCGATCCGTTCAACGGCACCGGCACGACCGGCGCGGTCGCAAAGCGTCTCGGCCGCTCCTATATCGGTTTCGAGCGCGATAAGACCTATGCGAGGGCCGCGGAAGAGCGCATCGCGGCGGTGGAACCGCTGCCGGAAGAGAGCCTCGCCCCGTTCATGACCGCGCGCGAAGCCCCGCGCGTGGCGTTCGCCGAGCTGATCGAGCGCGGCATGATCATGCCGGGCACAAGACTGTTCGACGCCAAGAAGAAGCTCGGCGCGCTGGTCCGCGCCGACGGCGCCATCATGTTGGGGGACAAGGTCGGCTCGATCCACCGCATCGGCGCGGTGGCCCAGGGCTCGGCCGCCTGCAACGGCTGGACCTATTGGCACGTCGAGACCAAGAAGGGCCTCAAGCTGATCGACGAGCTGCGGGCAGAGATTCGCGCCGGGATGGGCGCGGAATAGTCCTCTGGCACTGTAGGGTGGGCAAAGGCGCCCTTGCGCCGTGCCCACCACCTTCCTCGACGTATGCAGAAACGGCGGGCAGCTCCGCTTTGCCCGCCCTACGGCAGCTTGAATGCGGCCACCCCGAGGACTAGCTTCAAGCGACCAGCTCTCGTCTTGATGGGGCGAGCCATGCGACGCCAGTCCGAGTCATTGCTGCTCTTGCCGCTGCTGCCGATCTTCCTCATCGGCATGTTTCCGATGTTGCTGATCGGCCTGCTCGGATTTGCCGGCCTTGCGCTATTCGGCGTGCTGCTGATCTGTGTCGGTCTCTCCAGCGGGCTCGAGGCCCATGCCGACTTCAATCGCAACGTCATCGTCGGCGGCCATGCCCGTGGCACGGAGCGCGCCACGCAAGCCTCCGACATGCATGCCGCAACGCGTCTTGCCCTGCGCCTGGAGGCTGCCGGGGTCGGCGTGATCGTCGCGGCGGTCCTCGGCTTCCTCTATCTCGGCTGATCTGCGCGCGGCGCAGGACCCACCTCACCAATTCGTCGGTTGCATCAACTGCTCGCCTTCGGGCAAGAGGATGACGCCTCGCGGCAAGGACGCCGCGACAGACGTCGGACAACGACACCAGGGGGAGATTTTCGATGCTCAAATTCTACTTCAACGGATCGCCGAACCCGACCAAGGTCGCGCTTTACCTGGAAGAGGCCGGCCTGCCTTTCGAACCCGTGGCGGTCGACACCCGCAGGGGCCAGCAGTTCACGCCCGACTTCATCAAGATCAACCCGAACGCAAAGGTCCCCGCGATCGACGACAACGGCACGATCGTGTTCGACTCGAACGCCATCCTGCTCTATCTCGCCGAGAAGACCGGCAAATTCCTGCCCGCGCCCGCCGTGCGCGGCCAGACGCTGTCCTGGCTGATGTTCATCGCCACCGGCATCGGCCCCTATTCCGGCCAGGCCGTGCACTTCCGGCACTTCGCGCCGAAGGACCAGAACCACGACTACGCGCACAACCGCTATCAGTTCGAGGGGCATCGTCACTACAAGGTGCTCGACGATCATCTCGCCAAGAACCGCTACATGGTCGGCGACGCCTATTCGATCGTCGACATGGCCCTGTGGGGCTGGGCCCGCATGGCCGCCTTCGTGCTCGGCGAGGACGCGCCGGCAAAGTATCCGAACGTCAAGCGGCTGGTCGACGAGATCTCTGCGCGCCCCGCGGCGGTGCGCGCCATCGCGCTGAAGGACAAGTTCACCTTCAAGGCCGAGATGGACGACGAGGCCCGCGGCAACATGTTCAAGCACATGACGACCAAGGTGGCCTGATCGGTTGCCCACCGTCTCTTGCCAAGACAATGAAGCGGCGCCCAGGTGGCGCCGCTTCGTCGTTATGCGCGCCAGAACGGCTTGCTGAGATCGTCGGCGATCTCCGACCGGCAGGTGCCGATGTCCTGCAATTCGCGGTCGCTCATGGCGGCAAGCTGCGACCGTGCGCGGTGTCGCGCGCGCCAGACGCTCAATCGTTCGCGGAGCGCCCGCATGATCCCGATGGCCAGCCCCGACCGACCCGGTCGCGTGTGCGAGCCGGCCGTCGAGAGGGTCGTCAACGCGATCAACCCGTCGCCCTTTTTGCGCCTTGCGGGAAAGGCCCGAGCGCCTTCTCGGTCAGGATCGAGTCGCAATATTCCCTGATCTCCTTGATCCTGCCGTCCTCGAGGCGGAACACCAGGCAATAGTCGTTATCGTAGCGGACGCCCTCCTTGGTGACGTTATCGCCCTTGGCCTCGACCACGACGACGTCGCCGTCGGCGATGAATCGGTGGGCGACGGTGCGGCTACGGTCGCGCAGGCGCGATCGGACATGGCCGTGCAAATCGTTGAGAATGGACTCCTTGCCCGCGAAAGTGCGCGACCAGGAATATTGCCCGGTCACGACCCATTTTGCGTCGTCGGCGAGGCTCGCCGTGAACAGCGCGCGGTCGCGCGCGGCCGGATCGGGGTTGGCGGCGGCGGCAAAGATGTCCTGTAGCAGTTTCTTGTTGGTTGCGGCGCTCATGGTGTTGCTCCGTTGGTAAGCTTGGCAAGCCCATCATCGCGCCCCCAGCTGCATTCTTCCAATCGATACTGGATATGATATCTATTCACCTCATGAATTTGACGTCGCTCGACCTCAATCTGCTCACCGCGCTCGATGCCCTGTTGCGCGAGGCCAATGTCAGCCGCGCCGCGATGCGGATCGGGCTGTCGCAGCCCGCGGCAAGCCACGCGCTGCAACGGCTGCGCGACATCTTTGGCGATCCGCTGTTGGTGCGCACCGGCGCGCGGATGGAGCTGACGCCGCGGGCGCAGGCGCTGCGCGCGCCGCTGGCGCATGCGCTCGACCAGGTGCGCGGGCTGTTCGTCCCTGATGACTTCGATGCGGCGCGCAGCGAGCGGCATTTTCGCCTGATGATGCCGGATCTCGCCGTCGAGCTATTGATGCCGCCGCTGATGGCCAAGGTGACGCGTCTTGCGCCGAACCTGCGCATCGACGTGGTGCCGTGGCGGGGGCCGGCGATCTTCCATGCGGAGTTTGCCCGCACCATCGATCTCGTGATCTCGATCGGCAACGCCTTCACGGGATTTCACCGCCAGCTGCTCTATACCGACAGCGACGCGCTGGCGGTACGCCGCGGCCATCCGCTCGGCGCAAAGCTGAAGCGGCGCGATGCGTTCCTCGAAGCACGCCACGTCGCCGTGATCATCCGCGGCCAAGCTGAGGACCTCATCGACACCTGGCTACGCACGAAGGGAATCGAACGGCACATTGCGCTGGTCGTCCCCGGCTATATCGAGGCGCTGCACGTCACCGCGCGCACCGACCTCGTCGCCTTCGTGCCGCGGCGGCTGATCGCGGCGCTCTCAAAGCAGCTTTCGCTCGCCACGGTGACGCCGCCGCTCGATCCCGGCCTCGACGAGCAGTTCATGTTCTATCCGACCCGCGCGCAGATGGACCCGGGATCGATCTGGCTCAGGCGGTTGATGCTGGACACGGGGCGGGAGCTGGAGAAGCGGAAGACTGGATAGGATGCGGCTTCAACAAACACGGTGTCTTCCCGGACAAGCGCGCCACAAGCGCGCGCCGATCCGGGACCCATAAACACAGGATCGAGTTTGGCGATGACTCGTGGTCGCCAGCTCGCGCCATAACCACTTCCTGTGGTTATGGGTCCCGGATCTGCGCTCCGGACAACGCTTACGCGTTGCCGGGAGCTTGTCCGGGACGACGGAAGTGGGGCTAAGCCTTCTCCGCGTCCAGCACCTTGCGCACCGCGGGCCGGTCGGCCATGCGCTTGAAATGCTCGGCGACCTTCGGTGTCGCATTGATGTCGACGCTGTCGCCCTCCAACCATTGCGCGATGGTGAAGAGATAGGGATCGCAGATCGTGTACTGCTCGCCCATCACCCACGGTCCCTTGAACATCTTCTGCTCGATCAGCGCAAAACAGGCACCGACGGTCTTCGGGATCATCCGCTTCATGTCGGCAAAGGAGCTCTCCTCCGTCGCCCAGCGCGCGCCGCGCATCTTGTGGGCGTGGGCCACATGCACGGTGGAGCAGAGATAGGAGTTGAACGACTGCACTTCTGCAAACGCAAAGGCGTCGTCCATTGGCGCGAGCTTCGCCTTGGGGTGCGTCTGCGCGATATAGGCGAGCATCGCTGGCGTCTCGGTCAGGATGCCGCGATCGGTCACCAGCGACGGCACGCGCGCCTTCGGATTGATCGCGAGATATTCCGGGCTGTTCTGCTGGTTGGCCTTGAAGTTCAGCCGTTCGGTCGTGTAGTCGGCGCCGGCCTCCTCGAGGGCGATGTGGGAGGCGAGCGCGCAGGTGCCGGTTGCATAGTAGAGCTTGAACATGTCGGACCTCATGCGAAAGCCGGAAGGTAACGGCCTCTTCGCGCGCCGTCCACCCCCGACGCTTCAGCGCCTTACTGCACGCGAGGCTGGAGCTTGCCCTCGATGTAGACGCTCACGATCGTATCATCAGCGGGATAGTGCTCCGGCGCCACCGGCGTAAGCTGCGCCTGGATGCATTTCCACGCGCCGTTCTCGAACAGATACGTATCGGTGTACGTGGTCATGCCGGTGACGTCCTTGCCGTCGCGGCGGCGGACATGCTTGTTGGTCGAGCGCACCAGTGCGACGTCGCCGATCACGGTGATGAGCTCGTCGCGCACGTCCCAATAGATGATGATTTTTGGATCAAACGCGGTCGCCCAGTATTTCAAATAGCTGGCGCGATCCCAGCGCTGGCCCGTCGGCCAGATGTTGATGAAATCAGGGTGCAGCAGCGCGTCGTGCGAGGCGACATCGCTGGTCACGAAATTATGGATGAAGCGCGCATTGATGGCCCGCAACTCGTCCATAACAGTCGGTGAGTGACTAACGGTAGCTGATTGCATGCGGGTCTCCCGTGGCTGAAGCGGCCAGTTGGCGCGCTTTCTCGGCGGTCGCCTCATCGGCCGGAAAGAAGCATTCGATCTTGATCTGCTGGAGCACCGCATCCGTCGGCATGGCGAGCGTCGTGAAGGTCGAGAAAAAGGACAGCCGATAGTCGCCCTTGGCGAGCTGCATCGTCATGACCGGAGACGCCGCCGATGCGTGGCCGGGAAGCCGCCACTCGGCCGACACGCCGGGATAGGCCGCGATCTCGTCGAGCAGCCTTGCCGCGGCCCGGCTGCCTTGCGCGACATCGCGATGCAGGATGCGGATCAGCTGCCCCGCGAACTCTGCCCAGTTCACCATGAACTGCCTGAGGCCCCCGGGGTGAAACACGACATGCATGGCGTTGTTGGCAAGGCCCGCGTCCATGTCGAAGGCATCCCGGAACGGCATGAGCAGGCGCGCCGACGCCTGATTGCGCATGCGCACGTCCCAGTGACCGTCGATGACAATGCCGGGATACGGCTCCTGCTGCCGCAGCATGAAGTCCAGCGCCTGCCGCACCGGCTGAAGGTTTTCCGCAGCCAGTCCCTTGTCGCCATAGGGCGGGACGAAACCCGCCGCGACATGCAGCGCGTTCCGCTCCTCCAGCGGCAGGTCGAGAACGCTGCCGAGGAGCTGCACCATGTCCCGGCTCGGCTGCGAGCGCCCGGTTTCCAGGAAGCACAGGTGCCTCGCGGAGACGTTGGCATCACCAGCGAGCTCGATCTGGGTGAGACGGCGCACGTTGCGCCAATGTTTCAGCAGGCTGCTGAAATGCCCGCTCGCGACCTCGTGGGAATTGTGGGTTGGCTCGCTCATGGCGGGCAATCTAGACCATCACGTCAGAAGGGCAATTACCTCGGATGTAAGTGACCTGCCGCCAATTCCCTGCAACAGTCGCGGAGCCACGGTGGAGATCACTCATGGACCATGATGCAATCGTGACGACCTACATGGCGGCGTGGAACGAGCCTGATGACACGCGCAGGCAGGCCTTGCTCGCGCAATGCTGGAGCGATGACGGCGTCTATGTCGATCCCAATGTCGCGCTTGCAGGGCGCGATGCGCTCGCGGGTCATATCGCCAAGGTGCAGACGAGCCGGCTCGGCGCGCGGCTCGAGTTCATGAGCGGTATCGATGTCCACCACGACGTGCTCCGCTTCCTCTGGCGCCTGGTGCGCGCGGACGGGTCGTGCGGCGACATTTCGATCGATTTTGGCGAGATCGGCGCCGACGGCCGATTGGTGAAGATCGTCGGCTTCTTCGGGGCCGCACCGGCGCCCCGATAGAGGCCGGTCAGGAACCATCTGCGGCGGTCTTCGCAGTTGCCCCCTGCACCTCTCCATGTCATGACCCCCGCAAGAGTATTGGGGGAGTGAGATGACTGTTCTCATCGCGGGTGGCGGTATCGGCGGGCTGACGCTGGCGCTCAGCCTGCATCAAATCGGCATCCCGGCAAAGGTGTTCGAAAGCGTGTCCGAGCTGAAACCGCTCGGCGTCGGCATCAACGTGCTGCCGCATGCGGTGCGCGAACTGATCGAGCTCGACCTGATGGACAAGCTCGACGCCTCAGGCGTGCGCACCCGGGAGCTCGCCTATTTCTCCAAGCAGGGCAAGCCGATCTGGAGCGAGCCGCGCGGGCTGGAGGCCGGCTACAAATGGCCGCAGTTCTCGATCCACCGCGGCACCCTCCAGCAGATCCTGCTCGACACCGCCGTCGAGCGGCTCGGCCGCGACAACATTTTGACCAGCCACCATCTCACCGGCTGGAGCGAGACGGCCAACGGCGTACGCGCCGATTTCATCGACAAGGCCACGGGCAAATCCGCAGGCTCCTATGAGGGCACACTGCTGATCGCCGCCGACGGCATCCATTCTGCCGCACGCGAGAAGCTCTACCCGCAAGAAGGGCCGCCGATCTGGAATGGCCGCATCCTCTGGCGCGGCGTCACGCCGTTAAAGGCATTCCTCACCGGCCGCACCATGATCATGGCCGGCCACGAGATCCTGAAATTCGTCTGCTATCCGATCAGCCAGAAGCCGGACGCGAACGGCAACCACCTCATCAACTGGGTGGCCGAGCGTCACATGCCGCCGACCTATCAGTGGCGGCGCGAGGACTATAACCGCACCGCGCGGCTCGACGAGTTTTTGCCGTGGTTCGAGAACTGGCAGTTCGATTGGCTCGACGTGCCCGGCCTGATCAAGAACTGCCCGCACGCCTACGAATATCCGCTGGTCGACCGCGATCCCGTCAACCAGTGGACGTTTGGCCGCGTCACGTTGATGGGCGATGCCGCGCATCCGATGTATCCGATCGGCTCGAACGGCGCCTCGCAGGCGATCCTCGATGCCCGCACCATCACCCGCGAAATCCTTGCGCATGGACCGACGAATGCAGCGCTCCTGGCCTATGAGGCCGAGCGCCGGCCGGCGACCACCGACCTCGTCCTGCTCAACCGCAAGAACGGCCCCGAGCAGGTCATGCAGCTCGTCGAGGAGCGCGCGCCTGACGGCTACAAGGTGGTGACTGACGTGCTGTCGCAGAAGGAGCTGGAAGACATCGCCGCGAACTACAAGCGCGTCGCCGGTTTTCAGGTCGAGGCGCTGAATGCAAAGCCGCCGATTGTGTCGAAGGCGGATGCGACAAGAGCGAGCGCGTGAGCGGCACGAGCTGCACGTTGATGTGCCCTCGCCCCTTGTGGGAGAGGGCAGCGACGCCAGTAGACGCGGGCTCACTCGGGTGAGGGGTCTGCCTCCGCGGATTCATCTCGCTATTTGAACGCGCCGCGAGAGACCCCTCATCCGGCGCTTCGCGCCACCTTCTCCCACAAGGGGAGAAGGGAGTGGAGTATGTGGTTACACTATTCACTTCACCACCCTCGCCGCCTCCAACAGCCGCTCGGTCGCCGTTGCGGTCACGAGCACCGTGCCGTCCTCGGCCATCAGCTTGCTCTCGACGAAGGCGATGGTCTTGCCGAGTTGCGTCACCTTCGCCTCGGCGACGAGCGGACCGGGCTTGGCGGGCGCCAAAAAGTTCACGGTCATGCTGATCGTGGTGGTGTAGAGCCGCCCCTCGCTCATCACCAGCACGGCCGGGCCCATGGTGTCGTCGAGCATGGCGGAGAGCAGGCCGCCCTGGATGAAGCCGGCGGGGTTGCAGAACTCCGGCTTGCCTTCGAAGGCGAGCCTGATCCAGCCCTCCTCCGGCCGGGCATCGAGCAGACGCCAGCCGAGCAGTTTTGCGCAGGGTGGAGCTTTGAAATCGTCGAGCGCGGTCTTGACCATGGGAACCTCCATTGCGTCCCCTTAGCGCAGGCCTACTGCCAGCATGCTGTCAGGAGCGGCTATAGACCCAACGCGTGCGCGATCACCTTGCGCATGACGTTGGGCAGCGCTTCATCGGCAAGCGTTGCGATCGGCACCCAGCGCATGCCCGCCGGCGCGCGGGTGCGCCCATCCACCTTGGCCGTGTAGACCACGAGCTCCAGCGGAAAATGCGTGAAGACGTGGGTGACGACTCCCACCTTGCGCTGCCAGCGCGCGATGCCCTTGATGTCGGGCGCCTGCGTCTTCGCGGCCTTGTCGTCCTGGCCGGCGAGCCAGTCCGATCCCGGCACTTCGGTCATGCCGCCGAGCAGGCCCTTTTCGGGCCGCGAGCGGACCAAGAGCTCGTCGCCACGCGTCACGACGAAGGCGGCGCCACGGCGCAGCGTCCCGTTCTTCTTCGGCGCCTTGCGCGGAAAAGTCTCCTGTGTGCCGAGCGCACGCGCCACGCAATCCTCGTTCAGCGGGCACAGCGAACAGGCCGGCTTCTTCGGCGTGCAGATCGAGGAGCCCAGATCCATCAGCGCCTGCGCGCTGTCTCCTGCGCGCGCATCCGCGAGCAGCGTCGCCGCCAATTGCTGGATCAGCGGTTTTGCCTGCGGCAGCTCCTCCTCCACCGCGAACAGCCGCGACACCACGCGCTCGATATTCCCGTCGACCGGCATGGTGCGGCGGTCGAAGGCGATCGCGGCAATCGCCGCGGCGGTGTAGGGCCCGATCCCCGGCAGCGCGCGCAGCCCCTCTTCGGTGTCGGGGAAGACGCCGCCATGCTCGCGCGTCACCGCGACCGCGCAGGCGTGCAGATTGCGCGCACGCGAATAATAGCCGAGCCCCGCCCACATCCGCAGCACGTCATCCTGCGAGGCGCGGCCGAGCGCCGTGACATCCGGCCAGCGTGCCATAAATTTTTCGAAATAGGGGCCGACCGCCTTCACCGTGGTCTGCTGGAGCATGATCTCCGACAGCCAGACCCGGTAGGGATCCGGCGCCTCACCGGCGAGCGCCCGCCACGGCAGGCGGCGGCGATGGCGGTCGTACCATTGGAGCAGCGCGAGCGGGCGCGCTGACGCTTCCGGCCGGACCGGTTCCGATTTCGCCTTCAGGGCGGACTTGGGGCTCATCCCATCACTGTAACGAGGTAACGCCAGCGTCTCCACGTCATGCCCGCGCTTGTCGCGGGCATCCACGTCTTTCTTCGTGGCAACACGTGGATGGCCGGGACAAAGCCCGGCCATGACGGCGAAGAATCTGTGGCCCGAGGGACGAAGTGCTATAAGGCCCCATGTCCAAACCCCGGCCCATCAGCGCAAAGCCGCTTGCGCTCCTGCTCAACGACGTCTTTGCCGAGGCCTATGCCAAGCAAGGCTTTGCCGCGCGCGAACTGGTAACGCGGTGGGCGGAGATCGCGGGTCCCGAGATCGCTGTCCATTCCGAGCCGCTGAAGATGCAATGGCCGCGGCCGGTCGAGGGCCAGCCGCAGGAACCGGCGACCCTGGTGCTGCGGGTCGAGGGCCCGATGGCGCTGGAGATCCAGCATTCGTCCGACGTCATTTTGGAGCGGGTCAACCGCTTCTTCGGCTGGAGCGCGGTCGGCAAGCTGGCCTTCCGCCAGGCCCCCCTGTCGCGCAGCCGACGGCCGGTCAGACCCCGCCCGCCGGACCCCCAGTCGGTGGCAAAGGTCGCGGAAACCCTCGGCAGCATCGAAGATGAACAGTTGCGGGACGCGCTGGCCCGGCTGGGGGCCGCAATCAAGCGAAATTGAGCCCAATTGCGCGGCCAATCCGGACCCGTCCTTGCGGCACGCCATTGCCACAAAACGCGTTTCAAGCTAGCGACAGGCTCGCCTCAATTTGGAACCTCATTCGCCTTATCTTCCTATCCGGGCGAGACCTTTGCCATCCGGGAGCCGACCTTGATCATCACCCGCCGCGCCTTCACCACGATGCTGTCGCTGACCGGACTTGCCGCGCTGGCCGGGTTGTCGCCGCTGCGGTTCATCACAGAAGCAATGGCGCAAACCGCCGCCGACGTGGCGAAGCCGGTGTCGCTGCCTGACATGGCGATCGGGCCCGAGAACGCCGCCGTCACCATCACCGAATACGCCTCGATGACCTGCCCGCATTGCGCAGCCTTCAATGAACAGGTGTTCCCGAAGCTGAAGAAGGAATTCATCGACACCGGCAAGGTGCGTTACATCTTCCGGGAGTTCCCGCTCGACATCAAGGCGGCCGCGGGTTCGATGCTGTCGCGCTGCATTGCCAATGGCGACGCGCCAAAATACTTCGCCGTCACCGACATGCTGTTCCGCTCGCAGAACGACTGGGTGACGAAGAACACCACGGAGACGTTGACCCGGATCGGCAAGCAGGCTGGCCTCAGCCCGCAGCAGGTCGAGGCCTGCCTGAAGGACCAGGCGCTGCTCGACAAGATCGCGGCCGACCAGAAATACGCGAGCGAAGTGTTGAAGGTCGATTCGACGCCGACGTTCTTCATCAACGGCGAGAAGATCAAGGGCGAGGCCTCGTTCGACGAATTCGCGAAGAAGATCAATCCGCTGCTGAAGAGCTGATCTTCACGGTTTGGTCCTGATTCGCTCGCGAAAAGCCGTATATTTCCCTTGGGAAAAGCACTCTTCGCTGGTTGCCCTTGAGGCGCGGCGCGGCCATTGTCCAGCCGCATGAGCCGTATCGAGCGACTCGTCCAGACATCGACATTGCCTTCTATGGTATTGTCACGGCAGGGAGATTCGCGCCCTGTCAACAGAGAAGCGTGTTTATGAAGATCACCCGCCTCCGCCTGCATGGTTTCAAGTCGTTCGTCGAGCCCACGGACTTCGTGATCGAGCCCGGTCTCACCGGCGTCGTCGGTCCGAACGGTTGCGGCAAATCGAATCTCGTCGAAGCGCTGCGCTGGGCGATGGGCGAGACCTCGTACAAGTCGCTGCGCGCCTCCGACATGGACGCGGTGATCTTCGCAGGCTCCGGCAATCGCCCGGCGCGCAACCACGCCGAAGTGACGATGACGATCGACAATGCCGATCGCTCGGCGCCGGCGGCGATGAATGACAGCCAGTTCCTGGAAATCTCGCGCCGCATCGAGCGCGAGGCAGGCTCGGTCTATCGCATCAACGGTCGCGACGTGCGCGCCCGCGACGTGCAGATCCTGTTCGCGGACGCCGCCACCGGCGCGCGTTCGCCGGCTCTCGTCCACCAGGGCAAGATCGGCGAGATCATCCAGGCAAAACCCGAACAGCGCCGCCGCGTGCTGGAAGACGCCGCCGGTGTCGCCGGCCTGCATGCCCGCCGCCACGAGGCCGAGCTGCGCTTGAAGGCTGCCGAAACCAACCTCACCCGCGTCGAGGACGTGATCGGCCAGCTCTCCGGGCAAATGGAAGGGTTGAAGAAGCAGGCCCGCCAGGCCGTGCGCTACCGCGAGGTCGCGGCAAAGGTCCGCAAGGCGGAAGCTACACTGTTCCACCTGCGCTGGATCGCGGCGCATGCCGAGGTCAACGATTCCGGCCACACCCACGATCTCGCTGTCCGCGAGATGGCCGAGCGCACCCAACATCAGGCCGAGGCCGCCCGTATCCAGGCGATCCGCGCCGCCGAGATGCCGGCCTTGCGCGATGCGGAAGCGCGCGCGGCAGCGGGACTGCAGCGCCTCACCAATGCGCGCGAGCTGCTCGACCGCGAAGAGGAGCGCGCCAAGGAACGCGTCACCGAGCTCGAGCGCCGGCTGACCCAGTTCGAGGGCGACATCGCCCGCGCCCAGCAGCAGACGGGCGATGCCGACGTCGCGCTGGAGCGCCTCGACACCGAGGACGCGGAGCTCAAGGAAGAGATCAAGTCGCGCGTCGAGAAGCGCTCGGGCGTCGACGAACGCGTTGCGGAAGCCGAAGCAACACTCGCCGAAGCCGAGCGCCAGTTCTCCGAGCTCACCACCGCGCTTGCCGATCTCACCGCCAAGCGCAACCAGCTCGAGGCCAATGTCCGCACCCATCGCGACCGTCTCGCCCGCCTCGATCAGGAGATTGCCGGCGTCGCGGCCGAAGAAGACAAGCTCGCGCAGGAGACCGGCGGCTTTGGCGATGTCACCGAGCTCGCCGCCCTGGTCGAGACCGCCGAAGAGACCCTCGCGGCCTCCGAGGCCGCGGCGCAGGCCAGCGAAGCCGCGCATGTCGCGGCCCGCCAGACGCTGGAATCTTCGCGCTCGCCGCTGAACGAGGCCGACAAGCGCGTGCAGCGGCTCGAAACCGAAGCGCGCACCATCTCCAAGATCGTCAACGGCGAGACCAAGAATCTCTGGCCGCCGATCATCGACGGCATCACGGTCGCCAAGGGTTTTGAAAAGGCGATCGGCGCTGCGCTCGGTGATGATCTCGATGCTCCCGTCGATCCGTCGGCGCCGATGCGCTGGACCAATGCCGGCGTCACCGAGGGCGATCCGGCGCTGCCCGAGGGTGTCGAGTCGCTTGCCGATCACGTTCAGGCGCCCGTCGAGCTTGCCCGCCGTCTGGCGCAGATCGGCGTGGTGTCGCGTGAGCGCGGCGCCGAGCTTGTCTCGCAGCTCAAGACCGGCCAGCGGCTGGTCTCGCGCGAAGGCGATGTCTGGCGCTGGGATGGTTTTGTGGCGGCGGCGCACGCGCCGACCGGCGCTGCGCGGCGTCTGGCTGAACGCGCCCGTCTCGTCGACATCGAGAACGAGCTGGAGCAGGCCCGCATCGACGCGCAGATCAAGCGTCAGGCGCTCGAGAACGCCGAGTCCGAGCTGCAAATGGCGGCCAGCACCGAAGGCGCCACGCGCGAAGCCTGGCGCGCCGCGCAGCGCGAGCTCAACGTCGCACGCGAGCGTCATGCCACGGCCGAGCGCGAGATCAACCGTCACGCCGCGCGCAAATCGGCGCTGTCGGAGGCCCACAGCCGCCTCGCCGCCGACCGCGCCGAGGCCGAAGCCGCGCATGAATACGCAGCGGCTGCGATCTCCGAGCTGCCGTCCAGCGAAGACACGGAAGTCCGCCTCGCCGCCGTGCGCAGCGACATCGAGGGTCACCGCCGGCTCGCCGCGCAGGTCCGCGCGGAGGCGCAGGCGCTGGCGCGCGAAGCCGAGCTTGCCGACCGCCGCGTGCAGGCGATCCTCGCCGAGCGCAATGAGTGGCAGAACCGCAAACAAAGCGCGGCCTCGCACATCGACACCATCCAGGCCCGCATCACCGAGGTCTCGATCGAGCGCAGCGACCTCGAGAACGCGCCCGCCGTGTTCGCCGAGAAGCGCAGCGCGCTGATCAACGAGATCGAGTACGCCGAGAACGACCGCCGCGTCGCCGCCGACGCGCTGGCCGCCGCGGAAACCGCGATGGCCGAGACCGATCGCGTCGCAAAACTGACGCTGGAGGCGCTGTCCAGCGCCCGCGAGGCGACCGCGCGGGCCGAAGAGCGCATGGAGGGCGCGCGGCGCCGTCTCGTCGACATCGAGCGCGAGATCCACGACATGCTCGAGGTCGAGCCGCAAGCCGTCGCCGGCCTTGCCGAGATCGAGCCCGGCGCCGAGCTGCCGCCGCTCAATGAAATCGAGGAAGATCTGGAAAAGCTGCGCCGCGACCGCGAGCGCCTGGGCGCGGTGAACCTGCGCGCCGAGGAGGAACTGCGCGAGGTCGAGACCCAGCACACCAGCCTCACCACCGAGCGCGACGACCTCGTCGAAGCCATCAAGCGGCTGCGCCAGGGCATCCAGAGCCTCAACAAGGAGGCCCGCGAGCGGCTCCTGACCTCGTTCGAGACCGTCAACAACCACTTCAAGCGCCTGTTCGTCGAGCTGTTCGGCGGCGGCGAGGCGGCGCTGCACCTGATCGAGAGCGAGGATCCGCTGGAAGCCGGCCTCGAGATCATCGCAAAGCCGCCGGGCAAGAAGCCGCAGACGCTGTCGCTGCTCTCGGGCGGCGAGCAGGCACTCACCGCGACGGCGCTGATCTTCGCGGTGTTCCTCACCAACCCGTCGCCGATCTGCGTGCTGGACGAAGTCGACGCACCGCTCGACGACCACAATGTCGAGCGCTACTGCAACCTGCTGCACGAGATGACCGCCACGACCGACACGCGCTTCATCATCATCACGCACAACCCGATCACGATGGCGCGCATGAACCGGCTGTTCGGCGTCACCATGGCCGAGCGCGGCGTGTCGCAGCTCGTGTCCGTCAACCTCGAGCAGGCCGTGGACATCCTGGACCAGAACGTGGCGTGAGGGTTTCCCCCTCACTCCCCGCACAGCTCAAGGCCGCGCTCGACGGCAAGCTCCAGGGTTTTTCGCGCAACGAGGCCGCGCAACGGTCGTCAAAGATCTCGAACGCCTATCGCACCGGCGGCAATTCCGGCGGCATCAAGTCCGACGCCGATGCGCTGGCCTATGCGCTCGCGCGCATGCCGGCGACGTATGCCGCCGTGGCGGCCAGCCTGAATGCGCTAACCGAGATCGTGCCAGACCTTGCGCCGGAAACCCTGCTCGACGTCGGCGCCGGCCCGGGCACCGCAAGCTGGGCGGCGGCAGAAGCCTTCCCGTCACTCGCCTCGTTCACGCTGATCGACACCAACCGCACCCTGAGCAAGCTGGCGCTGGAGCTTGCCGAGGACAGCACGCAACTGGCTGGCTGCCGCTATCTGCCGGGCGACGCCGGCGAGAACCTCGCCCAGGCAACACCAGCCGATCTCGTCGTCGCGAGCTATCTGATCGGCGAGTTGAGCGAGAGCGATCAACGCGCGCTTGCGGATGCGATGTGGGCGAAGGCACGCCACGCGCTCGTCGTGATCGAGCCCGGCACGCCGGCGGGCTATGCGCGCATCCTCGCGCTGCGCGGGCGCCTGATCGCGGCGGGTGCGCATGTCGCGGCGCCCTGCCCGCACGACAGACCCTGCCCGCTTGTTGCGCCCGACTGGTGCCACTTCAACCAGCGCCTGCCGCGCTCGCAGGCCCATCGTCAGATCAAGGGCGCCGACGTGCCGTTCGAGGACGAGCGCTTCATCTATGTGGCGCTGACCCGCGCGCCGCCCCCGACGCGCGCTCCGCGCGTGCTGGCGCCGCCGGATGTCGGCAAGGCCGAGATCACGGCAAAGCTCTGCACCGAGGACGGCCTCGCGCTGACGAAGGTCCCACGCCGCGACAAGGCGGCCTATGCGGATGCGAGGCGCTGGCGCTGGGGCGATGCCGTCCTGTCGGAAAGTTAACCTCGTTCGCCCCTTTTCCCTTGAACTCGGATGGCTCCACATCCGACCAAGTCATACCTCCCCCTCCTGCGCCGGTGCTCTCCGGCGCCATTTTGGGTTACGCTGCCCGCCTTCTTCTTCCCCGATCAGGAGTTCTCCATGTCGACCGGCTGGATCGTTCTCGGCGTTATCGTCGTCCTCGTGCTATTCGCCTTCGGCGCCTACAACCGGCTGGTCGCACTTGGCCAGCGCGTCAGCCAGGCCTTTGCCGATATCGACGTGCAGCTCAAGCAGCGCCACGACCTCGTCCCGAACCTGGTCGAGACGGTGAAGGGTTATGCCTCGCACGAGCGCGGCACGCTCGACGACGTCATCAAGGCGCGCAATTCGGCGATGTCGGCGCAAGGCCCGGCGCAGGTGTCGGCAGCGGAGAACCAGCTCTCCGGCGCGCTGGGACGGCTGATCGCGCTGTCGGAGGCCTATCCGGACCTCAAGGCCAACGCAAACTTCCAGCAGCTTGCGAGCGAGCTCTCCGACCTCGAGAACAAGATCGCGGCGAGCCGCCGCTTCTTCAACAACGCGGTCCAGGAATACAACACCGGCATCCAGCAGATGCCGGCCGCGCTGTTCGCCGGCATGTTCGGCTTCACCAAGAAGGACTTCTTCGATCTCGGCGCGAGCCGCACCGAGGTCGAGGCGGCACCGCAGGTCAAGTTCTGATCGCCGCGGATTGACCGGCAGGACAGCGCGCCATGGCCGCGTATGGTCTCTACACGCATATCGCATCGAACAAGGTCCGTTCGATACTGCTGCTCGCGGGCCTGTTCCTGCTGCTCTACGTGCTGGTCTATGCCGGCGCGCTGGTTGCCGAGGTCGTCATCAACGGCGATCGCACGGTCAGCTATTACCTGACGCACGCGCTCTCAGACCTGAAGAGTGCGGCGCCTATCGCCACGATCGCGGCGATCGTCTGGATCATCATCGCCTATTTCTTCCACCAATCGATGATCGACGCGGTCACCGGCGGCCATTCGGTGACCCGGCAGGAAGAACCGCGGCTCTATAACCTGCTTGAAAATCTCTGCATCTCGCGCGGCATCACCATGCCGAAGCTGAAGATCATGGAGAGCCCGGCGCTGAATGCGTTCGCGACCGGGCTCAACCCGCGGCAATATTCCATCACCGTCACCACGGGCCTCCTGAAAGCGCTGAACGACCAGGAGATCGAGGCCGTGCTTGGCCACGAGCTGACCCACATCAAGAACGGCGACGTGCAGCTGATGGTGGTCGCCGTGATCATCGCCGGCGTGGTCGGATTCTTCGGCGAGTTGTTCTTCCGCCTGTTCACGAATTTCAGCTGGAGCTCGGGCTCCGGCGGCTCGTGGTCGTCAGGCTCGTCATCGTCCCGCTCGTCATCCTCCTCGAGCGACAGCAAGAGTTCCGGCGGCGGCGGCGCGGTCATCGTCATCATCATCGCGGTGGTGCTGATCGTGGTCGCCTGGCTGATGTCACAGGTGGTGAAGCTCGCGCTGTCGCGCTCGCGCGAATATCTGGCCGATGCCGGTTCGGTCGAATTGACCAAGAATCCCGACGCGATGATCTCCGCGCTGCGCAAGATCGAGAACCGCGGCGAGTTGCCGGGCGCGACCTCGGCGGTGATGGAGCTCTGTGTCGACAATCCCCGTGAGGGCTTTGCCGACCTGTTTGCGACCCACCCGTCCGTGCAGTCGCGGGTCGACGCGCTGGTCGAGTTCGCCGGCGGGCACGATTCCGGTCCGCCATCATTTGCGGACGAAACCGAGGAGCCCGAGGACGAGCACAAGGCTGAACAGGAACAGCAGGCCGGCCCGCCGCCGGTGCCCGCCAGCCCCTGGGGTGATTCCCATGCGCCGCAGGGGACCGAGCCGTCGCCGTCCGGAACCGCCAGGGGGAAGCCGATCCCCAATCCGCTGGGCAACGTGTTGGGCAATCCCTCGGGCCCTTGGGGCCGTCACTAGAGCCGCGGGATTTACCGCTCCTTTTCCACCGCACCAAAAGTCGTCGGAAAAATCGCAGTATTTGCCGCGCCGAGGCCGCAAGGATTGAATTCTCCCTTGTTTCTGCCATGTTCGCGCCCAACAGCAGACTTGAGAAGACTTGGGCGGCAAAACTTCAGAATCAGGACTTGGGACCCGGCCGATCGACCAACGCGATCGGCGGGCGCGCGTTAGGGGACGTCAATGGCAGCAAAGCCGGCAGTGGTTGTGGTGGGCGCGGACAAGGGCGGGGTCGGCAAGACCACGGTATCGCGCACCTTGCTCGATTATTTTTCCGCCAACAACGTGCCGACGCGCGCGTTCGACACGGAATCCCCGCGCGGCACACTGAAGCGCTTCCACCCTGACATCACCGAGATCGTCGACATGACGACGACGGCGGATCAGATGAAGATCTTCGACACGCTCAACGCCGTGAGCCCGTCGGTGACCGTGATCGACGTCCGCGCCGGTCTCTTGTCGCCGGCGCTGGCCTCGCTGCGCGACATCGGCTTCCTCGACGCCGCCAAGGCCGGCCAGATCACCTTCGCCGTGTTCCACATCCTGGGCCCCTCGATCGCCTCGCTGGAGGAGATCGCCGAGACGGCCGGCTTCATGACCGGCGCAAAATATTTCCTGGTGAAGAACTTCATCAACGACACCCAGTTCTTCCAATGGGACCAGGCGACCTACAATTCGTATTTCCACCGCATCAAGGATGCGACGGAACTGACGATCCCGAAACTGAACGAAATGGCCTATGAGCAGGTCGAGGTCTCGTCCGTTCCGTTCCTGAAATTCGTCGCCAACAAGGGCATCCACGACGAGGCCGCGAACTATTCTTTCGTGCTGCGCGGCTATGTCCGGCACTGGCTCGCGAACGTCTGGAGCGAATTCGACCGTATCCGCCTGACCGACATCGTCGGCTCCAAGCCTGCGGCGCGCAGCGGCGGCAGCAGCGAAAAATAGTTGCGAGACCCGTACGGATACGGCTGGATTGGGCGAGACCTTCGCACCGATAATAGCTTCCGATGCCCGCCACGCCCGTCTACATCATCTGCTCAACCCGCCCGCAGGTCGGCAAGACGCTGCTGGCGCGGCTGCTCACGGAATTCCTGCTGCTCAAGAACGGCGACGTCGCCGCCTTCGACGTCAATCTGAAGGAACCGTCGCTGCTCGACTATCTGCCGAAGGTCACCGAGACCGCCGACGTGATCGACACGTTTGGCAAGATGCAGCTCATGGATCGCGTCATCGTCGATGACGGGCTCGCCAAGGTGATCGACCTCGGCTTCCACGCCTTCGACGAGTTCTTCAAGATGACCGACGAGATCGGCCTGCTGAAGGAAGCCGCGCGCCGCCACGTCGCGCCAATGATCCTGTTCGTCGCCGACACCGACCGCATCTCGGCGCGCGCGCATGAGATGCTGCGCGCCCAGATCCCGCGGATCAATCTGATCACCGTGGACAACGAGTTCGTCGTGCGCGGCGAGTTGCCGCCGGCCATGGAGGGCGGCCGGCTGCTCCGCCTGCCGGCGCTGCCAGGCTTCCTCAAGACCTATATCGACCGGCTCAACTTCTCCTTCACCGCCTATCTGCGGAATGAGAAGGACTCTTCGACCGAGCTGCACCAATGGATCCGGCGGAATTACCTCGCCTTCCGCGAGCTCGAGCTCAGCCTGATCCTGCAGCGATCCTGAAGGTGGTCATTCCGGGGCGCGACGAAGTCGCGAGCTATGATGCGCAATTGCGCATCTGAGAATCCATCTGGCCACAGAGACAGCCGCACAATGGATTCCGGGTTCGCGCTGACGCGCGCCCCGGAATGACGAGAGAGATTTATTTTACCCGGGTAATATTGACTGGCGGCCAACTTCGCCCTATGAGGTCTCGCGACAGCAACGACCTGCCGAGGACCTTCCCGTGACCACCGACCGAAAAGCCGCGATTGCCGCCTACAAGGAGCGCAAGGTGTTTGCCGGCATTTTCGCGGTCCGCTGTGCGGCCTCCGGCGAGGCCTGGGTCGGCCAGGCGCTGAACCTCGAGAAGGTCCAGAACCGCATCTGGTTTACGCTACGCCAGGGCGGCCACCCCTGCCGCAGCCTGCAGGCCGCCTGGAAAGCGCATGGCGAGGCCGGCCTGACGTTCGCGGAATGCGAGCGGCTGGACGAGGACGAGACGGACTATGTGAGGAACGCGCTCCTGAAGGAGCGCATGTTGCATTGGCTCGCGGAGCTGAAAGCCGAGGCGATCTAATCGGCTCTAATGCCCCTCGAACGTCATCAGCGTGCGTACGGGCACGTCCATGGCGCGCAGCTTGGCGGCGCCTCCGAGCTCGGGCAGGTCGACGATGAAGCAGGCAGCGACCACGTTGGCGCCGATCTGGCGCAGCAGCTTCACCGCGCCTTCCGCGGTGCCGCCGGTGGCGATGAGGTCGTCGACCAGGATGACGCGTTCGCCGGGTGCAACAGCGTCGACATGCATCTCCATCTCGTCGATGCCATATTCGAGAGAGTAAGCGATGCGCACGGTGGTGTGCGGCAGCTTGCCTTTTTTCCGGATCGGCACGAAGCCCGCCGAGAGCTGGTGCGCGACCGCGCCGCCGAGGATGAAGCCGCGCGCCTCCATGCCGGCGACCTTGTCGATCTTGTTGCCGGCCCAGGGATTGACCAGCTCGTCGACGGCGCGGCGGAAGGCGCGCGCGTCCGCGAGCAAGGTCGTGATGTCGCGGAACATGATCCCGGGTTTGGGATAGTCCGGGATGGTGCGGACGCTCGCCTTCAGATCGTGATCAAAAGTCATCGGTATCCCATGTTAGCTGTCATTCCAGGACGGCTCGAAGCGCCGAACCCCATTGCGCAGTTGCGCAATGTGGAATCTCGAGATTCCGGGTTCGATGCTCCGGGCCGCTTCGCGGTCCCGTCGCATCGCCCCGGAATGACGAGCTCTATACTCTGATCCTGCACTCAATTCGTCCCCGCATCCAGCCGGAACGCGTTCTCGACAATACGCAAGCCCACCTCGCCGCCGAGCGACATCAGCGACTCCGGATGGAATTGCACGCCGGCGACCGGCAACGTCTTGTGCTCCAGCGCCATGGCGACGCCATCCTCGGTGCTGGCGGTGACGCTGAGAACCTCAGGCATGCTGTCGCGCTCGACATAGAGCGAATGATAGCGGCCGATGACGATCTCGTTCGGCAGATTGCGCATCAGGCGGCCGCCGCGGACCTGCACCCGCGACGGACGGCCGTGGGCGGGATGCGCGAGCTGGCCGAGCTCGCCGCCAAAATATTCGCCGATCGCCTGGACGCCGAGGCAGACGCCGAACACCGGCAGCTTCTTCTCGAGCGCCGCGTCGATGGTCTTCCTGATCGCAAAGTCCTCTGGACGGCCGGGTCCGGGCGACAGCACGAGCAAGTCCCACTTTTTCTGCTTGAGCATGTCGAGCGCGTGCACATAGCGGACCACGGTGACGCTGGCGCCGACCTGGCGGAAATAGTCGGCGAGCATATGCACAAAGCTGTCGTCGTGGTCGATCAGCAGCACCTGCTTGCCGCTTCCGGTCGCATCCGGCGCAAAGGTCGACAGCGGTTTTGGCGGATCGCCGCGCAGCGCCTGAAACAGGGCTGCCGCCTTCACCTGGCATTCCCTGTCTTCGGCGGCCGGGTCCGAGTCGAAGAGACAGGTGGCGCCGACCCGCACCTCGGCCAGCCCATCCTTCATGCGGATAGTGCGGATGGTGAGGCCGGTGTTGATGCTGCCGTCGAAATTCACGGCGCCGATCGCGCCGGCATACCAGCGCCGCGGCGAGCGCTCGTGATCCTCGACGAACTGCATCGCCCAGAGCTTTGGCGCGCCTGTCACCGTCACCGCCCAGGCATGGGTCAGGAACGCATCGAGCGCGTCAAAACCCGGACGCAATATGCCCTCGACGTGGTCGACGGTGTGGAAGAGTTTTGAGTAGGTCTCGATCTGCCGCCGCGCCAGCACCTTGATCGTGCCGGGCACGCAGACGCGCGCCTTGTCGTTGCGGTCGACGTCGGTGCACATGTTGAGCTCGAACTCGTCCTTCTCCGAGTTCAGGAGCTGGCGGATCTGCTCGGCGTCGCCGATCGCGTCTGTGCCGCGCGCGATGGTGCCTGATATCGGGCAGGTCTCGACCCGCCGTCCGTCGGAGCGCACGAACATCTCGGGCGAAGCCGACACCAAAAATTCGCCGTCGCCGAGATTCATCAGCGCGCCGTAAGGCGACGGGTTGATGACGCAGAGCCGCTGAAACACCTCGGCCGGCGAGCGGTCGCAGGGCTCGCCGAAGAGCTGGCCAGGCACCGCCTCAAAGAGATCACCGCGCGCGAAGGCCGCGCGCGCCGTCTCGACGGTGGCCTGGTATTCGCCCGGCGCGTGATCGGCAAAGCCCTGGCGCGGCGTCCTGAGATAGGCGCTGTCGGGCGTCTCGCGCGGCAGGCCGGCGGTCGACTGGCCCTTCCAGGCGAAATCGTATGAGATCACGACGCCGCGGCCGGTGGCGCGGTCATAGGCCAGCAGGCGATCGGGCACGTAGAGCACGATGTCGCGCTGGTCCTTGTCGCGCGCGCGCTTCTGCACGAGATCCTCGATCTGGAAGACGAGGTCGTAGGCGAAGGCGCCGAACAGGCCGAGCATGCCGTCGTCATTGGCGGAGAACGCGGCGATCAGGTCGCGCACCAGCGACATCACGCTGGCGCGCCGCGTGCGCTGGTCCTCTTCGACCGGCGCCTCGCCGCGGATGATGTGGCCGGCGAGCCGCGACGGCGTCCGCTCCGAGATCACCACGCAGGGTTCGCGAATGACGTCGCCGAGGAAGGCGATCAGCACCTTGCCGCGGTCGTTGAGCGCTTCCAGCGTGAAGTTGAAGCCTGATGTCTCGAGCTTCAGCGGCGGATCGGAAAAGCCGAGGTCAAAGCTCTCGTAGCGGCCGGGGACGGTGGTGCCCGACGACAGCACGACGCCGCGGCGGCGATCGAGCAGGCTGACGAGATCGTCGAGCCTGCTGGCGCCGCCCGTGAACTGCTCCGCCACGCGCGTGATCGCGAGACCTGCGCGGGTCGCGTAGTCGCTTCTGGCCGGGAGGGCAAAGACTGTCCTGTTCATGGGGTCCTCTTACGAAACTTGCCGAGGGAACGCCACACAGGACAAACGAACAGGCCGCCGCACCATGCTGGCGACCTCTGACGATTTGGGAATGGAAAATCGCACCGGCCACCTCTTTAGGAGGTGCGCCACCAAAGACGGGATGGGCGGACAACGGTGCTCATGGGGGAACTAAAGACCATCCGCCGCGGATGATGTCAAGGGAGCGGCCGGGACGCACACCTGCTCCGATCATCCTGCGCTACCGACGGCCAACTGGTTATTGTTCGTCCGGTTCAGGCAGCCAGTCAAATTTGCGCTTCTTTCGGTCCCATTTGAGGACGGATATGCCATCGCAATCCATGCAGGACCAGGCGACAATGGTGTTGTCCTTGCCCTTCTCGAGCGCGCCGAACTGATGGTCGGTCCGCACGGCACTCACAAATCTGACCTTGGCTTTCCCGTCCGCAGGTTGGTCGAGGATCAGGATGAACCTGCCCTTCTTGCCTGAGCATTCTTGATACACGCCCACCAATGCGACCTGCTTCGTGGCCGAGCCATCGAAACGTCCCTCGATCGCGAAGGACCTCTCAGCCCCCAGCATTCCATCAGCACCGAGCAGCTCCCTCGGAATGAGATCCTCGCGAAACTCGGTTGCCTTGCACCAATCCTTTCGAATCCGGTTCGCCGGGATGCCGCGAACCTCCGTCGTGAATGGCTCAAAATCGGCAATAACCCACCAGGCCGAGGTCTTCAGATCGCCCTTGAGCGTCACAAATCCCTGCTGCGCCGGCGCATGAGCGATGGCCAGCACAAGAGCCCCGCCGACAGTAGCGATCCATCGCGCCGCACGTCCGCGCATGCGACGTCCGAAACGAAGAGCTCTGCCGAGCATCGTATCCACGGTCATTCAGCCGCCCGCAGCGGAAAGCACTCATCCCAGATGCTTCCGGAAAAACTCCGTCGCGCGGCCCCAGGCGAGTTCGGCGGCTTCGCGGTCGTGCACGGCCTGGCGCTGCTCGTTGACGAAGGCGTGCTCGGCGTCATAGCGGAACAGCTCGAGCGACTTGCCGGCCGCCTTCATGCCCTTTTCGAAGCCATCGACCACCTGCGGCGTGCACCAGTCGTCCTTGTTGGCAAAATGCGCCTGGAGCGGAATCTTGACGTCCGCGGGTTTTGCCGCCTGCTCCGGCGGGATGCCATAAAACACGACGCCGGCGGCAAGCTCCGGGATCTTCGTTGCACCGATGATGGTTACGGCGCCGCCGAGGCAGAAGCCGGTCAGGCCGACCTTGGCGCCGTTCTTGGAGAGAAATTGCGCGGCACCACGCACGGTCTGCGTGGTGGCGTCCATGAAGTCGAGCGAGTTCATCTCGCGATTGGCGGAGTCGGTGTCGTGATACGGCACCACCGTGCCCTTGTAGAGATCGGGCGCCAGCGCATCGAAGCCGGCGAGTGCAAAGCGGTCGCACAGGCCCTTGATCTGGTCCTGCAGCCCCCACCATTCCTGGATCACAACCACGCCCGGGGCGTTACCGCGTGCGGCGTTGGCGAGGTAGCCCGACGCGTCCTTGCCGTCCGGCCGCTTGAAGGTGATGACGGTTCCCATGCTTTCCTCCGATGAGTTTCTTCAGGGGCTGTTGCGGGCATTTTGGCCGCTGTGCGCGCCGGAGGCAATCGCAACCGGCAACACACTCTCGTGCCCCGGATGCTGCGCAGCGCGCTGCCCCTTTGCGGCGTGGTGCGCTGCTAACCCGGGGCCCATGCTGGGTCCCGGCTCTGCGGCGCATCGTTACACGCTGCGCCGCGTCCGGGACACGAGACCAAATCGGGATAGGGGGGAGCCTCTCAGCTCCGCCCCTCCCACACCACCGTACGTACGGGTCCGTATACGGCGGTTCGGT
>NZ_JAFCJM010000055.1 GCF_018130955.1 Bradyrhizobium liaoningense
CTCCCTGGAACACTGAAGCTTCGCAACCTCAGCTTCCTCGGTTCAGACCAGATGGACAACCTCCTGAGAGACCAAAGCTAACCCACCCTACGGCACCTCTCGTGGGGTAAACATTTAACCCTACCGGCAACTATCACCCCTCTCCCTCCTCGCCTCCGGCCGCCCTGCCCCATTTCTGCGCTACCTAACGCTCGCGGACGCCCCGCGTCCGCCGGAGGACGCGCCATGAACGTCAATCGCCGCCATCTCATCGGAGCCACGGCCGCCGGCGTCGCCGGGGCGGTCGCCATGCCCACTGACGCCGCACGCGCGGCACCGCTGACGTCGCTGCTTGGCCGCGACGCGACGCAATACGGCGTGCGTCCCGGCAGCAACGAGGATCAGACGCGCCCCCTGCAACGCGCCATCGACGAGGCCGCGCGTGCGCAAGTCCCGCTGGCGCTGCCGCCCGGTGTCTACCGCACCGGGCTCTTGCGCCTGCCGAGCGGCGCGCAACTGATCGGGGTGCGCGGTGCGACCAAACTGGTGTTCACCGGCGGCCCCTCAATCATTCTCAGCGAAGGCGCCGACAGCATCGGTCTCACCGGGATCACCTTCGACGGCGGCGCCATTCCGCTGCCGACGCGACGCGGGCTGATCCATTGCCTCGGCGGACGCGACGTCCGCATCACCGATTGCGAGATCAAGGGCAGCGGCGGCAGCGGCATCTGGCTCGAGCAGATCTTTGGCGACATCTCCAGCAACATTTTTAGCAACATCGCGGTAACGGCGGTGGTGTCGTTCGACGCCAAGGGCCTGAGTGTGTCGCGCAACACGATTCAAGGCACCAACGACAACGGCATCGAGATCCTGCGCACCGCCATCGGCGACGACGGCACGCTGGTGGCCGACAACCGCATCGAGGACATCAAGGCGGGCCCCGGCGGCTCCGGCCAGTACGGCAATGCCATCAACGCGTTCCGCGCCGGCAACGTGATCGTGCGCGGGAATCGCATCAAGAATTGCGACTATTCCGCCGTGCGCGGCAATTCGGCCTCGAACATCCACATCACTGGCAACAGCGTCAGCGACGTGCGCGAGGTCGCGCTCTATTCGGAATTCGCCTTCGAGGCCGCCGTGATCGCCAACAACACGGTCGATGGTGCGGCAGTCGGCGTCTCCGTCTGCAATTTCAACGAAGGCGGCCGCATCGCGGTGGTCCAGGGCAACATCATCCGCAACCTGATCCCGAAACGGCCGATCGGCACCGCGCCCGACGACGACGCCGGGGTCGGGATCTATGTCGAGGCGGACAGTTCCGTCACCGGCAACGTGGTCGAGAACGCGCCGTCCTACGGCATCGTCGCGGGTTGGGGCAAATATCTCCGGGACGTCGTGATATCAGGCAACGTCGTCCGGAAGGCGCTGGCAGGCATCGGCGTGTCCGTCGTGTCGGGCGCCGGCACCGCGCTCGTCAACAACAACATGATCTCGGAGACGCCGCTCGGCGCGGTCGTCGGCCTCGACCACGCCCGCACCGTCACGACGGATCTCTCCGCCGACGGCGCACAGCGCTTTGCGCAAGTGGTAGTCGGCGGAAATGTGGTGCGGCGCTAGGCGTTGACAACACGCATG
Source organism: Bradyrhizobium liaoningense (assembly GCF_018130955.1). Taxonomy (GTDB): domain Bacteria; phylum Pseudomonadota; class Alphaproteobacteria; order Rhizobiales; family Xanthobacteraceae; genus Bradyrhizobium; species Bradyrhizobium liaoningense_C. Next base: position 1,615 of record NZ_JAFCJM010000055.1, read on the forward strand.
CTGCCGTCATCCTGAGGTGCGAGCCGTGCGGTGCGCAGCACCGCGCGGGGAGCCTCGAAGGCTGACGTTGTGGGCATCTATGTCTACATGTTGCGATGCGCGGACGGCTCTTTCTACATTGGAAGCGCTACCGGCGATGACGTTTCCAAGCGGGTCGACGAGCACAACGCGGGTGCGTATCCGGGATATACCCACTCGAGACGTCCGGTCGTCCTGGTGTGGTCGGAGCACTTCGACCGAATTACCGACGGCATTGCCGCAGAGCGGCAGCTCAAGGGCTGGAGCCGCGCCAAGAAGGAGGCGCTCATTCGCTCGGATTGGAAAACCGTGAGCCAACTCGCGCGACGGCGAGCAGGTGCACCCAGACCGAGGAAGCAATGTTGAGCGCTGTTGTTGCTGACGGGCCGTTCATCCTTCGAGGCTCGCCCTGCGGTGCCCTGCACCGCAGGGCTCGCACCTCCAGCGACAACGGCTTCGCCGTTGCGCGGGGATGACGGGACCGGAGAGGACGCCTGAAGCCTTGATGAGCTGCCCCTCAGAACGCGTTCCTGAGCAGCGGGTACCTTGCCTCGATGCCGTCGAGGTTGAAGGTGAATTCGACCACGCTCTCCGGGATCGGCGGCGGCTCGATGGCTGGCGCGATCGGCGCTTCGGCAATTTCGGCCAGACGATGGGCCATGCTGTCCAGTTCGACCGGCACCGCCTTGTCCGGCTCGATATGGATGGCCTTCGGCTGCACGGTATGCGCTTGCTCCAGCGGCTGGGCCAAGCGCGAGGTCGCCGCCGGGAACCACCCCAGCGAGACTGGCCCGGGCGGCGGGGGCACCTCCTCGCCCGTGGCAAGGGCACGCCAGGTCTGCACCGCGCGCTTGGCTTCCTGGATGTTTTCGAGAAAGGCGAGTTCGGAATGGTAGCGACGCCAGCGTCCGGTCTCGAACATTTCGGTGAGATGTTCCAGTCGCTGTTCGGCGAGCGCGCACCAGCGCGCGGCGACAGCGCGGCCGCGAGCCACGTCTTGGCGATGTGTCATGAGTCAGCCCGTGAGGAGAGAACTACGGACGCGAGACGCAACGCACACGAATCACTTTGGACGCGACGGGATTATTTTGTGGAAAAGTTTTGACTTGTCCAGCAAGGACGCAATTTGCGTCACCGAAAACCGTAGTCGTGCGGAGTTTTCAGGATCTTACGAGTCAAGCCACCCACAGGCATGGAAGCGTTGCGGCGCGGCACGCGCGGCGGCGGGCAAGGCCTTCGCGCGTACGGATCAACTTTGGGCTGAAAAGCGAATTGAACCCTCTCCGTTCCGATGGGACCGGAGCGGGGCTCTAGATTCTTTTTGACGCGTTTTCTTGACGCGAACCGGAGTCAACTTCGCTCGAAAACGCTCTCGCTCTGAAAGGCAGCCCCAAAAAGAAAAGACCCGTCCGGGGGGACAACCGGACGGGTCGAGCCATATGGGCGCTTGGGGTGGATGGGCGCTCGCGCCTAATATGACTGATGGGGAGGGATGACCGCTCCCACATTATTTGGTCGTGGCACTGAGCCGAACGTTCAACGGCGTGGTGGGATTTCTTAAGACTTCGCGGCGCGCGCAGACGCTTGCGGCGACTATCGTGTCGCAGGCCTATCCGCCTGAGAAACCGTGGATTTATCGGACGCCATGGTCGGCGACGGCTGTTCCAGCGCGCGCGTTCCCGGCTCTTCGCGACGTTCCGACGCATCTTCACGTTTAGTTGTACCGGGTGCTGCCGCCATCGGTGTTGCACCGTCGACCGGAACGGCCATCACGGCGGCGTAAGCATCGGCCTGGCCGTCGCCGAACAGATCATCACGCCCCGGTGTTCCCAGGTCGCGGGCCGTCTTCGCAAGCGTCATGCGCAGCGCTTCCGGCTTCAGCGCATAATTGCGTTCCAGGAGAAGCGCCGCGACGCCACTGACATAGGCGGCCGAGAACGAGGTGCCCGAAGTCATCTGATATTTGCCATCAGGTGCCGGCAGGAAGATATCGACGCCGGGAGCCGCGAGCGCGATGTAGTTGCCGCGATTCGACGCCGTGAACAGTTTGTCCTGCGCGTCGGTCGCGCTCACCGCGATCACGTTCGGATTGGCGGCCGGATAGAGCGGCGGCGATTTTGCGCCGGCGTTACCGGCGGCCGCAATCAGCACCAGCCCGCGCGCAGCGGTTGCTGCGATCGCGCGCTCGATCACCGCGTCCTTCGGACCGGCGAAGCTCATGTTGACGATCTGCGCGCCGTGCTCGGCGGCGTAGTTCAACGATTTCAGGATCACGTAGGAGCTGCTTTCCGCGCCTCCCGTGGTGCCGCCGAAAGCACGGATCGCGATGATGCGCGCCTCAGGCGCACTGCCCATCAGCCGCCCATGCGCGACGATCGCCCCGGCAATGCCGGTGCCATGAATATGGGGGCCTTCCTGGCTTCCCAGCGCGTCGAAATTGTCGGAAATCGAATTGGCGAGCTCGGGATGCCTGGCATCGACGCCGGAATCGATCACCGCAACCGTCACATTGGCGCCATGCACCAGCATATGCGCCTGCGGCAGGCGGAGTTTTGCCAGCGCATATTGCGCCGGATCGCCCTCGGTCGGGACGCCCGCCTTCTGGTCCTGCAGCACGTAGCGGAAATTTTCCTGCAGCGACCGCACACTGCCGTCCGCCACGATCTCGCGGCGCACGGTGTCGTAAGGCCGGCCGTCGGCGATGCGGAACAGACCGAAGGTCGCGCCGATCAGCGGAAAGTTCTCCAGCGCAAGCCGCGTCAGGCCGTGGCGGCGCGCAAACTCGTCGGCATCGGCCGGCGACGTGCGCACGTCCATCTCGGCCACGAATTCGTTGGCAAAGGTCCTGAGATTGACCGCGGCCTGCGTGGTGTTGTTGCGGCGTCCGTTGCCCGCGCTCTTCTTGCCGGTCTTGCCGGACCCGCCGTCGCCACCCGCATTCGGCTGGTCGATGCATTCGCCGTTGGCGTCGCGGTAAGGCGCGGTGCAGGATGGATAGAGGTTGGGCGAATAGCGCGCATAGGGCATGGTGGGCCGCGCGGCATTGATCGCGCTGAGCCCGCCCGGTCGCAGCGCGATACCGGGACCACGGTCGACACTCGTGACCACCCTGCCCGCGATGTTCGGCGTGACGCGCGGAGCGATGTTGGTGGTGACGGTGGGCGTCCGGGACGGAATGTTGATCGTCGGCGTGCGCATGATCGCCTGCGCATGGGCGACCTCGATACCGAGGCAGGCGCCGAGCAGAAGCGCCGCGCCGACCGACGAAGCGCAGACCCCCGCTCTCAAGCCTCTCTCGGACCTCTGCGTCATAAGCTCAGGGCGCCTCAGGGCGCCGCCACGGCCAGGTTGACGATCTTCTCGCGCTGCATCTTGCCAAGCAGCCCGTTCAGCTCGTCCTGGCTCATCGCCTTGGCGAATTGCAGGCGAAACATGCCGCCCTTGGCCCCGTCGACGATCGAGGCCTGATAGCTGTCGAGCAGCGCGGTGATGTCGGCGACGCGGGCATCCGGCGTGAAGCGCACCAAAGCGTGCGCAGCGGCCGGCGCGGCCGCTTGCGGCCCGAGCGCGCGCGTGACGGACTCGCTGGTGCTCAGCGACGCGGTCTGGAACGTGGACGACTGGTTCTTCACCAGCACGGCGCCGATGATACCGGCCTGCAACACCAGCGCGAACGCGCCCAGGCTTGCCGACCAGGCGAGCGTGCGCGGCGACAGGCTGGAGAAAAACGCTGCAATCCGCGCCGACAGGCTAACGGTCGCGTTTCCCACGCGTGCCGGTTCGGCGTCGATCGCCGCAAACAGCTTCTGCATGGCGCGCCCCGACGGCGCTCCCAGGCTTTCGTTCAAATGAATGGTCTCGGCGAGTTCCTCGCGGATGGCGGCATATTGCTTCGCGAGCTCCGGATCCCGGGCGAGCGCTTCCTCGACGCGGCGGGCGTCGCGGGCGTTCAGCGTGCCGGCAGCATGCCAAGGCAGCAGAACTTCAATCTCACTGGGCTCTTGGTCCAGCATTCTCTTGCTCAAAGCCATCATGGCCAGCCTCGCTCAACGCCGGCTGCCTTCAGCAGTTCGGCCAGTTTCTTGCGCGCATAGAACAAGCGCGTCTTCACAGTGTTCTCCGGTATCCCGACGATTTCGGCCACCTCCTCCACGGACTTCTCGTGGTAGTAGACAAGATCGACGATTTCCCGATGTTCCGGCGAAAGTCCCGTCAGGCACTCCCGCAACGCTTCACTGGTATCCTTCTTCTGAACCGCCGTTTCCGGATCATCGGACGAATCCTCGATCGCGTTGGCGGCCTCGTCGTCCAATTCGAGGTCCTTCCTGCGCCGGAGCGCAGAGAGAGCCTTGAACCGGGTGATTGCCAGCAGCCAGGTGGAAACAGCGGATCGGCCTTCGAACTTGCCGGCCTGACGCCAAACGTCGAGAAACACCTCGCTGATGAGGTCTTCCGCCGTCTGCTCGTCCCGCACGAGCCTCAGCCCGAAGCGATACACCCTGACATGATGCCGCCCGTACAGCACCTGCATAGCGAGCCGGTCGCCTTGGGCGATCCGGGCGATCAGGACCTCGTCCGTAGCCGCCTGTGTCACGCTCAAAGGCCGTCTCGCAAAGTTGGTCGGGAGGAAACCGCGGACGGTTCGACGGGTGCCGCAAGATTCTTCAATCTACCGCAATCATGCGGTCGCCTGTGTGACCTACCCCACACAAGCCCATTTTCTTGCGATCGTGAAAGGCGCCGGCCGGCGCCCATCCCAGAAATCGGTAACATGATACTGAAACATTTCCCTGCGGCGCGCCCGGCAAGCCCGGGTGACCTTACCAAGCCTCGATCCATAGCACAGCCTTGTGCAGCGCTTCCGGCGGACGGGTCCGGCCGGATTGCCGGCCGATACCTAACCGCTCGCTAATTCCCGTTGCCGATCAAGGCCATTGCCTGTGCGGCAGGACCGGATTCGGCGCCAAAGGATACCAAACCTAAAGGCTTCCCACGTAGATTTTTGATCTCCGTTCATCAGCAGCGAGACCATGGGCACTCCCGCGTCGTTCTCCCCGGACCGTACGGCCGCCGAGGTCGCCGAGATCACGCTCGGCGCGAGCGCCGTGACGCCCGAGGTGAGTGCGCGCCGCGTCCGGCAGCGCCGGCAGATGTATGCGACCCAGGTCGTCAGCTACTCCTTCGGCGCCTCCGTCCTGCTGCTCTACGCCTATGACGGGGCGATCGCGATGATCGTGCCGTCCCTGTTCTGGCTCGGCGGACTGATGATCATCGGCGCCTTCACCGTGCTGTCCGAGAGCGGCTTCGAGGACCGGTTCACCGATCACTATCTCACGGTCTACCAGATCACCGCGCACATGACGCTGCAGCTCGTGTTCCTGCTGTCGGTGCCGACGATCGGAATCTGCTTCATCAGCGTCCTGTTCCTGATCTTCGCATTCGGCACGCTGCGCATGACGTCGCGCCAGGCGATGACGACGTGGGCACTTGCCACCGCCGGTCTCGTGACGGTGTTCGTGTTCACGGACCTGCCGATCGGGCTGCCGGTCGCGACACGCCTCGAGCGGGTCGCCTCGATGCTGTGTTTCGTCCTGGTGATCGGCCAGTGCTCATTCCTCGGACTGTTCGGCAGTACGCTGCGCAAGATCCTCTACACGCGCAGCATCGAGCTCAAGGCGGCCTACCAGCGCATCGAGGAGCTCGCCGAGCTCGACGAGCTGACCGGCTCCTATAATCGCCGCTGCATCATGCGCCTGCTCGACGAGCAGATCGCGCACGCACGCAACGCGGAAACGCCCTGCGCGATCGCGCTGATCGACCTCGACTGGTTCAAGCGCATCAACGACGCCCACGGCCATCCGATCGGCGACGAGGTGTTGCGCACCTTCGCCATCACCGTCTTCGCCAACATCCGCCCGGTCGACCGTTTCGGCCGCTATGGCGGCGAGGAATTCCTGCTGCTCCTGCCCGACACGGCAGGCGACGCCGCCGCCCGCATCCTCGACCGGCTGCGCACGATCGTCGCCGATCTCGACTGGAGCGCGTTCTCGCCCGACATGCGCGTGACGATTTCCGCCGGGGTCGCGGCGCTGCGCGAAAACGATAATGCCGATACATTTCTCGCGCGCGCCGACAGCGCGCTGTATTCCGCCAAGGCGCGAGGACGCAACCGTATTGCCGCTAGTTGACTGATTGATCTGTTCCCGGGCGCGGAGGAGCGCGGCCGGGTCGAACGCTCCAGGATAGGGCTATGAAATTCAAGTCTGCGAATAAAGCTGCCAAGCCGACCGACAACCTTCTTGACGAGCTCCAGGCCACATTGTCCCACGGTACGGTCGCCCGTCGCGTGGAGACGCTGCGCCGCGTCACCGATCTCTTCATCAACGGTGCGGTGGATTATTCCGACGAGCAGATCGGCCTGTTCGACGACGTCTTCCAGTGCCTCGTCGAGCACATCGAGACCGAGGCCAAGGCGCTGCTTTCCGTTCGGCTGGCGCCGATGCATATGGCGCCGCCAAGGATCGTCCGCACGCTCGCGCTCGAGGACGTCATCGAGGTCGCAGGTCCCGTGCTGACGAAGTCGGAGCGGCTCGACGAGGCCACGCTGATCGAGATCGCGCGCAGCAAGAGCCAGGCGCATTTGAAGGCGATTTCGATGCGGCGCGTGCTGTCCGACGCGCTCACCGACGTGCTGGTCGCGCGTGGCAACGATGAGGTCGTCCAGTCCACCGTCAGCAATCCGGGCGCGCATTTCTCCGAAGGCAGCCTCACCGAACTGGTCACGCGCGCCGAACGCGACGACGATCTCGCGACCTGCGTGGGCCTGCGCCCCGACCTGCCACGCCATCATTACCTGAAGCTGGTCGCAAAAGCGTCACTGAGCGTGCGCCGGAAGCTGGAGGCGGCAAATCCCGGCCAGGCCGACGCGATCTCCAGTGCGGTCCAGGAAGCGAGCCAGCGCATCCGCGCGGCAGCCATGACCCGGCAGACCGAGATGGCGCGCGCGCTGGTGCGATCGCTGTTCGAGGACGGCCGGCTCAACGAGCACCAGGTCACGACCTTCGCCGAACAGGGCAAGTTCGACGAGACCAATGCCGCGCTCGCCGCACTTGCCGGTGTCGCGGTCGGGGTCGCCGAGAACATGATGATCGAGAGCCGCACCGAGGGCGTGATGATCCTTGCCAAGGTCGCGGGCATGTCGTGGTCAAGCGTGCGCGCGGTCATCACGATGCGCGACAAGCTGTCCGGCGGCTCGCCGACGGATATGCTGGCGGCGCGCGACACCTATGACGCGCTGCGCAGCTCGACGGCGCAACAAGTGCTGCGCTTCCACCGCATGCAGCAGAATACGGAAAGCCCGGCGCCGGTGGCGTAAGCGGCGCCTAGTATCTGAGAACTCTCGAACCCGCGAGCGCACCGATCGCCGCCACGAGCGCGGTGGCGAGCGTGTACCAGGTCGCCACGAACAGGGGCGAATCGTCGGTGCAGTGCGAGGCGTAGAGCGTCGCCGCCAGTCCCGCCGACAACAATCCGGCGAGCGCGCCGGCGAGCGCAGGCCGCGACGGCGCACCATGGCGCAGCCCGAACAGCGCGCCAGCCAGCAGCGGCAGCGACATCGCGGGGATCGCAAGCAGGCAGACTCTCGAATTCTTGCCCACCAGCCGCATCGACATCGGCATGGCCGGCGCCATCATCGCCTCGCCGCCGATTGCGACCGCGAGCAGCCCGACGGGCAGCAACAGCAGCCAGCCCCAGCCACGCATCAGCGCCTCGGGCCGCGACAGATGCAGGCTGACGATGATCGCGGGGATCGCCAGCGACAGCGTGACCGCGAACTTCATGTCGAAGAACGGATTGTGCATCGCGCTCATGACATCCGGCCGCATGCCGAGGAAGGTCGCGAAGATCAGGATCGACAGCGGCGCGGCCACAAGAAGCGCCAGCGTCAGCACGGCGCCCACGCGCGGCGCGCGATGGGCGTTGTCGGCGGCGAGCGTGCGGATGAGTTGATCGGTATCCATGGCTAGCGGTCCCGCAATTTGGCGGTGAGCGCGGCAAGTCCCCGGTGCAGGGCCACCCGCACCGCGCCTTCGCTCATCGCGAATTTGGCGGCCGTGTCCTTGATCGAGGCGCTATCGACCGCGATCGACTGGAGCACGTCGCGCTGGCGCTGCGGCAGCGTGCTGAGCTGGGCCGCAACCTCGCTCGCCGATGCCGTCTCCTCTGGCGCTTCGCCCGGCAGGATCTCGGTGAAATCGTCGATGTTGACGAAGACGCGCTTGCCGCGCTTGCGGAGCGCGTCGATCAGCTTGTTGCGGGCGATCGCGAACAGCCACGGCGCGAAGGGCGCTTCGCTGTCCCAGGTGTGCCGCTTCAGATGGACCGCCAACAGAATGTCCTGCACGATATCCTCGGATTGATCGACCGGCTGCCCGGCCCGCGCCAGACCGCGCCTGGCGGCAGCCCGCAGCACCGGCGTGACCGCCTTCAGCAGGCGATGATACACTGCATCATCCCCCGCCATGGCCGACCGCATCAGGCCGGTCCACTCGTCATCACGTCCGCGCACGCGCGCTCCCACCTAGCAATTCGGCCGCTTGATCAATTTGTTACGCCCGGCTCCGCAGATCACGAACTCGTGATCAACGGGCCCGCCCCGAAGCCTGCCGGGCCTAAAGGCCGGGAGGCTCATAACACCGTTCGGTCGACCTGGCACCCGTCGCGCTGGGTGTGTCGGTGGCGATTGCCCCGCTTTTGCCCGCTCAAGCCCGAAGATTCCCTTTTTTTGCCCCGCTGTCGTCATGCCCCAGGGTCTCTGTTCGCAACCGGGACGGGCGGATTTGGGGAGATCATCAAGATGAGCGTAGCCAGTGGGCGTACGGCATTGATCCTACTCACCGGGCTTTTCGTGGCTCTCGGGGGCGCGCTGCACGCGGCTCCCGCTGCTCCGGCCAGCACCAAAGAGGACGGCGCCAGCAAGTCGACCGACGCGGTCAGGTACACCAAACACCGGCGTCACTACGCCCGCACCCGGACCAGCAAGTCGGCCCAGAAATCGGACGACGACAAGGCCGGCAAGACCGACAAGAAGGACACGGCGAGCACGGCGGCCACCGACGCCGTCGCGGCGTCGAGCATGATGCCTGCATCCATTGCCAACGCGAATGCGCAGCTCGCCGCCGCCGATACGCCGCTTGCGGCCAGCGCGACGGCGATGACCGCGCAGGCCAATGACAACGTCCAGGCCGCAGCCGCCGATAAGGCCGCCGGCCAGCCCGTTGCATCCGACCAGCTCAGCGAGGCCGATCGCGCCCTGCTCCAGGACAATCCGCCGGCCCAGAAGACGGCGGTTGCCGCCGTCGAGGCGCAGCCGCGCCCCGCACCGGTCATGGCGTCAGCGAGCAGCGACAGCTCGACCTGGGACCAGACCTCCCTGATCGGCAAGATCTTCATCGGTTTCGGTGCGCTTTTGACGCTGGCTTCGGCCGCGCGCATGTTCATGGCGTAGGTTTTTGGCCTGACAGCTAGTACCGGGCCGCGCGGCTCGCGCGTCCCGCCCTCTTGAAGCCCACCGCGCCAGGAGGCAAATTGCCCGCCCAATCAAAAGCGTGGGTGGAGCATGAGCACGTTCGAACACATCATCGTCGAAAGCCAGGGCGCGGTCGGCATCGTCAAGCTGAACCGTCCAAAGATGCTCAATGCGCTCTCGTTCGGCGTGTTCCGCGAGATCGCGGCCGCCGTCGACGATCTCGAGGCCGATGACGCGATCGGCTGTATCGTCATCACCGGCAGCGAAAAGGCCTTTGCCGCCGGCGCCGACATCAAGGAGATGCAGCCAAAAGGCTTCATCGACATGTTCTCCGAGGATTTTGCCGCGATCGGCGGCGACCGCGTCGCGCGCTGCCGCAAGCCGACCATTGCGGCGGTTGCCGGCTATGCGCTCGGCGGCGGCTGCGAGCTGGCGATGATGTGCGACATCATCATCGCCGCCGACACCGCAAAGTTCGGCCAGCCCGAGATCACGCTCGGCACCATCCCCGGCATCGGCGGCACGCAGCGCCTGACGCGCGCGATCGGCAAATCCAAGGCGATGGACCTCTGCCTCACCGGCCGCATGATGGATGCGGCGGAGGCCGAGCGCAGCGGCCTCGTCAGCCGCATCGTGCCGGCCGACAAGCTGATGGACGAGGTGATGGCGGCGGCCGAGAAGATCGCATCGATGTCGCGCCCGGCAACCGCAATGGCCAAGGAGGCCGTCAACCGCGCCTTCGAGACCACGCTCGCCGAAGGCATGAGCGTCGAGCGCAACCTGTTCCACGCGACCTTCGCGCTGGAAGACCGTTCCGAGGGCATGGCGGCCTTCATCGAGAAGCGCAAGCCGGTGAACAAGAACCGATAGACAGTTAGACGGCGCGGCTGCGCACCAAAGCCGCGCTCACCAGCGCGCGGTAGCCGCGCTCGGGCCACGTCTTGGGGCGATCGAGGCCAAGGCGTGCGAGGGCCTCGTGGTCGGCCGCATCAGGCGTGTGCATCAGTCCCTGCCACAACAGGACAGCGAGCTCGCGCGGCGATCGCTGCGCGGCCTGCAAGACCTGCAGCGCCGGGATCAGGCGCTGCTCGACATCCGTGAAGTCGGAGCCGAACGGAAACGACGGCAGGAGGCCTGACTCGCGCGCAGGCTTCAGCGCACGCGCGATCCGCTCCGGATTATTGTCGCGATGGATGGCTGGAATCTCGTAAGCCCGCGGCAGCTTGCCGGCGTCCTTCGCGGTTCGCATCAGCTCGTCCTGAAAACGCGAGTCTGATATCGCGAGCATTGCCGCGATCACATCGGCATCCGACTGCCCCCTGACATCGGCGACGCCGTATTCGGTGACGAAGACGTCGCGCAGATGCCGCGGGATGGTTTGGTGGCCGTAGCGCCAGAGGATGTTGGACTGCACTTTGCGGCCCTGCCGCGTCGCCTCGAGCGTCAGCACGGAGCGCGCGTCCCGGAGCGCAAAAGCCTGCGCGACGAAATTGTATTGCCCGCCGACGCCGCTCACCACCTCGCCGTCCTCGAGGCCGTCGGACACGGCCGCACCCAGTAGCGTCGCCATCATCGCATTGTTGATGAAGCGCGCATCGACGCGCGCGCGGCGCTTGGCTTCCTCATCGCCATAGAGCGCGTTGGTGAACGACACCGGCATCATCTGGATGCGCGCAATCTGCTCGGCCGGCATCTCGCGCAATGCGCGATAGAAGGATTTTGGGCCGAGAAAGAAGGCGCCGTGCAGCACGACGCCATCGACCGCACGCTTGAGAATGCCACCGTCGAACAGACCGATGAACGCCTCGGTCAGCATTTCGCTGACGCCGTAGAGGCCGATATCGAAGGCCCCGCTCTCCCGCGCGATGGCCGGACGCGCGGGCGAAAGCCGCGTCAGGATCTCGTGAAAGGCAGCGCCCTCGCGGTGACGCAGGATCAAGCCCTGCGCCAGCGCGTCACCGATCTGCCCGATGCCGATCTGCAGCGTGCCGCCGTCGCGCACCAGCGCGGCCGCGTTCAGGCCGATGGCGTATTTGGTGTCCGAGATCGGCTCGGAGGGTGGCGCAAACAACGGAAAATCGGTAGCGGGGCTGTCGAGCACCGCGCTGAACTCGTCCGCTGCGAGATCGCCTGCCCCCGGCATGAACGGCAACTCGGAATTCACCTGGGCGATCAGCCGGAACGAGGCGCGGCCGGCGCGGCGCTCGCGCAGCACGTCCAGCGTGGTGTCGGTGTTGCAGGACAGGCTGTAGCGCGGCACGCCGTCGACGATACGCTTGGCCACGAGTTGCGTGACGACGTTCATTCCGCGCGCCAGCAGATAGGACGCTGCGTGGGTGTAGTTGGCCGAGATGTAGTTCTGCTGTGCCGCTGGCACGTGCAGCCAGCGCCCGGCGAGGAAGAAGAACTCGATGACGGAGACGTTGGACGGCAGGCTGCCGTTGCGCAGCGCACCGGCATAGGCGAGATCGGGATAGCCACCGAACAGGCGGTCGATCACGGGCGCAATGAAGCGGCGCTCGATCAGGCCTTTCGGCTTCGGCTTTTCCAGCGTCAACGCCGAGAGCAGTGTCAGCTTGATGTAAGGATCCGCGCTGGCACGTGCATAGAGCGCATTGACGACGTGATTGGCCTTGCCGAGACCAAGCGGCAGCCCGACCACGAGGTCAGACCCGACATCGCGAATGATGTCCTCCGCAAGAGCGTCGGCGTCGGAGAACTGCTTTGGCATCATCCGCGGGGCCCGGACCAAGGTGGCAGTATGGCGGTCCTCGGAATCGGGAGGTACCGGCTGCCTCCTATAACGTATCTGCCTGAGAGATTCGTCTGTGACGAACCTGCAACAAGCACGGATTTCATGGGGGTTTCATCTGCGGCAGTTTGCCTGCGGGACCGGTGACCGCTAAACAGGTAACAGGGCCGCCATCGGCGGGGGCGGACAGCCGGGGTTTTGCGGGATTTGATGAACAGGCATGCCGCCAGGACTGGTCGCGTGAGCACGCGGCGGCGATCGGGCGTGGGTCTTGTCTTTGCTGCATGGACCGCGCTCGCGATGTCATGCGCCCTGCCGGTCACCGCATCCGCCGAGGCGCTGCCCGAAGCCCTGGCCAAGGCCTACCAGACCAATCCGGCGCTCAATGCCGAGCGGGCCCGCCAGCGCGCGACCGACGAGAACGTGCCACAGGCACTCGCCGGCTACCGGCCGCAGATCGTGGCCAGCCTGAGCGCCGGCCTCCAGGCAGTCCGCGACCTGCTCCCCAACAATACCGTTCAGACTGCGACACTAAAGCCCTGGGTGATCGGCGTCACCGTGACGCAGAACCTATTCAACGGCTTCCGGACCGCCAACAGCGTGCGGGTGGCGGAACTCCAGGTGCAGTCCGGCCGCGAGGCGCTGCGCAATGTCGGCCAGGGCGTGCTGCTCGATGCGGTGACCGCCTACACCAACGTGCTGGCCAACCAGTCGCTGGTCGAGGCGCAACGCTCCAACGTCGCGTTCCTGCGCGAGACGCTCGCCGTGACCCAGCGCCGGCTCAATGCCGGCGACGTTACCCCGACCGACTCCGCGCAGGCCGAGGCGCGCCTCAACCGCGGCCTTGCCGATCTCAACGCCGCCGAGGTCGCGCTCGCCGTCAGCCAGGCGACCTACGCCCAGGTGATCGGCAATGCGCCCTCGCAGCTCCGGCCCGCCGAGGTCGTCGATCGCTATCTGCCGCGCAGCCGCGAGGATGCCATGTCGATGGCGATCCGCGAGCATCCGGCCGTCATGGCCGCAAGCTTCGATGTCGATGTCGCCTCCACCAACATCCGCGTCGCCGAGGGCGCCCTGCTGCCGAGCGCCGGCGTGCAAGGCAGCGTCAGCAAGAGCCGCGACAACGACCCGACGCTGGGCACCTTCGGCACCGACCAGGCCTCCATCGTCGCCAATGTCACCGCGCCGATCTATGACGGCGGCCAGGCGGCCTCGCAAACCCGGCAAGCCAAGGAAACCGCCGCGCAAAGCCGTCTGGTGCTCGACCAGGTGCGCAACCAGGCGCGCACGGCGGCGACCAGCGCGTGGGTCGCCAATGAAGGCGCCAAGGTCGCGGTCCAGGCGTCCGAATCCGAGGTCAAGGCCGCGACCGTCGCGTTGCAGGGCGTCCAGCGCGAGGCCGCCGGCGGCCAGCGCACCACCGTCGATGTCCTCAACTCGCAGGCCGATCTGATCCAGGCCAAGGCGCGGCTGATCGGCGCGCTGCGCGACCGCGTGATCGCGTCCTACACGCTGCTCAGCGCCGTCGGCCATCTCGACGTCAAGACGCTGAACCTGAACACGCCGGACTATTTGCCTGAGGTGCACTATCACCAGGTCCGCGACGCCTGGCACGGCCTGCGCACGCCGTCGGGACAGTGATTTAGATCGGCTTCGGCCCGAGGTTTTGGCGGCCGTCGACAAAAATGTCGAAAACAACCCCATGCAAAGTAGCCGGTGAGGTCGGCGCGACGCACTACGGATTTTACGAATTTTCTTGACGCGTCGGGCAAATCGGGGGTATTATGGCATCATTGGATAGTCCGCCTGAGGCCGCGTTCGTCACGCTCCAAGTCCTGGCCCGGGTTATTTTCCAGACCGATCATTATTGACGGACCGCCCTTTGGCCTACGCCATCGGGAGTTCATTAACCGCACGATCAGCACACTCGCTTTTTGCGGCTGGCTCGCTGCTCTACCTTGGCTAGAGTAGCGGCCGATTCTTTGCGTCGATTTGCCTGAGGGCCATTTGATTTCGAAAATTCTCCGCATCACCCTCAAGGCTTGCCTGGCGCTGCTCTTGCTGGTCGTTGTCGTGCTCGTCGGATTCCGGCTGGCGGCATCGGTTCGCGAGACCGCCGCGCGCGGCGATCTCGCGCCAGCAACCGGGCGATGGGTGGCGACGCGCTCGGGCGAGGTGTTCATTCAGGAGAAGGGGCCGGCCACCGGAACCCCGGTCGTGCTGTTCCACGGCACGGCAGCCTGGAGCGAGCTGTGGCGACGGACGATCGATGCGCTCGCGAGCGCGGGCTATCGCGTCATCGCGCTCGACCTGCCACCGTTCGGGTTCTCCGACCGGCCCGGCAGCTACACGCGGCAGGATCAGGCGCAGCGCATCAACGACGTGCTGGAACGGCTCAACGCACAGCCGGCGATCATCGTCGGCCATTCCTTTGGCGCGGGTGCCGCGACCGAGCTGGTGATGCGTTTCCCCGCGCGGGCGCGGAGCCTCGTGCTGGTCGATGCCGCCCTTGGACTAACCACCGAGCCTTCGGATCCGCCATCGATCCTGAAGCCAAAGTGGCTGCGCGAAATGCTGGTGTCGCTCACGGTCACCAACCCGCTGGCGACCAAGACGCTCCTGAAGTCGCTGATCGCGAAGAAGGATTGCGCGCTGCCGGAATATGTCGAGATCCTGCAGAGGCCGCTGACGCGACAGAACAGCACGCAAGACATCGCCGACTGGATGTACTATTTCGTCGGCTCCGACCGGGGCGCACAAAGCGCGGACCGCGCCGCCTATGCGCGGCTCAAGCAGCCCGTCGCCTTGCTCTGGGGCGACATGGACGACGTGACACCGCTTGAGCAGGGGCGCGATTTGAACGTTCTGTTGCCGCAAGCACACCTGACCCTGTTGCCCGGCCTCGGTCACATTCCGCAGATCGAGGCGCCCGATCAATTCAACGACGCCCTGCTCAAGGCGCTCACAACCCTCTAGAGCTCCGTTCCGATAGAATCGGAACGGAGCTCTAGATTCTTGTTTTGACGCGTTTTCTTAACGCGAACCGGTATCCACTTCGCTTGAAAACGCTCTAGACTCAACCAGGATTCGAGCTTCACCGGAGGACTCATGGACATCATCAGACTATGCGCCTGGGGCTACGCCGCGCTGCTCGGGTTCGTGATCCTCACCGGCTACATTCCTGCCTTCATCGACCAGAACGACATGATCTTCGGCCTGTTCCGCCGCACCTGGTACGCCGACGGGCTGCACCTCGTCTCCGCACTATGGGCATTGACCGCGGCACTGACGTCCCGCCGCGCCTCCGAACTGTTCTTCCAGCTTTTTGGCGTGTTCTATTTCGCCGACGGCGTGCTCGGGCTTCTCACCGGCAGCGGCTACCTCGACTTCGGCATCCTCATCAACGGCGTGCTCAACCTGCCGCTCCAGACCCGCATCTTTGCCAACGCCCCGCATCTCGGCCTGGGCGGCGTGGCTATCCTGATCGGCTATGTACTGGCCCCGCGGACGCGGCCAGCCCATGCTTAGGCGCCTGCGTCGCTTCTTGCTTGCGGCTCTCATCCTGATCGCGCTCGCGATCCTGCTGCCGCTCGCCTATATCGAAGGGACCTGCCAGCCCGCATCGCAAGCGGCGGCATCGACGACATCAGCGATCGCCCTGCCCGCGATCGACGAAATCGGCTACCGACGGCCGCTGGACAACACCTATTTCACCTTCCCCGAATGGTACATCGTCTATTCCTTCGAGGACTTCGGCCGCTTCCTCGACCATTCCAGCGAAAGCCAGTTCGGCTATATCAGGCACATCTTCGGCTTCTGGAAAAGCTTCTGCACCATCAACCGCGCGGTGCCGCCGGCGGCGCAGTCGCGCTTCGACGTCAAGATGATGATCTACGTCATCGGCATCAGCTATTCGGCCGAATACGCGATCAAGGGTCTTTACGAGAACACGATCGGCCGCGTCTTTGAGTGGATCAGGGGACCAAAGCTCACACCGCAGGATGAATTTGCGCGCGCGGTGCTGCAGGACTACGCCGCGTTCCTCTACACCATTCCCTGGTACAAATATCCGTTCCGCGACACGCTGAACGGCCTGACGGCGATCTCTGCACCGACGCCGAGCACCTTGCGCACCTGGGAGCGCGATTTTGCGCTCGGCACCGAGTATTTCCTCAAGATCGGCTACGCCAAGGCGATCCAGAAAGCGCTCGATGCCTCCAGCGACGACGAGCCGCGCGACATCATGTTCGTGGTCGCAGCGCTACCGCCGGACGTGCTCGCCGCCGAGCCTCGCATCAAACCGATCCGCGCGCTCTCGCCGGATTGGCAACTCGTACAGGCGCCGCGCTACAAAGCGCTCACCGAGATCCTGAGCGGACTTCTCGACCGCGGACATCGCGTGGCCGAGATCGCCGGCAATCACGACATCCTCGTCACGGTGATCGCACCAGCGTCGGCGCGGCTCGACGTCGTCGACACGAAAGAGCTGTTTTCGCTCGACCTCGACGCCAAGCCCGGCTTCCGCCGGGCCGGCCTAAAGGCTAGGATCGACCGGCTGGTCGAGATCAAGCGCGAGCTTTCCGCGCGAGGTGTGAGCCTTGAGCATTTTTATGATTATTGACCTATGAATCATGATCGAGATGCCGCGGCAGGGATGATTACCTCTCCCGTAGGGAGAGGTCGGATCGCATCGCCAGATGCGATCCGGGTGAGGGCTTCCGCTTTCTCAGGGGACCTGAACCCCCTCACCCGATTTGCTCTCGACGATGCTGCGCATCGCGAGGAGCAAATCGACCTCTCCCCGCTGGGGAGAGGTGATCCCCGCCGAACTGATCGAGCAAATCAAGTGGCATCGCCCTATTGCGAGCAAGCCAAGCCTCCGCGGCGGCTGCGCGCGCTCGGCAAGATCGCCGCGGCGTTTGCCCTCGTCGTCACCGGCTGGCTCGCCCTCGTCATCGTGCTCACCTTCGGGACATCGCCGGGCCGCTCGATGGCCGTGATCGGCCCGCAAGCGCAAGCGCTTGCGGCCATCGCGAAAGCCGACGGCCTTGTGCTGTCCTCGAACGCTTATGTCACCGTCGCGCGTTCCAACGCGGCGGACTTCGTCAGCCGGCTCTACGCTTCAGGCGCCCTGCTCGTGCTCGACGCCGAGCAGGCCGGCGGCTGCAACGGTCTGGCGACGAAGCGAAGCTGAGCGCGCTTGGAAGCGCGACGAGTTCTGGTTTTGGCGGCCCGCTCATCGGAGCCGCGTCAGAGGGTCCGCAGTTTGCGCTATCTCTTCGAGGAGTATGCGTTCGACACCGCCCGCCGCGAACTCCGTCGCGGAACGGATGTGATTGCTGTCGCCCCACAGGTGTTTGATCTCCTTGATTATCTGATCCGTCACCGGGAACGTGTCGTCACCAAGGACGATCTCATCGGCGCCATCTGGAATGGACGCGCCGTGTCCGATGCGGCACTGACGACCCGCCTGAACGCCGCCCGCAGCGCCATCGGCGATTCCGGCGAGGAGCAGCGGCTGATCAAGACGTTGCCGCGAAAGGGATTTCGCTTCGTCGGACAGGTGCGGGAGGAGCGGGAGGTGGCAGGCCCGGACGATGCGCTCGAGAGCGCTCCTGCATTACCCGACAGGCCCTCCATCGCCGTGCTGCCGTTCGCGAACATGTCTGGCGATCCCGAGCAGGAGTACTTCGCGGACGGGATGGTTGAGGAGATCACGACCGCGCTTTCGCGGTTCAAAAGCTTGTTCGTGATCGCGCGCAATTCGAGTTTCACCTTCAAGGGCCAAGCGGTCGACATCAAGGAAGTCGGACGCAGGCTTGGCGTGCGCTATGTCCTCGAGGGGGAGGTGCGCAAGGCGTCGGGGAAAGTTCGCATCACGGGCCGGTTGATTGAAGCAGCTACGGGCACCCACATCTGGGCGGACAGGTTCGAACGCGACATGACGGACATTTTCGCGCTGCAGGACGACGTCACGCTCGCCGTTGTCTCGGCTATTCAGCCAAAGTTGTTTCAAGCAGAACTTGCACTGGCGTCGCGGCGGCGCCCGGAAGACCTCACCGCCTATGATCTTCTTCTCCGGGCTGTACAGCAGGTGCGGCCAGCGACGCGCGAAGGGTTGGCCGAGGGACTCCGACTGGTCCAGCGCGCCCTGGAGCTCGCCCCCCGCTTTGCTGCCGCCGCCGCTCTGGCAGGTGCCTGTCACGTGGAAAACGTGGTCAGAAACTACGCCGTTGATCCTCAATTCGAACGCAGGGAAGCCGTTCGGCTCATGCGCCTGGCATTGAGCCTCGACGATGGTGATCCAGACACGTTAGCAAGTGCTGCCTTGATCTCGGCACTTTTGGTCGGCGATTGTGAGACCGAGATCGAGATGTCCGACCGGGCGGTTAAGCTCAACCCGAATTTATATCGCGCGTGGAACTGCAGAGGCTGGGTCTACAAGATTGCGGGGCAACCAGAGGAAGCGATCCGGAGCTTTGAACGCGCCATGCGAATGAGCCCGGTAGACCCGCAAACATTCTCAGTGCTGACCGGGATTGGATTTGCCCTTATCGAGCTTCGTCGCTTTGACGAGGCCATCATTGCAGCGAAGAAAGCCCAGCGTCTAAACCCGTGCTATCCAGGACCATACCGCTGCCTCGTATCCGCTTTCGCTCATCTCGGACGCGACGCCGAGGCCCATGAGGCGGCGGCTCGCATGCTTGAGATCGATCCCGCTTTCACGATATCGGCGTGGATCACCCGGAGCCAGGTATCAAAAACTGCGAAGCTGATGATCGAGGGTTTTCGGAAAGCGGGATTGACCGAATGAGCCGTGCTCGATGCCGAGCAGGCCGGTGGCCGCAACGGCCTAGCGCCGAAGCGGCGCTGAGCTGCCTTAGGAGGGCCATGAGTTCTGGTTGAATCGGTGCGAGCCGAGACGGTGTCATGTCGACGCAACCTTCATGATGTCCAAGGTCCCGCGATAGGTCATCTCGATTGCGACATAGAAAATGACACCTAGTCCGACGTAAGCAATCCAGCGATGATCTTGCAGAAGGCGCGCAATGAAGGACGCTGCAGCGCCCATCATCGCAATCGAAAGTATCAGGCCGAAAATCAGAACTATCGGATGCTCGCGTGCTGCCCCTGCGACGGCCAAGACGTTGTCGAGCGACATCGAAACGTCAGCCACGATGATTTGCGAGGTTGCCTGGACGAGCGTTTTCCGAGGCTTGCGTTCGGTCTTCGTTCCTGCAACTGCCTTGGTCGACTCTGCCGAGGAGGCACGCAGCTCGCGCCACATTTTCCAGCACACCCACAACAACAGGATCCCGCCCGCGAGGAGGAGGCCGATGATCTGTAAAATTTCGGTCGCCAGCGCAGCGAACAGAATGCGCACCATCGTCGCGGCGACAATGCCGAACAGAATCGCTTTGCCTCGTTGCGCCTCAGGCAAGCCAGCGGCTGCAAGTCCGATGACGATGGCGTTGTCGCCGGCGAGCACGAGGTCGATCAGAACGACCTGCAAGAGCGCGGTCAGGACATCTACGCCGAGAAATTCAAACACGGGTCACGCTCCCTGTCTTGCCGGGGGGAATGGCCGGTCGTTCGACGCGCGTATCTGGGCAGCCCAAGCGTGCAATGGGGTTCACACGAAACGTGTCGCAATCTTGCGCCGCACATAGGCCTGGCCTGGCTGTCTCCTACAGCGGTTCATCCTGATGTTGTTCGACCAGTTGCTCAAAAAACAGCGCCACTTGATCAGGTTCGCTAAGGATCGCGGCGGCGCAACCCATGAGGGTGAATGCGCCGGCAATGTCCCGTGACGTCACATTTTCGGAATTTGAGCGGGCCATGATGGCGGTGATCGCGGCATCGAAGAAAAGCAAAATGCTCAGCGCAGGCAGGACGAGCTCGGGCTCCAGCAAGCGGATCATCAAGAATGCGGGGGCAGCGATCAGCACGCTCAACAGCGCGAGTATGCAGAATGAATTCCTCGAAGGAGCATTTCTCTTCATCCAGCTTGCATTGGAAGCGATCATTTGCTCGCCTTGCATTGGGGGCATCCTGACCGAGCCCGCGCCGTTGATTTACCGACGGATTTCTTCGTATGCTGGTCCAAATGACCGGTTTGCCGGTGTCTCCCCAAATCAATCCTTTGTCGGTTTATGCCGCCGACCTTCCACCAGCGTAACAACGCCAGCAGCCACCACGGCAAACACGATGAGCGTGGCAAGCGCCTCCACCGAGACCAGGGTCCCGGACCAATTGTTCCAAAGCTCACGCATGCGCTGACCTCCATCGAGAGCGCGCATAAAGTCCGCACTGAGAAACGACGTGCTGAGAAAGGACGTACCTTTGCGACCAAAAGTACAATGCTGCGGATCGTCGCGCGCGTTTTGATCGCGCGGCAACATGACTTATGCCGTCCGGAATTGAGGCGGGACCCGGTCCCGCCGCAGTGAGTTGGCCGGACTGACAACGTGATTGGTCTTGACCTAAATCCCGACGACCAGTCGGGACTGCTATCGGCCCGGACCTCAGGCCATGTTCGCTCCTTCGCCGCCGTTGGCGGCCTGGGGACATCGCAGATTTATGAGTACACCGCCTGGTCTCTTGCCGCTCTACGACGCGTATTTCTGGTACATCGTGTTGGTGAACAGCCCGGCCGGGTCGTACTTTCGTTTGGCGGCGAAGAAGTCGTCGATTTGCGGATAGGACTTCTTGAGCTGGTCGCGTGAGTAATAGAGCTGGTACGGCAGGAAGAAGCGGCCCTGATTGGCGATGGTGAGGTCGATCAGCTCTTCCGTCACCTTCTTCATGCGCGCGTTGCCCTCATCATCCGTGGGCTGGTTGATGTAGAGCACCAAAGAGAACGCGGGCTCCGGCGAGTAGGTCAGAAAGTTGTCTTCCTTGTGCACGACGCGGACCGAGGCGTTGAGCAGATTGGTCTTGTTGTCGAGCATGATCCTGCGCATGCCGTCCACGAAGGCGACGAAGTTTTTGCGTGGGATGAAATACTCGTGCAGGATATCGGTCTCCTCCTGCAGGGCGTTGCGCAGGTAAGGCACGGAATCGTGCATGGGGTCGTTGCGGCTGACCAGGCATGCCTCGCCCGAGGCGATCGCCTGGGCGCGCGTCACCGTGCAGTTTTCCATGCGGTGCTCGATGTGCTTCTCCGAGAGCCATTTCAGCTCCTGGAAGAACGGCCCCTGCTTCGACAAATTGATCGTGAGCCGCCGCAGCTTCGTGCTGCTGACCTCGCCGAGCGGCTGGCGCTGGAAGTCGGCGCCGTCGGCCTTGGTGTAGGTGTAGAGCAGCATTTCCTGCAGGAAGGTCGACGGCGCGGTCGAGAGATGGCCGTACATCAGGCCTATATTGGTGTCCTTCTCGATCTCGCCGGAGAACAGCGCAGGAAAGGCCTTGTAGTCGAGCACGCGCCGGCCGGTCTGATAGACCGTGTTGTCGGCGATATCGAGCTCGGCCTCTACGATGACGCCGAACAGGCCGTAGCCGCCGACCACGAGGTTGAACAGCTCCGAGTTCTGGGTCGCCGACACGTTGCGGATCGTTCCGTCCGCCAGCATCACCTTCATCGACTTGATCGAGCGCGCCAGCGCGCCGGCCTGGTGGTCCATGCCGTGGGCATTGACCGAGATCGAGCCGCCGACGCTGAAAATGTCGGTGGACTGCATGGCGCGGACGGCGAAGCGCGGATGCAGCGCGATCTGGATGTCGTGCCAGGTCGCGCCCGGCTGCACGGTCACCGTGCGCGCTGTATCGTTCAGGGTAATGCGGTTGAAGGTCCGCATATCAAGCACGATCCCGCCCTTGCGGAACGCTTGCCCGCCCATGGAGTGGCGCACGCCGGCCGTCGTCACCGGCAGCTTGTTGTCGCGCGCAAAGGCAAGGGTCTTGGCGATGTCGTCGACGCTGTGCACCTCGACGACGCCAAAAATCTCGGTGCGGTTGAGGCAGCTCGCATCGTTGATGCTGCCGCCGAGCTGCGACCACTTTACCCCCTGGAGCGGCGCAATCGCCCTCACCTTGTCCAGATCAATCTTGCCCTGCTCGCCGAGGTCGGCCGCGGGCCGGCAATCCTTCGGCCCGGTCGGATCGGCCGCCAGCGCCTGCAATTTGCGAAAGCCATAGACGCCGAACAACGCGACGAGGACAGCGACCGCCGAGACGCCCGCCTTGAACTTTCCAAAGTTTTTCATGCAGTGATTCCGGTGGGAGAAGCGATGATCCGGGAGTGCGGAACATTAGAGCGCGATGGCCTTGGGCTGAAGCTCCATCGCGCCTTAACTCCTTTTTGAGCATGATCTTTTCGGAAAACTGCTACGCACTTTTCCGGATCATGCTTTAGTCAAACCGGCGCGCGGCCGGTTCAATTCCACGTTGAATTTGCGCAGCGGTCCCTGAAGAATGTGCTAATGAGACCGCCCAACCAAGAACAACCATACCAGGGGGATAATCCATGCTCAGCCGACGCAGCGTCCTGCTTGCCTCCCTCGCGGCCGGAGTCACGATGACCAGCAAACACGCCCAAGCGGCGGCAGCACAGCCGGCGACGCCGGTCAATTTCGACGTCCCGCTGCACGCCTGCGACTGCCACACCCATATTCACGGCGATGTCGAGAAATTCCCGTTCTTTGCCGGCCGCGTGTATACGCCCGAGCCGGCAAGCCCGGAGGAGCAGGCCGCACTGCACAGGGCGCTGCGAATGGAGCGCGTGGTGGTGGTGACGCCGAGCGTCTACGGCACCGACAACTCCTCCAGCCTGTTCGGCATGAAGGCCCGCGGTGCGAATGCGCGTGGCGTTGCAGTGATCGACGACAAGACGTCGGAAAGCGCGCTCGACACGATGCACCAGGATGGTTTCCGCGGCATCCGCCTCAATCTCGCGACCGGCGGCGTCAACGACCCCAATGTCGGCCGTCCCCGCTTCACCGCCGCGGTCGAACGGATGAAGGCGCGCGGCTGGCATGTCCAGCTCTACACCACGCTTGCGATGATCTCGGCGATCAAGGACCTCGTCGAGACCGCGCCGGTGCCGGTCGTGTTCGACCATTTCGGCGGCGCGCAGGCCACCCTTGGGCTGGAGCAGCCCGGCTTCTCCGATCTCGTCGCGCTGGTGAAGTCCGGCAAGGCCTATGTGAAGATCTCCGGCGGCTACCGCTCGTCGAAGCTTGCGCCCGATTATCAGGACATGGTGCCGTTCGCGCAGGCCCTGATCGCGGCCAACCCGGAGCGCATTGTCTGGGGCACCGACTGGCCGCATCCGGACTCAGTGATACCGCCCGGCAAGAAGCCGACGGACGTGACGCCCCTCCTCCAGATCGACGACGGCCGCCTGCTCAACCAGCTTCCGGTGTGGGCGCCGGACGCCGCGATCCGCCAGAAGATTTTGGTGGACAATCCGGCGCGGCTCTACGGGTTCTGAGAACCGCCCTCCTTCGCATGGTCGCGCAGCCAGCGCGCGGCCTTGCGAAGCCCGCCGAACGGGAACAGGTGAAAGCCCCTGATTTGCGAGGTCATGGCATCAGGCGCGGCTGTGATGCCCCGCACGATCTCGTCCGGTCCGGTCTCGGTGAGCAGCCGGCCATAGCGGCCGATCTGGTTGCGCACCGCGCGGATCGAGTTGCCGATGCCGCAGCGGAGCGCGAATTTCATCAGCGTCGCCGGGCTTGCGGGGCCCGCAAGGCCTATGATCACCGGCAGGTCGACGGCTGCGAGCTTGAGCTCGCCGAGCCAGTTGAGGATCGGCGCCGTCTCGAAGCAGAACTGCGTGACGACATCGAGACCGATCTGTCGCTCATCGGCCCAGTCGCGCCAGGCCGCAAAAGCCTTCACCACCTGTGCCGGATCGAGATAGGGATGGCCCTCGGGATGGCCGGCGACGCTGACGCAGGAAAAGCCGTGCGCCTCGATCAGGCCGCTCGTCGCGATATCGCGGCTGGATTTGAACGGACCCTTGGCAATCGCGACGTCGCCGGCAATGAGCAGGATGCGCGCAACGTCCGCCTCGCCGCGCAGCCGGCGGAAGAAATCATCTAGCGCCGCCCGGGAATGAATCTCGCGCGCGGCGATGTGCGGGACGGGGTTGAAACAGGCGCGGCGCAGCGCCGCCGCGGTCTCGACATTGTGCAGATAGTTGTCACCGGGCAGGAAGGTGATGCTGACGTCGATGCCTTGCGCGAAATGATCGCAGAGGTCGGCGAGTTGCTGGCCGCTGGAGGAGATTTCGACCGAGGCCGATTCCAGCATCGCCGCGAGATCGCCTGAGACTGCCTGTTCGAGCGCCGTTGTCATGGCCGGCTCCACCTCAGGCCGGCGCGCGACGGCGCGAGATCACATAGGTCTCGTCGTTGAACCAGAGACCGCCGTGCTTTCTGACCACCCGGTCGGTCGCCTCGAGATAGCGGCCGTCGCGCACGACCTCGGAGAGCCGGTCGTCCTCGATCTGCGCGACATAGATCGCGGCGTTCCAGGCGGCGAACAAGGTCGAGGTGCCGATCGGGCCGGACACCTCGTCCGGCAGCGTGTGCATGCGGTAGCGAAAAATCGCCCGCGCGTCCGACGAGGCGTTGAAATTGTAGTGTCGCGCCGCCGAGCCGAGTTCGTGCTTGACCTGGCGCAGGATCGCATAGCGGTCGGTGCCGAAGGGATCATCGCCCGGCCAGACCTGATCGATGATCTCCATGCCGGGATCGTGGCCGTGGGAGTGGATGCCGATCAGCCGCCCGCCGGGCCGCAAGGCGCGGACCAGCGGCGTCACGACCTTTGACGCCTTGAATTCGACGCTGGCCCGCGCCCGATAGGGCTGCGAGGCGATGACGAGGTCGTAGTCGGCCATCACGCGGCCCGGGCGCGGCATGATCGGATCGAGCAGGAAGGAATGATCCTCGCGCCGCAACGTCAAGATCACCGGCCGCGTGTAGACGGGATTGCCGGTCTTATGACTGATGCCGGCGCGCCAGTTCTCGGCGAGGAAGGGTTCGAGCTCGCCGATCTGCTCGGCAAAGCCATGCGCGGTGTTGCCGGACAGCGCGACATCCTTCCAGAGCAGGCCTTGCGCCGCAGTCGCCGAGCGCGGCGTCAGCCAGGGCGCTTCGCCGTAATAGAGGTTGGTGACCACGAGCACGGTTGCGGGATGCTCGAACAGGCGGTCCGCCATCTTCTCCAGCATCATGCGGACGTCTTCGTAGGAGATCTCCTTGGCGACGACGTACAGCGGCATCGCGGGAAAGCGCGCATGCAGCGCCCGCATCACCCGCGACAGCACCGTGCCGTCGCCGGAGCCGGCATCGAACAGCCGCAGCGCCGGCGGCGACGGCTGGAGGTTGGAGATCTCCAGCGAGATGCGGTTGGCGACCTCGGTCTTCTCGCTGCAGGTCGAGACGAACAGCAAATATTTTTGCCGGTTGTCGAAGAAGCGGAAGCCGGGCGGTGCGTGCTCGACAGCAGGTGCCGCGCCATTCGCCGCCTTCAGCGCCGCGGGAGCCGCATTGTGCAGCTGGGACGGCGCGTGTTCGGAGAGATAGGCCCGCACCTTGTCGAGCGTGCCGGTCGTGATCCTGGCGCCGTCGCGCAGCCGCGAGACCAGCTTGCCGTCGTTGACGACGAGCCGGCCGAAGGTCGATTCCGCCGTCTGCGTCGCGCGGCAAAAATCCCTGATCTCGCCGAGAATCTGGTCCGAGGTCGCGCCCCGCCCCTCGGCATCCCTGCCCTCACGCTCCTCAAGCCGCATGGTTGATCTCCTGCGGTGGATCCCTCGATCAAATCAAGGGGCAAGCGCGGGGGAGCGTCAACCACAAACCGAGTGGGCAGATTTTGTGGGCATATGCCCACAAAAGTACAATCTTAGCGATCAGCGGGCGCGGCGTGAGAAGAAGGAGATCAGGACCGGCAGGGTCACGAGGATCACGACCGGCGCCAGCATCATGCCGGTGACCACCACGACCGCGAGCGGCTTCTGCACCTGGGAGCCGATGCCCTCCGACAGGGCGGCGGGCAGAAGGCCGACACCGGCGACCACGCAGGTCATCAGCACGGGCCGGAGCTGCAGCTCGCCGGTGCGCACCACCGCGCTCATGCGGTCCATCCCCTCCTCGATCAGCGTGTTGAACTGCGACAGGATGATGATGCCGTCCATCACGGCGATGCCGAACAGCGCGATGAAGCCGATCGCCGCGGAGACGCTGAACGGCGTGCCTGTGATGACGAGGCCGAGCACGCCGCCAAAAATCGCCATCGGGATCACGCTCATGGCGAGCAGCGTGTCGGTCATCGAGCCGAAATTGAGCCAGAGCAGGATGCCGATCAGCCCCAGCGAGATCGGCACCACGATCGACAGCCGGCGGATCGCGTCCTGCAAATTGCCGAACTCGCCGACCCATTCCATGTGCGAACCGGGCGGCAACTGCACCTGCTCGGCGATCTTGTCCTGCGCCTCGCGGATCGCGCTGCCGAGGTCGCGCTCGCGCACCGAGAACTTGATCGGCAGATAGCGCTCCTGCTGCTCGCGATAGATATAGGCCGCGCCGGACACCAGGCTGATGGTGGCGACCTCGCTGAGCGGGACCTGGGTGATGGTGCCGTTGGGACCCGGCGCGCCGATCCGCAGGTTGTGGATCGCCTCCGCGCTCTTGCGGTATTCCGGCGCGAGACGAACGATGATCGGGAAATGGCGGTCGGAACCCGGCTCGTAGAGGTCGCCCGCGCTGTCGCCGCCGATCGCGACCTTGATGGTGGCATTGATGTCGCCGGGCGCAAGCCCGTAGCGCGCGGCCTTGGCGCGGTTGATGTCGATCTGGATGGTCGGCTGCCCGAGCGAGGTGAACACCGCAAGGTCGGTGACGCCCTGCACGGTCGACAGCACCGACTTGATCTTGGCGGCGGTGTCGGTGAGCGCCTGGAGATCGCTGCCGAACAGCTTGATCGAGTTCTCGCCCTTCACGCCGGAGACGGCTTCCGAGACGTTGTCCTGGAGATATTGCGAGAAGTTGAACTCGACGCCGGGGAAGCGATCGTCGAGCTGCTTGAGGAGTTGCGCGGTCAGCTCTTCCTTGCTGCGGGTGTTCGGCCAGGTGCTCGCGGGCTTCAGCGGCGCGAAGAACTCGGCATTGAAGAAACCGGCGGCGTCGGTGCCGTCGTCGGGACGACCGTGCTGCGACACCACGGACTCGACCTCGGGCCGCGCGGCGATCACCTTGCGCATCTCGTTGACGTAGGTGTTGCCCTCCTGGAGCGAGATCGTCGGCGGCAGCGTGGCGCGGATCCAGAGATTGCCTTCTTCCAGCTTGGGCAGGAACTCGAGACCGAGCATCCGGCCGATCGCGATCGTCATCAACACGAGACCGATTGCGCCGCCGAGAACCATGTTGCGGTTGGTGACCGCCCAATTCAGCACCGGCATGTAGATCCGGTGCAGGAACAGCATGATCCTGGTCTCGGTCTCCTCGACATGCGCAGGCAGGATGATCGCGGAGAGAGCCGGCGTCACCGTGAAGGTCGCGAGCAAACCGCCCGCGAGCGCATAGGCGTAGGTGCGTGCCATCGGGCCAAAAATGTTGCCCTCCACGCCCGAGAGCGTGAACAGCGGCAAGAACGCCGCGATGATGATGGCGGCGGCAAAGAAGATCGAGCGCGACACGTCGGCGGCCGCGCTCAGGATGGCATGGCTCTTCATGCCCATGATGGTTTCGGGCGAGATGTGCTCGTATTCGGTGAGCGGCGTCGTTTGTGTCAGGCGTCGGAAGATCGCCTCCACCATGATGACGGTGGCGTCCACGATCAGGCCGAAGTCGATCGCGCCGACCGACAGCAGGTTCGCCGACTCCCCGCGCAGCACCAGGATGATGACAGCGAAGAACAGCGCGAACGGAATGGTGGCGCCGACGATCAAGGCGCTGCGCATATTCCCCAAGAATAACCATTGCAGCAGCACGATCAGGACGATGCCGACCACCATGTTGTGCAGCACGGTGTGGGTGGTCAGATCGATCAGGTCCTTGCGGTCGTAGATGCGCTCGATGCGCACGCCGGGCGGCAGGATGGACGAGTTGTTGATGGTGTGGACGAGCTGCTCGACGCGCTTGATGGTCGGCGTGCTCTGCTCGCCGCGCCGCATCAGCACGATGCCCTGCACGATGTCGTCGTCGTCGTCGAGGCCGGCGATGCCGAGCCGTGGCTTCTCGCCCACGGTGACGGTCGCAACGTCCTTTACCAGCACCGGGTTGCCGCCAGTTTGCGCGACCATGGTGTTGGCGAGATCATCGATCGAGCGGATCAGGCCGACGCCGCGCACCACGGCCGATTGCGAGCCGATATTGATGGTGTTGCCGCCGACATTGACGTTTGAGTTACTCACCGCCTGCAGCATCTGCGGCAGCGTCAGGCCGTTGGCGATCAGCTTGTTGAAGTCGACCTGGAGCTCGTAGGTCTTGGTCTTGCCGCCCCAGCCGGTAACGTCGATCACGCCCGGCACGGCGCGGAAGCGGCGCTGCAGGATCCAGTCCTGGATCGTCTTGAGATCAAGCACGCTGTAGTTCGGCGGGCCGACGAGGCGATAGCGGAAAATCTCGCCGATCGGACTGAGCGGCGATATCTGCGGCTGCACGTTGCCGGGGAGCGGTGCGAGCTGCGCCAGGCGGTTCAGCACCTGCTGCAGCGCCTCGTCATAGGTATAGGCGAAGGAGAACTGCAGCTTGATGTCGGAGAGGCCGTAGAGCGAGATGGTGCGGATGGTCGTGAGGTTCTTCAACCCCGCGACCTGTGTCTCGATCGGGATGGTGATGTAGCGCTCGATCTCTTCGGCCGAGAGGCCCGGGCTTTGCGTCACCACGTCGACCATCGGCGGCGTCGGATCGGGATAGGCCTCGATGTTGAGCTGGTTGAACGCGATCAGGCCGCCGATCAGCACGGCGACGAACATGCCGACCATGAGGTAACGGCGATTGACGGCAAGGGCGACGAGGCGGTCCATTCAGCTCAGTTTTTTCTTTGCGCGCGCGGCAGTCCTGACGGCGCATGATCTTGTCGAAAACCGCTACTTGCCTTCCCGGATCATGCTTTAGCTGCCGGAGGCCGCGCGGTCGATGAACAGGCTGCCCTTGGTTACAATCTGTTCGCCCGGTTTCAGATTGCTTGTGACTTCGACGAGGTCGCCGTTGACGAGGCCGATCTTGATGTGGCGCAGCTCGACCGACTTGTCCTCGCGCGCGACCCAGATGCGGACCTGGTCGCCTTCGTAGATCAAGGCCTGCTTCGGCACGGCGGGCGCCGCACGATCGCCGGCGGAATAGATCGTCACATTGGCGAACATTTCCGGCTTGAGCAGGCCTTCCTTGTTGTCGATGGTGGCGCGGACCAGAAGGCGGCGGGTGCTGGGATCGATCGCGGCGGCGACGTAGTTGATCTTGGCGGTGAGCGGACGGCCGGGCAGCGCCATCACGTTGACGGTGATGTCCTGCCCCACGCAGACGGAGGCGGCATCGCTCTCGCGTACGAAGGCGGTCAGCCAGACGGTGGAGAGATCGCCGATCACGAAGACGGGATCGCTGGCGCCGGAATTGACGTACTGGCCGGGGCCGATCTTGCGCTGCACGACCGTGCCTGCGATCGGCGAATAGATCGTGACCTCCGGATTGATGGCGCCCTTGTCGCCAAAAGCTTTGATCGCCTCGTCGGTGAAGCCGAGGATGCGCAGCTTGTTGCGCGCGGCCTCCAGCGCTGTCATCGACGAGCGCATGTCGTTCTGAGCCTGGACCTGGGTGGTCTCGGCCTGCTGATAATCCTTGAGCGGGATAGCGCGGCCTTCGTAGAGGTCCTTGGCGCGCTTGAACTGGATGTCGGCGAGCTCGAGCGCCGACTTCGCCTTGTTCTGCGAGCTCATCGCCGCGATGAAATCGTTCTGGGCCTGCACGGTGTCGGCGGCCTCGATCGTGAACAGCGGTTGTCCCTGCTTCAGGCTCTCTCCGGGCTTGGCGAGCAGCTTGGTCACCCGGCCGGCATAGGGCGAGAACACCGGGGTCGAGCGATCCTCGTCGACGGCGACCTTGCCTTCGGTGACGTACTCGGCCCGGAAGGCCTTCTTCTTCACGGGCTCGATGGTCAGCGTCGCCCATTCGGACGCGGTCGGCGTGAAGTTCTGGGCGTTCCTGCGCGACTGGCTGGAGATCTCGGAGTGGTTCTTCTCCTTGCCGTTGCCGGCAAAGAGGAAGCCATAGGCAGCACCACCGGCAAGCGCCAGTAGAACTACGGATGCAATCATCCGTTGCTTCGTAAATACCTGCGATTGCTTGGTATTTTCAGCTACCATGGGCCCCGGTCATGTCTGCGATGATTGCGGCAAAATGACTGCCTCATCGGTCGCGCTAATAGTGCTGAATTGATAGTTCAAACAACCCTTAAAACGCGAGCCCCTTCTCGCATTGTGTTAAAATTTTGACACATGCCGCAGTGCACGCGCGATTAACGGACGGGCCATTGCGGCGGGTGACTGCCGAGCGGCATCGCCGGACGCGCCCATCGCGCTGGCGTCTTCGACAATATCGCTGAATGCGTGACCGCCCTCAACGCCCCGAAGCCTGATGGCATGCGCTCGATGAACGAGAGATGTACAGCCTCGCTCGTCAGCTCTTCGGCGTTCAACCCGTCAGCGAGACGCCCCAGACTCCACAACCACCGGCCTGTCTGCGCCAGTGATACACGCACATGCCAACTGCCGCCCTCGCGAGCCTGGCGCGCCTTCGCCATCATGGCGCCGAACGCCATCAGATAGCCGGTGGCGTGGTCGAGCATCTGCGCCGGCAATTCCTTGGGCCCGTCGATGCCGGCGGCTTGTCCCTCCGCGTGATTGAATCCGGTCGCGGTCTGCACCAGCGAGTCAAAACCGCGCCGCTCCGCCCAGGGGCCGGCATGGCCATAGGCCGAGAGCGTGACGTAGACGATGCCGGGATTGATCCTTGCGGCATCCTCCGGCGCGAAGCCGAGGGCGGCGAGCGAACGTGGACGATAGCCTTGCGAAAAAATGTCGGCGCTTGCGAGCAGCTCGCGCAATTGCCTGCGTCCCTCCCCCTGCTTGAGCTCGATGAAGGTCGTGAGCTTGCCGCGCCCGGTGTCGATCGTGAACCAGGGAATGGCCGGAAGCTCGGGACCCGACACGAGCAGGACGTCCGCGCCGTGGACCGCAAGCGTGCGGCCGGCGACGGGCCCGGCGATCACGCGCGAGAGATCGAGCACGCGCAGGCCTGCGAGCGGACGATCACCTTTGGGCCACGGTTTTGGCGGAGCGTCGCCGATCTTCTCGATCGAGACCAGCGGCAGCTTTGCGAGCGCCTGCGCCTGCGGCAACGCCGACCATTCGTCATGCGAACGCATCAGGGCAACGACGCCGCCGGCTGCATAGGCCGCGGCCTCGAAATCCTCGCCCTTCCACTGCATCAAGGCGGCCTGCACCTGCTCGCGCTCGGGCTTGCAGTTCAGCACGTTGCAGACGGCGTCGCGATGATGGGGGAAGTTGGTGTGACAGCGCACGAAGCGGTTGTCGCCGGTCTTGTAAACGCCGGCGATCGCATCCCATGCCGGGGGCGGCGGCTTGTCGTCGACGCGCAGATAGCGCTCCGAGCGGCACTCGGCCGCGGCATGACGCATGTCGACGGCGACGTCCTGCGTCTCACCGCTGCGCAGCTTCCAGATTTCGGCCGCGGCCAGGCCTGCGGCCGCGACGCTGACCTGGGCGGCAACGGCAACACGAAACGAGGACGGCAGTTGCGGCTCCTCGCCGGTCAGCGTGACGTGCTCGAGCGCGGCCGGCTCGCCGCCTGCAGCCGTCCAGATCGCCTCCAGGATCGCAGCGGCACTTTGCATTGCCATTTTCCTCCCGCTAAAGCGCGATGGCGCTTTAGCTTTTTGTTTGCGCATGATCTCTTCGGAAAACCGCTTCACACTTTTCCGGATCATGCTCTAGCCTGCCGCGTTCCATAGCATGGAAAGGAAGGCAATGGCTGCCATCGATCCCCTCACCGCGGGTGGCGTGCTGCTCGCAACCGCGCTGACCGACGCCGTCTATGTCATGTTCACCTCGGCCGTGGTGGCACGAAAGCGCGTGCCGGCGGCGACCTGGAGCAGCATCTGGTATGTGCTGTCATCCTATGCAGTGATCAGCTACACCGAGAACTGGATCTACGTGGCGTTTGCCGCGCTCGGCTCGTGGCTCGGCGCCTTCTTCACCATCACCTTCCTGCACCGCCCACCCGGCGGCCCGCCGGTGGGTGCGGCGCCGGAGTGAGAGTGTGCCGTGCTTTGGTGATCTTGCACGCTGTCATCATCCGCGAAGGCGGATGATCCAGTATTCCAGAGACGCCTGTGATTGAACCGACAAGCCGCAGCGTACTGGATACCCCGCCTGCGCGGGGTATGACATCGAGAACTAATTCGACATTGTCGGGTTCGCGGCTACACTCGCAACATCAACAAGAAAAGGAATTCAAAATGGATCTCGGTCTCAAGCGACGAAACGCAGTCATCCTGGGCGGCACGCGCGGCATCGGGCGGGCGATTGCGGCGACGCTGGCGGGTGAAGGCGCCAATGTCGCGGTCTGCGCGCGCAATGCGGATCAGGTGGCGGCTACGGTTGCCGAGTTGAAGGCGAGCGGTATCCGCGCCACCGGCGCCTCGGTCGACGTCACCGATGGCGCGGTGCTGAAGTCATGGATCGACGGCGTCGCCAGGGAACTGGGCGGCGTCGACATGCTGTTCTCCAATGCCGGCGCGATGGCGCAAGGCGGCGATCCCGCATCATGGGAGCAGAACTTTCGGCTCGACGTGCTCGGCGCGGTGCATGCGTTCGAAGCCGCGCGCCCGTTCCTCGAGACGAGCGGCGAGAAGACCGGCGATGCCGCCTTCGTCATCATCTCGTCGATATCAGCGGCGCAGGCCGATGCGGCCAGCTCCTACGGCCCGATCAAGGCGGCGCTGATCCACATGGCCAAGGGATTGGCGCGACAATATGCGTCCAAGAAGATCCGCGTCAACGTGGTGTCGCCCGGCACCGTCTATTTCAAGGGCGGCGTCTGGAACATGGTCGAGCAGAACATGCCCAAACGCTACGAGGATGCGATGCGCCGCAATCCATTGGGCCGCATGGCGACGCCGCAGGAGATTGCGAATGCCGCGGTGTTCCTGGCAAGCCCGGTGTCGTCGTTCACGACGGGGTCGAATCTCGTCGTGGACGGTGCGATCTCGAACCGGGTGAATTTTTAGGGGCGCGATCATCGTCAGTCCCGTCATCCTGAGGTGCGAGTGCGCGGCGCAAAAGCGCCGTGCGCGAGCCTCGAAGGATGAACGGCCCGCTGCAGCCAGCCGGGCCGTCGCCCTTCGAGGCCTCCGCTACGCTCCGGCACCTCCAGCGACAATGGCTTCGCCATTGCGCGGGGGTGACGGTGAGAGATTTGCGTTTTGCCGACCGCCTCAATGAAAATCCCGTGACGGCGGCAGGATGCGGACGTTGCGGGGGTGGCGGATTTTTTGGGCTGGCGTATCCGCATGGTCGCGGCGGTCGTCGTTGAGCGGCTCGATCAGCGCGGGACCTGATGGCACCTGATGCTTGCGGGTGAGCGCGTCATTGGCGAGGCCGATGAGATCGTGGGAGCGGTCGATCATGCGCTGGGCCACCAGATGCGTCACCTCTTCGGGGCTGCTCTGGATATAGCCTTCGACCAGCACCAGGCGCGCGCCCATCACCTCCTTGCGGTACTGCTCCATCACCTTCGGCCACACCACGACATTGGCGATTCCGGTTTCGTCCTCCAGCGTCATGAACACGACGCCCTTGGCGCTGCCCGGCCGCTGCCGCACCAGCACCACGCCGGCGCAGCTGACGCGACGACGGTCGTTTTTGTGCGACACGTCCGTGCAGGGGACTACGCGCTCGCGCGAAAACATCTCGCGCAAAAATTCCATCGGGTGGCCCTTCAGCGACAGGCGGATGGTCTGGTAGTCGGCGACCACCTGCTCGGGCCGCGGCATCACCGGCAGCGGCTGTGCGTGCTCGTCCGGCTGCTCGCGGGCGGTGGCGGCTTCGAACAGCGGCAGTGGCACATCGTCGGGCAGGCGCCGCACCTGCCACAGCGCCTCGCGGCGATCGAGCCCGAGCGAGCGGAACGCATCGGCATCCGCAAGCAGGATCAGCGCGCGCTTGGGCAGGCCGGTGTCGCGGGCGAACTCCTCCAGCGAGGTGAAGGGACGGCGGTTGCGGGCGGCGACGATGCGGTCGGCCCAGTCGAGCTCAGCTTCTTCAACGCGCATCTGGTCCAAGGCCGTACGGGAGGTGGATGGGTTCCCTCCCCCCTTGCGGGGGAGGGTTAGGGAGAGGGGTGAGCCGCCCGGGCGGTGGTCGTGGCTTACCCCTCTCTCCAACTCTCCCCCGCAAGGGGGGAGAGAGCCCAACCGTTCGTGCGTCCCTGACTCATGTCCATCCACGCTTCGCTTGCGCAGCGCCTGATACCTCTTCAGCCGCTCCTCATCCTCGTCCAGCCAGTGAAACCCATCGATCTGGCGGAAACCTAGCCGCACCGCGCAATATTTGCCGTCCGTGTTCTCCAGCGTGTTCTGCGCAAAGCTGTGGGAGACGTCGATCTCGCGCACCTCGACGCCGTTCTTGCGGGCGTCGCCGACGATCTGCGCCGGGGCGTAAAAGCCCATCGGCTGCGAATTGAGCAAGCCGCAGCAGAACGCATCGGGGTGATAATGCTTCAGCCAGGACGAGATATAGACGAGCTGGGCAAAGCTCGCGGCATGGCTCTCAGGAAAGCCGTAGGAACCAAAACCCTTGATCTGCTCAAAACAGTTCTTTGCGAATTCCGGCGCATAGCCGCGTGCGATCATGTTGCCGATCATCTTGTCTTCAAACTTGCCGATGGTGCCGACATTGCGGAACGTCGCCATCGAGCGGCGCAGGCCATTGGCTTCTTCCGGCGTAAAGTGTGCGGCTTCGATCGCGATGCGCATCGCCTGCTCCTGGAACAGGGGCACGCCGAGGGTCTTGTGGAGGACCTTGTAGAGCTCGTCCGGCGCGCCGTGCTCGGGCGACGGCGCCGGATAATTCTCCTTCTCGACCCCGTTCCGCCGCCGCAGATACGGATGCACCATATCGCCCTGGATCGGCCCGGGACGCACGATCGCGACCTCGATGACGAGATCGTAAAAGGTCCGCGGCTTCAGGCGCGGCAGCATGTTCATCTGCGCACGGCTCTCGACCTGGAACACGCCGAGCGATTCCCCGCGGCACAGCATGTCGTAGACTTTTGGGTCGTCCTGCGGGACGCTCGCCAGCACCCAGCGCTCGCCCTTGTGCTCGTCGATCAGGTCAAAGCATTTGCGGATGCAGGTCAGCATGCCCAGCGCCAGCACGTCGACCTTCATCATGTTGAGCGCGTCGACGTCGTCCTTGTCCCATTCGATGAAGGTGCGGTCCTCCATCGCGGCATTGCCGATCGGCACATAGGTGTCGAGCCGATCCTGCGTCAGCACATAGCCGCCGACATGCTGCGAAAGATGGCGCGGGAATTCGATCAGCTCGGCCGCAAGCTCGACCGCAAGGCTGATCATGGGATTTTTGGGATCGAGCCCGGCCTGCCTGACCTGCATGTCGTTGAGGCCCTTGCCCCAGCTTCCCCAGACGGTGTCGGCGAGCGCGGCGGTGACGTCTTCCGTCAAGCCCAACGCCTTGCCGACGTCGCGGATGGCACTGCGCGGGCGATAATGGATGATGGTGGCAATGATCGCGGCGCGATGGCGGCCGTAGCGGCGATAGACATATTGCATCACCTCCTCGCGCCGCGAATGCTCGAAATCGACGTCGATGTCGGGCGGCTCCAGCCGCTCCTTGGAGATGAAGCGCTCGAACAGCAGATCGACCTTGGTCGGATCGACCGATGTGATGCCGAGCACGTAGCAGACGGCGGAATTCGCCGCCGAGCCGCGGCCCTGGCACAGGATGTTCTGGCTGCGCGCATAGTGCACGATGTCGTGCACGGTGAGGAAGTAATGCGCGTATTTCAGCTCTGATATCAGCGCGAGCTCTTTCTTCAGCGTGGCGCGCAGCGTGTCCGATATCTCTCCGCCAAAATATTTCTGCACACCCGCCCAGGTCAGATCTTCCAGATGACCTTGCGCGGTCTTGCCCGGCGGCACCGGCTCGTCCGGATACTGGTATTTGAGCTGGTCGAGCGAGAAGACGATCTTATCGGCAAAGCGCATGGTCTCCGCGATCGCCTCGGGCAGGTCGCGAAACAGCCGCGCCATTTCCTGCGGGGGCTTGAGGAATCGCTCGGCATTGGCTTCCAGCTTTCGACCGACCGCCTCGATCGTGGTCTTTTCCCGGATGCAGGTCAGCACGTCCTGCAACGGGCGGCGTGCCGGATCGTGGTAGAGTACCTCGTTGGTCGCGAGCAGCGGCACGCCGGCCTTGGTCGCGAGCGCATGGAGCCGCGCCAGACGTCGCTTGTCGTCACCGCGATAGAGCAGGCTCGCCGCCAGCCACACGCCCTTGGCCCTGCTCTCCTTCAACCTGGCGAGAACATCCAGCGCCTTCGCAGCATCAAAGCGATGCGGCAGCGTCAGGACCAGAAGCTGTCCCTCGGCAAATTCCAGGAGATCGTCGAAGGCGAGATGACACTCGCCCTTTTCGATCCGTTCGATGTCGTCGCCGCGCTTGCCTTTCGTGAGAAGCTGGCACAACCGACCATAGGCCGCGCGATCGCGGGGATAAACTAGGATATCGGGCGTGCCGTCGATGAAGACGATGCGCGCGCCGATCAGGAGCTTTGGCTTGTAAGGAAGCTCCGTGTTGTCGAGCTCCTTGTAGGCGCGCACGATTCCGGCGAGCGTGTTGTGATCGGCAATGCCGATCGCGGGCAGCCCCAGAAGACTGGCCTGATGCACATAGGCGCGCGGATCCGAGCCGCCGCGCAGGAACGAGAAGTTTGTGGTGACGCCGATCTCGGCATAAGCGTGCGCACTCATGCGAACAGCCCATGTACATACCAACCGGGAGACATCGGCTTGCCTTCGTCGTCGAACACTTCACCCTCGTAAAGACCGTCGCGAAAAATCCAGAACCGCAGGCCTTCGGCATCCTCGACGCGGAAATAGTCCCGTGTCAGCGCCTTGCCGTCCTGCCGCCACCATTCCATGGCGATGCGTTCGGGCCCTTCCACCCGCACCACGGCATGCAGTGCGCGGCGCCAGGTGAACTGGTGCGGCGGACCATCAGGCACGGTTGCGAACGGCACCTTGATCGGCTCGGGCCGTTCGAACAGCCGCAAAGGGCGTAGCGGCGGCTCGCTCTCGGTGCGCGCGGGCCATTCGACTTGCGTGGCGGCGGCGAGATGATGCTGCGCCGATACGGCCAGCACCGCGCGCTCCGGAATGTGCGTGTCCTGCGGCAGGTGCATGACGACGCGTTTTCCGCCGATGCGCGCGGCGATGCGGTCGATCAGCGCGGCCAACTCGTCATTGTCATGGACATGGGAATCGAGATCGCGCTGCTCCTGCACCACGATCTCTGTGCGGCTCGCCGACAGGCGGACCATGTCGAAACCGAAGCCGGGATCGAGGGGATCGGCGAGCGCATCGAGGCGCTCGCGGAACAGGCGGTCGATGATCGCGCTTTTCGTCACGGGCCGCCCGGTCTCGACCATGATCGACCGCACAGCGCCGTCGGTGCGGAAGAACGAGGCCTCCAGCCGCCGCGCGCCCTTGCCCTGCTTCTCCATGGAGGTAACAAGCGTGTCGGCCAGCCGCGACAGCGTCATCGCGATCATGGTGTCGGTCGCGATCGGCTCGGCAAAGCGCTTCTCGACGATGTAGTCGGGCAGCGGTTTTCGCGGATTGATCGGCGCATCGCCCTGCCCCAGCGCATGCCTGAGCAGCGTGGAGAAGCGCGCGCCGAAACGCGCGGTGATCTCATGGGGTTCGCGCGAAGCAACATCGCCGATGGTTTTTAGCCCGGCGCGACGCAGGCCCGTCGTGATCGCCTCGTCCGCGTCGAGCATGGAGACGGGCAGCGCACCGATCGCCTCCGCCTCCGCGCCGTCGGCGACGATGGTGCCGGAGGCATGGCGCGTCAGCGTGCGCGCGCACACCGAGGTGCCGGCAATCGCCGCGCTGACGGCAAAACCCTGCCGCGCCAGCGCACGGACGAGCACCTGCAACAGCGCGGCTTCACCGCCGAACAGATGCGCGCAGCCGGTGATGTCCAAGAACAGCCCGTGCGGCGGATCGAGCGCCACCAGCGGGGTGAAGCGGTCGCACCAGTCGGCGATATCGTCGAGCGTCCTGGCATCCGCCACGACATCGGCATCGAACACTCTGATGTCGGGCCACATGGCGCGGGCGTTCGCCAGCGGCAGGCCGATATGCAGGCCAAGGCGCGAGGCCGCCTCGTCGAGCCCATGGATCACCAGCGCATTGTTTTCTTTTGCGACGACAATGCTCGGCTCGTTGCTTGCGTTATCCTGCCTTTCGCTGCTCGCCGACAAAACCCGCTTGATGCGGTCGATGGGCAGGCGCGGCAGCCACAGGCTGAGGATACGCCGACGGTTCACTGAACTGGCACTCATCACATTTCCATTCCATGATCCACCGCCCGACCGGGCCA
This sequence comes from Bradyrhizobium liaoningense, assembly GCF_018130955.1. Taxonomy (GTDB): domain Bacteria; phylum Pseudomonadota; class Alphaproteobacteria; order Rhizobiales; family Xanthobacteraceae; genus Bradyrhizobium; species Bradyrhizobium liaoningense_C. The sequence goes on from NZ_JAFCJM010000055.1 coordinate 40,567, forward strand.
TGACGATTGCGGACGAGCTCGGCATCGAAGCTGGGCGCGCCCCAGGCACTCCACAGCGCCCCCGGCGGCGAATGTGCCGCGCGCAGCAGCCATCGTGTCTCGGCAGTCGACGGCGACGGGTTTGCCGCCATCCGCAGCAGCAGCCCGGTTGCTCCTGAAGCCTGTGCGGCGAGCGTCAGCTTGCGGCTCGCCACGAGATCGAACTGCCTCGTCTCGCCCCAGAACTCGAGCACGACGGCGCCGAGCGCGTCGCAGGCGAGCGCGTCGGCCGTGGTGCGCAGGGCTGCCTCCGCATCGGCAGCACGCACCATCACCAGACGGCGCGGATCGAGGCCGAGCTCGGCGAGCCCGCTCATCGACAGCGCGCCCGCTTCCCGTTCCGAAAAATCCTGCCGTACCCACAACAGCGGCCGGCGTGCCGACACGCGCCCGGCAAGTCCCGTCACAAACCCCGTCGCGGCGGTGCCGTAGCGTCCCTCGCAAAACACCTCGTGGATCGCCGCGCGGGCGATCCCGCCCTTCAGCGCGCTATCAGCCCCGCTGTGGCCGAGCGCCACGCGATCGTGATGATGCGCGGCATCCGACGTCTCGATGCGCTCGATCTGGCCGCGCAAAGCCGCAAGCGCGCTCCCGCGTGCGCTCATGCTCGCCGCTCCTTCAGGGATGGTTCGCCGGGGCTCAAAAAGCAGAACCACCGGCTGGCTCATTTGTTCATGATATGTTCTAATATAAAGCTAACAGGCCCATAAGAGTCAATCGAATTGGCGCCTCTGCGGATTCATGAGCGGAATCAAAGGGATTCAAACGCCATGCAGCTCATCATCCTGACCAGCGAGACGGATTTCGATGGCTGGCGCACAGCCGCACGCGCACTTGCGCTTCATCGCGTCGATCCGGCGGACGTGACGTGGACGGTGCAAGGTCAAAACCAGGTGCCATCAGGCCTGTCCGAAGCATCACACCTTCCACCGATCGAGACGGAAAGCACGTTCAGCGTGCCGGTCCATTTCATCGAGCTCGCGCGGGTCGCGATCCTGCATCGCGACGAAGACCGCTTCGCGCTGCTCTATCGCCTGCTGTGGCGATTGAAGGCCGACCACGATCTGCTCGCAACGATGACCGATCCCGACGTCGCGCAGGTCAACGCGATGGTCAATGCCGTGCGGCGCGATGCGCAGCGGATGCGCGACGTCGTCCGCTTCCGCGAGATCGGACGCGAGCAGAAGGCGCATTACGCCGCCTGGTTCGCGCCGGAGCATCACATCGTCGAATTCACCGCGCCATTTTTCACGCGGCGTTTTGCCGACATGCCCTGGTCGATCCTCACGCCCGATGTCTGCGCCCATTGGGACGGTCACGCGGTCTCCTTCACGCCAGGCATCAACCAGGTCGAGATGCCGGCCCCGAACAAATTGGAAGAGACCTGGCGCCGTCACTTCCAGCCGGACCGGCCGCTAACGCTGCAAGACGAGCCCAGGAAACGACGGAGGAACTTGCCCGAAGCTTCGATACTTGAACCGTTGCTCTCTGACGCCGAACGCTGGACCGGCGGAAGGATGAACCCACGCGCGGAGATATCCATGGCACGCAAGCCCGCCGCTGACGATCTGGAAGCACTCCGCGAGGAAGCTGCCCACTGCCGCGCCTGCCCGCTCTGGAAGGACGCCACCCAGACGGTGTTCGGCGAAGGCCCGCGAAACGCCACCATCATGCTGGTCGGTGAGCAGCCGGGTGACAAGGAGGACCTTGCCGGCCATCCCTTCGTCGGACCGGCCGGCCAGATGCTCGACCGCGCGCTGGAAGAGGCCGGCGTCGATCGCAAGAAGGTCTACGTCACCAATGCGGTCAAGCACTTCAAGTTCGTGCCGCGCGGAAAGATCCGCCTGCACCAGAAGCCGAATACGCTGGAGATCAGGGCCTGTCGTCCATGGTATGAGCGGGAAGTTTCGGCAATCGATCCTGCGCTCGTCGTCGCGATGGGCGCGACCGCGGCACAAAGCGTGTTCGGCAAGATCACCCCGATCGGCAAATCGCGCGGCCGGCTGATCGATCTTCCCGACGGCCGCAAGGCGCTGGTCACCGTGCACCCGTCCTATCTGCTGCGGCTGCCGGACGAGGAGGCGAAAAAGCTGGAATATCGGCGCTTCGTCGATGACCTCAAAATCGCCGCCGGCTTGCAGGCGAAAACCCCGCGCGCCGCCTGAGGGCAGGGGGAAACCGCCCCTCGGGCGCCCCCTGTCATCCCACCTTCAAATCCGTCGGTGAAAATAGCGCCCATCAGAAAAGTAAGGGGCGTTTGACATGACCGACATAGCATTGAATCCAGGCATGGTGGATCCGGCACCGGTACAGCCGGCCTCGCGACCCAATCTCGACAAGGGTTTCAACCCGCTCACGCTCATCCTGTTCATGGGCATCCTCGCCGCCGGGCTGCTGTTCGTCGCCTACAGCATCTATGCCGACGTCGACGCGACAGGTGTGCGGGTGACGACCTACCTTCCCTACATCCTCCTGCTCGTCGCGCTGCTGATTGCGCTCGGCTTCGAATTCGTCAACGGCTTCCACGACACCGCCAACGCGGTCGCGACCGTGATCTACACCCATTCGCTGCCGGCCGAAGTTGCCGTGATGTGGTCGGGCTTCTTCAATTTCCTCGGCGTGCTCCTGTCCTCCGGCGCGGTCGCCTTCGGCATCGTCTCGCTGCTGCCGGTCGAGCTGATCCTCCAGGTCGGCTCCAGCGCCGGCTTTGCCATGGTGTTCGCGCTGCTGATCGCCGCCATCGTGTGGAATCTCGGCACCTGGTTCTTCGGCCTGCCCGCCTCCTCCTCCCACACGCTGATCGGCTCGATCATCGGCGTCGGTATCGCCAACGCGGTCATGCGCGGCCGCGACGGCACCTCGGGCGTGGACTGGACCAAGGCGACCGAGATCGGCTACGCGCTGCTGCTGTCGCCGCTGTTCGGCTTCATCTGCGCCGCCGTGCTGCTGCTGCTGCTCAAGTTCATCGTGCGCAACCCGTCACTCTACGCCGCGCCCGAAGGCAACAAGGCGCCGCCGCTCTGGATCCGCGGCCTGCTGATTGCGACCTGCACCGGCGTCAGCTTCGCGCATGGGTCGAACGACGGCCAGAAGGGCATGGGCCTGATCATGCTGATCCTGATCGGCACCGTGCCGACGGCTTACGCGCTCAACCGCGCACTGCCGGAATCCCAGGTCGCGCAGTTCCAGAAGACGTCCGAGGCCGCCTCCAGGGTGATCGCGGCGAAGGGCGCCGGCCACAGCATCATCGGCGATCCCCGTCCCGCAGTGACGCAGTACATCGCGCTGCGCCACATCAACGAGGGCACCTATCCCTCGCTCGCGGTGCTGGTGAAGGACGTCGGCGAGCAGGTCGCGAAGTACGGCGCGCTCAACAAGGTGCCGGCCGAAGCCGTCGGCAACACCCGCAACGACATGTACCTGACGTCGGAAGCGATCCGCTTCCTGATGAAGGACAAGGAGAACGACCTGAGCAAGGAAGAGGTCGCGACCCTGAACGCCTATAAGGGCTCGCTCGACAGCGCCACAAAATTCATCCCGACCTGGGTGAAGATTGCGGTCGCGATCGCGCTCGGCCTGGGCACCATGATCGGCTGGAAGCGCATCGTCATCACCGTCGGCGAGAAGATCGGCAAGAGCCATCTCACCTACGCGCAAGGCGCCTCCGCCGAGCTCGTCGCCGCCGCCACAATCGGCGCCGCCGACGTGTTCGGCCTGCCGGTCTCGACCACGCATGTGCTGTCGTCGGGTGTCGCCGGCACCATGGCGGCCAACGGCTCGGGCCTGCAATGGTCGACGATCCGAAACCTGCTGATGGCCTGGGTGTTGACGCTGCCCTGCGCGATCATGCTATCGGCCAGCCTCTACGTGCTGTTCTCGAAGATCTTCTGACCGAGGACTTCTCCCTCTCCCCGCAAGCGGCAGGGGAATCGCATATGGGTTTTCGCTAGCTATTGCATTGTAAGGCAAGACGGATTCTGAAGACGACTCCCGGGT
>NZ_JAFCJM010000056.1 GCF_018130955.1 Bradyrhizobium liaoningense
TCTCCGTCGATGGCCGCTTCACCTCGACGGAATCACGGTTCGCTCGGCTCCTCAAGACAGTTCTGCAACAAAATCGGCCCGAAGGCGAAGTGCCGCGATGTCCGCTCCCGCGCCGCTGTTGGGGGAGAAGCAGACAATCAGGTGGCAACCGACTTTATGAGTACGCACCCTAGTCTGTTTTGACGCGTTTTCTTGACTTGAACCGATGCCCACTTCGCTTGAAAACGCTCTACCGCTCCATCGCCTCGTAGACCAGTTGCTTCAGCTCGGTCTGGATGCGGCCGCGCTGCGATGGCGACTGCATCATGCAGATGACGAACATGTCGTCGGCCGGATCGATGAAGAAGAACGTGCCGCCGACGCCGTCCCAGCGATATTCGCCCGCCGGCAGCGGCGGCCTGGCCGCGGTGCGGACAGCAAAGCCGAGGCCGAAGCCACTGTCAGATGACGGGAAATAGAACTCAGGATCACGCTTTATCCCGCTGCCCTCGCCGATCTGGTCGGACGCCATCAGCGCCACCGTCTCGCGCTTGAGGTAGCGGCGGCCGTCGAGCTCGCCGCCGTTCAGCAGCATCTGCGCAAAGCGCGCATAGTCCCTGATCGTGCCGACCATGCCGGCGCCGCCGGATTCCCAGCGCCGCGGCGCGGTCGCCTCTTTGATGCCGGCAACGGGGCGGTCGAACCAGTCATCGGGCAGGGCTTCGGCAATCAACGGCCGCTTGGTCTCATCAGCGACGAAGAACGCGGTGTCGCGCATATCAAGGGGATCGAGCAGCCGTTCCTTCTCGAACTGATAGAGCGACTGACCCGAAGCGACCTCGATCACCCGCCCCAGCACGTCGGTCGAATGGCCATAGTCCCACAATGTTGCCGGCTGCTCGGCGAGCGGCAGCCGCGCCAGCCGGTCGACGAATTGCGCGTTATCAGGATCGCCGTCGAACAGACCAGCGAGCGCATAGAGCTTGCGCACCAGACTGTCGCCGTAGAACCCGTAGGTGATACCCGAGGTGTGACGGAGCAGGTCGCGGACCGTGATTGGCCGCGCCAGCGGCGCGAGCGTCAGCTTGCCGTCCGGCTGCTCGACGCCGACCTTCACATTGGCGAAGGCCGGTATGTATTTTGCGATGGGGTCGTCGAGTGCCAGCCTACCATCGTCCACCAGCAGCATCGCGGCCACCGACGTGATCGGCTTCGACATCGAATAGAGGCGGAAGATGGTGTCGCCCGTCATCGGCTGCTGCGTCTTCACGTTGCGCAGGCCGAACCTCTCGTAAATAACTGATTTGCCGTGCTGCTGGATCAACAGGATCGCACCGGGGATCTTGCCGGTTGCAACCTCGTTGCGCAGATAGTCGGTGACGCGTTGGAGTTTTTGCGGCTCGAACTGGCGGCCGAGCGTGCCGTCGGCCTGCACGGCCGTCGCGAATGGCAAGAGCGCCGCGCACGCAACCAGCCAAACGACGAAACGCCAGCTGAGCGTCATGGTCAGTCGCCGGGCGCGTAAGTCGCCAGCGCCTGGCGATGCAAAACGGCGCTCGGCTCGGAGAAGCAACAGAAGATGACCTGAGTGATCGAGGGCGTCGAAGCCAAGGCGTCGATCGTCGTCGCAACGGCGATCGCTGCGGCGCGGTCCGGCGGAAAGCGGTAGATGCCGGTCGAAATTGCCGGGAATGCCACGGAGGCAAGGCCGTGCTTGTGGCAGAGCTCCATGGAGCGGCGATAGCAGGAGGCGAGCAGGTCGTCCTCGCCAAGCGTGCCGCCGTTCCACACGGGACCAACCGTGTGAATCACATGCGCGGCCTTGAGCCGGTAACCCCCGGTGATCCTGGCGTCGCCCGTCTTGCAGCCGTGGAGCATCCGGCATTCGGCGAAGAGGTCCGGACCCGCGGCCCGGTGGATAGCCCCATCCACGCCGCCCCCGCCGAGGAGCGACGTGTTTGCGGCGTTGACGATGGCGTCAACGCCGAGTGTCGTGATGTCGGCAACGATGATCTCGAGCTGCGCGCCACGGATCCGGCGCGTCAGCATCGACAAGGCGTCAGGCCGCGGCGTTGATGGCCACGCCCTTGTCGGAGAAGAGCTGCTGCAATTCACCGGCCTGGAACATCTCGCGGACGATGTCGCAGCCGCCGACGAACTCGCCCTTGACGTAGAGCTGGGGAATGGTCGGCCAGTTCGAATAGGTCTTGATGCCGTTGCGCAGCTCGGCGGATTCCAGCACGTTCAGGCCCTTATAGCCGACCCCGAGGTGGTCGAGAATCTGCACGACCTGGCCGGAAAAGCCGCACTGCGGAAATTGCGGCGTGCCCTTCATGAACAGAACCACGTCGTTCGACTTCACTTCGCTGTCGATGAATTGCTCGATGCTCATATCCGTATCCTCTGCGGAGCCCTTCAAATGCCTCGGGCCGGCTTGGCCCATCTAACCCGGTACTCAATCATATATGTAGCCCAAACTATTGTGCATCCAAAGTAAAATGGCGGCGACGGGGGCCTGCCATGCGGCCGGCTGGGGCCCGCGGGACTTCCGGGTCCATAGCCTGATGGCTCTAATATCATAGCCAGGGAGGACTTTTATCCCGTAACGGGCGCCCTATTTAGGACGAACCCGGTCTTAGGAACCGAGACACGCCAGCAACGTTCTCTTGTTCACCTGGAGAAAACCGTGACGAAACAAGCCCCCGCGACGGCCAGCCCAGCCCTTTCGTCACCCTTGTCCGATTCTGACGGCCTCGCCGCGGCGCTGGTCGATGCCTTCACCGCCGTCCGCAACGAGACCGAGCGCCGCGCCGCGCCGCTCAGCGCCGAGGACCAGCAAATCCAGTCCATGCCGGACGCGAGCCCGGCGAAATGGCATCGCGCCCACACCACCTGGTTTTTCGAGCAGTTCTTGCTGGGCGAACATTGTCCGGGCTACCGCCCCTTTCATGCGGACTTCGCCTTCCTGTTCAATTCCTACTATGTCAGCGCCGGCCCTCGTCATGCCCGGCATCGCCGCGGCGACATCACGCGGCCGAGCGCCGATGAGGTCAGCGCCTATCGCAGGCATGTCGACGCTGCCGTCATAAAATTCTTCCGCGAGGCCAGTGCGGCAAAACTGCGCGAGATCGGCCCGCTGGTCGAGGTCGGCCTCAATCACGAGCAGCAGCATCAGGAATTGATGTTCACGGACATTCTGCACGCCTTTGCGCAGAACCCCGTGCTGCCCGCCTACGATCCCTCCTGGCGCTTTCCAGCCGCAACGCGCAGTGGCGAGGACTGGCTGACGCTCAACGAGGGCATCCACACCATTGGACACGCCGGCGACAGCTTTCACTTCGACAACGAGAAGCCGGCGCACCGCGCCCTCGTCGGCCCCGTCCGGATCGCGCGCAACCTCGTGACCAACGCCGAATGGCTCGCCTTCATGAAGGACGGCGGCTATCGAACGGCGACGCTCTGGCTGATGGACGGCTTTGCCACCGTGAGCAACGAGGGCTGGCAGGCCCCCGGTCACTGGCGCGAGATCGACGGCCAATGGCACGTGATGACGCTCGCTGGCCTCAAGCCGGTCGATCCGAACGCGCCGGTCAGTCACGTCAGCTACTACGAAGCCGACGCGTTCGCGCGCTGGGCCGGAAAACATTTGCCGACCGAAATGGAGTGGGAAGTGGCGGCCCGCGCCGAAAAGCTCAACGATGCCTTCGGCATCGTCTGGCAGTGGACCCGCAGCTCTTACTCCCCCTACCCCGGCTATCACGCCATCGACGGCGCGCTCGGCGAATACAACGGCAAATTCATGGTCAACCAGTTGGTGCTGCGCGGCTCCTCGCTTGCAACTCCCAGCGGGCACAGCCGTATCACCTATCGCAACTTCTTCTATCCGCACCACCGCTGGCAATTCACGGGATTGCGCCTCGCCGATTACGACTAGTTCTCATCCGACGACAACCGCGCGCCGGAAAGCGCGTTCAGGAGAGTATCATGAATGTGCATGCCAGCGCTTTGGCTGAAGCCCATCTTCCTGACGAACAGACGACCGCCTTCGCCCGCGAAGCCATCGAGGACCTCTCGCAGCATCCGAAGCGGCTGTCGCCGAAATATTTCTACGATGCGACCGGATCGGAGCTGTTCGAGGCGATCACGCGGCTGCCGGAATATTATCCGACGCGCACCGAGCTCTCGATCCTGCGCGAGCGCAGCGACGAGATCGCCGCGATCATCCCCGAGCACGCCGCACTGGTCGAGTTCGGTGCCGGCGCGACCACAAAAGTCCGCCTGCTCCTGAAGCACTGCAGGTTCGCAGCCTATGTGCCGGTCGATATCTCCGGCGACTTCCTGCATTCGCAGGCGAACGGCCTGCGGCGGGATTTTCCCGCACTCGACATCCATCCGGTGACCGCCGATTTCACCACGCCGTTCACCCTGCCCGCGCCCGTTACCGACATGCCCAAGGTCGGCTTCTTCCCGGGCTCGACGATCGGCAATTTCGAGCCGCATGAAGCGCAGGCCTTCCTGAAGAGCGCGCGCGAGATTTTGGGCCGGGGCGCGCAGATGATCATCGGCGTCGACCTCGAAAAGGACGAGCGCGTGCTTTACGACGCCTACAATGACGCCGCCGGTGTCACTGCACGCTTCAATCTCAATGTCCTCGTGCGCATCAACCGCGAGCTCGGCGGCAATTTCGACCTCTCCGCCTTTACCCATCGCGCCATCTACAATCGCGAGCGCCATCGCATCGAGATGCATTTGATCAGCAGGAAGAGCCAGACCGTGCGCATGCTCGGCACGAGCTTCGCGTTCCGGCCCGGCGAAACCATCCATACCGAGAACAGCTACAAATACAGCCTCGAACGCTTCGCAGGCCTCGCGCTCGGCGCCGGCTGGCGGGTGCGCGAAACCTGGACGGATGCGGCCAAGATGTTTTCGGTGCACGCACTGGAGGTTGCGGAATAGAAGGACTACGGCCGCTCCGCCCTGATGGTCATGGTCGATGGCTTTCGACCCTGACCTCCGGGAATGCCGCCGGTCGTCGTCACCACGACGGTATTGCCCTCGATCCTGACGTCGCCGTTCCAGCGATCGCCGAGCGCGACGCTGCGCAGCGTCGTGACATTCAACCGTTCGTAACGCTTGCCCTCGCTGTCGAAGCCGCGTCCGGCTTCGGCCGCGAGGATTTGCAGGGAATAGAACACGCCCGACCCGCCGCCGCTGTAGCTGGTGACGGCGACAAGCAGCTTGCTCGCGGTCATACCGATGAAGCGATAGGCTTCTTCCTCAGTGAGAGCCTTGTCGCCCGGGCTCTGTCGTGTCTGCGCGACCCATGCACCATTGCGCTTGATCGGATCGGCATAGCGGTTGCTTCCGGTCGCGGCCTTGACGTCGATGGTGACGACGATGCTGCTGGAATCGGCGAGATCGCCGTCGCCCATATCGCGAAAGATCCCAGCCGGCACCGGCTCGCCGCCGACGGTGAAGTTTTGCCGGAGCTCGTCGATGGGGATCAGGCTCTTGGCGCTGACAAATGGCGCAACGAGCGCCAGGCAGGATGCCAACAACAAGGCGGCCGGCCGGCTCACGATGCCTTCAGCCAATCTGACAGCATGTCACGCACGGACCAGGTCCTGGTGCGGAAATTGTCGATCCGCCAGCGCCCATCCTCTCGGATGAAGTCGTAGGTCACGACGGCCGGCGGGCCCGGCCGGTAATAGGGCTTCCGATAGTTGAGCTTCACAGCGAGAACCGCGGCATTGGGCCTCTCACGCTCGACCTTGATCTCAAATCCCGCAAGCTCCAGCGCATTGGTGTCGGTGGTGAGGTCAAAGTCGAACGGCTCGGCGCCGTCCTGCGGCGTCTTCTTGGCGTCGGACTTGGCCCAAAGCTCCAGCAGCGATCTCGATAGATACGTGCTCCGCCGCTCTGGCTCGAGCCAGCCCGAGGTCGTGCCTTTGACCGCTTCGCGGTAGATGCCCTTGAGCATGTTCGCCGGGCTCGCTTCGGCCGCCTGCGCGGACGGCAGGCCGACGAGAAGCAGCAGCGCGGCAAGGCAGGCGCAGATGGCTGCGGCAATGGCAGGACGTGAGGCGTTGAAACTGGATGGCACAGCGGTCGCTTCGACAGAGGGCAATCCGCCGTTAGACGCTCCGCCGCCGGCCGCGGTTCAATGCGCCTCGGCCTCCTCGGGCTTCGAGCCCAGCGACATCGACTCCCACACCGCCACCACGATCAGAATCACCGTCGTCGCGACCGACAGCCAGAGCGGCGAGAGCTCGCCGCCAAACCAGGCGAGGCCGAGCAGCGCGATTATGCCGACCCCGTGCGAGAGCTGGAGGAAGCCGCGGATCGCATGCTTGAACAGGATGGTGCCGACCAGGAACACCAGCGGCCCGCCGATCGTGCTCAGGATGGTTCTGATGTCGGAGTGGCCGGTCGGATGCTTCAGCACCAGCTCGTCCGACACCGCGGTCAGGATGATGCCGGCGACGATAGGCATGTGCAGATAAGTGTAGGCGAGCCGCGCCAGGCGGCCGGATTCGGTCGACTTCGAGATCCACTCGGAGCCGGCCTCGGCACCCTTGTGGAAATAGATCCACCACATCGCGATGCTGCCGACCAGCGCCGAGACAAAGGCGAGGAGATTATCGGCGGTCCAGGTCAGCTCGGCAAAGGTCGCGCCGTTGACGATGACGGCCTCGCCGAGCGCGATGATGACGAAGAGGGAGCAGCGCTCGGCCATGTGGCCGCCCTCGACGGCCCAGGCCTCGATCGATGAGAAGCCCAGCTTCGGGACCCAGAAGCGGGCCGCGGGCGAGACGTATTCGATCGCCAGGGCGACGATCCAGAACCACAGCCGCGCCTCGTCATGCGCCAGACCACCGAGAATCCAGAAGATCGCGGAGACAGAGAGCCAGGCCAGGATGCGGATCGCGTTGCGCCGCACCAGAATCCGGTGCGTTGGGGTTGCGAACAGCCAGAACGCGGTACGTCCGACCTGCATCGTCGCGTAGGCAATCGCAAACCACAGGCCCCGCCCCTCGAAGGCGGTCGGGATCGTCGTCGATAACACGAGGCCGCCCAGCATCATCAGGAAGAGAAGGATGCGGACCGGCGTCAGCTCGGGGTTGAGCCAGTTGGTCACCCAGGCGGTGTAGACCCAGACCCACCACACCGCGAGAAACAGCACCGTGACATGCACCGCGCCGAGCGGCGTGAAATGGTGCAGCAACGTGTGCGAGATCTGGGTGACCGCGAAGACGAAGACGAGGTCGAAGAACAGCTCGGCATAGGTGACGCGGCTGTGCTGGTTCGGCACGATGACGCGAAACATCGCGCCACGTGAATTGTCCGCAGCCATCATCGTCCCCCGTCGCGCGATCAGATCAGGTCCCGGGCACCCCGGTCTGCAGCGCCAGCGCGTGCAACACGCCGCCCATCTGGCCGCGCAGCGACTGATAGACGATCTGGTGCTGCTGGACGCGAGACTTGCCGCGGAAGGACTCCGAGATCACGGTTGCGGCGTAGTGGTCGCCGTCGCCGGCGAGGTCGCGTATCGTTACCTCGGCATCGGGGATCGCTGCCTTGATCATCGCCTCGATATCGTGGGCGTCCATTGGCATTCGTGTCTAACTCCTTGTCCTGCCGTCGAATCACCGCCGGCGTCCCCGGTACCGGCGGGTCAAACTTAGCGTGAACGGCCTTCTGGGTCACGCCGCCAGCCACTATATTTCCCCTTCCGGCAGGATAAAGACACGACAAAGTGCCGCGCGCGACAGATTGCTCGGAAAGGCGTGAAATCATGAAGCTTCCAGGCCCCGACCACCCCATCACCATCACCCAAAACCCCCGCCGCATCCGGGTGACCGCGGGCGACATCGTGATCGCCGACACCACCAAGGCCCTGACGCTGAAGGAAGCTAGGTATCCGGCCGTGCAGTATGTCCCGCGGGAGGACACCAACATGGCGCTGCTCGAGCGCACCGACCGCGTCACGCACTGCCCCTACAAGGGCGACGCGAGCTATTACAGCATCAAGGCCGACGGCAAGACGCTCGACAACGCGATCTGGACCTACGAGACGCCCTTCCCCGCCATGACCGAGATTTCCGGCCGGCTCGCCTTCTATCCGGACAAGGTGAAGATCGAGGAAGTGGGGTAGTTCTCGGCCTAACCTCCCGTCATGGCCGGGCATAGCCGTCCGAAGGACGGCGTCGCTTCCGCTCGCCTATGTCCCGGCCATCCACGTTCTTGGCCGAAATTGAAAAGGAAGACATGGATGCCCGGGACAAGCTTGACGACTGCGCGCGCTGATGTAGCTCCGCTACACCCTGAAGATCGTCAGCCCGAGTATGAGCAGCACCAGGAAGATCACGACGAATACGTAGAACAGGAAACGGGCGATATCGGCCGATGCAGCCGAGATGCCGGAGAAGCCGAGCACGCCGGCCACGATCGAGATCAATAGAAAGATCAGCGCCCATTTCAGGATGGTCATCGCCCAGCTCCGATGCCCGCCCGCCGCACCGGGCGGGCCTCAGCACGTTCCTGAACGCCGCCGGCGGGAACTGGTTCCTATGTGGCGCCGCAGGGAGCGCCTCGGCCGCCCAAACAGGGCTTGCTGAATCGGGTTCCCGGCGGCAACATCCTCCGCGGGTGGAATGCGACCGGGACAAATATGACGACAATTTCTCAGACGATAACGGGGTCGGAGGTTCGCGCCGCCCCGAAAAGCAAGGCGCGCAACCTGTCGCTCGACCGCGCACGCACCTTTCTGACGCTCGTGGTGCTGCTGCACCACGCCGTCATCCCCTACACGTATTTCGGCCACACGGATCCGACCGAGTGGATCGGCTTCGACATGGTCGTGCTCGCCAACGACAGTTTCTTCATGGCGATGTTCTTCTTCCTGTCGGGGCTGTTCGTCTGGCCGGGGCTTGGGCACAAGGCGCCGCTGACCTTCCTGTACGAGCGCCTGCTGCGGCTCGGCCTGCCCTTCGCGATCTGCGCGCTGACGCTGATCCCAATCGCCTATTACGCGCTGGCGCTGCGGCAGACACCCGACCTCACCTTCTCGGCGTTCTGGTGGAAGACGGTGACATCAGGCCCCTGGCCGAGCGGCCCGATCTGGTTCGTCTGGGTGCTGCTGGCCTTCGACCTCACGGCGAGCGTCCTCTACCGGATCTCGCAGACGCTGGTGTTTCCGATCAACAGGATTGCGCAGCTCGGCTTCAAAGAGCCGTGGCGCTTCTGGCTGTTCCTCGCCGGCGTCACGGAGATCGCCTACATCCCGCTCCTGATCCACTACGGCACCAATCACTGGTTCGAGTTCGGGCCGTTCTCGGTGCAGGCGAGCCGCGTCCTGCTCTACGCGTCGTATTTCTTCATCGGCGCGGGCGTGGGTTGCGCAAACTTCTCCACCGGCGTGCTCAGTGCCGAGGGGCAGTTGCCGAAGAGCCGCTGGACCTGGCTCCTCATGACCGTGATCCCCTACGCGCTGATGTGGTGCATGATCTACATCAAGCGCGGCATCCTCGATAACCCGCCTGACCTGCCCTGGTGGTATCATCTGTTCTACGGCACGTTCTTCGTGCTGTTCTCAGCCACGATCCTGTTTGCGATCCTGGCCTTCTTCCTGCATTCGAAATCGCCGGGACCGAACCTGCTCGACCGCATGCAGGGCGAGGCCTACGGCATGTTCCTGGTGCACTACCCGATCGTGCTATGGATCCAGTACGTGCTGTTCGACTACGGCCTGCCCGCCATCGTGAAGGCGGCAATCGCGTTCGTGCTGACGGTGATTTTGAGCTGGGCCGCAACGGCGGGCCTACGGAAGCTTCCGGGCGCGACAAGGGTGCTGTGAGAATTCAGGATTCGTAGCCCGGATGGAGCGCAGCGCAATCCGGGGCACTTCTTCGCCAGGCACAACCCGGATTACGCTGCGCTCCATTCGGGCTACAAGGCAACTTACGCCGCCTTGCCGCCCATATAATCCGGCAGCCAGCGCTCATGCGCCTTACGCAGCGTGTCGATCGCAACGGGCGCCTCGCCTGAGATTGCGATCACATCGCCACCCGTCGTGCCAATCCGCACGCACGGCACTTCGCAGCCGCGCATTTTTGCCAGCACGAGGCCGGCCTGCGCTTCCGGCACGGTGACGATGTAGCGCGCCTGGTCCTCACCGAACCAATAGGCGTGCGGCACGAGCGAGGTCGGAGCGGCCAGAAGCCGCGCGCCGATGCCGCTTGCCATCGCCATCTCGGCGAGCGCGACCAAAAGGCCGCCGTCGGAGAGATCGTGCACCGCGGTCGCGGTGCCGGCGTGGATCATGCCGCGGACGCAGTCGCCATTGCGCTTCTCGGCTGCGAGATCGACCGGGGGCGGCGCGCCCTCCTCGCGACCGCAGATGTCGCGCAAGTACACGGACTGGCCGAGCCAGCCATGGGTGTCGCCGATCAGGAGGATCGCCTCGCCTTCGGACTTGAAGGCGAGCGAGGCCGATTTGGTGAAGTCGTCGAGCACGCCGACGCCGCCGATCGAGGGGGTCGGCAGGATCGCGCGGCCGTTGGTCTCGTTGTAGAGCGAGACGTTGCCGGACACGACCGGGAAGTCGAGCGTGCGGCAGGCTTCCGAGATGCCCTTCAGGCAGCCGACGAACTGGCCCATGATCTCGGGCCGCTCCGGATTACCGAAATTGAGATTGTCGGTGATCGCGAGCGGCCGGCCGCCAACCGCGGTGATATTGCGCCAGGCTTCCGCCACCGCCTGCTTGCCGCCCTCGAACGGGTCGGCCTCGCAATAGCGCGGCGTGACGTCGACGGTCATCGCGAGCCCTTTTGGCCCGTCCTGCACGCGCACGACAGCGGCATCGCCGCCGGGGCGCTGCACGGTATTGCCGAGAATGACGTGATCGTACTGCTCCCAGACCCAGCGCTTGGAGCAGAGCTCGGGCGTGCCGATCATCTTCTCCAGCGCGGCGCCAATGCCGATCGGGGCCTGCACCTCGCGCGCATGCACGACGTTCAGCGCGGGCGAAGCGACATGCGGGCGATCGTAGACCGGCGCTTCGTCGCCGAGCTCCTTGATCGGCAGGTCGGCCATGACGTCACCGCCATGCTTGACCACGAAGCGCTTGCTCGGCGTGGTGTAGCCGACGATGGCGAAATCGAGCCCCCACTTCGTGAAGATCGCCTCGGCCTCTTTTTCCTTCTCGGGCTTGAGCACCATGAGCATGCGCTCCTGGCTCTCCGAGAGCATCATCTCGTAGGCGCTCATGCCGGTCTCGCGGGTCGGCACCGCGTCGAGATCGAGGTCGACGCCGAGGTCGCCCTTGGCGCCCATTTCGACCGCCGAGCAGGTCAGGCCCGCCGCGCCCATGTCCTGAATCGCGATGACGCAGCCCTTTTCCATGATCTCGAGGCAGGCCTCGAGCAGCAGCTTTTCGGCGAAGGGGTCGCCGACCTGCACGGTCGGGCGCTTCTCCTCGGACTTGTCGTCGAACTCGGCCGAGGCCATCGAGGCGCCATGAATGCCGTCGCGGCCCGTCTTGGAGCCGAGATAGACGATCGGCATGCTCACGCCGGAGGCGGCCGCATAGAAGATCTTGTCGGCATCGGCCAGCCCAACCGCCATCGCGTTGACGAGGATGTTGCCGTCATAGCGGGTGTGGAAACGCACCTGGCCGCCGACCGTCGGCACGCCGAATGAATTGCCGTAGCCGCCGACACCCGCGACCACGCCGGACACCAGATGCCGCGTCTTGGCATGCTCGGGCGCGCCAAAGCTGAGCGCATTGAGGCAGGCGATGGGGCGCGCGCCCATCGTGAAGACGTCGCGCAGAATACCGCCGACGCCGGTGGTCGCGCCCTGGTAGGGCTCGATGTAGCTCGGGTGGTTGTGACTCTCCATCTTGAAGACCACCGCCTGGCCGTCTCCGATGTCGATCACGCCGGCGTTCTCGCCCGGGCCCTGGATCACCCAGGGCGCTTTGGTGGGCAGGCCCCGCAGATGGATGCGCGAGGATTTGTAGGAGCAGTGCTCGTTCCACATCGCCGAGAAGATCCCGAGCTCCGTGAAGGTCGGCTCCCGCCCGATCAGCTTCAGGATGCGCTCATACTCGTCCGGCTTCAGCCCGTGGGCGGCGACGAGTTCGGGGGTGATCTTCGGTTCGTTCTTGGGCTCGTTCTTGGGCGCGGTCATGGGACCCTTAATAGGTAGATCGAACGGGGGCGAAAAGGCCTTTTAGGGGGCATTTTCGGCCTGTCCAGAGCTTTGCGGCGGCTCCCCCTTACAACGGCGTTTGCACTGCGGGGATGGATCGGATTTAAGGACCCAAACCGACAATTGAAAGCCAGATTCCGTGAACCAGCCTGCCAAGACCGCATTCGACCTCCGCCCCGATCTCCACGTCGAAACCGAGGGCGAATTTCAGGGCTGGCGGACCTGGAAACGCGACCATTTCGAGACCTATGTCGGCCCCTTCTACCACCGGATGGGTGAGAACGGCCGTATCACCTGTGCGTTCCGGGTCGCGAAAAAACACCTCAACGGCTCCGGCAACGTCCATGGCGGCTGCTTCATGACCTTTGCCGATTACTGCCTGTTCGCGCTCGCCGCCCTCGAACTGCAGGGCCCGGCGGTGACAGTGTCGTTTTCCTCGGAATTCCTCGACGCCGCCCGCGAGGGCGAGCTGATCGAATGCACCGGCGAGGTCACCCGCGCCGGTGGCTCGCTGATCTTCGTGCGGGGCATACTGACCTCAGGCGAGAGGTCGCTGCTGACGTTCTCCGGCACGATCAAGCGGGTCAAGCGGAAGGCGCCGCCGCCGTCAAACGCATAGCTCCCAGCTTTCCTTTTGGCTCTCTCCCGTTATGACTGGACCCGCGCGCCAATGCGCGGGGAGCCAACAAAGGTGCCGCAGAGCACAGCGAGCACGGGCAGCGTCACGGCTCCCGTGGAAACGACGCCCGTCACCGCCGCGCGCCCCGTGCGCGGCTGGCGCGACTACGCGCTGCTGCTGGCGCTCGCGGGCTGCTGGAGCTCGACCTACCCTCTGACCAAGATCGGGCTCGGCTCGATCCCGCCGATCACCTTCATCTCGGCGCGCTCGCTGGTCGCCTTCGCCTTCCTGTTCGTGATCCTGCGCATGCGCTGCCTGCGGCTTCCGACCGATTTGAAGGCGTGGAAGCTGTTCGCCTTCCAGCAATTGATCAATTCGACGGTGCCGTTCCTGATGATCACCTGGGCGCAGCTCTACGTGCCCGCGTCCAGCACCGTGGTGCTGGCCTCGACGACGCCGATCTTCGCCTTCCTCATCACCTGGGCGATTACGCGTCACGAGCCGGCAACGCTGCTGAAGCTCGTCGGCGCGATCCTCGGTCTTGCCGGCACGGCCGTCATCATCGGTCTCGATTCGCTGCACGGCCTCGGCACCGAGATCCTTGCCGAGATCGCGATCCTGCTCGCCACGATCTCGTTTGCCTGCGCCTCGATTTTCGGGCTGCGGCTGTCGGACTACGATCCGATGGTGGTGGCGGCAGGCTCGCTGCTGTTCGGCGGCCTCGTGCTGCTGCCGGCCTCGCTGATCATCGATCATCCCTGGACGCTACATCCGACGCTGGAAGCGATCGCCGCCACCGTCGCGATGGGGATTTTCTCCAGCGCGCTCGGCCTGATGCTGTTCTACATGTGCCTGACCCGGCTCGGCACGCTGACCACGAACGCGCAGGGTTATTTGCGCATTCCGATCGGCGTCGGCCTCTCCGTGCTACTGCTCGGCGAGACCGTGCCGTCGAACCTGGCGCTTGGTCTGGTGCTGGTCATGGCCGGCGTCGCCGCCATGACGGTGCCCGGCGAGCGGCTGAAGGGATTGAGGTTGCGATAGCGCGCCTTGGAGCATGATCCGGAAAAGTGTAAAGCGGTTTTCCCTCGCGACAAACGCGGAACGCGTTTGCGCGGAGATCATGCTCAAACAAAAGCCTAAAGCGCGATCATCGCGCTTTAGGCCGACAATTGCTTCTCGGCGATCGACAGCCACTCGGCCTGCGCCTTGCGCAGATATTTTGGCGCGCGCCGCATCTGGATCAGCAACTCGTTGAACACGACCCGCGCCTCAGCGGTGCGCCCGACCAGTTGCAGCAGCATGCCGTAACGCACGCGCGCCTCGGCGCCGGGGAAGTAGGCGGAGACGGCATGATATTCCTCCAGCGCCTCGTCGACACGTCCGACCTCGGCGAGCGCGCGGGCGTAGAGCAGATGCGCATCGGCCGAGTCGAAGTCCGGCCATTGCTTCTGCAGATCGTCCAGCGTGACGAGCGCGTCGGACGGGCGGTTGGCGGAAAACTCAGCCTGCGCCTTGCCGAGCGCGTAGGCGGGATCGTGGCCCATCGGCAGCTTCAGGATATGATCATAGTGCCGCTCGGCTTCCGCGAAGCGGCCGATCTTGACGCACTCCTCGGCAAGCGCGGCGCGATTGGTGATGGTGTCGGTAGCGGCGAGGCGGTCGGAGAGCTCGCGATAGCGCTTTTCGGGATCGAAGCGGTTGGCAACGCCCTGGCGCGCCTGGCGCGCTTGCGGGCTCGAAAACCACTCCGGGACGAGCTCCACCGCGATGTAGGCCAGCGCGCCGATCAACGGCACCATCAATATGATGAAAGCCCAGGGCTGCAGCCGCCCGGTTCGCGACGCGTGATAGATCAGCGTGATATCGAGCAGCAGGACGACCAATGCGACAGGCATGTGAAATCCAAAGACAAATCAACGACGTCGAAACCGGCATACCTGATAGCGTAACTCGCCCGGCGAGACAACTTTGAGTTGCTCACACCGAGGGACGAATCCGGACCGCGTCTGACGAAGGGTCAGTCGCACCGTCTGCGGGGGAGGTTCACGCAGCGCGGCCGTCTGCCAATGCTTTGACTCTGTGCGAGCAGTCTTACTGCTTGGCGTCGTCGGCCAAAAGCTTTCGGTACTTCGCGACGTCGCGCGTGACGAGCTCCTGGAGCACCTCTGGCGCATGCTCGTTCGCGTCGGGGGCGACTGTTGACAGATCCCCAAAGCGCTTCTTCACGGCATCGCTCTCGACCGCGCTGCGCGCGGCGGCATTGAGTTTTGCGATAACCGCAGGCGGTGTGCCCTTTGGCGCGAACAGGCCGTTCCAGCCCTGCGCTTCGAACTCGGGCAAACCCGCTTCCGCCGAGGTCGGCACATCAGGCAGCGTGCCGAGCCGCACATTCGAGCCGACCACGATCCCCTTCACGAGTTTCTCGTTGATCGATTGCGACACCGAGGCGGCCGCGTCGCAGACGCCGTCGATCTGGCCGCCGACAGCATCAGTAAGCGCGGGCGCGGCCCCGCGATAGCCGACCAGCGTCGCGTCGATCCCGGCGGCCTGCACAAAGCTCTTGCAGATCAGGTAGTTCGAGGAGCCGACACCGGCATGGCCGAGATTGATCTTGCCGGGATTCTTCCTGGCGTAAGCGATGAACTCGGCCAGATCCTTGGCCGGAAAATCCTTGCGCAGCGCGATGATCCCAAAGGTCTTGGCGACCATGGCGATGGGCACGAAGGAGTCAGGCGTGAACGACAGTTTTGGATAGATCGTGTAGGCGGCGGCGCTGGTGCCGGCATTGCCGATCGCGATCGTATAGCCGTCGGGCTCGGCGCGCGAGGCGCGGGTCAGCGCGGTCGAACCGCCGGCGCCCGCGACATTCTCGATCACGATGGGCTGGCCGAGGGCGGCGCTCATCTGCTCCGCGACGACTCGCGCGATCACGTCCGACGTGCCGCCGGCCGCGAACGGCACGATCATGGTGATCGCACGTTTCGGGAAGTCCTGCGCTTGCGCCGTGGCAGTCAGCAGCAGCGCCGCGAGTGCGGCGCCGAGCCTCGCGGCGAACTTGCTCACGCCGCCCGGTCCAGATGCGCGACGAGGCCTGCGAACAGGCCGCGACCGTCGGTGCAGCCCATGATGTCTTCGACGTGGTTTTCCGGATGCGGCATCATGCCGAGCACGTTGCCCTTGTCGTTGACGATGCCGGCGATCGAATGTGCCGCACCGTTGATGTTGTGCGCCTCGTCGACCACGCCGTCAGCCGAGCAATAGCGATAGAGCACCCGGCCCTCGCCTTCGAGCCGCTTGATAGTCTCGTCATCCGCCTCGTAATTGCCCTCGCCATGGGCGACCGGCACGCGGATCACCTGCCCCGCATTGTAGCCGCGGGTGAACGGCGTATCCGAACGCTCCACGCGCAGATGCACGTCATGGCAGATGAATTTGAGCCGCGCATTGCGCATCAGCACGCCCGGCAAGAGGCCGGATTCGCAGAGGATCTGAAAGCCGTTGCAGACACCGAGCACCAGGCCGCCCTTGGCGGCGTAATCGCGCACCGCGTCCATGATCGGTGCCCGCGCAGCGATCGCGCCGCAGCGCAGATAATCGCCGTAAGAGAAGCCGCCCGGCACGACCACGAGATCCGTTCCCGCCGGCAGCGAGGTCTCGGCATGCCAGACCATCGCGGGTGCCTCGCCCGAGATCAGTTTCAGCGCCCGCGCCATGTCGCGCTCGCGGTTGATTCCGGGAAAAACCAGGACGGCTGACTTCATGGGCGGGGTTCCGAAAAGAAGCGTGGAATCGGGCTGGCCGGCCGGCCAAATCCGGGCGCAGACATAACCATTTGACGCGGATTTTACCAGTGCTAGCCTCGCTTGGCGGCTTTGTGCACAGGCCATGATTTGACGCTTTGGCCGAACGATTTCGCGGGATTTTAGGCCATGAATGTCCCGTCCCTGCCCACATCCCCTTCCGAGCCTGTTACCGCTGAAGGCGTGGTCGCGGCCGGTGCCTATGTCGACGGCCGGCGTGTCGCCAATATCGCGATCAGCGAGGCCTCGAGCTGGCGGGCAAAACCCGGCCATGTGGTCTGGATCGGGCTGCACGAGCCTGATCTGGCGCTGCTCAGCGCCGTGCAGAAGCAGTTCGACCTGCATGATCTCGCCATCGAGGACGCCAACCACGCCCATCAACGGCCGAAGATCGAGCAATATGGCGAGGCCCTGTTCATCGTGGCGCGGACGGCGCAGCTGATCGACGGCCGGATCGCGTTCGGCGAGACGCACATCTTCGTCGGCGAAGGCTATCTGGTCTCGGTGCGCCATGGCGCCTCGACGTCCTACACGCCGGTCCGCGAGCGCTGCGAAAGCTGCCCGCGCGCGCTGGCGCGCGGCGAGGACTACATCCTCTACGCCATCCTCGATTTCATCGTCGACAACTACTCGCCCGTGCTCGAGAGTATTCACGAGGAGGTCGAGGGCATCGAGGACGACGTGCTCTCAAAACCGATCACCAAGGGGCAGGTCGAGCGGCTCTACATGCTGCGGCGTGACCTGTTGCGGCTGCGCAATGCGATCGGGCCCCTGGTCGAGGTCTGCCGGCGCCTTGAGCATGACGAGCTGGCGATGGTGCGCCCGACCATGCAGCCGCTGTTTCGCGACGTCACCGACCACGTCAGGAACATCCAGGAGCGGATCGATTCCATGCGCGAGGTGCTGGCGTTTGCCTTCGAAGCGAGTCTGCTGGTCGGCCAGGCGCAGGAGACCGTGGTGTCCAAGCGGCTTGCCTCCTGGCTTGCGATCATCGCCGTGCCAACGGCCGTCGCCGGCATCTACGGCATGAACTTCAAGCACATGCCGGAGCTGGAATGGGAATACGGCTATTTCGCCGTGCTGAGCCTGATGGCGCTTGCCTGCGTCGGCCTGTTCTGGCGCTTCCGCCGCGCCGGATGGCTGTAAGCGCGAGGCGCGAATTCGCGAGCCTCAGCGGCTCGCCGGCGCCAGAGTAAGCATCACGCCGACGACAAACTGCGCAAAGTTATCATTGCTGGACTTCTCGGTGCCCGACGAGCTGATCACGCTGGCAGCGCCGCGCGCGCCGAACAGCATACCGCTGACCTGATATTCCTTTGTGCCGTGCGGCTTCACCATAAAGCGTCGCGCCTTGAACATGCGCGGCACCGAAGTACCGGGATCGCCCTCGATGCCGAGAATCGATATCTTCTGACCGGGCGTCCGCTGTTCCAGGACCTTGACGATTTGCGTCTGCTCTTCGCGGAATTTTTCCAGGGTCATCGCATTCCCGGAAGAGTAGAACCGGTAGCTCACTCTGGACTGTGCGCCACACTCCGGCCTCTCGCAGAGGAACATGTGGACGTCGTTGGGCCTCAGCTCGTACCGCCAGCCCTTCATCGTCACCGGCGGACGCGGCGCCGCCGTCTGCGGCGCGGGCACCGATTGAGCGAACGCGCTGCCGATCCCCGCAAGCATCAGCGCGGCGAGCAGCAGTAAACATCGCAGGAGCATCTGGCGACCGGCGACGCAGGCGGTGGATGTCATCCAGCCGGCCTAGCCCAGCACTTCGACGCGATAGTTCTCGATCACGGTGTTGGCGAGCAGCTTATCGGCGGCCTGCTTGAGCGCGACTTCCGCCTTGGTCTTGTCGGCGCTGGCGAGCTCGATGTCGAACACCTTGCCCTGCCGGACGCTGGCGACGCCG
Organism: Bradyrhizobium liaoningense; assembly: GCF_018130955.1. Classification (GTDB taxonomy): domain Bacteria; phylum Pseudomonadota; class Alphaproteobacteria; order Rhizobiales; family Xanthobacteraceae; genus Bradyrhizobium; species Bradyrhizobium liaoningense_C. The sequence continues at coordinate 18,521 of NZ_JAFCJM010000056.1, forward strand.
TCGATGCCGAGCGATTTCAGCGCGCCTTCGATCGCCTTTCCCTGCGGGTCGAGAATGCCGGTCTTCAAGGTAACGGTGACACGTGCCTTCACGTCAAAAACCCTTCTCTAGCTCTTCACCAGCACCGGGCCGGAGCCCTGCGGACGCTCGTTCTCCATGAGGATACCGAGGCGCTTGGCAACCTCGGTATAGGCCTCGAGCAGCCCGCCGAGATCCCTGCGGAAGCGGTCCTTGTCGAGCTTCTCGTTCGACTTGATGTCCCACAGCCGGCAGGAGTCCGGCGAAATTTCGTCGGCGACGATGATCCGCATCATCTCGTTCTCGAACAGGCGTCCGCACTCCATCTTGAAGTCGACGAGACGGATGCCGATGCCGAGGAAAAGGCCGGTCAGGAAGTCGTTGACGCGGATGGCGAGCGCCATGATGTCGTCGATCTCCTGCGGCGTCGCCCAGCCGAAGGCGGTGATGTGCTCTTCCGACACCATGGGGTCGTTGAGCTGGTCGTTCTTGTAATAGAACTCGATGATCGAGCGCGGCAGCTGCGTGCCCTCCTCGATGCCGAGGCGCTGCGACAGCGAGCCGGCAGCGACGTTCCGCACCACCACTTCCAGCGGCACGATCTCGACCTCGCGAATCAACTGCTCGCGCATGTTGAGGCGGCGGATGAAATGGGTCGGCACCCCGATGTCGTTGAGGTGCTGAAACAGGTACTCCGAGATCCGGTTGTTGAGGACGCCCTTGCCCTCGATCACCTGATGCTTTTTGGCATTGAACGCGGTCGCGTCGTCCTTGAAGTGCTGGATCAGGGTGCCCGGCTCCGGACCTTCGTACAGGACCTTTGCCTTGCCTTCATAAATACGACGCCGACGGCTCATTGGGATGTACCGTGTTTTGTTAAAATCCATGAATTTGGTGTGCTCCGGTTGACTAGGATTACGACCCACAGCGGAGCTGCCGTGAACGGCCGGGGACCAGAGAAACAGAACAGGAACCAAGCCTTACGGCAACCTATCCGATTGGCTGACTGAGCACAATCGATCCGGCCCTTCCGGCACCTACTTATACCGTCTTGCCTGCGGCTTAACGGCTCGTTGTTTCGCCGATTCGTGCCCCTTATCTAGGCGTCGTGAGGGCCCCTCGCAACGAGGCCGCCCCGTGATTCACCGGGAATGGGAACTGCATGACCACATTCGACAAGCGCGAGGAAGGTTTCGAGAAGAAATTTGCCCTCGACGAGGAGCAGAAATTCAAGGCCGAGGCCCGCCGCAACCGGCTGCTCGGCCTGTGGGCGGCCGAGCAGCTCGGTATCGCCGGCGACGCGGCGACCGCCTATGCCAAGGAAGTGGTCGCAGCCGATTTCGAGGAAGCCGGCGACGGTGACGTGCTGCGCAAGGTCTTGCGCGATTTTACCGCCAAGGGCATTTCCACCACTGAACAGGCGATCCGCGCCAAGATGAACGAGCTCACGGCTGTCGCGGTGGCCGAGGTCAAGGCGGCCAAGTAAGCCGCTGCCATCACCGGACGCGTCGGCGCGCAACGGCCTTGCGCGCCGGCCGTCCCGGTTTCGGACGCCGCGTGGCCGCGACGCTGCCTTCGCCATAGTCGCTTCGCAGGATCTCCAGGAGCTTTCGCGCGGCGAGGCTCAAAAAGCCGCCGCGCCGGGTCACGACCGAGATGTCGTTGCTGGCGACAAGATCGCCGACGGCAATTCGGGACATCGTGCCCGCGGCCAATTCCTCGGCCACGTGGCTTTCCGCCCGCAGCGCGATGCCAAACCCCGCTTCCACGAGCCGCTTTTGCGCGGTGAGACTGTCCACCGCCGTCCATTCGATGTCGCCAAGCCCTTGCGTGAGAAACAGCGCAAAGACATGCGCCGCCGCAACCTCGGACCGGCCGGCAATCTCGGGAAACGCGATCCAGCGCTCGCCGCGCAGCTCGGCAAGCCGCTTCACGCGCCGGCCGGCAAGTGGATGATCCGCCGCGCAGACCACCCCGAGTTTTTCGGAGAGGATCGGTACGCAATCCAGATCGCGCGAACGGTCGATGTGATAGCGCAGACCGATCGTCGCCTCCCCGCGGCGGATCAAGCCGCTGACTTCGGCGCTGGTCGCCGTGCGCAGGCTGAGCGCGACGTCGGGATGCTCTTTGGCAAAGCGCTTCATGATCCCCGAGAGCCGCGCGTCGGCGAGCGTGCCGGTCACCGCGAGCGACACCGGCCCTGACGCCTGCCGGGTGAGCGCGCGTATCGCCTGCTCCGCATCCTCGGCGGCAGCGACCGCGCGCTCGGCATGAGGAATCAGCACGCGGCCCGCATCGCTGAGCCGCGTCCGGCCCGCCACCCGCTCGAACAAGGGCACGCCGAGCTCCTGCTCCAGGAGTGCGATGCGGCGCGAGATCGCCGGCTGCGAGCGGTGGAGGAATTTGGCGGCATTCGAGATCCCGCCGCGGCGGTGGACCGTCAGGAACGTGTTGAGGGCATCGCTGTCCATCGCCGCAACCTCATGCAAAAAGCTGATGTTCTCAAGAGAAATAACAAATTTGTCGGATGATGGAAATGCGCCTATCGCTGGCTGGATCAGGCCTAGCCACGACAAAGGAGCGAACGATGCCCAGCCAATTGGAGAAAGCAAAAGCGTTTCGCGCCCTGCATGAGCGGCCGGGCGCCTTCATCATCCCCAATCCGTGGGACGCCGGGACCGCGAAGCTGCTCGCCGCCCTGGGCTTCGAGGCGCTTGCGACCACGAGCCTCGGGCTTGCCAACACGCTCGGCAGCTCCACCGTCAGCCTCGATGCGATCCTCGACAATTGCCGCGCGATCGCGGAAGCGACCCCGCTCCCGGTCAGCGTCGACCTCGAGAATTGCGGTGCGCACGAGCCGAGGCGCGCGGCCGAGGCTATCCGGCGCGCCGCCGAGGCCGGAGCGGTCGGCGGCTCCATCGAGGATTCGACCGGAGACCGCGAACGCCCGATCTACGACTTTGCGCTCGCCGTCGAGCGCGTGCAGGCGGCCGTCGAGGCCGCACGCGCACTGTCGATCCCGTTCACGCTGACCGCGCGGGCCGAGAACCTGCTGCACGGACGCAACGACCTCGACGATACGATCAGGCGCCTAAGGGCATTCGAGGCCGCCGGTGCCGACGTGCTCTACGCGCCCGGCGTGCGCGATCTCGCAACCATCAAGACCGTCGTCGCCTCGATCGGAAAGCCGTTCAATCTGGTGATGGGTTTTGCCGATCCGACATTGACCCTGCCACAATTGTCCGCAGCCGGCGTCAAGCGCATCAGCGTCGGCGGTGCGATGTCGCGACTTGCCCTGGCGGCTTTCCTGAGGAGCGCCCGCGAGATGAAAGACAACGGCTCCTTCACCTATATCCGCGAGATGGCAGGGATCGCGGAACTGCGCGGCGCCTTCGCTTCGGTCGACGCCACCTGAGGCTGGCGTCCATCACATTGGCACTGCAGCGAATTCCAACACTGCAACCTTTGCGCGCATTCCTTAAACAAAGTCGCGCGTCCCAACGCGCGACTTTAGGTCAACATTGTTGCCCGCCAACAGAACAATCTCCCGAGCACCTTGTTTGACAGCGTATCTTCATTGCACGCCGCGACTCGCGACACCGGAAAGCTTCCGAACACGTTTATATTACTTCGCTCACAGGTAGCTGCGACTTATTTTCACGCGGGCGCTGGTAGCCGATCTGTTATGTTCAACCGGCAGGTGCGCTGCGTTTAGCGAAGTACATTTGAAGACATTTCGAATTTTTGCAGCCCGTTCTTTTGGGACGATTGCTCGCAACTTGGTTCTTCACATTTGATTTGCTGGAGGTCGATATGCCTGGAAGCCCCAACATTCTCTATGACGACCGCGGTCACGCGCGGCATTTCATGTTCACCGACGACATGGCAGAGACGGCTACCGCTGCCGCCGCCCCCAGGATGGGAGCAGCAACCCCGCAGGAAGCGGCAAAGCAGTTCCTGCTGGATCACGCGGACCTCTTTCAGCTTCCCCAGACCATGACGCGATCGATGGACGTGCGCGCCGCGATCGCCCCGGTCGCCGAAGACGAGGCGCTTCGTTTCGAATCCGAGAAGCATGCGATGGATTCGACCGTCGTCAGCTACAACCAGACCATGTTCGGCCTGCCGATCTATCAGGCCGGCGTGTCGGTCGTGATGCGCGGCGCGGACAACCAAGTGAAGGCCGCGACCTCGACGCTGCACTATGACGTGGCCACCGAGCCCCCGGCCGACACGCTGACGAGCAAGAGCGCGCTCGACACGGCAGCGAGCGGCGCCCATGACGATATCGTCCGGGCCGCATTCCCGAACGCAGACGGCCTGCGCATCAACCGCACGCGCCTGCTCGTCTATCAGTACGATCCCAAGGAGCGCATTCACCAGGAGATCGGCGAGCGCGGATTTGGCGCCGAGCCTCCCACTCTCCCCCTTCCGCCTGTCCCGTCCGACATCGTTCCCGAGAAGCACTACGTCGTGCTCGAGGCGCTGTTCTCGATGGCATTGCCGAAATGGGGAACATTGAACTGGCGGGCCTTCATCGAGCCCAAGCGCAAGACCGTCCTGTTCCTGCGCGCCCTGGTCGACGGCGTGACGGGGCTGGTATTCGACCGCGACCCCATTACCAAGACGGGCAACCTCGCCAACCTGCCAAGCGCCCCGGCCGCGACGCTCGATCCCCTGCGCGATACCGTCGCCCTGGTCGACCTCTCGCCGCCGTTGGGCGGAAACCAGAGCCTGACCGGAACGTTCGTCTCGATCACAAATGTCGATCCACCGACGCCGGCGATCCCGACGACGACGGCACCTTTCAATTTCGCCTACGTCTCGCGCACCGACAATTTCGCGGCCGTCAACGCTTACTACCATTGCGACCGTTTCTTCCGCACGGTGCGTGACATCGGCTTCAACATTCCGAGCTATTTCGACCACACCTCGTTCCCAGTGCCGGTCGATCATCATGCGCTCGGCGACGTCATCAACGCGCAGTGCCGGGGCAATGCACTCGGCAACGGCATCGGCTCGGTGGTGTTCTCACTCGCCGCGCTCGGAGCTCCGCCGATCGGCATCGCGGCCGACTGGCGTGTCGTGCTCCACGAGCTCGGCGGCCACGGCATCCTGTGGGACCATGTCGACTCGCCCAATTTCGGCTTCTCGCACAGCGCCGGCGACAGTATCGCGGTCATCCTGAATGACCCTGATACGCACGCCCCGGACCGCTTCGTCAGCTTCCCCTGGGTCAATATCGGCCGCAGGCACGATCGTCCGGTCGCGGGCGGATGGGGATGGGGCGGCGCCAACGATCTGAACGGCTATTTCAGCGAGCAGATCCTGGCGACCACGCACTTCCGTCTCTATCGCTCGATCGGAGGCGATTCCGCCTCCCTCGCCCGCAAGCAGTTTGCCGCCACTTCGGCCGTGTATCTCATTCTGCGCGCGGTCGGCCAGCTCACGCCGGCGACCAATCCGCCCAACGCGCTTGGGTGGGAGCAGCAGCTCGAGATCGCGGATGCCGGGGTCTGGACGCGAACCAGTCCTGCGCAGGTCCATGCCGGCGGCGCCTATCACAAGGTCATCCGCTGGGCCTTCGAGAAGCAGGGCCTGTTCCGGCCCGGCCCGCCGCCGACCGTCGAAGGCCTGCCGCCGCCGGTCGACGTTTACATCGACGATGGCCGCCACGGCGAATATCCGTTCCAGCCCAACCACTGGAGCTGCACCGACATCTGGAATCGCCGCACCATCGGCGCGGGTGGCGGGGTGCATCAGGAACCGATCGTCGGACAGACCAACTACGCCTATGTCCGGATCAAGAACCGCGGCACGCAGGCTGCGACCAACGTCGTGGTCAAAGGCTTCCACTGCAACCCCGGGGCCGGTCTCGTCTTCCCGACGGACTGGACTCCCATGGCCACGCCGCAACTGGCGGCACCGAACCTCGCGGCTTCGGACGCCGTCGGCGTCGTGGTCGGCCCGTTCAAATGGGTGCCTTCGCAGGTCGGCCACGAATGCATGTTCTTCAGCGTCTCGGCCAAGGGTGACGCCGGCAATATCGACGGCGCCATCACCGGACCGATCCCCGAGTGGCGTCTGGTGCCCCACGACAACAATCTCGGGCAGCGGAACGTGCACCCGGTCTCGATCCACCTGGTCAAGGTCCCCTGGGAGAAGCTGCCGTTCTGGATTCGCAACCACGGCAGGGATCCGGTGCGCGTCAATGTCGAGATCAAGTTGCCGGAGTGGCTCGCCAAGCTCGGCTGGAAGTTCAGCGTGCCGCAGATCCAGCGGGCGCAGCGGCTCAAGCCGGACGAGATGCTCAAGGTCAACATGGCCGTCAGTGCGGGCAAGGAGTTCGACCTGGCCACGCTCGGCCAGGAGAAAGATCACGACATCGTCGTGACCGTCCTGCACGACGACATGCCGGTCGGCGGGATGACCTTCCGCATCAGCAAGGAAGCCCAGGATGCGGTCGACGTGTCCGCGAGCAGCCGCTCGGGAACGAAGGCCGCAGCGAAGGGCAAGAAGAAAGCTGTATCGGCCAGCAAGGCCGCGCCGACGCGGCGATCCAAGGCAACACGCAAGCGCTAGCGGCTTGCAGCGCGCCTGACGGACGGCACGTCTGACAGACAAAGTGCGGTGGCTCGCTCGAGCCACCGCACTTTTTCGTCGGGCCGCATCGGGCGTCCGTTGATTAGCGTGCTCAGCCTTCCTTAAAGCCGTATTCCGGCACGTTGCCGCTGGCGCCGTAATATTTGTACGGCAGGAATTTGCCGCTCATGGTGATCTTGACGCGGTCGCCCTTGGGATTGGCGACGCGCTCGATCGCCATGTCGAAATCGATCGCCGACATGATGCCGTCGCCGAATTCCTCCTCGATCAGCGCCTTCCACGCCGGGCCATTGACCATCACCATCTCGTAGAAGCGGTAGATCAAGGGATCGGTCGGCGGCATCGGGGTGCCGGTGCCGCGCATCGGCACCTCGTTGAGCATGGCGGTCTCGGCCTTCGACAGGCCGAACAACTCGCCGGCGTTCGCGGCCTGCGGTTTTGTCAATTTCATCTGGCCCATGATCGCGCCGACGATCAACACCTCGGAATAGCCGCCGATCTTTTCGCAGATGTGTTTCCAGCTCCAGCCCTTCTCGCGCTTGATGTCGAGCAGCTTTTCGGTGAGGTCTTCGCGTTTCATGTCAGGGGTCTCCTTCCGGCTGTTGCGTCGCGCCATCGTCTTGCTCCCGGCAAGGACGACAGTCGCAACTTCGCTTGTGCGCTATTGGATTTGCACGAAACGTGCCAGCAAAATCGTGCGCGAGACCGACGCACAGAGTAGCGAAATAGATCTAACGGTTGGCCGATGTCTCGCTTACAAGAGTCTGCAGCCGATCCAGATCCACGGTGATGTCCCGCTCGACATCCGCCGCTCGCATCTCGATCACCCGATAGTCCCGCGCCTCGAGCCACGTCCGCCGCGCCGCTCGATCGGCGACGATGGTGTCGCTCTCGGCCGCGTTCACCAGCTCGATCGCGATCCGATGCACGAAGGAGACGAAATCCGGAATGTGCCGGCCGACCGGGGTCTGGCGCTTGAACTGGCCGGCGAAGCGGCGGTCGCGGGTCAGCGCCTGCCACAGCAGGCGCTCGGCATCGGTCGGATTGCGGCGGAGCAGGCGTGCGAGGCCGCGCACCGTGCTGCCGCTATCGGGGACACCACCCTGCCCATGCTCGGCGAGCAGCGCCCGCAGCCGCGTCGTCTGCGCGCCGTCGAGCACGCCGCCCTTGGCCGGCCCCTTTCGTCCTTCCGCGATGGCCATGATCACCCCGTGCAGGGTGTGCATGTCCTGCTTGGTCGGATCCATGCGGGTAAAGATGTTGCGCAGGTTCACCAGCATGGTGTCGCGCTTCTCGGGCGGGCGCAAGAATTCGACCTGGTCGAGCTCGCGCACGAGGTTTTCGAAGAAGGCCTGGATCTGGTGCTGGGAGGCGCGCTCGGAGCGCTCCGGCATGGCGTGGGGCAGCGCCCCGGATGTCATCCGCTTGAACCATTCATAGCCGACCAGCAGCACGGCCTGGGCGAGATTGAGCGAGGCAAAACCCGGATTGACCGGGAAGGTGATGATCCGGTTGGAAAGCGCGACCTCCTCGTTGGTCAGGCCCCAGCGCTCGCGCCCGAACAGGATGCCGGCCCTTCCGCCGGAAGCGACGTGGCCGGCGATCTCGGTCGTGGCCGCCTCGGGGCCGACCACCGGCTTGGCCTGGTCGTGGGCCCGGGCGGAGGTGGCGAACAGGAGGTCGAGGTCGGCGACCGCTTGCTCGACCGTGTCGAACAGCTCGACCTTTTCCAGGATATGGTCGGCGCCGGCGGCGGCGCGCTGCGCGGCGACGTTGGGCCAGCCGTCGCGAGGGTTGACGATGCGCAGGCGGGTCAGCGCAAAATTGCCCATGGCACGTGCGGCCATGCCGATGTTTTCGCCGAGCTGCGGCTCGACCAGGATGATGACGGGGCCGTCCAGGGTGAGGCCGGTCTTGCTCTTGTCAGTCCCCGACATCTCGCTTCGCTTTCACGCTCGTTCTCAAGGCCTTGCGCAGGCGCTCTTAGGAATTGATTCAAGCGGGCAGAGGTGCCCGTGCCGCCTCGTTTGCCTGTCCCGGAGAAATTCTCAAGCGAAATCACGGGTTAGAATCGGATTTTGAATCTCGTCTGAAACGTCAACCCTGGGCCGTTTCAGGCCCGGCCGCGACTGCCCATCTGCGGATGCAGGATGGGCTAAAAGTGCATAATCACTTGGCTTTCGCCCGCCGTTCGGCAGTGCTATGAGGCGGCGGATCATTTCCATTCCCGCCGCAGGCGCTGTTCCCAAGAGGGCTTTCCCGATCATGGCAAAAATCAAGGTGACCAACCCCGTCGTCGAGCTCGATGGCGACGAGATGACCCGGATCATCTGGCAGTACATCAAGGACAAGCTGATCCATCCGTATCTGGACATCAACCTGATGTATTTCGACCTGGGGATGGAGTACCGCGACAAGACCGGCGATCAGGTCACCATCGACGCCGCCAACGCCATCAAGAAGGTCGGCGTCGGCGTCAAGTGCGCCACCATCACCCCGGACGAGGCCCGGGTGAAGGAGTTCGGCCTCAAGGACATGTACAAGTCGCCGAACGGCACCATCCGCAACATCCTCGGCGGCGTGATCTTCCGCGAGCCGATCATCTGCAAGAACGTGCCGCGCCTCGTCCCCGGCTGGACCAAGCCAATCATCATCGGCCGCCACGCCTATGGCGACCAGTACCGCGCTACCGACTTCAAATTCCCCGGCAAGGGCACGCTGTCGATGAAATTCGTCGGCGAAGACGGCACCGTGATCGAGAAGGAGGTCTTCAAGGCCCCCGGCTCCGGCGTCGCGATGGAGATGTACAATCTCGACGACTCCATCATCGACTTCGCCCGCGCCTCGCTGAACTACGGCCTGATGCGCAACTATCCGGTCTATCTCTCGACCAAGAACACCATCCTCAAGGTCTATGACGGCCGCTTCAAGGACATCTTCCAGGACATCTACGACCGCGAGTTCAAGAAGGAATTCGAGGCCAAGGGCCTGACCTACGAGCACCGCCTGATTGACGACATGGTGGCCTCGGCGCTGAAATGGTCCGGCGGCTATGTCTGGGCCTGTAAGAACTACGACGGCGACGTGCAGTCCGACACCGTCGCGCAGGGCTACGGCTCGCTCGGCCTGATGACCTCGGTGCTGCTCACCCCCGACGGCAAGACGGTGGAAGCCGAAGCCGCCCACGGCACGGTGACCCGCCACTACCGCGAGCACCAGAAGGGCAAGGAGACCTCGACCAACTCGATCGCCTCGATCTTCGCCTGGACCCGTGGCCTCGCTCACCGCGCCAAGCTCGACAACAATGCCGAGCTCGCGACGTTCGCGACCACGCTGGAGAAGGTCTGCGTCGACACCGTCGAGGCCGGCTACATGACCAAGGACCTCGCCCTGCTTGTTGGCGCCGACCAGCGCTGGCTGTCGACCACGGGCTTCCTGGACAAGGTCTCGGACAACCTGACCCAGGCGCTGGCGAAGTAAGCGGCATCCGCATTTTCGCCCGACTAGGGTCGGAGATCATCGGGGGCCGCGCCTTTGGCGCGGCCCCTTTGTTTTGGACGTCCATTGCGCGGAGACCGACCATGTTCATCAAGTTCGCCATCCCCTGCCTGCTGCTCGCGGTCACGACCGGAGCGGCCGGCGCTGCGGAGACACTCCCAGACGCCATTGCGGCGGCCGGCGAGACCGTCGTGCTCAGCGTCCACGCCGAGGGCGCACAAGTCTACGAGTGCAAGGCCGGCGCCGACGGCAAGCTCGCCTGGGCCTTTCGCGAACCGGTCGCGACCCTGCTTGCGGACGGCAAGACCGTCGGCCGGCACTATGCCGGTCCCAATTGGGAGCACGCCGACGGCAGCGCCGTCGTCGGCAAAGCCATTGGCAACGCGCCGGGCGCTACGACGGCCGACATCCCCTGGCTGAAGCTGGAGGTTGCCTCACGGCGCGGCAGCGGCGTGCTCACGCCGGCCACTACCGTCCAGCGCATCAATACCCATGGCGGCAAGCTCGAGGGCGCTTGCGAAAAGGCCGGCGAGTTCAAGAGCGCGCCCTACTCGGCCGATTACATTTTCCTGCGCAAGGGCTGAGCGCGCGATGTAGCCTGAGCCGCACAGCCGGCGAACGGAGACCTGTCGATGCTCTTCATGGTGATCGAGCGCTTCAAAGACCGCGACCCGATCCCGGTCTATCGGCGCGTGCGCGACCCCGGGATCAAGTTTCCAGACGGGCTCAAATATGTCGGGAGCTGGATCGAGCCGAATTTCGACCGCTGCTTTCAGCTCATGGAATGCGACGACCTTCGGCTGCTCCAGGAGTGGGTGCTCCTGAACAACCGTGATCTGGGCATGACCTTCGAGATCGTCCCGGTCGTGCCGAGCACGGAGACGCGCGAGGTCGTCGCGCCGTTTCTCGATCCAAACTAGTTTTCGTCAGCGGTCCGCGACTTCGCGCTCCGCCTGCTGCAACTCCGCGGCCGCGAGGTCGCCGCTCTCTCCGAGCCGCGCCTCCGCGGTCCTGCGCACGTGGGCGGCGAGCGTCGGCATGCGCTCGATCAGCGCGTGGAAATCCTGCGCATCCAGGATCAACAGCCGCGTCTTCCGCGTGGCCTTCACGGTGCCGCTGCGCTTGGTCTTGTGCAACAGCGCGATCTCGCCGAAGAACGTGCCGTCGGCGAGATGGACCTGCTGGTTCGGCAGCTCGATCTCGACCTCGCCCGCGGTGATGAAATACATCGACGAGGCGGCATCGCCGCGCCGGACCAGAATCTCGCCCTGCTCGATGGTCCGTGCCCTGAGCAGCCGCATGATGTCGGCGATCTCCGAGGCCGTCAGGTGCGAGAACAGCGGCACCCGCGCCAGCATGCCCCAGGTGACGACGAAGTCGCGCCGCCTCACCTCCTCTGCAAAGGCCGACGAGATGATCGCGACCGGCAGCGCGATCATGGCAAAGCCCGAGATGATGGCGAACACGGAGACGAATTTTCCGAGCGCCGTGACCGGCACGACGTCGCCGTAACCGACCGTGCCGAGCGTCACGATCGCCCACCACATCGCCTGCGGGATAGTGCCGAGCTTGTCCGGCTGCACATCGCGCTCGATGGCGTAGAGCAGCGAGGCGAAGGTGAGAACCACGCCAATCAGGATGACGACGCAGCCGATCAGCGCGCGCCGCTCGGCATGAACCGCCGCAAGCAGCGAGCGCATGGCCGGCGAATAGCGGATCAGCTTGAAGAACGGCAGCACACCGAGCGCAGCCAGCGTCGCGTGCCGGCCCGAGGCCAGCACGATCGCGGCCGGCAGAAACGCGAGGAGGTCGATGATGCCGAGCGCGGAGAAGGCGTAGGACAGCCGGTCGGCGAGCGCTGAGCCCTTGCGCGGCGTGTGGCCCGCAACCGCCCACATCCGCGCGGCATATTCCAGTGCAAACACAATGATGGACAGGATGGTGATCGCCGAAAACAGCGCGTCGAACTGCGCATCCAGGTCTGGTACCGAGGCAAGGATCATCGCGACCACATCAAGCACGATGACGCAGATGATCACCTGGATGAAGCGCGATCCGACCGAATAGGCCAAGGGATCGTGCTCCAAAAGCTCGTAGAGCCGATCCCGGAGATTGGGATCATGAGGCGAAGGTTTGCGGGGAAACATTGCCACCGGCGCTATCCGCCATTCATTGGGCTAGTAGGTTGTACCGGGCGCCTGACACCAACACCCGAATTTCGAGCAGGTCCAGCGATAGCCAGGCGAGCATTTGCGCGACGCATCTGCCTGGCTGAAACGAACACCCGCCGGGCTTCCCATCCATCGCTGCGCGTCAGGTCCAGATGAGGACGAGCCCCACGCAAAGGCATCGCAAATCAAGCCCAGCGAGAGAACGACGGTCGCGACAAATCTTACCCACATTGCTGCCTCCCCCTCTGAAGAGACGGCGGCAGAGTCTACGCGCCCGCCATCGCTTTTTCGATCGCCGACAGCGCTGCGGCCGCGTTGGCCCCGTCGGGCCCGCCGGCCTGCGCCATGTCGGGCCGGCCGCCGCCGCCCTTGCCGCCGAGCGCCTCGGACGCGACCTTCACGAGGTTGACCGCATTGAAGCGCGAGGTCAGGTCGGGCGTGACACCGACCACGACGCCGGCCTTGCCGTCCTCGGTGACGCCGACAATCGCGACGACGCCCGAGCCGATCTGCTTCTTGCCGTCATCGGCAAGGCTCTTGAGATCCTTCATCTCGATGCCTTCGACCGCGCGCGCCATCAGCTTGACGTTGCCGATCTCACGCACGCCCGCGGCCGCACCGTTGCCGGACGACGCGCCGCCGCCCATCGCGAGCTTCTTGCGCGCATCCGACAGCTCACGCTCGAGCTTCTTGCGCTCGTCCATCAGCGCGGTGATACGCGCCGGCACGTCCTCGATCGAGGTGCGTAGCTCGGCGGCCGCGGTCTTTGCCAGCGCCATGGTGTCGTTGGCGTGCTTGCGGGCATGACGTCCCGTGAGCGCCTCGATGCGGCGCACGCCGGAGGCGACCGCACCCTCACCGGTCAGCGTGATCAGGCCGATGTCGCCGGTGCGCTTCACATGCGTGCCGCCGCAGAGCTCGACCGACCAGCCGAGCGCGTTCGTGCCGTGCTCGCGCGCGGTCTTGCCCATCGAGACCACGCGGACCTCGTCGCCGTATTTTTCGCCGAACAGCGCGCGTGCGCCGGCTTCGCGGGCCTCGTCCACGCCCATGATGCGGGTCGTGACCTCGTCGTTCTCCAGCACCACGTCGTTGGCGATGTCCTCGACGCGAGCGAGCTCCTCCGGCGTGATCGGTTTTGGATGCACGAAGTCGAAGCGCAGACGGTCGGGCGCGACCAGCGAGCCGCGCTGGGCGATGTGGTCGCCGAGCACCTGGCGCAGCGCCTCGTGCAGCAGATGCGTCGCCGAGTGATGGGCGCGGATCGATGAACGCCTGGCGTGATCGACTTCGAGCTGCAGCGCGGTGCCGAGCTTCAGCTCGCCACTCTCCACCGTGCCGACATGGACGAAGAGATCGCCAAGCTTCTTCTGCATGTCGGTGACGCGGAACTTGATGCCGCCCTCGCCGGTCAGCACACCGGTATCGCCGACCTGGCCGCCGGACTCCGCGTAGAACGGCGTCTGGTTGAGCAAGATCGAGCCGGTCTCGCCGGCCTTGAGGCTGTCGACCTCCTTACCGTCCTTGACCAGTGCTGCGACCACGCCTTCGGCGCTCTCGGTTTCGTAGCCCAGGAATTCGGTGGCACCGAGCTTCTCGCGCAACGGGAACCAGATCGCTTCGGAAGCCGCCTCGCCCGAGCCCTTCCAGGACTCGCGCGCCTTGGCCTTCTGGCGCTCCATCGCGTCGGTGAACGAGGCCTGATCGACGCTGATGCCGCGCGACTTCAGCGCGTCCTGGGTCAGATCCAGCGGGAAGCCGTAGGTATCGTAGAGCGTGAAAGCGACGTCGCCGTCGAACATGTCGCCCTTCTTCAAGCCGGCGCTCTTGTCGTCGAGAATGGCAAGGCCGCGCGACAGCGTCTTGCGGAAGCGGGTCTCTTCCAGCCGCAGCGTTTCCTCGATCAGCTTTTCCGCGCGCACCAGCTCCGGATAGGCCTGGCCCATCTCGCGGACCAGCGCCCAGACGAGACGATGCATCAGCGGCTCTTTCGCGCCGAGCAGCTGCGCATGGCGCATCGCGCGGCGCATGATCCGGCGCAGCACATAGCCGCGGCCCTCGTTCGAGGGCAGCACGCCATCGGAGACGAGGAAGGCCGAGGAACGCAGATGGTCGGCAATGACCCGGAACGAGGCCACGGTCTGCTCATTCGGTCCGTTGCCGAGCGCGGACGACGTCGCGTCGATCAGATTCTTGAAAAGATCGGTCTCAAAGACGCTGTCGACGCCCTGCAGGATGCAGGCCATGCGCTCCAGGCCCATGCCGGTGTCGATCGAAGGACGCGGCAGCGGCTGGCGCTCCTCCTTCGTCACCTGCTCGAACTGCATGAACACCAGATTCCAGAACTCGAGGAAGCGATCGCCATCCTCCTCCGGGCTGCCCGGAGGTCCGCCCCAGATGTGCTCGCCGCGATCGATGAAGATTTCCGAGCACGGACCGCACGGACCGGTGTCCCCCATCGCCCAGAAATTGTCCGAGGTCGGGATGCGGATGATGCGGTCGTCGGAGAAGCCCGCGATCTTCTTCCACAGGCCGGCCGCCTCGTCGTCAGTGTGATAGACGGTGACGAGCAGCTTGTCCTTCTTGAGCCCAAAATCCTTCGTGATCAGCTTCCAGGCCAGCTCGATCGCGCGCTCCTTGAAGTAATCGCCGAACGAGAAGTTACCGAGCATCTCGAAGAAGGTGAGATGGCGCGCGGTGTAGCCGACATTGTCGAGGTCGTTGTGCTTGCCGCCGGCGCGCACGCATTTCTGCGACGTGGTGGCGCGCTGATAGGGCCGCTTCTCAACGCCGGTGAAGACGTTCTTGAACTGCACCATGCCGGCATTGGTGAACATCAAGGTCGGGTCGTTGCGCGGCACCAATGGCGAGGACGCCACGATCTCGTGGCCGTTCTCGGCAAAGAAGTTCAGAAAGGTCGACCTGATCTCGTTGACGCCGCTCATGTTCATCCAATCGGGTGTACTTGGACCCGCAACACGCCATCCAAACCTGGAACCAAGGCTGATCTCTACGGGTCAAAGGCTTTTAGACATTGCGGGCCGCGCTGTCCAGAAACTGTGCAAGGAGATCAGAGGGTTGCCGCAACAGCGTAATCGGTAGTTGATAGATGCTGCGACGCGTTGACAGGCTTGGCGGCGCCGTGGTTCTGTCCTATCTGTATCGTACGGCCACGTCGGGAGAGACCGGCATTGGGTGCCGGCGCCGAAGGAGCAACCGCCCCGGAAACTCTCAGGCAAAAGGACCGCGTGGCTTTGACAGCATCTGGAAAGAGGCGCCCTCGGGTTTCGGCCCGCTGAGGCGTCCGCCGACGGGATAATACTCTCAGGCACAGCGACAGATGGGGCTTCGACTGGTTTCCACGGGGAATCATCCCTGGGGAACCGCGAGGGCCCCTGTGATGCTTGCGCGCGACGTCCAAGACTCCCTGAAACGTACCCCGCTCCACGCCCTTCACGTGTCCCTGGGCGGCAAGATGGTGCCGTTCGCGGGCTATGAAATGCCGGTGCAATACCCGGCCGGCGTGCTGAAAGAGCACCTGCATACCCGCTCCTCTGCGGGGCTGTTCGACGTCTCCCATATGGGCCAGATCGCGCTGCGGCCGAAATCCGGGAGGATCGAGGACGCCGCAAAGGCGCTGGAAGGGCTGGTGCCGCAGGACATTGTGGCGATCCCGCAGGGCCGCCAGCGTTATGCCCAGTTCACAAATGCGGACGGCGGCATTCTCGATGATTTGATGGTCGCCAATTTCGGCGACCACCTGTTCCTGGTCGTCAACGCCGCCTGCAAGGCCGAGGACGAGGCGCATCTGCGCACAAACCTCTCGGACGACTGCCTCATCGATTCGCTCAGCCAGCGCGCACTGATCGCGCTGCAGGGGCCGAAGGCGGAATCGGTGCTGGCGAAATTGTGTGCAGAGGCGCCCTCCCTGAGGTTCATGGACGCCGGTCCGCGCAAGGTCGACGGGATCGACTGCTTTGTGTCGCGCTCGGGCTACACCGGCGAGGACGGGTTTGAGATTTCGGTTCCCGCCGCCGACGCCGAGCGGCTGGCGAAGACCTTGCTGGCGGATAGCGACGTGCTGCCAATCGGGCTCGGCGCGCGCGACAGCCTGCGGCTCGAGGCCGGGCTTTGTCTCTATGGTCACGACATCGACACCACGACCACGCCGGTCGAGGCCGCGCTGGAATGGTCGGTGCAGAAGAGCCGCCGCACCGGCGGCGCGCGTGCCGGCGGCTTTCCGGGCGCTGAAAAAATTCTCGGACATTTCGACCAGGGCGCAACGCGCCGCCGTGTCGGCCTGAAGGCCGAAGGCCGCGCGCCGGTGCGCGAGGGCGCGGCGCTGTTTGCCGATACGACAGTGAGCGAGCCAGTTGGAAAAGTCACCTCGGGCGGTTTTGGCCCGAGCCTGAATGCGCCCGTTGCGATGGGCTATGTGCCAACAGCGCTGAGCGCGCTCGGCACGACAATTTACGCCGAGGTGCGGGGGCAGCGGCTGCCGCTCACTGTTGCCGCCATGCCATTCGTGAAGAACACCTACAAACGCTGAGGAATGACGATGACCACGACGCTGTACACCTCCGACCACGAATGGCTTGTTATCGACGGCGACGTCGCGACCGTCGGCATCACCGACTATGCGCAGTCGCAGCTCGGCGACGTCGTGTTCGTCGAGCTTCCCAAGGTTGGCCGCGCGCTGAAGAAGTCCGAAGCCGCAGCCGTCGTGGAGTCCGTCAAGGCCGCCTCCGACGTCTACGCGCCGATCTCTGGCGAGGTGCTCGAGGTGAACCAGGCGGTCGTCGATGAACCCGCGCTGGTGAATTCGGATGCGGCCGACAAGGCCTGGTTCTTCAAGATCAAGATCTCCGACAAGGGCGAGCTCGGCGGGCTCATGGATGAGGCCGCCTACAAGGCGCACACGGCTTAAGGACAATGGAGCAAGCGATGACAGCGCAGCGCAAATCCAACGGCGACACCGCCGCCTCCTTCGTTCGCCGCCATATCGGCCCCTCCTCGCGCGACGTCACCGCAATGCTGGAGACGGTCGGCGCCAAGAGCCTCGACGCGCTGATGGCGGAGACGCTGCCCGCTTCGATCCGGCAGGCCGCTCCGCTCGATCTCGGCAAGGCACTCAGCGAGACCGAGGCGATTGCGCATATGAGCGAGCTTGCCGCGCAGAACCAGGTGTTCACCTCGCTGATCGGCCAGGGCTATTCCGGCACGATTTTGCCGGCGGTGATCCAGCGCAACATCCTTGAGAACCCCGCCTGGTACACGGCCTACACGCCGTATCAGCCGGAAATCAGCCAGGGCCGGCTGGAGGCGCTGTTCAACTTCCAGACCATGATCTGCGACCTCACCGGGCTCGATGTCGCCAACGCCTCGCTGCTCGATGAGGCGACGGCGGCCGCCGAAGCCATGGCGCTCGCCGAACGCCACTCGCAGGTGAAGGCAAAGGCCTTCTTCGTCGACAAGGACGTACATCCGCAGACGCTTGCCGTGCTGCGCACCCGCGCCGAGCCGCTCGGCTGGACCCTGATCGTCGGCGATCCCGCGACCGACCTGGAGAAGGCGGATGTGCTCGGCGGCCTCCTGCAATATCCGGGATCCTCGGGCGCCTTGCGCGATCCGCGCGCCGCGATCGGGACGCTGAAGGCCAAGGGCGCGCTGGCGATCCTTGCCGCCGACCTGCTGGCTTTGACCGTCGTCGCATCGCCCGGCGAGGTCGGAGCCGACATCGCGATCGGATCGGCGCAGCGCTTTGGCGTGCCGATGGGCTATGGCGGCCCGCACGCGGCCTATATGGCGGTGCGCGATGCGCTGAAGCGTTCGCTGCCCGGCCGCATCGTCGGGCTGTCAGTGGATTCGCGCGGCGCGCCGGCCTACCGGCTCGCGCTGCAGACCCGCGAGCAGCACATCCGCCGCGAGAAGGCGACCTCCAACATCTGCACCGCGCAGGTGCTGCTTGCCGTGATCGCCTCGATGTATGCGGTCTATCACGGCCCCGAAGGGCTGACCCAGATCGCGCGCACCGTGCATCGCCGCGCGGCGGCGCTGGCGGCCGGCCTGCGCAAGCTCGGCTTTGCGCCGCAGTCGGAGAGTTTTTTCGACACGGTGACGGTCGATGCCGGCGCCAAGCGCGACGAGATCGTCACGCGCGCGCTGGCCGAGAAGATCAATCTCGGCGTCAGCGGTGCCGGTCTTCGGATCGCGCTCGACGAGGCCACGACGCCGGCGACTGTCGAGGCGGTGTGGCGCGCTTTCGGCGGCAAACTGTCTTACGCCGAGATCGACGCCACCACGCGTGAGGCGCTGCCGGATCAATTGAAGCGGACGAACCCGTTCCTGACCCATCCGGTGTTCCACGCGCACCGCTCGGAAACCGAGATGCTGCGCTACATGCGAAAACTCAGCGATCGCGACCTCGCGCTCGACCGCGCGATGATCCCGCTGGGATCCTGCACCATGAAGCTGAACGCGACGACCGAGATGATGCCGCTGACCTGGCCGGAGTTCGGCTCGCTGCATCCCTTCGCACCGCGCGAGCAGGCAAAAGGCTATCACGCGCTGTTCGCGCGGCTGGAAAATTGGCTGTGCGACATCACCGGCTATGATGCGATCTCGCTGCAGCCGAACTCAGGCGCGCAAGGCGAATATGCCGGGCTTTTGGCGATCCGGGCCTATCACGCCGCGCGCGGCGAAAGCCATCGCAAGATCTGCCTGATCCCCTCCTCCGCGCACGGTACCAACCCGGCTTCGGCCGCGATGGTCGGCATGGACGTGGTGGTCGTCGCCTGCGAGAAGAACGGCGACGTCGACGTCAACGATCTCCGCGCCAAGGCGGAGGCGCACAAGGACGATCTCGCCGCTGTCATGATCACCTACCCCTCGACGCACGGCGTGTTCGAGGAGCACATTCGCGAGATCTGCGACATCGTACATGGCCATGGCGGCCAGGTGTATCTGGACGGCGCCAATCTCAACGCACAGGTCGGTCTCTCCCGGCCCGGCGATTACGGTGCCGATGTCAGCCACCTCAACCTGCACAAGACGTTTTGCATCCCGCATGGCGGCGGCGGCCCCGGCATGGGCCCGATCGGCGTGAAGGCGCATCTGGCGCCGTTCCTACCCGGCCATCCTGCGGCGCATGCGGACGCGCCGGTCGGCCCGGTCTCGGCCGCGCCGTTCGGCTCGGCCTCGATCCTGACCATCTCCTACATCTACATCCTGATGATGGGCGGCGATGGATTGAAGCGCGCGACCGAGATCGCGATCCTCAACGCCAACTACGTTGCGGCAAGGCTCGAGGCGCACTTCCCGGTGCTCTACAAGAACGCCAAGGGCCGCGTCGCGCATGAATGCATCGTCGACCCGCGCCCGCTGAAAACGACCAGCGGCGTCACCGTCGACGACATCGCAAAGCGCCTCATCGACTACGGTTTTCACGCCCCGACCATGAGCTTCCCGGTGCCGGGCACGCTGATGATCGAGCCGACCGAGTCGGAATCGAAGGCCGAGCTCGATCGCTTCTGCGATGCCATGATCGCAATCCGGAAGGAGATCGCGGAAGTGGAAGGCGGCCGGTTCAAGATCGAGGCGTCGCCGCTGCGCCACGCGCCCCACACGGTGCACGACATTGCCGACGATGCCTGGGCCCGCGCCTATACCCGCACCGAGGGCGTCTTCCCCGCGGGCACCTCGCGCACCGACAAGTACTGGTGCCCGGTGGGCCGCGTCGACAACGTCTATGGCGACCGCAACCTGGTGTGCTCGTGCCCGCCGGTGAGCGACTACGCGCAGGCGGCGGAGTGAGACGTTAGAGGCAAATTGACCTCTCCCCGACCGGGGAGAGGTCAAAAGTGTCGAAAACAACCCCATGCAAAGTAGCCGGCGGGAATCGGCGCGGCGCCATGTGGGCGCGACGAAACCGTTGATGCGTCGGGGCAAATAGGCGACCTCACGCAAATCGTCACCGCAGAGGCTCTCTGGACACGAAAACGGGCGCTGATGACGTCGGCAACTCAACGTCCTCAGCGCCCGCTCCCTCGCGAAGCTCTATTTCGGTAAACCCTACTCCTCCGCGGGCTCGTCCCCGTCGGCGTCGCGCTCGGGGCTGCCGGCAAGGATCTGCTCGGCGATCAGGCCGGAGTTTTGCCGGATCGCGGTCTCGATCTTGGCGGTGATGTCGGGGTTGGCCTTCAAAAACGCCTTTGAATTCTCGCGGCCCTGGCCGAGACGCTGGCTGTCATAGGAGAACCAGGCGCCGGATTTTTCGACGATACCGGCCTTGACGCCGAGGTCGAGGATCTCGCCCATCTTGGAGACGCCCTCGCCGTACATGATGTCGAACTCGACCTGCTTGAAGGGCGGCGCCAGCTTGTTCTTCACCACCTTCACGCGCGTGGTGTTGCCGACCACCTCGTCGCGCTCCTTGATCGCGCCGATGCGGCGGATGTCGAGGCGGACGGAGGCGTAGAACTTCAGCGCGTTGCCGCCGGTGGTGGTTTCCGGCGAGCCGTACATCACACCGATCTTCATGCGGATCTGGTTGATGAAGATCACCATGGTGTTGGACTTGTTGATGGACGCGGTGAGCTTGCGCAGCGCCTGGCTCATCAACCGCGCCTGCAGGCCCGGCAGCGATTCGCCCATCTCGCCTTCGAGTTCGGCCTTCGGCACCAGCGCCGCAACCGAATCGATCACCATCACGTCCACCGCACCCGAGCGCACCAGCGTGTCGCAGATCTCCAGCGCCTGTTCGCCGGTGTCGGGCTGGGAGATCAGGAGCTCGTCGATATTGACCCCGAGCTTGCGGGCATAGACCGGGTCGAGCGCATGCTCGGCATCGATGAAGGCGCAGATGCCGCCCTTCTTCTGCGCTTCCGCCACCGTGTGCAGCGCCAGCGTGGTCTTGCCCGAGGATTCCGGCCCGTAGATTTCGACGATCCGCCCCTTCGGCAGACCGCCGATGCCGAGCGCGATATCCAGCCCCAGCGAGCCCGACGACACCGCCTCGATGTCCATCGAACGGTCGTTCTTGCCGAGCTTCATCACCGAGCCCTTGCCGAACTGCCGCTCGATCTGGGAGAGCGCGGCAGACAGAGCTTTACTCTTGTCCATGGAAGATCCTTCGACGATACGCAGCGCAGTGGCGGACATCAGGTGGTGCTCCTTATGGCGGGGATTCGCTAGGGGGACAAACGGTTGGCGAAGCTGGCCGGCGATAAAAGAACCGTACCCTATTTGTTCCTGGTTCGCAATATGTTCTTTTTGGTCGTGCTGGCCTGCTTTTTGGCAGTGGCCTAGTTTGCCTTAGCGATGTTCAAGCTGATCGCCATTGAAGATGTGCAACATGCCGGAGAAGGCAGGATGGTCTGCCTCCACTACATAACGAACGGCCCCGGCTCGGTTTGTAAAAACCGACACGATGAAGCCCGGATATTCGTAACCTGAGCGCTTCTTTACTCGGTCGCCTACTTTGAAAGGTAAATCTGTCATTTTATCCCCTGTGAACAGTTCGATGGCGTCATGAGTGGCCTATTTCGCATCTGCGAGTGGCCTGTTTCGGCCAGTACCGATCCGGGGGTAGCGTCCTAATTCTCCTCCGCGAGTGTCGGTTTCCGAACCGACGGTTGCGTCCGAATCGGCCACATTGCCCTTATCCGGGATTTTGCCATCCTTCCCGGGGCTGGAACAACGTCGCCCGCCATATTGCAAGCGGGCGACGTTGTTGTTTGTGGGGTGTCCCAATCTGCCTCTGCGGGTCTCCTAATTAGGACAGCACCGGCCTGGGGCTGTCCGTATTTACCCCCCAGTGTCCTAAGTCGAATTATCGACTGTCCTAATTCGCTTTTTGACTCGCGAAACTGTTCCGTTCGTGAAACGCTAACCCCTGTCACCGAGCGGCCCTTGGCAACTATCGGTGATGAGAACGCCCCCATCACAGCGCTCCCGCCCCCCCAGCAGGGAGCAGCGCGATGACGGAGCGTCGGCGTCGTTTCAGGCAATTGCAGCCTCTAGAAGAACGCCTTGCCGCCGAGGCGGCCAAACTGCGCGAACAGGCCGAACTTCTTCCACCCGGTCATCTCCGGGACGAAGTGCTCAAGAAGGCCCGGCAGGCTGAAACCGGCTCACACATGAGCGGATGGCTCAACTCGCCCGGATTGCAGCCGCCGAACTAGCTTCAGAAAATTTCCAAACCTAGCGACGGTGGTTATGACGAAGCCCGGCGACCGCGGGTAAGCACCCGGTGAGGGCCGCCTTCCTAGATCATGTTCGAACGTGAGATGCTTTGCTGATTAATTTGCCAGCAAATGAGCGAACGTGACGACAGTTACGGTTCTGTCCGGTCCGGAGCGGCGGCGGCGGTGGACCACTGCCGAGAAGCTTCGGATCGTGGAGGAGAGTTTGGTGCCCGCGGCTAGTGTTGTCGAGGTTGCGCGCCGTCATGATGTTCACCCTAATCTACTCACCGTTTGGCGCCGGCAGGCGCGCACGGGAGTCCTTGCCAGCGAGCCTGAGCCTCCGTCGCGGCAGGATGATGAAGTCCGCTTTGCGGCGGTCTCTGTTACGCCAGACCGACAGCCGTTGACGGCGCCCTCCGGGGCCTGCGGTGCGATCGAGATCGAGTTCGCGGCCGGGGCTCGGATGCGGATCACCGGCGCAGTCGACGCGGCGACGCTGAAGGCAGTAGTGGCGGCGCTGGCCGATGGAGCGGCGCGATGATCCCGTTTCCGGCTGGCGTGCGGGTGTGGCTCGCGACCGGCTACACCGACATGCGGAAGGGCTTTCCGTCGCTGGCCTTGCAGGTCCAGGAGATTCTGCATCGCGACCCGCTGAGCGGCCACCTGTTTTGCTTCCGTGGACGTCGCGGCGACCTGTTGAAGGTGATCTGGCATGACGGCCAGGGGGCCTGCCTGTTCACGAAGCGCCTGGAACGCGGCCGTTTCCTGTGGCCGAGCCCGGCCGATGGCGTGGTGACGATCTCGTCCGCGCAACTCGGTTATCTGTTGTCCGGCATCGACTGGAGGCACCCACAAGAGACGTGCCGACCGACGTCGGTCGGTTAGTGGTTTTTGCTTGCGGATGACGGTGGATGTGATTCCATCGTGTCGTGACCGCCTCTGAATCGCTCCCAACCGATCTCGCCGCTGCGCATGCGATGATCCTCGCCGAGCGCGCCGCGCGCCTTGAGGCGGAAGCCGCTGCGGCAAGTGCCCAGGCGGATTTGTCCAGCATCGAAGCGCTGATCGGCCGTCTCAAGCTCGAGATCGAGAAGCTGCGTCGCCAGTTGTACGGCAGCCGCTCGGAGCGCAAGGCCCGCTTGCTGGAGCAGATGGAGCTACAGCTTGAAGAGCTGGAAGCAGCTGCCACCGAAGATGAACTGGCGGCCCGGAACGTAGCGGCCAGGACCCAGATCGTCCAGTCGTTCCAGCGCAAGCGACCATCCCGCAAGCCATTCCCCGACCATCTGCCGCGCGAGCGCGTCGTAATCCCGGCGCCCGCGAGCTGTCCCTGCTGCGGTTCGGACAGGCTGTCGAAGCTCGGGGAGGATATCACTGAGACACTGGAAGTGGTTCCGCGGCAATGGAAGGTCATCCAGACGGTGCGCGAGAAGTTCTCGTGCCGGGCCTGCGAGACGATCACCCAGCCGCCGGCACCCTTCCACGTGACGCCACGCGGCTTTGCCGGGCCCAATCTGCTGGCCATGATCCTATTCGAGAAGTTCGGCCAGCATCAGCCCCTCAATCGGCAGAGCGAGCGATACCGGCGCGAAGGCATCGATCTCTGCCTCTCGACGCTGGCCGACCTGGTCGGTGCTTGCACGTCGGTGCTGCAGCCGCTGCACACATTGATCGAGGCGCATGTGCTCGCTGCCGAGCGCCTGCACGGCGACGACACTACGATCCCAATCCTGGCGAAGGGGCAGACGATCAAGGGCCACATCTGGACCTATGTCCGCGACGACCGGCCCTTTGGCGGCCGCGCGCCACCGGCAGCACTCTATTACGCATCCCGCGACCGGCGGCGCGAACATCCGCTTCGGCACCTTCGAGACTTCGCCGGCATTCTGCAGGCCGATGCTTATGATGGATACAATGAGCTCTACGAACCGTCCCGCGCGCCTGGGCCGATCGCATCGGCGCTGTGTTGGGCCCACGCCAGGCGGCAGTTCTTCGATCTGGCGGACATCGCGGCTAATGCTCGGCGCGGCAAAAACGCGGCCGCGATCTCGCCGATCGCGCTGGAGACGGTCAGGCGTATCGACGTCCTGTTCGATATCGAGCGCAGCATCAACGGCCTTACGGCGGATGAGAGGCTCCGCATTCGCAAGGAGAGAAGCGCGCTACTCCTGACGGAGCTGGAAGCATGGCTACGCGAACAGCGCTCCCGCCTCTCGCGATCAGCCTCGGTCGCCGAACCGATCGACTACATGCTCAAGCGTTGGGACCGATTTGTCCGCTTTATCGACGACGGCAGGATCTGCCTGAGCAACAACGCGGCCGAACGCGCCTTGCGCGGATTTGCGCTGGGACGTAAGTCCTGGCTGTTCGCGGGGTCGGATCGCGGGGCGGACCGCGCCGCAGCCATGGCAACGCTGATTATGACGGCTAAGCTCAACGATATCGACCCGCAAGCTTGGCTCGCTGATGTGCTCGCCCGCATCGCCGGCATCCCCCAAAACCGTCTTGCTGAACTGCTGCCGTGGGAGTGGAAATGCGCTGCGCCAGCTGCCGTTCAGGCGGCCTGATCACTGTTACGCCGGATCAAAGCGACCACCTCGAAGGATAGCAAGAAGATCCGTGTCAGCGCAGGCTGGCCGGTTCGATCGCGGTCTCGGCGTCAGCGGTATCGGCGTGGATCGCCTCCCGGATCAGCCGTTCTGTGGTCTGCTCGAAATACAGCCAGAGGTCCGTGTGCAGGTCAGAAAATTGCCGCCACACCACGGTATCGAAAAAGCGTCGCGGCGCCCTGACCATGATCGTCGTCGCGCGCTGCCGCGGATATCGGAATGGCCGAATGCCGTAACGCCGGCACAAGGCGATGAACAGCCGGACCGACCATTGGTCTGGTAAGCTGAACTTCATCTCGATGGGGGGATCGCGACGACTGACCTCCTCGAGCTTGGCCTTCAGCCGCTCTGCTGCGGCTTCAGCGGCGTCGCGTTCTCCCGCCGTGGCCGCGCCGAAATACAGCGCCTCCACCTTCTTCAGCCGATCGCGAAGCTGGTCTTCGATCCGCATGCCTTCGCTCCTCAAAGACAACGAGGCCATCGCACGAAACAGGCGTCAATCGCGGAAACGACGTCGTCCACACATCATCGCACCGGAGCCATGTCCTCGCCGCACCGGCTCCGATCAAAAAGAAGAGGCTCCGCGGCCTTGGGCGGATGCTTAC
>NZ_JAFCJM010000057.1 GCF_018130955.1 Bradyrhizobium liaoningense
CAACAGACCTGAACGAAACAAGAATTGTGTTACCCATGTCGTCGGTTTGAACTGTTACCCATCTCGCCGGTTGCTCAAGCCTCACGCCTTCTCCAGCGCCGCGGCGAGATCCTCGATCAGATCATCCGCGTGCTCCAGCCCGGTCGAGAAGCGGATAAAGCCTTCGCTGATGCCGAGCGCGGCGCGGTCTTCCGGCTTCAGGCGCTGATGCGTCGTGGTCGCCGGATGCGTCACCAGGCTCTTGGCGTCGCCGAGATTGTTGGAGATCCTTGCGAGCTTCAGCGCATTGAGGACGCGGAAGGCCGCCTGCTTGCCGCCCTTCACCTCGAAGCCGACCAGCGTCGAGCCGCCGCGCATCTGCTTCTTCACCAGTGCTGCCTGCGGATGATCGGCGCGGCCCGGATAGATCAGGCGCGAGATCTTTGGATGGCTGGCGAGCGCCTCGGCAACGCGCCCCGCAGTGTCGGTCTGCGCGCGCACGCGCACGCCGAGCGTCTCCAGGCCCTTGAGCAAGACCCAGGCGTTGAACGGCGAGATCGACGGCCCGGTCTGGCGCATGAAATTATGGACGTGCTCGGCGATGAAGGCTTCCGAGGACAGGATGATGCCGCCGAGGCACCGGCCCTGGCCGTCGATATGCTTGGTCGCGGAATAGACCACGACGTCGGCGCCGAGCGCGAGCGGGCTCTGCCAGATCGGGGTGGCGAACACGTTGTCGACCACGAGCCGCGCGCCGCCGCTATGCGCGATATCGGCGATGGCGGGAATGTCGAGCACGTCGAGCGTCGGGTTGGTCGGGCTCTCCAGGAAGAACGTCTTGGTGTTCGGCCTGAGCGCGCGCTTCCACTGGTCGAGATCGAGGCCGTCGACCAGCGTGGTCTCGATGCCGTAGCGCGGCAGCAGGTCCTGCACGACGTAGAGACAGGAGCCGAACAGAGCGCGGGAGGCGACCAAATGATCGCCCGCCTTGAGCGGCGCCAGGATCGCGGTCGTCACCGCCGCCATGCCGGTCGCGGCCGAGCGCGCCGCTTCCGCGCCCTCGAGCTCGATCATGCGGCGCTCGAACATCGCAATGGTCGGGTTGGAATAGCGCGAATAGATGAAGCCGGGATCTTCGCCCTTGAAGCGCGCCTCGCACTCCTCGGCGCTGTTGTAGACGTAGCCCTGCGTGAGGAACAACGCCTCCGAGGTCTCGCCATATTGCGAGCGGAGCGTGCCGGAATGGACCAGCCGGGTTTCGGGACGGTAGTGAGCGGCTGACGCCGGGGACTTCGACATGTGACCTCCAAGGACCATCCGAAAATGGTCACAAAAAAACCGGCCTGGATATCTCCACTGGCCGGGATCACACGTGTCCCCGGCCTGTTTAGCGATTTATTTAACGTGGCTGCAAGCCGGCCGGCTCAAATCACCACGGGATAAGTGATGCTCTTATTCCGCCGAACCCTTTCCGTCAAGGCTTGCATCGGCTAGCGGTAAAAAGGCTGAATTTGCTGTATTTCGGGTGCAGTTGACCGATCCTGGGGACCCAAGGGTGACTTTCAAGGTTGCCGCCGACGCCAATGGTATCCTGCCCGACCGCATGATCGCGGCGATGGCGGAGGACGGCCTCATCCTGCCCGCCTACGACTTCGTCGAAAGCCAGATCCAGCCGGCGAGCCTGGACCTGCGGCTCGGCGACATCGCCTACCGCGTGCGCGCGAGCTTTCTGCCGGGCCCCGGCGCGACCGTGGCCGAGCGTATCGACGAATTGAAGCTGCATGAGTTCAGCCTCGCCGACGGTGCGGTGCTCGAGACTAACTGCGTCTATATCGTCCCGCTGCTTGAAAGCCTCGCGCTGCCGCCGGAGATCGTCGCAGCCGCGAACCCGAAAAGCTCGACCGGCCGCCTCGACGTCTTCACCCGCGTGATAGCCGACGGCACCCGTCGCTTCGACATGATCGGCGCCGGCTATCACGGCCCGCTCTATGCCGAGATCAGCCCAAAGACGTTTCCGGTGCTGGTGCGCGAAGGCTCGCGGCTGTCCCAGGTGCGCTTCCGCACCGGCGATGCCATCCTCAATCTCGATGAGCTCGAGGCCCTGCACGGCACCGAGCGTCTCGTCGATGTCGACGATGCCGATCTGACCGGCGGCGTCGCCGTCTCCGTCGATCTCTCCGGCGAGAAGGGCGGCGGTTTTGTCGGCTATCGCGCCAAGCGGCATACCGGCGTGGTCGATGTCGATCGCCGCGCGGGCTATGCGATCGAGGATTTTTGGGAGCCGATCGCGGCGCGCACCGACGGCAGCCTGATCCTCGATCCCGGCGAGTTCTACATCCTTGCGTCCAAGGAAGCGGTGCAGGTGCCGCCGGACTACGCCGCCGAGATGGTGCCGTTCGACCCCCTGGTCGGAGAATTCCGCGTCCACTATGCCGGCTTCTTCGATCCCGGTTTTGGCTATGCCGGCGCCGGCGGGCAGGGCGCGCGCGCCGTGCTGGAGGTGCGCTCGCGCGAAGTGCCCTTCATCCTCGAGCACGGCCAGATCGTCGGCCGCCTCGTCTACGAGAAGATGCTGTCGCGGCCCGACGCCATGTACGGCCAGCGCATCGGCTCGAACTACCAGGCGCAGGGCCTGAAGCTGAGCAAGCATTTTCGGGTGTAGCGATCTGCTGTAGCCCGGATGGAGCGCAGCGAAATCCGGGACACGTTCGCTTGTGTGCACGATCCCGGATTACGCTGCGCTCCATCCGGGCTACAGATCTCGCGATCTCTCTCCGGTGTCATTCCCCGCGAAGGCGGGGAATCCAGTACGCCGCAGCTTCTCCGTAGTCGTCACCGTCTCTGGAATACTGGATCGCCCGGTCGAGCCGGGCGATGACACCGAAATGTGTGTCAGGGAACGAAGCGCAATCTCGCCACCAAGAAAATCCCGGACTACGCTATGCTCCTCCGGGCTACTTTTCGGCGAGGCCTCAGATGACAAATCAATCCCAGCTCGACGCCAGAATCCTCGACGACGTCGCCGACGCGCTGATCTATTCCGATCGCTCCGGCACGATCAGGCGCTGGAATCGCGCATCCTCCGCGCTGTTCGGTTTCACGGCTGATGACGCGCTCGGGCAAAATCTCGATATGATCGTCCCGGAGCATTTGCGCGCCGCGCATTGGAAGGGATTTGAGGCCGCACTTGCGAGCGGCACCATGAAGCTCGCAGGGAAGCCGACGCTGACCCGCGCGCTGCATAAGAGCGGGACAAAGCTCTACATCGAAATGACGTTTGCACTGGTGCGCGATGCCGAAGGCCAAGTGCAGGGATCGGTGGCGATGGCGCGCGACGTCACCGAAAGGGTCGAGCGCGAGCGCGCGGCCAGGGCAGCCTCTGCACCGAAAACTTCGTGAAGCGGAATTGCCCCGCCGCCATGCAGGGCGCCCTGCATGCGCGTCAGGTTGCCTGTCACTGGAGGCAGTGACACACTCGATCGAAACGATGATCGGGAGCGAACATGACCGCTGCAGACACCGCGCAGGAAGCCCAATGGAAACGCTGGCGCGGCGTGGCCGATCTCTATCACGCCTACTTCACCGGCCTCATCCTCACCGTGGTCACGCGACGCGGCACGGCTGATGCGGCGGAGTTCGTGTTCCGCGTGTTTCGCCGCCAGCAGCAGGAGCGCTTTCTGCCAGGGCTCGAAAAGCTCGGCCTCAGCCACCTCCCGCCCGCAGTCGCGGCTGCGCAATATCACTATCTCTCCAACTGGATCGGCGGCGTGCATGTCGAATACATGTATGAGAGCGACCGCAAAGCCTGGATCCGCTATCCGCCGCCGCGCTGGATCTGGAAGGGCACCGCGATCTGCGGCGTGCCGGGCGAGGTGTCGCGCGCGATGCTGCGCGGCTGGCACGCCAATAATGGCGTGGCGCTGCGCGACCTCCGGCTCGGCTTCGTCTGCACCAAGCAGAGCGTCGACGGCCAGGACGGCCTCGAAGGCTACTATCACGAATACGATCACCCGCTCGAGCTCGACCAGCGCCTGGTGTTCGCGCGGCATATCGAAGCGCCGATGTTCGACGCCAAGACCGCGCCGGCGCTGCCGGTGTCGAGCTGGCCAAAACCGCGGCTCGAGAAAGCCTATCGCAACTACGCCATGGAATATGTGCGCACGGCGGCGCCCGTGATGGTGCAGCTCTTTGGCCCCGAGGATGCCGGCTATCTCCTGCATCTCACGGGAAAACTGATCGGCATGCAATATTTTGACGAGGTCGCCGCAGCACTGTCCGCGAGCCGTGGCGGTGCGAAGGAGTTTTCGTCGTTCCTCACCGCACTCTTCGCGGCGCAGGACGATGCCGCTGATGTCGGCGAGTCTGCAGGCGCCTTCGAGATCCGCCAGCAGAGTTGGAAGCTGATGGATGACGTCCCGGATTATCACCGCGCCTGCGCAAACGTGCTGAAGGGCCTGTTCGAGGGGCTGGCTGCGGGATGTGGGAGGCATATCCGGGTTGACATGAAGGCGGCGCCTAACGGCCGGCCGCCCCTCAATTGGACTATCGGCTAGAGCTCGGTCGCGCCGCGCACTTCGCCTCGCCCCGCTTGCGGGGAGAGGCCGGATCGCATCGTCAGATGCGATCCGGGTGAGGGGGAGTCTCCGCGA
Organism: Bradyrhizobium liaoningense; assembly: GCF_018130955.1. Lineage (GTDB taxonomy): Bacteria > Pseudomonadota > Alphaproteobacteria > Rhizobiales > Xanthobacteraceae > Bradyrhizobium > Bradyrhizobium liaoningense_C. The sequence continues at coordinate 4,629 of NZ_JAFCJM010000057.1, forward strand.
GTCTAGCTGGCACCGTGATCGCGGAAGCTCCCCCTCACCCGACGCTTCGCGCATAGCCGAAGCTTCGCTTCGGCGTTTCTCAGAACGGCCGCCGAAGGCGGCCTATGCTCTCCCCGCAAGCGGGGCGAGGTGAACATCATGCCCTCCCGCAGGGGCCCCCTGCGCCGAACGCAGGCGGAATCACCCCGTCCCGTGCTAACAAGACGCCTGCCGCGCCTTTTGCGCGAAACAATCAATTGGCACACGCAGTCATTGCCCCCGCCGCGTCAGCGGCGTTTCGTGCCCGGGAGAGGAAATGTCCGACGTCGGCGTCGCCGAGATTCCGGTCGATGAGGAGGAGCTTCCGCTGCCGCCGGCCCCACGGCCGGTGAAGAGCACGCTGCTCGACGGGCCGATCCTGCGCACGCTGCTGAGCCTCGCCTGGCCGAACGTGATCGGACTGTCCGCCGGCACCTGCGTCGTGATCGCGGAGACCTCCTATATCGGCAGGCTCGGCGTCGAGGCACTGGCGGCGATGGCGCTGGTCTTCCCCTGCGTGATCCTGATGATGACGATGTCCGGCGGCGCCATGGGCGGCGCGGTAGCCTCCGCAATCGCGCGCGCGCTCGGCGCCGGCGATCGTGAGCGCGCCTCGACGCTCGCCTCGCACGCCTTCCTGATCGGCATCACTTTTGGCCTCGTCTTCATGCTGGGGATGCTGATCTTCGGGCCAAAAGTGCTTGAGATGCTAGGCGGCCGCGGCGAGGTGCTGACGCATGCGATCGCCTATACCCAAGTGTTCTTCGGCGGCGCGGTGCTGCCCTGGCTGCTCAACACCATGGCCGGCGTGTTGCGCGGCACCGGCAACATGAAATTGCCCTCGCTGCTGATGCTGAATTCGGCAGCGTGCCAGATCATCCTCGGCGGCACGCTGGGCCTCGGCCTCGGGCCCGTCCCGCAATTCGGCATGCGCGGCGTCGCGGCCGGTTCGCTGATCGCCTACACCCTCAATATCGGCGTGATGGGCTGGTACCTGTTCTCCGGCCGCGCGCGCGTGGTGCCGAAGCTGCGCGGGCTTCGCGTGCAGTGGGCGATGTTCTTCGACATTTTGAAGGTCGGTGCGATCGCCTGCTTCTCGCCGCTGCAATCGGTGCTGACGATCTCGATCCTCACCCACATGCTGGCAAAATTCGGCACGGCGATCCTGGCGGGCTATGGCGTCGGCGCCCGGCTCGAATTTCTGCTGACCTCGATCGCGTTCTCGTTCGGCATCGCCACGGTGCCGATGATCGGCATGGCGATCGGCGCAAGGAAGATTGCGCGAGCGCGCCGCATCGCATGGACGGCCGGTATCTCCGCCTTCCTCGCCGTTGGCACGCCCGCATGCCTCGTCGCGATCTTCCCCGATCTCTGGGTCAATATCTTCACCGACAACGCGACCGTGCGGGCCGCGAGCCATCAATATCTCTCGACGGTGGCGCCGTTCTACGCCTTCATCGGCCTCGCCTCCACGATGTACTTCTGCTCGCAAGGTGCGGCCAAGGTGCTCGGCCCGGTGCTGGCACAGACCGCGCGGCTCATCTACATCTCGGCGTGCGGCTGGTTTCTGTCGACGCATGATGCGTCGGCGCAGAGCTTCTTCTGGCTCGCGGCGAGCTCGATGGTCGTGCTCGGAATCTTGTCCTGCTCCAGCGTCGTGCTGACGCGCTGGGGCCCGCGCGAGACCAAGCCGGAAATCCGGCCGGCGCTGTCGGCCGCAGATTAACGATGCCTGCGGTGGCGGCGGTGGCCGCCGCCGACATTCGCCATCCGCATCAGTTGCGGGATCATGCTCATCATCTCGCCGCCGCCGGCGCCGCCGAGCATCCCCATGATATCGCCGCCGCCCATGCCTGACGGCATGTAGCCGCCGCCCATCGGGGCGTAGCCGCCATAGCCGCCGCCGAAGCTACCGCCGCCAAAACTGCCACCACCAAGACCGCCCATCATTCCGCCGAGGCCGCCGCCGCCATTCTCCATCATGCCGCTCATCATCGGGCCCATGGTCTGCATCAGCATGGCAAAGCGGCGCTTGCCCATCCTGGCCTTCATCATCTCCAGCATCGGCGCCATCTGGGTCATCATGTCGCCGCCACCGGCGCCACCGCCGAAGCCGGCGAACTGTGCTTTGGCCGGCACGCTCGTCATCGAATACAGCAGCAGCACGGCGGCCGCCTGGCAGATCACCTTGTCCGCACCTCGCATAGCTCGCTCCTTTGGCTTGCTCACATGCAGCCATGGTTAGGGCGGGCGAGGGGAGGGCTCTGTGAGAAAAATCACGGAGGCGCTAGCGCGGGATGCAGCCATACTGACGGTGCGCTCCCTCTCCCGCTTGCGGGGGAGGGTTGGGGAGGGGGCTGCTTCCACAATCGACGCCCCCAATGCGGAGCGAGCCCTCACCCGCCGCGCTCTTCGAGCGCGTCGACCTCTCCCGCAAGCGGGAGAGGTTGAGCGAGGCCGCGGTTATCCGGCAGACGGCGGAAACGCCTTGTGCATGGCGATGACGGCTTCCTTGGTCTGGCCCTCGACGTAAGGCGCGAGCTCGTTCGGCAGCATGTCGATGGTCCAGAGCAGACGGCACTTTGTCTCGCCGTCCGCAATCACTTGAACGGATGCACTGTAGTGCTTCAGCCGCTCGTTATTGATGGCGTAGACCAGCCGCTGCCGCGCGTCGTTGCAATCGATCAGCGTCTCGCGCGCCACCGAGCCATTGGCGAAGGTGACGATGCGCGCATCGCCGTCGAGCTGACACTTTGTCACGAAGCCCGGCACCAGCCGCTCCGGCAAGGCGCCGAAATCACGTACCGCATCCCACACCTTGTGCGCGGGAGCATTGAGGGGGACGTCGTTGTGGATGGAGGCCATGAGAGATCCCTATGAGATGGAGTCATTCCGGGGCTCGCGAAGCGAGAACCCGGAATCTCGAGATTCCGGGTTCGGTCCTTCGGACCGCCCCGGAATGACGGAGTCAAAAGCTCAAGCTCACGTGCAAACCGCCTCGACATTGTTGCCGTCAGGATCGATCAAAAACGCCGCAAAATAGGTCGGGCTGTAATCCTTGCGCGGACCGGCGCCGCCATTGTCGCTGCCGCCGCTCTTCAGCCCCTCGCTGTGAAATTTCTTCACAGCGTCGTGGTCCTTGGCGCGGAAGGCGATGTGGGCGCCGTCGGCCTTCCGTCCCTTGTTGAGATGCAGCCAGAGCGCCGGCTCGCCCTTGGGGCCGAAACCGGCATAGCCGTCGCCGCTGGTGCAGAGCACGAAGCCGAGCGGGGCAAGCACGGCGGTGTAGAAGCGCGTGCTGGCGTCGAGATCGGCGACGCGGATTCCGATGTGGTCGTACATGGTCGTCTCCATTTGCAAATCGCGCCGGTTGGGTGCGAGCCGGAGACGACGCTACTCAGTTGCAGGCGAGCTGCTCTTGGAGAATCTTGCGCTCGCCTTTTGAAGCCTGGCGGAACTTCGTCGGCGAAACGCCGGCGGCGCGATGGAAGGTGCGGACGAAGTTGGAGAGATCGCCAAAACCGACATCATAGGCGACATCGGTGACCGCGATGTCATCATCTGTCAGCAGCCGGGCCGCATGCCGCAGCCGCGAACGCACGAGATATTGATGCGGGGTGACGCCGAGCGCACTCGAGAATAGCCGCAGGAAGTGGAACGGGCTCAGCCCCGCCTGCCGCGCGGCCTCCTCGAGGTCGATCTCCTGGCTGGAATTGTCGTCGATCCACAGCGCCGCCTCCACCGCACGGCGGCGATCGCGCACCGTCGGCGCGGCTTGCTTGCGCGGCTTGCCGGAAACGACCTCGGCAAAACGGCTGGCAAAGATCTGGCCGATCTCGTCGAGGCCGAGATCGCTGTTGCCATCTGCTGCCGTCTGGGCCAGCTCGCCCAGCACCATCAGTTCCGGCAGCGGCGGCGTGGCGACGACCTGCCAGGTCTCGCGGCGGCCGCCGACGGCATCGACCAGGTCCTCGCTGAGGAAGAAGGACAGGCACTCGTCGCCGGCCACGTGCTCATGCGTGCAGGTGTATTCGTCGCCGGGGTAGCCGACCAGCGCGGAACCCGCGACCAGTTCGAAGAACTTGCCGCGGCAATGGCAGCCAAAGCTGCCCTCGCGCACATAGGCGATCGAATGGCCGTTGCGGCATTCGGCGAACGGCGCGTCGTCCGGTCCCGCATCGCAGCGAAACCGCGACACCGTCATCGAGGGCGTCGTCAGCAGGGTGGTCGCTTCCATCCAACCTATCTAGGTGGAGGGACGGGGAGGAGCAACGGGCAGCAGCACCTCGAACAGCGTCTTGCTGGCGACCGGATGCGCGCCCTCGATCGAGAGCAGCCGCCGCTTCGAAATCACGCCGCCATAGGCCGAGATGCGGTCGGCATAATTGCCGGCCTCCAGCACCCGGTGGCAGGGCACGATGATCATGAACGGATTTTTGGCGATCGCCTGCGCCACCGAATGCGACGCGCCGGAGGCCCCGAGCTGCTTGGCGATCTCGTGATAGGTCCGCGTCTCCCCACGCGGGATGGTGCGGGCAAGCTCGTAGACGCGGCGGTTGAAGGGATGCACGTTGCCGGCATCGAGGCCGATCTCGGCAAGATCGGCGTGATCGCCACGCAGCACTGCCGCAATGCCCTCGATCGCAAGCTCGGTATTGTCGGCCGGGCGCTGCTCGCGGGCTTCGGGATGGGCCTGATAGATCCGGCGGCGGGTGTCGATCTCCCGCGCCTCCGGCAATTGCACGGCTACCACTCCGGCATTGCTCCAGACAATGCCGCAGCGGCCCATCGCCGTGTCGAAAATGGAATAAGCACGCCCCACCATGTGCACGCCCCGCCCTGTGCACCACGTTCCCCGACGCCTCCGATCATAACACCGCCACAATCCGGCGCATCCAAAATCTTGCCAGGAGGTTAAGATGCGTGGCGCCTGTGGCGCCAAAGCGCTTGGCGACCGGCGCCGTCTCGGCTAATCAGGAGCGGCGTGACCACGCATCTCGCGGGCGTAGTTCAATGGTAGAACGGCAGCTTCCCAAGCTGCATACGAGGGTTCGATTCCCTTCGCCCGCTCCATCCTGCTTCGTGCTCACGCGCTTCGCAGGACTAGTTCGGCAACCCCCGCAAAAACTCCACGATCGCCGCATTCACCTCTTCCGGCCGCTCCTGCTGCGTCCAGTGTCCGCAGCCCGGCAGCATCTTGATCTCGCGCAGTTCTGGTACCCACTGCTTCATGTTGGCGAGATGCTCGGCGGCGCCGGGGAAGGCGATGACCATGTCGTGGTCGCCGGCGATGAACAGCGTGGGCACGATCACCTTCACGCCCTCGAAGGCGCCCATCAGCTCCCAGTTGCGATCGATGTTGCGGTAGTAGTTGAGCGGCCCCCGAAAACCGCTGCGGGCGAATTCGGCGCTGTAATAGTCGAGATCGGCGGCGCTCAGCCATGACGGCAGCGGGACCGGCACTTTTGGCAGCATGCCGTCTGCGCGCGAGACCATGCCGACGCCTCTGGACGGCTTTCCGCTCGCCGCCGCCATGGCGCGAATGGCGGTGACGCCTTCGCCGGAGCCGCCGAACAGCATCGCAGCCAGCGTTTTCCGCGGGTCCGCCTCGAACTCCGCTTCGGCCACGCCGGGCTCCTGAAAATACAATTGATAGAACTGCGCATCCGGAGTCTGCGGCATCACGCTGGTCGGGGGCACCGGGCTGCGCGGGCGATAGGGGACGCTGAGAATCGCGGCGGCGCGAAAACGGTCGGGGCGCAGCCGCGCCGTGTGCCACGCGATCGAGGCGCCCCAGTCATGGCCGACGATCACCGCGTCCTTGGCCGCGAAGGCATCGAGCACGCCTATGAGATCGCCGACCATGTGCAGGATCGTGTACTGGTCGATCGCCTCGGGCTTGTCGCTCTTGCCGTAGCCGCGCATGTCGGGCGCGACCGCATGGTAGCCGGCATCCGCCAGGGCTTCGAGCTGATGGCGCCAGGAGTACCAGCCCTCCGGAAAGCCGTGGCAGAGCAGCACCAGCGGCCCCGTTCCCTGTTCGGCGACGTTCAGGTTGATGCCGTTGGCCCTGATCGTCCGCTGCGTCGGTCCGCTCATGTCGTTGGCTCCCGGTCCGTTGTTATTTGGACGCATCCTAGTCGGAGCTGCACGGCGCGCAAAGATTCCAATATATTAGACCGTCGCTCCCGGCGTACGCGTCCCGCTCCGCTAATCTCAGCTTTGCCTTGGCGGGCGGTCCGGCGGCCGGCTTGTTCGGAAACGAAGGCCATGGACCAGCAAAAGCTCGACAAGGCGATCGGTCGCCGATTGAAGACCTTGAGGATGAATGCGGGCATGACGTTGAACGAGCTCGCCGCGCGCTCCGGTGTCAGCCGCGCCATGATCGGCCGGGTCGAGGGCGCGCAGAGCAGCGCCACGGCGGCCTTGCTCAACAGGCTCTGCGCCGCGCTCGACGTGTCCCTGAGCGACGTCGTAGCGCTTGCCGAAAAACCGCCGGAGCGGCTGGTGCGGCTTGCCGACCAGCCGCAATGGCGCGATCCCGAGAGCGGCTATGTCAGGCGCCATGCGTCACCGACGGGCGCGGTAAGCGGCATCGAGGTCATCGTCGTCGACCTGCCGGCCGGCGCGCGGGTGTCCTACAGCCCCTGGGGCCGCAACGCCTTCACCCAGCAACTCCTGATGCTGGAGGGCGCGATCTGCGTCCATATCGACGCCAAGACGCAGCGGCTGCGCGAAGGCGACTGCCTCGACTTCGACGTCATGCGCTCGGTGATCTTCGAAAACGACTCCAAACAGCCCGCGCGCTATGTCATCGTCGTCAGGCGCGGCACAGCCTACGGGAGGGAATGATGCCGCTGATCGTCCGCGATGCCACCATGGAAGACGCCGCGGACATCCTCGCGATCTATAATTTTGCCGCGCTCAACACCACGGCGGTGTGGACCGACGGCGCGTCCGACCTCAGGTCGCGGCGCGACTGGATCGGCGCCCGCCAGCAGGCCGGCTTCCCCGTGCTGGTCGCTATGAACGGCGCGCATGTGGTCGGCTTTGCCTCGTTCGGCGACTTCCGGCCGTGGCCCGGCTATCGCCACACCGCGGAGAATTCCGTTTATGTCGATGCGCGGCATCACCGGCTCGGCATCGGCCGCAGCCTCGTCAGCGCGCTGATCGAGCGCGCCGGCACCATGGGCAAACATGTGATGATCGCGGGCATCGAATCCGCCAATACCGCATCGATCGCTTTGCACGCTTCGCTCGGCTTCGCCGAGGTCGCGCGAATGCCCGAGGTCGGCTGCAAGTTCGGCCGCTGGCTCGATCTCGTGCTGATGCAGAAGCAGCTTGCGGGCGATGTCAGGCCGTGAAGGCGAGGGGCGTCATGGAGATCAGGACCGGCGACACCTATGACCCGCGCGTGATCGCGCTGCTCGACCATCACGTGACGACCGCGCGGGCGCACACCGAGCCGGGCAGCGCCCATGCGCTCGATCTCGCCGGGCTGCGTGCGCCCGACGTCGCGTTCTGGACCGGCTGGGACGGCGAGACGCTGGTCGCCACGGGAGCGTTGAAGGTGCTCTCGCCTGATCATGGCGAGGTGAAATCGATGCATACAGTGGAGGCCGCGCGCCGTCGCGGTTTTGCCGGCCGCATGCTCCGCCACATCATTGATCAAGCCCGCGCCCGCAACATGGCGCGGCTGAGCCTGGAGACCGGCTCATGGGATTATTTTCGGCCCGCGCACGCGCTCTACCAGGCGCACGGCTTTACGTTCTGCCGCCCGTTCGAGGGCTATGTCGAAGACCGCAACAGTCTTTTTCTGACGCTTGAGCTAACCCCACTCGATATGAGATCGAGCGGGTGCGCGTAGCGGCCCGCTGCGCATTGCCTCCGGCTGCAAGAAGCGCCTCGCAACAATCGTTCGGCTAGACCTCCAGAGAGTATGGCTTCTGCGCCGACCCCTTCACCTTCTTCGCGTCAGGGAATGCGCAGTCCGTGCGCGCTTTGGTCGCGATGCAGGGGCGGGCGGAAGATCCTATGTTGGTGATGACATGATCTACGTCCTCGACATCGATCCGCGCATTGCGCGGCGTTGCTTGCGCGCCGGACGGCTCCAAGCAGGAGCTTAGCCGGACGGCAATTGGTGCCGTCCGGATACCACTCCCTTCACCAACCAGATTTGGAGTGTGGCTTTCCCATGGGAAGCCAAACAAGGAAGCATGTCATGAGCATTCCTTCCATCCCCGAGGTCACTCTTTCGACCTCTGAGCATCGCCGCTTGGAGCGGCTCGCGCGCGTGGGCGCAGCTCAAGGCGACGCGGATGCACGTCTTCTGTTGAGTGAGATCAGGCGTGCGGAAATCGTCCCTGATCGCGCGGCCAGATTGGACAGCATTGTCACCATGGGATCCTGGGTGACGTTCTGGATAAACTGGGGCTTCCCTCGTGAGACGAGGCAACTGGTGTATCCCGAAGACTACGCGTCCGAGCGCACCCAAATCCCCGTGATGTCACCGTTGGGCGCGGCATTGGTGGGGCTGAAGGTCGGAAGCGAAATCCCCTTCTTCACCGCCGGGCGCAGCAACGTCGTCAGGATCGAAAGCGTCAGTCGAACCGATCCGAATGATGTTGTCAGGGTTCTGTTTAGCAATCCCATGTTCCAGGGCAAAAAGCCCTTTGATGACGATGACCCGGGACCATCGGCCGCTTAGGAAAGGAGAGAGAATGAGATGAGCAAGACTAACCGCAAGAGCAAGCCTGAAGTCGTGTTACCGCCCATCACGGTGATGGAGGATGAGGCCAGGCGTCTGAACGCCCTGGCGAATTCGAGCGCGACACTCTTCCCGCGCGTGGCGCATTTCCTTGCACAGGAGATGGAGCGTGCAAGCGTGGTGCCGGACGATTCCGAACTGCGCGGGGTTGTCCGCATGGGCTCGCAGGTCCAGTTCTGCGATGACAGGACCGGTGAGGTCCGGGACGTGGTGCTGGTGTATCCGCACGAAGCGGACATAACCTTAAAGCGCGTTTCGGTTCTTACGCCAGTGGGCGCTGCGTTGATCGGCCTATCGGTTGGCCAAGCCATCGAGTTTCAGACGCCGACCCACCACAAACGGTCCTTGACGGTGCTGGGGGTGTCCAACTGAAGGAGGCCTGGTATGCGGGACGTTTCAACCAAACGGGCGGCCCTAACGGCCGTCGGCATCACCGTCGGTTTGGCTGCCCTGTTCTATCTTGCGACCTTCCTCAAGGCTTGAAGGACGCAGAGTGTGGCCCCTCTCGATTATCTCGAGCGGGGCCATTTCCATAGGCCCTTCACATCGCCCCGCTTGCGGGGCGAGGCTTAGGCCGCGATCAGCGGTCATGGGCGCCTTGAGCGGCCGGAGCTCCGAGCGACCTCAGCGCGCCGCTCAGTCGGCAGCCCTCTTGCGGCCGGAGATCATGGACGCGACCAGGTTTTCGCGGTGCTCGAAGCTCGCGATCAGCACGCCGAGCACGTGTGCCACGACGAGGCCGACGGTCATGTTGGCCAGGAACTCGTGGATGTGTTCGACCAGCTTGGAGCCCCGGTAGGCGTCGGTGGTCATCATGTAGCCCGTGCCGCAGGTGCCGGCCAGCGCGACAAGGAGCGCGATGATCATGACGCCGCCCGCCGGGTTGTGCCCGATGTAGCGGGGCGCTCTGAGCAGCGCGACATCGCGAAGATAGGCAAACACCTCGCGCGGCGGACGAATGAAGCTCGAAAATCGCGCGTGACGCGGACCGAAGAACCCCCAGACGATGCGGGCCGCGAGGAGGCCTCCGATGGCGTAGCCGGCCGCGACGTGCACCCGCTCGATCTCGTCGCCGGTGGCGTAGGCGATCACGAAACAGGCCACCAGCGACCAATGGAAGATCCGGACGAACGGATCCCATACCTTGACCGTGGCCGGCGGCATCGCGCCGCCGGCTCCGATCGTGTTGCTCACGGTTCTCATTTGCGAACCGTCACATCTGGCCGATGATCTGGCCGTTGGTCGGATCGACGAAAAGCTCGACCCGGTTGCCGTTCCTGTCCAGCGTGTAAAGCTCGCCGCAGGCGTTCTTGAGCTTGGCCTTCTGGATCTTGTAGCCCTGGGCCTCGACCTTGGCCTGCAACTGCTGCATGGGCAGCCACTGGGTCTCGGGGGCCGACGTGCACGGTTTGCCGAGGCTGCCGGCCTGGGCAGAGGCTGCAACGAGCGTCCCGGCCGCGACGGTAAGAATGGCGATCTTGCGCATAGCTATCTCCTGATGGTGGCCGGCCGCACCATGCGCCGGCGACGCGGGGCAACCTGCCAGACGCGGCCTGACCGGCGCCTGTTGAGCCAAGTCAGCGATTTGTCAGGTGAGATCTGGCATCCATATCTTCCCGATGACGAGTTGTTTCATGGACTTACGCCCGCACCGAATTCGCGCCCTGATCCTTGCGGCCGCCCTTGTGGTCGTGGGCGGCGGGACGTCGGCGTTGGCACGCGACCACGATGACGCGCGACGGGCCGTCGAGGCCGGCGAGATACGTGCGCTTGCCGAGATTCTGAAGGTGGTGAAGGGCAAACTTCCCGGCGACGTCGTCGGCGTGAAGCTCGAACGGGAAGCCGGTGCCTGGATGTACGAGCTGCGCGTCATCGACGAGAAGGGACGGCTGTTCGAGATCCATGTGGACGCCCGTAGCGGCGAAGTCGCGCGGACTAGGGAGAAGTGAGATGCGCGTGCTTGTTGTCGAGGACGACCAGCGGATCGCGTCTGATGTCTCGCGCACGCTCGAAGCATCCGGTTACGTGGTCGACACGGTTGCCAACGGCGAGGACGCCTGGTTCCTCGGCGACACTGAGGATTTCGGAGCCGTCATCCTCGACCTCGGTCTGCCGGGCATGGACGGCCTCGCGGTCCTGAAGCGCTGGCGCGCCAACGGCCGCCACATGCCCGTTCTCATCCTCACCGCACGGGGAAGCTGGGCCGAGCGGGTGGATGGGATCGACGCCGGCGGCGACGACTACCTGCCGAAGCCGTTCCGGATGGAGGAGTTGCTGGCGCGGCTGCGGTCGATCGTGCGGCGTTCGGCGGGGCACGGCTCCTCGGTCATGACAGCGGGAGAGATCACACTGGACGAGCGGCAGATGAAGGTGACCCGCCGCGGCATACCCATCACGCTTTCGCCGCTCGAGTACAGGCTGGTCGCCCATCTGCTCCGAAATCGTGGGCGAGTCGTCTCGCAGCAGGAGATCGACGAAAACGTCTACGGCCACGGCGAAGAGCACGACTCGAACACGCTCGAGGTGCTGGTCGGCCGCGTGCGCAAGAAGCTCGGCGCCGACGCGATCGAGACACGGCGCGGCTTCGGTTATGTCATGCCGGAGGCCCCCGAATGAACCGGCATTCGCTCAGGCTGCGGCTGGTCGCGGGCGGCATCGTCGCGATCCTCATCGCCCTCGCGATAGCCGGCGGCGCGCTCGTCGTCGTCTTCGAACGCCACGTCTCGCGCACCCTGGCTCAGGATCTCGACGTTCATCTCAAGCAGCTTCTGGCGGGCATCGACATCGATCCGCAAGGCAAGCTGGTGCTGACGCAGATCCCGGTCGATCCACGCTTCGCCGATCCCCTTTCCGGACTGTACTGGCAGGTCAGCGATGACCGCGGCCAGCTTCAGCGCTCGCGCTCGCTGTGGGACTTCGCCATGGAACTCCCGGCCGATCGGTTGGGGCCTGGCGAAACGCATCAGCACGAAGCGTCGGGTCCCGGAGGTCAGCGTGTTCTGGTTGCCGAGCGCGCCGTAACGTTTTCCGCGGGCGGCAGGCCGGTGATCGTCCGCCTTGCCGTCGCCGAGGACCTGGCGAGGGTGTCGGAGGCGAGTTCTGCTTTCGCCAAGGATCTCTCGATCGCGCTCGTACTTCTCGGCTGCGTGCTCGCCCTTGCGACGTGGGTCCAGGTCGGTGTGGGCCTGCGTCCGTTGGTCGGGTTGCGCCGTGGCGTGGCTGAGATTAGAGCACGGCGGACCCGATATCTCCCCTCGTCGGTCCCTTCCGAAGTCCGGCCCCTCGTCGAAGAGGTCAACGCCCTCATCGATGCGCAGGAACGCGAAATCGAACGGTCGCGCGGCCGCGCCGCCGACCTGGCGCACGGGCTGAAGACGCCGCTCATGGCTCTTGCGGCCGATGCGTCTCGACTTCGGGAGCGGGGCGAGCGCGATATCGCACGCGACATCGAGTCCGTCGGCGAAGCCATGGGCCGCCATGTCGACCGCGAACTCGCCCGGGCCAGGGTTCGCGGGCGCGCCAGAGGCAGCGCCGCAGCGTCTACCCCTGTGAAGCCGCTCGTCGGATCCATCGTCGCAACGCTGTCGCGCACACCCGACGGCGCGCGCGTGAGGTTCGAGAACCTTGCCCGCGACGACTTATCCGTACCGCTCGATAGGACCGACCTCGCCGAAGTCCTCGGTAATCTGATCGAGAACGGCGCCCGGCATGCTGCAGGATGCGTCCGGATCACCTCCGGTGACAATTGGCCATCCCTCGTCGTCGAAGATGACGGCGAGGGCATCGAGCCTCCGCACCTGTCGTGCGTGCTGGAGCGCGGCGCCCGCCTCGACGAGCGAGGTGGCGCTGCAGGCCTGGGGCTTGCCATCGTGCAGGACGTCCTTGACGCGTACGGTTGGGGACTGGAGCTCTCCAGATCGGAGTTCGGCGGCTTGAAGGCGACGATCGCTCCGAGATCGGGGTCGCTCTCGCCTCAAAATGAGTTGCGTACCTCAAATAACCTCTGCTAGCCTTCATCCCATGAAGGAGCCGGACCCCAGCAGCCCTCTCACGCTGAAGGACATCGCGCGCCAGGCTGGCGTCAGCCTCGCGACGGTGGACCGCGTGCTGCATAACCGTCCGGGCGTGCGTCCGGACACGGTCCGTCGCGTCCGGGAGGCGATCGAGCGCAACTCGTTCCAGCCCCATGTGGCGGCCGCCGAGCTCGCCCGCGGCCGGGCGCGCCGCTTTGCCTTCGTGATGCCGTCGGGGCCGAACCCGTTCATGCAGCAGATCGAGTCCTATCTCGGCGAGATGACGGGCTGGCTGTCAGCGCGGCGTCTTGCGGTCGAGATCGTCGCAACCGACGTGTTCGACGCGTCCGTGCTCGCGGCCTCGCTGGAGGCGCTCATCGGCGGCGACTATGACGGTGTCGCAGTGGTCGCGCTCGATCACCCGAGCGTGCGGGCCGCGGTCAACGATCTCGTCGATGCCGGCACCAAGGTCGTGACCCTGGTGTCGGACGTGCCGTCGTCGCGCCGCAACCACTATATCGGCATCGACAACATCGCCGCAGGTCGTACCGCCGGCGCGCTGGTCGGCCGCCTCGTCGGCCCAAGAACTGGCGCAAGTCCCGGAAAGGTCGCGATCGTCGCGGGCTCGCAGGGCCTGCGTGATCATGCCGAACGGATTTTTGGATTCAATCAGGTGATATCAGCGGAATTCTCGCATCTCGAGGTGCTGCCCGTGCTCGAGGGGCGCGACGAGGACGAGCGCTCGCAACAGATGTTGGCGCGGCTGTTCAGCAAGCACGCCGACATCGTCGGTCTCTACAATGTCGGTGCCGGTACGCAGGGCGTTGCAAAAGCGCTCGGCGACAGCGGCCGCGAGAAACAGGTGGTGTTCGTCGGTCACGACGTCACGGTGCTGACGCGAAAACTGTTGTTGCAGGGTGTGATGGATGCGGCGATCTCGCAAAACCCGGGTCACGAGGCGCGCGCCGCGGTGCGCGTGCTGCTGTCGCTTGCGCGCGGCGAGCCGATCCTGATCGAACAGGAGAAGATCCGGATCGATATCGTGATGCGGGACAATCTGCCGTAGCAAAGGAATTTTGGGGCCCTGGTGGGGAAGGCGGCGGAAGTTCGCCACATCGCACAGCGGCCGGAGGGAGGACGAAGTGTATCTCGGAATGGACATCGGTACGTCCGGTGTGAAAGCGGTACTCGCTGACGAGGCTGGCGCGATTGTCGCGACCGCTTCGCGCGAGCTTGCGCTGTCGCATCCGGCGCCGCTGTGGTCCGAGCAGGATCCGGACGCCTGGGTCGATGCCGCCATCGGCGCCGTCGACGATCTCGCAGCAAGCCATCCGCGCGATGTCGCAAACGTGCGCGGCATCGGTCTCTCCGGCCAGATGCATGGGGCGACCTTGCTCGGCGATGACGGCGGTCCGCTGCGCCCGGCGATCCTGTGGAATGACGGCCGGTCGCATGCCGAATGCGAAAGGCTCGAGCGGCGCTGCCCGTCGCTGCATTCCATCGCTGGCAATCTCGCGATGCCGGGTTTCACTGCGCCAAAGCTGCTCTGGGTCGCGCGCCACGAGCCCGAGGTTTTCGAGCGCGTCGCAAAGGTGCTGCTGCCAAAGGCCTATGTCCGCTACCGCCTGACCGGCGAGATGGTCGAGGACATGTCTGATGCTGCCGGCACGCTCTGGCTCGACGTCGGCCAGCGCCGCTGGTCGGCGTTGCTGCTGCACGCCACCGGGCTCGATCTCCACCACATGCCGCAATTGGTCGAGGGCAGTGAGGTGAGCGCGGTGCTGGCGCCAGAATTTGTGCAGCGCTGGGGCATGGCAAAGGGCGTCCTCGTTGCCGGCGGCGCCGGCGATTGCGCGGCGAGCGCGATCGGGCTCGGCGCGATTGCGCCGGGCGATGCGTTCCTGTCGCTCGGCACCTCCGGCGTCGTGTTCCGCGTCACCGACAGTTTTGCGCCGGCACCAGCTTCGGCCGTGCACGCCTTCTGCCATGCGCTACCCGGCCTCTGGCACCAGATGGGCGTGATGCTGTCGGCCGCCGCTTCGCTCGCCTGGCTCTCGGGCGTGATGGCGACGCCGGCCGCTTCACTGCTCGCGCCGCTCGGCGACAGCGTCGCCGGACCGAGCTCCGTGAAGTTTCTGCCTTATCTCGATGGCGAACGCACGCCGCATAACGATGCCGCCGCGGCCGGCGCGTTCATTGGCCTGCGCGGCGCGACGGGGCGCGATGGGTTAGTGCAGGCCGTGCTCGAAGGCGTCGCGTTTGCCGCGCGCGACAATCTCGCCGCGCTCGGCCATGCCAGCTCGGCGATATCGGAGGTCGATCTCGTCGGCGGCGGCTCGCGTTCTCCGCTATGGGCGCAGATCTGCGCCGACGTGCTCGGCATACCCGTGCATCGCGTCGAGGAAGGCGAGGTCGGCGCCGCGCTCGGTGCTGCCAGGCTCGGCCGGCTCGCCGCGACGGGCGAAGATCCCGCGCAAGTCTGCACGCGCCCCCGGCGCCTCGCAACATTCACGCCGCATCCATCGCGCAGTGCGGCCTACGACGAAGCCTATCACCAATGGCGCAAGCTATATCCCGCGCTGAAGGAGTTTTCCCTGTGAACGCGTTACCAAAATTCTTCGCCGCGGCCGATCCGGTCGCCTATGGCGGCAAGGACGCCAAAAACCCGCTGGCCTTCCGCTGGTACGACAAGGACCGCATCGTCCATGGCAAGCGGCTCGAGGATCATCTGCGGTTCGCGGTCTGCTATTGGCATTCGTTCTGCTGGCCCGGCGGCGATCCCTTCGGCGGCGAGACGTTCATGCGTCCATGGCACCATGGCTCCGATGCCATGGCGATGGCGCGGGCCAAGGCCGATGTCGCCTTCGAGCTGTTCCGCCTGCTCGACGTGCCCTTCTTCACCTTCCACGACGTCGACGCCGCGCCGGAAGGCGCAACGCTCGCCGAATCCGTCGCCAACCTCAATGCGATTGCCGACATTTTTGAGCAGAAGATGGCTTCAGCGAAGGTGCGGCTGCTGTGGGGCACCGCCAACCTGTTCACGCACCGCCGCTACATGGCGGGTGCGGCGACCAATCCGGATCCTGATATCTTCACCTATGCCGCGGGCCAGGTCCGCGCTGCGCTGGAGGTGACGAACCGGCTCGGCGGGCAGAATTATGTGTTGTGGGGCGGGCGCGAAGGCTACGAGACCCTGCTCAACACCGACCTCAAGCGCGAGCTCGACCAGCTCGGCCGCTTCGTCTCGCTGGTCGTCGAGCACAAGCACAAGATCGGCTTCAAGGGCCCGCTGCTGATCGAGCCGAAGCCGAAGGAGCCGACCAAGCATCAATACGACTTCGACGTCGCCACCTGCTACGGCTTCCTGCAGCGCTACGACCTCCTCGACGACGTCAAGCTCAACGTCGAGCAGAACCACGCCATCCTTGCCGGCCATTCATTCCAGCACGAGGTAGCGCTGGCCCAGGCGCTCGGCGTGTTCGGCTCGCTCGACATCAACCGCGGCGACGATCTCCTGGGCTGGGACACCGACCAGTTCGCGATGAACGTGCCGGAGCTGGCGCTCGTATTCCACGACATGCTGAAGGCGGGTGGGTTCACGACGGGCGGTCTCAATTTCGACGCCAAGATCAGGCGTCAATCGATCGACCCGGACGATCTGATCCACGCCCATGTCGGGTCGATGGATGCCTGCGCCCGGGCGCTTCTGGCGGCAGCCGACATGCTCGACGCCGAGGCGCTGACGAAGCCGATTGCGGACCGTTACGCCGGATGGACGGGCGCGGAAGGGCAGGCCATCCTTGCCGGCCAGCGTTCGCTCGCCGATCTTGCCGACCGGGCGCTCGCATCCGGCTTCGATCCGCAGCCGCGGTCGGGCCGGCAGGAATATCTGGAATCTCTCGTCAACTGGTACGTCTGAGCGAGGCCGAACATGACAACCCCTTCTACAAACGGCCAGCCGGTCCTGGAGCTGACGGGCATCGGCAAGGAGTTCGGCGCGATCCGCGCCCTGCACGACGTCGACATGCAGGTGTTTCCCGGCGAAGTGGTCGGCCTGATGGGCGACAACGGCGCGGGCAAATCGACGCTGGTAAAAGTCATTGCCGGCAATTTCCGCCCCAGCCATGGCGAGATCCGCTTTGACGGCAACGCGGTCCACTTCCATCGCCCGATCGACGCCCGCGGTGTCGGGATCGAGGTCGTCTATCAGGACCTCGCCTTGGCGGACAATCTGACGGCGGCCGCCAACGTCTTCCTCGGCCGCGAGCTCAAGCGCAAATTTGGCCCCATCTCGTTGCTCGATCACAAGGCGATGGCGGCGCGCGCGCTGGACCTGTTCGGCGAGCTGCGCTCGGAGACGCGGCCGCATGATCTGGTCAAGCAGATGTCCGGCGGTCAGCGCCAGGCGGTGGCGATCGCGCGCACACGGCTCTCCAACGCAAAACTCGTGATGATGGACGAGCCGACCGCCGCGATCTCCGTGCGCCAGGTCGAGCAGGTGCTGAGCCTGATCCATCGGCTGAAAGAGCAGGGCGTCGCCGTGATGCTGATCTCGCACCGCATGCCCGATGTCTTCGCAGTCTGCGACCGCGTCGTCGTGATGCGCCGCGGCGAGAAGCGTGCGGACAAGTTAATTGCTGATACCAGTCCCGAGGAAGTCACCGCCCTCATTACCGGCGCAAAGGAGGCGGCGTGATGTCCGTACCCATGGAAACCCCGATTTCGTTCACCAATGTCGGCCGCAGCAAATGGTGGCAGCGCGGGATTTTTGCGTCCCAGACCGGCTACGTGCTGGCGGCACTCCTGGTGCTGATGCTCGTGATGCATTTCGCCAGCCCCTATTTCTTCACCCAGGGCAATATGCAGAACGTGGCGAAGAACTTTTCCTTCATCGCCATCGCCACGCTCGGAATCACTTTCGTCATCATCACCGGCGGTATTGATCTCTCCGTCGGCTCGATGATGTGCTTTTCTGCGATGATCACCTCAATGGTCATGGTCGAGCTGTCGGCGCCGGGATCGCCGTTCGTCCATTTGGCCGCCGACGGCAAGGCCGTCGTCGCCAATGTGCCCGGATTGATCCTTCTGGTCTCGGTGCTTGCAGGGCTGTGCGCCGCGTTGATCGTTGGGCTCGTCAACGGCTTCTGCATTGCGGTGCTCGGGCTGTCGCCCTTCGTCACCACGCTAGGCATGCTCTCGATTGTGCGCGGACTCGCCTATGTCGTCTCCAACGGCCGCGGCAGCTTCCCGGGCGGGCCGGACGCCGAATATTTCTACGCGCTCACCTCGGGCGATGTGCTTGGCATACCCGCGCCCTTCATCTATCTGGTGATACTCGCCGCCGTGATGGCGGTTGTGTTGCATCACACGAGTTTCGGCCGCTACGTCTTCGCGCTCGGCGGCAACGAGAAGGCGGCCGAACTGACCGGCATCTCGGTCGTGCGGGTGAAGATCGAGGTCTATGTGATCTGCGCGCTCGCCGCCGGACTTCAGGGCATCATCATTTCCGGCTGGCTGGGTTCGGCGCCGGCGAACATGGCGACATCCTACGAACTCAACGTGATCGCGGCCGCCGTCATCGGCGGCGCCAATCTCGCTGGTGGTATTGGCGGTCCGCTCGGTGCCATCGTCGGCTGCGTGCTGCTCGAGGTCATCCGCAACGGCCTCGTGCTCGCGCAGGTCAACGCCTACTGGCAGCAGACGCTGGTGGGCGTGATCATTATCCTGGCCGTGCTGGTCGATCGCATCCGCTCGCGCATGACTTAGAGCATGATCCGGACCCGGAGGGCCGCGTTAGCGAAAAGTGCGAAGCGGTTTTCCGGAAAGATCATGCTCAAACAAAGACCTGAAGCGAAATGATGATTCATCCTCATTGCGCTTCAGAGAGTTACTCCGGAAGGACAACGCAAGGTCGTCTATCCGCCCGCCGGAGCATCACATCACAAAGGATAGGCACCAAAGTGTGGAGGGAAAGTAATGAAGAAGCTTCTGTTGGCTGGCGTGACCATCGCGATGATGGCGACTCCGGCATTCGCCCAGACCTACAAGTTCGCCGTCGTGCCCAAGGCGATGAACAATCCGTTCTTCGACGTGGCGCGCGACGGCTGCCTGAAGCGTGCCAAGGAGCTCGGCAACGTCGAATGCATCTACAAGGGGCCGATCGAGCATGAGCCGGCGACGCAGGCGCAGATCATCCAGGACTTCATCACCCAGAAGGTGGATGGGCTCGCGATCTCGGTGGCCGACGTTGCGGCGATGACCAAGTCGATCGAGGCAGCGACTGCAGCCGGCATCCCCGTCATCACGTTTGACGCGGATGCGCCGGGTTCCAAGCGGCTCTCCTACATCGGCACCAACAACAAGGACTTCGGCCTCGCGCTCGGCAAGCAGTTGCGCGAGCTTCGGCCCGAGGGCGGCAAATATGCCATGGTCTCCGGCGGCCCGGGCGCGAAAAACCTTGCCGAACGCGTCGATGGTGTCCGCGAAGCGCTCAAGGGCTCGAAATGGGTCGAGGTCCAGGGTTCGCCGACCTTCTGCAATGACGATTCCGCGCTTGCGGTTCAGCAGATGTCGGACCTGCGTACCGCAACGCCCGACCTCGCCGCGATCGTGCCGGTCGGCGGCTGGCCGATGTTCGCGCCGGAAGGCTACAAGGCCTTCGTCAACAAGAACAAGAAGGATATCGACGCCGGCAAGCTCACGCTCGTCGTCGCCGATACGCTGAAGATGCAGCTCGAGCTGCTGCGCGACGGCTACTCCAACGCGCTCACCGGCCAACGCCCGTTCGAGATGGGCGAGAAGTCGATGGACGCCTTGCTCGCGATCAAGAAGGGCCAGAAGGTTCCGGAAGTGATCTACACCGGCCTCGATCTGGTGACGAAGGACAACGTCGCTAAACTGTTGAAGTAGCGACGTCAAAGCAGGAACGTCACCCAGCCCCGACGTTCCCGCCGTGGCAACCCTCTCCCCTTGTGGGAGAGGGTGGCTTCGCGTAGCGAAGCCGGGTGAGGGGTCTCTCTCCGCGAGTCCATGCCGCTGTGAGGCGCGGAGACAACCCCTCATCCGGCGCTTCGCGCCGCCCTCTCCCACAAGGGGAGAAGGGAAGAGAGCTCGCAAGGTGCAAAAAATGAAAAAAGCCCAGCTTGCTAACGGTCTCGACGTCAGCGCAATCGGCCTCGGCTCGGCGCCACTCGGCGGCCTGTTTTCAGCCGTCAGCGATGCCGACTCGGAAGCCACCATCGCAAAGGCCTGGTCGCTCGGCGTGCGCTTCTTCGACACCGCGCCGCTCTACGGCTTTGGCCTCGCCGAGCGCCGCCTCGGCGCTTTCCTGCGCCAGCAGAAGCGCGACTCCTTTGCGATCTCGACCAAGGTCGGCCGGCTGCTGCGCCCCGAGGCCAACTCGGGCGAAGACGATCACTACAAGGGCGCGCCGGCGCTCCGGCCGCAATTCGATTTCAGCTACGACGGCGTGATGCGCTCGGTCGAGGAAAGTCTCGAGCGCCTCGGGCTCGATCGCGTCGACGTGCTCCTCGTGCACGATCCCGACGATCACTATGACGACGCCGTCAACGGCGCCTTCCGCGCGCTGATGCGCCTGCGCGACGATGGCACCGTCAAGGCGATCGGGTCCGGCATGAACCAGTCCGAAATGCTCACGCGTTTCGCGGAAATCCTGCCGGTCGACTGCTTCCTGCTTGCGGGACGCTACACGCTGCTCGACCAGGGCGCGCTGACCGCGCTATTCCCGATCTGCCGCGCAAAGAACATCGGCATTTTGCTCGGCGGCATCTACAACAGCGGCATCCTTGCCAATCCGCATACCAGTGCGAAGTTCAATTACCAGGATGCCGACGCTGCGCTCGTCGCCCGCGCGCTGGAGCTGGAGGCGCTGTGCAAGAAGCACGGCACCGAGCTCAAGGCCGCCGCGGTGCAGTTCTGCATGGCCCATCCCGCGGTGACGGTCGCAGTTCAGGGCGCGCGTACGGCCGCCGAGGTCTCCGAGAACATCGCGATGGCCGAACTGCCGGTGCCGCAGGCCTTCTGGCAGGAGCTGCGCGCGCGCAAGCTGGTGGATGCGAACGCGCCGCTGCCGGGCGGAGCCTGACATGATGATCGACGGCCATCAGCATTTTTGGGATCCGGCGCGCGCCGACTATCCCTGGATGGAGGCGGCCGAACTCGCGCCGATCCGCCGTGCCTTTGCGCCCGCCGATCTCGCGCCGCTGCTCCGTGCCAACGGCATCGATGCCAGCATCGTCGTGCAATGCCGCTCGTCGATCGAGGAGACCGAGGAATTTTTGCGCCTCGCCGATGCCACGCCCTTCGTGATCGGTGTCGTCGGCTGGGCGGACTTGACGGACGGCGATCTCGACGTGACGCTCGGCCGGCTGCGTGACTCACCCGGCGGTGCAAAGCTGGTCGGCATCCGTCATCAGGTGCACGACGAGGCCGATCCCGACTGGTTGCTGCGCGAGGACGTGCAGCGCGGCCTGACGGCGGTGTTCGCGCACGATCTCGCCTACGATTTTCTGGTGCGCACGCGCGAGCTTCCGGCCGCCATCGCAACCGCGCAGGCCTTTCCGCGCGCACGTTTCGTGCTCGACCACGTTGCAAAACCGCCGATCGCCGACGGTTTTAGCCGCGACTGGGCTGACCTGCTCGCAGCGCTCGCGACTTGCGGCAATGTCTGGTGCAAGATCTCCGGCCTTGCCACCGAGGCCAAGTGGGACGATTGGGACGCGGAGCGCCTGTTTCCCTACGTCGAGCACGCCGCAAAATGTTTTGGCGAGGACCGCCTGATCTTCGGCTCGGACTGGCCGGTGTGCCTGCTTGCCGGCAGCTACGCCGAGATCAAGGGCGCGCTTGAGGCGTGCCTTGCGCGGCTTGGCAGCAATGTCTACGAGAAGGCCCGTGGTCGCAATGCCCGCGATGCTTACCTTCTCGCAAAGCCAGGACGCTGAGCGCGACAACCAGCCCGTGCACCGTGGTTCATTGCCGGCAACTCTCGGCTGTGGTTGCGCCGGCATGAGCATGCGTATCGGGGCAGGCCGACATTTTTCTCAGGAATCCTGAACCCTTTTTGCTTCGGTGAGGCTCTTGTCAGGTGTGAACGCCTCATCGAAAGGATCATGAATGTTCTACCGGAAGAACCTCCCTGCCTGGGAAAGGATTGCGCGTCTGGTCGCTGCGGCGGCGATGGGCGTATGTGCGGCCCGTTTTTGGGGCACGCCCGTCGGCTATCTCTGGGCCGTGCTTGCCATTCCCATGGCGCTGACGTCCGTGGTCGGCTTCTGTCCCATGTGCGCCTTGGCCGGCCGAAGGATTCGGGCAAAGAGCGAGCTGCAAGCTCAAGGACCGGAATGACCTCCCGGATCGAGCACGGACTGCTTGAGGCGGCAAGGCGGGGCGACGAGCAAGCGCTTGCTCGTCTGCTCGATGCCTGCCAGCCAGATTTGCGCCGCTACGCCCGACGCAACTGCGCAACGGAAGACGTGGAGGAGGCGATCCAGGATGCCCTGCTCATCCTGTATCGCCGCCTGGGGGCCTTGCGCACGATCGCCAGCTTTTCGGGGTGGCTCTTTCAGATCGTCAAGCGAGCCTGCCTGCGCAGATTTCAGAGGCGAAAATCTGAAGGATTGAGTGGGGACGACCAACACCAACCGGAGGAATCCCTGGACATCGACCTGCGGCTGGACCTTTGCCGCTCGATCGCGATGCTGCCCGAACTCTATCGAGAAGTCGTCATCCTGCGTGACGTCAAGGGACTGAGCGCTGAAGAGACCGCCAGCGAGCTCGGTACGTCGGTCGAGGCCGCCAAGAGCCGACTGCACCGCGCTCGTTATCTGATACGCCAATCCCTTGCATAAAGAGGCCCAATTGACCTTCGGTAGTCGTCGTATTTCCGTTCATCTTCTCAGAGGCGTGGGTGGTTTCCTTGCGCTTGGCGCAGCGCTCGCGACCATGAATACGACTCTTTGGCCGTCCCTCGTTCTGCTTCCCGTGTCCCTCTATCTGCTTCGGGGGTGTCCGATGTGCTGGACAATCGGTCTGTTCGAAACCTTGGCCATGCGTTTTCATCAGCGATTGGCGGGTGGGGAAGAACGAAACTGAGGTCCTCCCATTGGCGTCTCTTTGGTCGGCTTCGTGTCACCCTCTCCCACGAGGGAAAAGGGGAAGGAAGCGCGCCTTTTGCGCCGGAGCCGCCGATTTTCTCGACGTGTCAAGCGCTTCACAGGATTCACAGGGCATCACGCCGGAAATCAGCGGCTACTGTGCATGGGGTTGTTTTCGATGTTTTGGTCGGAGCCAACTCTTATCCTCCCCTGGAGGGGAGGGCGCGCTGCGCATTGTTGTGCCCTCGCCCCTTGTGGGAGAGGGCAGCTCCGCCGGGAGACACGAGCTCATTGGGGTGAGGAGTCTGCCTCCGCGACGACTCTCGCTCGTACTGTCATCCGCGGATGGAGACCCCTCATCCGGCGCTTCGCGCGCCACCTTCTCCCACAAGGGGAGAAGGAAGGCCGATGCCGATCCCTACCTCACGCTCCGGCGGGCACCTGATCGAGAAAGCCGGTGATGCTCTTGATGCGGCCATCGCTCAGCACGGCGAAATCGGTGCCCTTGATCGGGCTGTCGACGCCGTCGGGACCGAGACCCCAGCTAAAGCGCACATGGTCGCCAAAACCGTTGGGCTCGCCGATCAACTTGAAGCGGAAATCGGGAAAGCGCTGCTGCACGCCCGCGATCAGCGCATCGACGCCGGCATGGCCGTCGCCCTTCATCAGCGGATCGACATAGCTCGCATCCGCGGTCCAGTCGCGGCTCAGCATGTCGCGGCGGCGGCTTTCGGTGCGCTCGTTCCAGAGGTCGATGTAGCGGCGGGCGATTGTCGTGACGTCGGTCATGGTGCTCTCCTTCGATGGCGCCGTTTGCTTCGGCTGACCGTCACTATCGAAGGTTCACGCGCGCTGATCGATTACCTCGGAGGTTATCAGCGCGCGTGATTTCCTTGGACATTACTTCGCCGCGACCACCATGATCTCGACCGTGTACTGCGGCGCCGCCAGCTTGGCTTCGACGGTGGCGCGCGCAGGCGTGTTGCCGGGCGACACCCAGGCGTCCCACACCGCGTTCATCTCGCCAAAGGTCTTCATGTCGGTGATGTAGATCGTCGCCGAGAGCAGCTTCGACTTGTCGGTGCCGGCCTTGGCGAGATGGCCGTCGATGGTGGCGAGGATATCCTGGGTCTGCTTCGTCACGCTCTCGCCGGCGGCGTTGCTGGCGACGACGCCGGCAAGATAGACAGTGTTGCCGTGGACGACGACCTGGCTCATGCGCGGGCCGGTTTCGAAACGCTGGATGCTCATCGGGATCTCCTGATTGAATGGCGGCACTGTCTAGCGCAGCGCCTCGTGCTCCGCCACCCCGTTCAGAGCAGGCCGCGAACCTCGCCGCGCATGTCTGCAGCATCGCAACGGCCGCATCATGCTCACACCGCCTTCGCCGCCGCGCGTCCTGCGTTGCGGCCCGAGAACAGGCAGCCGCCGAGAAACGTGCCTTCCAGCGAGCGATAGCCATGCACGCCGCCGCCGCCGAAGCCGGCGGCCTCGCCGACTGCATAGAGCCCCGGAATGAGCTGACCGCCATTGCCGAATACGCGGGAGTCGAGGTCGGTCTCAAAACCGCCGAGCGTCTTGCGGGTGAGGATGTTGAGCTTGACCGCGATCAGCGGCCCGTGCGCGGGATCGAGGATGCGATGCGGGGCGGCGGTGCGGATCAGCCTGTCGCCGATATAGCGGCGCGCATTGTGGATGTTCATCACCTGCGCGTCCTTGACGTAAGGGTTGGCGATCTCGCGATCACGCGCCTCGATCTGGGCCTTGATGTGGTCGAGCTTCAACAGATCGCTGCCGGCGAGCTTGTTCATGGCCGCCACGAGGTCGTCGAGCCGGTCGCGCACGATGAAGTCGACGCCGTGCTGCTTGAACGCCTCCACCGGCGCCGGCGCGCCCTTGTTGGTGGCGCGCTTCACCGTCATGCGCCAGCTCTTGCCGGTGAGATCCGGATTCTGCTCCGAGCCGGACAGCGCAAATTCCTTCTTGATGATGCTCTGCGTCAGCACGAACCAGGAATATTCGTAGCCGGTCGACATGATGTATTTGAGCTGGCCGAGCGTGTCGGAGCCGGGAAACAGCGGCGTCGGCAGCCGTGCGCCCGTGGCGTCGAACCACATCGAGGAGGGGCCGGGCAGAATGCGGATGCCGTGGCGCGGCCAGATCGGATTCCAGTTCTGGATGCCCTCGACATAATGCCACATGCGGTCGCGGTTGATCAGCCGCGCGCCGGCACTTTCCGTGATGCCGATCATGCGGCCGTCGACATGCTCGGGCACGCCGGAGATCATGAACTTTGGCGGCGTGCCGAGCCGCTCCGGCCAGTTCTGCCGCACGAGATCATGATTGCCGCCGATGCCGCCGGAGGCGACGATCACGGCCTGCGCCTTCAGCGTGAACTCGCCGACCGTCTTGCGCGAAGTGCTTTTGCCGCGCTCGACATTGTCGGGCTCGAGGATCGCGCCGCTCACGCCATCGACGGTGCCGTTGGTGATCGACAGCGCATCGACGCGATGGCGGAACTTGAAGATCAGCTTTCCGCTCTTGGCGGCCTCGCGCGCGCGCCGCTCGAACGGCTCGACGATGCCGGGCCCGGTGCCCCAGGTGACGTGGAAGCGCGGCACCGAATTGCCGTGCCCCATCGCGTCATAGCCGCCGCGCTCGGCCCAGCCGACCACCGGAAAGATGCGATGGCCCATCGCGCGCAGCCAGGATCGCTTCTCGCCGGCGGCGAAGGCGACATAGGCCTCCGCCCATTTGCGCGGCCAGTGATCCTCGTCGCGGTCGAAGCCGGCGGTGCCGAGCCAGTCCTGCATCGCGAGGTCGAAGGAGTCCTTGATGCCGAGCCGGCGCTGCTCCGGCGAATCGACCATGAACAATCCGCCGAACGACCAGAACGCCTGGCCGCCGATTGACTGCTCGCCCTCCTGGTCGACGACGATCACGCGCTTGCCGGCATCGGCAATCTCGGTTGCGGCGACCAGCCCCGCCAGTCCCGCGCCGACGACAATGACGTCCGCTTGCTCTGCCATTGAGTTCCCCCCCCTGTATTCATCCGGATTGAAGCCAGCCGCCGTCGCTGAGATCAAGGGTGCCGGGCGTAAGAGCCCGTTAACTTGTTCCACTTTGGGATAGAGACCGGCCAAGTGCAGCGCGGGCGCAACACCGGATTTGAATTTGTTTTGAGCGAGCTCGCGTGCCTAGACAAAACCACAGAGACGACGGACCTTAGTATCGGTCTTGCATCACCTGACACGCGGATTCGAATTCGACTGGGGCGGGGGACATGAAGGTTCTGACGGGGTTGCTCGCGTTGGTGCTCTTGCTCGCGGGTATGGGGGTGTCTCACGCCGTGGTCCGGATCGCGGATGATCGCGGCGGCAGGATCGGTACCTATGTCGACAGATACCAGGACCTGCGTCAGTCCGGTGAGACCGTCATCATCGACGGGCTCTGCGCCTCGGCCTGCACCATTGTTCTCGGCGCCATCCCGTCTGACCGTATTTGCGTGACGTCGCATGCAACGCTCGGGTTCCACGCCGCGTGGGATTTCGGCTCCAACGGCCGGGCGGTGACCAATCCCGAAGCCACCCACATGCTGTATTCGATGTATCCGTCGCAGGTGAAGCGGTGGATCGCACACCGCGGCGGCCTCACCCCGCGCATGATCTTCCTCAGGGGCAAGCAGCTCCAGTCCATGTACAAGCCCTGCTACCTGGACGCGCAGGCCTCGACCAACCGACCGTCGCGCCGGGCTCTTCCGCAAACGGAACAGCTCGAGTCCGCCCGGGGTCAGCTGCTTCACTGATATCACCCTGATCCCGGGGCAGGCGTTCCCTGGCCTGCCAGCAGCGCCGTGGCCTGCCGGCAGCGCTTGCCCAGGCGCAAGCCTGCGCCTATTTGAAGGGCAGGGAACCGGCGCGTATCGCCCCGGTCATTGTCATGGCACAACCACTGCAATCAGCGCATCCGGTATCGGACAATTCGCCCACTGCCGGCAGGACGCCGTCCGTGCTGCTATTTGCGGGCGCAGGGCTTGGCGGTCTCGCCGTGCTCGCCACGCTGGCGCTGTGGTTCCACTACGGCACCCAGGTGTTCTTCGAAACGATCAGGGCCGGCCTGTCCGCCTGCTTCTGATCCGTAAAACGGGATTTCATCCACGATGAGCCGGACTGCCCGCCCGCTGGTGATCGCAACCGCCTTCGCCGCAAGCCTCGTCGTCGGGCTGCTCCTGATGTTCTGGGCCATGGGCGGCGTGCGCAATGTCGCCCAACCGGCGGCGATCGGCGGCCCGTTCCAGCTCACCGACCAGAACGGCAAGACAGTCACCGACAAGGACCTCAAGGGCAAGCCGACCCTGATCTTCTTCGGCTACACCCACTGCCCCGACGTCTGCCCGACCTCGCTGTTCGAGATCTCCGAGGTCATGCGCGCGCTCGGCAAGGATGCGGGTCGCGTGAATGCCGTTTTCATGTCGGTCGACCCCGAGCGCGACACGCCCGCGGTCATGAAGGACTACCTGTCGAGCTTCGATCCGCATCTGGAGGGCCTCTCCGGCGATCTGGCGGAGGTGGAGAAGGTGATCAAGTCCTACCGGGTCTATGCCAAGAAGATCCCGGGCAAGGACGGCGACTACACCATGGATCACACCGCGCTGGTCTATCTGATGGACCGCGAGGGCCGGTTCGTCTCGCCCTTCAACCTCAAGCGGACCCCCGAGGAAGCCGCCAGCGACCTGAAGCGCTACCTCTAACGGCCTTGGGCTGGGCTCCGAAACGGCGCTCGCGTTCCCGGCGGGATGGGCTATAAGGCCATCCAATTCCAACGAAATCCCGCTAGTCTCCGCCGATGGCTTCCGCGCAACAGGCCAAATCGCCCCGAATCATCCGCCTGCTGGCCGCCCTTGCGGCCGGAGCCTGCGTGTTCGCGGGCGCCGCCCATGCGCAGCAGACCACTCCGCCGCCCAAGGCCGGGGCAAAACCCGCCGAGGCGGTGCCCCAGACCGCGCCTCAGGCGGCCCCTCAGGCCGTGCCCGGCTTTTGGGACCCGCGCCGCCGCCCGGAGCGGCCGGACCTGTCGCGCCTGACCGTGATCCGCTTCCTGACCGAGACCGACTATCCGCCGTTCAATTACACCGGCGCCGACGGCAACCCGGCCGGCTTCAACGTCGATCTCGCGCGCGCGCTGTGCGACGAGATCAAGGTCACCTGCACCGTGCAGATGCGCCGCTTCGAGACGCTGGTCGATGCGCTGTCCTCGAACCGGGGCGATGCCATCATCGCCTCCATGGCTGTCAGTCCGCAGCTTCGCGCGCGCGTCGACTTCACCGATCCCTATTACCGCGTGCCGGCGCGCTTCGCCTCGCGCAAGGACGCTGTCATGCCGGAGATCCGCCCCGAATATCTCGAGGGCAAGAAGGTCGGCGCGATCGCGGGCTCCGCGCATGAGGCTTACCTGAAGGCGATGTTCACCGACGCCGAACTGCATCCCTATCCCAACGACGACGCGCTGCGGACCGCCCTGCGCCGCGGCGAGGTCGATTTCATCTTCGGCGACGCCATTTCGCTCGCGTTCTGGATCAACGGCACGGATTCCGGCGATTGCTGCGCCTTCTCCGGCGGCCCCTTCGTCGAGAGCCGTTTCTTCGGCGAGGGCATCGGCATCGCCGTGCGCAAGGGCAACGATTTGTTGCGGCAAGCCCTTAACTGGGCGCTATTCCGCGTCTGGGAAAAGGGCCGCTACACCGATCTGTGGCTGCGCTATTTCTCGGTGAGCCCGTTCTGATTTCTTCACCTCGCCCCGCTTGCGGGGAGAGGTCGGAAGGCGCGCGAAGCGCGGATTCCGGGTGAGGGGGACTCTCCGCGAATCCAACTCTCACCGTCCCCGCGGATAGAGCCTCTCACCCAAACCCTCTCCCCATAAGAACGGGGAGAGGGAGTAAGCGCGGTGAGCTCCCCGCAAAATTGCATTCTGCCCGGAAATCGCTATTTTCCGCGGCCCGGAGGCCCTTATGTCTGTCATCGATCCCGCCGCAAGCCCGAGCGATCTTCGCGCGCTCGCCGAACAATCCAACGCCTGGCCGTTCGAGCAGGCGAAGGCCATTGTCGCGCGGCTGAAGAAAAGCCCGAAGGACGAGGTGCTGTTCGAGACCGGCTACGGTCCGTCCGGCCTGCCGCATATCGGCACCTTTGGCGAGGTCGCGCGCACCTCGATGGTGCGTCATGCCTTCCGCGTGCTGACCGAGGACAAGATCAAGACGCGGCTGCTCGCCTTCTCCGACGACATGGACGGCCTGCGCAAGGTGCCGGACAACGTGCCCAATCGCGACATGATGGCGGCCCATCTCGGCAAGCCGCTGTCGCGCGTGCCGGACCCGTTCTCCAACGAGCACCCCTCGTTCGGTGCCGCCAACAACGCGCGCCTGCGCGCCTTCCTCGATCATTTCGGCTTCGACTACGAGTTTGCCAGCGCGACCGACTACTACACGTCGGGCCGCTTCGACGCGACGCTTCTGAAGATGCTCGCCGCCTACGACAAGGTGATGGCGATCATCCTGCCGACGCTGGGGCCGGACCGCCGCGCGACCTATTCGCCGTTCCTGCCGATCAGCAAGACCACCGGCGTCGTGCTGCAGGTGCCGATGATCCGCCGCGACGTCGCCGCCGGCACCGTGACCTATGTCGACCCTGATACACACGAGGAAGTCGAAACTCCCGTCACCGGCGGCAATGTGAAGTGCCAGTGGAAGGCGGATTGGGCGCTGCGCTGGGTCGCGCTCGGCGTCGACTATGAAATGGCCGGCAAGGACCTGATCGATTCCGTAAAGCTCTCGGGCCAGATCGCGCGCGCGCTCGGCGGCACGCCGCCGGAAGGCTTCAACTACGAGCTCTTCCTCGACGAGAAGGGCCAGAAGATCTCGAAGTCCAAGGGCAATGGCCTGACCATCGACGAATGGCTGCGCTACGCCTCGCCGGAATCGCTGACACTGTTCATGTATCGCGAGCCGAAGGCGGCGAAGCGGCTCTATTTCGACGTCATCCCGCGCAACGTCGACGACTATCAGCAGTTCCTCGACGGCTTTCCGCGGCAGGACGCCAAGCAGCAGTTCGGCAACCCGGTCTGGCACATCCATCACGGCCATCCACCGAAGGCCGACATGCCCGTGACGTTCCAGCTCCTGCTGACGCTGGTGTCGTCGTCGAACGCTGAGAACGCCGAGACGTTGTGGGGTTTCATCGGCCGCTATCGCCCGGGCGTGACGGCGAAGACGCATCCGAAGCTCGACGCGATGGTCGGCTACGCCATCAACTATTATCGCGACTTCGTCGCGCCGACCAAGCAGTTCCGCGAGCCGACGGATGGCGATCGCGCCGCGTTGCAGGATCTGCGCGATGCGCTGTCGCAACTGCCGCAGGAGGCATCCGCCGAAGACATCCAGAACGTCGTCTACGAGATCGGCCGCCGCGAGCCGTTCCTCGACCACGTCAAGAAGGGCAAGGACGGCCGCCCCGGCGTGACCCTCGACTGGTTCAACATGCTCTACCAAGTGCTGCTCGGCCAGGAGAAGGGCCCGCGCTTCGGCTCCTTCGTCGCGGTCTACGGTGTCGGCAATGCCGTCAACATGATCGACGGCGCGCTGGCGCGCAGCGCGTAGCGGCTCGCGTAGTCCGGATGGAGCGCAGCGTAATCCGGGTTCTTGCTTGCATGATGCTGCAGTGATCCCGGATTGCGCTGCGCTCCATCCGGGCCACAATCTCCCTGCGCCCGCATGCCGCAAATCCGGATGGCCGGCCTGCGGCAATATCAACCGCCACCACCCTGAATTGCGCTAGACTGCCCACATAAGCGTCCGGGCGTCCCGCTAGCGAAAAATCGTCCCGGACCACAACAAACAGGTCAGCAGGGAGGTGTCATGCAGTTGGTGGGTTACGCTCAGCGACTACGCTTCGCGCAGTCGCAAGGCTAACCCACCCTACCGATTCCGAGCGCTTGGCTAGATCTACTCCGCGTAATCCGGCTCCTTGCGATCCAGCAGGCGCTTGAGCGCATCGAAATGACGCTGCGAGGGCGTCGGCCCCTTGTAGAGATGATCGTCCCTGTAATCGCGCTGGGTCTTTGTTTCCGCGTTGACAGAAGTGGTGGGTTACGCCGTGCGGCCTGCGCTTCGCGCGGCCACGGGGCTAACCCACCCTACAAGAGCGCCGTCACCCGTTCTCGATCAAGAATTCCACGCGCTCCGCGGCAAACCTTGAGCGCTTCGTCACCAGCGGCTTTCCCGCCGGATCGACGTCCGTCGAGTCCACCACCAGGATCGGCCGTCCCAGCGCGAGATCGAGCCGGGCCGCGTCGGTCGCGTCGACGATCCCTGCGGTGATCCGCGTTGAGCCGCGCGCGTAGTCGCGGATGCCGTAATGCGCCAGCAGTTTTGTCATCGAGCGCGTCGCGGCGAAGACGTTGCCGGCGTCGGGAAACAGTTCGGCCGATAGCCAGGACGTCGAGACGCAGATCGGTGTGCGGTCGGCGAGCCGCACCGACTCGATTCGCACAAGATCAGCTCCCGTCTTCAATCCCAATTCACGCGCAAGCTCGCGGCTTGCCGCCTCCTCGGAGGCCTCGATCAGTTGTCCGCGCGGCTCGCGGCCGCCGGCGCCGACGATCTCGGAGAATCGGGTCCGTGAACGCAGCGGATAGGCCAGGCGCTGGGCTTTGACATAGGTGCCGCTGCCGCGCTCGGCGCGCACAAGGCCGCGCTCGGCAAGCGCCGCCAGCGCGCGCCGCACCGTGTGGCGGTTCACGCGATAGGTCTCGGCGATCTCCATTTCGCCCGGCAGTTTCTCGCCGGCGGCGAAGCGGCCGTCGGCGATGCCGCGCTCGATGCCGTCGGCAACGAGGCGCCACAGCGCGACGCCGGAAGAGACGGTGTCCTGCAAGCTCATGACGCGAAGCCTGGCTCCAAAATCACACGTTTGTCACGAAACAGTCATGGCGCTTCATTATGAAGTTGTCTATTATCATAGACAACTTCGATCAGGCAAGTTTGGCGATCCGCATGACCCGGCAGGACAGTCAGCAAATCCAGCGCAAGGCCGCGATGGCCGTGCTGGTGCACGCGGAGGCGGGCGAGATCGCCGCCCGCCTCCGCAACATCGCACTTCCGGCACATGAGACGCTGCGGGAGCCGGAAAACGGCCTCGTCATGCTGCGCGGCCGGGTCGGCGGCGACGGTGCGCCGTTCAATCTCGGCGAAGCGACCGTTTCCCGCGCCGCGGTGCGGCTCGCGGGCGGCGAAGTCGGTTTTGGCTACACGCTCGGCCGGGATGGGGAGAAGGCGCGTTTGATCGCCTTGTGCGATGCGCTGGTGCAGTCGAAGGAGTTTGGCGTTGCTGTCGAGCGAGAGGTCGTTGCGCCCTTGCGTGCGAGCCTCGCTGCGCAGCGCAAGCAGCGTGCGGTCGAGACGGCGGCAACGAAAGTCGATTTCTACACCATGGTGCGCGGTGAGGGGTGAGGCCATGACCACGATTGCGGAACTGCCGCCGGGTTTTGCCGACAAGGTGCTGTCGGCGCAGTCGACGTTTCGCTCCGTGATGGACGCGATGGCGCGGCCCGGCTCGGTGCGGCGGATCGCGCCGGTCGCCGGCACGCCCGGCCCGATGATGCGCGGCACCGCCGCGATCGCGCTGACGTTGTTCGATCACGACACCCCGCTCTGGCTCGATGCGCGGCTGCGGGAGAGCCCCGATGTCCTGAAGTGGCTGAAATTCCACACCGGCGCGCCGGTGGTGCAGGACTCGTCGGTGGTGAGCTTTGCGCTCATCGCCGACGGCGCAGCACTTCCACCGCTGGAGCGCTTTGCGCTCGGCAGCAACGAATATCCGGATCGCTCGGCCACGGTCATCCTCCAGGTCGAGAGCCTGTCCGACGGATGCGCCTATGAATTGCGCGGGCCGGGCATCGACGGCACCGCCGCGTTCCAGGCCGCGATCAAGCCTGCCGACCTGTTCGAGCGTCTGCGCATCAACGAGGCGCTGTTTCCGCGCGGCATCGACGTCGTGCTGGTGGCCGACGCGACAGTGGTTGCGATCCCGCGCACCACGCGCCTCGTGACGAAGGGAAGTCAGTAGAATGTATGTCGCAGTCAAGGGCGGCGAGCGCGCCATCGAGAACGCCCATCGCCTGCTCGCGCATGCGCGCCGCGGCGACCGGAACGTTCCCGAGGTGACGCTCGGTCAGATCTCCGAGCAGCTTGGGCTTGCGGTCGATCGCGTCATGAGCGAGGGATCGCTCTATGATCGCGAGCTCGCCGCGCTTGCGATCAAGCAGGCGCGCGGCGACATGATCGAGGCGATCTTTTTGGTCCGCGCCTTCCGCGCCACGTTGCCGCGCTTCGGCGCGAGCGAGCCGGTCGATACCGGCGCCATGCGCGTCGAGCGGCGGGTGTCGTCGACCTTCAAGGACATTCCGGGCGGCCAGATTCTCGGGCCAACTTTTGACTACACCCACCGGCTGCTCGATCCCCAGCTCGCCGAAGGATTTGTGCCGGAAGAACCCGCGACGGCGGAGGTTGCGACCACGGCGACGCCGCGTGTCACCGACATTCTGGGACGTGACGGCCTGATCGAGCCATCGCCGCAGGCGGCGCCGGATGCGCCGGTTGGCGATCTCACGCGTGAGCCACTCAACTTTCCGGCCGATCGTGATCTGCGGCTGCAAAATCTCGCGCGCGGCGACGAAGGCTTTCTGCTTGCGATGGGCTATTCCACCCAGCGCGGCTATGGCCGCAACCATCCCTTTGCCGGCGAGATCCGTTTTGGCGAGGTCGATGTGGAGTTCTTCGCCGAGGACGTCGGTTTTGCCGTGCCGCTCGGTTCGATCGAGCTCACGGAGTGCCAGATGGTGAATCAGTTCAAGGGATCGGCCACGGAAGCGCCGTGCTTCACCCGCGGCTATGGCCTCGCCTTCGGGCAGAGCGAGCGCAAGACCATGTCGATGGCGCTGGTCGACCGCGCGCTACGTGCCCGCGAGCTCGGGGAAGAGGTGAGGGCGCCCGCGCAGGACGAGGAATTCGTGATGTCGCATTCGGACAACGTCCAGGCGACCGGTTTTGTCGAGCATCTGAAGCTGCCGCACTATGTCGACTTCCAGTCCGAGCTCGGCCTGCTGCGCAAGCTGCGCCAGGAATTCGTTGAGGCCAATGATGTCGAGCCATTGCAGGAGGCCGCGGAATGAACGCGCCCGCCTATAATTTTGCCTATCTCGACGAGCAGACCAAGCGGATGATCCGCCGCGCGATCCTCAAGGCGATCGCGATCCCCGGCTATCAAGTGCCGTTCGCCAGCCGCGAAATGCCGATGCCCTATGGCTGGGGCACCGGCGGCGTGCAGGTGACTGCCGCGATCCTCGGTCCCGACGACAAGCTGAAAGTGATCGACCAGGGGTCTGACGACACCACCAACGCGATCTCGATCCGCAAATTCTTCGCCAAGACCGCCGGCGTCGCCACCACGACCGCGACCGAAGATGCAACCGTGATCCAGACCCGCCACCGCATCCCCGAGACGACGCTCGGAGCGGGCCAGGTGCTGGTCTATCAGGTGCCGATCCCCGAACCGCTGCGTTACCTCGAGCCGCGCGAGACCGAGACGCGGCGCATGCACGCACTCGCCGAATACGGCCTGATGCATGTAAAACTCTATGAAGACATCGCTCGCTTCGGCCACATCGCCACCGCCTACGCCTATCCGGTGAAGGTGAACGCGCGCTACGTGATGGATCCGTCGCCGACGCCAAAATTCGACAATCCCAAGATGGACAATTGCGCGGCGCTGCAATTGTTCGGCGCCGGCCGCGAGAAGCGCATCTATGCGATCCCGCCCTATACCCAGGTGGTCTCTCTGGATTTTGAGGATCATCCCTTCGAACCCTACCGCTACAACGCGCCCTGCGCGCTGTGCGGCGCTGACAACTCCTACCTCGATGAGATCGTGACCGACGACAAGGGCGGGCGCATGTTCGTCTGCTCCGATACCGATTTCTGCGAAGGCCGTCAGGCGGACGGCCATCACGGCAGCCTGAGCGCTGCTCCGTACAAGGAGAAGGCGCAGCAGCAGGAGACAAGCAATGGCTGATCAGGCTCTGCTCGAGAACGACGAGCCGCTGCTGATTGCCGACGGCCTCAGTAAGTCCTACGGCAAGATCGCGGCCTGCCGCGACGTGTCCTTTGCGCTCTATCCCGGCGAAGTGCTGGCGATCGTCGGCGAGTCCGGATCGGGCAAGTCGACGCTGCTGCAGCTTTTGTCGAGCCAGCTTGCAGCAAGCGGCGGTCGCGTGTCCTACCGCATGCGCGATGGCATCACGCGCGATCTCGCCACCCTCGGCGAAGCCGAGCGGCGCTTCCTGTTTCGCACCGATTGGGGCTTTGTGCACCAGGACCCCGCGCAGGGCCTGCGCATGGCGGTCTCGGCCGGGGCCAATGTCGGTGAGCGGCTGATGGCGGTGGGCTGGAATCATTACGGCCGCATCCGCGACACCGCCTCCGACTGGCTGACGCGCGTCGAGATCGACACGGCCCGCATCGATGACGCGCCAAAAACCTATTCCGGCGGCATGCGCCAGCGTCTCCAGATCGCGCGCAACCTCGTCACCGAGCCGCGGCTTGTATTCATGGACGAGCCGACCGGCGGGCTCGACGTCTCGGTGCAGGCGCGGCTGCTCGACCTCCTGCGCAGCCTCGTCGCCGAGCTGCATCTTGCCGTCGTCATCGTCACCCATGACCTCGCAGTGGCTCGACTGCTGTCGCACCGTGTGATGGTGATGAAGGGCGGCCGCGTCATCGAGACCGGCCTGACCGACCAGGTGCTCGACGACCCCCGCGAGCCCTACACCCAACTGCTGGTTTCCTCGATTCTGCCGCCATGAGTTTGCCGATGACCGCCATGATCGACATCGCCGACGCGCAAAAGACTTTTACGATGCATCTGCAAGGTGGCATCGAGCTGCCGGTCGTGCGCGGCGTAACCTTCCATGTGAACCCCGGCGAGTGCGTCGTGCTGTCCGGCCCCTCCGGCGCCGGCAAATCGTCGATCCTGAAGATGATCTTTGGCAACTACCGCTGCGACGGCGGCCGCGTCGGCATTCGTCACCGCGGCACGCTGGTCGATCTCGCCACCGCCGAGCCACGGCAGGTGCTCAATATCCGCCGCTCCACGATCGGCTATGTCAGCCAGTTCCTGCGCGCCGTGCCGCGCGTTGCGACCGTGGACGTCGTCGCGGAGCCGCTGATCGCCAACGGCGTGGAACGCGCGGAGGCGCAAAAGCGTGCCGGCGAGCTCCTGCATCGCCTCAACATCCCCGAGCGCCTCTGGCAGCTTCCGCCGGCGACCTTTTCCGGCGGCGAGCAACAGCGCGTCAACATCGCCCGCGGCTTCATTTCCGACTTGCCGATCCTGCTGCTGGACGAGCCGACCGCCTCGCTCGATGCCGCCAACCGCGCCGTCGTGGTCGAGTTGATCGCCGAGAAGAAACGCCAGGGCGTCGCCATGGTCGCGATCGTCCATGACGACGAGATCCGCCGTCTGATTGCCGACCGCATCGTCGATGTCACCAGCTTTGCCGCCGCGGCCTGAAGGACAAATGGAAATGAACGCGAAGCCGAATGAAGCCGTGATCGCAAACGCCAGGATTGTGCTGGCGGACCGCGTGATCGAGCAAGGCTGGATCGCTCTTGCCGACGGCAAGATCGCCGAGGTCGGCGAAGGCAGGGCGCCCGCGGGCGCCGAAGATGCCGGCGGCGACCTCGTCACACCGGGCCTGATCGAACTGCACACCGACCATCTCGAAGCCCATTACGTGCCGCGTCCAAAGGTGTTTTGGGACCCGATTGCCGCTGTCATCTCCTATGACGGCCAGCTCGCCACCTCGGGCATCACCACCGTGCTGGATTCCTTGCGTGTCTGGCGCGAGGACGGCGCCGAAGAAGTCGACGGCCGCGCGGGCATTCTGGCGAAGGCGATCACGGCTGCACGTGACGAAAATCTGCTGCGCGCCGACCACTTTTTGCATCTGCGCTGCGAGATCCCGATGCCGAGCGTGGTCGAGGAGGCCAAGGAGCTGATCGGCCGCCCCGACGTGCGGCTGATGTCGCTGATGGACCACACGCCCGGACAGCGCCAGTTCCGCGACGAGGTCAAGCTGCGCGACTACTATCGCGGCAAGGGCGCCGGCATGACCGATGCCCAGCTCGACGAGCTCTTCGCCAAGCGTTTTGCCTATCAGCAGGCCTATGCGGCCAACAACATGCGCGAGATCGTGGCGCTGGCGCATGAGTACAGGATTCCGCTCGCGAGCCACGACGACACCACGGAAGAGAACGTGGTGGACGCGGTGCGCGATGGCGTTGCGGTGGCAGAATTCCCGACCACGATCGAAGCGGCGCGCGGCCTCAACGAGGCCGGCATCGACATCCTCATGGGCGCGCCGAACGTGGTACGCGGCGGCTCGCACTCCGGCAATATCGCAGCCGTCGATCTCGCGCGCGAAGGCCTTCTGGACATCCTGTCGTCGGACTACATTCCCTCGAGCCTGCTGATGGCGGCGCTGCAACTGCCGGTGGTCGCGCCCGCGATCGACCTGCCGGCCGCGATCCGCACCGTGACCAAGGCGCCCGCTGAAGCCGTTGGGCTGACCGACCGCGGCGAAATCGCGGTCGGCAAGCGTGCCGATTTGATCCGCGTGCACGTCGTCGGAAACGTTCCCGTGGTGCGCAGCGTCTGGCGCGAAGGGCGCCGCGTCGCATGAGCGAAACCCTGGCGATGGCCGAACAGAAAGAGGCGATCGGGCCGGGCCGGCTGATCCTCGTGGTCGGGCCGAGCGGCGCCGGCAAGGACACGCTGCTGGGCCTCGCGCGCGCCGCCTGCGCCGAGGACACCGACATCGTCTTCCCGCGCCGCATCGTGACGCGCGAGGCGTCGGCGGCCGAGGACAACATCGCGATGAGCCCGGACGAGTTTCGCCGCGCGCTCGATCACGGCGACTTTGCCGAGCATTGGGAGGCGCACGGCCATGCCTATGCTCTCCCGATCGAGATCAATGACGACATCCGGGCCGGCCGCACGGTCGTCGCCAATGTCTCGCGCACGGTGCTGGACGATCTGCGCTGTGCCTATGTCAACGTCGTCGTGGTCGCGATCACGGCGCCGCCGGAAGTGCTCGCCGAACGCCTGGCCGCACGCGCCCGCGTCAGCGACGGCAATATCCGCGAACGGCTCGATCGCGCTGTCGGAACCAGCGCCGACGTCACCATTGTCAATGCCGGCAGCGCCGAATATCACGGCCGGCATCTGGTGCGGGTCATCAGGAACGAGTGCTGGCACGAGTAGATCAGGCACGGAAAGCAAGGAGAGTGACGGAATGACGGTGATTGCGACGATCGACCAGCTCGAGGCCATCTACGGCCAGACCAACGACGCTTCGACCGTGAAGGTCGCCGATCACGTCACGCCACTCTATCGCACCTTCATCGAGAAATCGCCGTTTGCCGCGCTCGCGACCATCGGCCACGAGGGCATCGATTGCTCGCCGCGCGGCGACTTGCCGGGCTTTGTCCGCGTTCACGACGAAAAGACGCTGATGCTACCGGATCGCCGCGGCAACAACCGCGTCGATTCCCTGCGCAACATCGTCCGTGACCCCCGCGTCTCGCTGATGTTCCTGATCCCGGGCTCCGGCAACGCCATCCGCGCCAACGGCCGCGCGCACCTCTCCGTCGATGCCGATCTGCTTGCCTCGTTCAAGGTCGACGGCAAGGCGCCGCGCAGCGTGATGGTGATGGAGGTCGACGAGATCTATTTCCAGTGTGCGCGCGCCATCGTACGCTCCGACCTCTGGAATCCCGACAAGCGCATCGATCCGAAGACGTTGCCGACGCCCGGCCAGATCCTCGCCGAGATGAGCCAGCACACCGTCGGCGGCGAGGAATACGATCGCGCTTGGCCCGCGCGCGCTGCCGCGACGATGTGGTAGCCGCTTTCTTGCCTCTCCCCCTGTGGGAGAGGGTGGCTTGCCGGGTAGCGGCGAGACGGGTGAGGGGTTCTCTCCACGAGTCAGTCGCCCGCTCGAGTTCGCCGAGAGAACCCCTCATCCGGCACCATAGCCGAAGCTTCGCTTCGGCGTTCTTAGGAACGGCCGCCGGAGGCGGCCTATGCCACCTTCTCCCACAAGGGGAGAAGGGAAGTGAGCGGTCCTAACCGGCTACATGGGTAACAGAATAGACCGACGACATGGGTAACAGGTCAACTGTCGGCAAGGAGGACTTTGCCGATGGGTTGGAAGGAGACCTGTGCCGTGGACGAGCGGATGCGCTTTATGGTGGCGGTTGAGAAGGGCGAG
>NZ_JAFCJM010000058.1 GCF_018130955.1 Bradyrhizobium liaoningense
GCGGCGCAAAATCAAGCGCGCCGGCTGGGACAATGCCTTCCTCATGGCAGCCCTCAGCCATATGCGATAGCCCTGCCGCAAGCGGGGCGAGGTGAAGAGACCGGGACGACAGCGAGTGCTTGGCGCATGGCCCGCCTGCGCGCCAGGGCCTTGGAGCCGAACAGCCCCAGTGCTACCTCACCGAAACTGCAGCGGGTTTCGCATCATCATGGCACGCATCACCATCATCGAGACCGGGCACGTTCCCAAAAAGTACCGCGAGCGCCACGGCTCCTTTCCGGACATGTTCGAGCGCATGGTTCGCGCCGCGGATCCCGCTGTAACGTTCGACATCGTCAGCATCCCCAACGGCGGCGCGCTACCGGACCCGGGCCGGGTCGATGCAGTTCTGATCACCGGCGCGGCCGCAGGTGTTTATGATGGCCTCGACTGGATCGCACCGCTCGAAGATTTCGTGCGAGCTGTCCATGCCAGGGGGACGCCGATGGTCGGTGTCTGCTTCGGTCATCAATTGATCGCACAGGCGCTCGGCGGCGTGGTGCGGAAATCCGAGAAAGGCTGGGGGATCGGCCGGCACGTCTATCAGGTGACGCCGGACAACGGCGTCGTCGACGGCGATCAGCTTGCGATTGCCTGCTCGCATCAGGATCAGGTGATCGAGGCTCCTGCCGGCGCGCGCACGATCCTGTCGTCCGACTTCACGCCGCATGCCGGCCTTCTCTACGACAATGGGACCACGCTCTCCGTGCAACCGCACCCGGAATTCGACGCGGACTTTGCAAACGTCTGCTGCGAACTCCGCGAAGGCAAGGCGCCCGACGACGTCGTTGCCACGGCGAAAGCGTCGCTGGCCGAGCCGCTCGACAGCGCCAAGCTCGGCGGCGTCATTACAAGGTTTCTGACGAAGGCCTAGAACGGGCTCTCGCCCAGCCCCGGCACATCCGCCGGCCGCGGGCCCGGTGCGGCCCAATGGAAACGCCGGTCCTTCTCGGCGATCGCGATGTCGTTGATCGAGGCTTCGCGGCGCTTCATCAGGCCGTGCTCGTCGAACTCCCACTGCTCGTTGCCATAGGAGCGGTACCACTGGCCGCTCGCGTCGTGCCATTCGTACTGGAAGCGGACCGCGATGCGGTTGCCGTCAAACGCCCAGAGATCCTTGATCAGGCGGTAGTCGATCTCCTTCGCCCATTTGCGCGTCAAGAATTCCACGATCGCCGCGCGGCCCTGAAACACCTCCGAGCGGTTACGCCAGCGGCTGTCCTCGGTATAGGCAAGCGACACGCGCACCGGATCGCGCGAATTCCAGGCGTCCTCGGCCATGCGGGCCTTTTGTGCGGCGGTCTCTTTCGTGAAGGGTGGAAGCGGTGGACGCGACATGGCTGGCCTCCTCGGTTGATGGCTGCGCAATCTATCGTCTGACTTTGCGGAGTCGAGAGGCTGCTCCCTATCGCCCGATCACGAAATCACATCGGCCTTCATCAGGGTGCGGATCGTTTTCGGGATCGGCTGGGCTCGACCGCCGCTGATGAAGGCGACGCGCACCTCGGCTTTCACAAGCACGTCCTCGCCGCGCCGCACCTCCTGGTTCAGCACGATGGAAGCGCCCTTCACCGCGACCGGCCAGGTGACAATGTCGAGCACGTCATCCATCCGCGCGGGCTTCAGGAAATCCAGATGCATCGAGCGCACGACGAAGGCAAAGCCGGGGGTCTCGGTCTCGGCCTGATCGAACAGCGCATGCTGCTCGGCGCCCATCAGCCGCAGATGGTTGGTGCGCCCGCGCTCCATGAAACGCAGATAATTGGCGTGATAGACGATGCCGGAAAAGTCGGTGTCCTCGTAGTAGACACGAACCTGCATGTGGTGGCGGCCGTCGCGGATCTCGCCGTCGAGATGGTCAGTCACGTCGCGCGCCTCGCTTCACGCCTCGGAAGCGCCCGTTTTGCGCAAAATCCAGCGCTTGCGCAAGCTTGGTTACGACACCGCGGGCGGTGTCCTCCCCAGTGTCACCAGCACGATTTCCGGCGGCACGCCGACGCGGACCGGCAAAATGCTGCAGCCGAGGCCGCCGGAGACGATAACGTCGCATTTCAGCCGCACATGGCCATAGGCGAGCTTGACGACGTCGCCCGGCAAGGCCGGCACCCAGCCGAGCAGGCGCACCTGGCCGCCATGGGTATGGCCGGACAATTGCAGCGCGACGCGCGAAGGCACGCGCGGCGCGATGTTCGGCTCATGCGCGAGCAAAATGACCGGCGCGTCGTCGGTGACTTTGGCGAGCGTCGCGTTGAGATCGTCGATGCCGACGCGTGGCACGGCGCGGAAGCGCCGCGCCGGCATGTAGGCGAGCTGGTCGCCGAGGCCGGCGAGCCAGAACGGACGGCCGTCTTTGGTCATGCGCACCGCGTCGTTCTCGTAGACGGGAATGCCGGCGGCTTCCAGCGCGCGATGGGCGACCGTCGCCCCCTGCCCTGCCCGCTGCACGATCTTGTCGTCCCAGTAATCGTGATTGCCCATGACGGCATGGACGCCGAGCGGCGCCTTGAGCTGCGCGAGCACAGCCGCCCATTCGTTCGCCGGGATGAAGCGCGTGACACGGCGGTGGCCGGCGACGTAATCGCCGAGCAGCACGACGATGTCGGCGTTCAGCGCATTGGTGCGCTCGACGATCCCCTCGATCCGCTCCAGCGACATCCAGGGATCGCAGGCGTGGAGATCGGCGAGCACGACGATCCTGAGGGGGAAATCGGCCGGCCATTGCCGCGGCATCGGATGATAGCGCTTGATGCGGAGCCGCATCGGCTCGACGCCGACACCATAGGCCGCAGTCGAGACGCCGAGGGCGGACAGACCGCCGATTGAGCCAAAGAATTGCCGCCGTGTGAGCATGGAAATCCGAGGGTGAAGCCCTTGTTTGATGATGCCCGATTGAAGCGGAATTAGGATGCGCTCGTGCAGTTCTTCAGCAGACAGATTACCGGCGACGAGGGCCGCCGACCAGCGCGTCCATCCGCAGCTTCAGCTCCTTCGGCGCGCGGTAGTACCAGACGTCGCCGAGCAGCTCGTGAAAGCGCCGGTTGGCGCGGGCCTCGCGCTCGATGCGGTCGATGGTCGCAAGGCTGATCACTTCCTCGAGCGGGCCGGTCGCGAGCATCGACAACAGCACCGGATTGGTCTCGATCTTCAGGATCTCGAGGATCAGGTCGATCAAGCCGTCGGGATCGTCCTCGCGCAAGTCTCGCTCGCACTCCATGAGCGCGAACAGATTGTCGTCCTGATCGCGGTCGGCCTTCGAATACTGCACGACCCAGGCGCGCGAGGTCCGCAAGCGACATCGCGGCGCAATCGAGCGGCTCGCGCGGCGTGCGCTGCGCGGCACGGTCGGCGCGCCAGGCTCCGACGTCAGCGACCTTGGCAATGCGCAACATCAGCGGCTGGTCCGGGGCGAAGTGAACGCCTCCGAGCAGCCAGCGCAGGCGTTCGCTATAGCGCGCCTCGTGCTCGATCCGGCCGATCACCTCGTCGCCATGCAGATAGAGCAGTGCATGCAAAACCTTGTCGCTGAGCTGCATCACGGTCGGCTTGTCGCTTTCGGTCCTCAGCACTTCCAGGATGAGATCGAGCGCGGTCTGTGGCCGCCGCTGCGGCAGACGGTCGAAATAGAGTCGTGTCGCCCAGATGCCGCCGGTCTGGTCGCGACGGCTGAGGCACTGCAGCGCGCACCACATCGACGCCAGCTCGGCGAGCGGCACGGAATCCAGAAACGCCTCGGTCTCGTCGGGCGTGTTCAGCTCCGGCTTGGCCGCGAGGTCTTCCAGCAGTCGTGCGTCTTGGGGCGACACCATGTCTCACACCGGGCATGCGCGAGCAGCGACCATGATCGCCGCAAGTTCGCATTAGTGCTGGAATGGAACCGGTGGGTTCAACGCGCCTGTTGGCTGCGCGTGATCCTGCGCACTAGTCGTCGCTCTCGTCGCCGCCGAACAATCCGAACTGCGCGGGATCGCGCGTCGGCTCGTTGATGCCGAGATGCTTGAAGGCATGCGACGTCAAAAGGCGGCCGCGCGGGGTGCGCTGGAGATAGCCGCACTGGATCAGATAGGGCTCGATGATGTCCTCGATCGCGTCGCGCGGCTCGGACAGCGCGGCCGCCATCGTCTCGACGCCGACGGGACCGCCGCCATAGTTGAGCGCGATGGTCGAGAGGTAGCGCCGGTCCATCGCATCTAAGCCGGCCGCGTCGACCTCGAGCGCACTCAGCGCGTGGTCGGCGATCTTGCGGTCGATGGATTCGGCGTTCGCGGCCGAGGCAAAGTCGCGCACACGGCGCAGCAGGCGGCCGGCAATGCGCGGCGTGCCGCGGGCGCGGCGGGCGATCTCGTTGGCGCCATCGGCGGTCATGCCGACACTGAGCACGCGCGCGCCGCGGGTGACGATCTTTTCCAACTCCTCGATGGTGTAGAAATTCAGCCGGATGGGGATGCCAAAACGGTCGCGCAGGGGATTGGTGAGCAGGCCCGCACGCGTGGTGGCGCCGACGAGCGTGAATTTCGACAGCTCGATCTTCACCGAGCGCGCAGCCGGGCCCTCGCCGATGATGAGGTCGAGTTGAAAATCCTCCATCGCGGGATAGAGCACCTCTTCGACCGCGGGGCTCAGGCGGTGAATTTCATCGATGAAGAGCACGTCACGCTCTTCCAGATTGGTGAGGAGGGCTGCGAGATCGCCGGCCTTGGCGATCACCGGGCCGCTCGTCGCGCGAAAGCCGACGCCGAGCTCTTTTGCAACGATCTGCGCCAGCGTGGTCTTGCCGAGACCGGGCGGGCCGACAAACAGCACGTGGTCCAGCGCCTCGCCGCGCTTGCGCGCGGCCTCGATGAAGACAGAGAGATTCTTGCGCGCCTGCTGCTGGCCGACGAAATCGGTCAGCGTCTGCGGACGCATCGCGGTGTCGCCGACATCGTCGCTGCGGCGCTCAGGCGAGACCATGCGGGAGGGCGTGTTCACTCGTTGCCCCGCTTGTACTTG
This sequence comes from Bradyrhizobium liaoningense, assembly GCF_018130955.1. Classification (GTDB taxonomy): domain Bacteria; phylum Pseudomonadota; class Alphaproteobacteria; order Rhizobiales; family Xanthobacteraceae; genus Bradyrhizobium; species Bradyrhizobium liaoningense_C. The sequence continues at coordinate 5,029 of NZ_JAFCJM010000058.1, forward strand.
TTCGGCAGCAGCTCGCCGATGGTCACGACCTTTGGCGTCTTGCCGCTGTTGGGGACGATGACGCGGGCCTTGGCGTCATAGTCGTGGATCAGCTCGCGGCAAATGCCGCAGGGCGAGACCACCGCGATCTTGCCGGGTTCGTCCGGCTTCGGATGACGCACCGCGACGATGGTTTCGATGCCGTGGTCGCCGGACTCGGTGATGGCGCGGCCGATGGCGATCGCTTCGGCGCAGACGGCGATGCGGCCGATATAGGCATCGATGTTCACGCCGGTCACGATGCGGCCGTCGCGGGTGCGCATGGCGGCGCCGACCTCCTGCCAGTCGTTGCGATAACGCTGGCTGATCGCTTCGGTCGCGGCGGCAATGAGTTCCTTGTCTTCTTTACTCAGCATGGCGGAAAATATGGTCCTTCGTCACGCTCGGGCCTGACGATGCGGGAGAGCGTTGTTCATGCGGCGATGCTACCACGATGTAGAGGTTTCGCGAGCCACCAGCACAGGCTGGCCGGAATGACCGCCAGCACGGCGAGCACGGCCGAGAGCGTCAGCGCTTGTTGCGCGGACCGGACGCCCGGCAAGATCACGGCGGACGATTCCGAGGGCACCACGAACGTGCCGAACACGACAAAGCCGGCGATGGCAATGACCGTGGCGATCCACGCCATCCAGATCATGTTGATGCCGGCATAGACCGAGGCCAGCGCGAATATCAACCCTGCTCCGATCGACGGCAGGAACGACGTGAACATCGTCGCGAGTGCAAGCAACCCGACTGCGACCGAGATCAAGGTGCGCAAGGCGTCGAGTTCGAGCAGCGCGAGAAACATTTGCAACAGCGCCGCGCCGAACGCGACAACGATCAGGGAAACCAGCGCCGCGATCGTCAGCGGTCCCACAATCGAGAAAATCAGGACGATGCCGATCGCGCGCAGGAAACGGCCGACAATGGCGCCGGCAGAATAATGGCGCGGCTCCTTCACTTCGCGAGCTCCTTCAAACCCAGGCGGATCAATTGCGCCGTCTCGGCCTTCTCGCCGGCGCTGCGCGAAGCGGCGGCAATCGCGGCCGCCGCCTGCGGCTGGCCGTAGCCGAGATTGACCAGCGCGGAGATCGCATCCGCCACAGGCCGCGGCGCGCTCTGGTCGTCGACCGCACCGGCCAGATGCACGACCGCCGGATCGACATTGGCAAAGGCCGGCGCCTTGTCCTTCAATTCGGTGACGATGCGCTCGGCAACCTTGGGGCCGACGCCGGGCGTGCGCGCCACCGCGGCCTTGTCGCGCAGCGCAATCGCGTTGGCGAGGTCGGACGGGTTGAGCGTGCCGAGCACGGCGAGCGCGACCTTTGCGCCGACACCCTGCACGGTCTGGAGCAGGCGAAACCATTCGCGCTCGGTGTCGCTACGGAAGCCGAACAGCTTGATCTGGTCCTCGCGGACGTAGGTTTCGATCGACAGCACCGCGGCCTCGCCCGGCGACGGCAGATGCTGCAGCGTGCGCGCCGAGCAGTGCACCCGATAGCCGACGCCGCCGACGTCGAGGATGACATAATCCTCGCCGTAGGAATCGATCAGGCCCTTGAGCTTGCCGATCATATTCCCACCACCTTCAGCCGCAGTGCTGCGCTCTGGCGGTGATGGGCGTGGGTGATGGCTATGGCGAGCGCGTCGGCGGCGTCCGCCGAGGGCGGCTCGGCCTTGGGCAGCAGGATTTTGAGCATCATTGCGATCTGGTTCTTGTCGGCATGGCCGGCGCCGACCACCGTCTTCTTGACCTGGTTGGGCGCATATTCGGCGACCGAGATGCCGAACATCGCGGGTGCCAGCATGGCGACGCCGCGGGCCTGCCCGAGCTTCAGCGTCGCGACGCCGTCCTTGTTCACAAAGGTCTGCTCGACGGCGGCTTCCACCGGCTTGTGAGCGGACAGCACGGCGCCGAGCCCCTCATGGATCGCGAGCAGCCGGTTCGACAGCGGCAGATCGTCTGATGGTTCCACCGAACCGCAGGCAATGTAGATCAGCCGGTTGCCGTCGGCCTCGATCACGCCCCAGCCGGTGCGGCGCAGGCCGGGGTCGATGCCGATGATGCGGACGGGGCCGCGAATCGGGAGCGCAGTCATGGGCCAGTGATAGCCGCTGGCCGGCGCGGGGGAAACAGAAACGGAACGAAAGTCCCCGGGATTGCGGTGTGCTCCTGCTTGGGCCGGGCCGCCTGCCACAAGCACAGCGTCGTACCCCGCGAAAGCGGGGTATCCAGTACGCCGCGGCTTTTCCGTATCACGGCGCCGTCTCTGGGATACTGGATCGCCCGCCTACGCGGGCGATGACAGCGGAAGGTGAGGCTAATGGACGGGCGTCAACCGCCCATCTTCGCCATCAGCGCGTCAGAGATCTCAAAATTGGCGTAGACGTTCTGGACGTCGTCGTGCTCGTTGAGCAGGTCCATCAGCTTCAACAGCTTCTCGCCGGTCTCGTCGTCGACCGACACCGTGTTCTGCGGCTTCCAGATCAGTGCGGCCTTGCGCGGCTCGCCGAACTTGGCTTCCAGCGCCTTTGCGACGTCGCGATAGCCTTCGGTCGAGGCGTAGATCTCGTGGCCGTTCTCGCCCGAGATCACGTCGTCGGCGCCGGCCTCGATCGCGGCATCCAGCACCGCGTCGTCGGAGGCGACGCTGCGGTCGTATTCGATGACGCCGGTGCGGTCGAACATGAAGGAGACCGAGCCGGTTTCGCCGAGATTGCCGCCGGACTTGGTGAAGAACGAGCGGATGTCGGAGGCGGCGCGGTTGCGGTTGTCGGTCAGCGCCTCGACGATGACGGCGACGCCGCCGGGGCCGTAACCCTCGTAGCGGATCTCGTCATAGTTCTCGCCCTCATTGCCGAGCGCCTTCTTGATGGCGCGCTCGATATTGTCCTTCGGCATGTTCTCCTGCCGCGCGGCGATCACGGCGGCGCGCAGGCGCGGGTTCATGTTGGGATCGGGCGTGCCGAGCTTGGCGGCGACGGTGATTTCCCGGGCCAGCTTGCCGAACAGCTTTGACTTCTGCGCATCCTGCCGCCCCTTGCGGTGCATGATGTTCTTGAATTGGGAATGTCCGGCCATGCGTGGTCTCTCGGGAATCGTCCGGGGTGTGGAGGTGGGAAAGCGCGGCCTTATAGGCCGCCAAGCCACCGATTTGAAAGAGGCTCTTATACTTTAAGGTAGTACCGTAGGGGCCTCCATGCCCAGATCTCAGGCACCTGTTAACCCTGATTTCATTCCGGACTGCGAAAATACTGCCGTCCCGTCTCCCGACAAGAGTTGACCTGATGGCGTTCGGAATTTTTCGGAAGCGCGTAGCGGATGAAGCTGCGTCCGCGGCACCCCCGCAGACTGCCCAGCCCGCGGTCGAACAGGCCGCCGTCCCGGAAGGCGATTCGGCCAGGGAAATTCTGGAACTGCTGGAACTCGAGCTCGGCGCCATGATCCGCCAGCTCGAGCGCGCGGCCAACTCGGTCGCCGGCGGTGCGGAAGCGACCGCGACCACGCTTGCGACCATCCGCGCGCGCACGGACGCGCTGACCGGGCGCAGCAGTGCCGCGCAGTCGACCGCCACCACCTTTGCCAATGCCGCCGACAAGTTCACCCAGTCGGCGCAGGGTATCGGCGCGCAGGTGCGCGAGGCCGGCAAGCTCGCTGACCAGGCGAGCGCGGCCGCGCAGGAGGCGCGCGCCAATGTCGACCGCTTGCGCGAATCCTCCGCGGCCATCGGCAACGTCGTCAACCTGATCGCGCAGATCGCGCGCCAGACCACACTCCTTGCTCTCAATTCCACCATTGAGGCGGCGCGCGCGGGTGCCGCCGGCAAGGGCTTTGCGGTCGTCGCCACCGAGGTCAAGGCACTGGCGGTGCAGACCCAGAGCGCGACCGAGGAGATCACCAGGAAGATCGAGACGCTGCAGAAGGACGCCGCGGGTTCCGCCGACGCGGTGCATCGCATCTCGCAGGCGATCGAGGCGATCCGCCCCGTGTTCGAGACCGTCGACGGCGCGGTCGCGGAGCAGAACGCCACCACCAGCGAGATCTCCGACAACGCCGCGACCGCCTCGCAGTTCATCGTCTCCGTCGGCGACAGCGCCGCCGAGATCGACGCTGCCACCAAGGCGGCCGAAGCGCATGGCGAGAGCGTCGCCAGCGCCGGCAAGGCCGTCACCACCTTTGCGCAAAAGCTCAAATCGCGTTGCGCCGTGCTCTTGCGGCAGACCGAGCATGACGACCGGCTCAAGACCGAGCGGCTGCCCTGCCATCTCAAGCTCGAGGTCAAGACGACGACCATGCCGGTCTACGAGATTTCGATGGACGGCGCGCTGATCGGCGGCGCGGACGCGGCGAAGCTTGTGCCGCAGGCGATGATCGATGGCACGCTCCAGGACATCGGCACCTGCCGCCTGCGCGTCACCGAGCACACCAAGGCCGGCGCACGGGCGCAGTTCGTAAACCCAAATGCCGAGCTGCGTGAAAAGATCGAGGACAAGCTCTGGTCGATCCACGAGGAGAACACCGAGCTCGTGACTCGCGCCATGGAGGCGGGCGGCGCGCTGACAAAGATCTTCGAGCAGGCAGTGGCGCGCGGCGAGGTCTCGCTCGACGACCTCTTCGACACCGCCTATGCCGAGATCGCAGGCACCAATCCGCAGCAATACCGCACCCGCTATCTCGATTGGGCCGACCGCGCGCTGCCGCCGTTCCAGGAAGCCTTTTTGGCGAAGGAGCCGCGTCTCGCTTTCTCGGCCATGGTCGACCGCAACGGCTATTTGCCGGTGCACAACAAGATCTATTCGCACCCGCAGCGGCCGGGCGATGTCGCCTGGAACACAGCCAACAGTCGCAACCGGCGCATCTTCAACGATCCGGCCGGGCTTGCTGCAGCGCGCAACACCCGCTCCTACCTGGTCCAGAGCTATGCGCGCGACATGGGCAACGGGAACACGGTGATGATGCGCGAGATCGACGTGCCGATCCGCGTGCAGGGCCGGCACTGGGGCGGATTCCGCACCGCCTACAAGCTCTGAAACACGGATCGGACCAACTAAAGTGCGATAAGCACGCTTCCGTGCACGCTCAGGCAAGACCGGCCGCACGAATCGCGCTTTAGAATCGGACAGGGAATGGAACGCCGCGCGGGCCGATCGATCGGCTCCGGCTGGAGGAAACTCGAAATATGTCCGTCGTACAACTTGCAGTATTGGACACCGGATCCAACCGGTCGTTGGCGGAACGGCTCATCGACCAGCTCGCCGACCGCATCGGCGGTCTCGGAGTCGAACTCGCCGACATTGCCGGCAACGTCCAGGAGGTTGCAAGCCGCGTTGCCAACCAGTCGGACCGGTTCCACCATTTGCAGACGACGGCCGAGACGATGGTCTCGGCCAATCGCGACATCGCCAACGCGTCGCAAGCGGTGCAATCGACCACCTCGGCCGCCGTCGGCGAGATCGTGCAGTCGCGCAGCGCCGTCGATGCCGCGGTGCAGCACATCGCCGAGCTCGTCGAAGCCGTCGGGCGGATCGAGGCCCGGCTCGGCGCCGTCGGCGCCGCGTTGTCCCAGGTCGCAAAAGTCTCCGGTTCGATCGAGGCGATTGCAAAGCAGACCAATCTGCTGGCGCTCAACGCCACCATCGAGGCGGCGCGCGCGGGGAGCGCCGGCCGGGGCTTCGCCGTGGTCGCGAGCGAGGTGAAGAGCCTTGCCGAAGGCACCCGCCAGGCCACGCAGCAGATCTCCGACACCGTTCGCGATCTCGACGGCCAGATCGGCAGTCTGATCGGCGAAAGCAGCGACGCCTCGCTGCGCGCCAAGAGCGCGGGTGAAGGCGCCCGAGAGATCAGTGGCATCATCGCGCGGGTGCAGCAGGGCATTGCGTCGGTCGGCCAGGAGATCGACGGCGTCGCTCGCGCTGCGACCTCCAATCTCGGCCATTGCGACACCGTGATCACGGAACTCAGCGAGCTCGCCAAGGGCGTCAATCTTTCCTCGCGCGATCTCAAACATGCCGACGACCGCGTCGCGAAACTGCTGGAGACCTCCGAAGGCCTGATCGCACTGATCGCCGACAGCGGCGTGGAGACCTCGGATGCGCCGCTGATCCGCGTCGTCGTCGAGACCGCCAAACGCATCTCGACCGAGTTCGAGGCCGCTATCGACCGCGGCGAGATCACGCTCGACAAGCTCATGGACCAGAATTATCGGGAAATCCCAGGCACCGATCCGAAGCAGTATCTCACCAACTACGTCGAATTCACCGACCGCGTGCTGCCGGCGATCCAGGATCCGATTCAAAAGTCCGATCCGCGCATCGTGTTCTGCGTCGCCTGGGCCAAGGGCGGCTATCTGCCGACGCACAATCCCAACTACCGCCTGCCGCAGGGCAAGGACCCGGTCTGGAATAACGCCAACTGCCGCAACCGCCGCCTGTTCTCCGATCGCGCGGTGAAGAAGGTCGCCGCCAACACAAAACCGTTCCTGCTGCAAACCTATCGCCGCGACATGGGCGGTGGACAGTTCGTGCTGATGAAGGATCTGTCCTCACCGATCGTGGTGAAGGGCAAGCACTGGGGCGCGTTTCGAATGGGGTTCCGGCAGGGCTGAGCGGTTCAGGCAGAGCCAGCGCAGCTTCGAAGCGCAGTACCCCCCAAGCGACAAGGATCTGCCCTTCTTAGCCTGGTAGACTTCCCACTCCGATCGTCGTCAGGACCCCACGCCGTATCACACTGAAGGGGAGAGGGAGACACGGCGCCTTGCCTCCGATGGTCTTGTAGGGCGTTTTGACCTAGCATGAAGCTGGGGCAGCATTCGAACTTCCCTGTGGACAGCGATCGTGCAGTCCGACCGCGAAGCTCCAGCGCGTACAACAGGCAGAACCGCCTCTCTGGGCGGCGTCGGGTCACCGTGGTCATGGGCCGCGCTGGCGTGGGCCGCGCTGCTGGTAGCGATCGTCCTATCTTTCAGGCCGGCGGTCCCGATCATCTGGGGCGACACGCCGTTCTTCGTGGAATCTGCGCTTCGCACGCTCGAGGCCGGAAGGCCGACCGTGGCGGGTGGGCGCGATCCGGGCTACCCGGCGTTCCTGGCCGGGACGTTCGCGTTCGGAGGCGATCTCGGGACGGTGGTGCGCCTGCAGCAGGCGGCGTGGGCCGTCCTGATGCTGGCGCTTGCAGCAACCGCACATGCAGCGACGCGCAGCGCCGGTGGGCTCGTGCCGATCATCCTCGTGGCAACGTACCCAGGCCTGCTGCTGTTCAGGAACGTCATCACCGCAGAGCTTCTCTTTGCGGTCTTCCTCAATCTGGCAATGGCTGGATTGCTCGTTGCCACCTGCGTCGGCAAATCGGCGCAGTGCTGCGCGGTCGCTGCCTCCGTCCTGTGCGCGGCGCTCGCAGCGTGCTTCAGATCGCAGGGAGTCCTGATCCCAATCGTCGCCGTCCTAGTGGGCACCCGCCTCGCCCGGCCAGACACGTCCGCGCGCCTTGCCGTGATTGCAGTGTCCGTCGCGGCGGCGCTGGCGCTCCTCGTCGCGGGCTCCCGGTTCGGGGCTTCCGACTCCGACCAAGCCTCCACCGTGTTCGTCCCCAAGACACTGTTCTGCAATCACCTGAACATCGTACTTGCAAGCGATGCGGCGCGACGCGAGATCGTGTCGGCGGCAGGCGACCGCGCCGACGCCACGATGGCGCGGCTTGCCGCCGACTTCGCCGCCGAGCCGGAGCGCTGGCCCGTGCTCGGGTTCTTCGGCGACGCGTGCCTGTTCGACACCGCACTGGATCGAGACGTCGCCGACGATACCGGGAATGCTGTCGGCGCGGCCGCTGCCTATCGGCGCATTTTCCTGGCCGCCGTGCGCGACCGGCCGCTAGCCTACGCAGGCAAGTTCGTCCGTCAAATGGCTTATGGGGCCTCGGTCGCATGGCCGCCCTACGGATTCGACCCTGCCATACCGGTGTCGACTGACGACGTGCCGCTTGTGTCCGAGATCATGACGCGGCACGGCCGGGCGGCTCAGCCGATCGATCTGCAAGGCGGACCAGTTCGGATCGGCCTATTGTCCGATCTTCCAAACGTCTCCACTCATCTGTTCGAGGCATTATCCACCGCCTTCGTTATTGCCATCATATTTTGGACGGTGACAGCTGTGCGGCGTCGGCGCCCCCGGTTCTTGACGCGCTCGGGTATCCTGATCGTGATGTGGGCGGCTTCGATCATGACCGCCGCCGGCGCTCACACCCTCGACATCTCGCGATATTTGGTTCCCGCAGTGCCGATGGTGGGCCTCATGCTGTCCCTTTTCGCAGTTGAACTGACCAAAACGATCGCAAGCCTGCGGAGGATCTCATTGCACCACTCGCGAACTCTCGCGCGTAGAAAATGCGAGCGCGCGTCCATATAAAGGAAAAACGTCCTTACGGGACACCGCTCAAATTGGGTGACATCTCTTATTCCGGGACGCGCAGGGCCAGATAAGCAAGCCGCCGCACCTCGCGGCGACCACGCACCACGGTGTCCAGAATCATTCCGCTGAAGAAGCTAAGGAAGGCGAGTATCATGAGTCCTGTCGAAAGGACCGCGGTGGGCAATCGCGGCACTAAGCCGGTCTGAGCATACGTGACGGCAAGAGGCAGCGCGATCGCGATCGAAACCAACCCGAACAACGCGCCAACTATACCGAAGAAGAGCATCGGCTCTTCATTTCGAAACAGGGTCAGTATGGTCAATAAGATGCGCCAGCCGTCGCGGAATGTCGAGAGCTTGGACGTCGAACCTTCCGGCCGTACTTTGTAAGGAGTCACGACCTCGGCCACCGGCATGTGCAACTCCAGAGCATGGATGCTGATCTCCGCCTCCACCTCAAAGCCTTCCGACAGGGCTGGGAAGCTCTTTACGAAGCGGCGCGAGAATACGCGATAACCCGACAGGACATCGCTGAACGAGCGACCGAAGATACGCGACAACATTCCAGTGAGGATCGCATTGCCGAGGCGATGGCCTGGCCTATACGCGGCGTTAGCAACCGAACTTCGTACCCCTACCACCATGTCCAGCTGGCACTCGAGCAACTCCCGTATCATCGTCGGAGCAGCTGAGGCGTCATACGTCGCGTCGCCGTCGGCCATCACATAGACATCGGCATCGATGTCTGCAAACATCCGGCGGACGACGTTACCCTTTCCTGGCGTCAGTTCGGTTCGAACTATCGCGCCGGCCGCGCGAGCTACATTCACAGTGCTATCAGTCGAATTGTTATCGAAGACATAAATGACAGCGTCAGGCAAAGCCGCACGAAATGCCGTTACCGTGGTGCCAACGGCCGCCTCTTCATTGCGACAAGGAAGGATTACTGCCACGCTCCGTTGCTTCATGGCCCGACCATAAGGCCTGCAGTATGCACTCGAACCGACGGTAAACCGAAGCTCCTGTGGGTCAATGCAGGCATCACCACCCAACTCGGGTTGAACGCTGCTTCGTCGCGTGCTTGCCATCCGGCTCGATTTTTTTTCAGCCGAAGATTAGAGGACGCGATACAGTAACACTGGCGACTATACTGGGTTCAGCATACTTAACGGGGACACGTCTGTCCGGCCCAGGAGTACGCTGTGGCCCAGCTTACCTCTGGGCTCTATCCCGTCAGTGAGTGCCGAACGCGCCCCGGCACCTAAGCTTGATATCGGAACCCGTGCGGCGATGGTGACGCGGTGCTCGCCGGAGCGCTCAACGGTAACCCGATCGTCCGCTGCATTATGCCAGTGACTATGACCTAAGAGCGATTGCTAGTTGCCGACATTTCTCTGATCGGTAGCGCATGCTTGTCTGCATCTGTGTCCTGTCGAAATGCATGCGGCATTGCCGCACTCGCGCAGCGAATCAGTCCTGCAACGCATGCAGATTTCGCAGCCGCGAACGCCAAAGGCTTGAGCGCCCGCAGCGCGCGCCCCGATTGCTTTCTGCTTGTCATATAGCTTTCGCAAGATCAGAATTCAGGACCACCGGTGTGCATGAGTGCCGGCTCTATTAATTCGAATAATATGGGGCTGAAGCCATGAATAGATATTCTATTGCATTCGCCACGTTGTTCGGCCTGAGCTGCACGCTCGCAGCATCAAGTCATGCGCAAGAAGTCACGAAGCAGGATCAATGGTCGCCTCCGCGCGAGGCGAAGATTTCTCCAATCACTCAAGAGCAGCTCAACGCAGCAGACAAGAGCGCAACGAACTTTCTGCTGACCAACGGCAATTACGCTCAGACGCGCTTTCACCCAGCAAAGCAGATCAACCGCGACAATGTGAAAAACCTGCACGTCGCCTGGATCTTCCAGACCGAGGTCAAGGAATCGTTGGAAACGTCGCCCATTGTGATCGATGGCGTGATGTACGTGACAACATCATTCAGCCATGTCTACGCGATCGACGCCAAGACGGGCGAACAGCTCTGGCACTATAGCCACAAGATGGGGCCCGTAACGACGTACTGCTGCGGCCCCAATAATCGCGGTGTCCAGGTTCTCGGTGACAAGGTTTACCTCGCCACGCTGGACTCCAAGCTGGTGGCATTGAATGCAAGGACCGGCGATGTCGTCTGGACCACCGATATCGCCGATCCCGAACTCGGCTACAGCGAGACGATGGCGCCGACGGTCGTCAAGGACAAGGTCTTGATCGGCACCAACGGCGGCGAATACGGCATCCGCGGCTTTGTCAGGGCCTATGATGCGAAGAGCGGCAAGCTGGTCTGGAATTTCGACACCATCCCGGAAAATTCAGTCGGCGTCTGGGCAACCAAGGACGCTACTGGGCGTGACATGCATCGGGACATCCAGGCCGAGAAAGACCAACTCGCCAAGATCGGCGACCCCTACAAGAGGCTGGGCGGCGGTGTCTGGCAAAATCCCGCTGTCGATCTCGCCACCAACCGGATCTATTTCGTGGTCGGCAATCCATCTCCCGATCTCGACGGCACGCCGCGCCCCGGCGACAACCTCTACACCGACTCGCTGGTAGCGCTTGACTTGGAGACCGGAAAATTTGTCTGCCACCTTCAGTATATTGCCCACGACGTCTGGGATCTCGATGCCGTGAGCCCGCCGGTGCTGGTGGATGTGAAGGACAAGAGCGGCAAGACCATTCCGGGCGTGATCCATGCCGGCAAGACCGGTCACATCTATGTTCACGACCGGAAAGACTGCAGCCTGATCCGGTTCTCCGAGGCGATGGTGCCGCAGGAGAATATGTGGGTCTTGCCGACCAAGGAAGGCGCGCGCATGCTTCCAGGGGCAAATGGCGGCGTCGAATGGTCCCCGATTGCTACGGACCCCGGACAGGAGCTCGCCTACGCCATCAATCTGCATCAGCCCATGCACTACCGGGTCGAGAACTCGCCCTATCCAAACGGCAAGCTCTGGCTTGGTGGTGCCTTCACGGCCATTCCGGGTGAAAAACAATCGGGAAATATCACTGCCGTCAACTACAACAACGGCAAGATCAGATGGCAGGTGCATACGCCAGAGCCAATGATCGGCGGCATTCTTGCCACCGCGGGCGGTCTGGTCTTTGCTGGTGAAGGCAACGGCAAGTTCGCTGCCTACAACTCGTCCACCGGCAAGGAATTGTGGAGCTTCCGCGCCGGTGCGGGCGTCAATGCCCCGCCGTCCAGCTATTCGGTGGGCGGTAAGCAATACATTGTGGTTGGCGCGGGCGGTAACACCCAGGTGAACTTCAGGCGTGGCAACAACATCATCGCCTTTACGCTCGATTGATCGAACTTGTATCACGCCGTGGTTACCAAAGCGGGGCCGGTTCCGGCCCCGCTTCTCTTAACGTCACTGGAATGAACTTGATGGTCAGCAATTTGAGCCGGATGATTTCGGGCGGGATGATGCTCGGGGCATTATTGACCGCAGCCCCCGCCTTTGCACAAAGCATTGCGGAAAAAGTCGAGGTCTGCGCCGGCTGCCACGGCCACGATGGCAAGCCGAGCGACAAGTCGATTCCCGTCATCTGGGGACAGCAAGCCGGCTACATCTACATCCAACTGCGCGACTTCAAGCGGGGGGACCGCAAGAACGAGATGATGCAGCCGACCGTGTCGCCCTTCGAGAGGGACGACATGCTCGCGATCGCGGAGTATTTCGCGCAAAAGCCGTGGCCTGATCTGGGCCAACCCCGCGCGCCGAAGCATGTGGCCCAGCAGGCACTCAGCGCCGAGCACTCGGTCGGCTGCACCGGCTGCCATCTCGATCGGTTTCAAGGCAGTGGCACCACACCGCGCTTGGCCGGGCAGAGCCGGGAATACCTCGCCAAGACAATCACCGATTTTCGCACCCGTGCGCGCGGCAACAACCCCGGCATGACCGATCTGATGCTCGCCACTCCTGTCGACGGTCTTGCCGCGCTCGCGCAATATCTCGCTGGTCTTTAGACCAGGACGTGCCCTCGCTACGGCGTAGCCAGTCGATCACGCAACAACGATAGTGAGGTGAGATCCGCGGCGCGTTTGCCCGCGTTGTCCTTGAGTGAGGGATTGGCGCCTCGTGCAAGCAGGAGACCGGCGACCTCAGCGCGCCCACCTTCGGCGGCGATCATGAGAGCCGTCCGGCCGCGGGCATCGCGATCATCGATGTGCGCGCCTGAATCCAGTAGATACCTCACAACCTTGACGGCCTCCGTCTCCGGAATTTTTTCATCCGGACCGGCAGCCCACATCAGCAGCGTCAGATCATTCGGATAACGGGCATTGATATCGATGTTTCGCGAAAGCAGGCGCTTCACAATGTCAAACCGGGCGCGGGCCGCCGCGTAGACAATTGGCGGTTTTCCGGTGTCGTCGGGCACGCCTTCATCAGCGCCATGCGCGAGTAGCGTTTCGACGATTGCGTCGCTGCCCGCATAGGCGGCGGCCGCGACAGGTGAAACTCCACTTCGTCCGGTGAGTTTGACGTCGGCGCCGCGTTCAACAAGTCGCTGGGCGACCGCGAAATGGCCGCGCTCTGCCGCGAAGTATAGCGCCGTTGCGCCTGCGAGATTGCGCGCATCAATTGGAGCGCCACGCGCAAGCAAAAGATCGACCATCTCCAGATGGCCAGATCGCGCGGCGTGGCTGAGCGGGCGGGCTCCAAACCGGTCGCGCGCATCCGCTGACGCGCCATAGTCCAGCAACTCGGTCGCCAGCTCGGTACAATTCTCGTCCGCCGCTGAGAATAGAAGTAACGATACCTCCATTGCAGTGATCTGAGATTGCGCGGGTTGAAACCGACGGCCGATTTCCTGACATTTTTTCGAGTCGCCGGCGAGGGCAGCCGACGCAATGCAAAGTACGAGCAATGTGGCCGAGCATAAAGCTCCAACGTGCCGGGACAAGAGACAACACTCCCTCGCCGTTTCTTCATGCAACATGACACAGCGCGTGGTCGATTCCAAGTTGCCCGGCGTCACCAAAGCTGCTGATCTGCCTCGAAGTGCACCAGACTACGGAAGCGCGACCTTCCACTTCTGGCCCATCGCGTCATTTCGCTGCTTCGCAATAAGAGCGACGCTCTAGGAGCAAAGCGGGCATCAGCTTCGGTACGCGACACCACCGCGTTTATAAGTAGACGGCTTAGCTCAACCAAAACCGCGGCGTCGCCGGCTCAAGCCGGCCGCCCGCGCGCACCGGTGCGATGCGCAGCGCCAGCCCCGTGGCGTCGTCCGTTTCCACGGCAACACCACTCAGTGTCGCAACACCCCCAGCCGGCTCGAAGCGGCCGGAGGGGATGCCCGAGGTGAAGCGGCGCAGCGGCTCTTCCTTCTGCATGCCGATGATCGAATCGTAGTCGCCGGTCATGCCGGCGTCGGTCATGTAGGCGGTGCCGCCTGCGAGGATCTGGTGGTCAGCGGTCGGCACGTGTGTGTGCGTGCCGACGACGAGGCTGGCGCGGCCGTCGCAGAAATAGCCGATGCCCTGCTTCTCGCTGGTCGCCTCGCAATGGAAGTCGACGACGATGGCATCGGCCGCGACACCGAGCGGGCAGGCGCCGAGCTCGCGCTCGAGCGCCGCGAAGGGATCGTCGAACGGCGTCATGAAGACGCGGCCGAGCGCGTTGACGATCAGCGCATGCTTGCCGTTCTTGGTCTCGACCAGCGCAGCACCGCGGCCGGGCGTGCCGCGCGGATAGTTGGCCGGCCGCACCAGGCGCTCGGCGCGCTCGATGAACACCAGCGCCTCGCGCTGGTCCCAGGAATGGTTGCCGAGCGTCACCGCGTCGGCGCCGGCATCGAGCAGTTCCTGATAGATCGCCTCGGTGATGCCGAAACCACCGGCCGAATTCTCGCCATTGACGACGACGAGATCGAGCGACCAGTCGCGGATCATGCCGGGCAGATGTTCGGAAATGGCCGCGCGCCCGGCGCGGCCAACGACGTCACCCACGAAGAGAATGCGCAACTTCAGGACTCCGGAAATCGAAAACGTCCGATTCCGTTAGCACATAATCCAGCGCGACGTCGTGCGATAGTGCCGGAACGGCCTCGATCTCTTGCGCCGCAAAAGCGAGCCCGATGCCCACCACGTGCTTGGTCTTGCGCAAATGCGCGAAAGTGAAGTCGTAATGTCCCGCGCCATAGCCGATGCGATGGCCGAGGCGGTCGAAGGCCGCGAGCGGCGTCAGCATGATGTCGGGAATGACTTCGGCGGCGGCCGGCGACGGCTCGGGAATGCCGAGCGGGCCGAGCATCAGGCGGTCGTTCGGATGCCACAGGCGAAAGATCAGCGACTGGCCGCGCGCGGTGACGCAAGGCAGCGCCAGCCGCGCGCCGTCATCGGCGAGCCTGCGCATCAACGGCACCGGGTCGATCTCGTTGCGGATCGGCGAATAGCCCGAGACGATGCTGCCCGGTAAGAGCTCGAATGGCACGCCGCGCTTTGCGAGTTTTGCGGCGGCAGCGACGCGCTTCTTGTCACTGAGCGCGTCGCGCTTAGCGAGAGCTTTGGCACGAAGGTCGGACTTTGAGTTGCTCATGCGCTCATTTCCCTGAGGCAGAGCCTGCTCTGCCGTCATCACCCGCGAAAGCGGGTGATCCAGTATTCCAGAGACGCCAGTGCTAGAACCTCAACAGCGCGGCGTACCGGATGCCCCGCTCCAGTGCGCATCCGCACAAGGCGGGGCATGACACCGAGTCTGGATTGAAGCGCCAGTTTGTCGAGGACGCAATTCGACAGCAAGCAAACAGAAAGTGCGAGGCCGCAATCGCCGTTGAAGCACTCGATCCCGGAGTTCCCTACGAAAGTAGGTGGGCACCATATGTCCGGATCCACGGACCCGGCCAGGGACAGTTCCCTAAAGGATCGATAAGGCCCCGGGGATATATGGCTCCTGACGCGCGTCGCAGCCTCGCCTGGTCAATGTAACAACGAAAGTTCCGAATCGCCAGCCCGGCGAGAAATGCCGAGCTTCTGCACGATGAGATCAGACTTGCGCGGCCACGGTGGAAGTGCGCTCCCTCCCCCGCTCGCGGGGGAGGGTTGGGGAGAGGGTCGCTCCGCGAAGACCACTCCCCGCGTAGAGAACCCTCATCCGGCGCTTCGCGTCGACCTCTCCCGCAAGCGGGAGAGGTGAAAGGGCCGCCCACGCTAACCGATCGCGATCCCGTTGCCGACGGTCCGGTTCAGCACCTGCGTCGACTTCTCGATCCGCTCGGAGGCCGCGTTCAGCGCGTTGACAACGGCGGTCTGCGTGACCCGCGCGCGCTCGGCGGCGGCGTTGCGGAAGTCGCGCAGCTCGTTGACCTCGGCTTCCAGCGTGCGGACGCGATTGCCGGCGTCGACCAGCTCGTCGCAGGCCATCAGCGCAGCCATCACGGTGAGCCTGGCATCGCCGATCTCGCCGAACTTGCCACGCAGCATCTGGATGCGCGTCTCAAAACTTTCGGCCAGCTTCAACAGCCGCACTTCCTGCCCTTCCTCGCAGGCCATGCGGAATTGCCGGCCGTTGATGGTGACGTTGATGTGGCTCATGAGTCCTCTCCGGTATCGAGTACCGAACGTATCGTGACGATCGCGGCATCGAGCCGATCGGAGATGTCGCGGTTGGTGCGTTCGAGCTTGCGCGCCTTCACCAGCGCACCATCGAGTTCATCGGCGAGTCGCGACCGATCGGCACCGAGCGCCTGAATGCGCGTCGCAAGTTCGTTCTCGTCGCGATCCGCATCGCGGCGTCGTTCGACGGCGCTCTCCAGCGCGTCGAGCGCCGCCATGAGCCTGCGGGTCGCGATCTCGATCTCGAGCGCGGACGACTCCGTCATGGCGGAACTGGTGGCAGCGCGATCGCTCATGAAGTCAGCGGCGGACCTTGTTTCGGGGCCTTTGCATCGAAGCCTGCCACCCGGCAAAAGACTCGGTTCGGCAAGCGGTTACACGCAAATATTTACGTTGCGAGGAAGGCCAGCGCAACGCCGCCGCAGAACTATGCACCGATAGATCGGGTGGCCACGGCGTTCCCGATCCATGGTTTTCCCGGGCATGATCTCCGCGCCAACGCGCTTTCCGCGATGTCGCGAGGGAGGCCGTCCGCATTTTTCCGGATCACACCGCGGGCAACTTTTCGGGCGCAGAAGGCGTTTGATTGCCTTGGACTCCCGGAACCGAGATGCTATCCCAGCCCCGACCCGAGAGGCCGCCAGACTCCCTTCCCACGCGGCCCGCACCGCCACCAAGCGCTTCATTTCAGACGGATTTTCATCATGACGCAGGTCGATCACACCCGTATGGCCAACGCGATCCGCGGCCTCTCGATGGACGCCGTCGAGAAGGCGAAATCGGGCCATCCCGGCCTGCCGATGGGCGCCGCCGACATCGCCACCGTGCTGTTCACGCAGTTCCTGAAATACGACGCCACGGCGCCGGCCTGGCCCGACCGCGACCGCTTCGTGCTCTCGGCCGGCCACGGCTCAATGCTGCTCTATTCGCTGCTGTTCCTGACCGGCAATCCGGACATGACGCTGGACCAGATCAAGCAGTTCCGCCAGCTCGATTCGATCACCCCGGGGCACCCTGAGAACTTCCTCACCAAGGGCATCGAGACCACCACCGGCCCGCTCGGCCAGGGCATCTCGACCGCGGTCGGCATGGCGCTGGCGGAGAAGATGCTGGCCGCCGAGTTCGGCAAGAAGATCGTCGACCATCACACCTACGTGCTCGCCTCCGACGGCGACCTGATGGAAGGCGTATCGCAGGAAGCGATCGCGATGGCCGGGCACTGGAAGCTCAACAAGCTGATCGTGCTCTACGACGACAACGGCATCTCGATCGACGGCCCGACCTCGATCGCCGATTCCGTCGACCAGGTGAAGCGCTTCAAGTCCGCCGGCTGGGCCGCCGAGAAGATCGACGGCCAGGATCAGGCCGCCATCGCGGCCGCGATCACGCGCGCGAAAAAATCCAACAAGCCGACGCTGATCGCCTGCCGCACCACCATCGGCTACGGCGCGCCGAACAAGGCCGGTACCGCGAAGGTGCATGGCGAGGCCTTAGGTGCCGACGAACTCAAGGCCGCCAAGGAAAAGCTCGGCATCTCGCTCGAGCCGTTCTCGGTGCCCGACGACGTGCTGAAGGCATGGCGTGCGGCGGGCGCGCGCGGTGCTGCCACGCGCAAGGAATGGGAAGAGCGTCTCGGTCAGCTCGGCAGCCGCAAGCGCGCTGAGTTCGAGCGTCGCCTGCGCCATGAGCGCCCGGCCTCGCTTGCCAAGGCGCTGAAGGCGCACAAGAAGGATCTGCTGGAAAAGCCGATGGTTGCGGCGACCCGCAAATCGTCGGAGGCCGCGATCGAAGCGATCGCCGCCGCGATGCCGATGGAATTTCTGGCAGGCTCCGCCGACCTCACCGGCTCCAACAACAACAAGGCGAAGTCGGCCACCGCGTTCTCGGCCAAGACGCCGAAGGGCCGCTTCATCCATTACGGCATCCGCGAGCACGGCATGGCTGCGGCCATGAACGGCATTTTCCTGCATGGCGGTTTCGCGCCCAACGGCGCGACCTTCCTGGTATTTACGGACTATGCGCGCCCCGCCATGCGGCTCGCCGCGCTGATGGGCGCGGGCGTTGTCTATGTGATGACGCACGATTCCATCGGGCTCGGCGAAGACGGCCCGACCCACCAGCCGGTCGAGCATCTCGCGGCCCTGCGCGCCATTCCGAACATGCGCGTGTTCCGTCCCTGCGACGCGGTCGAGGTCGCCGAGTGCTGGGAGGTGGCGCTCAACCGCGTCGACGGACCGACGGTGCTGGCGCTGACGCGCCAGAACCTGCCGCAGCTGCGCACGTCAGTACGGAACGACAATCCCTGCACGGAAGGCGCCTACGAGCTGGTCCCGGCGCAGGGCGAGGCCAAGGCAACATTCTTCGCCTCGGGCTCCGAGGTCGAGATCGCGGTCGCCGCCCAGCGCCAGCTCGCCGAGCGCGGCATCCCGTCACGGGTGGTCTCGGTGCCGTCGCTGGAGCTGTTGTTAGCGCAACCAGAAGCCAAGCGCGCGGCGATCATCGGCAAGGCCCCGGTCAAGGTTGCGATCGAGGCCGCGGTGCGCTGGGGCTGGGATGCCGTGATCGGCCAGGATGGCGAATTTATCGGCATGCATTCCTTCGGCGCGAGCGCGCCTGCAAAGGATCTTTACAAGCACTTTGGAATTACCGCTGAGGCTGCAGTTAACGCTGTCCTGAAGCGCGTATCCTGAGTGTTGAGCTTGCCGGCAAAAAGGACTACCAAGCTCCCCATATGAACCAGTCCCGCCCGGCCGAACCGGGCGTCCGTCTAAAAACCCTCGCAGGCGCGCTGGCAGCCTTGCGGGATGAAAACGGTCATTGAAGGAGACGAATGATGGCAGTCCGCGTCGGAATCAACGGTTTTGGTCGTATCGGCCGCAACGTTCTGCGGGCCATCGCAGAGTCCGGCCGCAAGGACATCGAGGTGGTCGGCATCAACGACCTCGGTCCGGTCGAGACCAACGCGCACCTGTTGCGCTTCGACTCCGTCCATGGCCGCTTCCCCGGCACCGTCACCGTCGATGGCGACTCGCTCAACCTCGGCTTCGGCAAGATCAAGGTGACCGCCGAGCGCGATCCGTCAAAACTGCCCTGGAAGGATCTCGGCGTCGACATCGCGCTGGAATGCACCGGCATCTTCACCTCGAAGGACAAGGCCTCCGCGCATCTGACCGCGGGCGCCAAGCGCGTGCTGGTCTCCGCCCCTGCTGACGGCGCCGACGCCACTATCGTTTATGGCGTCAACCACGACACGCTGACCAAGGAGCATCTGGTCGTCTCGAACGGCTCCTGCACCACCAACTGCCTCGCGCCGGTCGCCAAGGTGCTGAACGACCTCGTCGGCATCGAGACCGGCTTCATGACCACGATCCACGCTTACACCGGCGACCAGCCGACGCTGGACACGCTGCACAAGGATCTCTACCGCGGCCGCGCGGCTGCGATGTCGATGATCCCGACCTCGACCGGTGCCGCGAAGGCGATCGGCCTCGTGCTCCCCGAGCTCAAGGGCAAGCTCGACGGCGTGGCGATCCGCGTGCCGACCCCGAACGTCTCGGTCGTCGACCTCAAGATCGTCGCCAAGCGCGCCACCGACGCCAAGGAAATCAACGCTGCGATGAAGCGCGCCTCCGAGCAGCAGCTCAAGGGCATCCTCGGCTACACGTCAGCGCCGAACGTCTCGATCGACTTCAACCACGACCCGCACTCGTCCACGTTCCACGAGGACCAGACCAAGGTGCAGAACGGCACGCTGGTGCGCGTGATGTCCTGGTACGACAACGAGTGGGGTTTCTCGAACCGCATGGCCGACACCGCCGTTGCGATGAGCAAGGTGATCTAAGGAGGCCTTCGTGCTTCCGCACTGGATCGGCGTCCCCGGCGTCATCCTGCTGATCGCGTTCATCGCGTATGCGTGGCGTCAGGGGACCAAGATCCATTCACGGGGCGAGGGTAGCAGTGCTGATGCCAGCATCTACCCTCCCTCCAATGATAGCTCCGACGGCTCCTCGCACCACGGATAGTGAACGATGCCCGCAAAGTTCCGCACCCTCGACGACGTCAATGTGAAGGGCAAGCGCGTGCTGCTGCGCGTCGATCTGAACGTGCCCATGGAGAACGGACGCGTCACCGACGCAACGCGGCTCGAGCGCGTCGCACCGACGATTACCGAGCTTGCGGACAAGGGCGGCAAGGTCATCCTGCTCGCGCATTTCGGCCGGCCCAAGGGACGCGATCCCAAGGAGTCGCTGAGGCCCGTTGCCGAAGCGCTGTCGAAGGTCGTGAACAAGCCGGTCGCCTTCGCCGACGATTGCATCGGCGAGGTGGCGGCGAAGGCCGTGGCCGCGATGAGCGATGGCGACATCCTGTGCCTGGAAAACACCCGCTTCCACAAGGAAGAGGAAAAGAACGATCCGGCCTTCGTCGCTGAGCTCGCCAAGCTCGGCGACCTCTGGGTCAGCGACGCGTTCTCCGCGTCGCACCGCGCCCATGCCTCCACCGAGGGCCTCGGCCACAAGCTGCCCGCCTATGCCGGCCGCACCATGCAGGCCGAGCTCGACGCCCTGGAGAAGGCACTGGGCTCGCCGACCAAGCCGGTCATCGCGATCATCGGCGGCGCCAAGGTCTCGACCAAGATCGACCTGTTGGAAAACCTCGTCACCAAGGTCGATGCGCTCGTCATCGGCGGCGGCATGGCCAACACCTTCCTGCACGCCCAGGGCGTCGCGGTCGGCAAGTCGCTCTGCGAGAAGGACCTCGCCGCGACCGCGGTGCGCATCATGGAGAAGGCCGAGGCCGCCAACTGCGCCATCATCCTGCCGGTCGATGCCACCGTCGCCTATCATTTCGCGGCCAATGCGCCGTCGCATGCCTATGGGCTCGACGCGATCCCCGCCGACGGCATGATCCTCGACGTCGGTCCGCAATCGATCGTGCGCATCCATGCCGCGATCGACGATGCCGCGACCCTGGTCTGGAATGGCCCGGTCGGCGCCTTCGAGATGCAGCCCTTCGACCGCGGCACCGTGGCGGCCGCCCGGCACGCGGCCGAGCGCACAAAAGCCAAGAAGCTGATTTCGATCGCCGGCGGCGGCGACACGGTGGCAGCGCTCAACCAGGCCGGTGTGGCTTCCGATTTCACCTATGTTTCGACGGCCGGTGGCGCATTTCTTGAATGGATGGAAGGCAAGCCCCTGCCCGGCGTCGAAGTCTTGCGCATCAAGTAAATAGCGGCCGAACTGGCCCAAACGGGAGAAGGATACAGATGGCTCGGATCACGTTGCGTCAATTGCTCGATCATGCGGCGGAGAACGACTACGGCGTCCCGGCTTTCAACATCAACAACATGGAGCAGGCCTTGGCGATCATGGACGCGGCCAACCAGGTCGATGCCCCCGTGATCATCCAGGCCTCGCGCGGCGCGCGCTCCTACGCCAACGACGTCATGCTCAAGCACATGATGGACGCGGTGACCGAGATCTATCCGCACATCCCGGTCTGCGTGCATCTCGACCACGGCAACGAGCCCGCGACCTGCATGACCGCGATCCAGGCCGGCTTCACCTCGGTCATGATGGACGGCTCGCTGAAGGCCGACGGCAAGACGCCCGGCGACTGGGACTACAATGTCGGCGTCACCAAGACCGTGACCACGATGGCCCATCTCGGCGGCATCTCGGTGGAAGGCGAGCTTGGCGTGCTCGGCTCGCTCGAGACCGGCATGGGCGACAAGGAAGACGGCCACGGCGCCGAAGGCAAGCTGTCGCACGACCAGCTCCTGACCAATCCGGACGAGGCCGTGAAGTTCGTGAGGCAAACCCGGGTCGACGCGCTCGCGATCGCGATGGGCACCTCGCACGGCGCCTACAAGTTCACCCGCAAGCCGGACGGCGACATCCTCGCCATGAACGTGATCGAGGAGATCCACCGCAAGCTGCCGAACACGCATCTTGTGATGCATGGTTCGTCATCGGTGCCGCAGGACCTGCAGGAGATCATCAACGCCAATGGCGGCAAGATGAAGCCGACCTGGGGCGTGCCGGTCGCCGAGATCCAGCGCGGCATCAAGAACGGCGTACGCAAGATCAACATCGACACCGACAACCGCATGGCGATGACCGGCCAGATCCGGAAAGTGCTCAAGGACAGCCCGGAAGAGTTCGATCCGCGCAAATATTTGAAGCCCGCCATGGAAGCCATGACCAAGCTGTGCAAGCAGCGGCTCCAGGAGTTCAATACCGCGGGCCAGGCCTCCAAGTTCAAGCGGGTCCTGACGACAGCCGAAATGGCCAAGCGCTACGCCAAGGGCGAGCTCGACCCGAAGGTGGCTTGATCGCATTCTCCGCACCATCCGCAAGCTCGGTCACCTCTCCCCATCGGGAGAGGTCGATTTGCGCAAGCAAATCGGGTGAGGGGCTCAGGTCCCTCTGTGGAGAAACCCCTCACCCGGCGCTTCGCGCCGACCTCTCCCTCTGGGAGAGGTGTGGTGCCAGCCCAGCCCTCCCTCCCCTGCGACGAACGTTAACTCGGCAATTGCCCGAGAACGGTCTATTTTCCCGGGCAAGGCAGAATCGTTTTGGGAGGACCTCTCGATGAATCTGACTGAGCTCAACAGGATCGCGACCGCCATGGTCAAGCCCGGCAAGGGCATTCTTGCGGCCGACGAATCCTCAGGCACGATCAAGAAGCGTTTTGACGCGATCGGGGTGGAGTCGACCGAGGACAACCGGCGCGACTACCGTGAGATGCTGTTTCGCTCCAAGGAAGCCATGAGCCAACACATCTCCGGCGTCATCCTCTATGACGAGACGATCTGGCAGAACGCGAAGGACGGCACGCCGCTCATCAAGCTGATCGAAGAGAGCGGTGCGATTCCCGGCATCAAGGTCGACGAAGGCACGCAGGCCCTGCCGATGTGCCCGGGAGAGCTCGTCACCATCGGGCTCGACAAGCTCGCCGAGCGCCTGAAAAAATATTTTGAGCGCGGTGCACGCTTCGCCAAATGGCGCGCGGTGATCGATATCGGCAACGGTATCCCGTCGATGACCGCAATCAGCGTCAACGCCCATGCACTGGCGCGCTACGCCGCGCTATGCCAAGCCGCGCAGATCGTGCCGATCGTCGAGCCGGAAGTGCTGATGGACGGCGATCACGACATCGACCGCTGCTATGAGGTGACGAGCCGCGTCCTCAACAAGACCTTCCAGGAATTGCGCGTCCAGCGCGTCGAACTCGAGGGCATGGTGCTGAAACCCAACATGGCGGTCTCAGGCAAGAAGTGCGCAAAGCAGGCGTCGGTTGCCGAGGTCGCGGAGAAGACCGTACGGCTCCTGAAGGCCTGCGTGCCCGCGGCCGTACCCGGCATCGCCTTCCTCTCCGGCGGCCAGTCGGACGAGGAGGCGACCGCCCATCTCGACGCCATGAACAAGCTCGGCCCGCTGCCCTGGGGCCTGACCTTCTCCTATGGGCGTGCCCTGCAGGCCGCGCCACAGAAGGCGTGGTCCGGCAAGGCGGACAATGTCGCCGCCGGCCAGCGCGCGTTCTCCCATCGCGCGCGCATGAACGGGCTTGCGAGCCAGGGCAAATGGGACGTCAGCCTGGAAAAGAAGGCGGCCTAGACTTGTCGAGCAAATCTGCGACCAAGCCCGCTCCTGCGCGCCCCGCACCGCGTCTCTATCTCGCGACGCCGGTGGTCGACGACCCCGCCTCGCTCGTCGCGGAGCTTCCCGCGCTGCTCGCCGCAGCCGATGTCGCGGCCGTGCTGGTGCGGCTCAAGGAGACCGACCAGCGCACCATGATCTCGCGCGTGAAGGCGCTGGCGCCGGCGGTGCAGAGTGCGGGCGCAGCGCTGCTGCTCGACGGTCATGTCGAACTGGTCGCGCGCGGCGGCGCCGATGGCGCACATCTCACCGGCCTTGCCGCGCTGGAAGAGGCGATGCCATCGCTCAAGCCGGACCGCATCGCCGGCGTCAGCGGGCTTGCCACGCGGCACGATTCCATGAGCGCGGGCGAGATGGGCGCGGACTATGTGCTGTTCGGCGAGCCCGACGCGGAAGGCGCGCGCCCGTCGACGTCGGCCATCGCGGAACGACTCGACTGGTGGGCCGAGCTGTTCGAGCCGCCCTGCGTCGGCTTTGCCACCTCGTCGGCGGAGGCTTTTGAGTTCGCGGCGTCAGGCGCGGATTTCGTGCTGGTCGGCGATTTCATCTGGGCCGATCCGCGCGGAGCAAAAGCTGCGCTGGTCGATGTCGACGCGGCGATCAGGAAGGCCTATGCGGATGCGACCGCCTCGACCGGTGCGGGGCACGGATAGCCAGCGACCATGATGCTCCCGCGCTCGATCCCCATCCTGTCCGCACTGCTGCTGCTGACCGCGCCGGCGGCCGCGCAGATCTCACTGACGCCGCCCGCGACGACGCCGAGCCCCGCGCCCGAGAAGCCGAAGGCCGCAAAACCGCCCGCGCCCGCCAAAAAGAAGGAAGCCGCGCCGGCGCCGAAGCCGTCGCCCTCGCCGAGCGCACCGCCAACAGCGACGGTGATCCCGGCGCCGCCGACCGACAGTTCCGGCGTCGACCTCGTGTACGGCGCCTACCAGCGCGGCCAGTACAAGACCGCGTTCGACCTTGCCACCGCGCGCGCGCAAGGAGGCGATCCCAAGGCCATGACCATGCTGGGCCAGCTCTATTCGGGCGCGCTCGGCATCAAGCGCGATTACGCCAAGGCGGCCGAGTGGTACAAGCGCGCCTCCGATGCCGGCGACCGTCAGGCGATGCTCGAGCTCGCGATGCTGCGCATCGCCGGCCGCGGCGGTCCCATCGACAAGGGCGAGGCCGTGAAGCTGCTGGCCTCCGCCTCGAAGCTCGGCGAGCCCAAGGCCGCCTATAATCTCGCGCTGCTCTATCTCGACGGACAGACACTGCCGCAGGACGTCAAGCGCTCCGCAGAGTTGCTGCGCCAGGCGGCTGACGCCGGGCTGCCGGAAGCACAATACGCGCTTGCGACGTTCTACAAGGAAGGCACCGGCGTCGAGAAGGATATCGACAAGGCGGTGCGGCTGCTCCAGGCGGCCACGTTGGCCGACAATGTCGATGCCGAGGTCGAATACGCCATTGCACTGTTCAACGGCACCGGCACGCCGCGCAATCCGCCGGCCGCGGTGGCGTTGCTGCGCAAGGCGGCCCGACAGAACTCGCCGATCGCCCAGAACCGGCTGGCCCGCATCCTCATCACGGGCATGGGCGCGCCGGTCGACAAGGTCGAGGGCTTCAAATGGCATCTGGTCGCCAAAACCGCCGGCAAGGGCGATCCGGACCTCGATGCGCAATTGACCGAGCTCAATCCCGACGACCGGGCCAAGGCGGAGGCCGCAGCGAAGAAATGGCTCGGGACCAAATGACTTGACGCAGGCCCGAGCGCAGGGCACCCCATCTCCTTAAAGCAAGCCGTTTGGCGCCACTTCCCTGAAATCAAGACCGAAAATCATGCTGTATTCCGCAACTATCAACGTCATGGTCAAGGCCGCGCGCCGCGCCGGCCGCAGCCTGAAGCGCGATCTCGGCGAGATCGAGCATCTCCAGGTTTCGCTGAAGGGCCCGGCCAATTTCGTCTCGCTCGCCGACAAGCGCGCCGAGGAGATCCTCTATCAGGACCTCGCAAAAGCCCGCCCCGGCTACGGCTTCATCGGCGAGGAAGGGGGCACGCGCGAAGGCACCGACAAGAGCCACACCTGGATCGTCGATCCCCTGGACGGCACCACCAACTTCCTGCACGGCATCCCGCAATTCGCGATCTCGATCGGGCTCGCGCGCGAGGGCACCGTCATCGCCGGGGTGATCTACAATCCCGCCAATGACGAGCTCTACATCGCCGAACGCGGCAAGGGCGCCTTCCTCAACGACCAGCGCCTGCGCGTCGCCGGCCGCCGCCAGCTCAACGAATGCGTGGTGGCCTGCGGCCTGCCGCATATCGGCCGCGGCGACCACGACCTTTTCCGCCGCGAGATGACCGCGATCCAGGACCAGGTCGCAGGCCTGCGCCGCTTCGGCGCCGCCTCCCTCGACCTCGCCTTCGTCGCTGCCGGCCGCCTCGACGGCTATTGGGAACGCAATCTGCAGCCCTGGGACATCGCAGCCGGCCAGATCATGGTGAAGGAAGCCGGCGGCACCGTGAGCGACATCGACACGTCAGGCGACGCGCTGGTCACGGGCCACGTCGTGTGCGGCAACGAGTTCGTGCACGGGGAATTGGTGAAGACGCTGCGGCCGCTGGCGAAGTAAGGCGCGCCTTCCTCCACACTGTCATTCCGGGACGCACCTCTTTTGGCGCGGGCCCGGAATCCATTCATCCGCGGTGATCGCGGCCCAATGGATTCCGGGCTCGCGCTATCGCGCGCCCCGGAATGACGAGGAGATTACGTCGGCTTCACCGGCGCCGGCGGGCCATGCATCTCCGCTTCCGCCTTCGGCTCCCGGTCTCCCGCCAGCACGCGCTGCACGGAGACGAAGAACACCGGCACCATCAGCAGCGCCAGGATGACGACCGCGATCATGCCGCCCATCACGGTGGTGCCGAGCGATTGCTGGCTGGCGCCGCCGGCGCCATGCGCGATCGCCATCGGCAGCACGCCGCAGATGAAGGCGAGGCCGGTCATCAGGATCGGACGGAAGCGCAGGCGGCAGGCTTCGATGGTGGCCTCCAGCAGCGGCTTGCCTTCTTTGCGCAGGTCCTTGGCGAACTCGATGATCAAAATCGCGTCCTTGGCCGCAAGGCCGATGATGGTGATGAGGCCGACAGTGAAATAGACGTCGTTCGGCAAGCCGCGCAGCATCGCCGCGATGACCGCGCCGGTGACGCCGAGCGGCACGGTGAGCAGCACCGCGAGCGGAATGGTCCAGCTCTCGTAGAGCGCGGCCAGGCACAGGAATACGACGAAGATCGACAGCGCCAGCAGGAACGGCGCCTGCGAGCCCGACAATTTTTCCTGCAGCGACTGCCCGGTCCATTCATAGCCGAACCCGCGCGGCAGGCGGCCGGCGAGCCGCTCCATCTCGGCGATCGCGTCGCCCGAAGTGTAGCCGGGCTTGGCCTCGCCAGAGATGCGCACCGCCGGATAATAGTTGAAGCCGGCGATCTGCGTCGGACCGCGCGACCATTCGACGGTTGCGAAGGACGAAAACGGCACGAGCTGGCCGCGGCTGTTCTTGACGTTGTAGTTGAGGATGTCCTCGGTGCGCATGCGGTCGGCGCGGTCGGCCTGCACCACCACGCGCTGCATGCGCCCGCGGTTCGGGAAGTCGTTGATGTAGTTCGAGCCGAGATTGGTCGAGATCGTGTTGTTGATGTCCTCGAAGGTGACGCCGAAGGCGCCGGCCTTTTCGCGGTCGATCATGAGATTGACCTGCGGCGCCT
This sequence comes from Bradyrhizobium liaoningense, assembly GCF_018130955.1. Lineage (GTDB taxonomy): Bacteria > Pseudomonadota > Alphaproteobacteria > Rhizobiales > Xanthobacteraceae > Bradyrhizobium > Bradyrhizobium liaoningense_C. The sequence goes on from NZ_JAFCJM010000058.1 coordinate 32,469, forward strand.
CGGGCAGGCCTTCGATGTAGACTTTCTGCAGCACCGGGCTCGCATTCGCTTGCGAAATCAACTGGTCGGCGGCACGCATCAAGGCGGGATAGCCCTTCTGGCCGCGGTCCTGCAGGCGGAAGCTGAAGCCGGAGGAGTTGCCGAGATTGTCGATCGGCGGCGGCTGCAGCGCCGTGATCTTGGCATCGCGGATCGAGGCGAGGTCGCGGTTGATGTCATTGACGATCGCGGCTGCCGATTCTTTCGGGCCGCGCTCCGACCAGTCCTTCAGCGTGATGAAGGCCTGCGCGGTGTTCATGCCCTGGCCGGAGAAGCTGAAGCCGGTGAGGAAGGTGACCTCGTCGACTCCCGGCTTCTGCAACAGATATTTCTCGACCTTCTCGATCACGGCTTCGGTGCGCGGATAGGACGAATCCGATGGCGTCTGCACGTCGGTGGTGATGAAGCCCTGGTCGTCGATCGGCAGGAAGCCACCGGGCAGGCTGACAAAGCCCCAGGAGAGGCCGACCAGCAGCGCCGCATAGACCAGCATCAGGCGTCCCGTGCGCTTCAGCGAGAAGCCGACGGTTTTGGAATAGCCCTCCTTGCCGCCTTCGAGCATGCGGTTGAACCAGCCGAACACGCCCCTCTTGGCGTGGCCGTGACCGGCCGCGACCGGCTTGAGCAGCGTCGCGCACAGCGCAGGGGTCAGCGACAGCGCGAGGAACGCGGAGAAGCCGATCGCGGCAACCATGGTGACGGAGAACTGGCGATAGATGATGCCGACCGAGCCGGGGAAGAACGCCATCGGCACGAACACCGCCATCAGCACCAGCGTGATGCCGATGATGGCGCCGGTGATCTGCGACATCGCCTTGCGCGTCGCCTCCTTCGGCGGCAGGCCCTCCTCCGCCATGATGCGCTCGACGTTCTCGACCACGACGATGGCGTCGTCGACGAGGATGCCGACCGCGAGCACCATGCCGAACATGGAGAGCATGTTGATGGAGTAGCCGGCGAGCAGCAGCGTGCTGCAGGCGCCCAAGAGCGCCACCGGCACGACGATGGTCGGGATGATGGTGTAGCGGATGTTCTGCAGGAACAGGAACATCACCACGAACACCAGCACGACGGCCTCGACCAGCGTCATCAGCACCTTCTTGATCGACGCTTCCACCACCGGCGTGATGTTGTAGGGGATCTCGTAGGTGATGTTGGCCGGGAAGAAGCGCGACAGCTCCTTCATCTTGGCTTCCACCGCGCTCGCAGTCGCAAGCGCGTTGCCGGTCGGAGACATCAGCACCGACAGGCCCGCGGTCGGCTTGCCGTTGAGGCGCGTGTTGAACTGATAGCTGAGGCCGCCGACCTCGACGCGCGCGACGTCGCGCAGGCGAACGGTCGAACCGTCGGCGTTGGCGCGCAGGGTGATGGCTCCGAACTCGTCCGGCGAGGCAAGCTGCCCCTTGACCAGCACAAGTGCCGAGACGCGCTGGTCCTTGGTCGACGGCTCCGCGCCGATGCTGCCGGAGGCGACCTGCGCGTTCTGGGCGGTGATCGCTTTGTTGACGTCGTCGACCGTCATCCCGTAGCCGACAAGCTTTGCGGGATCGATCCAGACGCGCAAAGATCGTTCGGTCGAATACAGCGTGGCGCGGCCGACGCCGGGAATGCGGCGGATCTCGCCGAGCACGTTGCGGATCATGAAGTCGCCGAGCCCGACCTCATCGAGGCTGCCGTCGGTCGAATTCAGGGTGATGATCTGGAGCACTGCGCTCGAGGCTTCCTCGATCAGGATGCCCTGCTGGATCACCGCGCGCGGCAGGCGCGCCTCGACGCGCTTGATGCGGTTCTGCACCTCGACGGAGGCGTCGTTGGTGGAGGTGCCCGGCACGAAATTGGCGATGATCTCGACCTGGCCGAGCGAATCGCTGGTCGATTCGAAGTTGAGGATGCCGGAGGCGCCGTTCAACTCCTCCTCGATCAGCCGCGTCACGCTGTTGTAGAGGTTTTCCGGCGAGGCGCCGGGGTAGCTGGTCGAGATCGAGATCGAGGGCGGCGCGATGATCGGATATTGCGCGATCGGCAGCAGCGGAACCGAGATCGCGCCGATCAAGCAGATGAACAGCGCGACGACCCAGGCGAAGATCGGCCTGTCGATGAAGAAGCTCGGCATGGCCTGTTACCGCACTGCTTGCGCGTGCTGAGTATCAGCTGCGTCGGCCTCAGCCCAGGACTGCGGCTTGACCCTGTCGCCGGCCGCGAACTTCTGGAACCCTTCGACCACGACCTTGTCGCCGGCCTTCAGGCCGTCGGTGACGAACCAATAGCCATCCTGCACCTGGCCGGTGCGCACCGGCTGCACGGCGATGCGGTTGTCGTCCTTGACGACGAACACCTCGCTGCCGCCGCCGCCATTGCGCTGGATCGCCTGCTGCGGCACCGCGATAGCGTCGGAATCGAGGCCCTGGTCGATGCGGACACGGACATACATGCCCGGCAGCAGTTCGCGCTTCGGGTTACGGAACTCGCCGCGCAGAGTCACTTGGCCCGTATGGGCGTCGACCTTGGCCTCGGAGAACAGGAGCTTGCCGTTGAGCGAATAGAGCGAGTTGTCGTCGAGCACGAGGCGCACTTTTGCGGCATCGGCATCGATGCGTTCGAGATCGCCGCTCTCGAAGGCGCGGCGGAGCTGATTCATCTCGTTCACCGACTGGGTGAAGTCGGCGTAGATCGGATCAAGTTGCTGGACGGTGGCGAGGTTGGTCTCGTTCTGCACGACCAGCGCGCCTTCGCTGACCAGCGCGGCGCCGACCACGCCGTCGATCGGCGCCCGCACGGTCGCGTAATCGAGATTGAGCTTTGCGCGCGCGAGGTCCGCCTTGCGGCCCTCGACCTCGGCATGGGCCTGGCGCTCGCCCGCGACCGCCTTCTCGTTCTCGGCTTCGGGCGCGGCGCGCTGGCTGGTGAGCAGGGCGACGCGGCGCGCCTGCTGCTGGGCCTGCTGAAGCACGGCCTCGGCCTTGGCGACCGCGGCCTCGTTCGCCATCACCTCGACTTCGAACGGACGCGGATCGATGCGATAGAGCGGCTCGCCGGCCTTGACCTCGCTGCCCTGGCGGAACAGGCGCTCGACCACGATCCCGGACACGCGCGGCCGCACATCGGCAACGCGCGTCGGCGCGATGCGGCCGGGCAATTCGCGCACCACGGCGCGCGGCTGCGGTTTGACGACGACGATGCTGACATCGGGCTCGGGGGCTTGCGCGGCTGATGTTGCGGAAATGGATTCGTCACAGCCCGCAAGGAGCGGCGCAAAGGCCGCGAGCATCACTGCGACGCATGCCAATCGCGCACGAAGTCCTGACATGGAGTGGATTGCCCCCGATGGTTGTTGCAAACAGAATAACACTCCCCACGGCATGCCTTTCCAGGCGATTCCGTGCGGCCCACAGCGCCAAAATAGGTCGGTACTATTGCGATGCAACGCGCAACGTGGGCGGCCCAATGTCACAGAAGCTATCGCACTGAGTGTAGGACCTTTTTCCGGACTCACCGGATTGTGAGTCCGGTTCCATCTGGGGTGCTGCGACAGAACAACGCAATTGGGAGAGCATGCCTTCATGAAGGCCGGCAGATGAATTCAGCTTCCGAGGACGTTTATGAAACTCCTTCGGAGCATTTCTTCCTATTCGTTCATGAAACTCGGTTGGCGCATGTAGTAAATGTCCCACTCCGCTTCGTCCATCTGCTGGAAGCCGTGTCGTTGATAGAAGCGGTTCGATTCGCTGCCACGCAATGCACCTAGCCGGATAGACATGCGTTGCGAATCCGCTTCTGCGAATATCTGTCGAAGCACCGCTGCTCCGATTCCCTTTCCCTGATGTTCGGGCACGATGTACAGGTGGTCCAGATGCCAGTGGTCCGGCTGGGGACGAACCAAGACAAAGCCTACTCGGACACTATCGGCTTCGATGAAGCGGCACAGCACCGGGTCAAAGGACGCCAAGAAACGATCCCGCGCACGCTGTGGATCAAAGCGTCCGACACGCTCCAAGCTCTCGCGCATCGCGGCAATGCGAATGGCCACCAGAAGATCAGCGTCGGACTGCGTGGTGGGAGAGAAAGTCAGATTCATTGGAAAAGCCCGTCATGTCGCGCCCGTAGGGCATCGAGCATAGCGGCCCTCCCGATTCAGGTCGATCCGCTGGCCCGGACGCGTACCAGGAGCCTTTCGCGAAAAGTGAACAGCGTCTGGTGTCGCGCCAATCGGCGCCTCTAGCCCGCAGCCTTCATCCGGTAGTGGCTGACGCTCCACTCGGTTCCGTCGGCGTAGCCGAACAGGCCCGACGTGGCGAGGAAGAACCAGCGCCAGCGCCGCATCCATAGCGCGGTGTCGTTGCCATAGACCTCGCGCAAGGTGGCCTCGATGCGGTCGCGGCGCGCGTCGAAATTGGCGAGCCAGTCGTTTGCGGTGCGCTGGTAATGCGTGCCGCTCCAGCACCATTCCTTCTCGATCTCGAAGAGATCGGCATATTGCCGGACGAGATGATGGCTCGGCATCACGCCGCCGGTGAAGAAATGTTGCGCGATCCAGTCTTCGCGGTCGGCCCGGTCGAACAGATAGGAGCCGGCGCGATGGGTAAAAATGTGCATGAAGAAGCGGCCGTCCGGATTGAGCCATGAACGCACGCGCGTCATCAGCTTGCGCCAGTTCATCATGTGCTCGAACATCTCCACCGACACGATGCGGTCGAACTGGCCGTCTGGCGCGAACACGTTCATGTCTGCGGTGACGACCCGCAGATTCTTCAGGCCGCGCAGCCGCGCCTCCTCCTCGACATAGTCGCGCTGCGAATGCGAGTTCGACACCGCGAGGATCTGCGCCTGCGGGAACAGCCGCGCCATCCACAGCGACAACGAGCCCCAGCCGCAGCCAAGCTCGAGAATGCTCTGCCCGTCGGCCAGGTCAGCGTGCTCGACGGTCTGGCGCAGCGCCTCCTCCTCGGCCTCCTGGAGCGTGGTCGCATCCGTCCGGTAGAAGCAGGACGAGTATTTGCGGTTGGGACCGAGCACGTCGGCGAAGAAGGAAGCGGGCACCTCGTAGTGCTGGGTGTTGGCGTCATCGGCATGCTCGGCGATCGGCCGCAGCATCATCGCGCCCGCGAAGGTGGCGTCACCGGCCGCACTGCCGGCCGACAGGCGCGTCGCGGTGCGCGAGCACAGACGCTGGATCGCCGCGCGGATCACCAGATCCGGCAACGGCACGCGTTCGGCAGTCCCGATGATCGTGGAGACGACGCTCATACGGCTACTCCCTCCTTGGGTGGTAAGGTTCTGGGTGGCAAAGGAAAGAACATGCTGGTTTGCGCCTGATAGGCGCGGTAGCGCTCGCCGCGCGAGCGCAGCATATGCGCCTCCAGCGGCGGGATGCCCGTCACGTGCACCAGGATCCAGTACATGAAGATTGGCGCCAGCCAGCTCGCCCAGCCCCAGGCATACCCGGCCGACAGCGCGATGACGGGATAGGCGAGCCAGGACAGCCATTCGAAGAAGTAGTTGGGGTGCCGCGACCAGCGCCACAGGCCGACATCGCAGACGCGGCCCTTGTTGGAGGGTTCGTGCCTGAAGCGCGCGAGCTGCGCGTCCGCCACCGCCTCACCAAAAATGCCGGTGAGCAGGATCGCAGCGCCCAAGAAATCCTGAACGCGCAAGGCGGGCTCTGGGACGTGCGCGGCGACGAAGATCGCAAACACTGGCGGCACCGAGCCGAGCGCCTGGTTCTGCAGGAAGATGAACATCCGCCGCGGCGCATTGAGGCCCCACTCGCTGGCGAAGGCAGCATAACGCGGGTCGTCGGTGATGCCTGAGGTGCGGATCGCGATGTGGGTGCCGAGCCGGAGCGACCACAGCGCCACCAGGCTCGCGACCAGCCATTGCCGCGCATTGGGCCCCTCACCCGCGATCGGCCACAGGGCGCTGCCCGCGCCGACCAGGCCGACCGCGAAGGTCCAGATGGTGTCCACCCAGCCCGAATTGCCGGTCCGCTCCCGCACGACCCAGGCGACCGCCATCAAGGCGGCCAGTGACACCGCGATCAAGGCGAGAGCACCGAGATACGTCGTCATGCAAAAATTCCGACCTAAGCCTGTGAAACGCCGAAGTTTTGCAAAATACGTAAGCTTCAAAAGCCCGGTTTCAGCTTTGGGTTCCCCGCCCTCCCGGGAATTCGGTAACCTCGCCGCTTTTTTCCGGCTGGCGCTGTGCCATAGTGCCAAAACGCCCGCCTGACGCTTCGCAATGGATGATATCGGCCATGCCGCCTGGGACTTCGCCCCGCTCCACCATGGAGATCGAGCTCACAAAATTGTCGTCGCCCAGTGTGTTCCTGGTCCGGATGCTGGTCTTCCTGGTGCTCTGCTCGCTGGTGGGGGTGGTGCTCTACAAGCAGATCATCGTCGCCTTCTTCGCCAATCCGGGCCTCAACGCCCTGATCGGGGGCGTGCTGTTCATCGGCATCATCCTGGCCTTCCGGCAGGTGATCCGGCTCTATCCCGAGGTCTCCTGGGTCAATAATTTCCGCATTGCCGATCCCGGCCTGGCGCCGGCCCGCCACCCAAAGCTGCTGGCGCCGATGGCGGCGATCCTCGGCGGCGAGCGCTCGGGACGGATGTCGATCTCGCAGACGACCATGCGGCACCTGCTCGATTCCATCGCGACCCGCCTCGATGAGGCCCGCGACATCTCGCGCTACATGACGGGGCTGCTGGTCTTTCTCGGCCTGCTCGGCACGTTCTGGGGCCTGATCGAGACGGTCGGCTCGGTCGGCAAGGTGATCGACGGATTGAAGGTCGGCGGCGATGCCGGCGCGCTGTTCGACACACTGAAGGAAGGCCTCGCCGCCCCACTCGGCGGCATGGGCATTTCGTTCTCGAGCTCGCTGTTCGGCCTCGCCGGCTCGCTGATCCTCGGCTTCCTCGACCTGCAGTCGAGCCAGGCGCAAAACCGCTTCTACACCGACCTCGAGGACTGGCTCGCCACCACCGTGCGCGAATATGGCCGCGGCGAGGCGACCGGTGGCGGGGCCGGCGTCGCCAGCGGCGAGCTGCAGGCGGCGGTCGAACGGCTGCGCGGGGTGCTCGAAGAGGGCAGCGCCAGCCGCGGCACGACGGCGGCGATGGCGAACCTTGCGGAAGCCATCCAGGCCCTGGTCCAGCACATGCGGACCGAGCAGCAGATGATCCGCGAATGGGCCGACGGCCAGGGCGAGCAGAACCGGGAGATCCGGCGCCTGCTGGAGCGCCTCGCGCGCCAGCCCGAGAAGAGTTGAACAGCTAGAATTTGAGAGGCCACCATGGCTCTTGCCCGCACCCGCCGCAGCGATGGCCCCTTCAACTACTGGCCCGGATTCGTCGACGCGCTGTCGACGCTGGTGCTGTCGATCGTGTTCCTGCTCTCGGTGTTCCTGGTCGTGCAGTTCTTCCTGTCGCAGGAAGTCACCGGCAAGGACAAGGCACTGGAGGCGCTCAACGCCAGGATCGCGCAGCTCACCGAAATGCTGTCGCTGGAAAAGCTCGGCAAGCTCTCGCTCGACGACCAGGTCTCGCAACTCAAGGCCGGACTCGTTACGGCTGAAAGCGAGCGCGACCGCCTGAAGGGCCTCTACGAAGGACTTGCGAGCGCCGGCAACGACGCGCAAGGCAAGGCAAGCGAGCTGAACAAGGCGCTGGATTCCGAGAAGGCGGTGTCGGCGCGGGCGCTGGCGCAGATCGAGGTGCTGAACCAGCAGATCAGCGCGCTGCGGCGGCAACTCGCAGCGCTGGAAGAGGCGCTCAATGCGTCGGAGAAGCGCGACAAGGAATCGCAGAGCCGGATCGCCGATCTGGGTTCTCGCCTCAATGTTGCTCTGGCGCAGCGGGTGCAGGAATTGTCGCGCTATCGCTCGGAGTTCTTCGGCCGCCTGCGCGCCATCCTCGGCAACCGGCCGGACATCCGCATCGTCGGCGACCGCTTCGTGTTCCAGTCCGAAGTGTTCTTCGACACGGGGCAGGCCACGCTGTTGCCCGAGGGCCGCGCCGAGCTCGACACGCTCGCCACCGCCCTGATCGAGCTCGACAAGAAGATCCCGGCCGAGATCGCCTGGGTGCTGCGCGTCGACGGCCACACCGATGTCCGCCCCGTCACCGGCATAAACTTCAAGTCGAACTGGGACCTGTCGGCGGCGCGCGCGATCTCGGTGGTGCAGTACCTGGTCTCGCTCGGCGTGCCCGCGCAGCGCCTGGTCGCCGCCGGCTTTGGTGAATTCCAGCCGCTCGATACCGGCAACACCGAAGAAGCCTACAAGCGCAACCGCCGCATCGAGCTGAAGCTGACGGAACGGTAGTGCCCCCAACCATCCGCCCCTACGCGGCTTCCGACGAGGCGGCTGCAATCGACGTCTGGCATCGCACCTGGCAGCAGGCCTATCCGCAGATCGATTTCGCGGCGCGGCTCGACTGGTGGCGCGAGCGCTGGCGCAAGGAGCTGGTGCCGAAGGCCGAGATCGCGGTCGCGGAGCTGGACGGCGCGCTGATCGGCTTCGTCACCATCGATGGCGAAGGCTATCTCGACCAGCTCGTGGTTTCGCCGGACCATTGGGGCTCCGACGCCGCGCGGCTGCTGGTGGACGAGGCAAAACGCCTCTCGCCCAGCGGCGTCACGCTGCTCGTCAACAAGGACAACGCCCGCGCCATCCGCTTCTACGAGCGCAACGGCTTTGTGCATGCGGGTGATGACGTCAATCCGACGTCGGGGCGGCCGGTGCTGAAGATGGCGTGGAAGCCGTAGCGGCGCCCTCACGCCCCCTCGAACTGCAGCCTTGCCAGCCGCGCATAGAGGCCGTTGGCCGCAACCAGCTCCGCATGCGTGCCCTGCTCGACGATTTTGCCCTGGTCCATCACCAGGATGCGGTCGCAGGAGAGAACCGTGGCGAGGCGGTGGGCGATCACGATAGTGGTGCGATGACTCATCAGCTCTTCCAGCGCGGTCTGCACCAGCGTCTCGCTTTCTGCATCCAGCGACGAGGTCGCCTCGTCGAGCAGCAGGAGCGGCGCGTCGCGCAAAATCGCCCGCGCGATCGCGATGCGCTGGCGCTGGCCGCCGGACAGCGTCACGCCGCGCTCGCCGAGCGGGGCTTCAAAACCTTCGGGCAGGCGGCGGATGAACTCGGCGGCGTGCGCGAGCTCGGCGGCGCGCTCGACCTCGGCATCGGTCGCATCGGGCCGGCCAAAGCGGATGTTTTCGCGCGCGGTCGCGGCGAACACCACGGATTCCTGCGGCACCAGCGCGATGCGGGCGCGCAAGTCCCGCGGATCGACTGACTTGACCGGAACGCCGTCGAGCGAGACCGCCCCCGTCTTCGGATCGTAGAAGCGCAACAGCAGATGGAACAGCGTGCTCTTGCCGGCGCCGGAGGGGCCGACGATCGCGAGCTTCTCGCCGGGGCGCACCGCGAGCGAGACGGCATCGAGCACGTTGACGTCGGGCCGCGCCGGATAGGCAAAACTCACCTTGTCAAAGCCGACCTCGCCGCGCGCAGGCGTCGGCAATGCAAGCGGCGCCGCCGGCGTGGTGATCTCGGGCTGCACGTGCAGAATCTCGAACAGCCGTTCGGCTGCGCCTGAAGCCGCCGAGACCTCGCCCCAGACTTCGCTGAGCTGGCCGAGCCCGGCGGCCGCAAACGCTGCGTAGAGCACGAACTGGCCGAGCCGGCCCGGAGTGATCGAGCCGATCAACACGTCATGCGAACCGATCCAGAGAATTGCGACCACGCTGGAGAACACGATGAAGATGATGATCGCGGTCAGCACCGCGCGCGCCTGCGTCGAGGTGCGCGCCGCTTCATAGGCCTGCTCGACCTCGCCGCCGAAACGGCGCTGCGCAAAGGCTTCGCTGGTATAGGCCTGCACGGTGCGGATCGCACCGACCAGCTCGGAGGCATAGGCGGAAGCGTCGGCGAGCGTGTCCTGGGCGTTGCGCGACAGCCGCCGCACCCAGCGCCCGAACGCGACCAGCGGCAGCACGATCAGGGGAATGGCGAGCAGCACGAACCCGGACAGGCGCGGGCTCGTGATCACCATCATCGCCACCGCGCCGAAAAACATCATCAGATTGCGCAGCGCGATCGAGACGGAGGCGCCGACCGCGGATTTGATCTGCGTGGTGTCGGCGGTGAGCCGCGAGACCAGTTCGCCGCTGCGCGCGGAATCGAAGAATCTTGGCGACAGCGACAACAGATGGCTGAAGACGTCGCGCCTGAGATCGGCGACGATGCGCTCGCCGATCGTCATCACGAGGTAGTAACGCGCGGCGCTCGCCAGCGCGAGCACCGCGACGACCGCGATCATGACGGAGAAGTAGCTGTTGATCAGTTCGATGCCTTCCGGCGTCAGGCCGAAATCGATCATGCGGCGGACCGCGACCGGCACCAGCAGCGTCGTCAGCGCTGCGATCGTCAGCGCAACGAAGGCGAGCATGGCGCGGCCGCGATAGCGGGCGACATAGGGCGCAAGCGCGAGCAGCGGACGCAGCCGCGCCCGGCCTTTCGCCGGCTGCTCGATCAGTTCGGCTTCGATCGACGGGATTTCGGCGGGCTTGGTCGCGTCCTGGTCGCGAAACCCTTCGTCAAGCCGTTCCACAGCGCTCATGAACTCCGACCCCAAAGGACTAGGTCCGAACCCAATAGGCCGGTGCAACATTAGTGGCAAATCCGGGATGTCCCTTAGGGGCTGCCCCGGTTTTAGCGGCCGCCAACGGCTTGTTTTGGGGGGCTTCGTGGGGTATAGAGCCGCCCAAATCCGTCATTCGATAGCCACTCAAGATGAGGCGCCGGGGCGCCGAGGAATTGCCATGAAAGCCGAAATTCACCCGAATTATCATACGATTACGGTCGTGATGACCGACGGCACCGAGTACCAGACCCGGTCCACCTGGGGCAAGGAAGGCGACAAGCTGCACCTCGACATCGACCCGAAGTCGCACCCGGCCTGGACCGGCGGCACCCAGCAGCTCATGGACCGCGGCGGCCGCGTCTCCCGCTTCCAGAAGAAGTTCTCGGGCTTCCTCAAGAAGGATTGATCGGCCCTATCAGGCCGAGACGAAAAACGCCCCTGGCTCGGCCGGGGGCGTTTTTGTGTGTGCCGAGCATGATCGACAGCTTGGAGGTGGAAGTCTTCTATCCAGCCTGATGGCGGCGAAGGATTAGCAAAGCGC
>NZ_JAFCJM010000059.1 GCF_018130955.1 Bradyrhizobium liaoningense
GTCAGCAACCGCGGTTGGTGGCGTATTGTTGGGATTGGAGGAGCCGTTGAAGACGACGTCGACCCAGTAGTTGGAGGATTTGAAGGTATTCGTCGGGAAGACGCCTCCGGATCCGTAGCTATAGACACCATTGCCGCTAGCCGGAGCCGTCAACTGGCCGTTGGTAAGCGATGTCGTGAAATAGTTTTGCGTACCGGAGTAGTTGCCGTTGGTATGATAGGACGCGACGTAGGTGGTGCCTGCCGTGATTGCCACAGGGTTGGAGAAGCTGACCTGCTGCCAACCGCTGGCCGTCTCATTGGTGAATGTGGCAGTCGCAAGCAGGGCTCCGGTCGAACTCCAGAGATCCGCAACATGGGGACCGGTATTCAACGATCCCTTGTAGAAGCGCAGACCGGTTATTGTCCCATTCACGGATGCGGTAAACTTGACTCCGACTTCGACGGGGCTGGTATCGCCGGAATTGGGGACGGTTGGCGCATCGTTGGTGCCGAACAGGCTCTGCGCAGAGACCGGATAGTTGACGTTAAGCGACACCTGGCCGGAACCACTTTGGCCGCTCGTGTCTGTGATCGTGTAGGTGAAACTCGCCGCCCCGGCATAGCCATTGGCAGGAGTAAAGGTCACGGTCTGGTTCTGCGAATTGTAGCTTACGCTTCCGTTGACCGAGTTACCAACGCTGGTAAGCGAGAAAGCCAAGCCGGATGGGTTGGTGTCGTTCGCGAGCAGCGTCGATGCCGCAATATTCAGCACACCATTTTGGGTAACCGTGAAGCCACTGTCGCCGTTAGCTTGTGGCGACGTCGTGCCTGTATCATCGAAAACGACGTCTACCCAGTAGTTCGGGGCTTCCGTAGAGGCGACGGTGCCGGGGAAGGTCGGGCCACTGCCATAGGCATAGACGCCGTTGAGGCTGTTACCAAGCGCGGTGAGCGCACCCTTCGTAATGCCCCCGTAGCCGGTGAAGTAGAAGTCGGTCGAGGAATAGTGGCCGCTGTTCGCGTGGTAGGAAGCAACATACGTCACGCCAGCGTTCACACTGACAGGTGTGGCGAAACTGACCTGCTGCCAACCGCTCGCGGTTTCGTTGGTGAAGGTGGCGCTCGCAAGCAGCGTGCCGTTTGCGGTCCAGAGATCACCGATGTGGGTGCCAGTATTCTGAGGCCCCTTGTAGAAACGAATGCCGGTGATCTTGCCCGACACGGCCGGGACGAATCTGACGCCAAGCTCAACTGAGCCGGTATCGCTGTCGGAGATCACCGCAGGCGTATCGGTACTACTGAAGAGAGTCAGGTTGGAAGATGGTGTGACCGTGTAGCTAGCGCCCGCACCGGGTGTTTCCAGGTTCAGGCTGTCATCGACCGCCCTGGTTTTGAGATTATAGGTCCCCTGTGGGCCTGTGACGAACGTGTATGACCAGGTCACGCTCGCCGCGCCGACATTGCTGTTGGCAGGATGCCAGGTTGTTCCCCCATTCGTGGAGACTTCGACGCCGGCGATCTTTCCACCAGCGTCAGTGGCCGTCCCCGTCACTGTGATCGATTGCCCCTCGACAACGCTGGCAGCCGAGAGATTGGTGATACCGGAGGTCGGCGCCGTAGCGTCTGTCGACTGGGACGCGGCCGTCAAGTTCGCTTGCAGCGTCGCGGGCTGAACCCCCATGTCGGCAAACAGGTTAACCATCGCCTGCTGTACATTGGGATCTACCGGAGTCGCAGGTCCGTCGTGGTCGCTAGCAAGCGCCCACGGCCAGTTGATTGAACCGGCCGAGAATATCAACGCGCCACTAACGGGATCCCGATGCAGCACGAGATTGTGGGTCGCCGTGCCATTTGCGAACGTGTTGCCATAATCGAGGAGAAGCTGTCCATTCACCTGCACTGTTGAAGATGAGACACTGATCAACCCGGCTGGGCGAAATCCGTTGTCCGGCGCGGTGTCCCATTCAACGCCTAACAGGCCAGGTACGAGCGAGGCGGTCTGCCCCGGTGACGTTTGCGCGACGGCCGTATTGCGCCAGAAGCGCAATTGGGTCATTGAATACGGTATCGTGATCGTATCGTACCGAAATGCGTTGACCGCGAACAATGTGCCGGTCAACTCATTCGAGGGAAGAGGCGAACCGAACCGCGGGTCAGAGTAATTTCCGGTCGCCTGTCCTGTTGGATCAATCAGCGCATTTGCGTGCGTATCCTTGTAGCTAATGAGTGTGCGGTTGGCTGATCCGCTGCCATCGATGCTGGGTGCCAACCTTGTTTTCCAAAAGATCTCGTTGCCTGTGAGAAACGCAAGGTTCACGCCAGCATGTGCTGCGGCCTCTACGTTGGCGCGCTGAGCTTCGGTCCAATACTCGTCATGCCCCGCGTCCATGAAGACTTTGTGATTGAGCAACAACGAGCCGTTTGTCGCAGCATCGATTCCAGAAATGTAAGAGACATCGTACCCGTTTTGCTCGAGCCATTGAATGGCTGCAAACTCAGCCTGGAACACGGAGTCCGTCCCCTCGGCAAAGGTTCCGGTGCCGTCACGCGTTACGAGGGGGCGATTGTAACTGACCGCGTAGGCTGATCCGTTGATGCCTGGGCCGTTTCCCAAATATAGGTTGGCCCCTCCCCAACCGTTGTAGGCTTGCCAGTCTTGATCACTTGTCTGCAGGACGATGTCGCTGTGCGAAGCGTCGTTCCGGATAATGAATGGAATCTGGAAAATCTGGGTGCCGTTGACGACGTTAGCAATGTAGACGCCCGAGACCGCATCGGTCGGTACGCTCCAGGAGTCGGTCACGCTCCAGTTGCCGGCATCTACAAGGCCCGTCGACGGGTTACTCAATGGAGCGGGTTGGACGACCGCAGTTGCGGCCTGATGCTGCAGGCTCGTAACCAGTCTGGCACCATCGCCACCGTAATAACCCAGCCGGTAAACATCGACGCGATAGTTCGGGTTGCCGGTCAGGTTGTTGATCTTGAATTGGACCGTCCCACCGACATTGGTGCTGATTGCTGTCGTAAACCCCTGTGTCAGAGTCGAATTGTCGCCTGGTTGAATCTCCCAGACACTTTTCGGCGTGCCTGGCTTCTGGTTTTCCAGCACGATGGGATTCGTGGGTGGATCGGAGACGATAGTGCCTCCCTGCCCATCGCTTTTGAAATTCCAATTCGAGTCCATCCCCGAGAACAGCAAGGTGACATTGGCCGCACCATTGCTGAAATCGACTACGCTGATATTCGAGCTGTTGTCGTAATGAACAGTCGCCGACATCGACGATGTGAAGGGCAGATCTTTCAAGTCGATGAGGTTCCCAGGCGAAAGCGCTGCCCCGGCCGACGACCCTGCGATCAACCCGTGAAAACTGGCCGACTGATCGAGGACGAGCGTGCCAGCTTGCGTGTCGAACGACACTGTTATGCCGGAGAACGATCCATTCAGGAACTGGCCGGAAACCGAACCTCCGATCTCCAGGATCGCCTTGTCCGAAATTTCGAAAGATCCTGTGCCGTTGACGTTGCCCTTAAAGTCCCCTGTAGCAATGCGATCGCCGAGGAACGCCCCAACTTCGACAGTGCCATTGTTCAGTACATCGCCTTCGACGATAAATGGCGCCCCCGCACCGAACGAAAGCGTCGCGCCTGCATCAAGGACCAGGCTCCCAATATCAACACTGGCCGTGCTCGTGACGACATACGCTCCCGCTGCATCGAGGACCGCCGAGTCGCTGATTCCCGGAACGCCGGCGCTCCAGTTCGTAGCGACATTCCAGACTCCGTCGCTCGAATGGGCCCAGTGGGTGGTGCCCGGGAGCGAAATAGATGATGATGCCGGCGGCGCCCCTTGTCTTGCCACAGATGGAAACGTCGGGACCAAGCCATGATAGCGGCTCGCCAAAGACGTCGAGGACAGCAGAGCGGACAATCGGGGCTGGAAAGATCGGGAGAAGAGAGCGGGTCCAACCCCGCGCAGGTCCGGCGGATTGCCCCAACCATGCCGAGACGACGGTAGGAAGAAATTGGAGTCACCAACTAGAGGCGGCAGACGGGGTGACTCGCCTGCTGGCGGATCGTCAAACGGCAGGCCCCAGAGGCCGGGCGGGTCGGAGCCCTCGAATGCATTCCAGAACGCTGATTCCCGCCAAAGTGCGGGGATATCCTCCCCTGGGAAAACGACCCGGGCTCCCCGACCAAAGACGCTCGCCCTTTGAACCAGCATGGTCATACCGATTAAATAACTCAACGATATACTTTAATTCTATTTTAAATCGCCAGGCAATTCAACGTGCATATAGTCAAGATAATTAAAATAGCTGAGTGCGCTATCCCGACGCGAAATGCGGCAGCCGAGTGATTTCGTTCAGATAATTGCCGTAGCCGCTCTTCTCTAACGGTTGCGCCAGCGCGAGGAGCTGATCGCGATTGATGAAGCCGAGTCTGAAGGCGACCTCCTCGAGACATGCAATCTTCATTCCCTGGCGCTTTTCCAGGGTCTGCACGAACATCCCTGCATCGATGAGAGACTCGACCGTGCCGGTATCCAGCCAGGCAAATCCCCGCCCCATGCGCTCAACGTGTAGCGCACCAGCCGAAAGGTAACGCATCTGAAGATCGGTAATCTCGAGTTCTCCGCGCGACGATGGCTCGACGCGACGAGCGTAGCGGACAACGCGATTGTCGAAGAAATACAGCCCCGTGATTGCCCAATTCGAAGCTGGTCGTCTGGGTTTCTCCTCAATTGATACCGGGCGGTCCGCCTCATCAAACGCGACGACGCCATATCGTTCCGGGTCCCGCACATGATAAGCAAAGACCGTTGCGCCTTCCTCACGTCCTGCCGCCCTGGCAAGCAATTCGCTCAGGCCTTCGCCGAAGAAGATATTGTCGCCAAGCACCATCGCCACACGATCGCTTCCGATGAAATCGGCACCGACAATGAAGGCGTCCGCGAGACCGGCGGGATGGGTTTGTTCCGCGTAGCTGAGCCGAATGCCCCATTGGCGGCCGTCCCCCAACAACCGTTCGAACTGAGACCGGTCTGAAGGCGTGGTAATAATCAGAATCTCGCGGACTCCTGCCAACATCAGCGTCGACAGGGGATAATAGATCATCGGCTTGTCATAGACCGGGAGCAACTGCTTGCTGACCACGCGCGTGATCGGATAGAGGCGCGTTCCGCTGCCGCCAGCCAGCACGATTCCCTTCAGCATCGGTTTCTCCTTCTCCGACTAGCCGGTCGAGACAAGCTTCGAGTGAGTGGCGCCAAGGCGGCAATCGAATCCCGAACACGCGTTCGGCCCTGGATGAGTCCAGGCGCGAGTTCCGAGGCCGACGCGCGGCGGTCGGAAACTCTTCAGTCGTGACCGCCTCGAGCGCCGGAACGCGCGCTCCACGACGGGAACGCTCATAGAAGATTTCCTGCGCAAAATCGTGCCAGCTCGTCTCGCCTTGACCGGCGAGGTGAAAGATGCCGGCCGTAGCCCTGCGATCGTCCGTTACCGACCGTTCTGCGATCCGAAGGACGGCCTCCGCGAGATCGAATGCGTAGGTCGGATTTCCATGTTGGTCCCGAACAACCCGTACAATGGGCTGCGTCTCGCACAGCCGCAGCATCGTTCGAACGAAGTTGCTGCCATAGGGGCTGTAAAGCCACGAGCATCGGATCACGGTCGCGAGCGGATGCGCGGCCAATACAGCAGCTTCACCGGCAAGCTTCGACGCGCCGTAGACATTCAACGGCGCGGTAATGTCACTTTCGTCATACGCATCCGGTTTCGCACCGTCGAACACATAGTCGGTCGAGAGATGGATGAGCGGAACGTTCATCTGCCACGCGACATCTGCCAGCGCCGCCGCGCCATCGCGGTTGATGCTGAACACTTTCGCTGCTTCAGATTCGGCCTGATCGACCGCCGTATAAGCGGCCGTATTGATGATTGCAGACGGCGCGATTGACGCGATGAGCTTGTCGATCCCTTCGCGGTTCTCCAGATCGAGTTCTCGGCGCCCGAGAGCCACCGCAGGCAGACCGCGCATTGCAGCGAGATCACGAAGACACCTTGCCAGCTGACCATTCCGCCCGGCGATGAGGATGGGTCGATCTGTCATCTTCGCCTCAGTGTTGGGCAGCCAGGAGACCGAGGCGCGAGCCGCCATAGACACCGCAGCGAGCACGCTCCCACCATGCACGACTTTTGAGATACCATCCGACGGTTTCGGCCAAGCCCCGCTCGAACGTTCTCGTCGGTTCCCATCCAAGTTCGCGACGTGCCTTGTTGGCTGCGTATGTCAACTTGTCGACGTTGATTACTGCAGCACCAGTCTGCAGCACCAAACGGCGACACACCGCAGAACCGATAAAGCCCGCTCCGCCGGTCACCAAGACACGCATTCTATTCGTCTCCACTAGTGGAAAACGCAACCAAGCTGGCTGAGCACAGGAAGGGTCTGGTCCTTTGGCGACACCTGGGCCTCCGCGGTTGTTACGGGCCACTTGATCGCTAGTACTGGATCAGCCCAATAGACGCCGCCGTCATGGCTCGGGGCATAGACCTGGTCGACCTTGTACAAGACGACGGTCTTGGGCTGCAGCGTACAGAAACCATGCGCGAACCCCTTCGGAATGAACACCTGCTCACCGCTTTCACTATCCAACTGGATGGCGATGTGCTTCCCGAAGTTGGGCGATGAACGCCGGAGATCAACGGCAATATCGAGAATGGCCCCGTTCAACACCCGTACGAGCTTCGCCTGGGCAAAGGGCGGTCGCTGGAAATGCAAGCCGCGCACCGTGCCGATCCGATCCGAACTGGACTGATTATCCTGAACGAAGTCATGGAGGATTCCCTTCTCCGCAAAAGCCGATCGCTGGAAGGTCTCACAGAAGTAGCCGCGGACGTCGGAAAACCGATCTGTTCGAATTAGTTTGACGTCAGGGATCGCCAGGGATCGCAGCTCCAGCATTGGGTACCTCCTGCCGCCCCTCAATTTGGATCGGGCTTCCATGCGGCGGACCATAATCCTCGATGAAATTAATTTCTCCGCCCAGCCGACCCACCTCCAAACGGAAACATTATTTTCGATGCGAATATCGGATTCGCGATATGACCTTGAAACATAAGATATTTTTTTAAACATCAGAGCAAAACAAGGGCTCAATCCCTATTTTCATTCCCATCCAAATTAATAGACTATTTATTTAATTTGGCAAGCGGATTTTTATAAGGTATATAATCTCTCGCCGCCCCGCATGTCCTTCTTAAACGCTGGTCTGCGGGCGGGCGGCCTCAGCGTGACCCACCGTCGGACAGGTACGTGATGCTCCAGAACAATCTTCAACATACCGAAAGACTGCGGCTGCCGGTGAACGGACTGCCTCAACCCGTCCAGGCAGACGGCGGAGGAATCAGCGACGTCATCAATTTCGGTATCGGGCTTCTACGACGGCAATATCTCGTAATCCTTGTCACAGCTGCGGTGGTCACTGCGGCCAGCCTGCTCTATCTCCGGTTGGTGTCGCCAACCTATACGGCGCAAGTTCAGATCCTGTTGGCCAATCCCAGGCCCCAATTTGTCCAGCAGCAATCACTACTCGCGGAGCCGGCCTTCGATCTCAATCAAATCGAGACCCAGCTTCAGCTCCTGAGATCAAAGGCCACCGCGGTTGCGGTAATCGACCAGTTGAAACTGGCGAACGATCCGGACTTCAATGCGTCAGGGTTGTCTCTACAGTCGCTCTGGTCGCGAATTCGGTCATGGGCTTCGGCTGGATCGAAGAAAGATGGGCCACCCGAGACTCAGGGCGAACCATCGGACACTATCATAGACGCATTTCTCAATCGGCTTTCAGCGGGGCGGGTCGGGTACAGCAACGTCATTGAGATAAGCTTCAATTCGAGCAACGCAGCCCGAGCCGCGGAGATCGTCAACGCGGTTGCCAATACCTATGTAGCGGACCAGCTCAACGCAAAGTTTGACGCCAATCGCAGGGCGACAAGCTGGCTGCAGGAGAGGCTGCGCGATCTCGGTGACCAAGCCCTCGCTGCGCAACGTGCCGTCGACGTCTACAAGACCCAGAACAATATTGTTTCCTTGGATGGAAAGTCCATCGACGAGCAGCAGATCACAGAAATGAACAATCGATTGGCTGCGGCACGCGCCCAGACCTCTGAGGCCACGGCCAAGTTGGCTCGCTATGAAACTCTCCTTGCCTCCGATCCGACAAAGCCGTCCTCGATGGCCAATCTGGATGCTGTCGGCGCCGACGCGCTGAACAGTCAAATCATTACGGGGCTGCGCCAGCAGTATCTAGAACTCACGAGACGTGAAGCCGAGTTGGCGGCCAGGGTCGGTCGCGACCACTTGGCGGTCGTCAATGTCCGGAACCGCGCGCGGGAGTTTCGTGTCTCCATTTTCGACGAAGTCAGGAGACTTGCCGAAGTCAGCCGAAGCGAATTCGAACTCGCCAAACAGCGCCAAGAAGAAATCGAAAAGCAGCTGTCCAAGGCTGTATCGCAGTCCCGTTCAGTCAATTCGGCCGAGCTGACTATCAGGGAGTTGGAAAGCCGGGCCAAGGGCTTGCGTAGCTTGTACGAAACCTTCCTGCAGCGTTACATGGGCTCTGCACAGCAGGAGACATTTCCCGTCTCAGAAACGCGGGTACTCTTTCCCGCGTCGCCGCCCGCGAGCAAGAGCAAGCCGAAGACAAGGTTGGTACTGGCGCTCGGCGTCCTCGGCGGTCTCGCGCTAGGCGTCGGCTTGGCGCTCCTCAGAGACCTCATGGACCGCGTCTTTCGCACCTCTTCACAAGTGGAAACTGTGTTGGAATTGCCTTGCCTATCTTTGGTCCCATTGTTACCGGCCCGCAAATCTCCGAAGCCACCAGTTCGATCCCAGCAAACCGAAGATGATGTTCATCAACGGATAGTTTCGTCTCCAACCGCAATTCATCGGACCGTCGTCGGGATGCCGCTATCTCGATATACCGAGGCAATTCGTTCCATCAAGCTAGCCATCGACCACAATCCGGCGAAGATCTCCTCCCAGGTCATCGGCATTACCTCGGCCCTGCCGAATGAGGGGAAGACCACGATTGCGGCTTCGCTCGCGCAATTGATCGGGCACACCGGCAAGAGAGCCATCATCGTCGATTGCGACCTGAGGAATCCCTCACTATCCGCCATCTTTGCGCCCAGGGCAGTCAGCGGACTCATTGAAGTTGCAAACGGCAGCCGGTCCCTCGCGGAGACTATTTGGCGGGATCCGACGACCAATCTTGCATTTCTACCCGCCGTGCGGCGCGGACCTCTGCTTCACACCAGCGAAATTCTTTGCGCCGACGCGATAAGCAAGTTGTTCGACAGTTTGCGAGCTGACTATGACTACGTCATCGTCGACCTTCCTCCCCTGACCCCGTTGGTTGATGTCCGAGCCACTTCGTCTCTAATAGACTGCTACATTCTGGTTGTTGAATGGGGCCGGACCAAAATAGATGTCGTGCAGCACGCACTGCACACGGCACCCAACATTCACGAATCGCTGATTGGGGCTGTTCTCAGCAAAACGGATACCAAGGCAATGGCTCGATATGACGGGCACCGGAGCTATTACTATCATGACAGCCACTACATTCGTTATGGTCTTTCTGGGTCCTGAGGCTGTTTCATAGCGGCCTCCCCGTTCTCCGGCCGGCGGAATGGCCGCACCACAAGATGGTGTTTACATGATTATCCGGCTCGTCATGTTAGCCGAGTTAGTGGCGATTACCGCAGCGCTCGTAATGCCGGAAAGCTTGCAAAGCTGGGTATTGGCATCCTTCGTATTTGCAACGGCCGCGCTAGTTGTAGCGATCTTTCCATCATTCGCCTCCCTCGCCAAGCTGCTCCGGCCTGGTCTCGTCATCGTGCTCGCGGCTCCGGCGCTCTGGATGGCGTTACAGGT
The DNA here is from genome assembly GCF_018130955.1 of Bradyrhizobium liaoningense. Taxonomy (GTDB): domain Bacteria; phylum Pseudomonadota; class Alphaproteobacteria; order Rhizobiales; family Xanthobacteraceae; genus Bradyrhizobium; species Bradyrhizobium liaoningense_C. The sequence continues at coordinate 9,924 of NZ_JAFCJM010000059.1, forward strand.
AGCGCCGATGCCTATGGGCACACTCGGCAACTCCATCTGGGCAACTGCATCGGCGGCCTTGAACGAGCCCCTCGCCGAAAGAATCACAGTCGATACCGGCGCGACGATGCTCTCGCTCGCGCAGTATTGCGCTGTGCTCGCCGTTGCTCTCACCACTGCGGTCATCACGCTCGACCGATATCGCGCAGCGCAAGTCCTGCATATTCTACTGTCGATAGCCACGGTTGCCACAGCTGTGTGGTTCGGCAAGGAAACAACTGTTGGCACCGGGCCCGATGGCACGACCGTCGCAGTGCTCGGTGTCTTGCTCTCCTGCGCGACCGCAATACGCGCGGTCGATCAATTACGGAGACACAGTCGGCCTGGAACAATTGCCTTAGGCCCGCTCCCTGCCCTGTCCGCCGCAATCCTCTCAATGATTGTTTGCATCGCCGCGCTGCTCATTCGGGCCAACTCCACCGCCGTCGTTGCCGCCCTCCTCGGATCAGGAATCCTACTCTCGGTGTTCGCTATTCGCGGGTGGTTCTTGGGCTTGTGGGGTACCGCTGGCGTTCTCGCAACCGCCACGTTATCTTTTATTGCCATCGCAACGGTCATTCCGTTCAGGACGAACACCGATCTGACGATCGCCTTGTCAACGAGCAACCAGATCGCGACAGAACGGATGCTACAGGACGTCGGGCCGGCGGGATCCGGCGCGGGCGCTTCGACGGTCCTTTTGCCGATTTATCGGGACATTGGTATCGGCGCGCCGCGAGAAAGGCCAACGGCGGCCGCTGCAATTGTCATAGACATGGGGCGGGCCTTCCTTGCCGGTCTCGTAGTTGTGGCGATGCTCGGCGCTTGTATTCTGATCAGGCGTTCTCTGTCACGAGCTTACGATTACGTTTACCCCGCCTTGGGCGCCGGCGCTTCGATTGCACTGACGATACTGGCCTTTGCCGACCCTGGAATTCTGGGTTTGGGCGCATCGCTTTTGGTCGCTGCGCTTTTTGGACTGGCGTTCGGTCAAAGCGTCCCCGGCGCGGGACGTGACGCCATAGTCTCGGAATCGAGAGAGGCTTCGGAGTGGATGGCCGGTCCAGCTCCGGCTTCTCGTTCTAGGTTCGCTTCAGCGTTTGTCACCATCTGGCCCCGCATTGCCCTGATGGTGCTCGGAATCGCGCTGATCACGCAGGCAATATGGATGGTCCTCCCTGAGTGGTATCTCGGTCGTCTATCTTCTTTGTCGACAGGCGTTTCGACCGCAGCAGCATGGCCGGACGGGATCTCGAAACCGGTTTCGGTTGCGGCAGCGCGTGAAGACTTATTGACTCGAGGGGGATCAAGATCCAGCTGGGATTCGGCTCTGGCCGCGGACGAGCAAAAGACGGCTCTTCCAATGGCTTCGAATGCGTTTGCCCGCGCACTGCGCTCGTCGCCGCTCCGCGGCGACATTTGGCTCATGCTCGCGGCGGCGTCGAAGCACAATTCGTCCCCGACCAGCACGGCAGCCATGCTCAAGATGTCGTACTATACTGCGCCGAATGATTTGGATCTGCTTCCGTTAAGGCTATCCGTCGCGCTCACTACAGATGCTGTGGTAAGGGAGCTTGAATTTCGTGACTTGATCAAGCGGGACGTCAGCCTCGTCGTTATGCATCGGCCTGCCGTCAAGCCGGCGCTTGTGGCCGCACACCGGGCAGCCTCAACCGATGGGAAGATCTATCTCGAGGGCCTAATTTCGGAACTGGATCCGACGTACCTCGACAACATGCGCACGCGAAATTCCCGACAGGGTTCCCGATAAAGATCCTCCGGCCAGAGTGCATGGCGAGAAATCACCGAGACGTTCGAGTCTCAGCTCCAAACATCTAAACAGCTGTAGCTGGCCGGGCGCTCGTATCCTCGAGGAAAGCGACTGGCAGTTCAGCGCCAGCCGTGGAGATCGAGGATCTCGTATTCACCATCACCGAGACCCGCAAGTGCTGAACAGTCAAGGTGAGCGCGCCAACGCGTTCAAATGCGTTCGCCAACGCATCGGTGTGTCCTGGATTGGGCTTCATTGCCCTCGTGCTCATCGCGCAATCAGCCTGGCTGATGCAGCGGTCGCCTCTTGGCGGTTTTCTGATTTGACGACCCGTCGTGACCGCCACGTCTCGGCCTGGTGCAGCTGATCAATCGGCATTGGCCGATTGAAAGACTTTTGCCGACAATCTCATTTTGGATGTGGATCCGGGCTGTGTGCCTGCACGGGAATCCGAGTTCCGGAGCCGGGAACAGAATTTCCACCGCCGCAGAGAACTCCAGAACAGGGACAGCGCGCCTAGTTCCCAGGTTCTTTCGTTCAATCTACCGGCGATCGAGGGTCCGCCGGATCCGACGACAAGGGCAGCGCGCCGCGTTTAAATAGCGCGGCTCACGACTTTTCACTTGATAAATTCAATTAATTAATAAAAGATTAAATATTAAATAGCGAGTGTCCCGACAATGAATTTCGTGAACCGACATTTCCCCGATGGGGAGGTTGTTACGGATCGTGTCAGTGCCGGGCCGGCAGTATCCCGCCAGCACAAATGGCCCCTCCGTTATGACTCGGTTGAATACGTGGCGCTCTGTGCGGATGTTGCGACCATTCTAATTGCGAGCCTCGTTTCTACATTGCTGCACCAAGCTCAAAATGGGCAAGCCGCTGGCGACTTGAGTGACGCACTTGGCTTGGCGCTCGTCAGCGCGGCTTGTCTTGTTTGCGTGCTGAAGACCCACGGCCTCTATCAACCAGTTGAGCTCCTCGTACTCCGAAACCAGATACGCGCCGTCTGTATGGCGTGGACGTTATTGCTGCTCTTCATTTGGGCCGTGTACGGCTTTGCAATTCGCCCGGGTTCTTCTGAGCAAGCAGGCCCGCTTTTCGCCGTCTTGGGCCTGGGCTTGCTCATGGCCGAGCGGTGGGGAGTCAAAGCGCTTCTCGGAAGGGGCCTGAGCGGCAGAAAGTTCGCCGACACAAATATTGTTCTGATCAGCGACCAACCACTATCGAAAGACGCGGGGCTGTCCGAAACGTTGGCAATGCACGGCTATTGCGTCAAGGGACGGTTCAGCTTGCCTCCAATTGGCTTCGGTCCAGCCTGTCGAAGGCGGCTCACCGCCCGTGTGATTGACTACATTCGCAGTTGCCAGCTCGACCAGGTGGTGGTGGAAGCTGACCCGGAGCGATGGCTCGAACTTCGGGCCTTTGTTGCCGATCTGCGCGTATTGCCGTTCCCGATCATGTTCGTGCCGGTCGGCACAACATCCGAATTGCTTCGACATCCTACGCGGAGTCTTGGAAGTGCCGTTTGTGTAGAGCTCCAGCGCGGTCCTCTTACACCACTGGAATGCGCGACCAAGCGGACGATTGATCTTGTCGGCGCGGTACTCGCCTTGGCGATGCTTGCCCCGCTGCTTGCGCTGGCCGCAGTTGCGATCAAGCTGGATTCTCGCGGCCCCGTATTCTTTCGGCAAAAACGCTGTGGCTTCAACGGCCGGATCTTCTTGATCCGCAAATTCCGAACGATGCATGTGCTCGAGGACGGGCCAGTGATCCTTCAGGCCAACCGCGCCGATCGACGCGTCACACGCGTCGGCAAATGGCTGCGCCGGACAAGCTTTGATGAACTGCCACAGCTCCTAAATGTTCTCGACGGCAGCATGTCGCTGGTGGGTCCGCGTCCTCATGCCTTGGCTCACGACGGAGAATTTGACAGGCTCGTGCGCAGCTACGCCCTTCGCCGCCGGGTCAGGCCAGGATTGACCGGGTGGGCCCAAGTCCATGGCTGCCGCGGCCCAACCCCCACGGCGGTCACGGTCGAAACGCGTGTACAATATGATCTCTGGTACATCGACAACTGGAGCCTTCGGCTGGATCTCGGAATCCTGCTGCGAACCCCCGTGGAGGTACTGCGGGGGCGCAATGCATGCTAGGCGCACATGGCGCTGCGCCGGCCGGCTAGCTGGCCGCAACAATCCTGTCGATCAAAGCAGATCCGGTCAGGCCCGCTGACGAAGCTTCGGGCTTCCTTCGCCTATGCGAAATTCCTCAATCCTCCGGCCAGACTTCATCGCGGCAACCAACCATCGCGGCCGCTTGCCACGCCCTGACCAGGTCTCGGACGTCTGCGGGTTCCGATATTTCGGCAGCACCCGAGGATATTTGCGCCTCGGTTTGCCGGCCGGAGACATGTCCGCCCCCCTCGAATCCGCGAAAACAGCCATCCCACCCCCGAGAACTGCCAGGCGTTTCTCCAGTTCGTGCTTTTCCGCCTTGATCCGGTCGGACAAGATCCCGCTAATTTCCTCATGAAGCGACCAGAGATCATCGAGGGACATGGAATCTAATTCAAGTTTCTTAGCTGACATGCTCGCACCGTGTAGTTGTGCCCATCTAATATTGCGGCAATCGAGATTAATCAAGACTAAGAGTCGAATTATCCCGAAAAAATGCATGGAACCGAACTGAACTCGCGTTCCTGATAACTGTATCGCGGGTGCTAATCAAGCTGAGAAAATGACCTATCCGCATAATTTAACTGCGGATGGAGTAGTTTCACACGTCCCACGGCGGCCGCGGAACCGTTCAAGCGACAAACCGCCTGAAGGGATGAGATCAACCCGGCCGCGTGAACAACCTGCCACGGCGCAGCCTCGATAAGGAGGCTTGGTGCGTTGGGCCGCCTTTCCTTCGTCTGGGCAGCCCTATTGCCGTGCGGTCGCCCTCCCAAAGCCGCAAACGGTAGCGAATAATTTCGATGTCTCTCAGGGCACGCCGTCTGAGCTCGATTTGGGCCCTCAGTGCCTGGATGTCCGACAATGCAGCCGCGGGAACGATAAACCGGCTGATTGAATCTTGAAGACGTTCAAGAGGATACTCGATCAAGACTATTTCCCCTCTTTGCGCCTCAGCAGGCCTCTTGGCTCGCTGGGGTTTATTAATAAAATAATCGTCGCAATAATTATTAAATAATATATATTAAATTAACTGCCGCGTCAATTTCAGTGCTGACCTCGATCAATCGTTCATTCGTTACTCGAGCCCTGATGCTCGATTGTAGAGGATGATAGATGGATACCGAGTCAGCCGAACGGTGACGGGAATGCTATGCGCAGGCAAGATCTCGAAGCCATGGATTTTGAGGAACTTTGGCTCCTCCACGAGGAGCTGACGAAGATTCTTGCTGAAAAGATCACCGCCGAAAAGCGGGAACTGGAAAAACGTCTTGCGCAACTCAACCAGCCGGATCAATTCGGCGGAGGGGCCGTCGAGACAGGGACAGCTCAGCCGCCGCGCCGCAAATACCCGAAGGTCGTACCGAAGTACTACAACCCTCTCCAGCCAACAGAGACCTGGTCAGGACGCGGCAAGCAGCCTCGCTGGCTGGTTGCCGCCCTCCAATCGGGCCACACGCTGGAGGAATTCAGAATCCGCGAGAACGGCGAATCGTCCGATCGGAATGCTGGTGGCCGAGAGCATTCCTAGCCCTGCCAACTGCACAAATTCGCCCGCTGATCGCCGCCGCTGGTGTCGCCGTCGCCGCCCCTAGACCTTTCCCGCACGAACCGCGGTGGTCGCCCTCAACAGAAACAGCAAGCTGTCCACTCTCGGCATCGACCACAATCCACGGCGCGCGTCGATTTGCGTGAGGCCAATGGTCGCCTCCCTCCGGTAATTTCTGAAGTCCAGGACCGTCATTGCGAGGAAGGGCACACGTGTGGCCGGAAAGCGCGCTTGCATCATTTGACGAATGAACTGCAGGCGCGGAATCAGTCGGGAGCGCAGCGAGTGCGGGATCTCGACTCCAAGCAGCTCAGCGAGAGCGAACAGCTGGGTTTCGACCGCGTTCCTCATCAATTCGCCGGAGACGTGAGAGGTAAGCTCCTTCCAGTCGAGCCCTCCAACGGAATTGCTCAGATCCCGCAGTTCAACAAGATGCCGCAGATCGAGGTCGCCGAGCCAATAACCATAGTCTTGAAACTGATCGTGGATGATCAACATGAGCGCCCGGTAAGTGGGCGTCGGGATTCGCACGCTCCCTCGCCCCAGCAACGCAGGGACGCAATGGTTCAGAGCATGTCCGGCGCCACGGTAGACGTACGCAGGGCCTGGGGCCGCCCGCTGCAGATCGATGGTGCCAACGTCCCTCGACCGGATCAGCTCGACATACCACCTCCGGCTGTCGGGAGCGGCCTGATCATGAATTTGATAGCCAATTGCGCGGAGAGCCGCGACTGCTCTTTCGGCTTCGTCCGGCACAACCATGATATCCAGATCAGACATCAGTCGAACACCGCGCCGCTCATCAGGCGCGGTGGCTAGCGTCGCCGCCCCCTTGAGCAACACTGGCGTAACTCCGCGGTCATTCATCGCAACGACAGCTTCTTCCAATTGAACGGCCAACCGATCGTTGCGCAGCACGTTTCGGTTGTGGATCTGGCGGATATACGCGCAGACATCCTCCGGCAGCACCGATGCATATTGATCGACGAAGTCAATGAGCGCGGGCGTCGTCAACGTCTCGTTTGCGAGTCCGATTACGGACGTCCACTCCACATTGACAGGCGGCAAGCCTCGCAGGCAATTGCAGAGGCTCGTCAGTGCCGCACTATGCTTTGCCATTGCACAAGTCCATCAGCAGCCCCCGAGCCTCTACTGACTCGCAGTAGGTGAGCTGAAACGATCGCGCGCCCGCAACGATCCGCTTCAAAGCGAAAAAGCCGGCCCGCGACAGCCTTCCGTCAGAGGCAAATGCGCCCTCAATGAGCCGCTTCATCGATTCAAGCTGATCCAACGCGGTCAGCTCGGCCGAGCCGTTCGCAACCCGGTTCAAAAAAATGACCCAGCCTGCAGAAAGGCTTTCGTTGTGCGCGTTCGGAATTGGCAAGTACCGCACCTGAGCGCCATCGGCCCGGCGATGCGTCACGTCGTCCCAATCGCCACGTAGTCGGGACAACAACTCCCACGAACCCTCCTTGAGTGTGAGAGCAAACGGGATTCCACAGACCGTTCCATCAGCTCCAATCAGTGCAACATCATCGCCGGAATACTGAAACCCCGCGTCCACCAGCTGCAGTGTAAGAGTCGACTTTCCGGCTCCCGGCTGGCCGCACAGCAACAAGCCCATACCGCAATTCGCAAGAGTAGCGGCATGAAGGGCGAAGACCCAACGATTGCTTCGGATAAGGCGCTCGGTGAGATGAGCTTTGATTGTAGGTGCCAGTGCTTCGACTTCACATCTGTGGGTGCCCGCGTCATTTCCGCGGAAGAGCACTTGATCGTCCAGCATCATTGCCTCGACCGCAATGTCGTCTTCGCCGTTCTCGTTGTCCGGACCACAAAATGGCGAAACCATCCGTTGCAAGAGGTCCCAATTTTCAGCCCGGACATTAATCCGGCGCCGGCCTAGAACCGCTGAGAAGGCACAATTGGCCGGCATTCGCCAGTCGACGTCGAGCAGCTCTCGGTCAATCCAGGCGTTTATGGCCTGCCGCGAGAACTGGCGCGCTGTATACTCGTCAATGCCCAGCCTGCCGAGCTCCTGATAGATGGCCGCCAAAGACGCGCCGTGCGCCAGCTCGCACCAGATGAATGCACCTACCTTGTCCAGTTCATAGATCTTCTGCCTTGTCTCGCTGAAAAGCACCGGTCGACCATCCAGCAGCGCGAAGACCGCATCGGCGGCCGGCCTCAACATCATTTCGGTCGATGATTTTTCCAGCACGGCTTCAGCCAATATGAACGGTATCTGTCTCGCCGTCGTGCCGACTAGGCGGCGACGACAGCTGCGATGCACGATTTTCGCAGCGTTCGATCGAACGAATAGCCGCCGCAGACGAGAATCAACCTCACGGCGATTCTGGCGATGCAGGCCCAATATTCGGCGCGGGCACGTGCTTCGTTTCCAAATGACAATGCGCCCACAGTCAGGCAGCCAACTGGTTGCCCTCGCCCGTTCCAGGTGGAGAAATATTCAACACCTGCTCTCCAAGAACGCCCGCCCGCGCGACCAAACGGTGCGCGTCGAGCAGATACCGGTAGGCTTCGCGATCAGCACTCCGCTCTCTCAGAACGCGTTCCTTCTCGCCAATGCTTACTAATTCCTCGCGCATTTTGGCCAACTGCTGCGCAGCCGAGGCGGAGTTGCGCTTGTTATGAATTAATTCCCACATCGTCTCCTCCCAAACGGACAAGCTTGGAGAAATTAGCTTACGTCATTGGCAGCAATTAACAACGAGATTTATATCTTTACCAAATAATCAAAATTTGTTTCATGCTTGAACCGGAAACACCCAATTTAATACCAACAGGCGCGCTCTGCATATTCGTTCGGAGCGATGATCAACGATGGGTCCAGCGTCATCGAACCGGAGACACGGCTTCAACGGCAGCGTAAACCAAGTCAGCACACCAAAATAAATTTGGACGAGAGTCACAAATCCGACCGACGACGAAAAAGTTAATTTGCACATTAAATCATGACGATGAATATTTAACTTAAGTGACGAGAGTGGAGTAAAGCCATTGATTGAGTTGGCAAATTTGCCCGTCATGGGTCGCGCGATCGTTTTCACCGAGCGCGGCACCGTACACGCCAAGAGCCGCTCCCGGCCAAATAGGCCGATTTCATTGGACGCCCCAGGCGCATTCGAGGGCGACCGCATAATTATCACACACGAGCTGCCGAGCTAAAGACCGGCAGTATCTAGAGGATTCGCTCAAGCAGCGATCCGGCCGGTTGGAGAAGCGACGTCACGGGCAGGCCGCCCCTTGCTCCGACGAAATCACACCAGTGCGCGATGCCCCCCCAGTCGTACTGAAGATGCGCAATCCAGCCGGCCGGCCCTTTCAAGATCGGCAACAAGCAACGGCAAAGTTCGAGAGAGGTCCCGCATGGGTATGATCATGGTCAAGTGCCCGCAAACCGGACGCGCGATCCCCACTGGGATCAACTCTGACCGAGAGAGCTTTCTCCGGAGTATTGTCTTTTTCGGCAACACTCGTTGTCCAATCTGTCGATCCAATCATAACTGGTTTGCGCGCGAGGCCTGGGTCGAGGAGCCGCTGGCTCCTGTCAGTGGAGCTATTCAGCACCATGTGGCTGCGCAAATGCGCCGTCAGGAAGGAGAGCAAGGCCGGGAATAGACAACTCAGCGCGGAACGTCTCTCATTTGGCGCCGCGTCTGCCGAGTTGGCGCGGGTGAGTAGCGCGCGTTACCTGTGCCGGCCCCGTTGCAAGCCCGCTCTCGGATAGCTCCTGGTCGTACATGCGCGCGATTCTCGTCTGCACCATCGCGTAGCATTCGCACGCTAAACCATCGAGCCGAGCGGGATGGACTTCGATCAGGCCGCGTCGGTCGGACTTGATGGCACCCGCCTCCCGCAGCCGCGCCACGGCTTGCGTCACCGTCGTTCTGCGCACACCGAGCAGTTGCGCCAGGGCCTCCTGCGTGAGAGGAAGCCGACGGTCGGAGATGATATCGTGCAGTTGCAACAACCATCGCGCCATTCGTCGTTCCACCGAATGGAGCGCATTGCAGGCCGCAACATGCTGGAGCTGCAGCAGCAGTGCACGTGTGTGAACCTGCACGATCTGCCGAATGGCCGGACTCTGCATGTAGGCGGATTGGAAGTTCGCCGCAGTGATGTGTGACGCGGTACCTGCCACCCGGGCAAGAACGGTGACTGGCGAGACCGAGGGGCCAAGCGCGGAAAGCGAACCCACCGCACCTTCCGGTCCAACCAAGGTGGTCGCAACGGTCTGTCCGTCCGGCATATCAAGCATGAATGCGACGGCTCCACTATGCAGAAAGTACACGTCGCGGAGCTCATCGTCCGAACGGACGAGAACCGTGTCCGCTTTGAACGAAATCCGTTGCAGGTGCGGCGTTAGCAACGCCCGGTCCGACGACGGCAGTGAGGCTAAGAGCCTATTCTGAACGCTGGCCCAGCGCTCTGTCATGGAAGTTTCCCTCAGTGAGCTTCCATTAGCGTATGTCGACGTACGCTGTGGGCCTCCTCGGTAAAACGCTCATGCAATTCAAGCGTAACTATTGGTAGGCGCGAATGCGCATTCAGGCAAGCCGCCGTTTATGCAGGCAGCCGGAACCTGGTGTGATTGCGATGCCTGAAGTGTCAACGACGGTCGTAACCCGGACCGACGGCGCAGGTCGGCCACGCCCCACCATGGATAAAGGACGCAGTTCGCCTCGCGTTGCGAGATCACCGGGCCCCAAATACGACTTGGATCTCGTTCCGCATCTCGGGCGTAGCACGCGTTGTGCTATTTACCTGAACCGCAGGTTGGAGCGATTCAAATCTCTGACCGACTTTGCCCCCATCAGTTTCATGTCACGCTCGATCTCAGCGCGCAGCAAATTCAGTGCACGCTCGACGCCCGGTTGGCCGGCGGCGGCCAACGGAAACAGGTAGTAGCGGCCAATGCCAACCGCTTTCGCACCAAGAGACAAGGCTTTCAGCACGTGCGTGCCACGCTGCACCCCGCCGTCCATCAGGACGTCGATCACGTCGCCGACGGCATCCACTATTTCTGCCAATTGATCGAAGGCGGTACGGGATCCATCGAGCTGCCTGCCGCCATGGTTGGAAAGGACGATCCCGGTACAGCCACAATCCACGGCTCGCCTGGCGTCGTCCGGCGACATGATACCTTTGAGACAGAACTGACCATCCCAGAGCTCGACCATGTCAGACACGTCATCCCAACTCATCGACGGATCGAGCATCTCCGTGAAGTAGCGGCTGATCGACATCGTGCCGCTGCCCATGTCGACATGTTTGTCCAACTGCGGCAGCTTGAAGCTCTCGTGGGTGAGGTAGTTCAGCGCCCAGGCTGGTTTCAGGGCGAACTGCAGGATGCCGGCCAGATTGAGCGCAAAGGGAATGGAAAAGCCGGTGCGTTTGTCGCGCTCGCGGTTTCCGCCAGTGATGCTGTCGACGGTCAGCATCATGACCTCGACGCCGGCCTCCTTGGCACGCTGCATCATGGCTCGATTCAAGCCACGATCCTTGTGGAAGTAGAACTGATAGACTTGTGGCCCGCTGCTGATCCGGCGTGCTTCTTCGAGGCTGACTGTGCCCAGCGACGAAACCCCGAACATCGTCCCCGACTTGCCGGCGGCCGCGGCAACGGCGCGTTCGCCTTCGTGATGAAAAAGGCGCTGCAGTGCGGTGGGCGAGCAGTAGACCGGCATCGACAGCTTCTGTCCCATGACGGTCACGGAAAGGTCGACCTCCGTCACGCCGCGCAGCACGTTGGGAAGCAGATCGCAGCTTTCGAAGCTTAGCGAGTTGCGCCGGTGAGTCACTTCGTCATCAGCCGCGCCATCGATGTAGTTGAAGATCGGTCCAGGCAGTCGCTGCTTGGCCATACGCCGGAAATCATGGAAGTTATGACAATCGCGCAGACGCATGGCTGCCCTTTCAGTGTGGCTGACCGGAACTTTCGGCTATGCCAGTGATAGTTGTTTGGACGCAATCTGCAGCTGCTCGATAACAGAGGCCACCGAAGCATGATTTGCCCCGTCAAGTCGCTGAATAAAGGGGCATGTCAAAACCGCAAAGGCGTGTCCTTCAGGAGAGAGTACAGGAACGGACACGTCCCGGACGCCTGCAATCTGGCGACTATCGCCGACCCGATAACCGGCCGCCCGACAGCGACTTATCTCGAGCTCTAGCCTTCGAAGTTCATCCGCCCTTGGTGATCCTTCCCACTTGGCCATCAGTTCGGTACGGGAGAGTGGATCTTGAAATGCAAGCAGCACCTGTCCGGATCCCGTGGTGAGGAGATCGATGTGAGAGCCGATCCTGATTCCGAACTCCCAATTGCCAGGAGGGCTGGAATGGGCAACCACGATCGCCGCATCACGATCGATAACGACCAGATGGCAGGATTGCTCCGTTTCCATGGCAAAGGCATCCATGAGCGGTGTCGCACGGGTTATGAGGCGCCGGACAGGCGGGTGCCGATGCCCAAGGACGAACAACTTCATAGTGAGTGAGTAGCGATCGCCCTCACGCGAGCGGCTCACATAGTCGCGCACCACGAGCCGCTCGAGCATGCGGTAGACCTCGCTCGGCCCGCGGCCCATCGCCTTGACGATCTCAGCACGGGTCAGGCCGCCCGGCTGCTCGGAAAGCAGCTCCAGGATGTCGAGCCCCTTGTCGAGCGCAGGTGCGCGGTAGCGGTCATCCTTATCCACGCTGTTGATGGTCTTTGCCGGCCCTTTTGGCATCGCGCGAAATCCTCTCGCTTGACCAGCCTCGCGATTCCCCATTGCAAGGACGGTTCATTTATAGATAATATGTTCATATATAGACAAACGTGCAAGCGGTTTGCTGGGAGGAACGAGGGTTATGCGACTGAGCGGGAAGCGCATTTTCATTTCCGCCGCCGGCCAAGGCATCGGCCGCGCCAGCGTACTGGCCTGCGCCAGGGAAGGCGCGCATGTCATCGCCACCGACATCAACGACGAGGCGCTGAAGACGCTCTCGGACGAGAGCGTCAACGTCGAGACCCACAAGCTCGACGCGCGCGACGGTGCAGCAGTCGCGGCCTTCGCCGCCGGGCAGGCACCGATTGACGGCATGTTCAACTGTGTCGGCTTCGTCCATCACGGCACAATCATGGACTGCAGCGACGACGATTGGGATTTCAGCTTCGACCTCAACGTCAAGAGCATGTATCGCACCATCAGGGCGTTCCTGCCGGGCATGCTTGAGCGCGCCGACAAGACCGGCGCCGTGTCGATTCTCAACATGGCCTCCATGGCCTCGTCGATCAAAGGCTTCCCCAATCGGCTGCTCTACGGCGCCACCAAGGCGGCCGTCATCGGCTTCACCAAGGGCATGGCCGCCGACTATGTACGCCGTGGCGTCCGCTGCAACGCGCTATGCCCGGGCACTGTCGACACGCCCTCGCTGCGTGGCCGGATTTCCGCAGCCGCCGACCCGGTGCAGGCCGAGAAGGAATTCATCGCCCGCCAGCCCATCGGCCGGCTGGCAACCGTCGAGGATATCGCGCCGCTGGTCGTCTACCTGCTGTCCGATGAGTCGCGCTTTGTCACCGGCCAGGCGGTCCTTGTCGACGGTGGCGTCACCATCTAGGCGGAGCGGCGGGAGATGACCAGACGGATCGACAGCCACTGCCATTACTGGGCGCTCCAGCGCGGCGACTACGGCTGGCTGACGCCCGCAGCCCATCTCGCCCCGATCTATCGCGACTTCGGCGCAGCCGAGATGCGCCCGCTGGCCGAGGTGGCCGGCATAGCAAGGCGCATTCTCGTTCAGGCAGCCCCTACCGAGGCGGAGACGCAGTTCCTGCTCGACCAGGGCCGCGACGACAGGGCTGTTGCCGGCGTCGTCGGCTGGGTCGATCTGTCGTCTGCCGAAAGCGTGGCCTCCCTCGAGCGCTTCGCCAGCAATCCCTTGTTCAAGGGCGTGCGGCCAATGCTGCAGGACCTCGATGACATCGACTGGATCGCTACCCGCCCGCGCCCTGAAGCGATCGCCGCGCTGAAGCGCCTCCGCCTGCGCTTCGATGCCCTGGTCATGCCCCAGCATCTCGAGGCGCTGCGCCGTTTCGTGGAGATGACCCCGGGTTTGCCGGTTGTCATCGACCATGCCGCCAAGCCCGCCTTCACCGCACCGGCCAACGACTCGCGCCACGCCATGTGGAAGCTCGGCATGGCCCAGCTCTCGGCCTATCCGCATCTGTGCTGCAAGCTGTCCGGTCTGCTGACAGAACTGCCGAAAGAACTCAGGACCACGCCTGCGGCGGCGGCTAAGGCCCTGCGCCCTACCGTCGACAGCCTGCTTACCTGGTTCACGCCGGATCGCTTGATCTGGGGTTCTGATTGGCCTGTACTCACCTTGGCAGCCCCCTTCGCCTTCTGGGACGAGGTCACCGACCGGCTGCTCGACGGTCTCGGCGAGCCGGAACGTGCCGCGATCCTCGGCGGCACCGCGGCCCGATTCTATGGCATCGAGGAAGGCCGCGCATGACAGCCCTCGTCTCGATGAAAGGCATCGAGAAGTCCTTTCCCGGCGTGCGCGCGCTGCACAACGCCCAGTTCGACCTGCGCTCCGGCGAGGTCCATGCGCTGATGGGCGAGAACGGCGCTGGCAAGTCGACGATGATGAAGATCCTCGCCGGCATCTACCACCGCGACGGCGGCGAGGTCCTGCTCGACGGCAAGCCGGTCGAGATCAACTCGCCGCGCCAGGCCCAGGATCTCGGCATCGGTATCATCCATCAGGAACTCAACCTGATGCCGCACCTGACGGCGGCGCAGAACATCTTCATCGGCCGCGAGCCGCGCAAGGCCGGCGGATTCCTGCTTGACGAAGCCAAGCTTAATGCCGAGGCCGCCGAGATCTTTGCCAGCATGCATCTCAAGCTCGACCCGCGCACGCTGGTCGGTGGGCTGACGATCGCCCGCCAGCAAATGGTCGAGATCGCCAAGGCGCTGTCCTACCGCTCGCGGGTGCTGATCATGGACGAGCCGACGGCGGCGCTGAACGACGCTGAGATCAACGAGCTCTTCGCCATTATCGCCCGCCTCAAGGCCGAGGGCGTCGGCATTGTCTACATCTCCCACAAGATGGACGAACTGAAGCGCATTGCCGACCGCGTGACGGTCATGCGCGACGGCGAATATATCGGCTCCGTTCCCGCCGGCGAAACTCCGGTCGAGAAGATAATCGCCATGATGGTCGGACGCGCCCTCACGGACGAACGCCCCGTCGTGCCCGACCATTCGAATTCCGATATCGTGCTCGAGGTCAGGAATATCAGCCGCGGCAGCGAGATCCGCGACGTCTCCTTCTCGGTCCGCAAGGGTGAGATCCTGGGCTTCGCCGGCCTGATGGGCGCCGGCCGCACCGAGGTCGCGCGCGCCATCTTCGGCGCCGACCGGCGCGACGGCGGCGATATCCTCATGCATGGCAGGATGGTCGACATCCGCAAGCCGGAGGACGCTGTGCGCGCCGGCATCGGCTATCTCTCCGAGGACCGCAAGCATTTCGGCCTCGCCGTCGGCATGGACGTGCGCAACAACATCGCACTGGCCAGTCTCAGCCGCTTCACCGGTCCCGGGGGGCTGCTGAAGGAGCCGGCCATGCAGCAGGCCGCCGTCCACTATGTCGACCAGCTCACCATCAAGACGCCGTCCGATCGCCAGGAGGTGCGGCTGCTCTCCGGCGGGAATCAGCAGAAGATCGTCATCGCCAAATGGCTGCTGCGCGACTGCGAGGTGCTGATCTTCGACGAGCCGACGCGCGGCATCGACGTCGGTGCCAAGAACGAGATCTACAAGCTCTTGAATGCGCTGGCCGAGCAGGGTCGTGCCATCATCGTCATCTCCTCCGAGCTGCCCGAGGTGCTCCGGCTCAGCCACCGCATCGCCGTCATGTGCGAGGGCCGGCTGACCGGCATCCTGCCTGCCGGCGCCAGCCAGGAAGAGATCATGCACCTCGCCACGCGCCGCGGTGGAGAGAACGACAAGCCGGCAAAGGGAGAGGTCAAATGAGTGCGATAGCATCGGCGACGAACGTCGCGTCCGGCGCCCGCTTCTCGGGCGCGCAGCACCGGTTACTCGCATTCGCCAGCCTGATCGCGCTGGTTGCGGTGTTCAGCCTCGCCTCGCCCAATTTCATGCAGACGTCGAACATCATCGCCATCCTGCAGGCGACATCGGTCAACGGCGTGCTGGCGATTGCCGCGACGCTCGTTATCATCACCGGCGGCATCGACCTGTCGGTCGGCACACTGATGACCTTCTGCGCGGTCATCGCCGGCGTGGTGCTGACTTTCTGGGGCATGCCGCTCGGCCTCGGCGTGCTGGCCGCCGTCCTCGCCGGCGCCTGCAGCGGCACTCTATCAGGCAGCTTCGTCGCCAAGCTCAAGATCCCGCCCTTCATCGCCACCCTCGGCATGATGCTGATCCTCAAGGGCCTGTCGCTTGTCATCTCCGGCACGCGCCCGATCTACTTCAACAGCACACCCGGCTTCACCCAGATATCGCAGGGTTCGCTGATCGGCTCCGTCTTCCCGGCCCTACCTATCCCCAACGGCGTGCTGATCCTGTTCCTGGTGGCGATTGCCGCAAGCTTCATCCTCGAGCGCACCATCCTCGGCCGCTTCACGTTCGCGCTCGGTTCCAACGAGGAAGCGGTGCGCCTGTCGGGCGTCAACACCGACCGGTGGAAGATCGCCGTCTATGCGCTCGCCGGCAGCATCTGCGGCATAGCCGGCCTGCTCATCGCCTCGCGCCTCAACTCTGCCCAGCCTGCCCTCGGCCAGGGCTACGAGCTCGACGCGATTGCGGCCGTCGTTATCGGCGGCACGTCGCTCTCGGGCGGCCGCGGCACCATCATCGGCACGCTCATTGGCGCGCTCATCATCTCCGTGCTCGCCAACGGGCTGCGCATCCTGTCGGTCGCCCAGGAATGGCAAACCGTGGTCACCGGCTCGATCATCATTCTGGCCGTCTACACCGACATTCTGCGGCGCCGCAGGCTTTGATGAGGGCCTGCTTCGCGCAGCCCGACGGCTGCGCCAACATCAAGAAGAGCGAAAACGCTCCTGGCAATTTCGGATCGGAAAACGAACGTAAGGAGAAAACATGTTCACTAGACGCACCGTACTGGGCGCCATCGGCGCCGCAGCATTCCTGTGCTCTGGCTCGAGCTTCGCGCTGGCCCAGGACAAGATCTACATCCCGCTGATCTCCAAGGGCTTCCAGCATCAGTTCTGGCAGGCCGTGAAGGCCGGCGCAGACAAGGCTGCCGCCAACCTCGGCGTCACCGTCACCTTCGAAGGCCCGGATTCGGAATCGCAGGTCGATCGCCAGATCGACATGCTGGCAGCCGCTCTCGCCAAGAAGCCGGCTGCAATCGGCTTCGCCGCGCTCGACAGCCAGGCGGCCATTCCGCTTCTACGACAGGCCAAGGCCGCCAAGATCGCGGTCGTCGCCTTCGACTCCGGCGTCGACAGCGATATCCCTGTTGCCACTGCCTCGACCGACAACATCGCTGCCGCGGCTCTTGCCGCCGACAAGATGGCCGAGCTGATCGGCGATCAAGGCAAGGTCGCGCTCGTCGTCCACGACCAGACCAGCCGTACCGGCATCGACCGTCGCGACGGCTTCGTCAACCGCATGAAGCAAGCCCACCCCAAGGTCCAGATCGTCGCCACCGAATATGGCGAGGGCGACCATCTCAAGTCGACCGAGATCACCAAGGCGATCCTGCAGGCCAATCCCGACATCAAGGGCATGTTCGGCGCCAATGAGGGCTCGGCCATCGGCGTCGTCAATGGCGCCAAGGAACTCGGCCGCAAACTCGTCATCATTGGCTATGACTCGGGCGCCCAGCAGAAGCAGGCGATCCGCGACGGCCAGATGGCCGGCGCCATCACCCAGAACCCTGTCGGCATTGGCTACAAGACCGTCGAGGCGGCGGTGAAGGCGGCCAAGGGCGAAGCGGTCGAAAAGCGCATCGACACGGGCTTCTACTATTACGACAAGTCGAACATCGATAAGCCCGAGATCGCGGCCGTCCTCTACGACTGACGCATCACATCGACCGGAGGCGGTTCGCCGCCTCCGGCATTTTTTCAAAGCAAGGTGAACGAGATGAAACTGCTCCGCTACGGCCCGAAGGGCAAAGAGAAGCCCGGCCTGCTCGACACGTCCGGCCGCGTCCGCGATCTCTCAGGCATTGTCGACGACATCGCCGGCGACGTGCTTGCGCCCGAGAGCCTCGCCCGCCTGCGCGGCATCGCTCCCGAGACCCTGCCGCTGGTCGCCGGCACGCCGCAGCAAGACCTGCGCCTGGGCGCCTGCGTCGGCCGCGTCGGAAAATTCATCTGCATCGGCCTCAACTATGCCGACCACGCCGCCGAGACGGGCGCCGCCATTCCGGCCGAACCGGTCGTCTTCAACAAGTGGACCTCGGCCATCGTCGGTCCCAACGACGACGTCGAAATCCCGCGCGGGTCGGTCAAGACCGACTGGGAGGTTGAGCTCGGCGTCGTCATCGGCACGCCGGGCCGCTACATCGACGAGGCCGACGCCATGAGCCGCGTCGCCGGTTACTGCGTGATCAACGATGTCTCCGAGCGCGAATACCAGATCGAGCGCGGCGGCACCTGGGACAAGGGCAAGGGTTGCGACACCTTCGGCCCGACCGGCCCCTGGATGGTGACATCGGACGAGATCGCCGACCTGCAGAACCTCAAGCTCTGGCTCGACGTCGACGGCAAAAGGTTCCAGGACGGCTCGACCAAGACCATGATCTTCAGTGTCCGGCACATCGTTTCCTACCTCAGTCGCTTCATGAGCCTGCAGGCCGGCGACATCATCTCGACCGGCACCCCACCCGGCGTCGGCCTCGGCCAGAAGCCTCCCATCTATCTCAAGCCCGGCCAGACGATGACCCTCGGCATCGAAGGCCTCGGCACCCAGAGGCAGCGCGTTATCGCTGCCTGAAGCTCCCAGGATCCAGACCATGACCAGCATCATCGATATGCGAGTGCTCGACCTGCGCTTTCCGACCTCGCAGCATCTCGACGGTTCCGACGCGATGAACCCGGATCCCGACTATTCGGCGGCCTATGTCGTCCTGAAGACTGACGCGCCCGGCATCGAAGGTCATGGCCTGACGTTCACCATCGGCCGTGGCAACGAGATCTGCTGTGCGGCGATCAAGGCGATGCGCCACCTGGTCGTCGGTCTGGACATGGACAAGGTCACGGCCGACATGGGCGCCTTCTGGCGTCATGTCACGTCAGACAGCCAGCTACGCTGGATCGGGCCCGACAAGGGCGCGATCCACCTGGCCACCGGCGCAGTGGTCAACGCTGTCTGGGACATCTGGGCCAAGATGGCGGCCAAACCGCTGTGGAGGCTGGTCGCCGACATGTCGCCCGAGGAACTCGTGCGATGCATCGACTTTCGCTACATCACCGACTGCATCACGCCCGACGAAGCTCTCGCCATGCTGCGCGAGAAGGCGCCCGGCAAGGCCGCGCGGATCGAAACTCTCAACCGGGAAGGCTACCCCTGCTACACCACCTCTGCCGGCTGGCTCGGCTACGGCGACGAGAAGCTGCGCCGGCTCTGCCAGGAAGCGGTCGACGCCGGCTTCAGCCACGTCAAGCTCAAGGTCGGACGCGACAAGGCCGACGACATCAGGCGCCTGCGCATAGCCCGCGAAGTGCTCGGCCCCGACCGGCAGTTGATGATCGACGCCAACCAGGTCTGGGAGGTCGACCAAGCCATCGACTGGGTGCGCGACCTTGCTTTCGCCAAGCCGTGGTTTATCGAGGAGCCGACCAATCCCGACGACGTAGAAGGCCACCGCAAGATCCGCGAGGGCGTGGCTCCGGTTCAGATCGCCACCGGCGAGATGTGCCAGAACCGCATCATGTTCAAGCAGTTCATCATGCGCGGCGCCATCGACGTGGTGCAGATCGACTCATGCCGCCTCGGCGGCGTCAACGAGATCCTCGCCGTGCTGTTGATGGCGGCGAAATACAACCTGCCGGTCTGCCCGCATGCCGGCGGCGTCGGGCTGTGCGAATATGTCCAGCACCTGTCGATGATCGATTATGTCTGCATCGCCGGCACCCGCGAGGGCCGCGTCGTCGAATATGTCGACCACCTGCACGAGTTGTTCAAGGAACCGTGTGTCGTGCGCAATGCCGCCTACATGCCGCCGACGGCGCCGGGCTTCTCCATCGAGATGAAGCCGGCGACGTTCGAAAACTTTCAGTTCCGCGGCTGAGGAAGACCACAATGGACCTGCGGCTGAAGGACAAGGTGGTCATCGTCACCGGCGGCGGCGCCGGCATTGGCGGCGCGGTCACGATCGGCCTGGCGGCCGAAGGCGCCACCCCGGTCGTCTTCGGCCGCAGCCCGCTGGCAGACGATTTCGCGGCGAAGCTAAAGGAATTGTCGCCGCATTCGCTGTTCGTCCAGGTCGAACTGATGCACGACTCCGAGATCGGCCAAGCGGTGGAGCAGGTGGCCAATACCTTCGGTCGCATCGACGGGCTGGTCAACAATGCCGGCATCAACGACGGCATCGACCTCGAAGCCGGCCCCGATGCGTTCCGCGAGTCGCTGGAGCGCAACCTGATCCACTATTACACCACCGCGCACCACTGCCTGCCGTGGCTGAGAAAATCGCGCGGCGCCATCGTCAACGTCTCCTCCAAGACCGCCCTCACCGGCCAGGGCGGCACCAGCGGCTACACCGCCGCCAAGGGCGCGCAGCTTTCGCTCACGCGCGAATGGGCGGCGGCCCTTCGCGACGAAGGCATCCGAGTCAACGCGGTCATCCCCGCCGAGGTAATGACGCCGCTTTACGAGAAGTGGCTGAAGACTTTCGACGAACCCGAGCAGCGGCTAGAGGAAATCACCCGCCGCATACCGCTCGGACAACGGATGACGACAGCGGAAGAAATCGCCGACACTGTCATCTTCCTGCTCTCCGACAAGGCGAGCCACACGACCGGCCAATGGCTGTTCGTCGACGGCGGTTATACCCATCTCGATCGCGCGCTCAGTTAACGTAGGAGCCCTTCATGCGTCTGAGGTCGCATGTTGTCTCGCCGAACTGGTTGTATCAAATATTGCGGTGGTTCTTCTGTCTATGGCTGATTATTCGGCGGCCTTTCGATGAACCTGCGACTGCCGTTGAGAAGCTCAAGGTTATTGGCGATAACCGGGTTGCCTGGATCGAGCGAATAGGCCTTCTCAAACTTCCGTCGCGCCGCACTCAGATTGCCGCGCAGCATGTACGAATATCCCTGATCATTCAGGACTTGAACGGTTTCGCCTCCTAGCCGGATTGCCTGGGCATACGCCTTGTCAGCCAGGTCAAATCGACGAATCCGATCATAGCTCGCAGCTAACCCAATCCAAGCAGTCACGTCCTTGGGCGATTTCTCGACGGCGTCCTTGAAATAGCGCTGGGCGAGCCCGTAACTGCCGCGGTTGAAATGCTCCAAGCCCAGCCGCACCGGCTCGTCCGAGGGATAATATTTGACGTCGGTCGGTTCCTGCACGGGGTCCCCGCCAGGTGGATCAACGGGAGCCACGATGGCGGCCTCCCTCAGTGTCTGGTCACACGCCGCAAGGCCTATCCCCATCCAGCAACAGGTCAGCATTAAGAAGATGCGCCGCATAAGCACTGTCCCCGCCCGGCTCAGCGGCCTCATGGAAATATCATCGCTAAATTACTCAAGCTACGGCCCTTTCGCCCCTTACCTGCCAGCTGCTGGTCCGCCGACCGGCACCGAAACTCCAGCAGTCGAACCAGCTCCCAATCCTTCGATGTTGACGTTCTGCGTCGGCGTCGTCCGGACGCCCATTTGCCTCGTCGGATCGCCTATGTCGGGAAGCTGATCCACCGGCTGTTGTGTCTTGCCATAGCGTGTGACGGCGGCACCGACGCGCCGAGCGTCGTACGCGATCCTGCGATCGCCGACGTTTCGCGGCCAGGGATGGATAGTATGTGTGACGGCGTTGACCTCTTTGGCGTTGCCGGCGCTCATCGTGATGGTATCGGAACGCTGGAAGTAGCGGTCCACCTCGTCATGACCGGCGAGGCCGTAACATCCCCCGAGCAGGATGGGCGCGAACAGAACCAGATTCCTTATGGCCATCTCTCGCTCCTCTAGTTGAGGGTCTTTACGACCGGCTGCTCGGCCGCGGCGGCGGGTGCCGGAACGCGCGCCCTGACCTCGGGAGCGATGATGTGTCCGTACGGACCCTTCACCTCACCACCGGAATTGACGTAGTCATCGTAACGCTTGCGGACTTCCATCTGGCCATTGAGGAAGAAATCGACATCGTTGGCCGGCAGGCGTGAATCGAGCGGAGACGCCAGTTGCTGACCGGGTGCCGCCGGCGCGACGAGGCGCGGCGTCACGATGATCACCAGATCGGTTTCCTCCTGCTGGTACGACTTGCTGCTGAACAGCGTCCCGAGCACCGGCACCGAGCCGATCCATGGCAATTGCGAAACGTCCTGGCGATTGCGGGTCTGCAGCAGGCCGGCGATTGCAAAACTCTGGCCGTCGCGCAGCTCGACCGTCGTGCGGGCATCGCGGCGGGTCAGCGCAGGAACGGTCGTCCCCTGAATCGTCACCGCGTTGGCGAAATCAAGCTCGCTGACCGACGGCTCAACCCGAAGGTTGATCACGCCGCGCGAGAGAACGGTAGGGACGAAGGCCAGCTCGACACCGAACTTCTTGTAGTCGATCGTGATGGTCGGAAAGCCGGTCGCGGTCGTGTTTGGTATCGGCACTGGAAATTCCCCGCCGGCCAGGAAGCGGGCGGGGTCCCCGGAAAGCGTGGTCAAGTTTGGCTCCGCCAGCCGGCGTGCCAATCCTTTCGTTTCCAATGCGGAGATCAGCAGGTCAACCGAGCCCCCGTTGGCGGTTCGAACGATGCTGGTCAACAAGCTTGCGAACGGGACAGGAGCCACACCGCCCGCAGTCCCCAAGAGCGTACCCGCCGTTCCGAGTAGCGGAAGGCTGCCCGTCGGAGGAGAACCGACAGCGCCCCCGCCAACGCCGAGGGGACCGTTAGCGGTGTTAATGCCACCAATCGGTTTTCGGCCCGCCGCAGTGTTCAAACTGCCACGCCCCGTATTCCCGACGTTGGTTCCATTGGCATTCGCCGCGTACAGGTTCACGCCGAGGTCGCGGCCGGCCTCCCGCGTTACCTCGAGAAAGCGCACCTCCAGCATCACCTGTTGCGGCGCCGCGACGCTCATCGCATTGACGACGGTGCCGCCTTTCGCAACCGTGCTGGTGGCGATCGCCATTGCGCGCTCCGCCGCAACCGCGTCGGTGGCGGTGCCGCTGAGCACCACCTGTCCCTCGGAGGCCGAGACGCGAATTCCCTGCATGCCGGTGCTGGACCGGATGTTTTGCTGCAGATTGCCGGTATCAATCACGACCTCGACGTCGAGGATCCCGATCTGCTTCATCGAACTGTCGAACAGGATGACGTTGGTGGTGCCCGTCTGCTTGCCCTGAACGTAGATCAGATGATCGCTGAGCGACTTCACGTCCACGATGTCAGGCGAGCCAGCGACAATCGTCGCAAAAGCCGTATCGACCTTGAATGTGCGGGACTTGTTGACGACCACCTTGACCCGCTGGACGTCGTTCATTTCGCTGACGAAGACGCCGCCGCCTGACGAAGACCGCCGGTCCGCAGCCCCCGCCCAATCAACCGTCTGAAGCAACGCCAGTCCGGCGCCAAAAGCTAAAACGCTCGACGAGAGAAGATTCCGTCCCGCCCGACCCCAAACGCGACCGCCACCCATCTTGCTTCCCTTTCGCCGCGATCAGCGACTATCCCCGCAAATGCAACGTCACCGGCGCCTATCAAATCTCCTTGGCCTGCCCACGTCCTAGAACGTACAGGCTGCCCCACTACAATTCCGTTACCTTCGTAATGCATGTCATCGTGCATAACTTCAGCTTCGGCTCGCAGCGGACGGTTCCCGGCGTCGCCGTCCGTGCGGACTGAGATCATCATCCCTGATGCCGTCGCCTTGCAAGGCGAGACACTTACCGCACCGCCGCAACACATAGAGAAACCTTTCCGATGTTGCCAGCGAGCACCACTTTAGGGTGCTTACATGGAACTTTCCTGATCTCCGACATGGAACTTTCCTGCAGCGCGGCCGTCTCCGGGGTGCGCCTCGCAGCCCTTCCCTCTGGCAAGGTCCATCGATTCTCGGGAACTCTGATCGCGCAAGGCGCCCTCCCCACTTACCGGCAATCCAGACGCAATCAGGCGGATGTCCGCTAGAACGGAATGCTGGTGGACGCGCTCGGCGCATTGAGTGTCGTGCCCCATATCGGCATCAGCATAGTGAAGCCTGCTTGAGAAGCAGTAACGGTCAAATTGTTGCCGCCGGACGCCACGCTCAGCGTCGGCGTCAGGCCGCCGAAATACAGGAACGGCGCCGCGTTCTGCTTCTCTACAGTCGACATCGGATCGCCCGTGCAGCTTGACGGCGACGAAGGCGGGCTCTGAAGCAAGGCAGGCGTGTAGCAATTGATCATGACCGCGCGGGCGCCCGCGCTCGCGAGCTTTCGCAAGGACTGCATCGTGATTGCATAGCGTCCGAGATCGAAGATGGCGAAGATCAATGTGAAAAGCGACACGAAGACGAGGATGAATTCGAAGGCCGCAACGCCGCGATTGTCGAGCTGTCTCATCACTGCACCAAGCGGACAACTTGGGTATAAGGGACGGTTGCCGGATTACATCCATCCGTGCTCAGGAAGCCGCCACCGCCCATGGTGAGTGTTTGGGCGATCACTTGTGAACAGGTCGTATTCGTACTTTGTGTCGCTCCGTTCCATGTCACGTCGACGTGCGGGAAATACATCGCACCACCCAACTTAACGTTACCACCGGTGATGTTGACTTTATTGCTGGCCTTGCTCGGTGCCTGATCGTCGATCAGAACACCGTTCAGATCAGAAGAGAAGGTGTTGGTGTAGGGCGCGGACAGGTTAACTACAGCGCCGCCAGAGATGGAAATGCTCGAATCGCCGAGCAATACGAGGGTTACGCCTAATCCCGTGCCCGCGGGTGGCCAGGGTGTGCAGGCACTGCAGGTGATGGTTCCGCCATTAAATTTTATTGTCCCATTGTAGAAAAAGTACGTGCCCGGCGAAAAGTCGACCGTGTTTCCGGTCGTGCACGTTAGGTTGCGGTACAGGTTAGTGCTGCTCGGCGGGGTATTGGGCGTCAACGTACCACTGCATGCCAGATCGTTTGGCCTCCCGCTCGAGGTCAGGCTGTTGAACGATTTGCTGTCCAATTTGCTAAGCGGATTGTTGGCGTATGGCATAAAGTAGTTGTGCGTTACGCCGGGATTGGCGCAGGTGTTGGCTGGACTACAGCCAGTTGCACCAAGGACGGCCCATCCCGGACCGATGAAAGAGGAAGTGCTCGCAAATTGAACACTGGCATCCGACATCACCGGGCAACCAGTTCCATTGTTGCTGACGTTACCCGCGATTTTGAGCGCCCCTCCGCCGGCGTTCGGATCAGGTCCAAGCGCCAAGGCGCACACCTTGCTCGGCAGATCGACCAGAGCGATGGCTTGGGCGGGGATGTTGACGGTCGTCAAACCCAGCACTGCCGACAAGTAGGCGGGCTGTTGCTGACTGACCCTGGCGCGAACGGCGTTGCCGCCTCCTCCTGGAGGCGGCGTTGTGAACGCACCCGCGCTGTAGCTGCCGATATCGATCTGCACGGCGCGCGAGATTCCGGCCGGAAGGCTGGTCGCACAGTTGGTGCCTGGATAGGCGGTGTCGCCGGCGTTGCAGAACGCGTTCTGTGCCGCGAATTCCTTGCCGTGATAATCCACAGATGTGTCGCAGACCGCACCGGCATTCGTGCACGCAAGCCGCAACGCGCCCGAGTAGGCCGCCGCGTCGGCGGCATTCTGCGCGTGTTGCTTGGTAACGTACCAGGATCCTGCCTCCGCCCCGAGTGCGACCACGCCGATGAGCGGCACGAGCGCGATGACTGTTGCGAATGCGGCCGAGCCTCGTTGGGAACGGAGCAGATCACGCATGGAAACACCTACTGGAAGCGTTCAGAGTAGGGCAATGTGTACGTGCAACTGTTGGGACACAGCACCGACGTCAACACAATCGGGGCCAAAGTGACAGTTGTCGAAAATGTAAAGTACTTGGGAGTCAAACCAAGGTTGCCGGAGTTGCAGGCAGTGCTTCCGCACATAACTTGAATGTTGCCGATGGTATGTCCCGCGACCGTTGTCTGTAGCGCTGACACCCAGGCCCCCGGATTCGCCGGATCGGGCGGATTTTTGTATTGAATATACTGCCCGAAAGAGCGCAAAGCCGACCACGCAGAGATGAACCGGAAGCCTGCGGCGGCTACGTCGGCGAGCGGCATCAGCAGGAACGTCACCAAGAAAATGTAAACGAATACTGTCTCGAACGCGACGGCGCCGCGCTGATCCGCGATGAAACACTTTTTGCAAGACGCGCACCTGCCTCGACCGAGGCCTACCGCTTCCGATCGCGCAGTCCCAGCAGTGGCGATTTGAATCATCTCCATGACAATCCGGCCACGCATAGCCGCTCACCAAACATAAGGGACCACTCTCCAGCGTGTTGCTTCGTAGCTGGAATACTCAGGACAATTGCGCCGAAGCAGGTCTTCTTCGTAAAGGATTCTGCATACCTGGATGGCCACATGCAGGACCAGTACGAGCACCGTAACCGGTGTCAGGTATTGCAGCACGACGCCCAGGACCACGATCTCTTCTGCGACATAGAGCGGGTGCTTGATCCATCGATACGGACCGGTCTGCACCACCGAACGCGCCTGTGGTACCAGACTGAACGACCGGCCCAGATGTCGGATGGTGACAAGCATCATGATCGTGCCGACCAGCACGCAGGCTGTTGATGCCAGGTTTGGCAGCGTTTCGTCGGTTTTGCCCAGGAAGCTGATCGTCCACGGCAAATAGCTGCCCACGAACGCCGCTATCCTTGGAAGCAAGCCGTCTGCGTGCGCCTTTGCCGGAGACCTCGTCATGATCAACAGCGCAAGGAGCATGTAGAAAATGGCAAGGCAAAAGCCCGACAGAAGCGACGGCCAGGGATCGGCAGGCGATGCCCCAATTTTGATGGCCACGCAAAGAGCCAGCAACAAGAACCACATGCTGCCAAACACCTGCATGATCCGATCGTAAGAACAGTATTTCGAAAGCGCGATCGTGCTCATGGCTACTTTCCGAAGCTGGCGAACGAACGCACGAGGTGCAGAACGGGACTTCCTCCCATGATGACGAACATGGCTGGAAGCAGGAACAGCACCATCGGGATGGTCAGCTTGGCGCCTAGCTTGTGCGCTCTTTCTTCGAGCTTGGTAATACGTTCCCGACGCAGATCAATCGCGATACTGCGTAGTGCCTGGCTCAACGGCGTTCCGTATTGCAGGCTCTGGCTGATCATGGTGCCGAACCGACGAAGACCATCTGAGGTCGATGCCAAATTCTCGAATGCGTCGATGCGATTAGGTAGTATCCGGAGATCATCAAGGAGACGGTGCAGTACCCAGGCCATGGCCGGATTGGTCTCCTTCATTTCGTCCGCCACACGTCCCAGCCCGCTCTCCATGCCCATTCCCGCTTCGCTGCACACGACGAGCAAATCGATCATATCCGGCGTGCCGAGCCGAATGGCGGCATCAAAACGCCGCTTCATGACCGACAGAATCAATCGCGGCCCCATAATTCCGATCACCACGCCAAGGAGCGTGAAGACCAGCACGTCGGCAGGCGCTCTTCCCGAAAGCTGCGCAAGAAGCAGCGCAATCGCCGGAAACAAGAACATGCTGACCACCTTGATGCCGATCCAAATCGGCAAGGTGCGATGATGATTGAAGCCTGACGAATGAAGGATCGTTCGCAATTGTTCCAGATTTTCCTCGGCGTAGAAGCGCCGATACCGCATGCCGAGCCATGAAAACCAACTGGTCACGTCTTTGAAAGGTGCCGACCGGTAAGGGATACCCATCACGGCGTTTGACACCCGCGTGTCCAATGCACGAACGTGCATTTCGCGGATGATCAACAAGCAGGTCGCAGTCCCGGCTGCTACTGCGAGGGCCACCAGACTGAGACCGAAAGTCATAGTTCTGTTTCCCGTCTGACCATCCAACTTATCACGAAGTGACCGATCAGAACTGAGGCTATGGCGTAAGCCAGGAGCTTGTTTCCAGTCGGATCAGAGAACAACAGATCGACATTCATCGGATTGGCCGCGTATAGCAGCGCTCCGGCAATCAAGGGCGAGATCGTAAGTGCCCGCGAGGAGAAAATCACTTCTCCCGCCAGCGCCTTGGCGCGAGCAGCCAGCGCAACACGCTGACTCACTGTGTCGCCCAGGGTCTGCAAGGTTTCGGCCAAGCTGCCGCCTGACTTCAACTGAACTGCAAGTGTCACTGCAAACATCGCATACTCTGCCACTTGCGTTCGCAGATAGACGGCCTCGACGGCTTCCTCTGGAGGCCTGCCCAGATTCACTTCGCTGCATACGATGGCAAACTGCCCGGCCGTTGGTTGCGGCATCTCGCGCGCAATGGTGCGAAATGCTTCGTGCACGGGAAGACCCGATCGAACCGTACTTGTTACCAGCTGGATCGCGTCAGGCAGCTGCCGAAAAAGCTGACTGGCGAAGCGACGTTGCTGCCATCCGAACAGGCCTCGCACGACCACTATGGCGGCAATTGCAGCCGCGACAGAGCCGTAGAGGATGGAAAATCCCAGCAGGTGATTGGCATAGAAGATTGCAGCTGCTGTAATGGCGGACGCCAGTAGCACATACGCCGGATGGAAGGCGTGAACCATCTCGGGCCTGTAGTTGGCAAAGCGGTGAAGAAGCAGAGACCGTGACGCGGTCTCCGACCGGCGAATGGATGGCAGGCTGGCCGGATGGGAAGCCGGTAGAGCTACCGCCAGCTGGCGATGCATGCGCCGCTCCCCGCGGTCGAGCCACAACGAATTGAGTGCTGCGCACATCGCGAGCACCAGAACGGCGACGATCGCGGAGTCGGGTATCATATTTGCCTCATGGCCTCGGCCCAAGCGCGGTCAAGCCCGAAATAGACCAGACGGCTTTTGAATTTCGGGACTACAAGGGTGCACCTGTAGGTGCCCGATATCCGCCCATGCTCATCCTCCTCCTGGTACTCGAAGGCTGCGATGTCATTGGTGGTGATCACGTCCCCTTCCAGCCCCATCACCTCGCTGATCTGGATAATGCGACGTTGTCCATCGCGCATGCGCTCGACTTGCACGATGAGATCCAGCGCAGCGACGATCTGAGCGCGAATGGCTCGCGACGGCAGATTCACCTGTCCCATCTGCACCATGTTCTCGATGCGGGTCAGGGCATCGCGGGCGCTATTGGCATGGACAGTGGAGATCGAACCATCATGGCCGGTGTTCATTGCTTGCAGCATGTCAAACGCTTCAGCCCCGCGCACCTCGCCCACGACGATCCGGTCAGGACGCATGCGCAGGGCATTCCACAAGAGATCGCGTTGTGTCACCTGCCCCGTGCCTTCGAGGCTGGGAGGCCGGGTCTCCAGGCTGATCACGTGCGGCTGCTGAAGCTGCAACTCTGCCGCATCCTCGATGGTGACGACGCGTTCGCTGTGATCGATGAACTGGCTCATGGCGTTGAGCAGCGTCGTCTTGCCGGACCCGGTGCCGCCGGAGACCAGAACATTGAGCCGACACCGGGCAGCAATCTCCAGCAATTGTCCAATGGGTGCAGTCATTGAGCCGTTTCCGACCATCCCGGCGATGTCCAAACGGCGGCTTGGAAATTTTCGGATCGAAATGCAAGGGCTATGGATCGCCAGCGGCGGAAAAATGATGTTGACCCGGCTGCCATCGGGCAAGCGGCAATCCACCATCGGACTGGACTCGTCAACGCGCCGCCCAACTTGCGCGGCGATTTTCTGCGCCACCGATGCAATGTGATCATTGTCGCGGAATCGCACAGCGATCCGCTCGAGCTTGCCGGCTCGTTCGACATAAACGTTGCTCGGTCCGTTGATCATGATGTCGTTGATCGATTGATCCAGCAGAAGCGGACGCAGCGGCCCGTAGCCGGTCATGTCGTCCGCAATCTCGTCCGCCAGCTGAAGCTGCTCGCGACCTGACAGTTCGAGCCGTTCCTCGTTGGCGATTCCGTGAATGATTTCCTCGATCTGCCGCCGAAGGACATCGCGCGAAACGGTCGCGGCAACCGACGGCTCAATCTGCTCGATCACTCGCTCGCGGAGCGAGGCTGGCACCAGGGGCCGCTGAGGCGAAGGTTCGTGCCTGGGCGCAGCTGCAGGCAGGCTCGGCGGCGACGCAGGCAATGGCGTCAATGCCGGCAAATGAGTTGGCGTATCGTCGTCGCGCCTACCGAAGGTCTTCATAATCCGAGCAGCCTCCTCAGCCGTCCCTTCGGCTCGACGCCGAGCCCCGTGATCTCCCGTACGATCGGGGCGAGGTGACGTCGCAGTCCTGACACGTGCTTCAGCGCTGGAATTCCGAGATTGACCGCCTGGGTCATCCCCTTGCCGAGATCGGGTACCACCATGTCTGGTTCTGCGCCCAATGCCTTGACAACCGCGGCCCTGGGAAGGCCGCCGGGGCGATTGGCACGGTTGAGCAGTGTAAAGACCCGATCCTTGCCGGCGATGTTGGTGACAGCAGTGCGCACTGCATGGGCATTGCGAAGTCCGGTCACCTCGGCTTCCAGCAGAACCAGCACGTGACGAGAAAGAGTGATCACCGGATGGATGGATGGCGGAAACGGTACCGGTACATCGACAACGATGTAGTTGAACCGCTGACGCAATAGACCCAGCACGTGCCTCACGCCCGCTTCGGTGATGTCGAGCTGCGCATCCAGTTCCTCATCGGCAGAAATCAGGCAAACCCGCTCGTTGACCTCAATTGCCGCGCGCTCAAGGAATAACGTGTCCGCCCGCATCGGGTTCTCCAGTGCGATGCGTAGCCCCGGTCCAGGCTGAACACCCAACATGACAGCTGTTTCGCCGCCTTGCAGATGAAGGTCGAGCAGCGCGACCTTGGCCTTGGTGGTCTCGGCCAGCTGCAGTGCGAGATTGATGGCGATACTCGTTGCGCCGGCACCGCCCTGCGCACCGCAGATCGAGACCACATGCCCGCCGCGGTCGGTCGGCCCCGGCGCCACATCGCCAAGCAGCTTCGGGCGCAGCTGATCCAGCACCATGTCCCGCGTGATCGGCCTCGGCAGGTACTCGGTCAAGCCGAGTTCCATAAGCGCGCGGTAGAAGGTGATCTCCCTGCTCTCACCGATCAGAGCCACCCGCACATCGGGGGGGCAGAGGCCGGCCAGCCTTTCCAGTTCGGTGAAGGGATCATCGATTCCACTGATGTCCGTCACCAACGCGAATAAGTCGGTGTCGGTCTCGAGCATCCGTATGGCATTGCGGATCGTGCCGCGCTTGATCGATATGTTGCTGCCCTCGAGGCCCTTGCGCAGAGCCGCAGCACTGAGCTCGTCATTTACGAAACAGACGATCCGGTTGCGCGCTACAACGGATGTCGTTTCTTCAGGCGAACTGACGACTGCAATGTTAACGCTCATCAACGTTTCTCCAGCAACTTGCCTGCCTGAACCACCATCGTAGTACCCCGGCGGGAAACTTCCGACCCATCGCAGTTGACCATCGAGTCCGCGCCGCCTGAGTCCTGTTTCCTGACCGAGTATTGCTTGACCTGACCACCAGCATGAACGACGATCGCCGCAGTCCGGCCGGCAATTGCATTCTGGCGCGCAATCTCCG
Organism: Bradyrhizobium liaoningense; assembly: GCF_018130955.1. Lineage (GTDB taxonomy): Bacteria > Pseudomonadota > Alphaproteobacteria > Rhizobiales > Xanthobacteraceae > Bradyrhizobium > Bradyrhizobium liaoningense_C. Next base: position 41,367 of record NZ_JAFCJM010000059.1, read on the forward strand.
GCGACACATCGCAACTGGACATGGCGCCAGTGTCCGCCGTATCCCACTGCTCGACTGCTGCCCGGACGGCCAGGGAGAGCGTTCCCATCTGCTTTGCGACCGTGATCTTCTTGACCTGGTCTGGCGCAAGCTCCAACGACACAGTTTGCGCTTGCTTGCCGACCACCGAGGTTATGGTTCGCCCGCCTTGCGCAATCTCCTGGTCAATCGCAATGACTCGAACATTTCCCAGAACGGTTTCGCTCAGGGCCCGCCGCGCGGGATCAGCCTTCTCGAACACTTGGGTCAATAAGACATCAACGTAATCACCCGGCCTGATCAGCCCCGCGACGCCAGACTCCTCGTCCACTCTGATGCTGATTGCACGGCTATCCGGTGCCAGGACGCTGGCCAGGAAACCCCGATCTCGCGGCCGCAACACGTCCTGCAAGGTGATCGGACTGCCAGCCTCGACGAACTTTCGAACCAGAGAGCCGGGAAGTCCGACCTTCGAGTCGGGCGTTTCAAGAATCGCCCCTGCTGGAAGACGTTCAGGCGGCACCGAGCGTACTGCGAAATCTTCTTCGCGGGCCAATGTACCTTTCGATAGCGGACGTGCCGCAACAAAATACCCGACAGTCGAAGGAGGCGCCGGCCCCCGCTCCGTGACCGTTACCGGAACCTGTTTCGGCAGGTTCATGTTGTAGGCAATCAGCCCGAGCGCAGTGGTTGCGAGCAACAGTACAAAGATGATTGAGAGACGCAACGCGGATGACATGTCAAAATCCTTTGCTCAAGATGGCCCAAATGCCACCGCACGCTATGGCCACGCCGAAAGGTAGGGGGGCGTGTCGCACGTGGCGCCACCGCTCGATCGAGTAGACGCGGCGTGCGAGCGACGAGCCGCCTGGCGCTAGCTTCGGATATGGCAGGACGCGCATCATCAGATGCACCAGGGCAAGAACGCCGCCGGCCAACGACGTTATCGTCAACAATTGAATCACGCCTGTCAGCGACAAACCAATCGACAGAGCAACCAGCAACTTGACGTCGCCACCGCCAATCCATCCGCGCTGATAGATCGCGAACAGCAGCAAGAACAGGATCGTCGTGGCAATCAGGGATTCGACAAGCTGCATCGGGCTAGCAAGTTGACCAGCGATCCCGAGGAGCGCCAGCACCAGACAGATGTCATTTCGGATCAAGCGCGTCGCGACGTCGATCGTTGCGACATACAGCAACAACAGGATTGCCAGTATCGAGGCGATGTAAGAAACCCAGCCCATAGAAATGCATGCCTCAAAGAGGTGGAAGGCACACTAAAATGTAAGGAGCACATTCAAGAGGGAGACACGTTCCGATGTCCCCCTCTCAGATGGCAGTATCAAACTGCCGCGGTGAAAGCGGTCGTAATAGCAGTGATCCCGCCCGTCAGCGCCGTCCCGATCGCACCACCAGCTCCAACACCGAACACCGCCGACACTGCGCCAATGATACAAACCGCGACGATGATGTACTCGAACGACACCACACCATCCTGGTCGGCGCGCAAACGCTTCAACGCTTCCTTGGTCTGGATGTAATACTTCAACATAGGAGATATCCCTTCTTTCAAGATGAATTTGCAGGCACCTCGGCAACTTCCAGCGGCTGCGGACGCGATGACCCGACCCGCCACGCCGTAAACTCTTAATTAAATATCAATCCTAGTCAATATTAAATGTATAATTGTTTTCAAATTAACCTTTCTATGTGTATTTAATTTTGATCCGGCAAGCCGAGAGCCCCCACAGACGGTAGAGAAATCTCCGTAAAACTACGGGGATAGCGGACTCCGAAACCACAGCAGAAACCGGGAAGGCTCATGAGAATAAATAATCGACATTATTCTTCGAAGCCACCGACCCAGGCCCGCAGGGCTATCAAATTAAATCGGAAGCACTGGAAGCCTAGTCTAGAAGGCAGCCGGCCGGCACTGTATCAGGGCATCGTCGTCCATCCGTTCCGACGCGTGTTCAACCTAACAGGCTGCTGAAAAACTGTTCTCGACGGCAATAATGACCTGTGATTCCGTGGAAGTGAAGGCACGGGGTGATTTGCA
>NZ_JAFCJM010000006.1 GCF_018130955.1 Bradyrhizobium liaoningense
CGCAAGCATCCGCAGCAGGAGTTCCTGCAGGTGGATACCACCAACATCCTGTTCATCTGCGGCGGCGCCTTCTCGGGGCTCGAGAAGATCATCTCCGCCCGGGGACGTTCGACCTCGATCGGCTTCGGTGCATCGGTGCTCGCGCCGGAGGACCGCCGTACCGGCGAGATCTTCCGTCACGTCGAGCCCGAGGACCTCCTGAAGTACGGCCTCATCCCCGAGTTCGTCGGCCGTCTGCCCGTCGTGGCGACGCTCGAGGACCTCGACGAGACCTCGCTGAAGAAGATCCTGACCGACCCGAAGAACGCGCTGGTGAAGCAGTACCAGCGCCTGTTCGAGATGGAGAACATCGAGCTGACCTTCGCCGATGAGGCGCTTGGCGCGGTCGCCCGCAAGGCGATCGAGCGCAAGACCGGCGCGCGCGGTCTGCGCTCGATCCTCGAGGCGATCCTGCTCGAGACCATGTTCGACCTGCCGGGCCTGGAAGGTGTGGAGGAAGTAGTGATCTCCCGCGAGGTAATCGGGGGGACGGCGCGCCCGCTCTATATCTACGCCGATCGCTCCGATCGCCCGGTGGAAAGCAGCACCATGGCCTACTAACTCGACCGAACTAAACCACGGTGCCTTACATCATCCGACCCCTTCACCAGTTGTTTGTCCCCTCGTTACTGCGCGGGGCTTCGACGTCGATGTCAAGGAGACATGACCAGATGGAAGATTTTCTTAGTATAAGAGGAGTGAAGCATGGGTGAGGTTATTCGATTTGCTCCAAAGTCCGAGCGGGAGCGAACTCGGCTTATTCGAGAAGCCCGAGCGATCTACGACAGTGTCTTTCCGCCATCTGTCCGCGAGCAACCGGACGATGTATCCGCAAGCCATATGCTCATCGGTGCAGAAGTCGATCGCAGCGATGGAGTTCTATCATGATCGCGATCATCGCCGTGCTCTGCAGTTTGTCTTCTCCAGCAAATTGCCACGAGCAGACCGTCACCACCTCGAACTTCGCTGACGTCTCGATGCAATCCTGCCTGATGGGCGCACCGCAGCTCGCCGACTGGATGAATCAGCATCCGAGCGAGCGCCTTGCGGCATGGCGCTGTGTGTTCGGTAAAAAGGATGGCAGGGGAGCTTAGGAGCCCTAGGTCGTTTTGCTCCTAAAAAGACTCTGCGCGCGATGGCGAGGAGCAAATTTGCCTCGATCCGGGTAGGCCTTGAGGAAAATCCGCCAGGATGGGATGAGATGAGCGCGACCGAGTCCGAGCAAAGCAGTCATGATCAGTTTTTCAGAGCGGAGCGCGGTATTCGCCGTTGGCGGCGCGCCAGGCGGTCACATCAGCGAGAGACGTCGATCACCACCTGAGCGCCGGCCATGACTTCTTTGACTATCATTATGCTTCACTCTCCTTCGACAGTCGCGGGACAGGGGACTTCCGCTATGACCGTCAGGTCGATCGCCGCGAGCGCTTTCTCCCTCGCTGATGTGGCCTTGTCACCCCCGAGAAACGCGGTGGCCTGTACGGGGAGGAATTGCAGGGTTTTCAGCCCAATGGAGCCCAGCACAGCCGCAAGGTACGGCGTGAGAAAATCGGGCTGGTTGGCCCGGTCGCCGGTGAAGACACCACCGGAAGCGATGCCGATGAACACCGGACGATCACGGCCGCCTCGACTTCCTCAATGAGCATTTCGGAAAGATCCAGCGACCCCTTCAGCGGGGCCGCCAACGTGGCTGGCGACGACAGGGTACTCGCATAGTCGGGCGCGGCGTGCGGCAAACGGGCAGCCGCAAAATCTCGCCGGCTGATGCTCGCGCCAGGTGCGACCTCTAGGATCTTTTTGACGATCGCCCCCGAAAGCTGGCGGCTGTGCGACTCCGGGCGCGGGCTGCAATCAATATGGAGGATGCTCTTCATAATCTACTCTCCTCGGTCAGTGCCGTCACTTCGAGTCCGCGCTGCACCGCCGGACGCGCGAGGCCGCGGTCGAGCCACGCCTGCACATGGAGAAAGCGGTTGAAGCCGACGAGATCGCGTGCTTCGTAAAAGCCGATCAGGTTGCGCACCCGGCCGAGCAGCGAAATATCGGCGATGCTGTAGTCAGCGCCCATCACCCAGTCGCGGTCCGCGAGCCGTTCGTCGAGGACACCGAGCAGCCGCGCTGATTCGGCTGCGTAGCGGTCGCGCGGGCGCTTGTCCTCATAAGCCTTACCGGCGAATTTGTTGAAGAAGCCGACCTGGCCGAACATCGGCCCGACTCCGCCCATCTGCCACATCACCCACTGGATCGTTTCATAACGGGTGTTTGGATCGGCCGAGATGAATTGTCCGGTCTTGTCGGCGAGGTAGAGGAGGATCGCGCCCGATTCGAACAACGCGAGCGGCGTGCCGCTCGGCCCATCAGGGTCGTAGATTGCGGGAATCTTTCCGTTGGGGTTGAGTGCGAGAAAGGCCGGGTCGCGGGCTTCGTTCGCCATGATGTCGATCCGGTGCGACTCGTAAGCAAAGCTCGTTTCCTCAAGCATGATGCCGACCTTCACCCCATTGGGCGTGGGCGTAGAAAAGAGTTGCAGCCGATCGGGGTACTGCGCCGGCCAGCGCGTAAAAATTGGATGATCTATTGTCACGTTCTTCCTCCTAGATGAATGGGCCGAGCTGGGCCGGGACATCGCCGAATCCTCCACTTGGATGCGCGTTGAGCTGGCCCGCAGGCGCATCCAAAAAAGCAGGCAGCGATACGGCCGCGGTACACGCTTGTTTGCGATAGGCAGGGGGCACCCTGTGGATCCCCTCGGCGTCGCTGCATCAGTCGCTCATCGAACCGCCTCATCATGCGGCCTCACGAAACTTGGGCCGCAAGCGCCTGGTGGATCTGTGCGACTACCGCCTGCGCCTTCGCTGTTTCTTCACGGACGAACTCGGATGATCGTCTTCCCGCTGATCCGCCTTGTCGGATTGAAAGCGGCGACGGCCTCGTCGAGGGTCGCGATGTTGCCGATATTTGTACGCAGTCGTCCGTCCCGTACCCGCTTGACGATCTCACTCAGTTGGGCGCGATCGGACACCAGAACAAAGTCGATCGCCAAGCCGTCGGCGGGCCGCGCCTCGGTCGGCCCGGCGATAGTTACCAGCGTTCCTCCGGTTCGAATCAGGTCGGCGGACCGCTTCCCGATGTCGCCGCCGATGACGTCGAAAACCAGATGGACTCCGCCGACGTCTTCGAGAACGTCGTTCTCGAGGTCGACGAACTCCTGCGCGCCGAAGTCGAGCGCCTTCTGATGGTCGGCAGCGCGTCCGGTGCCGATAACGTAGGCGCCGGCCTCACGTGCGAGTTGCGTCACCATCGAGCCGACTGCGCCGGCCGCGCCGTGCACGAGAACGCTCTGCCCCGCCTGAAGGCGGCCGTGCACGAACAGTCCCTGCCACGCGGTCAAGCCGGGCATCGCCACGGCCGCACCCACTGAGAAGTCGACGTCGCCCGGAAGCGGCGCGAGGTTGCGTGCCTCCACGGCCACATACTCCGCCAAGGTGCCGCTGCGGTACGAGTCAGAGAGACCGAACACTCGTTGTCCCACCGACAGTCCGGTCGTGCCATAGCCGAGAGCGGTGACAACACCCGCCAGCTCCTGGCCGGGAATCGTCGGCGACCGGTCACGGTCGAGCCGATCGGTCCAGGTCGAAGGCCACGTCAGCTCACCCGAGGTGAATCCGGACGCATGAACCTGAACGACGACGTCGTTTATCGCTGCCTGCGGCTCGGGTCGCTCCACCAGCTTCATCCCGGCCGTTCCCCCAGCCTGGTCCGTCACAACGATCGCTTTCATGGGAATTGCCTCCTCGGTCATTTGTCTCTTTGCTGGATATGTTCCGGCGATAATCTGCGCTTCCATCCGGATAAAGCGACGCCCAAGACAGCGACGATCCTCACGACACTGTTCCCTGTATTGGTGAACCGGTAGCGTTCGAGCTGTCGCACGTGCTGTTCCCCGTCGTGTCGGTTTGCGGATTGCGTGCACCGAGAACAGTGAACAGGGTGGCGACGACGGCGAGCCCGCCGTATCCGAGCGCGATCTGCGGTAGCGAGAACGTGTTGGAAAGTTGGCCGGAGATGAGGCTGGGGAAGGCGGCGCCGCTGTAGCAGAGAAGGTAGATCGCGCTGAAGATGGGTGGCCGTTCGGCCAGGGTGCTGCCGTGCAGCAGGCCGCGTGTGGCGGCGCTGATGGCGATGCCTTGGCCGGCGCCGGCGACTATGGTTGCGATGATGAACAACATCAGCGTGCTGGCGGCGATCGCAATGCTGATGCCGATCATTCCGGCCCGGAAGGTGATCATACCGACGCGTTGGGCTACCGCGGATGTGAACCGCCCGCCGATGGGGGCGCCGAGGACGCTGGGGATCATATAGGCGGCGAACACCAGTCCGAGGATCAACGGGCTCCTCGTGTGGAGTTGATCCTCGACAAGCACAGGCATGAACGGTTGATAGAAGCCCCCGCTCGCCCAGGTGGCTAGGAACACCGCCGCCGCGACAGGGAGCAGATGCCTGACCCGAGCTGGTACGCTGACTCTGGGAAGCAGCGATCGCCAAGCGCCCGGCGTCGGAGTTGCTGTTTCCGGACTGATGACGTCGAGTGCAGCAGAAGGTAATAGGAAGCAGACGCAAACGAGGTAGATGAGGTCGCGTGCCCAGGGGCCGAACCGGACCAAGGCGCCGGAGGCGACGGCACCGACAGCGACGCCGAGCATCGGTCCTTGGCTGGAGACGAAAGACGCTAGCCATTCTGGTCTGCTGGGTGCGGCATCGACGATGTAGGAGGTCAGGCTGCTGCCGGCCAGCCCGGTACCGATGCCCACGATGAGCCGACCGGCCAGTAGGGTGCCGATATCGTGCACATTCAGCAGCAACAGACAGCCCAGCAGCAGAAGGCTGAGGCTGGTGATCGCAGTGAGTCTCCGGCTCAGATGATTGGACAGCCGTCCCAGCACCAACATTGCGGCGATGGTGCCGACTGCGTAGGCGACGATGGCCATCGAGATGCCGGCGTTTTTGAACTCGTCACCTGCCGGGTAGATGTTGTAAAGGGGGATTGGAGCGGCCGCCGCGGAAAACGAGACCACCAGGGAAAATACCGCAGATAAGAATGCCAGCCGGGGCGTTGCGCCCCGGTGCGCCCGGTTGATTACTGGTGCCAAGTTTTGCATCGAGCCGCGCATTCGTCGTTTTCCGGAGAATTCGTGCGCACAGATCCAAAATCTCCGACTAGTTGGTTTCACTAGGCGGCGGTGATCGTCGACGCCAAGCTGAAGGCGACACTGAGAGGTGCTGTGGCTCACATATGTCAGGCGGGGCTATCGCACCGCCGTCCCTTGGTTATTGTCGATCAGGTACCGCCATCGTCCATCCGCGCCGCGGCGCACGACATCGCTCGCCGAGCCTCCAAGATGCATGTGTTTGCCGTTGGGATCTGTGCCATCAATTAACCAGTCCTGCACGATCTGAGCGATATCGCCGGGAACGAACACATGGCGCGCCTTGGCCTTCAGCGGCAGACCATGCCTGAGATCGCGCTCGAGTCGGGCGGCGATCTCGGTGTGATCAGTGATGGTTCGTCCGTCATTTGCGATGAACACGGCCTCTGGGTCATACAATGCCATCATCGCGCTGACCTTGCCGGAGTGAAATCGCTCGAGCAGCGATGTGACACTGCCTTCGGGTTCAGTAGGGAGCGGATAGGAGTCGGACATCAGGGTCTCCTGTTCGTATCGGCTGAAACGCTTGCCCTGGGCGTTACTCGATGAAATCTGGGACAGTGACTCTCATTGGTCGCAGCGCGGGACGAAAGTTTCCAATGGCCGGTACTTATAGTTTCCATAGCGGCGCGGAATTGTGCGGCGACAGTCCTCACTTCCATTCAAAAATCAAGGCAAGTTGCTCAGGCCCCGACGGCGTGATGCCGCGCGGCGAGCGGCAATAACGATTGTCTATCGATTCGATGAAGAGTGGTGATTTCCCTCGGCGGTAACCGCCACGGTGTGAGCCCGCACTCCATCCCGACTTCTCGACGAAGAGAGCGCACGCAACGCACTCGTCACCGAGCAATTGATCCGTCTTCAGCGACCGCGGCGCCGTCGCTTCGGCTTACGACGGCGCTCGCGCCGCCAGCCGTATTGCCGTGTAATCGGCTAGTAGAGCTACCATCCCGATAGCCGACCGCAGCGCCGCGCAGCCGGCAAGATAGCCGCGAGAGTACCGGCAACAGTGGTGCGCGGGCGAGTCCTCGCGGATAAACGCGGCGCAAAGCTCCTGCAGCGGCGCTCAGTCGTTTCGATAACGGTCGGCTATCAACTCCATGGCGCGAGGTAATTTTCCTTTCCATCATCATGGATTCAATCTTCGATCCATCGTCGCCTGTATTTGGGTTGCGTGCACGTAAGAGGATAACATGAGCAGCCTCAAATTTCTGGGCGTAACGGTCGTTCTTTCCGCGCTCCTGCGACGCGTGGCATGGGAAGTTTCAGAGCCCGCCGCGCCCGCAGCCGCGGACCCGCCTTCTCCATCTATTCGAACGATGGCCGCGGATACTCCGCGTACGGGATGGTCTCGCGGGTACCACTCGGCGACGTGTCGGGATTGCATACGTTCGTACGGCCGCATCGCCGAAGACACACAGCGGACGTCAAGCGCTACTGAACAGGAGTTCACATCACGCACAATCACCCCGAATGTTATCTGATCGTGACGGCGCGGGTGGCTGGCTTCTGCGGGGCTCACTTCTGCCCGCGGCAACTGCTTTGCCGGTGTTTGGCGCCACTGCACCTATGTCGGGTAGCGCATCGCCAAGTTTTCTGGAATTGCTTGGTCCGAAGGGCACCTGGCTGAATCAGCGCTGGCGGTGATACGCGGGTTCGTCGGGATCGTGCAAGATCGGCGTCGAGACCAACGGCACGATCCTGCCTCAGCACGGACTCGACTGGACCTGCGTCAACCCGAAAGCGGGCGCCGAGCTCGTGCTGCGGCGCGGCCACGAGCTTAAGCTGGTCTATCCGCGGGAGAAGGCGATGCCGGATGCTTTCGAGGGCCTCGCCTTCGAGCACTTCTCGCTGCAGCCGATGGACGGGCCCGAGATCGGCGAGAACACGGTGCGCGCCATCGACTATTGCCTGCGTTATACGCAATGGCGGCTCAGCGTGCAGACGCACAAGACGCTCGGGATCAGATGAGCGGGCATCAAGACAGGACAGGCACATGGACGTATCAGCGATCGATGAACGCAAGGCGCGTGCGCACGCCTGGTTCGAGCGGCTGCGCGACGACATCTGCGCAAGCCTCGAGCGGCTCGAGGACGACGCACCGGCCGCGCTCTATCCGAGCGAGGCTGGCCGTTTCGTGCGCACGCCCTGGCAGCGCACCGACCACAGCGGTGCGCCCGGCGGCGGCGGCCTGATGTCGATCATGCAAGGCCGCCTGTTCGAGAAGGTCGGCGTGCACTGCTCGACCGTGCATGGCGAGTTCGCGCCGGAATTTCGCGCTCAGATCCCGGGCGCATCCGAGGATCCGCGCTTCTGGGCCTCCGGCATCTCGCTGATCGCGCATCTGCGCAATCCGAACGTGCCGGCCGTGCACATGAACACGCGCTTCGTCGTCACCACCAAAGCCTGGTTCGGCGGCGGCGCCGATCTCACTCCCGTGCTCGACCGCCGGCGCACGCAGGACGATCCGGATACGCTCGCCTTCCACGCCGCGATGAAGGAGGTGTGCTCAGGGCCGAACGGCGTTGCCGACTACGACAAGTACAAGAACTGGTGCGATGAATATTTCTTCCTGCCGCACCGGAAAGAGGCGCGCGGCATCGGTGGCATCTTCTACGACTGGCAGGACTCCGGCGACTGGGAGGCCGATTTCGCCTTCACTCAGGACGTCGGCCGGGCCTTCTTGAAGATCTATCCAGAAATCGTGCGGCGCAATTTTACGGCGCCGTGGACCGAGGCCGATCGCGGGGAGCAGTTGATCCGCCGAGGACGCTACGTCGAGTTCAACCTGCTCTACGACCGCGGCACCATTTTCGGGCTCAAGACTGGCGGCAATGTGGATTCGATCCTGTCGTCGCTGCCGCCAGAGGTGAAGTGGCCGTGACGATGATGCCGCCTTTGCCGCGTGCCATGCTGATCGACATGCTGACACCATCCTGTCGGCCTATGGCCGTCCCGAGATCGCCTGTAACCATGTCGCCGCCGAGTGCGCCGAGGAGTTCGGGCGATCCCGCCACGACAACCGTTCGTTGGGACATCGCCAACTGTTCTGGACCACTGCGCTCGTTGCCTGGCAATCGGCCAACATTGCTGCTCGGCGAATCCTTGCAGAGACGCGGCGCGCAGCCCCTGCGCTCCAGGCGCCATCAGTCATTTCGATAACGGTCGGCTATCGACTCCATGGCGAGGTGTGATTTTTCTTTCGACCGTCATGGACTTAATCTTCGATCCATCGTCGCCCGCTCTTGTGATCGGGCCGAAGCCGGCGTTCCGTTGAAGGATCGCAGGCCAGGAAGTCCGACATGCAGATCAAAGAGACAATTGGCGTTTCATTCCCCGGCTCTGTCGAAAGCCTGCCGCTAGAGGATATCGTCGTGCTCGTGGATGGTGCCGGCGTCGCGCTTGGAGTGCAGCGTGCGTTCAGCGCAAGGGCAGATCGCGTGCGCGATGGCGGTGGCGGCCTCATCGCGAGGTGCGTGGAGATCCCGCTCGTCGGGTCCGACGGCGAAGTCTGGGGATTTTGTGCCGCGCCAGTCCGCGGTCCGACGCGCGAGGTGTGGTCGCCGCTGGCGGGCGGGCGAAGGTGAGCGCGATGCCAGAGGCCATCGTGGACAAAATGCAGGAGGCAATCTCGCGAGGCGCGCTGCTTAGCCGACAGCTCCTCGACGCTGCGCGACCGCGTCCCACGTCCATCGAGGGGGTTGTCGCAGGCGGTCGCCTTGCAGCGATAGCGGGTCCGCTTGATCGGGCGTTGCGTCCGGACATCGCGGTCCGCACCCAGATCGCCCCTGACTTATGGGCCTTCAATGCCGACCCGGAAGAGCTGTACTTCGCTTTGCTCAACCTCTGCCGAAACTCGGCCGATGCTATGCCGGACGGCGGCGTGATCACCGTCGCGGCGCGGAACGTCGAATCTTCCTCTAGCGCGGCACGGGAATTCGTCGAGATTATCGTCGCCGACGACGGGGTCGGCATGCCCGAGGAGGTCCTGTCGCAGGCGTTCACCCCTTACTTCACGACAAAGGCCGCCGGCAGCGGCACAGGCCTCGGACTCGCCCAGGTCCGGCGATTCGCCGAAGGGCGAGGCGGTGCGATCGGTATAGAGAGCGAGCGAGGTGCCGGCACGCTGGTGCGCCTCTTTCTCCCGCGCGTCGCCGATGCGGCGGTACAGAGCAGTATCGTCGGCACGGAGATCGCGTGCGCGCCGTCACTCAACGGCAGAATATTCCACGTCGTCAACACGGCGTCGGGCTGCGCCGATGTCGTAGCGGGCGCGAGCGCCTGGAGACCGGTTCAGCGATGAAGCTCATGATCCCGCCCGGCCGCCTCGACCGTCCGGTCGACCACGAGAAGGACCACGTGCTCGGCCCCGCCGCCGCCGAGATCACGCTCGTCGAATACGGCAGCTACGCGTGCCAGCACTGCAGGGCTGCCAACGAGCGCATTGCGCAAGCGCGCGACCAACTCGGCGACCGCGTCTGCTACGCCTTCCGCCATAGGCCGCTCACGGACAACAGCCTTTCGTTTCGGGCCGCCGAGCTCGCCGAGCTTGCCCAGACGCCCGAAGCGTTCTGGTCCGCGCACATCAAGCTGATGACGAGGTCGATGCAGCTCACAGAGGCCGACCTCTTCGCGGTGGCCGCCGACCTCGGCGTGAACGCCGACTTTGTGCTCGGCGACAGCGACGCTATGCGGCGCGCGAGGGCGAGGGTGGAGGCGGACATCGCAAGCGCGCGCGCAAGCGGCGTGAGATTCACGCCGACTTTCTACATCAACCGGCGGCGCTACGACGGGCCGTGGGATGAGAGCTCTCTCGTCGATGCGATGCTTGGCACGCTCGGCCACCGCGTCCGTACGGCAACCCTGGACTTCGCGAGCTGGGGCCCGTCCGCCGGCTTTTTGCTCGTCCTCGCGACCGTGGCGGCGATCGTCTTGACGAACTCGCCGATCAGCCCGGCCTTCGAGGCGCTCTGGCGCCAGGAGCTCGGCGTGAGCCTAGGCAATGCAATCTTTCGGATGTCCATCCTTCATTGGGTCAATGACGGCCTGCTGACGGTGTTCTTCCTCGTCGTGGGCTTGGAAGTGAAGCGCGAGATGACAGTTGGCCACCTCGCGAGCCGCCGCTCCGTCGCGCTTCCGCTTGCCGCTGCGCTCGGCGGCATGGTCGTGCCGGCGCTTCTGTATGCGCTGGTCATTCCTGCGGGGCCGTGGTCGCGCGGGTGGGGTATTCCGATGGCGACCGACACCGCGTTCGCGATTGCCTTGATCGCCGTGATGGGCGTCCGAGTCCCCGTCGAGCTACGCATTTTCCTTACCGCAGCGGCCATCTTCGACGACATCGGTGCGATCGTCGTCGTCGCCGTGTTCTACTCTGGCGAGATCCATCCGGCCTATCTTGCCGCGGCCGCGGCTGTTGTGGTTGCGCTGGCGCTGCTGAGCCGATCGAAGGTCTACCTTCTCTCACCTTACCTCCTGTTGGGCGTCGCGTTGTGGGCTTTCGTCTACATGGGCGGCCTCCACGCTACGCTGGCCGGCGCGGTACTTGCGCTGTTCATTCCGACGCGGCCGCCCGCTGACTTGGCCGCCCTGATGACGCAAGCGAGCACCATCATCGCCTCCGAGGCCCGACATGAGGGCGAGGTGCTCAGGCACGGCCCCTCCACACCGGCACTGCACGCGCTCGATGCGATCTACGACAGACTTGAATCGCCCGCCGATCGGCTGCTACGGCGCGCCGGCGCGCGGTCGAGCTACGCGGTGCTTCCGATCTTCGCGCTGGCTAATGCGGACGTGACGATCGACCCGGGCGTCCTCGTTGGGCATGGCTGGCTGATGGCCGCGATCGTCGCCGGCCTCGCCATAGGAAAACCGCTCGGCGTCTTCCTCGCGGCCGCCGCGGCAGTGCGCGCGGGCATATGCGTCAAGCCGGCGGAGTACACGTGGCGGCAGTTGGCCGGGGCGGGAGCCCTCGCTGGCATTGGCTTCACGATGTCCCTCTTCATCGCCGGGCAGGCGTTTCCAAGCGCCACCGACTTCTCGGCCGCCAAGATCGCCGTGTTCGCCGCGTCGATTCTTTCGGCGGTCGTCGGGACTGCTCTGCTCTGGGGCGCTTCGCGCCAGGAGCTTTTCGAAGAGGCGCCGCAGAGCGCCGGCGTGCAAGTATCATAACCGGCTGGCGCGGAGCTATGCCCGACCGTGAACTGGAGGTTTTCCGATGATTCTACCCACCGGTGCGACAGTAGCATTCGCCGATGGCGAGACGGTCGGACTGTTCCACAATACGGGCGTGAAGCCTTGGGTGCACTTGATGGAGATCACGGCGGCTCCGCCTGCGCCCGTCTACTCAGGCTCGGGTGCGCTATTACACCGGATCTGCCAACCCCCATGGCAGGCGGCCCGTCGAGGCGGCTTCGCGGCCGCGACGGCCGCGTTCCTGAGCAAGCTCAGCCCGGACGGAACCACAGAACACCTGTCGTTGTCTGCGACCCCAGGCCCCCGGGGAGATGCGCAGGCACTTCCACAGCGATGTGAAGGAGGTTGAACATGACCCAGGTATATTTCCACTGCTCGAACACGAACAAGGTGTTCGTCGATCGCCGCGGCACCGTGGTGGAAGATCTTGCTGAGGCGCGCGATCACGCGACCCGTGTCGTACGATCCTTAACCGGCGAGCGCAGCCTCGAGGATTGGCGTGACTGGGTCCTGCATGTCAGCGACGACCAGGGCGATGAGCTCTTCGTTGTGCCATTCACTTTCGTGCTCGGTGAGCCGAATTGAGGTCGCTATGGTCCGGGCGATTCTTTGAGCCAAAGGTCCCACCTAGAAAGCAGGCAGTTGGGGCACCGCGAAGGCATCTCTTCAGCCTCGGCACCGCAAGGTCAATGAAAGCGCGCATCTTGGTCGGGGGAAACCTCGATCCCGTCAGCGAGCTGCGGGACCAGGCGCCCCGCAACTCAGCGAGCCATTGGGGCTCGTGATCAAGATCATTGCCGCGCTCCACAGTCTGTCTTCTTCTGCAAATTGGCACGAGCAGGCCGTCACCCCCTCCGGACTTCGCTGACGTCTCGATGCAGTCCAGCCTGATGGGAGCCCGCTCATCGGATGAAGTACCATTCGCCCGAGCGCCTTGTTGGCGTGGCGCCGTGCGATCGGCGAACAGGACGGCAGGGAGTTCAGGGTGAAAGCGATCGCTTCTCATGGCGAAAGTGGCCGATGCACTGGGATATGCATTTGCCACGATTTGTCGAGATATGGACTGCTTTACTCGCATCGATATCCCTCGTCGGATACCATTTTTCCTAGCGGATGGAGACAGCTTCCCAACTGCTTGGCCCCGGCGCGCCGTCCCTTCGCCGTGGGTCCCCGCGGCCGGTTCTTCCCTCCCGAGGACCGGCCGTCCCCTTCAGGCCCGATAGGGACGGCGCCTGAGCGGACCCAGGCACGGCGGCTCCTTGGATCGGAAGTCCCAATCGTTGAGCGCAAACTGGACGGAGATTTTGCTCTATAACCTATGATCATTCCTTTTCCGCCGTGCTTGCTCGCCTACGCGAGGAACGGCGCTACCGCATGTTTGCCGATTTCGAGCGCATCACAGGTCGTTTCCCGAACGCTACATGGCATTCTCCGGACGCCCGCGCAGGGGACCCGCATGGGTGCTGGCGCGGGCGGCCGTATCGACGCCGAGCCCCGCGAGCGCTGCGCGGCCTTAACCCATCCGGCTTGCGAGAGGTTTGCTATGCGCTTAAGCCGAGATGCAGCTTGACGCGCCCGACACGAATTGCGGCCGAGTGCTCGAGCTGGGCAGGCAAACGCGCCCGACAGCTTTGGTTTCGGGCGGTTGGGGCATGTTCGGGCTTTGCAACTCGTTTCTCTGAAATCGTATGCGGCGTTCTGGCGGTTTGCCAGCTATGCTGGTTTCCCAAGAACATAAAGTCGTCATGCTAGGTAGCGGATTCAGATTGGCCTTTGCTCTTCCACGGTACGGCGCGCAGCCTTCAATATCTCCTCCGCACCTTGCTGAAGAAGTTTGTGCCCGAGACTTCTGCCTATTGCATCGGCTTGATCGGCCAGACCTACGCTTTCATCGGCAATCTTCGTTTGGCCGTCCGGATGAGTCACCTGTCCTCGAAGTGTTAATGTGCCGGCGAGCCATGTGGCAGAGACCCCGACGGGTAGGCTGCAACCCGCATCGAGACTTCTCATTAATGCGCGCTCTGCATCCACTTCGGCGCGCGATTGCCGATCTTCAATCTCTTGAAGCAGCGCTATGAGCGCCGTATCCTCTTCGCGAGCTTCGACCGCGAGAGCCCCTTGGCCGACTGCGTACGGGAAAACATGCGCGTCTAAAATCTGTGAGGCCTCATGCAGCAACCCTAGCCGGGACAAGCCCGCCGCTGCCAATAGAGTCGCGTCTATTCCCTCTCGGTTCTTTGCCTTACGCAGCCTTGGAGAAACGTTCCCTCGGATGGGTCGAATATCCAGACCATTGCATAGAGCGAGAAGTTGAGCCTTGCGACGAATTGATCCAGTGCCGACGCGCAGCCCCGGTCGTAGCTGATCTAGTGTAACTCCGCAAATCGCGTCGCGAGGATCCCCTCTTTTGGGAACGGCTGCCAATACCAAACCGGGCTGCAATTTTGTCGGAAGATCTTTGAGGGAATGAACGACCAGGTCAACTTCGTTGCGTAGAAGCGTGTCTTCACTCTCGTTCGTGAATGCACCGATGCCGCCAATCTGCTGAAACCCCGACCGTCGATCTTTATCGCCAACCGAACTAATCAAGACCGTTCGTACCTCAGCGGCCGGTTCGACGCTACGAATAAGATCGGCGACGTGATTGGCTTGCCAGCGGGCCAAATCACTTCGCCTGGTACCGACCCGAATTTCCACGATCAAACCTCTTGCTTCTTGAGTGGTTCGCCGACTTCTGGTGCTGCGCAAGTAGCTATAAAATCGGCACCTGCTCGTTTAGCTGCACGGCAGAACTCCGGTGCGGTAGTCTTTGCATGAGCATCTTCCCTCGGATCATATTTCATCAATTCACTGTCGTCCGAAACGGAGAAGTAGGAAATAGGAGTCCCGGTTCGACGAGAATGGAGTTTGCGCCTTTGGATACAAGTGCGCCGATGCGTCCATGCATCCTTTCGAGTCGAAGGGGCGATCCGAAACGCCGGACGTGAGCTGCCGCCACGTGTGTTCAGAACGGAACGATAAGGGTAGTGGAACGATGATCGAAATATCATGTGCGGGACCACGCTACCCAAGAGAACCCTCAGTCGTCAGAGCCATAGCCCTCGATCAGATCGCGTCGCTTCTGATTACCTCCACGCAGTGTGTCATGAACGCGCATATTCGTCTTGACTCGCGGATATCCGGGTGAGTCAGTAGCCCCAGCTCATCGTTGAGCTCTTTGATCTCGGGGCGCGCTATTTGAATGGATGCATTGACGTGGAATAGGTTGGTGTTTTCGCGTAATCCGCTGGAACGTTCCAAAGCGTTGCGACATACCAGGCGGTCCAAGCAACGATCAGCAGGCTCAGCACCCACACCCAAACGGGGATCGGCGAGGGCGATTCGGCCCGGTGCGGCTCGAACGGCTCTTCGGCTCCAAACGCGTTGACCATGAAGCGCAGCGTACCGTGAACGACCGCCCCATCGCCAAGCCCGCTGACCGTGATCCCGGGGCCGTTACGGACCTGGAATCGAAGGCGTCGGACGCCGACCTGGCCGGTGGCGTCCTGGGCCTCGATGCGGAGGCCGTGCTCGCCGTCGGCAAGTCTCTTGGTGTCGAGCGCTATCTCTGTCGGTGGCCGCTGATCGGTGACGGGATCGGGCGCTTCGTCGAGGTAGATGCGGATGCGCGGGTCGGACACGTGTTGCATTCCTCTACCGGTCGGCATGCAGGACGCGATATTTTGGATGATTGGCATCCCGTTCGCCGGGGTCGATGAGCATCCACAGCGCCGCCACGATGCAGCTGAGGGTCACGAGCCCAGCCCCGCCCGCCACCAGCACGTTGCCGAGAAGTGGGCCGGCAAGACTATGATCGCCGGCGCCACCAGCGGTCGCAGGCGCAGTGCACAGGTAGCCAAGCGCCGAGAGTATCCAGGCGGTAATCGTATCGGTCATCATCGCCTCCTATTTGTTGGCGCGGAGCTTCGTGATGTCGGCGGGCGTCACCAACGGCCCTTGGTTACCCCATGAAGTTCGCTCGTGATTGATGATATCGGCTATCTGCTGATCAGAGAGTCTGTCGGCGAACGGCGGCATCTCTACCTCGTACTTCTGGCCGTTGATCGCCTTGCCACTAAGCCCGCGCAGCACGGTGGTGATGTGTTCGGCAGGGTCAGTGGCATTAACGACCTGATCGCCCGCAAGTGGCGGAAATGTGCCCGGCACGCCCTTACCCTCGGCGCCGTGACAGGCGGCGCAGTTGTCGGCAAAGAGCTTCGATCCTTCCGCGGCATCGAAACTCGGTGCAGGGGCCGCTACCGGCGAGACCTGTTCCGGCGACGTTGCCTGCTTCTGCAGTGGTTCGTTGGCTCGGGCCGCGACGACATCAGCCGCGCTGATCAAGGCACCACGATTGCCCCACGAGGAGCGCTCGTGGTTGATGATATCGGCGATCTGCTGATCAGCCAATTGATCGGCGAACGCTGGCATCTGCGCTTCATATTTTTGACCGTTGATCACCTTTCCGCTAAGTCCGTGCAGCACCGCGCCAATGTGAGCCGTGGGATTTGCGGCGTTAACCATGGGATCTCCGGCGAGCGGCGGAAACGTTCCCGGCACACCCTTGCCTTCCGCGCCGTGGCAGGATGCGCAGTTGTCGGCGAACAATGCTGCGCCCTTGGTGGCATCAAACCCTAGGGGTTCGCTCGAAGGACCCAAAGGCGCGGCGCCGGACTGCGTCGGAACGAGCGCGGGCTGCTTCAGCGACAACAGATAGGCCGCCAGCGCCTTGCCGTCGTCGTTGGGGACGACGACACCGCCTGGCGCGAACTGCGGCGGCAATGGCACCGCTTTCTCTCCGGGAGGTAATTTGTCCACAACCCTGAACAGCCAGGGAAAGGCCGGCATGATTGATTGCGGCACCACTGCGCGCGGCTGATAGAGATGGATGTACTGCCATATGCTGCTCGATTGCCGCGTGCCGATATTGCTCAGGTCGGGACCGGTGCGCTCCGAACCCAGCAATTCAGTGGTCTGGTAGGCATAATCGCCCGGCGCAGACGGACGGCCAAAGGGTTTATCTCCGGAGAGCGGACGTACTTGCTGGGTATGGCAATAGAAGCAGCCTTCCGAGACATAGACATCACGGCCTCGCGCCTCAAGTGGCGTGAGTGGCTTAAGGCCCGGCGTCGGAGGTACCTTCGATAGCCAGATCCCCGGCAGCACGCCCATAAGAATCGCTAATCCAGCGTAGATCAGCGTTGAACCGCCAGAAATTGCCAATGACCTGTTCATGCCGACACCGTCTTGGCTGCGGCAAGCTCGGCGTAGGACCTACCGTAGGTCATTGTCCAGACGTTGAAAGCGAAGACGAGATGGCCGGCGAACATCAGCGAGCCGCCGACGGAACGCCACAACCAATATGGCGCGGCATCTTCGACCGACTGGATAAAGGTGAGTCCTCGAAACCAATCGAGCCCCTGAATGGTGCCGGCGGCCGACAGCGCCGCAACGTAGATGACAACACCGACGGCAGACAGCCAGAAATGGATGCCCATGGCCAGGTTGTAGGGATACTTGCCGGTGGCGCGCGGCAACAGCGCATAGATCCCGCCCCAGATCGCGAAGGTGACGAAGCCATACATCGTCAGGTGCGAGTGCCCTACGGTGTAATTGGTCAGATGCCAGAGCTGCTGCAGCGAGCGGAATGCCTCGAGTGTGCCTTGCGTTGAACCCAGTAGATAGCCGTAAACGCCGACTAGGATGAACATCGCGGGCGAGCGATATATCCATTCGTGAGTCCCCCGGAAGGTGAGAAGGAAGTTCGCGGTGCCGCTCAGCACCGGAACCAGCATGGCCACGCTGAAGACGATGGCCGTAGTCTGCAGCCACCATGGTAGTGGACTGAATTCAAAATGATGAGCGCCGATGATCGGATAGAAGATGAGATTGGTCCAGAATGCAAAGACGCCGAGAGAATACGAATAGATCGGACGGTTCAGGAGCTTCGGCAGCGCATAGTAGGACACACCAAGCGATAGGGGTGTGAACCATAGTCCGACAGCGTTATGCATGAAGAAGGCCTGTACCGCGACCTGGCCCAGTCCGAACTGGTACCACGGCAGCATCGACACCACGACCATGACAATCGTCCACAGCGTGCCCCCGATAGTATACCAGTTGGAAATATAGATATGCTCGCCTTCCCGGTGCTCGACAGTGGCGATCATATTCAAGACCGCGGTGATCAAGCCAAGTCCAAGGATTACGCGAATCCACCACAGCCATTCGCGATACTCCTGGCCGTAGGTGAAGCCGAGATCGAGTGTGACCGTGCCCAGTACCGCGGCGAGATTAAGGAGTGCAAGGCTGATCCATGCGAGGCGCTCGCTGTAGAGCCTCGCGCCGGAACTACGCGCGGCGACGAACAGCGCAAGCCCGATCAGCGCCTGGCTCGCCCACGCATAAAATGTTCCGCTGGTGTGAATCGCACGCAACCGTCCGAACGACAGCGCCGGCGTGGTCGCGAAATCGGGATAGGCGAATTTGAAGCTGACTAGGAGTCCCACGGCTGTGCTGAATACGAGCCAGATTGCCGCCGACGCCACGTAAGCGGCGAACACCCGCGCCAGAACGCGGTCATCCGGAGCGCCTGTGCGAAGTGGAATGGCCGCAGCGCTGTCTGACATCATCCGCCTCTCCGTCTTCTCGGCGACGTTGTCCAGTTCGTTGCTTTGCACATCGAGCCTCCCGGCTTCACAATCTGGTATCGAGTCTGGGTGGCGACACTGAAAGTTTTGGTACGACGATGTTTTCGAGAATGATCTTGCAACGCCGGCGACGGAAATCACCTCTGGCCATAGAGTCGATAGACGATCGTTATTGCCGCCGCCGCGTGACGCTGTAGCGAGGAATGCCACCAGCCGAACCTGCGGAGATTTCGTTGACGCCCTTGGACCAATCGAGGTTCCGGCGTGCGTCGCGCGGGCGGGGCGGCGAGTGGGGGCGGTCCGCGATTGAAGCAGGCCAAGTCCGGCATGCCGGTCCGCGACGTCGCCGGGGCGTATGACTCAGTGGCGAAGACTTCCGCCGCTTCTTCGGTTGTGAGCACGACGGAACGAAGCTAACCGGCAGTTGCCTTTTGGCGAATGCCACCCAATCTCCGTGGCCGCGGCGACTCCCTCTTGCAGTCTGGGATGAAGAGTGCTGGACGCTCGGACACCGATTGGGGACCTCTGAGCAATGGGTTTGTTATACGATAAAGTCGAGCGAGGCAGGCAATCGGCCAACCTGCCAAGCGCTCAAATCTCTGGCGACGCGTCGCCACCGTTCATCAACCGCCGCGGCGGGGCATCGGAGTTGATAATCGGTTTGCGCAGCACTTCCTCTCGCTACGGCGCCGGCGCTCAGACCCTCCATTGGCTGACCGTCGTGCTGGTTCTCGCCGCGTATGTGCTGAGTAGGGGCGACGGCTATTCGCTCTATTCCGCCGCCGCGGACGGACTCCGCAGGATTCACGAGACGCTCGGAGTGCTGGTCTTCATGGTCGTCGTGCTGCGGCTGCTATGGCGGCTGATCGACAGCGCGCCCGCGAAGCAGCGGACACCGCGATGGAGGGCGGCGGCCGCTAAACTCGTCCAGTTCGCGCTTTATGTGCTCCTCATCGCGATTCCAGCAACGGCGGTGCTCGGTACCTGGCTCGAGGGGATTCCCGTCACCCTTCCCGGATTCGACATCGCCCCCCAGATCGCGAAGGCGCATGGACTGGGGCAGCTGATCATGGAAATACATACCACCCTCGGCAACGCTATCCTCTGGGTCGCCGGCGTGCATGCAGCCGCGGCCCTCTTCCACTACTTCTATCTGCGCGACGAAGTCTTTCAGTCGATGGCTCCGGGCTCGTGAATGATTAGTCCTGTGCCCCCTTCGACATGCATTCTTGCGGGGACTACGGGACTGTACGCATCGCGTGCGAAGGGAGTTGCTCGCTGATTGCCACCAATGCAGATAGCCTCCGGACTCAGCCGACGACCTTCCGACAGATTGCTGGCGAGCCGCGTCGAGAGCACCGGCCGCGATGATTGTCTTATCATCTGCCTTTTCACGCGGTGGAGACCTCTGGCGTGGGCATCGAAACGATAACTGACGATAATTGGCTAAATCGTCTCCCGTGTGATGCAATACTCATCGGCTTGCAGACGCCCTAATGGCACGGCCCTTCGTCGCGAGCCGCAGTCGGAAGTGAGCGAATTCCCTACCTGCAGGATGGCTTCGAGGAGATCGGAAATTTGAAGCTGAGCTTCACCCCCTACAGCAATCCCGGCAATTTCGTGCGTCTTGCCGCAAAGCTGGTGCCTTTGCTTTGGGGTTCGACAGCCTTCGCCTTCGCGCTTGGTCTATTTGGGACGTTCGTCGCGCCACCCGACTACCAGCAAGGCGAGACGGTGCGCATCATGTACGTCCACGTCCCAGCCGCCTGGATAGCGATGCTTGCCTACACGTTCATGGCAGTGTCTGCGCTCGGATCCCTAGTTTGGCGTCATCCACTCGCCGATGCAACTCAAAAGGCGGCTGCGCCGCTGGGCGCAGCTTTCACTTTCATCTGCCTCGTCACAGGCTCCCTGTGGGGCAAACCCATGTGGGGCACATATTGGGTCTGGGACGCACGGCTCACCTCCATGTTGGTTCTGTTTCTCATCTATCTCGGTCTGATCGCGCTCTGGCAAACGATCGAGGACCCGAGTAGGGCGGCACGAGCGGTTTCGATCATGACCTTGGTAGGCTTCATCAACATTCCGATCGTGAAGTTCTCGGTTGATTGGTGGAATACTCTCCACCAACCGGCTTCGGTTCTCCGGATGGAGGGTTCGGCGATTGCTGGCTCGATGTTGTGGCCACTAATCGTCATGGCGCTCGCATACACGCTTCTGTTCGCAACCCTCCACGTAATGGCGGTCCGTAACGAGATCATGCGACGCCGAGTACGGCGGCTTGCGATCACGCTGGCGGCCGCGGGCGAACCCGCGATGGCTCGCATGCTGGTTGCCGAAGTAGCCTCCTGAGCAGATCATCGTGCTGCATGGTGGATTCATCACGGCGGCTTTTCTGGTGACGGGCACCATTTTGGCCGGGATGATCGCGGCGGTCCTCATCGACTATCGCGTTCAGCTCCGGAGCTTGCGACGCCTGCTACCTGATCACTCGGATCCGAACAAACGCGCATGAGCAAAATTCCAGCCTCGATTCACCTCCCATCGAGCGCCGCGGCCCCTCGACGCGCGCTCGCCCGGCTGTGGGTGATTATCCCGCTTCTAGTCTTCTTCGGAATTGCGGCATTACTCTTGGTGCGGCTCGGCGCCGGAGACCCATCGCTCGTGCGCTCGGCCCTAATCGGCAAGCCAGCACCGCAGTTTGCGCTGGAGCCACTTGATGGGCTTTCGACGTCCGGTCCACCTGGCTTGTCGAGCGCGGATCTGCGGAGGGGACACGTGACCATCGTGAACGTCTTCGCGTCATGGTGTCTCGAGTGCCAGGAGGAGCAAGGGGCGCTGATGGCGTTGGCCAGCGACCGGACGTTGCAGCGACAGGGGGTGAAGCTTGCTGGCATCGTCTACAAGGACGTTCCCAGAAACGCGCTAGCCTATCTCGCCGCCAACGGGAACCCTTTTGCGCAGGTTGGCACTGACCGGTCCGGCCGAACGGGGATCGATTTCGGGGTCTATGGTGTCCCCGAGACCTATGTGATCAAGGGCGATGGCACAATCGCCTACAAGCTGGTTGGTGGCATCTCGGACGCAAGCCGACCTGGCTTGATGGCCGCAATTGCCGAGGCAGAACGTCCATGACGACTGCCTTACAAGCTGCCCTACTTACATTATTCAGGAGTGAACGATCGGACCATGGAAGCGCACACCCAGAAGCAGTCCGATTTTCAAGAACAGCGGATGCCCGACAACGTGGTGCGTTGCGCAGTAGCGAAAACGGACGGAGGCCTTGAAACGTGCTGTGGGCCGTCTTTGCAATGATGACGTCCGCGGTCGTGCTGGCGCTGGCCCGGTCGCTCTCTGAGCGGTGCGAGAGCTTTGGCGCTCACGATTCCGACGTGGATTTCTATCGCGGCCTTCTGGCCGAGGCGGATGATGACGTCCGCCGCGGACTCGTAGCGCCCGAGGATGCCGTGGCGACGCGTGCCGAGATCGAACGCCGGCTGCTCGCGTCACTCGACTCGCCGTCGGAGAGCCGGCTGCGCGCGTCGCGGCGCTGGCAGCCGAGGCGCGCTGCTGCA
Source organism: Bradyrhizobium liaoningense (assembly GCF_018130955.1). Taxonomy (GTDB): domain Bacteria; phylum Pseudomonadota; class Alphaproteobacteria; order Rhizobiales; family Xanthobacteraceae; genus Bradyrhizobium; species Bradyrhizobium liaoningense_C. The sequence goes on from NZ_JAFCJM010000006.1 coordinate 21,700, forward strand.
GCCTTGGCGATCGTCCTAGTGCTGCCACTCGTCGCGCTCGCGTCATACCTCAAGGTTGGCGCTCCCAGCCAGCCTGACATGCCGATCGCATCGAGGCGCACGGGTGGGGACGTCACCCTCGCTGCCGCCGTTCCTGACATCCACGCCGGCCACGCCCGGGCTGACATCGCAGCGCTTCCTCCGGAGCTGCGGAGCGACGCGATCCGCGGGATGGTGGGAGGGCTCGCCGATAAGCTCGCGAAGAACGGCCATGACCTTCGGGGATGGCTGCAACTGATTAGGTCTTACGTCGTATTGGGTGAACGCCAGGAGGCCGAGGCGGCCGTCGCAAGCGCACGTGCCCAATTAGCAGGCGATGCGCAAGCTGCAGCGCGCATCGATGAACTCGTCAGGCAGCTTGGTTTGAAGGGGTAGACGTTGACCAGAAAGGGCAGGCGCCTCGCTATCATCAGCGCAGCGGGCTTCACTTTAGCCATCGCAGCAGGGCTCATCCTGTTTGCGTTGCGTGATAGTATCGTCTTCTTCTACGGGCCGACCGAGATAGTCGAAAAAGCGCCGCCGCGAGGAACCCGTCTGCGCATCGGCGGCCTGGTGAAACCTGGCTCACTTACCTATGGTGGATCGTCGACTGTTGTCTTCGCAGTGACCGACCTGAAGCACGACATCAAGGTTAGCTACACTGGATTGCTGCCGGATCTCTTCCGTGAAGGACAGGGCGTCGTGGCCGAGGGCACGGTGGAGGGACCAGGCCTCTTTCAGGCTGATACCGTGCTCGCCAAACACGACGAGCGATACATACCCAAGGATGTAGCCGACAAACTTAAGCAACAAGGCACTTGGCGGAACGAAAGATCCGCGCGAGCGCAATAGCGCCGCCTTCCACGAAACATCACAACCGATGGGAGCGAAAGGATGATCGTCGAAACCGGACACTACGCACTCGCTCTGGCTCTCGCCGTCGCGTTGCTTCAGTCAGTTCTGCCGCTCTGGGGGACCCGTAGTGGTGATTCTGGACTCGCTTCCATTGCGGTCCCGGCTGCAATCACTCAGTTCCTGTTGTTGGGTTATGCGTTCGCGGCACTGACTTACGCCCATGTGGTGTCCGACTTCAGTCTCCTGACAGTCGCCGAGAACTCGCTCACCACCAAACCACTTGTGTACAAAATCGCCGGCGTCTGGGGCAATCACGAAGGATCCATGCTGCTTTGGGTTCTGATCCTCGCGACATTCGGAGCGGCAGTGGCGATTCTCGGGCGCGGCATGACGAAGGAATTGCGCGCCGATACGCTAGCGGTCCAAGGCTGGATCTCCCTTGCTTTTCTCTGCTTCATCCTGTTCACCTCCGATCCCTTCGTGCGACGGTTTCCGGCACCTTTTGAAGGCCAGGACCTCAATCCGCTGCTTCAAGATCCGGGCCTCGCGATACACCCGCCGCTTCTTTACCTCGGTTATGTCGGTTCCTCGATCGTGTTCTCATTTGCGGTGGCGGCGCTGATCAGCGGCCGACTAGACGCCGCTTGGGCCCGTTACGTTCGGCCTTGGATACTGATTGCCTGGATATTTCTAACGCTTGGCATCGCCATGGGCTCGTACTGGGCCTATTACACCCTAGGCTGGGGCGGGTTCTGGTTCTGGGATCCGGTCGAGAACGCGTCGCTCATGCCCTGGCTTGCGGGTACCGCGCTCGTGCATTCGGCTGCCGTCATGGAGAAACGCGAAGCCCTCAAGATCTGGACGCTGTTCCTGGCGATACTTACATTCTCACTATCACTGCTTGGCACATTCCTGGTGCGCTCGGGGGTGTTGACCTCCGTTCATTCCTTCGCCAGCGACCCGGCGCGCGGCGTCTTCATCCTGGTCATCCTGACCGTGTTCATTGGCGGTTCTCTCTCGCTTTATGCCTGGCGCGCACCTTCCCTGAGCCAGCGTGGTCTGTTCGCGCCCGTTTCACGCGAGAGCGCGCTCGCGGTCAACAACCTGCTGCTGACCACCTGCTGCGCTACGGTCCTGACTGGCACGCTCTATCCGCTCGCGCTCGAGGCTCTGACCGGGGACAAGATCTCGGTCGGCGCACCATTTTTCAATTTGACGCTCGGTCCGCTGGTAGCGCTGATCGTTCTGCTGATTCCGCTTGGTCAGTCGCTCGCCTGGAAGCGTGGCGACCTGCTCGGTGCGGCGCAACGGGTGACGGTCGCGGCCTTGGGGGGCCTCGTCGTCGCCCTTGTGCTCGTTGCTATCATCCGAGGCGGCCCCGTCCTCGCCCCGGTCGGTCTCGGCCTCGCGCTCTACCTCATCGTCGGTTCGTTCGCCGATGTGGCGTCGCGTATCTGGGCACGTGGGCAGCCCGCTCGGGTGATGCTGGCCCGAGCGGTCGGGCTGCCGCGTTCCGCCTGGGGGGCGGCGATCGTTCACGCTGGCCTTGGCGTGACACTCATGGGCTTGGCGGCGACCGGTTGGGGCGTGGAGCGGATCGCGACTGTCAAGCTAGGCCAGGGGATCGATCTCGGCCCCTATCAGGCCACCATCGAGAATCTTCGATCGCGACAGGGCCCGAACTATTCCGAAGTCCTGGCCCATACGGTCATCAGCCGAGGCGGCGCGGCCGTGGCCACCGTCGAGCCCGCCAAGCGTAGCTTTCCTGCACGACAGACCGCCGTCACCGAGGCAGGCATCGTGACGCTGGGTTTTGACCAGATCTACATTTCGCTCGGAGACCAGCACCCGGATGGCTCAATCGATGCGCGCATGTTCTGGAAGCCGCTTGTGACAGCCATCTGGATCGGCGCCGTCATCATGGCGTTCGGAGGGATTGTGTCGTTGTCCGATAGACGCCTCAGAATCGGCTTTGCGCGCCGCGCAGCTCGCGTCCGCCCCGCCGCCACCCCCGCAGCGCCGCAGCCCGCCGAATGACTTCGCTTTGTCGCATTATTCTGCTTTCGATCGTACTTGCAGGCCTCGCGCCCAGCTCGGCAAGGGCGGTGCAGCCAGACGAGGTTCTGCCCGACACGAAACTTGAGGCACGCGCGCGCGCTATTTCCGGCGGGCTGCGCTGCTTGGTCTGCCAAAACGAATCGATCGACGATTCGAAAGCAGAGCTCGCGCGGGATCTCCGACTGCTGGTGCGCGAACGACTTAAACTCGGCGAGAGCGACGAGCAGGTCCGCGCCTTTCTGGTAAAGCGCTATGGGAACTTTATCCTGCTGAAACCACCACTCAACTTGGAAACCGCCTTCCTCTGGGGAATGCCCGCTTTGATGCTCGCAGCGGGCGGCATCGCTCTCCTGTTCGGTTTGCGCCGCCTGCAGTCCACGCCGGCAGCGCCCTTAAGTCAAGCCGAGCGGGATCGGCTCGCGGCTCTGTTGGACACCGATACTCTGTTATAGGCATTTCCTGAGGGTCAAGCCGCCTCAACTTCGGAGACGTACGGAGTCGTTCCACGGCAGCGACCCCCGAAGCATCTCTTTTCGCTGCATGCGCTCGTCATTCTCCCGCGCCGCGAAGTGCTGCGGCTGCGGCGATTGGGGCGAGGGCGATGGATGCGAGGCCGAGCGCGCTGAGGACCAGAAAGGGCGTCAGAAAGGGCACTGTGCCACTCTGCGCCGACGAGACACCGAAGATCAGCACCGGTACGGTTAGTGGCACGACCAGGATCGACAGCAAAAGACCGCCGCGCCGCAGCGTCACGGTTAGGGCTGCACCGATTGCTCCTAGAAAGGTGAGAGCCGGCGTGCCAACCAACAACGTTGCTGCCACCGCCCTGAGCGCCGGGCCGTCCAAATCCAACATCAGGCCAAACAAAGGCGAGAGTACAACGAGCGGCAGCCCCGTGACAAACCAGTGGGCCACGCACTTCACCAGAACAATGAGTTCTAGGGGCGCCGGCGATAGCAACACCTGGTCCAGCGAACCGTCCTCGTGATCCGCCTGGAAGAGACGGTCAAGGCCCAATAGACTCGCGAGGAGCGCTGCTATCCATAGAATGGCTGGACCGATGCGCGACAGCAAGTGCAGGTCAGGTCCGATCGCGAAAGGTACGATCGTCACGAGACTGAGGAAGAAGACCAGGCCGAGAACCCCGCCTCCACCGATGCGGCGCGCCAGCATGAGGTCGCGAAGAAAAATGACAAGGAGAATACGGCTCATGGCCTCCGTCCGGCGTCACTATCGCGTCGAGACCGCTCCGGAGAAATCGGCAGAGGGGCGAGACCTCTTCTCTCCCGACCTCGACGGCTACGGGGGTAAAGGTTGCACCCCAACGGCACGACCCTCACATCGCTCCGAGCCTGACTTGGATTGTCTCCGGCAGACCGAGTGGTTCGTGGGTCGCGGCGAGCATCAATCCTCCGCTTCCTAGATGGTCGGCCACAATAACCTTCAGCAAGGCGCGTGCGTGCTGGTCGAGCGCGGTTAGCGGCTCGTCGAGCAGCCATAGTGGGCGATCGGCAATCAGGAGTCGGGCCAATGCGACACGGCGACGCTGCCCCGCGGAGAGATAGCCGACAGGCAGATCGAGAACGTGGGCTAACTCCATACGGTCCAGCGCCTCTAACGGGGTTAGCCGACCTCGGCCCAAAATTCCCAGCCCGATCTCGAGGTTTTCGCGGGCCGTCAACGCCGATTTCAGCCCGTCGAGATGGCCCACATAGTGGAGGCGCTCTGCCAGGGGCGCGGAATCCATGGCTTCGGACTCCACCCATGACATGCGGCCAGATCCCAGTGGCAAGAAACCGGCGATCGCCCGCAAAAACGTGGATTTTCCTACGCCATTGGGACCCGTCACTTCGGCGATTTCGCCCGAGCCCATTCGCAAAGACACGCCGCCGAACACCACGCGCTCGCCGCGCGCGACGGAAAGATCCTCGATCAGGAGATTGCACCGCTGCGTGATGTTCATTTTCATCTCCAGTTGCCCGTTGTCCCATTCGGATTGTTTTCGAATGCCAGGTTGGAGGGCCTATCGAAATGAACGATTCTGGATCAACGTGTTCGACCGAAAGGCGGCGCCGTTGGGGAGAACCGCTCAAGACGATGAGGAAGTTCAGTTCTTCGGCGCTGCCCACTAGAAGGATGCGAGCCCGATTGTGAACGTCGGCAGCAAGATATGCCACGTGATGACCCATGCGAACTGGCCACGTGATAGAAAGACTGAATTCGAGCGCATCGCCTCTCTTGTCCGGAAGCGTGTCGAAAATCGGCGGGTATGCCCTCAAACGGCTTTCTTTGGATGGTCGAGCGTCCCAACTTGGCTGCCTCTGCCGCAACCTGGGACACGCGACGCCTTCCCAGCATGATCTGCGCCCCCGGGTAGCCCACGCCCCTTCGATGCATAGTCCGGGGGGAGGCAGTTGCGAAGGCGACGCTCCCAAGTACGGCTCTCAGGCAAGAGAGAGGGTGTCCCAGGTCTCAACGAGCGCAGCTGTGAGTTCCGCTATCTGGTTATCCCCGTGATATGGCGACGGCGTGATGCGCAGACGCTCCGTCCCACGAGGAACGGTCGGATAGTTGATCGGCTGGATATAGATGGCGTGGCGCTCTAGAAGGCGATCGGCTGCCGCCTTGCACAATTCCGCATCGCCGACAATCACAGGCACGATGTGAGTTTCGGTCGGGAGGACCGGAAGCCCGGCGGCTCGGAGCGCCCGTTTCGTTGCAGCGGCTTGCCGCTGGTGTGCTTCGCGCTCGGCAGACGAATGCTTCAGATAACGAACTGACGCACGGGCTGCGGCAGCAATTGGTGGAGGGAGTGCTGTCGTGAAGATGAATCCGGGCGCGAAGCTGCGCACCGCGTCGCAGATCAATCGCGACGCCGAGATATAACCGCCAATGCAGCCAAATCCCTTGGCGAGGGTACCCTCGATCACGGTCACGCGGTGCATCACGCCATCACGCTCGCTGATCCCGCCCCCGTGAGCGCCGTAGAGACCGACCGCGTGAACCTCGTCGAGGTAGGTCATCGCACCATACCGGTCCGCAAGGTCGCAGATGGCGCCGATCGGGGCCACATCGCCATCCATTGAGTATATGGACTCGAACACGACAAGCTTAGGGCGGTCTCCCGCCTCGCGCAGCAACGCCTCAAGGTGACAGAGATCGTTGTGGCGAAAAATCCGCTTTTCGCAACTTGATTGACGGACGCCTTCGATAATCGAATTGTGGTTGAGTGCATCAGATAAGACCACGCAGTCTGGGATCAGCTTACCGATCGTCGAGATGCTGGCCTGGTTCGATACGTAGCCAGAGGTGAAGACGAGGCTCGCTTCCTTACGATGCAGGTCAGCAAGCTCGCCCTCTAAATCAACCAAGGGCGAATTATTTCCGGCGATGTTGCGCGTTCCGCCCGCTCCGGCGCCGCAGCGGTGTGCCGCTGCGGTCAGCGCGCTCACGACCTCCGGATGCTGTCCCATGCCGAGATAGTCATTTGAGCACCAAACCGTGATTTCTGTAACGGTTCCGTCAGACCGGCGCCATTTGGCGGCTGGGAAGCGGCCAGAGATGCGTTCGATGTCGGCGAAGACGCGATAACGCTGCTCCCCGTGCAGGCGCTCCAGAGAGTCGTGAAAATGACGTTCGTACCCTTGGGCCACGCAATCGTTATCGTCCGTCGCGAACGTCCCGTCGGAGGACGTCAACGCTCTTTGTCCCGACGCAATATCCACACACAAATGGCTATTACCGACGCTTACGTGCGTCGGATGCCTTCCTTGCCGCCTTGCCGATACGTCCAGATCGACCATCTCAATCACTCCTGACCGTAGCTCGACCATAGCTCATCACGCAGAGCACTTCGCACTCGTCTCAGTTATAATTTGCATGACCCCCGGTTATGGTCGGGCGCCGCCTGAGGCAGCTCATAAACACAGAGCGGTCCGAACTGCGGTCGCGCGACTTTCGACGGCAGGCACGGTTGGATGAAGCCTGAGGGACGCCTCACGGTCATGGCCGAAGCATGAGCGCGGTTATGCTGCTGCTCGATCCTCTTTGTCGGCCCCACGCATGAGGATCCTGAGCGCGTCATCCGGCAGCGGCCGCTGCAATGCCTTGGCCTCGTCCCACGGTGCGCGCATCCAAACAAAGCATCCTCATCACACGGCTTGGTCAGGTAGCAAATGATGCCATCAGCCAACGCACGAGCCCGAACGCTGTCGTCGAGGTAACCGCTCAGGATCGTTGGAACGGCATAGCCCGATTCCACCAACCGACGATGCAGCTCAATCCCGGTCATTCTCGGCATATGGGCGTCCACGATCAGGCAGGAGGTATTGCGAATTTTTGGGCAGGACAAAAAGCCAGCGCGGAGGGGAAAGCCTTGACCGTGAACCCCCGCGATTTCATCAGACGCGCTATAGCCTCGCATCGATGATCGAGATCAGGGTCTCCGTAGGCAATTCGGCCGCCTGCATCTTTCAAGAGGAGCACTGCGCATGGTAGTGCTCCTGGTGGGCGGGCAGCGTGAATTGAAAAATGGCACCTCGGGGCAGATTGGCGGTCACCCACAACTGCCCCCCATGGGCCTCGATGATCGACCGGCAGATCGACAGCCCCATCCCCATCCCGTGCACCTTGGTCGTAAACTGCGGTTTGAATATCAGATCGGTAGCGCTCGGCTCGACACCCTTCCCCACGTCTTCCACCGACACCATCAGACTGCCGGAGTCGTATACTTTAGACCTTAAGGAAAGTACCCGGTCCCCAACTTCAGTGGCCATTGAATCGATCGCGTTGGTGATCAAATTCACGAGCACCTGCTGCAGCTGAACCTGGTTGCCCTCTATCGGTGGGAGCGATTGGTTGTAGTCGGTTTGAACCGCTACCCGATGCGTCTGCAGGTCGTCGCGCACGAGCGCCAGAGCTTCGCGGATCAGATTGTTGACGTCGAGCAAGGTCCGGGTTCGCGCATCTCTCTTGAAGAGCGTCCGAATATTCTCGATCACCGCGTCCGCACGGTGCCCGTTGTTCACGATTGCCTGTAATGCGGCTTTGGCCTCATCGATGTTGGGCGTCGCGCGATCAAGCCAGCGCAGGCTCGTACTGGCGTTCATAATCATCGCCGACAATGGCTGCTTGATCTCGTGCGCAACGGTGGCTGCGACCGCATCCCCCGTCAGCAGACGCACCTCGCGCTCGCGGCGTTGGGCAAGGACTGCGCGCAGCAGTTCACCGTATAGCATCGTCACTTCTTTCATCAGGATGAGCAGCACAAAGCTGCCGGAAAGCACGCCGTAAATTCGCCCGGCATACCAGCCGACGCTAAAGCGGTACGGCATAGGAAAGGCGGTGAGGGCGATCTCAATGATGTATGCGAACAAGACCAACATCAGCCAGAGATCGAGCACCGAGCGGTGCCGGAGCCATAGCAAGACAAGCGCGACGACGAATAATGCCGCCATCGGTCCGATCGCGTAGTACCAGAGATAGGAAACCTCCGCCGTGTCGAGCATGATGCGCGGGAGAAGCGCATGGCCTGCTGTAACGAAAACTGTTGCGCAACAGACGAGCGCAGTAACCGATCCGAGAGCCGCAAGGATCCTCGCACGAATGGAGCGTGACGACAGCCACTCCATCGGATCGGCATCCTTCAGTAGTATATAGACGATCGCGAACAGGGCGAAGCCCACGTGCGACAGGACATAGAGCCAAACCGTACTCTGGAGGCCGCCGCCAAGGCCGCCCTCCGGCGCCAATACGCCTGGAAATGTGAGCGTCCAAGGAATTGCGATGAGCGCCGTCAGGAAATAGCCATTCGCCAATGCGAGGAGCGCATGCGAGCGTAGGACGGAAAACTGCGCGAAGAGCAGGGCTGCGGTGATAGAGTCGATGACGAAAATCGCAGTGCCGTAGGCGGGTATAAAGGCGTCAACCCGCCTCAGTGGCAAGCCCGAGAGCGGGCCTGCCACGATGACAAAGACAAGGAGCAGCACTAGCACAACGCCAAGCGCGAACCGCCTTTGAGCGACGCTGGGCGAAAGATTCGAGAGTACATGCTCATGCGCCTGTAATCCGGCCGCCGACCTTTCCATGAACATATTCGCCTCACGTCGAAAGCCCGCGATGGGCGGCAATTTCGAGTTCGCCGGCCTCTAATTCGAAGTCAGACTTCCAGAATGTGGTGCCTTTCCTACCCACCAGTTGCCCGACGAGATCGTCCGATCTCACAAGCCCGAAGTCGCAGGGCGTCTCGACCACAGTCTAATGCCAGCGATCACCTTCGCCAATGCCGGCACGACGCGAGTGCAATTGAGCGATATGGACGTCTCTCTGACCTGACCCCGACCGATGGGTTTATGGGTACACGGCCTAGCACCTGAGCTTCGCTTTCCTCACTTTTACGAGTATACCGGCAACGTGAATTGGAAAACGGCGCCCCGCGGTACGTTGGCAGCCGCCCACAGTTGCCCCTGATGCGCCTCAATTATCGAACGGCAAATGGACAGCCCCATTCCCAAGCCGCTCGCTTTGGTTGTGTAGAAAGCGTCAAACACCCGCTCGGTGTTTTCGATAGTCAGCCCGGGGCCCGAATCCCGCACCGCCACGAGCACACCCTCGGAGCCGTCTTTCCCAGTGCTTATCATCAATTCTTTCGGTCCTTCTCTTGTTCGGCTCATCGCCTCGGCGGCGTTAACGAACAAATTGAGAAGAACCTGCTGGATTTGGACACGATCGCCCTGCACGGCCGGTAGGCTCTCGGCAAGCTGCGTCTGAACGGAAATGCCATTCTTCGACATCTCGCCGCTCGACAACGCCGCGATCTCTAGCACTGTTGAATTGATATCCAAGCTGTCCTTTCGTGGAGGCGACTTTTTGACGAGAGCGCGGATCCGATCAATGATATTGCCGGTTCGAAAGCCGATCTTGACGATCTCAGCAAGTGCCAGCTGGACTTCCTCCAGATCTGGCGGTTGAGCGCGAAGGAAGTTCAAAGCGGCGTTGGCGGAATTAATTGATGCCCCGATCGGCTGGTTGATTTCGTGAGCAATTGAAGCCAACAGCTGCCCCATCGTTGCGACCCGGTTGGCATGTGCGAGCTCATTCTGTACTTCGCTATACCGCCGCTCGCTCTCTCGCACTGCCGCTTCCGCTCGCTTGCGATCGGTTAAGTCGAGCACGAAGGCGACGCCTTCATCTGACTTTTCTTCGAAGGTCGCACCTCCAACTAATACGGGGACGCGATCGCCATTCTTATGAAAATACTCTTTCTCATACGGCTTCGCAGTTCCAGTCGTCTCTAATTCTCTGACCCGTCGCTCGTCGGCGTTGCGCCACTCGGCAGGCGTCAATTCTTTCCACAGAAGACGGCCCGAAACGAGATCGTCGCGGCCGTAACCCACAATTCGGAGAAAGGCCTCATTAGCATCAATGATCCGGCCATCAAAACTCCAGATGAATATCCCGATAATGTTGGCGTTGACCAAGCGCCGGATCTTCGCTTCCAACCCACTGGCCAATGCCCGCAAGGCTGTTTCCGCCTGTTGGCGGGCGGCGATTTGCAATTTGAGGTCTTCAATGGACTCGACGGTTTGGTACGCTACGGAGGCGAATTGTCCCAAGGTGTTCATGATCCTTTCATCTTCCGAATCGAACTTGCGGCGCTCGCCGTGCGTGATCGCCCATATTGTCCCGACAGCCTTGCCCCCGATGTAAAACGGGACGAGCAGGCACTCTTCCGCCGCCGGCGTTATCGGGATGAAGTATGGGTAACGCAGCTCGAAGTGTCGGAACAACAATGTACGGTTTTGATCGAGCACGTCGCCGCAGGGCCCGAAATCGCGCGGCGTCCCGCGGCCAATATGCCGTTTCCATTCGCCCGCAATAGCTGGCCAATAAAACCGTTTCCCACCATCATCCTTCGTTAGCAAACTGAGGCCGGAAGAATCACACTGGGTGACGTCGAGAATTATCTCCGCCAGTGTCTGAAGGATATTAGACGGTGACTCGACAAGCGCGCCGGCCAGCGCTACGAGCGCGCGGTTCTCCTTCTCGTGGTCGGGTGGACGCCACGGGCGACGACGCAGCTCCTCTGTGCAAAGGATCGCTTCTAGAGAAACCGCACCAGGGGGTACTGAGGCCTCGACAGGAAAGTAATTTGTCGATTGGGTTGTCTCGATCATGGTTCGCCTCCGTACGGCGAAAGCGCGCCGAGCAATTGATGAACGTCCCAGGGTAAACGACGTGTCGGTTACCCCGTCATCACCGCCGAACGCTTTAGAGGCGTGGTGGTTCCGATACAGCGAAAACAACTATTCTCGCCTCCAGGCTACAGGAAAGTCGTTTGAGTGGGCAGCATAAACAGTGATCCGAAGGATCAAGGGAACGAGGTTAACCTGATGAAAGGTGACAGCCCAAAAGCAAATCGTTCCCAACAAGATGCTAGTCACGGAGGCCTGCCTAGGGGCGCGGCGATCGAGAAGTCTCTCTCCGCGGGCTGGAAGTGGTCAGACTCTCACGCCGCAAGCCCGACCTGCCCCGTGGTTCGGCTATTGAGTTTGTGCCGATCTCGGGACGCGGAATGGTGCCGCGGTGCGCCGCGGCGCGACGCGGTGGAACGTTTTGAGGTGAGTGTAGCGCCGGCAGTCAAGTGTCCGCAGCGCTGGCGCGACCATAAATAACAGCGCGACACCGAAGCCACGTGGTGGAAGCGCTTCGCCGCTTCGAAGAGTTTGCGACCGAGATCTTGGCTGTGATCGCCAAGAATCCCGACTTGACCCTGCTGGAGACGATTGCTGAGCTGCGCAAGCGGCGCTTCGGCCAGCCGCAGTTCGCTCTGTCGTTTTCTCGACCGCCACAACATCACCCTCAAAAAAGTCCGCAAGCCGCCAAACTTCAGCGAGCAGATGTCGCGCGAGCAGGCCGACGTCGGATACCAAAACTGACGCCGGCAATCCCTAGTCACTGCGCCGTGTTAGTTCGAGAGGACGTCATTCCGGGTGGGCATCAATTTCATGACCCTTTGTTTCTTTCGCACTAAGGCACCCACGATTAACCTAGTCTGTGCGTAGTCAATGAGACCAACTGCGCACGAATGCTGGCATCGCTTCATTCGGCGACATACAGCTGGTCAGAGGAGAGCGATCATGAGACGTACAGTACTAGCACTTTCCACCGTCCTCGGCGCTGGCGCTATTGCAACCGCAGTCTTCGCACAGCAGCCGCAGCTTCCACCACCCGACGATTGGCACGCTACCAGTCGCTATCTTCCTGAATACACGAAGGATGGCGACCTTATTCTGCCGAAGAACTTTCACGAATGGGTTTATGTTGGTTCGCCACTGACGCCAAATTTTTTAAATCCCCCTCAAGCAAACTTCCCAGAATTTCATAACGTCTATATCGAGCCTGGTTCTTACGATATCTACAAGAAGACAGGCGTCTTCCCTGAAGGAACAATCTTCGTCAAAGAACTGCAGCTCATGCAGCCCGCCACTCATCCGGACGGTTCGAGAACCGAGCCATCGGGGAAAGGATTCTTCCCGGGCGCCTTCAACGGAGCGGATGTGACCGTCAAGGACACCAAGAGATATCAAGCTACCGATGGCTGGGGTTATTACAACTTCAACCATCATGAGCCCAAGGCGGCCACCGCCAAGGTCCGGCCGATCGAGGAATGCGCCTACTGCCACATTGCAAGTGCGAAACGGGATGACGTATGGACGCAGTTCTATGTGTTGCTCGACCAGGTGCCGGTGCCGCCCGGCCAGACCATTAAGAAGTAGGGAGAGCTGCGATGAAATTCCTCGGAAGTGCGGCCGTGGCGTCTGCGTCTTTCGTCGTCGTGACCGTCGGGTGCCTTGTCTCGCAGCCCGTAGATAGCAAGCCCGCCCCTGCGCAGGAACAACTTGTTGATGCAGCAGGCAACATGCATATCCCGAAGGACTACCGAACCACCTACGAATTTCTTGGGAGTTGGTCTGTCGCAGGTGATAAGGGCGCTAAGGAGATTCACGCCGTCTACGCTTCGCCAGGAACTGCGGCGGCCTATCGCACGACAGGCAAATTCCCCGAACGTTCGATCTTCGTGAAGGAAGTTTACGCCACGGCCACTTCGGATATGACGACTGGGACGGTAAGCCATCAAGATATCCTCAAGGGCTGGTTCATGATGGTGAAGGACAGTAAGAACAGCTACCCCGATAATAAGCTGTGGGGCAATGGTTGGGGTTGGTCTTGGTTTGACGCGGGTGACCCTGTGAAAACGACCTCAACGAACTTCCGCTCAGATTGTCTAGGCTGCCACATCCCTGCCAAGGAGACCGACTGGATCTATGTGCAAGGCTATCCCGGACTGAAGAAGTGACAGTTCGTTAGCGAGCTGCTCGAATGTTACGCGTGCAAAAAACGGACCGGATGCAGAAAAAAGGTAGAGCCATGGAGTCCAGCAAAAGGCGCGGCGGATGCATTTGTGGATCGATGATGATCTTTGTGGTGTCGTTCTCGGCACCTCAAGGGAGTCTAGCCGCCAATCCACCTGCCGAGAAGAAAATCACAAAGCAATTCCTTACCTCGGGGCAGGTGGACCTCGCACGAGAGGTGGTAACGCTGCCGCTTCATCGTGGGCGTCTTTCTTCGGGAGAAACTGTTTGGTTCGTGCTTACCGACGTAAGTGATTTTGCTACTTCAAAAAAGATGGGGCTCACATGGGCGCCGAGTCTCGCTAAGGCCAAGGACCTGACGAGCACGCGGGTCGCGGAAATGGACGCCGCGGGTAACTTCACGTTCAAATCTGGCCGGATCGATTTCTCGCCGTCGCAGACGTTAGTGGGGGGCGAGGCGCCCAATTTTTTTCCTCCTAAAACGGCCCGAGCCGGGTCTGTCGGGGATGCACACTACAGCCCATTGGTTCGGGTGACGAACGATAAGGACGTTGTCTTTAATGCTCCGGTCATCGCGTTCGACGTCGGGCCCGAGAAAATCGCGTTCTGCAACGGCAGTCCTGACTACTCTGTCGTGACGGACTCCGTGGCGAGCATCTGTCCTGATAAGGGCACTGTTGACTTGAAACTCCGGTTCGGCTTCGCGAACGGCAAGCACCTGCGCTACCTTAGCTTTGACGCAAACTCCGAGGAGTCGGCCACCCTCGAGTCGTCCACCTTTGCGCCGGCTGAAAGCGACATTCTTCAGAGCGGCGCGATAGAGGTGATCTATACGATTGTGAACGGCAAGATGGGTGCGAAAGATCCGAACCGTCAAGGGCTCGACAGCGCCCTCAACGGAGAGGGGCCCTCGCTCGACATCCTCGCGCACTTCACAGAGATCAGCGCCGGATATTCTCCGATGTGGGACGTACGACTGGCCGAGTGGACCAAGGAAGCTATCTCGAAGGATCAACGGAAACTGATCACTGACGGCGATGATCTCGAAGCCAAGAGTGCGTCAGGTTTACTTGTGAGCCCTGCGGGGGGGCCGGTAAAGACGACGGGGAATCTGGTGAATTGCCCGGTCGTAGGCTTCACGAATGAATAATCTCCTGGCCACATAAGTGCGCTCCCTGTTCATGCGGGGAACGCAATCGGTCTCTCAGCCACTGACGCTTCCTTCCCACGTCGATGCGAGTTTGATGAGTACGCGCCCGTGGTTCACCTTGCAGGCGCGGCGTGGCAATCATTTCATCAAGTGCGACGGGGGGACGACTCGGATGGTCAAGGGAGCGCCGGGCTGATGAAAGCGCGGTAACCACCGATGACGCGTTCTTTCCTAATGGCCATCACTCCGAGGGCATTCGCGCAGATCGATCCGCGTGTGGAAGAGCATGTCGCAAAAGCGATGGGATTGAGGGTGGAACCGACCAACCGGCATGGCGTTGCGCTGTACGAGCTTGCAGGCGTCCTCGCGGCCGTTCGCGATGGAACATATCGGCGTCACCGCTAAGCGCCCCGACGAGTGCGGCCAAAAAATTGGAGGAAGCGCGGTGATACGGAACGAGGGGTTCAGCCGGCCCCCAGAGTTTCTTTCTGGTGGCGGCGAAATGGGTGCGCTCATGCGTGCCCATGACTGGACGCAGTCGCCATTGGGGCCACCAGCGCAATGGCCTGATTCGCTAAAGATGGCCGTAAGCATCTGCCTCAACTCGCGGTTCCCGATGGTGCTTTGGTGGGGGCCGGAGTTTATAATGCTCTACAACGATGCTTGGCGGCCTATACTCGGTGCGGCGAAGCATCCGATGGGGCTCGGCAGGGCGGGCATCGAGACCTGGCCGGAGATTTGGGACATCATTGGTGAGCAGCTTGGCAGCGTATTGAAGCGGGGGGAAGCAACCTGGTCCGAGGACCTGCTGCTTGCGGTGGATCGCTACGGCTATCTCGAAGAGGCATACTTCACGTACTCATATAGTCCCATCAAGGCCGCCGATGGTCGCGTCGGCGGCGTGTTCACCGCGGTCAGCGAAACGACAGAGCGGGTTCTCAGCGAGCGTCGAATGCAGATTTTGCGCGAGCTGGCCGCAAGGACCGCAGAATCGAAAAGCGTCAGGGAGGCATGCCGTACCTTCGCCGAGGTCCTAGGGGAAAACAACCCGGAAATCCCTTTCGCCCTCTTATACTTGGTTGATGACGATGGCCAGGGCGTCTCACTCGCGGCTTCTGCCGGTCTCCAAAGGTCGAACTATCATCCGGCTCGCCATCTCGCGTTAGATGGGAATGACGGGTGGTCCATTGCGCGGGCGGTGCGCCGCGGTGAGCCGGTTCTGCTCGACGATCTACATTTGCGTGTTGCGGCGCTGCCTGCGGGTATTTGGCCTGAGCCGACGACGCAGGCGATTGTCTTGCCGGTGGCGAAATCGGGCCAGCATGCCGGCGTGACCGGTGTACTCATTGGCGGAATCAATCCCCGCCGGGCACTAGACATCCGCTATCGACGGTTTTTCGATCTGGTGGCCGCGCAGATGGCCACGGCGGTCGCCAACAGCCGCGCCTACGAAGAGGAGCGCCGCCGGTCGGAGGCTCTCGCCGAAATCGATCGCGCTAAGACCGCCTTCTTTTCCAACGCGAGCCACGAGTTCCGCACGCCGCTGAGCCTGATGCTCGGTCCGCTCGAAGATTTGCTGGTGCGCCATCCGACGGCGGACGCGATCGTCTCCGAGCGGCGCGACCTTGAGATCATGCACCGCAATGGCCTGCGGTTGCTCAAGCTGGTCAATACGCTGCTCGACTTCTCCCGCATAGAGGCGGGCCGTATCCAGGCGGTCTACGAGCCGGTCGACTTGGCTGTCTACACGGCGGAAGTCGCCAGTAATTTCCGCTCGGCGATGAGCCGGGCGGGTCTGCGTTTCACCATCGATTGCCCGCCTCTCTCCAGCCCCGTCTACGTCGATCGGGATATGTGGGAGAAGATCGTCCTCAACCTCGTGTCGAACGCCTTCAAGTACACGTTCCACGGAGAAGTCGCAGTGGCGCTTCGGGCCGCGGGGCCCTCGGTAGAGCTAGTCGTCCGTGACACCGGGGTGGGCATCCCCGAGCCCGAGCTTCCGCGGCTTTTCGAGCGCTTCTATCGCGTCGAGGGCCAGCAGGGCCGCACGATGGAGGGGACCGGAATCGGGCTAGCGCTCGTGCAGGAACTCGTCAGGCTGCACGGCGGCACGGTGTGGGCGCAAAGCGTTCTTGGGCGCGGCACAACCTTCACGGTGACGATCCCGACGGGCACCGCCCACCTCCCGAGAGAGCGGATCGGCGGCGAGCCGACGACGGCCCCGACGGGGGGCCAGGCGGAAGCCTTCGTCGAAGAGGCCTTGCGCTCGCTCCCCGGCGGTATAGCCGCACGCGAGGTTGTGATCGAAAAGGAACTGATCAGTCCGCGCCGGGCCGTTGCTGCGGTCGAACGTGCCACGGTGTTGGTTGCCGACGACAACGCCGATATGCTGGAGTATGTAGGGCGCCTGCTGGCCGGGCGCTATACGGTGGAGGCGGTTCCGGACGGCCAGGCGGCGCTCGACGCCGCCCGCGCGAGGCGTCCGGACCTCATCCTCACCGATGTGATGATGCCGCGGCTCGACGGGTTCGGCCTCCTTCAAGCGATCCGTAGAGATGATGCTCTTCGCGATGTGCCGGTAGTCCTGCTTTCGGCGCGTGCTGGCGAGGAAGCGAAGGTTGAGGGACTCGAAGCAGGCGCCGATGACTATCTTCTGAAGCCGTTCAGCGCCCGCGAGCTGATCGCCCGCGTCGATGCAAACCTGCAATTGGCGCGGCTCCGGCGCGAGACCAGCGAAAGCGAGCGGCGATACCGCCAAACGCAGGCTGAGCTTGCTCACGTTACTCGGGTGATCACCCTTGGAGAGTTAACGGCCTCGATCGCGCACGAGGTGCAACAGCCGCTCGCCGCCGTCGACAACGGTGCCCTGGCCTGTCGAAAATGGCTCGACCGCGCAACTCCCGACTTGGACGAAGCGCGCGGCTGCTTGGATTTGATCATCAAAGCTAACAATCGGGCGAGTGAGGTGATCCGGCGCATCCGGACGCTCGCGAAAAAGGCTGAGATTGAGAGAGTAGCGCTCGGCGTCAATGACGTCATCAGGGAGGTCGTCGCGCTGGTGCAGGGTGAATTAACCGGCCACCTGGTTTCGTTGCATTTGGAGTTGGCCCCCACCCTGCCCACGATCATGGCGGATCGGGTCCATTTGCAGCAGGTGATTATCAACCTGGTGATGAATGGTATTGAAGCCATGCAATCGATCACGGATCGACCGCGCCAACTGGTGATCCAATCCAGCCAGGAAGAGACACAACAAGTGCACGTAAGTGTGACGGATTGCGGCGTCGGGATCTCCACCGAGAATGCGGGGCGGCTGTTCGAGGCCTTCTTCACCACAAAGTCCAGCGGCATGGGTATGGGGCTCTCAATCTGCCGTTCGATCATCGAAGCCCACGGTGGCCGGCTGTGGGGCACTCCAAACGTACCCTTCGGTGCCACGTTTGAGTTCACGCTGCCGGTGAATGCTGACCACGCGGCATGAGGTTGCGCGGGTACGCGCCATCCAAAAAAACGGCCGGGGAAGTCGCGGCTTCCACTTGGCAACGATTTATGGCGCACACGCCGTGAGGCTGCCGCGCCGCACGCCACAGTCACCGCGGGGCGCCGTCAGGCGGCGTTTCTCCGCGGCAACTTCCAATGCGGACGGACGAAGTGGCATGTGTAGCCGTTCGGATAGCGTTCCAGGTAATCCTGGTGCTCGGGCTCCGCCTCCCAGAAATCGCCAGCGGGCGAGAGCTCGGTCACAACCTTTCCCGGCCACAGTCCAGAGGCCTCGACATCGGCAATGGTATCCTCGGCGACGCGGCGCTGTTCCTCGCTCGTATAGAAAATCGCCGACCTATAGCTTGTACCTCGGTCGTTTCCCTGCCG
Source organism: Bradyrhizobium liaoningense (assembly GCF_018130955.1). Taxonomy (GTDB): domain Bacteria; phylum Pseudomonadota; class Alphaproteobacteria; order Rhizobiales; family Xanthobacteraceae; genus Bradyrhizobium; species Bradyrhizobium liaoningense_C. Next base: position 40,024 of record NZ_JAFCJM010000006.1, read on the forward strand.
GTCGGGCGTCGTCGGGTTGTGGATCTGGAAGAAAAACTCCAGCAGGTCGCGGAAGTTCGTCTGGCTCGGGTCGAACATGATCTCAATCGCTTCCGCGTGCGCGCCGTGGTCGCGGTACGTGGCGTTCTTGACGTCGCCGCCCGAGTAGCCGACTCGTGTCGAGACGACGCCAGGCAAGCGCCGCACCAACTGCTGCATTCCCCAGAAGCATCCCCCTGCCAGCATCGCGCGTTCTGTAGTCGCCGCCATGGTCAAGCCTCCTGCTTTGCGGAGAACTTCACGTACTCGCCGTACCTCTCGCTCTCCAACGGGTTGCGGTGGACGAACCTCAAGCAGGCCGGGTTCATGCAGTACCTCGGCCCGTGGACGCGCGGCCCATCCGAAAAGACGTGACCAAGGTGGCTGTCGCCGTGCCTGGACGAACCTCGGTCCGTGCGCGTCATGCCGTGCGGACTGCCGACGTTCTCGACGACGTTCGCGGCCTCGAGGGGCCGCATTGTCTTTTTGACAGCGGCGTAATGAGAGACAGCGCGGATCATGTCAGCGCGCCCGGCATGAAACAACGAATGTGCGGTTCGTCGGTCATCTGAAAACCGGAGCTATACCACACCCATACCAACGTGCTACGGTCCAAGTTCGGGTCGGTCACGAGGGCATCGTCCGGAACATCGACCCACTCGGTATCGTCCTTCTTAATGTCCTGACCCTTGGAGGCGGCTCTATAGAGCTCGGCGGTCTTGGGCACCAGAACCCTGTAGTGGCTCTCCTTCTTGTTTTGAGTGGCCCATTCGACGTCGCGCAGATGTAGGGCGTCGGAGCCGTCACAGCAGGGACCAGACTTACTACGGAGCTTGGCAAACCACGGGTTCAGCTCCGGGTGCATCGCATCATGACCGTAGGAAGCCGGCAGCGTCATCGTCCACGGTAGCGCGATAATCAGCGTGCACATGACGATCAGGTAACAAGCCAAGATGAGAGGACCGTAGTTCTCCGTGGGGGGAACACTCGACACTACGGTCCCCTTCATCCGGCCTTGCCAAAACCGGCTCCTTTGGATTGGGGGCGTCGGGGTGGAGTCAGTCTTGGGGGCTTCAATCATCCAATCACTCGGTTACACGAGTCTCCGGATAGTGCAGAAGCGAACGGAGAAACCGGCGTTCCTGTAGAGTGAAGTCATGCGACAGCTTGCAATCAGCTTTCGCGTCGATCAAGAAACGAAGCCCGCCGAAACCACGTCGACGTAGAGACCAGCCTCCATGTTGTCCCAGTAGTCGTTGGCAAATGGCGCTCGGTCCTGTCAGTTTGCGGGAGCGGTACTGCTCAGGAGTCAACTTCGAGACCGCTTCGGGTTTTTCCCTGTAGGTCGGCATTCGCGATACTCCTTGTTCTGCATCGAAGATAGGCGCTGGGTCGTCAACCGTCCAATCACCTCCGGCTATCGAAACGATGCCATGAGGATCGCCAGTGGAGGTGCTTCAATCTGCCGGAGCCGATTCACTTGCCCAGGAGGCGGGTCTGACGTTGCTAGAACAGGACTTGATCGACGCCGTCGTCGCCGGCGTTGCGCGCGGGACGGTGTACTCCCTGAGGCCTGCGACTCAGCCTCGTCGACCTGATTCAAGAATGCGCTTGCACGCGGATACGTACGCGAGCCCCGCCTCGATCAGCGACAGTTTCCGCGTCGAGCGGACCAGCATGTTGAGGTGCGCGTCCAGATCAGCGACCTTCCGACTGATGGTCGGTAGGGGACGCCGAGCCGCCGGCCCGCCGCGGAGAGACTGCCGGCTTCGGCCGAGGCTACCAAGATCGACATCCCTTCGAGCCGGTCAGGTAGCGCATCCCAGACCTGGAAAACGAGGTGAGGGCGCTCCGCGCCGCCGGCTCCTCGCCGGTCAGCGCGGCGAATCGGGCGCGGCTGAGGACGAGGTCCGGGACACGTGACATTAGTGCCCCCGATCGGTGCTCAGCCGATGACCTGCTGTTATCGATTGCATGATCAAGAAACATGATCGCTGGGGCGCGACGCGCCCTAGGCTGGCTGAGACGGCCGGCGTCAGTGACGGCCCGCATCGTCACCAACCGAATAATCGTTTGCGGTCTACAGTAGAAAGATCAAATGCCCCGTATCGCCATTCCGAAACGCGAGGTTGCCCCGCGGAGTCCAAGCTGATCCTCGACAACGTCGACAAGATGCTGGGCTTCGTGCCCAACCTGCATCGCCTCATGTCGATCAGCCCGAACGCACTCTCCGGCTGGGCTACCCTAATGGGATCGCTTGCGAAGACGCTGGACGTCAAGACGAGAGACGAAATCGCGCTGGCGGTGTCGGAGGCGGATGCGACTACGCGAACGTCCCATATGTCGATCGGCAGGCGTACCGGTCCAGGACAAATGCGAGCCGTTTCTGGACGGCTCGAATACATGGTCTGCTTTACTTAGGAGAACTATCATGACAAAGCGTTCGCTTCTGATCGCGGCAGCAAGCTGCTTCATTGTCTTTGCACCGGCAGCATACGGGCGCTCGGCGTACGACGGCTCCTGGGACCTTGTCTTCGTGACGCAAAGAGGAACCTGCGATTCCAGTTACAGCTTTACTGTCGATGTGACCAACGGAATCGTCACGCATCCCAATCTCGTGAGATTTCGAGGCTACGTCGCAAAATCCGGCGCGGTTCGCGCTTCGGTGACGGTCCAAGATAAATATGCCGCGGGTGCGGGCAAACTGTTCGCAACGTCCGGTCAGGGGACCTGGAGCGGCCACTCAGGAACGGCGCGATGCTCGGGCTACTGGACGGCGCGACGCAATTGAAGGACGCAACGGCGTCACGCGTCCGGAGGCGACTGTGGCGCGAATGCTGGCAGCGCCAAGCCATCTTACCGAGAGAGGAGCGATTCCTCGGTGAAGTGGAGGAGGCCGTAATGAAATGACATTTCCCAGAATACTAGGCGACGTTGCAGTCCTGCTCGGTTTGCTCTCAACCGGACTCGGCGGGACAATGCGGTTGGAGAAGCCTCATAACCAGATCATGAGCGCGCCCATCTGTTCTGGTGAATCTGCGCCTCTCGATACTAACCGGCTAGCTCTGGTGATTGGCAATTCAACCTATCCCGATGCCGACTCTCCTCTTCCCCAAATGACACGAGATGCGGAAGGTTTGACAAATGCTCTTCGCAAAGACGGCTTTCTGGTTGACGCCCTTGACAATGCGACTCGTCTCGACATGACCTGCGCAATTGATCATCTAAGGGCAAGCGTACATTTGAACTCAATTGTGTTAGTCTACTTCGGAGGTTACGGCGTCCAATCTGACGGACAAAATTACTTAATCCCAGTAGATGCGAAGATCTGGAGTGAAGAGGATGTTCGTCGCCAAGGCGTAAGCATTGACCGTCTCCTTTCGCAACTCGAGACTTCCGGAGCGCGCGTCAGGCTCGTAGTCATTGAGGCCTCACGCCGCAATCCTTATGAGCGACGCTTCAGGACTTACTCACACGGACTTGCGCCCATTCAAACCGGTGAGAACGCGCTCATCCTGAGCTCAGCAGCGCCTGGCCAGGTCGTCGAAGACCCGGATGAACTACATAGTCAGCTGATGACCGCTCTTCTTACGCAGATGGATTCATCGAAGGCGATCGAGGAGGTCTTCAACAACACCCGAAACGCAGTGATGGCTGCTACTCAGGGCCAGCAGATTCCAGCTGTGTCATCTACGTTAACCGAGAGCGTTAATCTTTGGCCGGCGCGGAGCGACGCTCCCGTGTTCTCGGTCCGCTCAGCAGCTAGCGGTCGGCACGAGTGATCAAACAGATTTCTGCCCTCCAAAGATCAAAGGTCGAGGCTGACTTCCCATGGCGGTCGCCGCTCAATCGTCTCCGCCACCTCCAACGCCACTGGCGCCGTCCGATATGATGACGCCGCATCACTGAAGATTATTTTTCGCGTTTTATGAGTATCCCTCCGGCGTCGGCCGCCTTGTGTAGTTTGAGAGGCTGCCCGAGGATTTGACCTTAAGTCTAGCTTTAAGGTCACGTGGCGAATGCAGGTCAATGTGTTGGGCGCCGAGCGTCGGCGGCGATGGAGTTACGACGAGAAGGTTCGCCTTGTCGAAGAAACCTTGCAGGCTGGCGAGACGGTCTGCGGCGTCGCGCGCCGGCACGGGGTGGCTCACAGCCTGCTGTTCACCTGGCGTCGACAAGCGCGCCAGGGCCGACTGGGCGGAGATTCTGTGCCAGCTCTCGTTCCCGTCGAGATCACGCCCGTGGCGGCCCCGATCTCGAGCGACGCGCCACAACCGGCGTCTTCGCCGCCTGCGCAGCGTGCAAGGGCTGGAATCATCGAGATCGAGCTTGGCGGCGGCTGTCGCGTTCGCGTTGACCGTGACGTGGACGTTGAGGCGCTGCAGCGAGTTCTTGAGCTGCTGCGGCGACGATGATCCCGATTCCGAGCGGCGTCAGGGTTTGGATCGCCACTGGCCACACCGACATGCGTCGCGGCATGCGAAGCCTGGCTCTTACAGTTCAGGAGATTCTGAAGCGCGATCCGCACGCTGGCGATCTCTACATCTTCCGGGGCCGCCGCGGCGATCTGGTCAAGATCCTCTGGCATGACGGATTAGGCATGTCGCTCTACGCCAAGCGTCTGGATCGCGGTAAGTTCATCTGGCCGTCGGCGTCGGCCGGCGCGGTGTCGATCTCTGCGGCGCAGATGGCTTACATGCTCGAGGGCATCGATTGGAGGAATCCGCAACTAAGCTGGCGGCCGCAGAGCGCGGGCTGAACGAAGAAACTACGGATGTAGGCATTTTGGGGAGTCCCAACGCGTCCAACTTGTGATTCACTGCGTCGCATGGATGATGATCGCGACGCTGTTCCGAATGACGTTGCCGCCCTGAGAGAGGCGCTGGCGGTCGAGCGCGCGAAGGGTTTGGAGATCGCCGCCGAGCTCGCGGTCGCCCGCGCGAAAGCGTCGGAAGACGAAGCGCTGATCGCCCAGCAGCAGCTGCAGATCGCCAAGCTGAAGCATCAGATCTATGGGCAACGGTCGGAGCGTTCGGCGCGGCTGATCGAGCAGTTGGCGCTGACGTTCGAAGAGCTGGAAGCCGACGCCACTGAGGACGAGCTTGCGGCGGAACGAGCCTTGGCGAAGACGACGACGGGACGTGGATTTACGCGCAAGCGCGCTGAGCGCCAGACCTTCCCTGAGCACCTTCCCCGGGAGCGGGTGGTGATCGAAGGACCTACGGCTTGTGAATGCTGCGGCAGCAATCGCCTTCGCAAGCTCGGCGAGGACGTGACGCGCACGCTGGAAGTAGTGCCGCGGCAGTGGAAGGTGATCGAGACGGTCCGGGAGAAGTTCTCCTGCCGCGATTGCGAGAAGATCAGCCAGCCGCCGGCGCCATTCCATGCCATCGCCCGGGGATGGGCCGGCCCGAGCCTGTTGGCCATGATCATGTTCGAGAAGTTCGGCCAGCATCAGCCCTTGAACCGCCAAGCCGAGCGCTATGCCCTGGAAGGGGTGCCGATCGCGCTATCGACCATGGCCGATGCTGTGGGGGCGGTCTGTGCGTCGCTGGATCCCCTGCTGCGCCTGGTGGAAGCCCATATCATGGCAGCCGAGCGCCTTCATGCTGACGATACGACGGTGCCGGTCCTGGCCAAGGGCAAGACCGACACGGGACGATGCTGGATCTACGTTCGGGACGACCGGCCGTTTGGGGGCGCGGGCCCACCAGCAGCGATGTTCTACTACTCACGCGACCGCAAGGGTGAGCATCCGCAAGGGCATCTGGCCCGGTATGCCGGCATCCTGCAGGCCGACGCCTATGACGGGTACAACCAGCTCTATCTGGCCGGGCGCCAGCCCGGACCGATCCGGGAAGCTGCCTGCTGGTCGCATGGAAGGCGCCCATTCTTTGCCATGGCTGACATCGAAGAGAATGCGCGGCGCAAGGGTGCCGGAAAGAAGGAAATCCCGCTCTCTCCGATTGCGATCGAGGTTGTGCGGCGGATCGATGCGCTGTTCGAGATCGAACGCTCCATCAATGGCAGGAGCCCCGAAGGGCGTCTGGAGGTGCGACAGACGCTGAGCCGGCCTCTGGTCGAGGATCTTCAGGTCTACATGCGCGAACAGTTCGCCAAACTGTCTCGTGGGCACGATCTGGCCAAGGCGTTCAACTACATCCTGAAGCGATGGACGAGCTTCACGCTGTTCCTGGAAGATGGACGCGTGTGTCTCTCCAACAATGCCGCCGAACGGGGCTTGCGAGGTATCGCTCTTGGACGGAAGTCCTGGCTGTTCTGCGGATCTGATCGCGGAGGGCGGCGCGCCGCAGCCATGTACAGCCTCATCGTCACGGCGAAAATGAACGGCATCGACCCGCAGGCCTGGCTCACCGATATCCTCGCTCGCATTGCCGCCCATCCGGCTCATCGGCTGGACGAACTTCTGCCCTGGAATTGGACGCCGGCATCAGCACTCTCCGCTCGAGCGGCATGACCACGCACGTCAACAACGTCCATCACGTCACCACCATCACCCAGGTCGCGAAAGACCTCGGCGAAGACGAAGATTGGCTGTGGGACATCGCCAACGAAATGGAGATCGAGGACGGCGTCATCTGGGTCTATGGCGTCGGAGAAGACGGCATCCAGGCGTTCACCGACTTCGGAATCGAAAACCTCATCGAGCTCATCAGGTTCTACAAAGAGAACCCTGGACTGCTCAAGCGGTAACCCTGCGGCCTACGCCGAATGGATACTTTTATGATCATCTGTTCCTGCAATTTCCTCAGCGACCGCGATGTTCGCCAAGCCGTGAAGACGGCTGACGACGCGTTGCGCAACGCCAAGCAGGTCTATGGACGCCTTGGCTGCAGCGCCGAATGCGGCCGCTGCGCGCACACCATCAGGACGATCATCGACGAGGCGTACAGGGAATGTGCACTAGCCTGTCAGGCCAGCCGCCTGCATCGACCGGACCATGGATAGCGCGCAGAATGAGCCCAAATTCGTGCCCACGGCGCCTAACTTCCGTGGATTTGCTGGATAGATACCTCTCGGTTTCGTGCCCAGAGAATGCCTGCCTGCTTGTTCTTCCTCGGAATCGTTCTAAACTTGAAGGCCAAGACCCGGCCTCAAGTCTTGGAGTTCATCATGCAGGGCGACCCCAAAGTCATCGAGTATCTTAACAAGGGACTGCGTCACGAGCTCACTGCGATCAATCAGTACTGGCTGCACTACCGGTTCCTCAACAATTGGGGCCTGCTGGAGATGGCCAAGGTCTGGCGCAAGGAGTCCATCGAAGAGATGGAGCACGCCGACAAGCTCACCGACCGCATCATCTTCTTCGACGGTTTCCCGAACATGCAGGTGCTCGATCCCCTGCGCATCGGCCAGAACGTCAAGGAGATCATCGAGTGCGATCTCGCCGCCGAGATGAGCGCGCGTGCCCTCTATCAGGAGGCGGCGACCTATTGCCACGGCGTCAAGGACTATGTCACGCGCGACCTGTTCGAGAAGCTGATGAGCGATGAAGAACATCACATCGATTTCCTCGAAATCCAGCTCGACCTGATCGGTCGTATTGGCCTCGAGCTCTACACCCAGAAGCATGTCGGTGGGCTCGAGACCGAAGAGCACTGAACTTTCGTGCCGTCCACGGCAACCGGAGAAGTATGGCCCAGTGAGGGGTAATCAAAAACGCTGACCGAAAACGCGCGCCTTCGATTTTGCGCGACGAAGGTCGCTTTCACCCGACCGGTAGCCGAAGGTCTTTCAGTATTCCTCCGTACTAGCGTAGAGCTGAGCAGGTCCATGGGCCCACAAACGACCCTATGCGTAAGATTGGATGAGATATCGCAGGTCTGCTCGGTGTGGGGAAAGGCGGTAGCGCTCCAGTGACTCGTACCCCCGATATTTCGAATATGTCGATCTGCCAACCACGACGAACTTTGCAGTTGGATCTCTCATTGTAAGCCATTGATCTCTAATGATCGGATTTTGGCTCAGTTGGAAAAAATCTTTTGTAAAATCAATGATCGTATCGTGTCTCGGCCACAGCGGCACGAATACCTCTTCCCGGCGCAAACACCGGATCCAGCTTTCGCTCCGGCTTGGATCGGTAGACGACCTGTGCGCGTTCGACGAATTCCGGAAAGGTGGTGCCGTCTGATGATTTGGCATGCTCAAGAGCGTCCACGAACGAGCGCGGCGCGTCCACTGCAGCCTTGTTGAATCGGACGCTGAAAAAGCTCTGAAAGCGTTGCGGCAGATCAATGGCGACCCGTGCAAGGGAAAGGTGCGGTTCGCCATCTTCGCGATAATTATTCCAGCCGCCCGCCTGAAGAAGGCGATCATTCCTGTAAAAATAAAATCCCTGCCGGCGAGCGACCGAGCCGCCGCCGAGCTTGTAACAAGCTTCCTTTGTCCTCGCTGGCCATATGTGCGCGTGGCACGCCAGGTCTCCGACCTGCGGAATGGCGACGTGAAACTCCTTCGGATATTTTCTCGATCCAGGATGGGAGTAATTGAAGGGATCCAGAGGTGTGACCTTGAAGTCTGGGCTGACCTGGCCTGTCTGAACGTTGAGTGTATTGACGAGTATCTCCAGTCTGGGCTTGTCACCGGTCAAAAATCGGTGCAATTGCAGTCCAAGGTGCACCGTCAGTGTGTTGCGGATGCGCTGAATGTAAGCGTCCACGCGACCGCTTGCTTTTCTGAAGTCGCGGACCTGATCCCATCGCACGATCGTGCCGTGCGACAAATCGAAGCCGTTCAGTGCGACGTCCAGCGCCTCGTCGGCAAACTGGCCGGATACGACGTCGCATTGCCAGCCGCGTCGAGCCTCTTTTGCCTGCCATCGCCGACCGACCGCTATGCTACGGTTGGCTCGCGAAATCACAGTGAGATTGTCTGCCTGGCTGAGGGAAGCAGCTTTCAATCCCATCCCGTACATGCCGAGGTCGCCGGTCTGGTAAGTCCTTTGCCCTCCGAATTTCATGGCGCGATCAATCTCGGCATCATTCATGCCGCGGCCATTGTCCACCACATCCAGACTGTGCAGTTCGTTATCTGTACGGACAAAGCGGACGAGAACGCGCTTCGCGCCGGCATCTATTGAGTTATCGATGAGGTCTGCGAGCGCGGCTTCCAGGCTGTAGCCAATATTCTGGAATGCATCGACGACCCTTGCGTCTGGCTCGATAACCTTTTGCCCCGTGATGGGCACATCCTCAATCCATACCCTTGAATCCACTCAATCCCCCCTTGAAATCCCGTTTCCAATCAACATTGTCGGTAATTCAGACATCCGATAGCGCTGGCATCGTCTGATTCTTGAAAAAGTTGTGCCGCTGTCAGTATCGATCAATTGTTCTCAGGACATGTAATGCTGTTCGAAATAACGGTGAGCAAGCTTCCCGGTAAACTGATCGAGGTTGTCCTGAATAGTCAGGATACGACACTGTTGCTTGCCGCCGTTAGCCGGGCCACGCAAGCCGCGTCCCACCATCTGCATGTACAGGGACGGACTGAAGACCGGCCGTGCAATGACAATCAAGTCAGTTGCGGGCGCATCGAACCCCGTCGTCAGCGCCGAGTGATTGCAGAGCACCCTGACGTCTCCGCGTCGAAACCTGTCGATGAACCAGCGTCGGGAGCTTCTGTCGGTTTCTCCCGACACTGCTGCTGCCGGAATTCCGAGCAAGGTCAGTCGCGCAGCAAGACGGTTTGCATGCGCAACCGAAGTTGCAAAGATCAGGATCGATTGCTCAGACGCCGCTGCGACGGCCGACAGAATTCGATCATTTCGCTCGGGATCATTTCCGAGCCTTTCCATTGCGGACTCGGGCAGTCGGTGAAATGTCTCGAGGCTGCGGATTTCGTCCGGCGTCAGCTCGAACCGGTCGCTCATGTCCAGTCGAGTGTATTTGAATCGCGCAAGTACACCTTGCTCCTGAAGATGTTCGAACAATGTTGACTGCGTCTTTGGGATCAAGCGTTCATCGAAGCGCCGCGCGAGCTGTTTGGTTTCTTCCTCATTGAGACCGCGGAATGGTGTTGCGCTCAGTCCCACGATCGGAGGCTCCTGCACTCCGTCTGTTCGATCTGTGTTCAGCCAGCGAAGAGCACCGGTATATGATGGAGTGAGAGCGTGGTGACATTCATCGATCACGAGAAGTCCCGGGTCGCCCGCCCAGGCCAGGCTGCTGCCGACTGTGCGAGAGCTCAACGTCTGGATCGAGGCTACGATGACCGTCGGCTCGCCTGGCCGGGATGGGCTCGGATTTGCTTGCCCGCCCCAGAATCGTATCAGTCTTAGCGTCTCACCCTGGGATCCTCGGTTAGGCCAGAGCTGGCGGAAGCACTGGACGGCCTGTTCGCAAAGCTCTTCGGACTGCGCGATCCAGAGGACAAGGCGATTTGGGCTGGTGGGAGCCAGAACGCGCGTTACGGCAACCTCGGCAACGACTCTGGTCTTGCCGGCTCCGGTTGGCAGGCTGACAACACACCGGCGCCGCTTCGCAGCTGTGTCAGCAAATATGCCATCGAGGCTGGCTGCGACGTCTTCCTGAAAATCATGCAACGGCTTGAGAGGAAACGGTCCCGGGACCGAGAGCTCCGGTTCGCTGCGACGATTCGGGGGTGTAGCAAATTCGGGCGGAAAACCCAGGGCAGCAACAAATTCTGTGGCCGCCTCAGAACCCCAGCGCGATGGTGGATCAAGTCCTTCCGCGTTCATTGCATCCCGAATTGCCTGGCGCGTAAGGAGGGCTGGGCCGAAGAGGGTGACCGCCATGCGAGCGAGCTCTGTGGGCGAACCTTTCAGTTCGGCAATAACATCTGGCTCGAACAATCCCAGTATGGGGCTGGTCCCACCAGTCGCGGCGAGCAAGCGAGCTGGAAGGTCGGGCTTTGCTGCAACGAGACGTCGACGTGCTGCCGGTCCCGAGAGACGCATGCGGTCCATGGCGCTGTTGTCGCGGATCCAGCCAAGTGCGGTCGCGCCGTCTGCCAACTTTAATCAGCACTGTCACAGGGATGGATCGGTCGATGATTCCTCGTTCACTCTCGGACTGGAGGCGACCGTAAAAAAAATTCCGTATAAGTTCAACGTCGGCTCTACGTCTAACAGAGCAAAGATGGAGGAGTTTTGCAAAACGGGGCTAGCTCAAAACTTTTTCGAGGCAACGAGCAACCAATTTTACAACACGGTCGTCGTGCCCGCATTGACGAACTTCAACGAGTGTCTAAGACTTGAGAATGAAGGGCTTAGAATCACGCACCAGGAGCAGGCGCCTAGATCTGTTTTGATTTTCGGAGAAATAACGAAGAGCACGTTGAACGCAACATTGGATGTCGTGGAATACGACAAGGATCGAGTGAGTTGTGCCACTCCAAACTTCTCTGATCAGTCGGAAGCCATCGGCCCGGGTGATCCGACAAGAGAGATCAAGCGAAATTTCACCATAACTTGTGTCCGCACCCCAATCGAGGAGGACGGCAAGAAGACCTACCCGCCGACCAAAATTGGCATCTCAACCTCCGTTGGGCCGTACACGGTCAGTCTCATTGAGGATCAACTCAATGGTTTCTTTCTGGCAAGCGAGGCTAAGGCCAAATTTGACGATGCAATACGCCAGCTCGGTCAAGCAAGGATCAACGCTGACCTGTTGCTAGAGCGCATCAAGAAGGCCAACGTGACAATGCAGCGCTTCTACAATGGCGATCCAGGTGGCGACTCCGCCGTAACGGGCCCACGGCGGAATTGTGAAGACCCCAACGCGTACGCGAAAGCCGTTTGCGGCAACAAGAGGGTCTTCCTTAGTCGTATCGCCGCTTCAGGGGGAGGACGATGTGGGTACGATCATTGGAACCTTGCTTGTCTCGATCTGGATCAATCGCCTCCAAGCGCAAGGGCCGCAAGCATTCCTCCGGGACCATCTGAAGCAGTAGCAGCTGCAGTGGCGGCGCAGGCAATCGCAGCCGAGACAGCTGCGTCACGACCGGCTCAATAGAAGATCGCATTTGTGCTCCCTGAGCAGGCATGCGTCGTTCGGGCGCGTCCTCGTCCCTTGTGGGTCAGAATGCGACTTGGCGGCGAAGGCCACTTGCGGTGCAAGCCGGACCATCAATGTCCAGCTTGACTGGCTATTGACGGTATCGTGCGGAAATCGGCGAGGGGCCAAGAGGAGGCCGTTCGGACTTGGCATCTGTCTACTGCGTCGATTGACTCCGATACTTGCCGAAGTTGCCATCCCGCCGAGTCGAGCAAATTTTCCTGTGGACTCAAGACCGAAAAATTAGGGCGGGCATACCGTCGGGATTTGACCGTCAGCTTTGAGAATTTGTGCTTGCAAATCAACGCGGAAATATCTTCGTAAATGATTGAGTGGGAGTAGGGGGAACGGCTGCTACCGCGTGGTTTGGCGTAGGTTTGGGTCGGGCAGTTCTCCACTTCCTTCATCGCCGGGCACTGTCCAAAACTGTGACTTCCACTTACCTGATCGCGGTAGGTCTTTCATCCTGCTTTCGCCAAGTGGGTATTGCGGCGCGTTGCAGCGTACAGAAAGGTCGGAGCTTGGTGGTCCCAAGCATCAGTTGAAGGAAGGCAGCTCTTGGCGCAAACCGGACGCTCGGCCGGTCCCGCATGTCTCAGAAGGGCGAAGCCGAAATGATCGGTTCGCAGACCGCCGGGTGTTGATGCCCTAGTGAATGGCCGCCACCGCGGTTATGGCCAAGAGAACGATTGTTACGAGCGCACCTGAAACATAAAGAATGGTTCTGATGCTGCCGCCTTTGGCGGCGTTGCCGCCGCGCAAATAGACAGCAACGTGGATCAGACGAATTGCGATATAGATCCATACGAGCGTTGCAAGCGTGGCGGGTCCTACCCCCACCATCATAGCCAGTACAGCCGGCACGACAAAAGGCGTCAGCGCCTCCACCGCATTCATGTGGACGCGATCAATCCGGTAGAGCAAGTTGTCGTCATTCGCCGGCAGGACAGGTCCAGAGAGTGCGCCGGCCCTGCCTTTGGACGATCCTGAATAGACCGCCAGCAAAATTGACAGGAGGCAAAGGACAAGCACTCCGACAATGCTAAGCGAGTAGGCTGCCATACGGACCTCCGCAATGACGATCACTTCGCATGGGACACGCGAGCATCATGCCTCGCGGGCAATACGCTCGGCGTACCGTTTCAGATAGAGCGGCCAACCCTGATCACCCTCAACGCCGTCGCGCACGCCTTCCCAACCTTCGCCATGACGTTCGAGATGGCGGTGCTCCAGTTCCAATCGCGTCCGGCTCGGCGTCTCGGCGATGAACCGCACCTCCCACTCACTGGTCTTGTCGGGATCGGTTTCGATTTGCCAGCGCGGGCTGATGTCCCAGCTTAGAACCACGCGATCTGGCGGCTCAAAAGCCAACACACGCGCCCAGCGACACTCGCTGCCATCGACACCCCTATCATAAACGTGACCCCCAACCCGAGGTTCGAACACGGTCTCTGCGATGGGGACGGAGAGGAGATTGTGCTCGCGAGGTTTGAAGCTGCCGAAGTCTTCAGTGAAGACCTTGAACGCGCGCTCGATTGGCGCTTCGACCACGACAGATTGTTTGATGGGCGCGGCCGATACACGTTTACTCATCGCTGGTCCTCCACTGATTTTTCGACGGCCACTTTGTAAGCTGCCAGTGTGCTGCTCCAGAACTGGTCCAGCCAGGCGCGCATCTGGCCGAGCCCTGTTGGATCGATGTGATAAATGTTGCTGGCCCCCTTTGGTTCGGCACGAACCAATCGAGATTCACGCAGCACCTTCAGATGCTGGGAGACGGCTGACTGGGAGACCGTGAGCTCTCGCGTAAGCTCAACGACAGTGCGAGGCCGAGCGCCCACCAGTTCGAAAATACGTCTGCGAGTGGAATCGCCCAGAGCGGCCAATTGCACGCTGTCTTTAGCCATGGCTGGTCGATGTCCAATCATCAGTTTATACTAATGATTAGCGTAGACTGATGATTGCGTCAAATGGAGATTTAGCCAAGCTTTCGCATACCGATCACAGGCAGGTCATGATCCGGAACTTCGCCACGCCCGCGCCGCAGCGGCGACGACGGCGAGCGTGGCTTTGGTGCCGTCCGCCTCGCCTTTCTCGAAGTCGCCTTCGGTCTGCGCCATCGAGTTCGTGACGTGCGCGAAGCAGACGATCGAGTTGCCGCTCGTCGTACCGAAAGCGTAGAGGGCCGCGGCCTCCATCTCCACGGCGAGCGTCCCCAGATTGCGCGCTCGCGCGATCGCCGCTTCAGTCTCGCGATACGGAGCATCTGTCGTCCAGGTCGAGCCGCGATGCAGTTTCTCCGGCAGCGATTGGCTCGCCCGCTCGACGCGATCCAAAAGCGATACGTCAGGTGCTGCAGCGAAAGTCGAGCCAGGCAGGTAGTGATAACTCGTCCCCTCGTCGCGCAGCGCGCGGTCGATCAGGACGAAATAGGGAGTCGGTCCGATGGGATTGATCTGGCCCGCCGAGGTGACGCTGATGAGCAACCGGCAGCCCGAAGCGAAGAGCTGTTCGGCGACCAGGACGGCGAAGGGGGCGCCGACCGCGCAGCCGACAATTCCGACCTCGCCGATGCCGTCGAGATCGAAGGCCAGAAGCTCGGTGTGATAGCAGGCCCAACCTTCGTGGATGCGGCCGGTGTCGGTCCGCTTGAGGTGACGGACGACGTCACCGTCCGGATCGAGCAGGCAGATTTCGGGCACTGCGACAAGCGGCAACTGCCTCTGCCGGCGCGCCTCCCTTAACAGGGATTCAGGCCGGAACACCGAGGGCGCCTTGTGATCCTTGATGCCGACGATTGGCCACGCGGGTTCCGTGCGATGAGGCTGATCATCCATGATGCACCTGACGAGTTTGTCTCAAGCCGCGGATTCGATCGGCAGGCCTGCGGCCTTCCACTCCGGGTAACCGTCCTCAAGACGGCGAATGCGATAACCGCGCGCCCTTAGCGCCGCCACGGCCTCGAACGAAAGCACGCAATAGGGCCCGCGACAGTAGGCGATCACTTCACGGCCTTTCGGCAACTCGCTCAAACGTCTTTCCAGTTCGGGCAGTGGAATGTTGAGCGCCCCCGGTAGATGGCCAAGGGCGAACTCATCGTCGGGCCGCACGTCGAGCAACGTAACCAGGTCGTCCCGCAATCGCGCGACCAGATCGTCACGCGAGACGGGCTCAAGCGCATCACGGGCCTGGAAGTAATCGGTCACAACACGACCGATCTCGGCGACATTCCGTTCACCGACGCGCCCCAGCGCTTTGATCAGCGTGACCACTTCGGCATCGCCGGCGAGACGATAGAGGATGTGTTTGCCGCGACGCTCGGTCTCGACGAGACGCGCGCGCCTCAAGATCTGCAGGTGCCGCGACGTGTTGGCGAACGTCACATGTGCCCGAGCCGACAGTTCCTCGACGGTGCGTATCCCCTGCGCAAGGTGCTCCAGGAGCTCAAGACGGTGAGCATGGCCGAGCGCCTGCGCCACTTGGGCAAGATTTTCATAGATGGCCTGTTTTGGTCCCGAGCTTGACACGACGCTCCTTCAATATATCATTCAGCAGATCGATTGAATGTATCTATCGTTTCTTGCGAGGGAGTGCAAGTCCATGATTCTTCGCCAGTTCTTGCATAGCGATCCAGTCGGTATCTCCTACCTTTTCGGCTGCGGCGGCAAGGCCGCCGGCGCGGTCGTCGATCCGGTTGGCGATATTCAGCCCTACCTGCAGGCCGCCGACAATGCCGGCATGCGGATACATTTCGTCATCGATACCCATGTCCATGCCGATCACCTGTCGGCGGGCCGCGCGCTCGCGGCCGCAGCGGGAGCCGAGTACGTGCTCTCGACGGAGGCTGGCGTATCGTTCCCGTACAAGGCAGTGAGAGACAGGGAGGTTCTTCCGCTCGGCAATGTGTCGGCGACGGTGATGCACACGCCTGGTCACACGCCCGAGCACATCTGCGTCCTTGTGACGGACCGAACACGCGCCGACGAGCCGTGGTTCGTATTAACCGGACACACCCTCATGGTCGGCGATCTCGGCCGCACCGAACTTGCGGCGAGCGCGGAGGAAGGCGCGAGGCAATTGTTCAAGAGCGTGCGAAGACTGAAGGAGCTCCCCGACTACGTCGAGGTGCTGCCGGGCGCCTATGCGGGCTCGGTCTGCGGTCGCCGCCTGAGCGGCAAGCCATCATCCGCAATCGGCTTCGAGAAGCGGCACAATCAGGCGTTTAAGATCGAGGACGAAGCCGAGTTTGTCCGGTTCATGGTCGCCGAGATTCCGCCGGCACCACCGGAAGCCGCGAAGATCAGGGCGGCAAACTCAGGCACGGCCACGGCGGCGGCCTGATCTCATGGCCGAGGCTGTAAGCGGTCCACAGACTGCTCCGTCTGTCCGACTGGGGCTGAAAGAGAACTGGCCGCAGTTCGCCTTGCTTGTCCTGATCAACGCCTTCGTCGGCGGAATGGTCGGAATCGAGCGGACGGTCGTGCCGCTGATCGGCTCCGAGGAGTTCAAGATCAGTTCGACGACGCTCGTCGTTTCCTTTATTGTCAGTTTCGGCGTAGTGAAGGCCTGCGCCAACCTGGTCTCCGGCCAGCTTGCCGATGCTTGGGGACGCAAACCTGTTTTGATCCTCGGCTGGCTCGTCGGGCTGCCGGTGCCGTTCATGATCATGTGGGCGCCGAGCTGGGGATGGGTCATCGCAGCAAACGCCCTTCTCGGCATCAACCAAGGTCTTGCCTGGTCGATGACCGTGATCATGAAAATTGATCTCGTCGGGCCGAAGTCGCGAGGGCTTGCCGTCGGCCTGAACGAGTTCGCCGGCTATCTTGCGGTCGGCGTGACCGCCTTCCTCACCGGATATCTTGCGTCGGAGTACGGGCTGAGGCCGGCGCCGATCTACCTTGGCGTAGCCTACGCCGTCCTTGGCGCCGCTCTGTCGATTCTGCTGGTGCACGATACCCGGGAACACGTCCGGCTGGAGACTGCGGCGCATGCGCGTCAAGCGTCTCCGCTCAGCTTCCGGGAGATATTCGTCCTCACGTCGTTCGGAGATCGCAATCTGTTCGCCGCTTCGCAGGCCGGGCTTGTCAACAATCTCAATGATGGGATGAGCTGGGGAATCTTTCCCCTGTTCTTCGCGTCGTTCGGCCTCCACGTCGATCGCATCGGCATACTGAAGGCCGTCTATCCGGCGACCTGGGGCATCCTGCAGATCGCCACCGGCCCTCTTTCCGATCGGTGGGGCCGCAAGGGACTGATCGTGGCCGGCATGTGGGTGCAGGCCGCGGGCTTGTTCCTGACCGCCGCAACAAACCGTTTCGAATGGTGGCTTGTCGGCAGCCTGCTTCTCGGGCTCGGCACCGCCATGGTGTATCCGAGCCTGATCGCCGCCGTATCCGATGCCTCGCATCCAAGCTGGCGGGCGCGCTCACTCAGCGTCTACCGCTTCTGGCGCGATCTCGGCTACGCGATCGGGGCGCTGTCGGCCGGCATCATCGCCGACCTGTTCGGCATGGCCTGGGCGATCGGAACGATCGGCGCTCTGACCTTCCTGTCGGGGGCGATCGTATTCGTCGCCATGGAGGCCAGACCCGGAGCACGACAATGAGCGAGACTTTTTCAGGACGCTGCCTCTGCGGGGCGGTGCGTTTCGAGGCGCGAGGCCGGCCGAAAGGAGTCTTCTGGTGTCACTGCGATAGCTGCCGCCGCCATTCCGGTGCCCCTGTCAGCGTGTTTGTCGGGTTCGAGAACGACGCTGTCACGGTGATCGAGGGCACCATTACCACGTTCAAATCATCGCCGAGAACCACACGCGGCTTCTGCTCCCGCTGCGGCTCGACGCTGACCTGCGCTACCGTGCATTTTCCGACGGAGACGCACTACCACGTCGGCGCCTTCGACCGGGCGTCGGAGCTGCAACCCGGCAAGCACTTTTTCGCCAATGAGCAACTGCCATGGCTGCGGCTCAACCACACGCAGGAAGAAGACAAGTGACGGCGACGATGCGGCAGATCTATCTCGATTACAACGCGAGCACACAGGTTGATCCAGCCGTGGCGGAGGCGATGCGGCCATTCTTGGACGACGCGTTCGGCAACCCCTCCAGCGGCCATTGGGCCAGCGCGCCGGCGAAGGCCGGGCTGGATCGTGCGCGCAGCCAGGTCGCCGCGCTCCTCGGTGCCTCACCTGACGAGATCGTATTCACCAGCGGCGGCAGCGAAGCAAACAATCTGGCAATCAAGGGAGCGTTCCTTGCGCTGAACCGCCAAGGGGCGCACATCATCACCTCTGCAATCGAACATCCCGCTGTTCTTGCTCCCTGCCGGTTTCTCGAGCGGCTCGGCGGTTCGGTCACATACCTTCCGGTGGATCGAACAGGGCTGATCGATCCTGAGGATGTGTGCCGCGCCATTACGCCACAGACGCTGCTGATCAGCATCATGCACGCCAACAACGAAGTCGGTACCGTCCAGCCGCTCGCGGAAATCGGCGCGATCGCGCGGCAGCATGGAATCCGCTTTCATACCGACGCAGCGCAATCGGTCGGGAAAATCCCAACCAAGGTGAATGAACTCGGCGTCGATATGCTGACGATCGCCGGTCACAAGCTCTACGCCCCGAAAGGCGTCGGTGCGCTTTATGTCAGGCGAGGCATTGAACTTGAGCCGTTGATCCACGGTGCTGGTCACGAATCGGGCCGGCGCGCCGGAACCGAGAGTGCCCTGCTCGCAGTTGGGCTGGGGACGGCCTGTGCGATGGCGGCAGACCTTGTACCGATGAACCGCATTGAGGCCTTGCGCGATCGCTTATGGCAGGCGCTGCAGGACAGGTTCGGCGAAGGCGTTACGCTCAACGGCCATCCCACGCGTCGCTTGCCCAACACCCTCAACGTATCGTTCGTTGGCAGAATAGGCGCGGACATCTTGGGGCAGTTGCGTGATGTCGCAGCATCGACGGGTTCGGCGTGCCATTCGGGGAAGATCGAACTCTCACCGGTTCTCGCGGCCATGCGCGTGCCCGAGAAGATCGGAATGGGAGCAATCCGCTTCAGCCTGGGAAGGCAAACGACAGTCGACGAGATCGACCAGGTGGTCGCACGCCTGGCCGCGAGCGCGGCGGTCTGATCGTCTACCGCTTCATCGCCAGCACAAGAGCTGGTTGGCTCGCGCCATCCTCCACAAGGTGGATGTCCATGCCGGCACGTTCGAGCGCTGCGGATACGTCGACCAGCGCGGGAAAGCTGTAGATTTCCGGCGGGAAAGACGCGATGGCTTTCGAGTCTGCGTTCGTCCGGAACAGCAGTCCGAGACGGCCTCCCGGCTTCAGCACGCGCGCGATCTCCCGCAGCGACGTCTCGACGTCTTTCCAGAAATAGAGCACGTGGACGCACTGCGCCTTATCGAACACGCCGTCAGGAAAAGGTAGCGATTCCACTCCAGAGTGGACGACTTCAACGCGAGCGGCTTCGATGAGGGGCCGGGTCCGTTGCTCCGCGATCTCGACCATCAGCTCAGAAGGGTCTACCCCGACGATGTGGCCCTGAGGAGCTCGCGCAGCCAATTCCGTCAGGCTGCGGCCGTGGCCGCATCCCACTTCTAGAATATGATCGGCCTGCTCAATGCGGAGCGCATCCATCACGCGCAAGTTCTGGCTCCAGGTCTCGCGGGCCATGATGAAGGCAATTAGCCGGCCCAACAGGCCTCGCGCATTTCGCGCGTGTTCGGCGATAAACTGCGGACGACGCATCTGCCTTCCCTTGGACTCAACAACCTCATGACAGAATGCCTTAGCTCTGCAGAAGCGGCTCGCCGAAAATGAAATGCGGCTAGTCGTTTTTGAAAACACTATCATAGATCAATGCGTTGGACGCCGTCTGAGGCGGCGCGTCCCGCGGCGGGCTGGCTGCTTGCGGAGTGGGCAAAGTACCGCTTCGGCATTTTCCGAACATTAGCCGGCGATTACGATCCGCCAATGCAGTCCGCTATGGATCACGAACCGAACTGGCGGGTGGGCGGCTCTTGAATGCGGAGCGGACTTGTATGGCTGGCGCACTTAAGGGGGAGGAGCGGCGCCTGGACCGAATGTGTCTTCCTGATCTCTGACGGTATCTGAAGCTCTGTGCCAGTGCGAGCTGCGTTAGTCCTGATTACGCATGGGGCGCGCCATCCAGTCGATAGACTCCGATAGGTAGCGGAATTGCTAGTGCTTGTGAGGAGCAAAATTTTCCTGTGAATTCAAGACCACAAAATTGCGGCGGGTATACCGTCGGCATTTGTCCGTCAGGCTTGAAGAATTGTGCTTGCAAATCAACGACGATACGCTGTCCGAAATGATAGAGTGGGAGTGAGGGGCGGTGGCGTTCAATCTCGACTAACGCTCCGGGAAGGCGGCGCCGCGTAGATCATGGGATTTGGGGTATTCATCCATCGATCGGACTCGATCTACGATGACAGCCCAGCTGAACAATATCAATTTCCCAGTCAGTATCT
Source organism: Bradyrhizobium liaoningense (assembly GCF_018130955.1). Classification (GTDB taxonomy): domain Bacteria; phylum Pseudomonadota; class Alphaproteobacteria; order Rhizobiales; family Xanthobacteraceae; genus Bradyrhizobium; species Bradyrhizobium liaoningense_C. Next base: position 60,566 of record NZ_JAFCJM010000006.1, read on the forward strand.
CCGTCGTGTTGAAGCCTGCATCGGTGATTGGATAATCTATTACGAACCGAGCAAGGTAGCCGAGACGCGCGGCTACTTCGCGATAGCTCGGGTTCAGCAGGTTATCCCCGACCCCGGTACTTCGGGGATGTATCTCGCTCTGATCGAACCCGGAAGCTATCTGGATTTTGCCAATCCGGTCCCCTTCAACGGGCCGACAGGTCCAGTTGAGCGCGGTGTCCTCAATGAACAGGGACGAATTTCAGGACGCGCTCAGTCGGCCGTCCGTCCAATCTCTCCCGACGATTTCAACAGAATATGCGAACGTGGTCTCGCGGAGAATGCGCCGATGCTGCCACGGCGCGATGGTGACATCCGGTCGTTCGATCTCAACGAGAATCAGGTGCCATTTGCGTTCGAACAGCAACGCGACCGCGTTAGCCTGACGGTGTCGAGAGTTTTGCGTGATCGAGTTTTCCGCCGCATCGTGCTTCGCGCCTATGATGAGCGCTGCGCGATCACCGGGCTGAAGCTCATCAATGGAATGGGGCGTGCGGAAGTTGCGGCTGCTCACATACGGCCAGTTGAAGAAAACGGGCCAGACATCATCAGCAATGGCATAGCTCTTTCTGGCACCGCGCATTGGATGTTTGATCGTGGCCTCATCAGCTTGGCGGACAATTTAGAGATTTTGATCTCGCGCCAGACAAACGATCTGGACGGGGTGCGGTCGATCATCAACAAGACGGGCCACGCACGAGCGCCTCAACGGATATCGGATCGCCCACATCCACATTTCCTAAGGTGGCACCGTGAGTATTGCTTCAAGCAATAGGCTCATAGTGCGTAGGGTGGATTGCCGCTAGGCGTAATCCGCCACATATGGCGGGTTACGCTTTTCGCTAACCCGCCCTGCGGACCCTAGCCGGTGGCGCCAAACGTCCCATAGGGCGCGGTCAGCGAACTGTAGGACGGGCTCTTGATGATGTTGTGCAGGTTTCTGCGGCGGGCGCCCATGTTGCCGCCGTCATAGAGCGGGAAACACATGGCGTCGTTCATCAATTCCGCCAGCGGGTGCATGTCGGTGTAGCTGTCGACGCCGACCAGCCGCATGGCGTCATAGACGACGTCGACGCAGGTCTCCGAGCAGAACACCTTTGTCATCACGGCAAGTTCGTGCTCTTTGCCTTTGGAAAGATCGTATTGCTGGCAGGCTTTCCAGGTCAGGTAGCGGCATGCCTCGATCTTCATCTTCATGTCGGCGAGCATGTAGCCCACGGTCGGATATTCGATGATCGGATGCGGGCCGGAGCGGGCGTCGCTTTTCGCAAATTCGACCGCATGGTCGAAGGCGGCGCGCATCACGCCGACGCAGGCCGCACCGATCAGCGCCGCGGTCCAGGCAAAATTCGTGGAGACGATCTCGATGCCGTCGCCCGGCTTGCCGATGATATTGCCAGCGGGAACGCGGACATTCTCGAACTTCATGCGCGGCGATATCGTGGCCCGGTGTCCGGCCGTGTCGAGAATTCCGGTCACCTTGACGCCCGGCGCGCTGCCGGGGACCATGATCACGGCGAGGGATTCCTGGGCGTTCTTGTTCGGGTCGGTGCGGCAGACCACGGCGTAGAGATGGCAATTCTTGCCGTCCCAGCCGGTGCCGTTGGTGGTGTAGTGCTTTTCGCCGTTGATGACCCATTCGTCGCCCTCGCGAATGGCGAAAGTCTTGACGCCGTAGCGCGGGTCGGGCGCGTCGAAATTTGCGCCGCCCGTCACCTCGGTGAAGGCGAGTGCGCCGAGCAGCGATCCGTCCCTGATGAAATCGGGAAGGAAGCGGCGCTTCTGCTCGTCGGTCCCGAACATGATGATTGGCTTGACGCAAAGCCCGGTCCCGAGCATCGCGCTGGGGACGTTGACGTCGACGACGCACAATTCCTCCGCGGCGACCGCAAAGTCGAGCGTCGAGATGTCCATGCCGCCGACATCCTGCGGAAACAGTCCTTTGACGAATCCCGCGTCCACCGCCTGCTTGTGGAACGGACGGATGGCATAGAAGCGGTCCTCGGGCTTGGCGTGCTTGCGAATCGTCGGACGGACGTCCCTGAGGACACCGTTGGCGAAGGCGCGCGCACCGTCCCGCAGGGCGATTTGATTTTCGTTGAGCCTGAAATCGATAGCCATCGCGACCTCGCAAGAATGATTGAATGCACCATTCTTGCACCGCGACGACGCGTGTTCTTGGCGAGGAGGGACAAAATAGTTGACTGGGAGCGCACGGGTCGCTCGGGCGGGGTCGGCGCACCGCGCAACTAAAGCGTCGTGGCGTTTAGTTGAATCGCGTGTCCGCAGGCTCCGTTCACCTCTCCCCAGCGGGGAGAGGTCGATTTTCGCCTCGCGATGCGCAGCATCGTCGAGTGCAAATCGGGTGAGGGGGTGCTGAGCAACGTGAGACCGTAACCCCTCACCCGGATTGCTCTGGACGATGCTTCGCATCGCCATGCGCAATCCGACCTCTCCCAAGGGAGAGGTGGATTCCGATGCCGCGCCAACTTAACCTATTCTCATCACGGTTTAGGCAACGATCGAGGCGAGCGAGTTGCGATATCCTATCCGGTCTATTGCCTGGAGCGGTACTCGCGAGGAGAAAACCCAAAGCGCTGACGGAAGCTGCGATTGAAGTGTGAGATATCGCGAAAGCCCCAGCGGAACGCGACGTCGGAGATACGCGATTGGTCCGACGCTTCGAGATCGCCGGCGCAACGCACCAGTCGCCGTTCCAGAACGACTTGCCCGAACGATTTGTCGCTCTCCTCGAACACCCGGTGCAGATAGCGGACGGAAATGCCGAAATGCGCAGCGACCGACGATGCGGCGAGCTGCGGATCGGCCAAATTCGTCTCAACGAACTTCATGATGGCGGAGAACAGCCCGCGCCGCACGGATTGAGGCTGGCCCATTCGGGCTTCCTCGGTGGCCCCCAGCGCCAGCGCCGTCAGATTGACGAGATCGCCCGCAAGCGTCTCCACCGCTTGCGCCGGCAAGTCACCCCTCTGCATCGCGATGGATTTTAGAAAGCCGACCGTGATCTCGCCCAGGGCATGCTTATCAGACACGCAGATGCCGGTCGAACAGTCGGGCTTCTGCAACAGAGGTCGCAGCATGTGTCGCGGAATCCGGAACGAGAACACGTTCCAATCGTCCATGAAGTCCAGAAAGTAGGGCCGGGTCGAGTCGACGACCGCGAACTGGTTCGGCCCGACGATCGTCTCCCGTCCCTCGGTCTCGTAGCGGCATCGGCCGCTCAATTGAAGATTGACGAAATAGACCTCCTGCGATGCCCTGCGGATCTCGGCATCGCCCCTGATGACGTGATGCGCCTTCGACTGAACCGTCGTGACGTTGATTGTCGAAAGCGGATAGGCCGTGACACGGCTGGGGAAGCGGGCGGCACCTTGCGCTCCGGGCCGCTCGGGCCTGAGCGTCACAAAGGCTTCGCAGAGGACCTCGCGCCAATAGGCAAACTGGTCGCGGTCGGGCAACTCTTCGGTGTTCCAGATCTGCATCAGATCACCCCTACGGACGCGATCGTTGCGACGACAGGCAAGGTCGGCGAAACGATACCCTTGCAACTGCTCCCGGCGGCGGGAAAGACTAACCCTTGCCTCGAAATGGGCAAGTGAGACGGAGACGAGAAACGGGGAATTCTTCCGTGTGTTTCGAGAGGCCGGGCAGGTGACGCTTGCCGCCCTCGCTCTTCGCGCCACGGCGGACAAGTCGCTAGCGCGCCTTACGAATTTCGCGTCATCTTCTCGAACTTCTTGATCAGCCGCTCGCGCTTCAGCCGCGACAGCTTGTGGATCCAGAACAGGCCGTTGAGCTGATCGATCTCGTGCTGGTGGCAGACAGCGCGCAAGGCTTCCGAGTCCTCGGCGTGCATGTTGCCGTCGACGTCCTGATAGCTGATCCGCACGCGCGCGTGGCGCTCCACCTCGTCGTTGACGCCGGGCATCGAGACGCTGCCTTCCCGGTGCATGATCATCTCGTCCGACAGCCATCCGATCTCGGGGTTGACATAGGTCCGCGCGCCGTCCTTCTCGCCGAGGTCGAGCACCACGACCCGCAGGGGAACGCCGATATGCGGCGCCGTGATCCCGATCCCCGGTACGGCGTGCATCGTCTCGAGCAGATCCTTGGCCAGCTCTCGCAGCGTCTCGTCGAACACGGTCACGGGGCGCGCTGGCATTGCAAGCCGGGGGTCGGGATAGCGGACAATCGGGCGGACGGTCATGCTCGGGCTCGCTTCAATGAGCTACGAAAGGTGCTGCCAGAACGGCGAGCATGCCAAAGCTGGCGATGTTCCAGAACAGGGAGCGGACGAGCGGGACGCCGGATATGTAAAGCGCCGAGTAGCCGATGCGCCCGCCAAGATAGGCAATCGATCCCCAATAGGTCAGCCCATTGTGAATGCCTGCGACGTGAGCGATCAGGATCGCGGCGACAAAGAACGGAAATGTCTCCATGTAGTTGCGGAAATTTCGGTTGATGCGGCCGGGAATGGGCTTGAGCGGCGGCATCTCGACGTCGCGCGGGCTCGCGGCCCATCTGAGGCCGTACTGCACGTTGGCGGCTTGCGCGGCGGCGACAAGCTGAAAGAAGCCCCAGACGATGGTGGCTGCCAGCATCGAAAGTTCGAAGTCGATCCCCATCCTGTGTCCCTTCGAAGGTGCGGCCAGCCAGCACAAGGTCAACCTGCTTGCCCCGTCAGCCCGATCAAATCTCAGCGCGCGGCAAATTGCGACATCAAATGATCGGGTGCAGGGCGCACCGTGCGCCTGCATCAAGTCCTCGACAAAGGAACCCTCATGAAAATCGTCGTCATCGGCGGCACCGGCCTGATCGGCTCGAAAGTGGTCGCCATTTTGCGTCAGGGAGGCCACGAGGTCGTCGCCGCTTCACTCAAGAGTGGCGTCAACATCATCACCGGCGAGGGGCTGAAGGAGGCCATGGCCGGCGCGCAAGTGGTGGTCGACCTCGCCAATTCGCCCTCGTTCGAGGACAAGGCGGTGCTGGAGTTCTTCCAGACCGCCGGCCGCAACATCTTTGCGGCTGAGGCCGCAACCGGCATCCGGCACCATGTCGCGCTCTCCATCGTCGGGAGCGAGCGGACGCCCGAGAACGGCTATTTCCGCGCAAAAGTCGCCCAGGAGAAGCTGATCGAGGCCTCCGGCATTCCCTACACCATCGTGCGCGCGACCCAGTTCATGGAATTTCTTGGCGCGATTGCGGGCTCGGCCACGCAAGGCAACATTATCAGGATGTCGCCCGGTCCGTTCCAGCCGATTGCGGCGGAGGACGTTGCGGCGGTGGTCGCCGACGTCGCGCTTGCCGCACCGCGCAACGGCAAGATCGATATCGCAGGCCCCGACCGCGCGCCGTTCGACGAGATCGTTGCCCGCTATCTGAAGGCGGTCGGCGATCCCCGCAACGTGGTGCGCGACCCCGACGCGCTGTATTTCGGCGGAAGGGTCGGGGAGCATTCGCTGGTGCCGACCGGCGAGGCGCGTCTCGGCCGCATCACGCTCGACGCATGGCTCAGCCAGGCGCGGACGAAGGCCTGAGGTTTGAGGCCTGACGGCATCAATCTCGTGAAGCATCAAGAGCTTCGTGCCGTCGGGCAAATCGCCGCTATGCGGGTTGGCGCGGTGGAGGCGAGCGGCCGCCGGCTACTTTGCATGGGGTTGTTTTCGATGTTTTTGTTGCAGGGGGCTCGGGCGAGGTCCAAAAATTCGCTTTACGCGAAACGCGGAATATCGTATGGATGTGTTGTTCAGGGCCCGTTGAGCGGTGGCCTCAAAGATTCTTGTTTCTTCGCCATGCTGATGTCGGTTGCGGCAGTTCCCGTTCGTCTTTCATTCAGACAGACTTTGACGGGAGACCAGGAATGACCCCTTCCCCTTATCGCTGGGTGATCGTCGCCGCCGGCGGCTTGCTTGGCTGTGTCGCCATCGGCGGCATGTTTTCGCTGCCGGTGTTTTTGCAGCCGATTGCCAAGGACACCGGCTGGTCGGTGACCGGCGTCTCCAGCGCAATGACCATCGGGTTCCTCGCGATGGCCTTTACCAGCATGGCCTGGGGCACGCTGACGGACCGGTTCGGCCCGCTGCCGGTGGTGCTGACGGGATCGACGGTGCTGAGCCTGAGCCTGTTCCTCGCAAGCCATGCGACCTCGCTGATCGCGTTCCAGTTCATCTTCGGCCTGCTGGTCGGCGCCTCCTGCGCCGCGATTTTTGCGCCGATGATGGCGACGGTCACCGGCTGGTTCGACACAAATCGCGGCCTTGCGGTCTCGCTGGTGTCGGCCGGCATGGGCATGGCGCCGATGACGATGGCGCCGTTCGCCGCCTGGCTCGTCTCGGGGCATGGCTGGCGCACCTCGATGCAGATCGTGGCGCTGGTGGTCGGCGCCATCATGATCCCGGTCTCGCTGCTGGTGCGTCGTGCGCCGGCGCTCGCGGCCGCGCAAGCGGCGCCGGACACGGGCGGCGCGCTGCAAGCGGAGATGTCAGTGGGGGAGGCGCTGCGCTCGCCGCAATTCATCATCCTGCTCGCGACCAACTTCTTCTGCTGCGCCACGCATTCGGGCCCGATCATCCACACCGTCAGCTATGCCGTGAGCTGCGGGATCCCGCTGATCGCGGCGGTGACGATCTACAGCGTCGAGGGGTTTGCCGGCCTGTTCGGCCGCATCGCCTTCGGCCTGCTCGGCGATCGCTTTGGCGCCAAGCGCACGCTGGTCGCGGCCCTGCTGGCGCAGGCGTTCGGCGCGCTCTCCTACGTCTTCGCGCATCAACTTGCGACGTTTTATTCGGTCGCGGCGGTGTTCGGCTTCATCTATGCCGGCACCATGCCGCTCTATGCCGTGCTCGCGCGCGAAAACTTTCCGCTGAAGATGATGGGCACGGTGATCGGCGGCACCGCGATGGCCGGCAGCCTCGGTATGGCGACGGGGCCGCTTGCCGGCGGCCTGATCTTTGATGCGTTCTCCAGCTACGCCTGGCTCTATATCGGCTCATGGGCGATGGGGCTCGGCGCGTTCCTGATGGCGATGACGTTCAGGCCGTTTGCGAAACCGAAGGAGGTGCCGGCGCCTGTGCCGGCGTGAATGGCGCGCTTAGAGAAGCTTCTCGAAGAACAGATCCGGATAGGGATCGTCGTTGAAGCGCGGAATCTCGGTCCAGCCGGTGGTCCGGTAGAGCTGGCCGGCCTCCGGCAGCGCGCTGTTGGTGTCGAGCCGCAGCACCGCGATGCCGAGCTCTCGCGCTGCATTCTCTGCAGCGTCCATCAGACGTTTGCCGAGCCCGAGGCCGCGCGCCGACGGCGCGACCCAGAGACGCTTGATCTCGGCGTAGCCATAGTCCGTCCCCTTCAGTCCGACGCAGCCGAGCGGCATTCCGTCCGACATCGCCACGATAAAGGAGCCACGCGGCCGGACCATGTCCTTGGCGTCAGGGTCGCGCGACAGCTTGACGTCAAAGCCCTGTTTGAAGCGGCGGGCGAGCTCGGCATAATATTCGCCGAGGCAGTAGCGCGCCGCGGGCGCGCGCGGATTGATCTCGTCGAGCGTGGTCCTGATGTCGCCGAGCGCGGACGCGATCATGTCCATCGCGGCCAGCAGCGCCTCGCGCTTCGCATGGCGGGCGAGCAGGGTGTCGGCCTGCGCATTGGAGATCGCCTCATACGCCTTGAACTCGGCGGCGCCGGCCCGCGTCAGCGTCGCCACGCGGCGACGCGCGTCGTCGGCGTGTGCGGTCGTCTCGATCATGCCTTCGTCTTCGAGGCTGCGCAGCAGGCGGCTCATCAGCCCGGAATCGAGGCCGAGATAGTCGCGGATCTCGGCGACGTCGGAACGGCCGTGGCCGATCGCATTGAGCACGCGCGCAGCACCGAGCGGCCGGCCGCGCCCGAGGAACGAATGATCGAGCGCGCCGACCGCTGATGTGACGGCACGGTTGAAGCGGCGGACGCGGGAAACGGGGTCGAGCATTTATCTGACTTTAGTCAGATAAAAAAGTCTGTCAATGCGTGCGGCATTCTGGTCGTCGCCCGTTCAAAGTTTTGCCTGAGAGATGGCTTAACTCCCGCGTACCCGGCATTTCCGCCGTCTGGAGTTCCCCTCAAAATGCCGTCTGCCGATCGTCCGGCCACCCGGCTCGCGACGCGTCTGTCGTTTCTCGTCGCCGGTTTTGGCATCGCCTGCTGGGCGCCGCTGGTGCCGTTCGCCAAGGAGCGGTTGGCGGTCGACGACGGCGTGCTCGGCCTGTTGCTGCTCTGCCTCGGCATCGGTTCCGTCGCGGCGATGCTGCTGACGGGCGTGTTGAGTGCGCGCTACGGCAGCAAGCCGATCATCATCGCTGGCGGGCTTGGGCTCGCCGTCACCCTGCCGTTCCTCGCCATCGCAAGCACGCCGATCACACTCGGTCTGACCTTGCTCGCCTTCGGCGCCGCGCTCGGCTCGATCGACGTCGCCATGAACATCCATGCCGTCGAGGTCGAGCGCGCAGCGGCGAAGCCCCTGATGTCCGGCTTCCACGCGCATTTCAGCATCGGCGGCTTCATCGGCTCGGCTGCGATGACCGCCTTGCTGTCGCTGCACTTCGATGCGCTCGCGAGCAGCCTGATCTGCGCAGGCTTGATGGCGATCGCGATGCTGATCGCCTGGCCGCGCCTGCTGCAAGCGGCGCAGGCGCAGGAGGGACCGCTGTTCGTGCTACCGCACGGCATCGTGCTGCTGCTCGCAGCCCTCGCCGCCATCACGTTCCTGGCGGAGGGGGCCGTGCTCGACTGGGGCGCGCTGCTCATCGTTGGCGCTGATCTCGTGAAGGAGGCGCAGGGCGGCACCGGCTACATGCTGTTCTCGATCGCGATGACCGTGGGCCGGCTCTTTGGCGACGCCGTCACTGCGCGCGTCGGAGATCGGGCGACGCTGGTCTGGGGAAGCCTGCTGGCGATCGCAGGGTTTGTGCTTCTGCTGCTTGCGCCGGTCGCGGCGCTCGCCATGGCCGGCTTCGTGCTGATCGGCCTCGGTGCGTCGAACCTCGTGCCGGTGCTGTTCCGTCGTGCCGGCACGCAAACCGCGATGCCCACCGGCCTCGCGGTCGCTGCGATCACGACCGCGGGCTATGCGGGCATCCTGCTAGGTCCAGCCGGCATCGGCTTCGTCGCCAAGATCGCGGGGCTCGCAACGGCGTTCTGGATGCTCGCCGCGCTCTTGGCCCTGGTCACGTTATCGGCGCACATCGTAGCGGCGGATCGGCCCGTGCGCGACCGATCGCCGTCGATGTCGTGATGATCTCAGAGCGGCAGCGGCGCGCCGGCCTGTTCCTTGACGATGTAGTCGGCGTACCAGTCCGGCCAGTTTTCGTCATGCTTGCCGCCGTTGCGCTTCTCGTGCTCGCCATGGGCGACGGACGCGCGGCGCATCGCAGCCGCCAGATCCCTCGAGGAGGCGAACGCGGTCTCCTCGGCATCGATGCGGCCGGGCAGCCGCGTCGTGATTTCCTGGAGCAGCCAGCCATTGCCGTCGGGGTCGCTGAACGAGGCGTAGGTGCGGTAGGTGCTACGCTCCGGATCCGGACCGCTGACGCGGCGGCTGCCGGAGAGGAAGGGCTCGTCTGTGCCGGTGTGCACGGTGCTGTCGGGGTGGAAGAGTTCGCTGATAGCGACCCCGCGTGCAAGCAGATCGGCGCGCGCCGCCGCGATATCGGAGACGATCAGGTACAGGCCTTTCGCCGAGCCGGGGGCCGCGGCCGTGACATTCTTGCCGAAGATGACGGAGGCGGGCGAACCCGGCGGGGTGAACTGGATCACGCGCCAGTCGTCGCCGGCGGCAAAGTCGGCGTCGAGCCGCCAGCCGAGCTTGGTGTAGAACGCCTTGGCCCGATCAACGTCGGACACGGGGATGACTGCTATCTCGAACTTGAAATCGATCGCTGGTTTCTTGGTCTGGGTGGACGTGGTCATGGCTGTCTCCTTGATGTCTGGGAGCGCGGCGTCACCAATGCGCCGCCGATCCGATGGGCGCAGAGTTAGATTGCTTCGCTCGGCAAGCGAATACGCGCCGTTCGACAGACACTCTTCCGCATCGCGAGCGAATGCGGGCGCCGGTTCCGGCGTCCATTCAGACGAGCCCGAGTTCCTTACGCGCCTTCCGCGTCAGCTTTGCGACCACCAGGGCATGGGCCTGTCCGAGATAGGCCGCGAGTTCGGCATCGCTCAGGGCATCATTGTCGGTGAGCTGCACCCATTTGGCACGGGCGAGATAAGGCGCCGGGCGTGCCAGGCCCTGTTCGATCAGGAGCGCATAGGCCATGTTCGAGGTCTTGAACATGAAGCCGCCGGACCGCTCGACGAAGCCGCCGGCGAGCGCGAACATCTTGCCGCCGACCTTGAACACCGACGTGCCATCCCACTGGATCACCATGGTGACGGCGGGAAGGCGCCGGCAATGAGCTTTGAAGGTCTTGGGATTCATATCGCCGCTTGTGGTCTGGGATCAGCGAACCATTGTCCGAACCTGCGGACGGCGACAAGTGCGAAAAGCATTGTGAGTTGTGCCGGTCCGTCGAGCGGCTACCATCCCGCCCAATGGTTGGTGACAAGGGGGAGGCGACATGAGTGAGCAGACGCGCGTGGTGAAGGGATCGGATCTGTTTGTTGCGGCGCTCGAGAACGAAGGCGTCGACCGCATTTTTGGCGTGCCCGGCGAGGAAAATCTCGACCTGGTCGAGTCCTTGCGCAACTCCAAAATCAAATTGATCCTCACCCGGCACGAGCAGGCCGCCGCCTTCATGGCCGCGACCCATGGCCGATTGACCGGCAAGCCCGGCGTCTGCCTCTCGACGCTCGGTCCCGGTGCGCTCAATCTGTCGACGGGGGCGGCCTACGCTTATCTCGGCGCCATGCCGATGATCATGATCACGGGCCAGAAGGCGATCATGAGCAGCCGGCAGGCGCGCTTCCAGATCGTGGACGTCGTCGCCTCCATGAAGCCACTGACAAAATTGGCGCGGCAGATCGTGAGCGCCTCGAGCATCCCGACCGTGGTGCGCGACGCGTTTCGTGTAGCGATGGAGGAGCGGCCGGGTCCGGTGCACCTCGAATTGCCCGAGGACGTCGCGGGGGAGGAGGTCGCGCCGGCGCCGGTCGTGTCGATCCATCCGATCGAAATTCCCGTCGCCCATCGCGCCGCGCTCGACCGCGGCGCCGAGATGATCTTGGCGGCAAAACGTCCGCTGGTGATGATGGGCGCTGCGACCAGCCGGCCGCGATCGACCCACGGCATCGCAAGCTTCGTGCGGCGCACCGGCATTCCCTTCTTCACCACGCAGATGGGCAAGGGCACCGTGCCCGGCGGCACCAACCTCTATATGGGCACGGCGGCGCTCTCCGAGCGCGACTACGTCCATGAGGCCATCGATGCCGCCGACCTCATCGTCGCCATCGGGCACGATGCAGTCGAAAAGCCACCCTTCATCATGGGCCCGTCGGGTCCGAGGGTGATCCATGTCAGCTATACGCCTGCGAGCGTCGAGCAGGTCTATTTCCCGGACGCGGAAGTCATTGGCGACGTCGGGCCGAGCCTTGAGCAGCTCGCCGATCGTGTCGAAGGCAGGCTGCCCAATGCCGCCGCGCTGTTGCCGCTGCGCGAGCAGATCCTCGCGCATATCGCCGATCGTGCCACCGAGTCCCGCTGGCCGCCGACGCCGCAACGGATCGTGCACGACGTCCGCCAGGTCATGCCGGAGAACGGCATCGTCGCGCTCGACAACGGCATGTACAAGATCTGGTTCGCGCGCAACTACCGCACCCGCGTCGCCAACACGCTGCTGCTGGACAATGCGCTCGCCACCATGGGGGCCGGCTTGCCGTCGGCGATGATGGCCGCCATGCTCTATCCGGAACGACGCGTGCTCGCGGTTTGCGGCGACGGCGGTTTCTTGATGAACAGCCAGGAGATGGAGACGGCGGTTCGGCTGAAGCTCAATCTCGTGGTGCTGATCCTGGACGACGGTGCCTACGGCATGATCCGCTGGAAGCAGGCAGTGGATCATTTCGCCGACTTTGGCCTGACCTTCGGCAACCCCGACTTCACGCAATATGCGCAATCCTACGGTGCCAAGGGCCATCGCATCGCGACGATCGACAGTTTTGTGCCGACGCTCGATGCCGCTTTCACGAGCGGCGGCGTGCACCTGATCTCGATCCCGATCGACTATTCGGAGAACGTGCGGGTGCTGGTCGACGAGCTGCGGGCGCACGAGAAATGGTCGGAGTGATCCGCAGGGCAGGGTCGCGACAAGTCTCTTGCGCATGGCACGAGTATCGCGGAAGGTCGCGCTCCGGAAAGTGATCGAACAGGAATCGAAATGACCCGCGTACGCTGTATCACCGAGATGGGCATGGGCGTCGACGTCCATGGCAAGGACGCGACGAAAGCGGCGAAGCGTGCGGTGTCTGACGCCATCCGCCATTCCAGCCTCGGCTTCTTCCGCATGATCGGGAAGACCGCGAACGACATGTTCGTGGATGTCACGATCGCGGTGCCCAATCCGGAAGCGGTCGACAAGGACGCCGTCGCCAAGGAACTTCCTTACGGCACGGTGACCGTCAACGCAGTCAAGGGCGGGCTGGAGATTCCCTCGGCTCCGGAACAGGGCAATGATCCCATCCTCATTGCCAACGCCGCCGTCATCGTCAGTTTCGACAAGGACTAGTGTCCCGTGTCCGCTAGCGATGTGACGTTGCTCGACCGGCCGATCTGGAGCGCGTTGACGACACGGCAGAGTGGTCTTGCGCTTGGCGGTGCGAAGGCACGACGTTTTCCGGCCGAGATCGGGCCCTTCGCCGACATGGCCGACATGTCGCAAGCAAGCTTTGCCGCGCTCGGCGAACTGATGGCACCGTCCGAATATGTCGTGCTGTTCACGCCGGACAAGGTGAGCGCGCCCGCCGGCTTCAAGGTGCTGCTCGCCAAGAGCGGCGAACAGATGATCGGTACGCCCGCCGAGAGCGCGCTTGATGGCGTCGAGATCGTGACGCTGGGTGCCGATGATGTTCCGGCCATGATGGCGCTCGTCGAGCTGACCAAGCCCGGCCCGTTCGGCACGCGCACGCACGAGCTCGGCACGTTTCTCGGCATCCGCGACGGCGGCGAGCTCGTCGCGATGACCGGCGAACGGATGAAGCCCGGCAACTTTACCGAGATGACGGCCGTCTGCGTGAATCCCTCGCACCGCGGCCGCGGCTATGCGCAGGCGCTACTCTCGGCGGTCGCCCGCCAGATCGTCGCGCGCGGCGAGATTCCCTTCCTGCACGTGTTCTCCGACAACACCTCCGCAATCGCGCTCTACAAGCGGCAGGGAATGGAGATCAGACGTAGCCTGGAAGTGACGGTGCTGCGAAAGGAGAGCTGACGGCAGAGCGGGCTTCCCATCGGCAAAATTCACGCTATATCCGTTGCAACGAATCGTGGGGAGCAGACGCAATGGACGCCAAGGTCGCCGATTTTTCCGCCGTACGGACGGCGATGCAGCGCTACGTCGATCAGGAGATCATTGCGGGCGTGTCCTGGGCCGTGCTGCGCGGGCGCGACGTCTTCGATCAGCAATGCGTCGGATTTGCCGACCGTGAGGCCAATATGGCGCTGCGGCCCGACCATATCTTCCGCGCCTTCTCCAATACAAAACTCGTGACCACAATCGCGATCATGCTGCTGGTCGAGGAAGGTCGCATCGGCCTCGACGATCCGGTCGAGAAATTTTTGCCGCAGCTCGGTAATCGCAAGGTGCTGAAGGAGGGGGCGGCGAGCCTCGCCGATGTCGAACCGGCAAAGGGCTCGATCACGATCCGCCAACTCCTGACGCACACGGCTGGCCTCAGCTACGGCATCTTCGATCCGGGCACGGTGCTGTTCAAAGGCTATAACGAAGCCAAGGTGCTCAATCCGCTGACGCCGCTCACCGACATGATCGACGGGCTCGGGGAGCTGCCGCTGTCCTATCATCCGGGCGCGTCCTGGGAATATTCGGTTGCGACTGACGTGCTCGGCCGTGTCGTCGAGGTCGCCTCGGGCAAACCGCTCGATGCCTTCTTCAAGGCGCGCATCTTCGAGCCGCTGGGCATGGTCGACACCGGCTTCTGGGTGCCGGAAGCACAGCAGGGAAGGCTGGTCGCCTATTATCGCGGCGCCGACGTTCTCGATCCGATGAAGCCGGGCCTGTGGCGGATCGACGACCTGCCTTATCCGCAAGCCTATCGCCGGCCGTTCCCGCGGCTGTCGGGCGGCGGCGGCCTGGTCTCGACGTTGCCCGACATGCTCGCGCTGGTGCGCAGCCTGCTGCCGGGCGAGGAGCGCCTGCTCAAGCCCGACACCATTCAGGCGATGATGACGAACCAGCTTCCCGCCGGGCAAACCATACGTTTTGTCATGCTCGGGCCAATCCCCGGCAAGGGCTTTGGTCTCGGCGGTGCCGTGACCTACCAGCCGGGGCCGTTTGATCCTGCGAATTCGACCGGCGAATTCCAGTGGGGCGGCGTCGCCGGCACGCATTTGTGGATCTGCCCGCAGGCCAATACGGCCGGGGTGCTGATGGCGCAGCGCCAGATGGGCTTTTGGAATCCGTTCTTCTTCGAATTCAAGCGCCTGGCCTACCAGGCCGTCGGCGCCTGAAAAAAATCTGAAGCCCCCGCGAATCCTGCTCCGTCGTCACGGCCTCTTACCGGGTGAGGCAATCAGCCTCGGCTTTGCGGGGGGGTTGATGGCGTTCGTGGCGCTCGCGCCGGTCGAGGCCAATGCGTTCCTAGCCTTCAACCACGCGGTCGAACGCGGGGATGGCGTGATCCCGCCAAAAAATCGCGAGCAGATCTCGCTCGCGGTCGCATTGACCACGCAGTGCGCGACGTTCACACGAGCGCGGTAGCGAAGGTCGGCGCCGCGCGTGAAGAGTTGGCCGAAGCTGCGTTGAGCGCCGCGGCCGTGCGGGCCGACGGCACGCTCGGACAATGCATTGCTCGCGCTGCGTGGAAGAAACCTAAGCTCGCATCCTGCGTCCCACCGCGGCCCACGCCGTTCGCCCCGTGCCGGGCCAGATGGGCTTCGGAACCCTAGCCAAAAAAATTAAACCGATCGGTTGACAGTTGGCACCAGGCGCCTATGTTAAACCACATGGTTGAACAATCCGCCCATCTCGACGCCGTCTTTCACGCCCTCGCGGATCCGACGCGGCGGGCCATGCTTGGTCATCTGGCTGAGCGGGAACTCACGATCGGGGAACTCGCGACCCCCTTCAGCATGAGTTTCGCCGGCGCTTCCAAGCACGTGAAGGTGCTGGAGAACGCGGGCCTCGTGACGCGCACGATCCGCGGCCGCACCCATCACTGTCGTCTCCAGGCTGCGCGGCTCGCGGAGGCCGATGCGTGGCTCAGGCGTTATCAGCGCTTCTGGACCGAACGGCTCGACACGTTGGAAGCCCTGCTGCGCGCCGAAGACGAGGCCAAAGGCTCAAGCAAGGGATCAAGCAAGGCAACAGCCAGGAAGAAGTGAGGAACCAAACCATGGACATGAAGACAAAGCCCGAAGCCTATGGCGAGCTGATCGAACCGAGAACGCTGAGGATTCAGCGCCTGTTGCCGGGACCAATCGAGCGCGTCTGGGCCTATCTCACCGACAGCGATCTGCGCCGCAAATGGCTGGCGGCCGGCGCGATGGAGCTGATGGTCGGTGCGCCCTTCGAGCTCACCTGGCGCAACGACGAGCTCAACGATCCCCCGAGCAAGCGGCCGGACGGCTTTCCTGAGGAGCACCGGATGCAGAGCCAGATCACGGAGCTCGATCCGCTGCGCAAGATCTCGATTGCCTGGAGCAACAGTGGCGACGTGACTTTCGAGCTGGAGCCCAAGGGCAAGGGCGTGCTGCTCACCGTAACGCATCGCCGTCTGCCCGATCGCGCGACCATGCTCAAGGTCGGCGCCGGCTGGCACATGCATCTGGACATCCTGGTCGCGCGCGCTTCGGGCGAGGAGCCGGCGCCGTTCTGGGATGGCTGGGCTCGGCTTGAGAAGGATTACGACCGGCGTCTGCCGGCCTGACGATAGGCACCCAAGACCACAACAAACAGGAGGTTGATCATGCAGACTCATGTCGTCTCGGCGCAGCAGTGGGAAGCCGCACGCCAGCAATTGCTGGTGAAGGAGAAGGAGATGACGCGCGCGCGTGACGCGCTGGCGGCCGAGCGGCGGCGGATGCCGTGGCTCGCCGTGGAGAAGAGCTACGCGTTCGACGGGCCCAAGGGCAAAGCGAGCCTGCTGGACCTGTTCGAGGGCCGCCATCAACTGATCGTCTACCGCGCGTTTTTCGAGCCCGGGGTGTTCGGCTGGCCCGAACATGCCTGCCGCGGCTGCTCGATGGTCGCCGACCAGGTCGCCCATGTCGCCCATCTGAACGCCCGCGACACCACGCTCGCCTTCGTCTCGCGCGCACCGCAGGCCGACATCGCGCGCCTGAAGGCGCGGATGGGATGGGAGATTCCCTGGTACACGGTCACCGACAGTTTTGACGCCGACTTCGGCGTCGACGAATGGCACGGCACCAACGTGTTCTTCCGCGACGGCAGCAAGCTCTATCGTACCTATTTCATCAACAACCGTGGCGACGAGCAGATGGGAGGCACCTGGAACTACCTCGACATCACGCCGCTCGGCCGGCAGGAGGTGTGGGAGGACTCGCCGGAAGGCTATCCGCAGACGCCGACCTACAAGTGGTGGAACTGGCACGACAGCTATGTCGAGGGTGCTGCGCCCGACAAGCGATGGGTCGAGGTGTCGGACGCCGGCGAGGCGGCGTTCCGCAAGGAGCAGGCGAGCGCAAAGTCGTGAGCAAGAGAGCCGCGATCGACGCAGCGCATTGGCTTCGCCTCGCGGCCGCGCCGACCTTTGCGATCATGGCATTGCTGACGGCGGCGTTCGGCGGATCGGCGGATGCGTTGTGTTCGGCCACCGGCGCGTCGCTGCTCGGCGGAATGGTGCCAATGTATCTGCTGATGACCGCGTTTCATGCGGCGCCGTGGCTGAAGCTGATCGGCAGTCACGCCAGGACATCTCAAGTCGGCAAGAATCCGGCGTGAGATCAAGGACGGCGGTGTCCATTGAGGACGGGAGGATTGGCCTCCCGTCCTCTGTTTGCGTCAGTCCTTCCACGGATCGAATTCGCCTTCGCCGGCCATGGCGACGGCGAACGGCCGCAGCGTGTGCAGGACCCGCACCGTGCCGGCGTGCTGCGCGAGCACGTCTGGCAAACGGCGATAGGCCATCGGGCTCTCGTCGAGGTCGGCACCGATCAGGGTGACGCCACGCTCGTTCAGCCATTGGTCCATTTCGGCACGGGTGAAGCGCCGCTTCGCCTCCTTGCGTCCGAACAGGCGGCCGGCGCCGTGCACGGTCGAGTAGAGCGAAGCCTTCGCCTCGGGGCTGTCGACGCCTTCGAGGATCACGGCGTCGTCGCCCATGGAGCCGCCGACAAACCCCTTCTGGCCGGGGAAAGCCGGCGTCGCGCCCTTGCGTACCACCCACAGGTCACGCCCATCGTGGGTCTCACGCCAGGCGTAGTTGTGGTGGTTGTGCACTGATACGGTCACGCTGCCGCCGATGATCTGGCGGACGCGCTCCACCACCCACTCGCGGCCCGCATAGGCATAGCGCCCGGCGAGCTGCATCGCCGCGATGTAGCGGCGACCGAGCTCGGAATCCTCGTCGACGACGGCGGGCGGAACGTTCATGCCGTCCTTGCCGCCGGCGGCCTTGAGGTAGCGTGTCGCGGATGTATGCCCGAGACCGCGGCTTCCGAAGTGGACGCCGATCCAGACGCGGCCTTCCTCGTCACGCATCAGGTCGACATAGTGATTGCCGGACCCGACGGTGCCGAGCTGGCTTACGGCCTTCTGCCGATAGGCCTCCATGTCGCTCTCGCGCCAGGCATCGCCATCGTCGAACAGCGCATGCTCGGCACGCTCGGCGTTGGCCCGGCCGACGCCGAAGGAGATCGTCTTCGCGACGTCGCGGATGATCGTGGGCACGAGGCCTGCGATCTCCTCGAAGCGCGTGTCGAGGCGCGCGGCCATGTTGCCGCAGCCGATGTCGAAGCCGACGCCGGAGATGCTGATCTGCTTCTCATAGGCGATGACCCCGCCGACCGGCTGGGCATAGCCGAGATGGCCGTCGGCGCAGATCACGCCGGATACGACGTTGCCGACTGCCATGCAGTTGCGCATCTGCGCGACGGTCGCATCGTCGTGCCCGCCGAAGACCTTGAGCGGCGCGTTCTTGAACCGCTCCTCCTGCGGACGGAGGTTCGCGATCTCGCTCGCGGCCGCGCTGGTTTCGCGGGCCAATTGCTCCTTCCGCGCGGCATCCCGGTAGAGACACCAGGCGGGCTGGCCGCGTCCTTCGCCGACGCGGGACTCCGGATCGATGCCGGCGGCGAGGCACAGCTCGCGGGCACGTTCCTGGTGGGGATCGGGTCGTCGCATGATCTTGCTTCCTGGTTCACAGCCCGCACGGCATCGTAGCCGGTTCGCGCGGGTCATTTCAAAAAACGTCGGGGAGTTCCCGGGCGCGGTGTTCCGCGCCCGGGTCGTTGTTGCTGCGCATCAGTGCTGCGTCGTCTCCGACGCTCCGATCCAGGCGACCACGGCCTCGGAGAAGCCGTTGACCCGGGTCCAGGCGCCGTAGCCGACGCCGTACTGATACGAGGCCACGTTCACCATGGTGCCGCGCGCCTTGGGCTCGGG
Source organism: Bradyrhizobium liaoningense (assembly GCF_018130955.1). Taxonomy (GTDB): domain Bacteria; phylum Pseudomonadota; class Alphaproteobacteria; order Rhizobiales; family Xanthobacteraceae; genus Bradyrhizobium; species Bradyrhizobium liaoningense_C. Next base: position 79,387 of record NZ_JAFCJM010000006.1, read on the forward strand.
CACCTGGTCGTGGCTCTGCTCGTCGGTGAAGACGATGAGGCGATCGCCCTTGCGGTCGATCTCCGTCACCGCCTTGCCGAGATACGTCCCGCCATGGGGCTGCGAGTTGATGATCGCGTCCCGCAGTGCGAAGCCGCGGCGGGGAGGGACCTTCACCACCTCGTTCGAGAAGGTGAAGATCTCGACCTCGTCGCAGACCTCGCGGGCCAGGATCGCAAGACCGCATGCGGCCTCGGCGCGCGTCATCTCCGACTGCGCGGAGAGGGGCGCGAACATCGAGCCCGACACGTCGATCAAAAGCCGGGTGCGGCCGGGAAGCCGCACATGGTCCTTGACCGACTTCAGCATCGCAGCCTCGAGCTCGGGCTCGAAGTCCGGCGCATAGCGCGCCGCCGTGATGAAGCGATAGGGCAAGATCCGATCCGTCCGCATCGCCTCGATCGCGTCCGCGATCATCTTGCGGGGCACCTCCGCCTTCTGCATTAGGCGCAGGTTGCGCAGCAGTGCCATGCCGCCGAGCTTGCGCTCAGCGATCAGCCGCTCAAAGGTGTCGCGCTTGCCCTTGCCGGCGGAGAGCGAGACCTCCCAGGTGTCGGGGGAGGCGAGCTCGCCGTCGACGAGCTGCTTCCACACCTTCTCCTGCGCGGCGTCCTTCGGCTTGGCGTGGACCAGGAACAGCACGTCCCTGATCCGCACCGCGCCGTCGCGGTCGTACTTCGCGAGCTGATAGGCATCGAACTTCGTCAAGGCCCGCGCGAGGCCCTTCTTGATCTGCGCCGAGACGGGCTGACGCTTGCGCTGCTGCATCGGGCCGAGCGCATCCGCCCAGTAGATCGCAAGCAGCTCGGTCATCTCGTCGGGACGCTGGATCACCTGGGCCAGCGTGTCGGCAACGAGGGCACGATGCTTCTCGCGGCGCGCCATCTCGCGGACCACGAGCAGGGGCGCGTGCCGCAGCTTCATGACCTCGCGCGCCTCGATCGCCATCTGCGCGACGCGCTCAGGCGCAACCTTGGGCACGAGCGCCTTGATGCGGTCGGCAATCGCGACGCCGTCCTCGTAGAACTGGTCCTCCCAGAGGAGGCAGTTCATCAGCGCGCGCTTCAGCTCCATCTCGGGCGTGAAGCGCTTTGCGCGTGCGCCCTCACGCGTGAAGGCGCGTACGATCTTGTTGAGCCTGACCATGACGGCCTCCTCTGGGTTGATTGATGATACGAAATGGACGCCGGGGAACAGGCGAGGCTGGACCGCCCTTGCGGGCTTGTCGCACGCTCTCCCGCTGAGCTACGGACCTAACGTCCGGGAGGACTCGAACCTCCGTCCTTGCGATCCCGAAGTAACAGCACTCTTCACCACCGGCAAAGGACACGATCCGGGAACAGGCGATTGCTGAGATCCAGCCGGTAACACCGGCCGGAAAGCGCTCTAGTCCACTGAGCTACCGGTGCATGGTACACCGGGCGGGATTCGAACCCGCGACCTCTCGCGTTGCAGGCGAAGTAACAGCGATCTTCACCACGGATCGTGATTGCGTTGGCGGGGAACGGACGATGCTGTTGCTGCCCTTGCGGGCGATCCGCCTTGCGGCGTGCGGGACTCGAACCCGCTCGGCGCTTGCGCGCCTTTCCCACGAAGTAACAGGCATCTTTCACCACCGCCATGCCGATGCTTTGGCATTGACCTTGGCATCGACAATCGAAGGGCACGCTGGGGAACGGTTGATATCGGCTTTTTGGGATGGCGCGCAGCCACTTTGCTTCAGTGACCCGCCTTCCATCGTGCGAAGTATTCGAAATCTTCACCACCAGCGTCGGTTGAGCCGCGGATGCGGCAAACCGGATTTAAGAAATTGTTGTCGCGGCGCTGTCGACGCGCCGCCATTCGCGAACCCTTGAGAGTTCGCTCTGCCATCGGTGTCCGGCTCATCGCCTCGTTCCCTCCGGCAGGCCCCGCGCGCTTGGGCACGCGCCTCTCCAGCGCGAGCCCCGGGATCCGGGTCTCCCGTTCCGGCAATGCTGCCGGGCAATTCGGTTGCGCCGCGCGGGAAGGCAACAAAAAACCCTCCGGAGCGGCTGGCTCGGGAGGGTCCGTGAGAAGCGGACTGTCGATCTCGCGTATCAGGCGAGATCGCTCCCATGAGCCGGGCATGCGCTATCGACCGGCCGAAGGCCGTTCGACAGACGTGCAATTCTTTCGTAGCGGTGGTTCATGGCTCGGTTCATGTTCGTCACGCGCGAACGGAAGTGTTCGCGAGGGCGGGGGACATACGCCCGCGATTTGCGGATGTCAAGCACAGGTTGAAAGACGAGAAGCGCGATGCCGAACTATCTCGGCCTGGATGGATTTCGTTTTGGCTGGGTTGCGGCCTGGATCGACGATTGCGGCGATCACGGATTTGACTATTCGCCTGGCCTCACGCGCCTGCTCGCAATGCCGCACGGGCGCGCGATGATCGACATGCCGATCGGGCTGAAAGCGAGCGGCTATCGCATCTGCGATCTGCGAGCGCGTGAACTGATCGGCCCGGCGGTTTTCCTCGGCGCGCGTCGCGATCTCTGGACGTTTCCGGACATGACGGCGGCGAACCGGCACTACTGGCAGAACGGCGACAAGGGCGTGTCGAGCCAGCTCTGGAATATCAGGGAGAAGATCAGGGAGGTCGATGCCGTCATGACGCTAGAGCGTCAGAACACGATTGGAGAGGCGCATCCGGAATTGATCTTCTGGAATCTCGCGGGCGAGCGCAAGCTCGAGCCAAAGACGTCGGCCGCCGGACGCGAGCAGCGTCTCGAGCTGCTAGCTGCGCGCGGTTTCGCCAAGGTCCGGAAATGGCTGACGCTGCGCCACGGCACCGGAATTGGCCGCGACGATATCATCGACGCCTGTGCCTGTGCGGTCGCCGCGCGCGACAGCACGCAGCGCATCGGCGGCGACGAGATCGATCCGCGGGGGTTGCGGATGGAGATCAACTACTAAAGCGCGATGGCTTTAGGTTGAATCGTCATCGCGCTTTTGCTCTTTGTTTGAGCATGATCTCCGCGCAAACGCGTCCCGCGTTTGTCGCGAGGGAAAACCGCTGCACACTTTTCCGGATCATGCTCTAGGCCGGGAAAAATCGGCAGTTTCTTGAGCGCGAATAGGAACTGTGCCTGCAAAGCCGCGTTTGATACTTGCACCGCGAGGATGGTGTTGAGGGACAAACGCTATGAACGACGCCAGCCAATTGGCGACGGCAATGATCGCGCTCACATTCACGGCCGTGCTGCTGATCACGGGACAATGGTTCGTGGACTATCGGCTGCAGCGCGAGGCGAGAACTCCGCTCACCGCGATAACGACACTGCCGCCGTAGCGGCTGTCTCACTCGCCGCGAAAATAATCCGGCTTGCCTATCGTCCAGGTCTCGCCCCAGAGCTGGCCGCCGCCGCCGCCGTCGACGGTGAGCGTCTCCCCGGTGATGAACTTGCCCGACGGCGCGGCGAGATAGACGCAGGCTTCCGCGATGTCGAACGCGGAGCCGACGCGCATCATCGGATTGGAGCGCGGATAGGCGGCCCGCGCCGCGCTGGTATAGACGTTCCAGCCCTCGGTCTCGATCGCGCCCGGTGCCACGCAATTGACGCGGATGTCGAGCGGAGCCCATTCGACGGCGACGGCGCGCGACAGGCCGATCACGCCGGAGCGCGCAGCGATCGAATGCGCGATGCCATAGAGTCCGTGGGTCGTGACCACCACGATGTTGACGATCGCGCCGGGACGTTTTGCATCGCGCCAGCGCTGCGCTGCCGCCTGCATCATGTACCAGGTCCCGTTCAGATTGGTGTCGATGACGGCGTTCCAGCCCTTCACCGAGAAGTCGATCGCGGGTTGCGGAAATTGGCCGCCGGCGCTGTTGACGAGGCAGTCGACACGGCCATGTTCGCCCCACACCGCATCGAACAGCGCCTTGACCGCATCGGGATTGCGAATGTCGGCAACATGCGCAGAGGCCGTGTCGCCAAGCCGGGCAGCGAGCGCATCGAGCTTGGCCTGGTCGCGACCGACGAGGACGACATGGGCGCCGAGCCGGGCAAACAGGAGCGCAATCGCCCGTCCGATGCCGCCGGCGCCGCCCGAGACGATCGTCACCTGATCCTTCAGCGCGTCCGCAGCATAGACGGTCGGATGCGCGGCGAGCTCATCGTCGCTCAGGCCCACCTTGGCTTGGTCTTCATCCACGCGCGATCCGGCCTTGTGTCGTCCCTCAACCCCCCTAGATTAGACGCCTGCCAACAACGAAGCCAAGGTCCTGATGCCCGATCTCTCCGCCTTTCCCATCACCAAGCGCTGGCCGGCCAAGAATCCCGAACTCCTTCAACTCTATTCCCTGCCGACGCCGAACGGCGTCAAGGTCTCGATCATGCTGGAAGAGATCGGACTGCCCTACGAGGTCCATCTCGTCGATTTCGGCAAGGACGACCAGAAGACGCCAGAGTTCCTGTCGCTCAATCCGAACGGAAAGATCCCCGCGATCCTCGATCCGAACGGCCCCGGCGACCAGCCGCTGCCGCTGTTCGAGTCCGGCGCGATCCTGCAATACCTCGCGGAGAAGACCGGCAAGCTGCTGCCGCAGGATGCAGCGCGGCGCTGGCAGACGATCCAGTGGGTGCATTTCCAGATGGGCGGCATCGGGCCGATGTTCGGCCAGGTCGGCTTCTTTCACAAATTCGCGGGTAAAGATTTTGAGGACAAGCGTCCGCTGAAGCGATACGTGGACGAATCCAGGCGGCTGCTCGGCGTGCTGGAGGTGCATCTGAAGGGCCGGCAATGGGTCATGGATGACGAGTACACCATCGCCGATATCTCCATGCTCGGCTGGGTGCGCAATCTCATCGGCTTTTACGGCGCGCGCGATCTCGTCGAGTTCGATCAGTTCAAATTGGTTGCCGCCTGGCTCGAACGCGGGTTGGCGCGTCCGGCGGTGCAGCGCGGGCTGAACATTCCGAAGCGGCCAGGAGGGTAGGGGATCAGCTCAGCGCCTTGTGCGTCATATAGAGCGCCATCAGCGCGACGAGCCCGATCATGATCCGGCGCAGCACCGATTTGCTGACGCCATTGGCCATGCGCGCGCCGAGGTCGGTTCCGATCCAAAGGCCGGCAAGAATGCCGATGATGGCCGGCCAGCCCACCATGAGCCCCTTGCTCCAGTAGATCCAGGCCGCCGGAATATTGGTCGGGATCACCGAGAAGATGAGGCTGACGAGTTGCGCCTGATGTTGCGGCACGCGCAGGCCCGCGGCCAGGCCAACCGTGATCGCGAGCCCGCCGCCGATACCCATGAAGCCGGAGGAAAAGCCGGCCAGCGTGCCGATGAGGAACAGGGCGAGCCAGGGCAATTCACCGAGATTGCGGGCCTCGCTGCTTCCGTCCTTGCGTTCGCGACGCAGAACTAGTGCTGCGATCAGGGCAACGAGATAGACGACATAAGTCCATTGCAGGACCTGGTCGGACACGGCCGCGGCCGCGTAGCCACCGCCCGCGCCACCGACAAGAAATCCGATGCCGATCCAGACAATCCACTGCAGCGGGCTGCGGTTGCCGCTCTGCCAGTAGCGGCGCACACCGGCGAGGCCCGTTGGAGGCACCTGAGCAATCAGCGACGTGCCCTGGGCGACGTGTTGCTCCGCGCCGAGCAGCAATACGCAGAAGATGACGAGGCCGCCGCCCGGGCTCGTGCCCATGAAGCCCGATGTCAGCCCTCCGACGAGACCGACGCCGGCGCTTGCAAGCAGTTCAGGGATAGCGGACATCGCTCACGTCCTCGTCCGCTGCCTGGCGACCGGCTTCGTCGTGCGAAACCCGTCGATCACGCTGCCGACCGCCACCATGCAGGCCTTGACGTCGAAGTCCTGACCCCAGCACTTTTGCAGAACAAATCCCTGGAATATTGCGATCAGGATCCGGGCGATCGCGTCCGCACCGACGTCGCGCTTGAACAGGCCATCGTGCTGGGCGCGTTCGACCAGCGCGACGATGACGGCGCGCGGCATGTCGATGCCTTCGACGACGCTGGCACGGACGCGACGGTTGCGCAGGGCTTCGGCCCAGCCATGGATGCCGACGCGCCGCCGCGCATCGCCGGCGGGATCGGTGAGCCATTGCGCATAGACGTCGATCAGTGCGCGGAGTCCGTCCAACGGATCGCGCGCAGCCTGCACCACCGAATTGAGCACGGCCTCGCGACGGTGCCGGTCGTCGGCGAGTGCCTCGATCAGGTCGTCCTTGCTCTGGAAGTAGAGGTAGACCGCGCCATGGCTCAGGCCCGACCGCTTCACGATGTCGGCCATGCCGGTCTGGTGAAAGCCGTCTTCGGAGAAGCAGGCGAGCGCCGCGTCGAGAATCTGCTGGCGGCGGCTTTCGCGCTTCTGGTCGCTGATCTTGGGCATGCCAGGCGCTTCTTAAATAACTGACAATTCGATCGGTGTTGCCCCAAAGGACCAGCAAAGCAGAGACGTAGTCCTAAAAGAAAACTGATCGATCAGTCATTTTATCGAGACATGAGCCCGGCGTCAAGCCGGGTCTCCACCAATCAATGCAGCACGTCGTCTTGCAGCCAGCGGCAAAGCGCAGCCGACGTCTCGGCCGGCCGCTCCATCGGCGCCATGTGGCCCGCATTCTCGATCACAGCCAGCTTGGTGCCCGGAATGAGCGCGGCGATCTCCTCGTGCTGGGCGAGCGGGCTCCACTGGTCCTGACGGCCGACCAGCGCCAGCGTCGGGCACACGATGTCGTGAAGGAATCCGCGCGGGTCGGGCCGGTTGAGCAGAGCCTGGATCTGGCGCTCATGCTGCTCGGGCGTGGCGCGTAAGACCATCGACTTCATGCCTGAAAGCAGCGCCTGGTCGTCCTTGTGCGCGGGATCGAGCATGCCGGGCAGCCAGCGATCCGCGAGCGCGCCCATGCCGCTGTCGTAAGCAAGCCGGACGAGCTCGGCGCGCTTCTCGACCTCGCCCTCGCGTCTGACGTGGATGCCCGTGTTGAGGAGCCCGAGGCCTACGATGCGGTCCTTGCCCTGGCGCACCATTTCGAGTGCGACGCGACCGCCCATGGAGTGGCCGATGGCGATGAGTGGCCCGGCGACTTCGCTCAGCGCTTTTGCGGCCATCGCTTCGATCGACGACTCCCTGGAGAAGTCGGCGACGACGACAGGCGCGAGCTGGGCCAGACCGGCGTGCTGTCCCGCCCAGACCTGCGCGTCACAGAGCAGGCCCGGCAAAAGTGCTATCGTCGGTTTCACGTGGATCATCCCTTCAGAACAGGCGTCCGCCGTTCGGCACCGGCTTGCTCGGCTGCACCAGCACGACCTTGCCGTTGGCATCGGGGAAGCCGAGCGTCAGCACCTCCGACACGACGGGTCCGATCTGGCGCGGCGGAAAGTTCACGACCGCCGCGACCTGCTGTCCCACCAAACTGTCCAGCGGATGGTTTTCCGTGATCTGCACCGAGCACTTGCGCACGCCGATCGTGGGTCCAAAGTCGATCCACAGCCGCCACGCCGGTTTGCGCGCCTGGGGAAACGGTTGCGCATCGACGATGGTGCCGACGCGGATGTCGACGCTGAGAAACTGGTTGAAGTCGATGGTCGGCGCGGCGCCGGCCGCAGAATCATGGGTGACGTGCATGGATGTCGTCTCGCGAATTCACAGGATGTTCGGCGAATATTGTGGGACGAACCGGAGTTTCGTACAACGCCATATCCAGCCTTAGCCGCATGCGCGAGGAACGACCCTTGGAACGACCTTTGGCCACCACGATCTACGGCATCAAGAACTGTGACACCATGAAGAAAGCGCGCGCCTGGCTCGATTCACACGGCGTCGCCTACGATTTCCACGACTACAAGGCCGCGGGCGTCGAGAAGGACAAGCTCAAGCAGTGGAGCGACAAGCTCGGCTGGGAAACGCTGCTCAACCGCGCCGGCACCACCTTCAAGAAGTTGTCCGATACCGATAAGGAAGGTCTCAACGAGAAGAAGGCGCTGGCGATGATGGTAGCGCAGCCATCCATGATCAAGCGGCCGGTGCTGGAGGTCGGCGGCAAGCTGCTGGTCGGGTTCAAGCCTGACATCTACGCGAAGGAAATCGGCGCCAAGGACACCGGCAAGGCGCGCAAGAGCTAGCTCAGCGGCTAGTTCAGCTCGACGATTTCGGTCGCAAGGCCCGCAACGGTCGGTTCGGCGAATTCGATCACGTCGGCGGCGTCGATGCGGCCGGGCGAACGATGGAAGAGATCGCGCTCGATCACCGCGCGCAGCTTCGGCCGCGGCACCGCGTCATTTCCGCGCATCAGATTCTTGATCTCGAAGCCGCCGTCCTCGCAAAAGGTCTTCAGCGACGCGATGATGTGGCTGACCTTGTCGTCGGTCATGAATGGCAGCAGCAGTCGCTCATAGGCGACGACGCGCCCATAGATGTCATCGACGTCTGCGACGGTGTAAACGGGAAGCCTACGTGTCACGCACGCATGATAGATCGGCATGACCATGGGCGCGAGGCTCGCGCCGAGATACTGGTCGAGCCGGCGGCCCTTGCCGGGATGCCCGAAGGCGTTGGAGACGCGGGCGCCGTCGCTCTGAATGGTAATGCTTGGCGGGGCAGAGGATGGATCGACTGTGCAATACACGAGATCGGACAGCTCTTCCTCGAGTCGCGCCGGTTGATACTCCCAGACCGCCGGCACCTTCTGGTCGCGCGCATAAAGTCGCAGCCACGTGTTGAGGAGATCACGCTGCCTGATCGATTTGACAACCGTGGGTGTGGCGCTTTCGAAATCCAAAGCAAAATTCCCGGCGAATAAAAACGCGCGCATTATCGTTCGTGCGTGAAAATATTCTATGAAGGCTGGCGCGGGCCGGGAAAGACCGTTAACGACAGCTTGATGAGCGGCGCTTTGCGAACCGGTCAGCGGGGCAGACGCAACGTCTGACGTCTTCGACTAAGGGCGCATGCGCGCTCCGGACGGCGGTTTGCTTTGCCCAGCTTTCCACCTTGCCTAACCCCCGTCACCTCCGGCATATTCCGCCGCCATAGGCGGCGTTCCGGGACGGGCTCCAAGGCCTGCGGAAAGCCGAGAGCCAATTAACGAAAGCCGCGCGCGACCGCGGTCGTGCGGGCAGGGGGAAATTTGTTTGGCTGATGAGTTCATTCTCGAAACGGAAGGCCTGACCAAGGAGTTCGCGGGATTTTTCGCCGTCCGCGACGTTGCGCTCAAGGTCCGCCGTGGCAGCATTCACGCGTTGATCGGCCCGAACGGGGCCGGAAAGACGACCTGCTTCAATCTGTTGACCAAGTTCCTGAAACCGTCTGCCGGAAAAATCCTGTACAAGGGGCAGGACATCACCGCGACGGCGCCGGCCGACGTCGCGCGCATGGGACTGGTGCGCTCGTTCCAGATTTCGGCGGTATTCCCGCATCTCACGGCGCTCGAGAATGTCCGCGTCGCGCTCCAGCGCCAGCATGGCTCTTCGTTCGACTTCTGGCGCTCCAAGTCGGTGCTCAACCGCTTCAACGCCCGCGCGCTGGAATTGTTGAACGACGTCGGCCTGAGCGAGTTTGCCAATACGCCCGCGGTCGAAATGCCCTATGGACGCAAGCGTGCGCTCGAGATCGCGACTACGCTGGCGCTCGATCCGGAAATGATGCTGCTGGACGAGCCGATGGCCGGCATGGGGCACGAGGACATCGACAAGATCGCCGCGCTCATCAAGCGCATTTCGGCGAAGTACACGATCCTGATGGTCGAACATAATTTGAGCGTGGTGGCCAATCTCTCCGACATCATCACCGTGCTGACGCGCGGGCAGGTGCTGGCGCAAGGCAACTACGCCGACCTCTCCAAGGACGAGCGCGTCAAGGAAGCCTATCTGGGAGCCGGTCATGCCTGAGACTGCGATCGCCGAAGCGCCGGCGACAAGGGGCGGCTCGACGGGCGGCACCATCCTCGAAGTCCGCAACCTGGAAGCCTGGTACGGCGAGTCCCACATCCTTCACGGGATCAATTTCGACGTGAGGGCGGGCGAGGTCGTGACCCTGCTCGGGCGCAACGGCGCCGGCAAGACCACGACGTTGAAGTCGGTGATGGGCATCATCGGCAAGCGCACCGGTTCGGTGAAATTCAACAACCAGGACATCATCCGCACGTCCTCCGACAAGATCGCGCGGATGGGTATCGCCTTTTGTCCCGAGGAGCGCGGCATTTTCGCAAGCCTCGACGTGCGGGAGAACCTCCTCCTGCCGCCGACGGTGCGCGCAGGGGGACTGTCGCTCGACCAGATCTTCGAACTGTTCCCGAACCTGAAGGAGCGCCTTGGCAGCCAGGGCACAAAGCTCTCAGGCGGCGAGCAGCAGATGCTGGCGATCGCGCGCATTCTGCGGACCGGTGCGAGCTTCCTGATGCTGGACGAGCCGACCGAAGGACTCGCGCCCGTCATCATCCAGCAGATCGGTCACACCATCGCGCGGCTCAAGAAGGAAGGTTTCACGATCCTTCTGGTCGAGCAAAACTTCCGCTTCGCCTCGACCGTTGCGGATCGCTACTACGTCGTCGAGCACGGCAAGATCATCGACGGATTTTCCAATTCGGAACTGGCGGCCAACATGGACAAGCTGCACACCTATCTCGGTGTGTGAGCCGTACAGGCCGCCTGAAGAAAAACTACTAAAGGGATATTGGGGAAGCGGATCATGAAGCACAGTATTTCGGCCATGTTGCTTGGCACCGCCTTGGTGTTTGGCGCGGCAGGCGGCGCAGTCGCGCAGGACAAGAACATCAAGATCGGCGTGCTCACCGACAATTCAGGGCTCTATGCCGACCTCGGCGGTCCGGGCTCGACCGTCGCGGCACAGATGGCGATCGAGGATTCCGGGCTTGCGGCCAAGGGCTGGAAGCTCGATCTGATCTCCGCCGACCATCAGAACAAGCCGGACATCGGCACCACGATTGCGCGACAATGGATCGACGTCGAGAAGGTCGACATCTTCATGGACGTGTTGAACTCCGGCGTCGCGCTGGCGGTCAACAACGTCGTGAAAGAGAAAAACTCGATCATGATCAATACCGGCGCGGCGACGTCCGACCTCACCAACGCGCAGTGCTCGCCGAACACGGTTCACTGGGTCTACGATACCTACATGCTGGCCAACAGCACCGGGCAGGCGCTGGTGAAGGCCGGCGGCGACACCTGGTACTTCCTGACCGCCGACTACGCCTTCGGCCATGCGCTCGAGCGCGACACCGCCGCGGTCGTGGTAAAATCGGGCGGCAAGGTGATCGGCACTGTCAGGCATCCGCTCAACACCGCCGATTTCTCCTCGTTCCTGCTGCAGGCGCAGGCCTCGAAGGCCAAGATCATCGGCATGGCGAATGCCGGCGGCGACACCACCAACACCATCAAGCAGGCGGCGGAATTCGGCATCGTCTCGGGCGGCCAGAAGCTTGCGGGCCTGCTTCTGTTCATCACCGACGTGCATGCGCTCGGCCTGAAGGTGGCGCAGGGGCTGAACTTCACCGAGACCTTCTACTGGGACATGAACGACGGCACCCGCGCGTTCTCCAAGCGCTTCTCCGGGCGCATGAAGAACAAGGCGATGCCCTCGATGGTGCAGGCCGGCGTCTATTCGGGCCTCATGCACTATTTCAAGACGCTGGAGGCAATGGGCGGCAATCCGCATGACGGCGCCAAAGTCGTGGCCAAGATGAAGGAGATGCCGACAGACGACGCGCTGTTCGGTCAGGGCACGATCCGTGCCGACGGCCGCAAGCTGCATCCCGCCTACCTCTTCGAGGTCAAGAAGCCCGAGGAATCCAAGGGGCCCTGGGACTATTACAAGCTGATCGGCACGACCCCGGGCGACCAGGCCTTCCGGCCGCTGTCGGAGAGTGCTTGTCCGCTGGTGAAGAAGTAAGACCAGCCGCGCCAACAGGCGCGGCCTGGTAAAATGGCATAACGGGACCGGGTACGAGATCGATCGATGCAGGCTCTCTACGCACAGTTACTTGTGGGACTGATCAACGGCTCGTTCTACGCGCTGCTGAGTCTCGGGCTTGCCGTGATCTTCGGCATGCTCAACATCATCAACTTCGCCCATGGCGCGCTCTACATGATGGGCGCGTTCGTCGCGTATTTTCTGCTCAACAACGATTACCTCAGTATCGGCTACTGGCCAGCGTTGATCATCGCGCCGATCGTGGTCGGCATCTTCGGCATGATCTTGGAACGGACCATGCTGCAATGGCTCACCGGGCTTGATCATCTCTATGGCCTGTTGTTGACGTTCGGTATGGCTCTGATCATCCAGGGCGTGTTCCAGAACTACTTCGGCTCGTCCGGTCTGCCCTATGCCATTCCCGACCAGCTCAGGGGCGGTATGAATCTCGGCTTCATGTTCCTGCCGATCTATCGCGGCTGGGTCGTTATCTTCTCGCTTGTGGTGTGCCTTGCCACCTGGTTCCTGATCGAGAAGACCCGGCTCGGTGCCTACCTGCGCGCCGCGACCGAGAACCCGACCCTGGTGCGGGCTTTCGGCATCAACGTGCCGCGCATGATCACGCTCACTTACGGCCTCGGCGTCGGCTTGGCCGCGCTCGCCGGCGTGCTCTCGGCGCCGATCAACCAGGTGCGGCCGCTGATGGGCGCCGACCTCATCATCGTCGTGTTCGCGGTGGTGGTGATCGGCGGCATGGGATCGATCATGGGCTCGATCATCACGGGCTTCGCGCTCGGCGTGATCGAAGGCCTGACCAAGTATTTCTACCCCGAGGCCTCCAACACCGTCGTGTTCGTGCTGATGGTGCTGGTGCTGCTTGTGAAGCCAACGGGACTGACGGGAAGGGCGGCCTGATATGACCGTAGTAACCGACAATACTTTGAAGGCGCCGCCGCGCGCGATGCGCGACGAAATGATCGTCTTCGTGGTGATGGCATTGCTCCTCGCCTCGGTGCCCTTCACCGGCATCTATCCGTTCTTCGTGATGCAGGCGCTGTGCTTTGCGCTTCTGGCCTGCGCCTTCAACCTCCTGATCGGTTATGGCGGTCTGCTCTCCTTCGGCCACGCGATGTTCCTCGGCACCGCCGGCTATTGCAGCGCGCATGCGCTCAAAGTGTGGGGACTGCCGCCGGAGCTTGGCATCCTCGTCGGCGTCGCTGCGGCTTTCGCGTTGTCCATCGTCACAGGCTACGTTTCGATCCGCCGCCAGGGCATCTACTTCTCGATGATCACGCTGGCGCTGTCGCAGCTGCTCTACTTCATCTATCTCCAGGTGCCGTTCACCCACGGCGAAGACGGCATCCAGGGCATTCCGCAGGGCCATTTGCTCGGAGTGTTCGATCTCTCCAAGCCGACGGTGCTGTACTACGTCGTGCTGCTCGGCTTCCTCGGCGGCTTCCTGCTGATCTACCGCATCATCAACTCGCCGTTTGGCGAGGTGCTGAAGGCGATCCGCGAGAACGAGCCGCGCGCGATTTCGCTCGGCTATCGCACCGACCAGTACAAGTTTTTGGCCTTCATCCTGTCGGGCACGCTGGCCGGCTTCGCCGGTTCGTTGAAGGTGTTCGTGGCGCAAAATGCTTCGCTCACCGACGTGCACTGGTCGATGTCGGGCGAGGTCGTGCTGATGACGCTGGTCGGCGGCCTCGGTACCATCTTCGGACCCGTGGTCGGCGCCTTCGTCATCATCGCCATGCAGCAATATCTCGCGAGCTTCGGTCAGTGGGTGACGGTGATTCAGGGCGCGATCTTCGTGATCTGCGTGCTCACATTCCGCCGCGGCGTGGTCGGCGAAATCGCGCATTACTTCCGCAGATCATTGTAGTTCGTTGATTTAATTAATAAAAAACACATCAGCAAAAGCAGTGGATGACCCGGTCCTGCGGGCGTGAGGTGGCACGCGCGCGGGCCGAAAATGGTCTATGACAGTTCAGTGACAGTCCTTCCGGACCGGCCAATCTCAAACCGGCAGTTATTCCCATGATGCGATGGTTTCGCGCCTTTCTTCCTAAGGAGGAACGGTTCTTCGATCTGTTCGACCGCCACGCCCAGACCGTGATCCAGGGTTCCATCGCACTCCAGGGGATGCTGAACGGCGGCGAGGAGACCCCGGTCTACTGCCAGCGCGTCAACCAGTTCGAGAACGACGCCGATAACATCACCCGTGAGGTGCTCACTGCCGTCCGCCGTACCTTCATCACGCCGTTCGACCGCGGCGACATCAAGAACCTGATCACGTCGATGGACGACGCCATCGACCAGATGCAGCAGACCGCAAAAGCCGTGATGCTGTTCGAGGTCCGTACCTTCGAGCCGCCGATGCGGGAGATGGGCGGGCTTTTGGTCGAATGCGCCAACCTCGTCGGGCGCGCGCTGCCGCTGATGCAGGCGATCGGTCCGAATGTCGCCATGCTGACGGCGATCACGGAGGAACTGACGAAACTCGAGGGCCGCGTCGACGATCTCCACGACATCGGGCTGAAGGAGCTGTTCCTGAAGCACCGCGACGGCAATGCGATGAACTTCATCGTCGGCGTCGAGATCTACGACCATCTCGAGAAGGTCGCCGATCGCTTCGATGACGTTGCGAACGAGATCAACAGCATCGTCATCGAGCAGGTTTAGGGCAGGGATCGCATCGTGGACGCTGCGTTGGGTCTTCCCATCCTGGTCGGCCTGATCGCCGTCGCGCTGCTGTTCGACTTCCTGAACGGCCTGCACGACGCTGCCAACTCGATCGCGACCATTGTCTCGACCCGCGTGCTGCGGCCGCAATTCGCGGTGTTGTGGGCCGCGTTCTTTAATTTCGTCGCCTTCCTGGTGTTCGGGCTGCACGTCGCCCAGACCATCGGCACCGGCATCATCGATCCCGCGATCGTCGACGCGCAGGTGATTTTTGCTGCCCTCGTCGGTGCCATCGTCTGGAATCTCGTGACCTGGGCGCTCGGCATCCCTTCGTCGTCCTCGCATGCGCTGATCGGCGGGCTGGTTGGCGGCGGCATCGCCAAGGCCGGGATCTCGGCCGCGGTCTGGAGTGGACTGTCCAAGACCGTGCTCGCGATCGTGCTGTCGCCGCTGGTCGGCTTCCTGCTCGCGATGGCGCTGGTTGCGATCGTGTCCTGGGCCTCGGTGCGCTCGACGCCGTTTGCCGTCGATCGCGCCTTCCGAATCCTGCAATTCGCCTCCGCCTCGCTCTATTCGCTCGGCCATGGCGGCAACGACGCCCAGAAGACAATGGGCATCATTGCGGTGCTGCTCTATTCGCAGGGTCATCTCGGCAACGAGTTCTCGGTGCCGTTCTGGGTCGTCTTGTCCTGCCAGGCCGCGATGGCGCTGGGCACGCTGATGGGCGGCTGGCGGATCGTCCGCACCATGGGCCTGCGCATCACAAAGCTGACGCCGATGCAGGGCTTTTGCGCGGAAACCGGCGGTGCCGCGACCCTGTTCATGGCGACCTTCCTCGGGGTTCCCGTCTCGACCACGCACACCATTACCGGTGCGATCGTCGGCGTCGGCGCCGCCCGCCGCGTCTCGGCGGTGCGCTGGAACGTCGCGAGCTCGATCGTCTATGCCTGGGTGATCACGATCCCGGCCTCGGCCATCGTCGCCGCGCTCACCTTCTGGGTCGTCCAGGCCTTCCGCTAAACAGGCCTTCCGCTAACAGGTCCTGCGCTAAACAGGTCTTGTGCTAAGCAGGCGCCGCGCTGATCAGGGGATCTCCGGGGTGGAGTTCGGCCCCGAAAATCCCCATATGGGGGAGGCCGCTGGCCCTTGATCGGGCCGATTTTCCCTGCCAAACGCTCCCCCCATGTCCGACACCACCCTTGCAACCGAATCGCCGGCCCGTTCCCCGCTTGCCGCTGAAGTGGCACGGCGGCGCACCTTTGCGATCATCTCCCACCCGGACGCCGGCAAGACCACCCTGACCGAGAAGCTGCTGCTGTTCGGCGGCGCCATCAATCTCGCCGGTCAGGTCAAGGCCAAGGGCGAGCGGCGCAACACGCGCTCGGACTGGATGAAGATCGAGCGCGAGCGCGGCATCTCGGTCGTCACGTCAGTGATGACCTTCGAGTTCGAGGGGCTGGTGTTCAACCTGCTGGACACGCCGGGCCACGAGGACTTTTCGGAAGACACCTATCGCACACTGACGGCGGTCGATTCCGCCGTGATGGTGATTGACGCTGCCAAGGGCATCGAGGCGCGGACGCGAAAACTGTTCGAGGTCTGTCGCCTGCGCGACATCCCGATCATCACCTTCATCAACAAGATGGACCGCGAGAGCCGCGACACCTTCGAGCTTCTGGACGAGATCGAGAAAACGCTGGCGCTGGACACCACGCCGATGACCTGGCCGGTCGGCCGCGGCCGCGACTTCCTCGGCACTTATGATGTCCTCAATGGCGGCGTGCGCCTGCTCGAAGGCGGCGGCGCCAAGACCGGCGCGGCGCAGCAGATCGAGATCGAGGAGCTCGGCAAGCTCAATGCCAATCTCGACGTCTCCGCGGTGAAGGACGAGCTCGAGCTCGTTACCGAGGCCTCCAAACCGTTCGAGCTGGAGGCGTTTCGCGAGGGCCACCTGACGCCGGTCTATTTCGGCAGCGCGCTGCGCAACTTTGGCGTCGGCGACCTCCTGGAAGGGCTCGGCAAGTTCGCGCCCGAGCCGCGGGCGCAGGAAAGCAATTTGCGCAAGGTCGAAGCCACCGATCCCCGCATGAGCGCCTTCGTGTTCAAGATCCAGGCGAACATGGATCCGAACCATCGCGATCGCATCGCCTTTGCGCGGCTGTGCTCCGGAAAACTCAGCCGCGGCATGAAGGCCAGGCTGGTGCGCACCGGCAAGAGCATGCCGCTGTCCAGCCCGCAATTCTTCTTTGCCCAGGACCGCTCGGTGGCGGACGAGGCTTTTGCCGGCGACGTCGTCGGCATTCCCAATCACGGCACCCTGCGGATCGGCGACACGCTGACGGAGGGGGAGGATTTCACCTTTGTCGGCGTGCCGAGCTTTGCGCCGGAAATCGTCCGCCGCGTGCGGCTGACCGACGCGATGAAGGCGAAGAAGCTGAAGGAAGCGCTTCAGCAAATGTCGGAAGAGGGCGTCGTGCAGGTGTTCCGGCCACGCGACGGTGCGCCCGCGCTGGTCGGCGTCGTCGGCGCGCTGCAGCTCGACGTGCTGAAGGCGCGGCTGGAGGCCGAATACGCGCTGCCGGTCGAGTTCGAGGTGAGTGAGTTTCAGCTCGCGCGCTGGATCTCGTCCGACGATCGCAAGAAGCTCGACACGTTTGTCGCGGCCAACACCTCCAGTATCGCCGATGATGTCGACGGCGATCCCGTCTATCTCGCCAGGAACGAATTTTATCTCGGCTATACCAGGGAGCGCGCCGAGGGCATCGAGTTCGCCAACGTCAAGGACGTCAAGAAGAAGGCGGGCTAGGGCCCGGAACGCGCTGATGTGAACGGCGCCCGGCTTGACGCCTGCGCGGCGATGCCCACGTGATGGGGCATGTGGCGCGGCATTCTCATCATTCTCGCGTTGGTGGTCACGATGGCCGGTGCCGACGCGCAGCGCCGGCAGATCAATCCGATCCCGTTTTCCCACGAGCCTTGCAGCGTTTTGGACAACCGGCCGTGCACGCCGTCCTATTGCAGCGTGCTCGAGCACGGCCCCTGCATCCCCGAGATCGACTATCCCTACGGCCAGAACCTGCAGCTCACCGTCCAGACCGCGCCGTCGCCGGATGAGCGCGCCAAGTACCAGAAGCCGGATCACGATCTCGACACCATCGGCGATCTCTTCGCCGAACTGCGCGCCTGCTGGTCGCCGCCGCCGGAAGACAGCGCGCGGCAGGGCATGCAGATGGCGGTGCGCTTCAGCTTCAACAGAACGGGCGGCATGATCGGCCCGCCGCGGGTGACCTACGCGACGTCGGGCGTGCCGGCCGATACGCGGACCACCTACCTCAACGCGATTAACTCGTCGCTCAAGGCCTGTCTGCCCCTGAAATTCACCGACGGCCTCGGCGGCGCGCTCGCCGGGCGGCCGATTGCGATCCGCTATGTCGACAACCGCGAACTGGGAAAGCCGACGGCGAAGCCATGAGCGGGAATCGCGCATTGCCGGGTACAGCCTGGAAGTGATACCCGATAGAGCGGGAGCGCAACGTATGGGGAGGACGTCGTGGGTCTGTCGGTGATGATCCTGGGGCTCGTGCTTTTTTTCGCAGCCCACAGTTTGACGACGAAGCGTGAGGCGCGGGCCCGGGCAATCGCTGGACTGGGCGAGGGCACCTACAAGATCCTGTACTCGCTGGCATCGCTGGCGGGCCTTGCGATGATCATCTGGGGCTTTGCCAATTATCGTGCGACGGGATGGATCGACGTCTGGTATCCGCCGAAGGCGATGAAACATATCGCGGCAGCGCTGATGCTGCCGGCCGTCATCCTGGTTGTTGCTTCCTACATCCGCGGTCGCATCTACGCGACGCTGAAACATCCGATGCTGGCCGGCATCAAGCTGTGGGCGGCGGCGCATCTGCTCGCCAATGGCGATCTCGGCTCCATCATCCTGTTCGGCTCGTTCCTGGGCTGGGCCGTCTATGACCGGATTTCGCTGAAGCACCGCACGGACGCCGGCGGGCCGCCGATTCCGGTTGGCGGCGTCACCAACGACCTGATCGCGGTTGCGGTCGGCGTCGTGGCCTATCTGGCATTGGCCTTCGCCTTCCATCCCGTCGTGATCGGGGTTCCCGTCGTGGGAGCCTAGACAGCCGATCGGCGCAAGACGGCATCCGGCGTTCGTGCACGGACAACGACAACAACAAACCGAGAGCATTCCGATGGACTGGTCGCAGCCCGAGATTCCCCCGATGCGGTTCGAGACGCGGTTCGGCGATCGCGTCGTGCCGGCCTTCTGCGAGCGGCCGGGAAACGTCTGGGCGATGATCGCGGATGCAGCCGCCCGCAATCCCGACGGCGAGGCGCTGATCGCGGGCAGCGTCCGGCTGACGTGGCGCCAGGCGGTGGAGCGGGCGGCGCGGATCGCAACCGGCCTTCGAAAGCTCGGCCTGCAGCGCGGCGACCGCGTCGCCATCCTGCTCGGCAATCGTATCGAATTCCCGCTGATCCTGTTTGCGGCCGCGCATGAAGGGCTCGTGACGGTGCTGCTCAGCACGCGCCAGCAGAAGCCCGAGATCGCCTACGTGCTGACGGACTGCGGCGCAAAGATCCTGATCCATGAGGCGGCTCTTGCCGAGCGCCTGCCGGATACGCGTGACGTGCCCGATGTCGTGCATCGCATCGCCATCGACGATGACCCAACTCTGTCGCGCTTCGCGGTGCTTGCCGACAATGCGCCGGCGCCCGCGCCGGTCGAGGTCGGCGAGGAGGATACCGCGATGATCCTCTATACGTCGGGGACGACAGGAAAGCCCAAGGGCGCGATGCTCGCCCACTGCAACATCATCCATTCCTCGATGGTGTTCGTCTCCTGCCTGCAATTGACGGAGGCAGATCGCTCGATCGCGGCTGTGCCGCTCGGCCATGTCACCGGCGTCGTCGCCAACATCACGACCATGGTCCGCTGCGCCGGCGCGCTGATCATCATGCCGGAGTTCAAGGCGGCAGAATATCTCAAGCTCGCCACGCGCGAGCGCGTCACCTACACCGTGATGGTGCCGGCGATGTACAATCTCTGCCTGCTCCAGCCCGACTTCGACAGCTACGACCTCTCGAACTGGCGCATCGGCGGTTTTGGCGGCGCGCCGATGCCGATCGCGACCATCGAGAAGCTGGACGCAAAAATACCCGGCCTGAAGCTCGCAAATTGCTACGGCGCGACCGAGACCACGTCGCCCTCCACGATCATGCCCGGGGAGTTGACGGCACGCCACATCGACAGCGTCGGTTTGCCCTGTCCGGGCGCGCGCATCGTCGCGATGGATGCTGATGGCCGCGAGCTGCCGCGTGGCGAGATCGGCGAGCTCTGGATCCAGAGCGCCTCCGTCATCAAGGGCTACTGGAACAATCCGAAGGCCACCGCCGAAAGCTTTACCGCCGGCTTCTGGCACTCCGGCGACCTCGGCTCGGTCGATGCCGACAATTTCGTCCGCGTGTTCGACCGGCAGAAGGACATGATCAACCGCGGCGGCCTCAAGATCTATTCCGCCGAGGTCGAGTCCGTGCTGGCCGGCCATCCCTCTGTCGTCGAGAGCGCGATCATCGCAAAGCCGTGCCCGGTGCTGGGGGAGCGCGTTCATGCAGTGGTGGTCACGCGCGAAGCCGTTGCCGCCGAGGCGCTGCGTGCCTGGTGCGCCGAGCGGCTGTCCGACTACAAGGTGCCGGAGACCATGCTGCTGACCGCCGAGCCGCTACCGCGCAACGCCAATGGCAAGGTGCTGAAGCGGCAATTGCGGGAGCTGCTGGGGGCCTAAGGGCGCGGTCGGAGTTCCAGGCGCGGGGGTCCGGCGGGAGGGTTAACGCCTTGATGGACCTCGCTTTGCCTTGCCACCGCCATATGGTTAGGGTATCGCCGCCGCCACGCGGGAACGGGTTTTCTGACGCGAGATTCCAGCGCGCGCTCCCGACCGGGGATGGGATTAGCTTAAGTGTCTGAATTATTTGACGAAGTCGACGAGGAAGTACGTCGCGAACAGCTCAAGAAGCTGTGGGACAAGTATTCGATCTATCTGATCGCCCTGATGGTGCTGATCGTCGCGGCCGTCGGCGGCTGGCGCGGCTATCAATATCTGGAGGCCAAGAAGGCCGCCGAGGCCGGTGCGGCCTTCGAGAAGGCCGTCGAGCTGTCCGACCAGGGCAAGCATGCCGAGGCCGAGGCGGCCTTCACCGAGCTCGCGGCCAAGGCGCCGTCCGGTTACCGCACGCTGGCGCGCCTGCGCGCGGCCGCCGAGATTTCTGCCCGCGACCCCAAGGCCGCGGCGAAGATGTATGACGACATCGCGGCCGATCGTAGCGTCGCCGGCGAGCAGCAGGCGCTCGCAAAGATCCGCGCCGCCGGGTTGCTGCTCGACACTGCAGGCTATGCCGACATCCAGCAGCGACTGGAAGCATCAACCGCGTCGGCTTCGACCTTCCGCCATACCGCCCGTGAACTGCTGGCCCTGTCGGCCTGGCGCAATGGCGACACGACCGCGGCCCGCAAATGGCTGGATGCGATCGCCGAGGATGGCGAGACGCCGCCGAGCATGCGCTCGCGCGCCGAGGCGCTGCAGGCGTTGCTGCCGGCGGTTGCCAAGAGCTGATTGAGAGCTGATGGCCCGAGATAGCTGGACGAGACACCAGATGCGCCGCACGCCACGTTTGATCGCAGCCGCCGTCCTGATCGCCTTCTCGGGCGTGCTGGGCGGCTGCTCCAGCGGCGGGTTCGATCCCAGCGATCTCATGGACTGGCTCGACACCAAGAAGAAGCTGCCCGGCGACCGCAAGCCGGTCTTCCCCGAGGGCGTGCCGGGCCTTGAGCAGGGCGTGCCGAAGGACCTCTACAAGGGCGCACAGCAACAGCCGGACCAGCCGCCCGTGGATGCGGCTGCCGTTCCGCCGCCCGCGCCGACCGCCAAGTCGGCCAAGGGCAAGAAGTCCAAGCAGCCGGCCACCGCCGCCGTTGCGCCGGCCGCGGCGCCTGCGGGCGAGGCGGATGGCGAGGTCCAGCCCGATGCAGCGCCGGCTCCGGCCGCGCCGCCGCCGAAGCAGAAGATCGTCCGCCGGCGCACCACTGCGCCGCCGCCGGATCAGACCACGCAGCCGGCGCAGCAGACCCAGACCACGCAGCAGCAGTCGCAGGGAGGATTCCCGGCCCCGTTGCCGAGCGGCAGCTTCTCGCGCTGATATTTTTCATTGCATTGACAGGCGCGTCCCCGGCGGCGCACGAATGACTGATGTCCTTTACCGTCGCCATCATCGGCCGGCCCAATGTCGGAAAATCGACGCTGTTCAACCGGCTGGTGGGGCAGAAGCTCGCGCTCGTCGATGATCTGCCGGGCGTCACGCGCGACCGCCGCGAGGGCGAGGCGAGGCTCGGCGATCTCGATTTCACCATCATCGACACCGCAGGGCTCGACGAGGGCGCCAAGGGCTCGCTGACCGCACGGATGCAGGAGCAGACGGAGACTGCGATTGCGCAGGCGGACGCGCTGTTCTTCGTCATCGACGCGCGGGCCGGCCTCACGCCGACCGACCGCGCCTTCGCCGATTTCGCCCGCCGCGCCAACAAGCCCGTGCTGCTGGTCGCCAACAAGAGCGAGGGCAAGCACGGCGATGCCGGCGCCATGGAAGCCTTCGCGCTCGGGCTCGGCGATCCCATCCAGGTTTCCGCCGAGCATGGCGAAGGGATGGGCGAGCTCTACGACGCACTGAGCCAGATCATGCCGGAGCCCGCCGAGGATGAGGCCGATGACGACGAGCCCATGTCCGAGGAGGAGGCGGCGAAGCGTCCCATTCGGGTTGCGATCGTCGGCCGGCCCAATGCCGGCAAGTCGACGCTGATCAATCATCTGCTCGGCGAGGAGCGTCTGCTGACGAGCCCCGAGGCAGGGACCACGCGCGACTCCATCGCGGTCGAGATCAACTGGAAGGGCCGCGATTTCCGCGTGTTCGATACCGCGGGCCTGCGCCGCCGCTCGCGCATCGAGGAGAAGCTCGAGAAACTCTCGGTGGCCGACGCGCTCCGCGCGGTACGCTTTGCCGAAGTCGTCGTGCTGATGATGGATACGCAGAACAAGTTCGAGGAGCAGGACCTGCGTATCGCCGACCTGATCGAGCGCGAGGGACGCGCGGTCGTGCTTGCCGTCAACAAATGGGACCTGATGGAGAGCAAGGGCGGCGGCGCGATCTCGAACTTGCGCCGTGATGCCGACCATTGGCTGCCGCAGCTCAAGGGCGTGCATGTTGTCGCCGTCTCCGGCCTGATGGGCGAGGGCATCGATCGTCTGATGACGGCCATCCAGGAGGCTTATGCGATCTGGAACCGGCGCGTGCCGACCTCGGCGCTGAACCGCTGGTTCGAGCAGGCCATCCAGGCCAATCCGCCGCCCGCAGTGTCGGGCCGCCGGCTGAAGCTGAACTACATCACCCAGACCAAGGCGCGTCCCCCGAGCTTCGTGCTGTTCTGCTCGCGCGCGGATGCCGTGCCGCAGTCCTATTTGCGCTATCTCACCAATTCCATGCGCGAGACGTTTGAGCTTCCGGGCACGCCGGTGCGCATCACGCTGCGCGAGAAGGCCAATCCCTTCGCGCACAAGCGCAAACGGCTGTCGTGAGCGGAGACGCCGGTCGGGCGATCGCCGGCGATGCGCCGCCGGTCAAGCGCGGCGCGGTCGCCTTCATCTTCGTCACCATCCTGCTCGACATGCTCGCGCTCGGCGTGATCATGCCGATCCTGCCAAAGCTGGTGGAGAGCTTTGTCGGCAATGACACCGCGCAGGCGGCGCGCATTTTTGGCGTATTCGGCACCGCCTGGGCGCTCATGCAGTTCGTGTTCTCGCCGGTGCTCGGCGCGCTGTCGGACCGTTTTGGCCGGCGGCCGGTGGTGCTGCTGTCGAACTTCGGGCTTGCCGCCGACTATGTGCTGATGGCGCTGGCCCCGTCGCTGGTCTGGCTATTCGTCGGCCGCGTGATTTCCGGCATCACGTCGGCGAGCATTTCCACCGCCTTTGCCTACATCGCCGACGTGACGCCACCGGAGCGGCGCGCGGCCGTCTTCGGCAAGATCGGCGCGGCGTTCGGCGCGGGCTTCGTGTTCGGGCCCGCGCTCGGCGGCCTGCTCGGCGACATCGATCCGCGGCTGCCGTTCTGGGCCGCAGCCGCATTGAGTTTTGCCAACGCGGTTTACGGCCTGCTGGTGCTGCCGGAATCCCTGTCGGCGGAGAAACGCGCGCCGTTCCGCTGGCGAAGCGCCAATCCGATCGGGGCACTGAACCTGCTGCGCTCCAACGCGGTGCTTGCGGGATTGTCGGTCGTCAATTTCATCGCCCAGGTCGCGCATGTGGTGCTGCCGTCGACCTACGTGCTCTATGCGACCTATCGCTATGGCTGGGATTCCAAGACCGTCGGGCTGACACTCGCGATGGTCGGCATCTGCGCCATGGTGGTGCAGGGGCTCGCGATCGGGCCCATCGTGCGCGCGCTCGGCGAGCGCAAGGCGCTGCTGCTGGGCTTAAGCTGTGGCGCGATCGGTTTTGTCATCTTCGGCTCTGCGCCGACCGGAGCGCTGTCTTGGCTCGGCATTCCCGTGATGTCACTGTGGGGCGTGTCGGGCGCGGCGATCCAGTCGCTGATGACCCGGCTCGTCGCGCCCGATCAGCAGGGGCAGCTCCAGGGCGCGACGTCGAGCGTGCAGAGCGTGTCGCAGCTCGTGGGCCCCTTCCTGTTCACGCTCACATTCGCCTATTTCATCGGCGGCAGCGCGCCGCTGCATCTGCCGGGCGCGCCGTTCCTGCTGGCGGCCTTGCTCATGGTGGTTGCGGTGGCGATTGCGATATGGACGTTGGCTGATCACCGTCATTCCGGGCTGGTGCGTTAGCACCAGACCCGGAATCTCGAGATCCCACAATGCGCAATTGCGCATTGGGGTTCGATGCTCCGCATCGCCCCGGGATGACCGCTACGCGGTCACTTCTTGACCAGCGGGCAGTCGCTGGCCTCGAGCGGCTTGGCCGCGTCTTCAGGCGCGATGGTGGCGACCAGCTTGTAGTAGTCCCACGGGCCCTTCGACTCTTCCGGTTTCTTCACCTCGAACAGATAGGCCGGGATCAGGCGGCGGCCGTCGGCGCGCAGCGGGCCCTTGCCGAACAACGGATCGTCGGTCGGCAGCTCCTTCATCTTGGCGACCACCTTGGCACCGTCGCGCGGATTGCTGCCCAGCGCATCCATCGCCTTCAGGTAATGCAGGATCTCCGCATAGAGGCCCGCAACCGTCATCGACGGCATCGATCCCTTGGGCGAGACCTTCTGGAAGCGCTTCGACCATTCGCGGGTCCCATCGTTGAGATCCCAATAGAAGGATTCGGTGAAGGTCAGGCCCTGCGCGGTCTTCAGCCCGAGCGAGTGCACGTCGTTGATGAACAGCAGAAGTGCGGCGAGCTTCTGGCCGCCGGCGACGATGCCGAATTCGGCGGCCTGCTTGATCGCGTTGGTGGTGTCTCCGCCCGCGTTGGCAAGGCCGATGACCTTGGCTTTGGAGGACTGCGCCTGAAGCAGGAATGAGGAGAAGTCCGACGTATTGAGCGGATGCTTGACGCCGCCGAGCACCTTGCCTCCGGTGGCCGTAACGACGGAGCTGGTGTCGCGCTCAAGCGCATGGCCGAAGGCATAGTCTGCGGTCAGGAAGAACCAGCTGTCGCCGCCGGCTTTCGTCAGCGCCTTGCCGGTGCCGTTGGCGAGCATGTAGGTGTCATAAGTGAAGGACACGGTATTGGGTGTGCAGGCCTTGCCGGTGAGGTCGGCGGTGGCTGCGCCCGAATTGAGCAGCACCGAGTTCTTTTCCTTGACGAGGTTGCTCACCGCGAGCGCAACGCCGGAGCTCGGCGTGTCGGCGATTGCGTCGACCTTGTCGGCGTCGATCCATTGCCGGGCGATGTTGACGCCGATGTCAGGCTTGTTCTGGTGGTCGCCGCTGAGAACCTCGATGGTCCAGCCCTTCGCCTTCATGCCGGAATCTTCGACGGCCATCTTCACCGCAGCCACCGAGTTCGGGCCGCCGATATCGGCATAGAGGCTCGACATGTCGTTCAACACGCCGATCTTGATGGTCTTGTCTTGAGCGGAGGCCGAGGTGGCAAAGCCGAGGCCGGCACAGGTCAGGAGCGCGGCGTAGCGCCACGCGTGAGTCTTTTTCATTGTGTTTCCTCCAAACGTTGATGCCGGGACGACTCTCTTTGATGGAGCCTTTGACCTGCGGCGCGATCGGTTACGACCTAGCTGTTCCCGATAGCCTGTCCAAATGCTTGCGGCAATGCGCTAATCGTAGCGGTCCGGGATAGCGGTTAACTCTTCCGGTCGGCTGCCTGGCGCAATTTTCAGGAACCCGCGCATGTGGGCGGGCGGTCACACGACCAGTATGCGGACACCTACGCCGGCGGGCGGAAGCTCATCAGCGTCCGGGTCTTGTAGTCGTAGAACTTTCCGGTCTCGGTCCAATCCGGCGCGCACATCGGCACAATGAATTCGGCGACCTGTTCCGGGGTGTCCAACGTCGTCGGATCCTCGCCCGGCATCAGCGTGGCGCGCATGCGGGTGCGGATCGGGCCGGGGTTGAACAGGTTGATGCGCAGTTTGGTGCTTGCAGTCTCCTGCGCCCAGGCGCGCGCCAGCGTCTCCAGCGCGGCCTTGGAGGCGGCGTAGGGACCGACATAGGCGGTCGCCTTGTTGGCGGCGCCCGATGTGATGAATACCGCGCGGCCTGCATCGGACTGCTTCAGCAGCGGATCCATGCAGCGGATGAGCTGGAAGTTCGCGGAGACGTTGACCGCCATCACGTCGTTGAAGGTCTTGAGCTCGATATGGCCGAGCGGCGAGGAGGGGCCGAGCACGCCGGCATTGCCGATGAGGATATCGAGCTTGCCGTAACGTTCATGCAAGCCGGCGCCGAGCCGCGCGATGCCGTCGGAATCGGTGAGGTTGAGCGGCACCAGCGTCGCGCTGCCGCCGTCCTTGCGTATCTCGTCGTCGAGTTCCTCGAGCCCGCCCTGCGTGCGCGCGACCGCCACGATATGCGCGCCGGCTTTCGCGAGCGCGAGTGCGGTGGCGTAGCCGATGCCGCGCGAGGCGCCGGTGACGAGAGCGATGCGGTTGGCGAGGGGTTTTGTCATGGCGGGGTTTTACAGGCGTGGACGGCCGGGACAAGCCCCTACGCAACAGTCATTCCGGGCGCGGTCCGCAGGACCGAACCCGGAATCCAGAGCTTACAATACGAGATCGAGATCCCGGGTTCGATGCTTCGCATCGCCCCGGGATGACGGCTGCGCTGTCAGCTCGCCTCAGCCAGCAGCGACAATTGCCGCGGCTGCGGCTCGACCTGGGTCCGGTCGGTGAGGTGGGTCGGATAGGCGCCGGTGAAGCAGTGATCCGAGAATTTTGGATTGGCCGGATCGCGGCCGGGCTCGCCCATCGCGCGATACATGCCGTCGATCGACAGGAAGGCGAGCGAGTCCGCGCCGATGATCTCGCGCATCTCCTCCAGCGAATGGGTCGCAGCCAGGAGGCCGTCGCGATCGGGCAGGTCGATGCCGTAATAGTCGGGATAGAGGATCGGCGGCGAAGCGAGGCGGAAGTGCACCTCGGTCGCGCCGGCGTCGCGCATCATGCGCACGATCTTCTTCGAGGTCGTGCCGCGCACCAGCGAGTCGTCGATCAGGATGATGCGCTTGCCCTCGATCGCGGCGCGGTTTGCCGAGTGCTTCATGCGCACGCCGGATTCGCGGATCGCCTGCGTCGGCTGGATGAAGGTGCGCCCGACATAATGGTTGCGGATGATGCCAAGCTCGAACGGCACGCCGGAATGCTGGCTGTAGCCGACCGCGGCGGGCACGCCGGAATCCGGCACCGGCACCACGACGTCGACCGGCACGTGGCTCTCGCGCGCGAGCTGCGCGCCAAAGGCCTTGCGCACCTCGTAGACCGAGCGGCCGTGGACGATGGAATCCGGCCGCGAGAAGTAGATGTATTCGAAGATGCAGGGCCGCGGCGCCATCGGCGGGAACGGCTTGTGGATGTCCTGGCCGTTCTCGTCGAACACGATGACTTCGCCGGGCTCGATGTCGCGGACGAAGCGCGCGCCGATGATGTCGAGCGCGCAGGTCTCCGACGTCAGGATCGGGCAGCCGTCGAGATCGCCGAGCACCAGCGGGCGAATGCCGCGCGGATCGCGCGCGCCGATCAGCTTCTTGTTGGTCAGCGACACCAGCGCATAGGCGCCTTCGATGGCGCGCAGCGCATCGACATAACGTTCGATGAAGCGGCTGCGCTTGGATTGCGCGACCAGGTGCAGGATCACCTCGGTATCGGTGGTCGACTGCATCATCGCGCCGTTCCTGACGAGCTCGCGGCGCAGCGTCAGGCCGTTGGTGAGATTGCCGTTATGGGCGACGGCGAGGCCGCCGGCGTTCAGCTCGGCGAACAGCGGCTGCACGTTGCGCAAAATGGTGGCGCCCGTGGTGGAGTAGCGGACATGGCCGACCGCGACACTGCCGGGCAGGCGGTCGATCACCTCGCGGCGGGAGAAGGTGTCGCCGACGAGGCCGAGGCGGCGCTCGGAATGAAAGCGGTTGCCGTCGTAGGAGACGATGCCTGCGGCTTCTTGGCCGCGGTGCTGAAGGGCGTGAAGACCGAGGGCGGTGATGGCGGCGGCATCGGGATGGCCGTAGATGCCGAAGACGCCGCATTCCTCGCGGAGCGTATCCCCCTCCAGATCGTCCTGAAGCTCGATTGCGGCTGGGCCCAAGGACCCGTTCAAGTCGAGATTTAGCTGGGCGTTCCGGTCAGGGTTTTGCATCTCGTCCTTCTCGCCTCTGTTCGGGCTCAAATCAACGCGCCGCAGGTTTCTCGATCAGCTTCTTGAGGCTGTCACGAGCCGGTTTACTGTAGCCGTCGCTGCCGCCCGAAGGCTGCTGCTCGGAATCAGCTTGGTCATCATCTGGTTTGTTTTTCTTGAATCTCTTCAAGATGGTGTTCTCGGGGTCGTCCGGCAAGAGCGACTTGAGCCATTCTCCGGTCGAATCGAGCACCGTGCGGGACTTTGCGCCGCGGACCCAGTCCGGCTGCTGCTTGTCTGGAACCAGCCAGATGAAGAACTGGTAAGCGACCACAACGATCAGGAGGCCTCGGGCGAGGCCGAACAGGAACCCGAGCGTGCGGTCCAGCGCGCCGATCCGGGAATCCAGGATCATGTCGGAGATGCGCACCGTGATCACGGAGACCACGATCAGCGTGCCCACGAACACGCCGGCGACCACCACGACGCTCGCCACCGTGTCGTTGTTGAAATAGGTTTTTGCCGTCGGCAGCAGCTTCGAGAACGAGTACAGCGTGACGATGGCGGCTGCGCCCCAGGCCGCGATCGACAGGATTTCGCGCATGAAGCCGCGAACCAGGGCCAACAGGCCGGACACGAGCATGACGCCGAGCAGGATCAAATCGAGGATTGTAATCGGCATCGGCTGGTCTGGTCCGCTCGTACTCTCAAAGGCGTTTTGCGAATCGGCGTTCTGGCCGCCGCCCTAACTGACGGGCAGACGGCGGTCCCGGCAAGGCCGGAGCCACGCAATCCCATGCTGCTTTTGTGCCGGCTGTATAGCGGCGGGGGCGGGCAACGTCACCTCCACCTAGCCCTCTCCACGGCGGAATCTCGCGGGTGTGGCATTTTTCTCGGTCTGGGCGCCGGATTCGCCCCTGCGGGAGCCGCGGGCGGCAATCTCGGCCACCAGGGTGGTCAGGCTGCCGATGGCGTTCAGGGACAGCCCGGCGTCGCCGCCAGCCTCGCCCCGGGCCGATTCGGGCAGGATGGCGCGGCCGAAGCCGAGCTTTGCCGCCTCCTTCAGCCGTGCGGCGGTCTGGGCCACCGGCCGAACCACGCCGGAGAGCGAAATCTCGCCGAAATAGACGGCATCGGTCGGTAACGGCGCGTTTACCAAGGATGACACCAGGGCCGCTGCAGCGGCGAGGTCCGCCGCCGGCTCGTTGATGCGCAGGCCGCCGGCGACGTTCAGGTAGACATCGTGGCCGGACAGCTTGACCCCGCAATGGGCCTCCAGCACCGCCAGCACCATGGACAGCCGGCTCGGGTCCCAGCCGACCACCGCACGGCGCGGCGTGCCGAGCGAGGTGGGCGCCACCAGCGCCTGCAACTCCACCAGCACGGGCCGCGTGCCCTCGATGCCGGCAAACACCGCCGTGCCGGGGGTGCCGAGATCGCGCTCGGACAAGAACAGCTCGGATGGGTTGGTGACCTCGCGCAGGCCCAGGCCCGTCATCTCGAACACGCCGATCTCGTCGGTCGGACCGAAACGGTTCTTCACGGCGCGCAGGATGCGGAATTGCTGCGAGCCTTCGCCCTCGAACGACATCACCGCGTCGACCATGTGCTCGACGACGCGGGGGCCGGCGATCTGGCCGTCCTTGGTGACGTGGCCGACCAGGATGATGGCGGCGCCGGTCTTCTTGGCAAAACGGATCAGCGCCTGCGCCGAGGCACGCACCTGTGTCACCGTGCCGGGTGCGGATTCCACCGTGTCGGTCCACATGGTCTGGATGGAGTCAATCACGATCAGCCGGGGGACCGCACCCTCGGACAGCGTGGAGACGATGTCCTCGACCGACGTCTCGGCCGCAAGCTGCACCGGCGCATCCGACAGGCCGAGCCGCTCGGCGCGCAGCCGCACCTGCGCGATCGCCTCTTCGCCGGAGATATAGACGATGCGATGGCCGGCGCGCGCCAGCAGGCTGGTCGCCTGCGTCAGCAGCGTCGACTTGCCGATGCCGGGATCGCCGCCGACCAGCAGCACCGAACCGCGCACAAAACCGCCGCCGGTGACGCGGTCGAGCTCGGTCATCCCTGAGGACAGGCGCGGGGCATCCGGGCTCTTTCCGGAGAGGCTCTCCAGCGCAAACGTCCGGCCCTTGCGCTTGGAGCGGATCGACACCGGCACGCTGCCGCTCGTGTCCTCTTCGGCGAGCGTATTCCACTCGCCGCAGGACTCACACTTGCCCTGCCAGCGGTTATAGGCCGCGCCGCAGTTCTGGCAGACGAAGGAGAGGGTGCTTTTGGCCATCGGGGGTCTGTGCGCGAGTCGCGTTTTGTTCAGGTGTGCTGATAGCACGGATACACCGATTGTTAGCCGTAAGTCGGCGCACCGGGATCTGCTTTGCCAAATGTTAGCGGACGCGGGGCCAACCTCGGATCAATTCGGGGTGGCGAAAAAATGTCGAGGCTTTTGAGCGTTTTGATTGCCGCAGGGCTAGCCTGCGGTCTGCTCGCGTCGTCTGGCGGGGCGATGGCCGGCAGCGCCGAGCTCAAGGTCGTCTTCGTCAATCCCGGCAAGACCGGTGAGGTCTACTGGGACATGGTCTCCGGGACCATGAAGGCCGCCGGCCGCAAGCTCAACATGAATGTCGAGGTGCTCGTAGCCGAGCGCAACTTCCGCACCATGCAGGAGCTTGGCCTCAGTGTCGTTGCCCGTGCGGACAAGCCCGATTTCCTGATCCTGTCCAACGAGGAATCCGCGGCCGTGCCGGTCCTCGAAGCGGCGGAAGCCGCCGGGATCAAGACCCTGTTCTTGTCGAACACGCTGATCGGCGCTGATGCGGCCCGGCTCGGGCCGCCTCGCGCGAAGCTGAAGATGTGGCTCGGCGACATCACGACCGATCTGCAGACCGCCGGCACGCGCATGGCGAATGCGCTCATCGACGCTGCGCGCAGCGAAAAATGGCAGAGCCCGGACGGCAGGATCCACATCCTCGGCATCGGCGGCGACGAAATCACGCCGGCTTCGATCGCCCGCAATGCCGGGCTCGACCTTGCCGTGGCCGCAGCACCCGACGTGGTGGTCGACCGCATGCTGTTCGCCAACTGGACGCAGTCGGAGGCCGAGCAGGTCACCGCCAATTATCTGGGCTGGGCCGTGCGCAAGGGCATCCGTCCCGCAGGCGTGTGGGCCGGCAACGATCCGATGGCGCTTGGCGCCATCAAGGCGGCGGTGGCCGCCGGGCTCGAACCGGGCAAGGACCTTCAGATCGTCGGTCTCAACTGGTCGGAGGACGCGCTGCGCGAGATCAAGGCGGGGCGGATGCTCCTGACGGACGGCGGTCATTTCCTGCTCGGCGGCTGGTCGATGGTGCTGTTGCGCGACTACGCCGATGGCTGCGATTTCGGCGCCGTCTCGCCGCATGTGCAGGTCAAGACGTCGGCGATCACGCGCGACAATCTTGCCTCGGTCGACACCCTGATCAAGACCCGCGCCTTCGACCAGATCAACTTCGCGCGTTTCAGGGCCAAGGCCGGCGCTTGCGGCCAGTATGATTTCTCGATCGCCGCATTGATCGCCTCCATGTCGCCGAACGGCGTCCGGGCGTCGAACGAATGACGCAGGACGACGCGACAACCGGATCTGCGCCGCCCGCGCGCACCGCGGCGGTCGCGCCGCGCTCGGTCATCCGTTCGATGATCTGGGCGACCGTGCCTGCACTCCTGCTGGTGCAACTGCTCGCCTCGGCCGGCATCGAGGTGTCCAGCTTCCTGTCGCAGATGCGCCAGCTCGACGCCCGCATCGCCCGGGCGGCCGAAAGCCGCGCGCACCTCATTGCAGAACCGCTGTGGAAGCTGCGCTATGCGCAGGTCACCAACGTGCTCGGCGAGATCCTGCACGATGAGGCGATCTCGGCGGCGATCGTCTATGACGATACCGGCGCCGTCGTTGCCCGCGTGCCGGCACAGTCGGCAACATCAGGCACCGCCGTGGTGTCGCGCCCGATCGACTACAGCAATGGCAACATCACGGTCCAGGCCGGCCGCATCGCGATCGCCTATTCCTACGGTGCGATCTATGCGGAGACGGGCAAGGCGCTGGCGCGGCTCTTCGTCGCCGGCCTGCTCGCGACACTGGTGACGCTGCTTGCGATGCGGATCTCGGCCAACGCCTTCATCGGCAAGCCGCTTGCGGCGATGATGTCGGCGATCCAGCGCAGCAAGCGCGACGGCCGGGCCTATCAGGCCGACATCTCCTCGACCAACGAATTCGGGCAGTTGGCGCAGGCCTTCAACGCCATGCAGCACACGACGTCGGATGCGCTGGAGCAGCTCCGTCATCTCGCCTGGCACGATCCGCTGACGGGATTGCCGAACCGGAGGTCGCTGACCGAGCGGCTGGCGATCCTGGGCCGGACCGCGCGCACCCACGATGCGCTGATTTCCTTCTGCTTCATCGATCTCGACGATTTCAAGGGCATCAACGACACATTTGGCCATGACGCGGGTGACCGGTTCCTGGTGCACATCGCGGGTGTCTTGCGCGGTGCGGTCGATGAAAACGACTGGGTCGCCCGGCTCGGCGGCGACGAATTCGTCGTCATCCGCCCTGATGTCGCCGACGAGCAGGCCGCACACGCGTTCGCCGCGCGATTGCTGGAGGCCATCTCCGAGCCGATCCGGCTGCATGACAAGCAGGTGGTGCCGCGCGCCTCGATCGGGCTTGCGGTGCGCCGTGCCGACGATCCCGAACTGTCGCATCTTCCGGCGCTCGCCGACATCGCGCTCTACCACGCCAAGAGCAAGGCGCCCGGCACCATCGCGGTGCTCAACGAGGAGCTGCAGCGCGACTATCGCCGTCGCCGCGAGCTCGAGCTCGCGATCCCCGCCGGCTTTGCCGCGTGCGAGTTCGAGGTCTGGTATCAGAGCCAGGTCGATCTCGACACCAGCGAGGTGATCGGCCTCGAAGCGCTGATCCGCTGGCGTCATCCCGACCTTGGCGTCATTTCGCCCGCCGAGTTCCTGCCGCTGATCGAGCGCAGCGGCAACGCCTCGCGGCTCACCAATTATGTGCTGACCGACGCCTGTCACGCGCTCAACCGCCTTGCGGCCGCGGGCCGGCCGGAGATCCGCATCGCCATCAACCTGCCGCCGTCGGAGTTGGCGGACCAGTCCTTTGCCGACCACATGCAGGAGACCTGCGACCGTCTCGGTGTTGCGCCATCGTCGCTGGAGCTGGAGATCACGGAAGGCTCGCTGATCAACAACATCGCCAGCGCCTCCGAGACGCTGCGGCGGTTGCGTGCAATGGGAGCGACGATCGCGCTCGACGATTTCGGCACCGGCTACAGCTCGCTGGCGCATCTGCGGCGTTTTCCGCTCGACAAGGTCAAGATCGACAAGGCGTTCATCAGCGACATCCCCGACAGTGCCGAGGACAAGGCGATCGTCGGCGTCATCGCCTCGCTCGCCGGCACGCTGGACCTGACGCTGGTGGCCGAAGGTATCGAACGCGCCGAGCAGGCGCAGGCGATGACCGAGATGAGCGTGCGGTACGGGCAGGGCTATTTCTATCAGCGTCCGCAGCCGCTGGACGCAGTGCTCAAGCTGCTTGCGGACGGGCGGGCGGTTGCGGGCGGGACGTCCAGGGTGCTCGCGGTGAGCCCGTCCCTGGTGCCGGAATTGTGGGTGCCTGAACCGGCCGAGTGAGTGTATCCGGGCGCCTACGAATTTGTCGCGGACCACAGCAGCGACAGGCCCGCGGCCAGCATGATGCCGTCCATCACCAGGCGGAACACGTCAGGCTTCAGACGCAACACGAAGCGTTTTGCGATGAAAGCGCCGAACATCAGCGATGAGCCCGCGATCAGGCCTTTGACGAAGACATCGGCGGTCAGCGCGCCGAAGCGCTCGAAGGTCACTGACTTCGAGAAATAGAGCCCGAGCGAGGCGGCGGCTTCGGTTGCCAGGAAGGCGCCCTTGGTCAGGCCGTAAAACAGGAACAGCGGCACGCTGAGCGGGCCGGTCGAGACCACGATGCCGGTGAGATAGCCGATGATCGCGCCGCCGATCGCGAGATGCCAGAGGTTGGCTTTCAAATTGTGCCGCGCAAGCCAGTGCCGCACCGGCACCATGGCGATGAGAAAAATCCCGATCGCGAGATCGACCGCGCGCGAGGGCAGCGCGAGCAGGGTGCGTGCGCCGAGCGCGGCGGCCGGAATGCCCGTGACCGAATAGGCCGCGCAGGCCTTCCAGTCGACCTCGCGCCACCAGGCCAGGATGCGCGAGAAGTTCGCCATCACCGAGGCCACCGCCATGATCGGCACGGCCTGCTTCGGGCCGAACTCGTAGATCAAGACCGGCATCAGCATGATCGACGAGCCGGTCCCGACGATGCCGGAGATCGTGCCGGCGATCAGGCCGACGGTGAGGACGAAGAGGAAGGCCAAGGGGAGGGCTCCGGGAATCGGCCGAGTGTAGCCCAATCGGCGGGCCGGGCCTCCCCAGACGCCTCCCCGCGACGCTGCTGACAGCATGTTGGCAGCAGGCCTCGGCTACGACCATCTCCTGCCAATTGTTGGACGGAGGGACCAGATCATGCCGGTCGAGGGAAGCTGCCATTGCGGCGAGACGGTTTTTGAGGTCAGCGAGGCGCCGGAAGGCGTGACACGCTGTACCTGTTCGCTGTGCGCCAAGCGCGGTGCCCTGTGGGCTTATTACAAGCCGGCCCACTTCCGCCTGCTGTCGCCGCCGGAAAACGTCAAAACCTATCTCTGGGGCAGCCGTACCGTAAAACATCACTTTTGCGCGGGCTGCGGCTGCGGCACCTATTCGGAGTCGCCGGACTGGTCGACCGGCAAGCCCGACTTCGACAATCCGAAGGTTGCGGTGAACGCACGCCTGTTCGACGATTTCGATCTCGACGCGGTGCCGGTCAACATGATCGACGGCAAGAACCTCTGGTGAGAACGCAGCCTCGGACGTTGCCGGAGCGGCCTTGAGCAGCCAGGTGAAAGCTGATTTGTTGCTGCCATCAGGGAGCCGGTGGGAGAAGCCAATGATGCGCCTTCTGTTCCAGACGATGTTCGCGGTCTGCCTCGCAGGTGCCGCGTGCTTCAACGCTGCGCACGCCCAGTCGAAGCCGAAGGTCACGACGCTGGGGCCGGACTTCCCCAAGGCGGTGATGTTCGTCGGAAACAGCTTCTTCTATTATAATAACGGCCTGCCCGGGCACGTCACATACCTCGAGAGGGCTAACGATCCCGCCAACAAGGCGAGCTACCGCAACACCATGGTGACGATCGGCGGCTCCGGCCTCGACTGGCACGACATGGAGAATCTGCTGCGACCCAACGGCATCGGCGCCTATTCCTTCGACGAGCAGAACAACGTTGTCTTCAACAAGCCCGGCAAGCAGTACGAAGCCGTCGTCATGATGGACTGCAGCCAGTGCCCGATCCACCCGCAATTGAAGGGCGCGTTCACCGAGTTCGCGAAGAAGGACAGCGCGATCGTCCGCGCCCACGAGATGCGGCCGGTGCTCTTCATGTCCTGGGCCTATGCCGACAAGCCGGAAATGACGGCCGAGCTGGCCGAGGCCTATACGGTCGCCGGCAACGACAACGATGTGCTGGTGATCCCCGCGGGCCTTGCCTTCGCGCGCGTGCGACAACTTCAGCCGGAGCTCAATTTGTATGCGCCGGACAAGCGGCACCCGAGCGCCGCCGGAACGTATCTGGCGAGCTGCGTGACCTATGCCGCGCTGACGGGGCGTTCGCCCGTCGGCAACTCCTATAACGTCGCCCTGGATTCGGAGACCGTGCAACTCCTGCAGAAGGCGGCCTGGGACACGGTGCAGGAGTATTACGCGCGTTAATTCGTAGGCTGATTAGTCATCGGGCCGCGCGTTGTGCGGGCCCGTTGGCTAACCCACCCAACGGCATCAACGCTGTCTCAGCACGATCCACGCCGGTGCGTGATCGCTGGCGCCGTCCTCGCCGCGAATGGCCTTGTCGACGCCGGCCTTGATAAGTCGTGGGCCAAGCGCCGGGCTGAGCAGGAGATGGTCGAGCCGCAGGCCCGCGTCGCGCGGCCAGCGGTTCCGCTTGTAGTCCCAGAATGTGTAGATGCGTTTTTCCGGATGAGCCTCGCGGATCGCATCGCACCAGCCCTGCGCAACGAGTGAAGCGTAGGCCGCGCGACTCTTCGGCTGGATCAGCGCATCCTTGTCCCATGAGCGGGTCGGATAGATGTCGAGCGGCGTCGGCGCGACATTGTAGTCGCCGGCGAGCACGACCGGCAGGTCCTGCTTGATGAACGTTCTTGCGTGGCGCTTCAGCCGCGCGAACCAGGCGAGCTTATGGTCGAATTTCGGTCCCGGCTGCGGGTTGCCGTTCGGCAGGTAAATGCTGGTGACGATGACGCCGCGCACGGCGGCTTCAATGTAGCGCGCCTCATGATCGCTGCGGTCGCCGGGCAGTTCGGCGCGGGTCAGGATCGGCTCGGCGTTGCGCGCGAGAATGGCGACGCCGTTCCAGGTCTTTTGGCCGCGCCACACCGCGCCGTAACCGGCCTTCTCAATCGCGGCATGCGGGAATTCGGCGTCGGCCGCTTTCAATTCCTGGAGCGCGACGACGTCAGGCCTGGCTGCGCGCAGCCAGCGCAACAGATTGGGCAGGCGGCGATTGATATTGTTGATGTTGAATGTTGCGACCTTCATGGGATGCGCATCGCTCGCGCCAGCCTGCAAGAACGTGGTCGACGGGATGAAGGGGTAGGCGCGATCAGGTCGGCAGCGGCGGCGGGTTCGTCGGCTGCTCCACCGGCGGTGGTGGAGGCGGCTGCTCGGCCACAGGCGGCTCGGTTGCCGCGGGCGGTGGCGCGACGGCGGGCTGATCGAGCGGCTCCGCATTGCCGCCCTTGTAAACGCGCGCAAAGCGGCGGCCGAGACTGGTCAGCACCTCATAGCCGATAGTGCCGAAATGATGCGCGAGCTCGTCGACGGTGATGCCTTCGCCGAGCAGCGTCACCATGTGGCCGCGACGTGCGGCGTTCGGCGGCAGATCGGTGATGTCGATCGCGGTCAGGTCCATCGAGACGCGGCCTGCGACCGGGCAGCGCTTGCCAGCGACGATGACCTCGGCGCCGCGGGTGCCGTCATTGGCGCTCGCGGCGCGGAAATAGCCGTCGGCATAGCCCGAGGCGATGATCGCTAGCCTGGTCGGGCGGCGCGCGGTCCAGGTGCCGCCATAGCCGACGGTCTCGCCGCGCTCGACATTGCGGATCTGAACGATGCGGGCCTTGAGATCGACGACTGGTAGCATCGGGTTGTCGGCTTCCGGCGTCGGATTGACACCGTAGAGCGCGGCCCCCGGCCGCACCATGTCGAACTGGAACGACGCGCCGAGGAAGACGCCGGAGGAATTGGCGAGGGAGGCCGGCACGCCGGCGAACTCGCTGGCGATGCCGCGGAAAGCCGCGAGCTGTCTTGCGTTCACGGTGCTGTTGAGCTGCTCGGCCGCGACGAGATGGCTCATGGCCAGCGTGATGCCGTGGTCGCCGGCATTGATGCGCGGGATGATCGCCTGCGCCTCTTGCAGCGTCAGGCCCAGCCGGTTCATGCCGGTGTCGATATGAACAGCGGCGCCGCCGGACCAGCCGGTGCGGCGGCAAAACACGTCCCATTCGGCGAGCTCGTTGAGGTCGCCGATCACGGGACGGCAGTCGATCTTGGCGTAATGCTCGCCGGTGTTCTGGAAATAGCCGCCGAGCACGTAGATGGTCGACGTCGGCACGGCGGCGCGCGCCGCGCGCGCTTCCTCCAGATTGGCGACGAAGAAGGTCCTGCAGCCGGCCTTGTTGAGCGCGCGGGCGACCGGCTCGATGCCGCAGCCATAGGCGTTGGCCTTGACCACGGCGGCGCATTCGGCCGGCACCGCGGTCTTCTCCAGCTTGCGCCAATTGGCGATGATCGCGTCGAGGTCGATCGTGAGCACGCCGCCGAAGGCTGCGAGCGCGGCCGCCTGATTGGCCTCCGCCGACAACAGGTCGGCCTGCGGGATGGTTTTCGGGTCGGACGCGATGTTCATGCCGCCGTTTTACGCGTCGGAGCGGCGGCGTTCAACCCGTGGAAAAGCTCAGTAACTGCGATCCGGCAGATGACCGTCATGGGTGAGGTCGCCGAAGCGGGTGACCGAGGAGTCGAAGTGCAGCTCGACCGTGCCGGTCGGGCCATGGCGCTGCTTGCCGATGATGACTTCGGCCTTGCCGAGCGCGCGCTCCATGTCGGTCTGCCACTTGGTGTGCTCCTCGGTGCCGGGGCGCGGCTCCTTCATCGCGAGGTAGTACTCCTCGCGGAACACGAATAGCACGACGTCGGCGTCCTGCTCGATCGAGCCGGATTCGCGAAGGTCGGAGAGTTGCGGCCGTTTGTCGTCGCGGGATTCGACCTGACGCGAAAGCTGCGACAGCGCGATGATGGGAACGCTCAGCTCCTTGGCCAGCGCCTTGAGGCTGGTGGTGATCTCGGTGATTTCCTGCACGCGGCTGTCGCTGGAGCGCTTGCCCGAGCCCGAGAGCAGCTGGATGTAGTCGATGACGATGAGGTCGAGGCCCTTCTGCCGCTTCAACCGGCGTGCGCGCGCCATGAGCTGGGCTATCGAGAGACCGCCGGTCTCGTCGACATAGAAGGGCAGCGACTGCAGTTCGATCGAGACTTCGCGGATCTTTTCGAAGTCGGCCTCCGAGATGCCGCCGCGGCGGATCGAGGAGGAGGGGATGCCGGTGCGCTCGGCCACGATACGGGTGGCGAGCTGGTCGGCCGACATTTCGCAGGAGAAGAAGCCGACGACGCCGCCATTGATAGCTTTTGAGGTGCCGTCGGCCTGCAATTCGGGAACATAGGCTTGGGCAACGTTGTAGGCGATGTTGGTGGCAAGCGAGGTCTTGCCCATGCCCGGGCGGCCGGCGACGATGATCAGGTCGGAGTGCTGCAGACCGCCCATCTTGGTGTCGAGATCGCGCAGGCCCGTCGAGATGCCCGACAGCTTTCCGTCGCGCTGGAACGCCTTGGCCGCGAGGTCGACGGCGATCGTCAGCGCCTGCGAGAATTTCTGGAAGCCGCCGTCATAGCGGCCGGATTCGGCGAGCTCATAGAGCTTGCGCTCGGCGTCCTCGATCTGCGCGCGCGGCGCAAAGTCCACGGGGGCATCATAGGCGACATTGACCATGTCCTCGCCGATGCCGATCAGGTCGCGCCGCAATGAAAGGTCGTAGATGGTGCGACCATAGTCCTGCGCGTTGATGATGGTGGTGGCTTCGGCGGCGAGCCGCGCAAGATATTGCCCGATGGTCATGCCGCCGACGTCGGTATCGGCCGGCAGGAACGTCTTCAGGGTCACCGGGGTCGCAATCTTGCCCATCCGAATCAGGCTGGCGGCGGTCTCGTAGATGGTCTGGTGCAGCGGCTCGAAGTAATGCTTCGGCTCGAGGAAGTCCGAGACCCGGTAGAAGGCGTCATTATTGACGAGGATCGCACCCAAAAGGCTCTGTTCCGCCTCGATATTGTGCGGCGCGCTCCGGTAGGCGGGAGTTCCGGGATCGGGCGCGAGTTTGAGGACGGTCGAATCGGTCAGGGCCATGGCGGGAGCGTGCTTAGCAAAGTTTTATGGGCAATGCGGGGCGGCGATAAAGCGCCGCCTGCATGCAAAGCGAAAGCGAAAGCTCGCCGCTATCAACCGCTCAGTAAAAAATGGTGGATGATTAGCGGTTGCAGCACGCGCGATGCTTGACGGAATTTTGCGGAATTGGGCCTGCGGCCTTGATCCCGCTCAAGCCGCGCCACGGAAAGATCCGGATGCTGTGAACCTAATATGTCGGCGCGCAGACTTATTTGAAGGCGCGCCGCTGGGATCGCCGGCCTGCCTTCGGCTCCGGATCCGGGTTCAGATGAGCAGAAGGTAGACCAGCGCAACCAGGGCAGCGCCGACGCCGGTGAGGATCAGGGCGTAGTCGGTGCGGAGGTCGTCCTGCACATCGAAGGAGGTTTGGGTCTTCTTGGTCATGGGCAGAGGTCTAGGACAAAGACGACCGGCCTAATGTGAAGCAGATCACAGACGTCAGTTTTCTTTGGGTATCTTTTAGGCGGAACGGAAAAGGCGGTCCGGGTGTTGGTCCGGGCAAACCGCCAAGAGGCGACAAGAGGCGAGGCGAAACAGGCGATGCGGCAGGAACTCCAGATATGGCGAAGCGACGCAGGCAGCCGCCTCTGGCTGTCGGCGCTGGTCGCTGCCATGGAGGAGGCTGCGCAGCCCGAAATCCGCCGCCAGGGCGTTCCGGCCGAGACCATTGCGCAGCTTCGCGTGCAGCTCGCCCTTCCGGCCTCGCTGCGACTCTACCAGGCGGCGGCTTCACACCTCCGCCACTAGACCCTTTTCCGTTCCGATGGAATCGGAACGGGGCTCTAGATTCTTGTTTTGACGCGTTTTCTTGACGCGAACCGGTATCCACTTGGCTCGAAAACGCTCTAACCCCTATTCACCGGCGAGCTTCAGGGACGGCTTGCTGCCGCGTTCCAGCCGGCGCAACCGCGCCTCTTCGTGGCCGATATAGTCGCGCGTCACAGGCACCACGCCCTGCCGCCTGGTGAGCTGGATCTGGAAGTTCATCATGGCCTGCTTGCGGAACGTCATCTCGCA
This sequence comes from Bradyrhizobium liaoningense, assembly GCF_018130955.1. Taxonomy (GTDB): domain Bacteria; phylum Pseudomonadota; class Alphaproteobacteria; order Rhizobiales; family Xanthobacteraceae; genus Bradyrhizobium; species Bradyrhizobium liaoningense_C. The sequence goes on from NZ_JAFCJM010000006.1 coordinate 120,570, forward strand.
GGCTGCGAGATAGAATTCCCACATAAGCGCGAAGCGCTCGTCGTAGAGCTGCACGGCTTCCTCGCGTCGCGCGATGAAGCGCTCGCGCCAGGCCTTCAGCGTCTCGGCATAGTGCAGGCGGAGGATCTCGATGTCGCAGACCAGGAGGCTGGCGCGCTCGATCGCGGGCGTTACTTCCGAAAGCGACGGGATGTAACCGCCGGGGAAGATGTACTTTGCGATCCAGGGATTGGTGGAGTCCGGCCCCTGCGAGCGACCGATCGAATGCAGCAGCATGATGCCGTCATCGGCGAGAAGCTCGGCGCAGCGCTGGAAGAAGGTGTCGTAGAACGTGACGCCGACATGCTCGAACATGCCGACCGAGACGATACGGTCGAAGGGGCCGTCCACGTCGCGATAGTCCTGGAGTTTGAATCGGGCGCGTTGCGTCAGGCTTCGTTCCGCCGCGCGCGCGCTCGCGACCTGCAACTGCTCGGTCGAGAGCGTGATGCCGGTGACGTCGGCGCCGGCGATCTCGGCGAGGTAGAGGCAGAGCCCGCCCCAGCCCGAGCCGATGTCGAGCACGCGCTGGCCGCGCCTGACCAGGAGCTTTGCGGCAATGTGCCGCTTCTTTGCGAGCTGCGCGTCGTCGAGCGAGGCTGCCGGCGTCTCGAAATAGGCGCAGCTATATTGCTTGTCGGCGTCGAGGAAGAGGGAATAGAGCCGCGCGTCGAGATCGTAGTGATGCGCGACATTGTGCCTCGACCGGGAACGCGGATTGAATTGGCGGATGTTGCGCATGACGTAGCGCAGCCACCAGTTCGGCTTGGCCCAGTGCGGCAATACGCCGGGTTGGTCCAGCAAAATTGCCAGCGCATCAGCGATGGTGCCGTTCTCGACGACGAACTCGCCGTCCATGAAGGCTTCGCCGAGGCCGAGCTCGGGATTAAGCAGGATCTTTCGCTGCGCGTCCTGGGTGACGAAGCGGACCGCCACCGGCGGGCCGGTGCCGTCGCCGCAGGTGAAACTTGCGCCACTTGCGGTCGTTACCGTCATCGATCCGCGGCGAATGAATTGACAAAGGAAACTCCGCAACAAGCGGTCCATCGAACTCACCTATCGAGCGAACCCGAAAAGATGCGACAAACCCGGCCGTCTTTCCCGACGCCCCAGGACGGAAAAGGTTCCTATGCGTCCGCATGGAGGCTATGCCCGATGACCGCTACTGCGTTGTGTTCAAAGCGGATATTCGCAAATCGCAGGATCAAATTGTTGCGTGATGAGCCTGCTTCCATTCACGCCACAATCGGCTAAAAGGTGACCCGCCGCGGCGCCGCCTCGCGGGCCGGATTGACGGAAATTCAGTTGGAGATGATGGGAATGTCGAGCCGAGCGCTCAGCCTCGCGACGGTGTTGCTTCTGATCGGCTTCGGCGCGGTCGATACCGCGCTGGCGCAGGCGCAGAACCTCGAGGCTGGCAAGACCCCGTCCCAGCTCTTCGCCCAGACCTGCAATGTCTGCCACAAGAGCCCGCGCGGCCTGTTGAAGACGGTGGCGCCGGGTTCGCTGCCGAGCTTCCTGCGCCAGCACTACACGACGAGCTCCGACATGGCCGGCGTGCTCTCGTCCTATCTCGTCTCCAACGGCGCGACCGACACCCGCTACCAGGCCAAGGACGCCAAGGACTCGAGCAAGGGCGGGAAGGACAAGGAGAAGGAAGTCAATTCCAGCGCGACCCAGCAACCCTCGCCCGAGCACGCCGGCCGTCGCCAGCGGCCGGGTGCAGAGGGCGCGAAGCCCGAAGGTGAGGGAGCTGCAGCCGGTCAGAAGCGCGCGGCGCGGCCGAGTGAGGAGGGCGCGAAGGACGGGGCCAAGCCCGAGGGGCAGGCGACCAATGAGCGCGGCCCCGACGGTCGCAAGAAGAAGATGAGCAAGCGCGGCAAGCCGGATGCCGACGAGGCGCCCAAGGCGGACGCTGCGAAGGATGCTCCCGCGACGACCGAGCCGTCGTCGGCGGACAAGAAGGACGAGCCCAAAAACGAGCCCAAGAGCGAACCGAAGAGCGAGACCGCCAAGGTCGATGGCTCCGGTGACAAGTCGTCCGGCGACAAATCTTCCGGCGAGAAGCCGGCGGCGCCGGAGAGCAAGCCCGACACGGCGGCCAAGCCGGAGAGCAAGCCAGAGAACGGTGCTTCGCAGTCGGCCAAAACCGAACCGGGCAGCACCGAGACTCCAGCAGCGCGGCCCGATCCGATGCCTGCAGTGACGCCGGCCCCGCCTGCCGCGGCCAAGCCCGCCGAGCCGCCCGCCGCCAGTGCTTCTGGCTCCGAGCCTGCTCCGGCAAAGCCGCAGGAGACGCCGCCTGCGGTAACCGCCACCGCGCCGCCGCCACCGCCACCGCCCGCGGCTCCCGCCGGGCCGCCGGTCCCTCCGATTTCGCAATAAGCACCCGCAAAGGAAACGAAGGCCGCGGTAACGCGGCCTTTTCGCTTCTTGACCGAGTTTAGAGTATTGCTCTAGAGTAATACTCTAGGAGGGGCCGATGTCGCCGACCATGCGTGACGACCTGCTGGCCGCCGGGCTCGCGATCTTCGATCGTGTTGGCTTCGAGGGCGCGACCGTGGCGGCGATCCGGGAGCGGGCGCGCGCATCCAACGGCAGCTTCTTCCACGTCTTCGCATCGAAGCAGGAACTCGCGGGCGCGCTGTTCATCGAAGTGCTCCGCCACTACCACGCCGCCATCCTCGCCGCGCTCGATCCGGCACCCGGCGCAACGGAGGGCATCGACCGCCTGATCCGCGCCCATCTCGGCTGGGTCGTGACCAGCCGCCGCGAGGCGCGCTATCTGTTCGAGATCTCGCGCAATGAATGGGGCGACGACATCCGCGATGTCCAGCGCGCGCACAATGCGCGGCTTGCCGAAGGCATCGAGCGCTGGCGTGCGCCCCTGATCGCGTGCGGCGATCTCTTGCCGATGGTGCCGGTGATGTTCATCAGTCAGCTCATCGGGCCGGCGCAGGTGTTTTGCCGCGCCTATTTGTCGGGACGCGACCGCACAGATCCGCGCAATGAAGCCGATACGCTGATTGCCTGCGCCGTCCGTGCGCTGGTGCCGCCCGACCGCATCACAGCAAGCAACAACAAGAAAGGAGCCGCGCCATGAGAACGGACACCGACCCCGGCTTTGCCGAGATCGCCGAACGCATTCACAGCAATGTCGGCCGGCAGGGGTTCATGAACCTGGTCGGTGCAGAGCTGTCGGAGCTTGCGCGCGGCGAATGCACGATCGCGGTCGAGCGCCGGCCGGACCTGTTGCAGCAGCACGGCTTCTTCCATGGCGGCGTCACCGCCTTTCTGGTCGACAATGCCACCACGATCGCAGCGGCCACCTCGCGCGGCCAGCCGGCGCTGACGGCGGAGTACAAGCTCAACCTGCTGTCGCCCGCGGTCGGCGAAAAACTGATCTGCCGCGCGCGGGTGATCAAGCCGGGGCGCCAGGTCTCGGTCGTCGCGGCCGACGTGTTCTGCGTGACCGACGGTGTCGAGAAGCACACGGCGACCGCGCTGGCCTCGATCGCGATGCTCAACGAGGAGGTCGGCGCGACAACGAAAAGCCCGGCCGCGTGAACGGCCGGGCTGATCCCTCAAGTCGTCATTGCCGGGCTCGACCCGGCAATCCATCGATCAAAAGAAAGGCTCTCTTTCCGAATGGATGCGCGGGTCAAGCCCGCGCATGACGAGTATGGCGCTACTTCTCGGTCGCTTCCGCGGCCGGAGCCGGCTGCACGTCGTCGTGGTGGGCTTCCGGATCGAAGAACTCGCCGGCAGCGGCAATCGCTTCGGCAGCGGCGTCGCGGTCCTCGTTGCGGGTCGAGATGTCCTCGCCGCGGTTGATGCGCTCGGCCTCGTCCTGGCTGCGCGCAACCGTGACGGTGACCTCGACCTCGACCTCGGGGTGAACGGCGACCGTGATGGCGTGCTTGCCGATGGTCTTGATCGGCGCGTCGAGCTGCACCTGCGGACGGGACAGCGAGACACCGTCGGCTTCGAAGGCGGTGACCACGTCACGCACCGTGACCGAGCCAAACAGCTGGCCGGCCTCCGAGGCCTGGCGGATCACGATGATGTTCTTGCCCTGGATCTTCTCGGCGACCTTGGACGCCTCGGCCTTGGACTGAAGGTTGCGGGCCTCGAGCTCGGCCTTCATGCCGTCATACTTGGCGCGGTTGTCGGCAGTGGCGCGCAGCGCCTTGCCGCGCTTGAGCAGGAAATTGCGGGCATAGCCGTCGCGAACCTTCACGACTTCGCCCATCTGGCCGAGCTTGTTCACGCGTTCCAGCAAAATGACTTCCATAATCGTTCTCCTTTTGAAGTGGTCTGAGTTGGTTGGTTGTTCGAAGGTGGACTTAAGGGGTCGGTAGCGGCGGCGGTTGCGACCGGTTGCGCAAATAGCGTTCGCGGAAGCCGAACACGGCATCCGCAAGTCCGAGGATCACCATCGCCAGCACGGGCCATCCGAAAACGACGACCATCGCGTAGGTCGAGCCGAGCCAGAACGCCCGGCTCTTCAGCGCGAGCGTCAGCGTATGCAGCACCGCAAAGCCGGTCAGGGCATAGGCCAGCATCAGCGCCGTCGAGAGGATCTGCGCGATCATCGCGACGAGACCGCTGGTGAAGCAGAGCGCGATGGCGACGCAGAGCACCGCGAGCGTCATCGGCGGCAGCGCAGCGCTCATCATGTCCGGCCAGGGGCGGCGCAGCCGGCCCGAGGTCGCCGTCACCTTGGCGCTGAGCCAGAGATTGAGCGTCAGCGTCATCATCGACACGATCGTGGCCGCGGCCGGCGCGATCTTGACCAGCGCGTCGACGAATTGATCGGTCTCGCCGGTGATCGGCGAATCGCTGGCCCTGAGGATGCGCAGCAGGCCGCGACGCAAGGTGCTGGTGATGCTGTCGGCGTCGGTGCCGAGCGTGAGCAGCGCGGCCATCGTCGTCAGCGTGGCAAAGCCTGCGATCCAGAGCAGGATGCGACCGAGTGGGTACCATTCGATCTCGGGTTCGGCGGACGCGGTGCCGTTTGCCGGCACGTCCACGGGGCGGCCGAGCAGCACGAGATGGCCGAGCCACCAGGCGGGCAGTGCGATGGTCACGGCAAAGGCGATGCAGTAGGGCAGGCCGAAAAGGGCCCCGAGCCCAATCGCGGCGGCAATGCCGCCAAAACTCGCGGCGAGCGGGCCCCAGCCGATCGCGGCCACCATCAGCGGCAACGGCGCGAGATAGAACAGGACGAGCGAGATCAGCGCGCCCGAGACGATCGAGGCGAACATCAGGGCCGACGCGGCGCCGGCGATCAGGGCTATGAGTCCAAATACCATCATCAGCTGTCCCGCTCCCTTCGAGCGGTTAGAGGCCATCAGCCCCAACCATCGGCAACCGGACGACCCGGAAGCCTCTTGAGTTCAAGAAAGTGTCGATCGGCGGCTCATCGCCGCCGATCGAAATCGTCGTATCAGCGGATCACGTAGGGCAAGAGGCCCAGGAAACGCGCGCGCTTGATGGCGCGGGCGAGTTCACGCTGCTTCTTGGCGGATACGGCCGTGATGCGGCTCGGCACGATCTTGCCGCGCTCGGAGACGTAACGCATCAGCAGCTTGGAATCCTTGTAGTCGATCTTCGGCGCGTTCGGACCCGTGAACGGGCAGGTCTTGCGGCGACGGAAAAACGGACGGCGGGCGCCAGCTTCAGCCATTGTTCTTACTCCTCGTCCGAGGTGGTGGTTTCAGCTTCTTCGCGGGGACGGCGCGGGCCGCGATCACCGCGGTCGCCACGGAAGCCGCCTTCGCGGTCGCCGCGGAAGCCACCCTCACGCTCGCCGCGGAAGCCGCCGCCACGGTCGTCACGCTCGCGATCGCGATCCGTCTTGCGCATCATCGCCGACGGGCCTTCCTCGAGCTCCTCGACGCGGACGCTGAGATAGCGGATCACGTCTTCGCTGATGCGCTCCTGGCGCTCGATCTCGGCGATCGCCGCGGACGGCGCGTCGATGTTGAGCAGCACGAAGTGCGCCTTGCGGTTCTTGTTCATGCGGTAGGTGAGGGAGCGAACGCCCCAATTCTCGGTCTTGGTGACCTTGCCGCCGAGACCTTCGACGATGCCGGTCATCTGCGTCGTCAGCTCTTCGACCTGCTGCGGGCTCGCGTCCTGGCGCGCGAGGAAGACATGCTCATAAAGAGGCATGGTTGTCCTTTCCTAGTGTTGGCGCGTCACCCGGCGGCAAGCCCTTCGAGGCCTTCGGAAAGGACTCGGGATAAGCTCAGAAGGCGGAAGCACGGGACGACGGGCCGACTGGCCCTGCCACATCAAAATCAACATGTGAGTTTGCTGAGACCGTCCGTTCAGCTCCCGGCCGGGATCTGCGGATGGCGCGCTTTATACGGATTTTGGCCGTCTTGGCAAGGTTCTGGGACCAGGTTTTGACCCCCGGTGTTTCCTGGTGGCTCCCGGGGGCCCATCCATTGCCAACGGTTCAAAATTACCGGCTTGCATTATTTGTTTGTATGACATACAAAGAATGCAAGGGAGGGCCCCATGGCGGCCAAGACGATCCAGGCTCCGTTGGAAGGGCAGGCCGGCGATCCCAAGCACGCGGCCCGCGCCACCCGCTCGGCGGGGCGCAAGATGCGGTCGCTGCTGCTCGATGCGGCAAGTCCCCTGTTCAAGGAGCGGGGGCTCGCCGGGACCTCGATTTCCGACATCGCGACCGCGGCCGACGCGTTCCCGAGCCAGATCACCTATTACTTCCGCACCAAGGAAGCGCTGTTCGTCGAATGCGCCTGCCGTGATCTTCTCTATCTTGCCCGCACCACGGAGCAGGCGGCGCTGAAGGCGCATACGCCACGCGACTACACGCGCGCGCTCGCCGAAACCGTAACGGCAACCGATTCGGTGGCGTTCTTCGCCGAAGCGCTGACGCTGACACGGCGCCGGCCCGATCTGGCGCCGCTGGTCGAGCGCACCATCGAGCGGCTGCACAGCGAAGGCGCGCGCGCCTATGCGAGCCAGGTTGAGCGCCATGGCTGGCGATCCCTGCGCGCGCCCGACGAGAGCTCGCGGCGGTTCTGGGCGGTTGCGATCGGCGTCATCCTCGAAGGCTACGCCATGGGCCGATCGCCCGACCAACTATGCAGCGAGCTGCTGCGCGTGCTGGGCGACCAGGCGCGAGCGGATAAGACGACCACCAATGAAGGCGCCCGCCTGCGTCTCGTGGACGATCCCAATGCATCGACATCAACGCCATCGGACGGGGAGAGCTGAGCCATGACCGCGCTTCGCATGCGAGCCCGCGATTTCCTGAGCGAGGACGAACTCGTCGCCGTGCGCGAGCGCGTGACCTGGAAGGGCGTCGCGCTGATCGCGCACGCCTGGGCGCTGATCCTGGGCGCGATCGCGCTGGTGGCGTGGTGGCCCAATCCGCTGACCTATCTGCTCGCGGTCGGGATCATCGGCTCGCGCCAGCTGGGCCTTGCGATCCTCATGCATGACGGTGCGCATGGCTGCCTGTCGGCGAACGAGAACACCAATTTGACCCTCAGCCAGTGGTTCTGCGCCTATCCCATTTTTGCGGAGACGCGCGCCTATCGCCGCTATCATCTGCAGCACCACGCGCGCACGCAGCAGGAAGACGATCCCGACCTCGTGCTGTCGGCGCCGTTCCCGATCACCCAATTGAGCTATCGCCGCAAGTTTATCCGCGATCTCACCGGGCAGACCGGCTATCAGCAGCGCAAGGCGCAACTGCTCAATGCGCTCGGCCCGAAGGAGTGGCCGCTGACGCAACGCGCCGCGCATTTCTGGCAAAAGCTCGGACCGCAATGCGTCGTCAACGCGATCCTGTTCGCGAGCCTCGCGGCGCTAGGGGTCTGGTGGGCTTATCCGCTGCTCTGGCTGGTTCCGCTCCTGACCTGGCAGATGGTCATCACGCGCATACGCAACATCGCCGAGCACGCCGTCGTCCCCGACAGCAGCGATCCCCTGCGCAACACCCGCACCACGCACGCCAACTTTCTCGAGCGTCTGTTCATCGCGCCGTACTACGTGAACTACCACCTCGAGCATCATCTGCTGTTCTACGTCCCCTGCTACAACCTGCCGTGCGTGCACCGCATCCTCAGCAAGACGCATGCTGATCGCATGGAGGTGCAGCCGAACTATCTGGCCGTGCTGCGGCTCGCGACCGGCAAGCCGAACCAGGAGGATCGCCCGGGACAGCTGGCGAGCAGCGCCCGCCGTGCGCGGGCAGGGGCCGAGGTCGGCGCGGATCAAAAGGCGGGCGGCTTCTAGCCCCCCGTTTTACCCGCCCCGGTAGGGTTCGCGGCTTGACATCCCGGCCCCGGTCAGTGTCTTACGGCCCCCTCTAGAGCATATTGTGGAACCAGGAGCTCGTGCCGGGCGTAAAGCGGCTGGCGGGTTTCGAGACAGGTCCGGCTCAAACAAGCCAGGGAGCGCCGATGACGGCAGCATTCACATTTCCGGGGCAGGGGTCCCAGGCCGTCGGCATGGGCAAGGCCCTGGCAGACGCGTTTCCCGCCGCGCGCGCGGTGTTCGACGAGGTCGATGCGGCGCTCGGCGAGAAGCTGACGGCGATCATCTGGGACGGCCCGGCCGAGACCCTCCAGCTCACCGAGAACGCCCAGCCGGCGCTGATGGCGGTCTCGCTCGCGACCTTGCGCGTGCTCGAGTCCGAGGCTGGATTTTCCGTGGGGCGGGACGCGGCTTTTGTCGCGGGACACTCGCTCGGCGAGTATTCGGCGCTGGCCGCCGCCGGAAGCCTGACGATTTCGGACACCGCGCGCCTGCTGCGCACCCGGGGCCTTGCGATGCAAAAGGCGGTGCCGGTCGGTGCCGGCGCCATGGCCGCGCTGCTCGGCCTCGATTACGAGGCTGCGATGGAGGTCGCCCAGGAGGCCGCCCAGGGCCAGGTCTGCCAGGCGGCCAATGACAATGGTGGCGGTCAGGTGGTTGTCTCCGGCGACAAGGCCGCGGTTGACCGCGCCGTCGAGATCGCCAAGGGCAAGGGCGCAAAGCGCGCCATGCTGCTGCCGGTGTCCGCACCGTTCCATTGCAAGCTGATGCAGCCCGCCGCCGACGCGATGGCGGAAGCGCTGGCCAGGGTCACGATCAAGGCGCCCGCGGCGCCGCTGGTGTCGAACGTGCTGGCGAGCGCCATCACCGATCCCGACGAGATCCGCCGCCGTCTGGTCGAGCAGGTCACGGGCACCGTGCGCTGGCGCGAGTCGGTTGCCTATATGGCCGGGCAAGGCGTGTCGCGCTTCTTCGAGATCGGCGCGGGCAAGGTGCTCACGGGCCTCGTCAAGCGCATCGCTGATGGCGCCATCGGTGTCGCCGTCGGCGGTCCGAACGATATTGCCGCCGCAAAGGATGCATTGGCCGCTTCGAAACAGGCCTAGATTCGTGTTTTGACGCGTTTTCTTGAAGCGAACCGGTTTCCACTTCGCTGGAAGACGCTCTGGAGGAGTTTTCGATGTTCGATCTGACTGGCAAGAAGGCGCTCGTCACCGGTGCGACCGGCGGCATCGGCGGCGCGATCGCGGCCGCCTTGCACGCCCAGGGTGCCACGGTAGCGATTTCGGGCACGCGCAAGGAAGTGCTGGACGAGCTCGCCGGCAAGCTTGGCGAGCGCGCCCACGTGCTGCCCTGCAACCTCTCCAAGGCCGACGAGGTCGAGGCGCTGGTGCCCGCGGCGGAAGGCGCGATGGGTCAGGTCGACATCCTCGTCGCCAATGCCGGCATCACCCGCGACAATCTCTTCGTGCAGTTGCGCGATGAGGATTGGGAAGAAGTCATCAACGTCAATTTGACGGCGACCTTCCGCCTGGCGCGCGCCGCCACCAAGCTGATGATGCGCAAGCGCTTCGGTCGCATTATCGCCATCACCTCGGTGGTCGGTGTTACCGGCAATCCGGGGCAGGGCAACTACACCGCGTCGAAGGCGGGATTGATCGGCATGATCAAGACGCTCGGCGCCGAATACGCCAAGCGCGGCGTCACCGCCAATTGCATCGCGCCCGGTTTCATCAAGACGCCGATGACGGATGCGCTCAACGACAAGCAGCGCGAGACGATTCTGACCAAGGTTCCCGCCGCCCGGCTGGGGACCCCGGAGGATATTGCGGCTGCGGCCGTCTATCTGAGTTCGAACGAAGCAGCCTATGTCACGGGTCAAACGATTCACGTGAACGGCGGAATGGCCATGATCTGAGCTGCCCGGCAGGGCGGGCGGGATGCGGCAAACAGCCGTTTCCGGAGCGAATTGAGGCTTGTAGTCAAGGCAGTTGAAGTATGGTAACCGGACCTGCAACGGATGGGCAAAGAACGCCATTGCAGGTTTTGGAAACCCTGTATATTGGCGGTGCGGAGCCTTGGCCGTCGTTCGCCAGGCCCTGCATCGGCTAGGTGGGGCCAACCAAAGTTCGTACGCGATTGCGAAGGCAGTTTAACGACCTCGACGGCTCGTATCGTCCCGGGGGGTCGGGTCAAGGGAAAAACACGAGGTTAAGCGATGAGTGACATTGGCGAGCGGGTTAAGAAGATCGTGGTCGAACACCTTGGTGTTGAGCCCGAGAAGGTTGTCGACGCTGCGAGCTTCATCGACGACCTCGGCGCCGACAGTCTGGACACCGTCGAGTTGGTGATGGCGTTCGAAGAGGAATTCGGTTGCGAGATTCCGGACGACGCTGCGGAAACGATTCTCACCGTCGGCGACGCCACGAAGTTTCTCGAAAAGAACGCGAAGAGCTAAGGCTCTCATTTCGCGGTACAACATGGAAACCGGACGGACCGCAGGAACGCGGTCCACCGGTTTCTTGTTATCGGCCGTGGATTTTTTGAACCGGAGTTGAGGTATGAGGCGGGTTGTCGTCACGGGCCTCGGCATGGTGTCGCCCCTTGCGTGTGGCGTCGAGCCGACCTGGAAGCGCATCCTCAATAGCGAGAGCGGTGCACGCAAGATCGAGTCGTTCGACGTCTCCGATCTGCAGACCAAGATCGCCTGCAACGTGCCGCGCGGCGACGGTTCCAACGACAGCTTCAATCCCGACCAGTGGATGGAGCCGAAGGACCAGCGCAAGGTCGACGACTTCATCATCTTCGCGATGGGGGCGGCGAAGCAGGCACTGGACGATGCCAACTGGCATCCCGAGAGCGAAGAGGACAAGTGCGCGACCGGCACCATGATCGGCTCGGGTATCGGCGGCCTCAACGGCATCGCTGAGACCGCGATCCTTTTGAAGGAGCGCGGCCCGCGCCGCGTCTCGCCGTTCTTCATTCCGGGTCGACTGATCAATCTCGCCTCCGGCTACGTCTCGATCGAGCACGGGCTGAAGGGGCCGAACCATTCGGTGGTGACGGCCTGTTCGACCGGCGCACATGCGATCGGCGACGCGGCCCGTCTGATTGCGCTCGGCGATGCCGATGTGATGGTCGCGGGCGGCGCCGAATCGCCGATCAGCCGTATCGGCATCGCCGGCTTCAACGCCGCGCGTGCGCTGTCGACCGGCTTCAATGAAACGCCCGAGAAGGCCTCGCGCCCCTACGACAAGGACCGCGACGGTTTCGTGATGGGCGAGGGCGCCGGCGTCGTGATCCTCGAGGAGCTCGAGCACGCCAGGCGCCGCGGCGCCAAGATCTACGCCGAGGTGATCGGCTACGGCCTGTCGGGCGATGCCTATCACATCACCTCGCCATCGCCCGATGGCGACGGCGGCTTCCGCAGCATGTCGGCCGCGCTGAAGCGTGCAGGGCTGACGCCGTCCGATCTCGACTACATCAACGCGCACGGCACCTCGACCCCGGTCGGCGACGAGATCGAGCTCGGCGCGGTGGAACGGCTGCTCGGCAACGCAGCGTCCAAGGTCGCGATGTCCTCGACGAAATCGTCGACCGGGCATCTGCTCGGTGCGGCCGGTGCGATCGAGGCGATCTTCGCCATCCTTGCGATTCGCGATAACATCGTGCCGCCAACGATCAATCTGGATAACCCGTCGGTCGACACCGCCATCGATCTCGTGCCGCACACGGCCAAGAAGCGCGAGATCAACGTGGCGTTGTCGAATTCTTTCGGATTTGGCGGTACCAATGCCTCGGTGATCGTCCGGCGCCTGGCCAACTAGCTTGCGCTTGCAACGAATCCACCGTTTTGCCTTATTCGGCGATAGTCATAGTCGTGGGCGTGAATTTTGGCAGGGCAAGCGCAGCGGGAGCGCTGGTCAGGCCGCAATTGAACCGGCAGGATTCAGGTTGCTTCGATGAGTGAAAGGCCGCCCATTTCGCCCCGGAGTCCGCGTGCTGCGCTGGAGCCTGAGCAGGTGCCCCCGCCGCCGAAGCGGTCGGACCGCGCGCGCAATCCCTTCGTGGTCGTCGGCAACGCCATCATCACCATTCTCCTGATCGCGATGCTCGGGGCCGGCGCCGTCTATTATTACGGCCGGCAAATCCTGGAGACGGCAGGTCCGCTGAAGGAAGACAAGATCGTCAACATTCCCTCGCGCGCCGGCAAGCGCGACATCGCCGATACCCTGAACAAGGAAGGCGTCACCGACGTCAATCCATGGGTCTTCATCGCCGCCGTGTTTGCGCTGAAGGCGAGCTCGGACCTCAAGCCGGGCGAATACGCGTTCCAGAAAAATGCAAGCCTGCGCGACGTCGTCGCCACCATCGTCGAGGGCAAGGTGGTGCAGCACGCCGTTACGATTCCGGAAGGCCTGACCTCCGAGCAGATCGTGGCGCGGCTGTCCGAAAACGACATCTTCACCGGCAGCGTCCGCGAAGTGCCGCGCGAGGGCACGCTCCTGCCCGAGACCTACAAGTTCCCGCGCGGGACGACGCGCGAGCAGGTGATCCAGCGCATGCAGCAGACGCATAAGCGCGTGCTGGCCGAGATCTGGGAGCGCCGCAGCCAGGACATTCCGATCAAGTCGCCGGAGCAGTTGGTGACGCTCGCCTCGATCGTCGAGAAGGAGACCGGCAAGCCCGACGAGCGCAGCCGCGTCGCCGCCGTCTTCACCAACCGCCTGAAGCAGAAGATCAAGCTGCAGTCCGATCCGACCATCATCTACGGCCTGGTCGGCGGCAAGGGCACGCTGGGCCGTCCGATCAAGCGCAGCGAGATCACCCAGCCGTCGCCCTACAACACCTATGTAATCGACGGCTTGCCGCCTGGGCCGATCTCCAATCCCGGCCGCGCCTCGCTCGAAGCCGCCGCCAATCCGGCCCGCACCCGCGACCTCTATTTCGTCGCCGACGGCAGCGGCGGCCATTCGTTCACGGAAACCTACGACGCGCACCAGAAGAACGTCGCAAAGCTGCGCGCGATGGAAAAGCAGATCCAGAACGACACCGTGGAGCCCGCCGACGACGCACAGGCGCCGGCAGCGGCCGTGCCCGCACCGGCCGATAACCCGCCGACCGCAACGACGCGGCCGACCCAGCAGAAGAAGCCGCCAGCGGCGCGGCCCGCCACCAATCCGCCCGCGCCGGCGCGGCAGGGCGCCGTCCAGACCACGCCGCCGGTGGTCCAGCGCTAGGCGCAGGGCCGCCCGCGGGCTTTCGCGGATTCCACTTTCCTGCAAAAAAGTCTTAAGATTCGCATGCCTTGATGGCCTTTGCGAATCTCATCTGTCCGGAGAAGCTCACCCGATGGCGCTGTCGTCCATGACCGGCTTTGCCCGAAGCCACGGTGCGAGCGGGCCTTACACGTTCGAATGGGAATTGAAGTCGGTCAACGCCAAGGGCTTTGACCTGCGCGTGCGGCTGCCGCAGGGCTTTGACGAGGTCGAGGCCCACGCCAAGAAGCGCGCCGGCGAGGTGCTGTCGCGCGGCACGGTCTACGCCAATCTCAACGTCAAGCGCACCAACGCGGCAGCGACGGTGCGGATCAACGAGGACGTGCTGAACGCCGTGCTGAAGGTCGCGGCCCAGTTGTCCGGCAGGGTCGACGCGGTGGCGCCGAGCATCGACGGCCTGCTGTCGATCAAGGGCGTGATCGAGGTCGCCGAGCCCGAGAGCAACGAGGACGAAGACAAGGCGGCGCGTGCCGCGGTTGCCGAAGCCTTCGACAAGGCGCTCGCCGAGCTCGTCGAGATGCGCAAGCGGGAGGGCACCTCGCTCGGACAGATTCTCATCCAGCGCGTGGACGAGATCGAGGGTCTGGCCAGGAAGGCGGAGGCTTCGCCGGGCCGCAAGCCGGAGGCGATCAGGGCGCGGCTCGCCGAGCAGATCGCGACGCTCCTGGATACGTCCGATCGCTTCGACGCCGACCGGCTCACCCAGGAGGCGCTGATGATCGCGACCAAGGCCGACATCCGCGAGGAGCTCGACCGCATCGCCTCGCACGTCGCGCAGGCGCGCGAACTGATCGGCAAGGGCGGCCCGATCGGCCGCAAGCTCGACTTCCTGGCGCAGGAGTTTCATCGCGAGGTCAACACCTGCTGCTCGAAGTCGAACGACATCGAGCTGACCAACACGGGGCTTGCCATGAAGAACGTGGTTGAGCAGTTCCGCGAGCAGGTCCAGAATCTGGAGTGATCGATGACTATGGGCGGTCACGGATATGACGGTGTCGAGCGGCGCGGATTGATGTTTGTGCTGTCGTCGCCCTCGGGCGCGGGCAAGACCACGCTGTCGCGGCTTCTGATCGAGCGCATGGGCGGGCTGAAGATGTCGGTCTCGGCGACGACGCGGCCAATGCGCCCCGGCGAGGTCGACGGACGCGACTATCTGTTCGTCGACAAGCCCAGCTTCGAGCAGATGGTGAAGCAGGACGAGCTCCTGGAATGGGCGACCGTCTTCGACAACCGCTATGGGACGCCGCGGAGCCCCGTCGAGGCCGCGCTGTCGGCCGGCCAGGACGTGCTGTTTGACATCGACTGGCAGGGGACCCAGCAATTGCGCGAGAAGGCCCGCGCCGACGTCGTCAGCGTCTTCATCCTGCCGCCGTCGGCCGCCGATCTGGAAAAGCGGCTGCACTCGCGGGCGCAGGATTCCGACGAGGTCATCCGCAAGCGGATGAGCCGCGCCAGCCACGAGATGAGCCACTGGGCCGAGTACGACTACATCGTGATCAACCACGACGTCGACGAAGCATTCGCCGAGGTGCAGTCGATCCTGAAGGCCGAGCGTCTCAAGCGCGAGCGGCGCGTTGGACTTGTCGGCTTCGTGCGAAATCTGCAGAGCCAGTTGCAAGGTTAGGCTCAAGTCGAGGCTCGCTCAGCCGCGGTCCTTCCTTCGCCAACCGTTCCAAGATTTCGGTGATGATGTTGATGTCGACGGCATCGTCGGTCTCGTCTGTCTTGGCATCCGTCTTGGCATTTGTCTTGGCTTCCGTCCTGGCTTCGGTCATCTCCGCCTCAAGCTCCGACAAGACCTCGTCGAACGCGATCGCCGCTGTCTCCGCGTCATCCATTGCGTGAATGCCGTTCTTGACCGCGAGGGCGGCGTCCTTCACGCGAATGTCGGTTGCCTCGCTCGCGGCAGCGGCGTCGCGCTTCGGCTGCGGGGGCTGCGGGAGCGCGAAGGAGAAGTCGAGCGGCTCCGGCCGCTGCAGCTGCTTGAGCCGCTGCAGCCGCTGCGAGCGCGGGGCGGCGGTTGCGGCTGCTTCTGCCCACGGCGCGCGGGCGTTGTCGGCCGGCGGCTCCCAATTGACGCGGCGGCGCGTGCCGTCATGCGCCAGGGTTCGCATGCGGGAGCCGGCGAAGCGATAGATCACGCTGCCGATGATGCCGGCGAGTGCCAGCGCGCCGCCGATCACCAGGAACAGCATCTGCAGCGAGCCCGTCGGCTTCTCGGCGGGAGCGTCCGCCGCCGCCGCCGTCACCGGCGCGGCGGCTGCGGTCGCAGGCTTTGGAGCGGGGCGTACGTCGGCCGGTTTCGTTGCGGGCGCGACGGGCTGCGGGGCGGGCGCCACTGCGGTGGAGGCGTCAGGCCAGCGCGTGTTGAGGGCGGGCTGTTCGGCACCGTCCGGAGCGACCGGAGGTTGGCCGGCGACGGGCTGAGCCGCGGCCGTATTCGGCGCCGGAATCGATGCCGTCGTATCCTGCGCGGTGCGGACTTGCGTCCATTCGGCGCGCGCGTCCTGCACCGAGCGCGGGGCGGGCGCATCGGCCTTCTGTGTGCCCTGCGCGGTCTCTGTGGTCTTCGTGCCCTCGGCGCGCAGATACCAGCACTGCCGCTTGGTGCCGCGCTCGACGCGGTAGTACCAATGCTGGCCCTCGGGCGCCGTCTTCTTCGGCGAGGCCAGGCAATCGTCGGCCGCATTGGCAGCGGCGCTTGGCGCGGCCGGAGCGCTCGGCGCATTCTGCGACACCGCCGTCAGCGGTGCTCCCGCCAGCACGCTGGCGAAAAGTGCGGATATGAACTTTGCGGTTCGGTTGCCCATCCTGGTCTCCCGGTTACGCCTTACGCAACACCACGTTACGGGAGCCAATCTCGTCAAAGACTTGGGTGGCAATGAGCCCCAAATCCGGAGAGGATGAGGCTTAAATCGGGCCTCCGCGACGATTGTTCCGCCGTGAAAATTGCTAAATCTTCGCTGCGATTATCGCTCGGTCGAAGTCCATGTTCCCGAGCATCCGGTTGGCGCGGCGGAAGGTTCCGGAACCGCTTTTTCCCCAAATGCACAGCGCCTATCGTTTGGGGCGCTCGCGCTGTAAGCTCTGTCCCGCGATGTCGTTTGACGGAGCACGGCCATGACCCTTCAAAATCAGGCCCTTCAAAAACAGCCCGACACGAGCCGCCCCGACGACCACGCGATGTGGGCGGCAGCAGGCGAAGAGTTCGTTCTTCTCGATACCGTTCAACCGCCTGCCCGGATCGAAATGGCCCGGGAGCGGATGCTGCTGAGCCGGCTCTATCTCGGCCTGATCCGCAGCATCAACGACGACTATGGCGCGGACTTCGTCAGGCAGAACGACAGCGCCACGTTCCGCACCATCGGCATATACCTGTTCCTGCGAACCGCGATGTGCTCGCCGGTGCGGGCGAGCACGGTGGCACAGGCGCTGAAGCTGCCGCGCCCGACCGTGCTGAGGCGGCTGGATGAGATGATCAAGCAGGGCTATGTCGAGCGGATCGGAAACGCCTATCGCGTGACCGACAGGGTCAATATTCCCGATCTGCAGCGGCGGCTGCAGCAGAGGATCGACATGATTTTGGAGACGGCGCGTGAACTTTCCAGGCTGAGGGACGCCGGCGGCGCCGCGCATTGAGCGCGACTGAACCGAGACGTCGTTTCCGCCGACCAAACCGGCATGCGCTTGCCCATTCTTGTTTTGCAACTCCTCGTCGCTTCAGCGAGCGTGTTCAACGTGATCCGCTTTCGGCTCGACAACCTCTTGATCGAGAGGGGGGCTGAGCTCGACCGTCTCACCCTCGCGGGGCTGGCCGTGGCTGCCATGTCGACGGCCGCTGTGCTCGTTCTCTGCTGGCGCGTGACGGCACTGACTCCGCTGCGTGCGGGACTTGCGCTTGTGCTGATCGGGTTGACGGCTCTTTCCGGTGTCGCACCCGGGATGATCGAAACCCGCGTCAGGGCCGTGGAGCATGCCACGCGCGAGGCCGAGCAACAGCAGCGGGAAGACGCATTCGCGCGCGAGCTCGCTCAGTGGACCGCTGATATCGACAGACGCGCGGCCGCGGCTCGGCCGCTCGAACCCGAGCAAGCCTGGTCGTTTGTCGATTGCATCGCCAGTGCAGGCTACCGGAACGACGGAGCCAATCCTCCCAGCGCCCAGGCCCTCGAGCTCTTGCACAGGGCGCTTGCCGCGGGCCTGATCGACGTCAATGCGGCGGTGCCGGGTCACCGGCTCAAGGACCCGGCGCCGCGGCCGCTGTTCTTGCAGTTCTACACGGAGCGCGTTGCGCCGGTGCGCAACGTGCTGGCGCGGCAGGACTGGGAGATCATGCGCGAGCTCGCCGCTGGTGGCGCCGATCTTGCGTTGCCCGACGCGGCGCCGCTCGTCGCGGACCTTGCAAAGACTGTGGTGCCCGGGCCGTCGCGGTTCGTCAGCTTGAAATAGCTTCGGACGCGTGCGGCCCCGACGCCGTCGCCGTCGGATCAGTTCTTCAGCACGATGCGGCCAACCACCTTGCCGGCGCGCAGTTCATCGATCCATTTCTGGACGTCGGCCATCGGCTCCTCGCGCATCGGGGGCGGCTTGATCTTGCCGGCGCGGGCGAGCGCCATCAGCTCGTGGGCCTCAGTGAGCGTGCCGACCATAAAGCCTTCGACGGTGAGGCGCTTGTAGACCCACTGCACCATCGGCAGCGTGAACTGGCCGCCCATCAGGCCCGACACCACGACCTTGCCGCCGCGGGCGGCGACCGCGACCGCAAACGCCATCGACTTCTCGTTGCCGGCGAAATCGACGACCTCGTCAAAGCCGCCGTCGGTCTCCTTCAGGATGCGGCGGATCACTTCGGGCTCTGCCGGATCGTAGGCGTTCGCAGCGCCGTTCTTCAGCGCAGTCTCGCGCGCGGCCGGGCTGAGATCGGCAACCGTGATCGGCTGCTTAAACATGGCTTGCGCGAATGACAGCCCCATCATGCCGACGCCGCCAAGCCCGATCAGCAGCAGATTGCGCTGGCGCGGACGGTCGACGAGACGCTTGAGCGCGCCATAGGCAGTTACGCCCGAGCACATCAGCGTCGCGGCCTGGTTGACGGGCAGGGGATCGTATTCGAGGAGATATTTTGCGTCGGGTACCAGCACATGGGTGGCAAAACCGCCGTCGATGGAGACGCCGAGAAAACGCTGCTTGGCGCAGAGATTTTCGTCGCCGTTCTTGCAGTCGCGGCACTGGCCGCAGCCGATCCACGGAAACACCGCGCGCTTGGCCCCGATGAGTCCGGCCGGAACGTCTGCACCCACCTCTTCGACGACGCCGGCGATCTCGTGGCCGAGCGTGAAGGGCAGCGTCATGCCGCGCGTGGTGTCGAGCTTCTTGCCGCCGCCGAGATCGGCATAGCCGTCCTGGATGTGCAGGTCGGAATGGCACAGGCCGCAGCGCTCGATGCGCACCAGCACCTCGCGCCCTTGCGGCTTGGGTGTATCGACGATGGTCTCGCACAGCGGCGCATCGAACTTCACCAGAGACTGCCGACGCATCAACGCCATTTTCCTTCCTCCGGAATTTTTTAGGCTTCAGCTAGTTTGAGCTTTCGCGTCGTATATCCGCCAATTCACGCGCCATGGCAACAAAGCCGGAGACCGGAATGGTCTCCGCGCGCCGCGTCGCATCGACGCCGGCGGCCTGCGCCAGCCGCGCCGGATCGGCCTGCAGCGACTTGAGGCTCTGCCGCAGCATCTTGCGGCGCTGGCCGAAGGCCGCTGCGGCGACCTGTTCGAGCAGCCGGCGATCGCAGGGTTCAGGTGCGGCGCGCGGCACGAGGCGCACGACGGACGAGGTGACCTTCGGCGGCGGCACGAAGGCGGACGGCGAGATGTCGAACAAGATCTTTGTCTCGGCGCGCCAATTGGCGAGCACGCCGAGACGGCCATAGGCGTCTTCATCCTCGCGCGCGACAATGCGCTCGGCGACCTCGCGCTGGAACATCAAGACCATCATCTCGTACCAGGGCGGCCAGGGCTCAGCCGTGAGCCAGCCGATCAGGAGCTGGGTCGCAATGTTGTAGGGCAGGTTGGCGACAATCTTCGCCTTGACGCCGCCGAGCAGCGGCCGTGGGTCGAACGTCATGGCGTCCGCATGCACGATCTCGAGCCGCCCCGGATAGCGCGCGGAAATATCCTTCAAGGCCGGGATCGCCCGCTCGTCGTGCTCGATTGCGATGACGCGGGCCGCGCCCAGCGCCAGCAGCGCGCGGGTCAATCCGCCGGGACCCGGACCGATCTCGACGATGGTCGCGTCCTCGAGGGGAGCTGCCGCGCGCGCGATGCGTGCGGTCAGGTTGAGATCGAGCAGAAAATTCTGGCCGAGCGATTTACGCGCCGACAGGGCGTGCTGGCGGATGACCTCGCGCAGCGGCGGGAGGTCGTCGATCGCGCTCATCAGGTCTTGGCAGCCGACATGCGGCTCGCAAGCTGGAGTGCTGCAATCAGGCTTGCAGGGTTCGCCTTGCCGGTGCCGGCGATGTCGAAGGCGGTGCCGTGATCCGGCGAGGTCCGGATGAAAGGCAGGCCGAGCGTGACGTTGACCGCATCGTCGAAGGCCAGCGTCTTGATCGGGATCAGCGCCTGGTCGTGATACATGCAGACCGCGCAGTCATAGGTCTCGCGCGCTGCTTCGTGGAACATGGTGTCCGCCGGGAGTGGCCCCCTGGCTTCGATGCCTTCGGCGCGCAGCAGCTTGATCGCCGGCGTCACGATGGTCTGCTCCTCATGGCCGAGCGAGCCGTCCTCGCCGGCATGCGGGTTGAGGCCGGAGATCGCGATGCGGGGGCGTGCGATGCCGAAATGCGCCTTCAACTCGGCTGCGACGATGCGCACCGTCGAGGCGATCAGCTCCGACGACAATTGCGCCAGCGCGTCGCGCAGCGACAGATGGATGGTCACGGGCACCACGGCGAGCGCCGGCGACCACAACATCATCACCGGCTGCGGCACGCGGCCGTCGCGGCCAACTTCTCGTTTTGTCGCGTTTTCCTGACGCGAACCGGCTCCCGCGAGCTCCGCCAGAAATTCGGTGTGGCCGGGATGGCGGAAGCCGGCCCGGTAGAGCACGCTCTTGGCGATCGGATTGGTCACGACGGCCGCGGCGCGCCCCTCGACGACGTCGGTGACGGCCTGGCGGATAGAGGCGAGCGCGGCAGGCGCGCTCGTGTCATCGGGCCGGCCGGGCTCTGCGGTGGCCGTCACTCCGATTGCAACCACGGGCAGGGCATCGGCGAAGGCGGCTGCCGCTTCGTGGCTCGGCACGGTCGCGATGCGGATGTCGGCGCCGAGCGATTTGGCGCGCCGCGCGATCACCGCCTCGTCGCCGAGCAGGTAGAAGCACGGTAGATTCAGCTCGCGCCGCTTGCGCCATGCTGCGATCGCGATGTCGGGGCCGATGCCGGCGGGCTCACCCAATGTCAGCGCGAGGGGCTTTGCGGAAGGCTTTACGGAAGAGGGCCTGGCCATCAGCGATTGCGATATTCGATCATCGCCGCCTTGCGGATTTCATCGAGATACGCCTTCTGCGTCTTCTCGTATTTCTCGACGTACATCTTCTCGCGGATCTCGCGCTTCTTCGGCGTGTCGATCATGGTCGGCTTGCGCGAGCACAGCACTACCATCTCGATGCCCTGCTTGGTCACCTCGGGCGGGGTGAGATGGCCGACCGGCGTGTCGTCGAGCACCTTGCGCAGCGGCTCCGGCAGGTCCGCGGTGGTCTTGGTCACGCTGTCGCGGATCGCGGCGTTCGGCGTCGAGCGGAACAGGGAGTTGGCTTCGTCGCAGCTCCCGACGCGCGAACGGTAGAGTTCGGCTTCCTTCTTGCGCGCCTCGAGCGAAGCGTCGGACGAGCCGCGCGGCACCACCAGCACGATCGGCTGCATCTTGTACTCGAAACCCTCGACCTGGAGTTTCTCGCCGTTCTCGGCCTGCACCTTGTCGGCAACGTCCTTTTCGCCGACCTGCAGGCGCTCCTTGTAACGGCCGCGCACGAGGCTGGTCCAGACCATCTCCGCGCGCATACGGCTCTTCAGCGTTTCCGGGCGGATCCCCTTGACCTCGAGCGATTTGGTGAGCTGGTCCGTGGTGATCCGCATGCGCGAGGCCATGCCGGAATAGGACCCGTCGACGTCGGCGGGGCCGGGATCGACGCCGTATTTCTTGCCTTCCTTGATCTTCACCTTGTCGTCGATCAGCTCGTTGATGATCTCCTGGCGGCCCGGCTTCTTGTGCGTTACCAGTTCGTCCAGCCTGCCGCGCTGCTCGATGTCGAAATCGGTGATCGGCTCGCCGTTGACCATGAGCACGATGTTCTGCGCCCGCGACGGCGCCGTGCCGCCGATCAGCAGCAATCCGGCGCCCATGGTCAAGGCAAGGGCGAAGCGGAGGATGTGGTGCACTGGCGATCGGGTCGTCATCTTTGTCGCTCGTATGTCAGCCAGGGTGAGTTGATCTTGCGATCGGAGAGCTCCCGGGGCCGGGGCGTCATACGCATCACTACTGCATAAAGCCGCTGGAACTGCCCGTCGCCGCGGCCGAGGAGGTTGCCAATGTCCGTAGGCCGAACTGGAACATGAACGCGTGGCTCAATGTCGGCGGGGTCGTTCCGGCGGTGTAGCTATAGGAGGTTACATAGTTCGCTGCCAACACGAAGCAATCGTCGACGTAGCCGGCGCCGACCACGTACTGGTTGATCTTGTTGGCCTCGAGGTCCCAGCGCGCCGAGCCCTGGACCACCCAGTTGGCAGCGACCTTTAGCGAGCCCGAGGTGAGGATGCCTTCGCGCCGCGTCAGATAGCCGAGCTCCGGCTGCGCCGCGTAATTGCCGTAGATCATGCTGACTGACCAGCGGTCGAAATTGGCGCGGCCTTCGGCCTCGAAGCGCTGCACGTTCCAGGTTTGCTCGTCGAGCCGGGTGCGGACGCTGAACGTGTAGGTACGGTTCGGCGAGTAGTTCACGCGCGCGACGTAGTCGGAGCGCGGCTTGTCGAGTCCGGAGTTGAGGCCGGTGTTGATCTCGTCCTGCACCGCGAAGGAGTTCAGGCCGAAGAGCTGGTAGGACTGGCCGAACAGGACGTTGACCGAGCCGCCCTTGTCGAACTGCGTGGTGGCCTGCACGCCGACATTGGCGCGGCCGCCGCCCTCGACGCGGTCGTAGCCGGAGAACTTGTCGACGCTGAACAGGTTGCTGGCGTCGAACACCATGCTCTGCGCGTCCTCGTTGGGAAGCTTGCCGGCATAGGTTTCGTTCGGCCGGATGATGACTTGCGCGATCGGCTCGAGGGTGGTCGTGCCCCACGGCTGAACGTTGATGAAGGGATAGCGGTATTCGAGGCCAACCGTCGGCATCAGCCGCATCGCCTGGGTGTCGCCGACCGGCAGATAGTTCGACACGCCCGGCTGGTTGGAGACCGAGGAGTTGATGGCGTCGGCGCGCAGGCTCGCGAACGGCGTCCAGATCTCGCCCAACGGATCGGTGAACGATTTGCGCCACTGCGCCTCCGCCGTCAGGCGGGTGTAGGTGCCGGGGAAGCCGCGCAACAGGCATTGCGAGGGAGTGCGCGCGAGCGGATCGGCCGACGTGGTCGTGCACAGGCTGTTGGTGTTGGCGAGCGTCGTGATCGGATCGAACACGGCGGTCTCGCGCGACAGGTTGAGGAAGTTGGTCTTGTAGCTGAACTCGCCGCCGAAGACGGGGTAGTTGAGCACGTTCGAATAGTCGAGCACCGGCCAGACGACCGGCACCTGGCTCTGGTTACCCGAGAAGCTCAGATAGTACATCGTCCGCACGTCGAAGAAGCTGCGGTTGCCGACGCCGGTCAGATAGAGCTGCGACAGGGCTTCCGTCGGCAGCAGCAGGAACGATGAGAACGGGTCGCGGTACTGGGCCAGGCGGTAGTCCGACATGAAGTAGTAATCGGAGAGCAGGACACCGTCCCAGCCCCAGACCCATTTGTCGTTCAGCGCGAACTGGCCCCTGGTTTCGACGCCGCCGCGGAACTGGCGGTCGCCGGGCAGTCCGGAGAACGCGCTGCGATCGAGCTGGTCGATGCCATAGGCGCGGATCGAGTACGCTCCGTCCATCAGGCGCTGGCGGAATTCGGCCTGGAACAGCACGCCCTGCTTCGTCGTGATGCGCGGGTTGAGCGTGAGGTCGTAGTCCGGCGCGATCGCCCAGTAGAACGGGACTTCGACGCCGTAGCCGAACGTGGTCGTGCTCGAGGTGAAGCCCGGCATCAGGAAGCCGGTCTTGCGCTTCACGGTCGGATCGGGCGTCGAGAAATACGGCATGTAGGCCAGCGGCACGCCGAAGAATTCGAGCTGCGCCGCCTCGAAATACAGCATCTTCTCCTGCTGGTCGTGGATGATGCGGGCACCCTTGACCTGCCAGAGCGGCGGCTTCTTGGGATCGTCCTTACAGGGCGCGCAGGCCGTGTAGACGCCGTTCTCGAACACCGTGTAGTTGCCGCTGGAGCGGTCGGCGCGGGTCGCCGCCATCCGCGTCTGGTCGGCGGTGTCGACGCGCAGCGAATCAACGAAGCCGTCACGGTAGTCGTCTGACAGATCCATGATCTCGGCATAGGTGATCTTGCCGTCGGCATCCGTCATGCGGATGTTGCCTTCGGCATGCAGCCGCTTGGTCTTCTGGTCGTAGATGACCTTGTCGGCCTCGACGCTGGTGCCGTTGTAGAACATCTGGACGTTGCCGACCGCCGAGACGCGCGAGTTGTTGTAGTCGTAGTCGACCTCGACCGCCTGCACGAGCATCTGCCCGTCATTGGCGGCCTTCGGCGGCTTGGGACGCGGCGGCAGCGGATTGTAGGTGAAGCTCTGGGCGGCCGCGGGCGTCACGGTCGCGAGATCGGCCAGCCCGGCCAGCGCCAGCGCGGCCAGGAACGCAACCAGGACCTTGCTCACAGGCAAGCCGCCATCGTTCGCGCGCACCTCGGTGCGCCGCGCCAACGCAGACACGAGCCCTCGTCGGACGGCAGTCACTAACCGTCCTCCTGATAGAGCAAGGCCAAAAAGCCGGTGAGGCCGCCCACCACAACGGGCAACCACGCCGCAGCGATCGGATGCATCAACTCAGCCTTGCTCAAATCCTCAGTAACTTTGGACAGAACGTAGAGCAGAAACCCTGCGCCCACGCCACTCAAAACCATCTTCTGCACGCCGCCCATCCGGAAGAAGCGCAACGACACGGAGGCCGCCAGCATCACCATGGCTGCGAGCAAAAACGGCTGCGCCACAAGCTTGTGATACTGGAGTCGATATCCGGCTGTCGCGAAGCCCGAGCTTTCCGAGGAGCGGATGTAGCTCGGTAGTTGCCAAAAGGACACAGTTTCGGGTGTGGAAAAGCTGTTGCGGACCTGCGCCTCGGTGAGTGCGGTCGGAATCGCCATGCTGGCCTGATCCACCGGCGGCGCATCCAGCGCGTAGCGGCGGACGTTCTTGAACAGCCAATGGCCGTCCTCGAGCGTCGCCTCGCGCGCCTCGATCCGCTCCTTGAAGTGGAAGTCCGTGTCGAAACGGAACAGCGTCAGGCCGGTCAGGCGCACGCCCTGCTTCTCGCTGCGCGCGGCGTTGATGATCACCTGGCCGTCATTGGTGATCTGGTTGAGCCAGAAGCCCGAGGCGTCCTGGATGCCGCCGCCCGGCGTCGAGCCGAACAGCTCGGCCTCCATGCGCTTGGACAGCTCGCGCAGGTTCGCCGACATCGGATTGTAGGCGACGGTGGCGATGAAGCCGATCAGGAGCGCGCTGCCGAGCGCGGGCGAGATGAACTGCCAGGCCGAGATGCCGGCGGCGCGCGCCACCACGAGCTCGAGCCGCCGGGACAGCGCGAGATAGCAGGTCATGGCGCCGATCAGCATGCAGAACGGCGTCAGCTTCTCCAGGAGTTGCGGAACGCGGAACAGCGAAGTCTCGGCAATCGTGATCGCGGAGGCGTTGGCAAGACCCGAAGTCTTGCGCACCATCTCGATGTAGTCGACCAGCACGAGCAGCACGAAAATGCTCGCGAACACGCCGAGCGCGTTGATGACGAAGCGGCCCGCAAAATAACGGCCGAGCGTGTTGGTGAGCATGCTCATGCGGTCACCGGCCGGCCGAACAGCCGCGCGATGCGCGCGTTCGACCTGTTGATGGCCTCGAGCAGCGCCGGCGGCGGCTCGACCACGATGCCGGCGACGATCATCCAAACCCCGCCGCCGATGGCGGCGAACAGCATGGCGTACTGGATGAGGGGCGCGACCGGCGATTTCACCGCCATCACCGAGCAGGCAAAACCCGCCATGCGCAGGCCGAACACCGCCAGAATCGAGCCGCCGATCGAGAAGTTGCGGCTTTGGCGCGTGGTGCGCGGCGCGCCGAGGAAGGCGAAGGTCAGCGCGGCGAAGGCGAACGGATACAGCGGCGCCATGATGCGGTCATGCAGCTCCGAGCGGAACTGGCCGGGCACCTGCTTGTAGACCGGGTCGTCCTCAGATGGAGAGAACAGCTCCCAGAGGTAGCGCTCGCGGATGCCGAGCGTGACATCGTGACCCTGGTTGGAGAATTTCGACATGTCGAAGGCGTGGCGGCTGAAGGTCACCAGCGCCGGGTCGCGCTTGCCGGTCTCAAAACGCTGCAGATTGCCGTCCTCGAGCACCAGGAACGATCCGTTGCCGCTCTTCACCACGGTGCCGCGCTCGGCGACGATCGAGTTGCGCTCCTTGGAATCGCGGCGGTCATCGATGAAGATGCCGGCCAGCACGCCGCCGGGCTGGCGCTCGCGGATCCGGATCGTGAGGTTCTGGTCGAGCTGGGCGAAGCGGCCGGGCTGCAGGATGTTGGTGAGCACGTCGGCGGTGATCTCGGCGTCCCACTGCTTGATGCGGCGCATGCCGTCGGGGGCGAGATAGGCCGCGATGAAGGCGACCAGCAGCGCCACCACGCAGGTGGCATAGAAGAACGGATAGAACAGCCGGAACGGCGAGAAGCCGGCGGCATTCATCACGATGATCTCGGAATCGGTCGCGAGCTTGTTCAGCGTGTGCGAGATCGCGATCATCAGCGCGATCGGCGAGATGATCAGGATGAGCGCCGGGATCACGAGACCGGTGATGCCGAGGAAGGTCAGGATGGTCTGACCCTGGCTCGTCATCAGGTCGATGCCGCGCAACGCCTGCGTAATCCAGATCACGCCGGTGAGGCTGACCAGGACCAGCGCAAACGACGCCAGCGTCGTGCGGAAAATATACCTGTCGATCGACCCCATCTGCGACCGTACGTGCTCCAACCCCAACCGGACTTCGCGCTATCCGACCCATCCCCGAATGGGGATCCCCAAGGGCCGATTCACCGCTCTTCCACCGACTAATCTCTCACTACCATCCCTTTGATCCGTCAACAAAATGGCTGCCCCATGGCACCGTTAGGATATGGTTAATATTTCCCTCGTTGTGGCCTTGGCGCCACGGGCGGCGCTTGGCATTGCCCGTCCGGTCGGGCCATAGTGCGGCAAGATCAGTGAATCGCGGTTCAGGAAGCCGCTGCGGCGCCGTCCGCAGGCGGCAAAAAAGCCCCGTCTTTTGGAGGAGTTATCCATGTCCGACGCCGTCAAGGTCGGCTTCGTCCCGTTTTCGACCGCCCCCCGGGGCATTCTGGTGGCGTTTTGTGACGATGGTCTGAAGTTCGGCCCGGCGACATCAAACGTGCTGGGGGCGGCGACCGATCTCGTCAAGCGGGCGGCCGCGGCGAGCCAGTTCAAGGGCAAAAGCGGCGCAGCCCTCGATATCCTGGCGCCGGAGGGGTTGAAGGCCTCGCGCCTGATCGTGATCGGCACCGGCAAGGCTTCCGCGCTCAAGATCAACGATTTCCTCAAATTCGGCGGCGTTGCGGCCGGCAAGCTTGCGGCCGGAAATGGCGGCATGACCATCATGGCCGAACGGCCCGATGGCGCCATGACCGGCGAGCAACTGGTCGCGATCGGCTCCGGCCTGCGGCTGCGCGCCTACAAGTTCGATCGCTACAAGACCAAGAAGAAGGACGGCGAGGAGGGCGCTCTTCGCGCCGACGTCTCGCTCGCGGTCGCCGACGTTGCCGCTGCGAAAAAAGCCTTTGCGCCGGCGAGCCATGTCGTCGACGGCGTGATCATCGCGCGCGACCTCGTCAACGAGCCGCCGAACGTGCTTTACCCCGAAGAGTTCGCGAAGCGCGCGAGCCAGTTGCGCAAGCTGGGCGTCGCGGTCGAGGTTCTCGACGTCAAGGCGATGCACAAGCTCGGCATGGGCGCGCTGCTCGGTGTCGGCCAGGGCTCGGCGCGGCCGAGCCGCACCGTGATCATGCGCTGGAACGGCGGCAGGAAGGGCGCGGCGCCCGTTGCCTTTGTCGGCAAGGGTGTCTGCTTCGACACCGGCGGCATCTCGATCAAGCCGGCCGGCAGCATGGAGGACATGAAGGGCGACATGGGCGGGGCGGCCTGCGTTGTCGGCCTGATGCACGCGCTTGCCGCGCGCAAGGCCAAGGTCAACGCGGTCGGCGCCATCGGTCTGGTCGAGAACATGCCCGACGGCAACGCGCAGCGGCCCGGCGACATCGTCACCTCGATGTCGGGCCAGACCATCGAGATCATCAATACCGACGCGGAGGGCCGCCTCGTGCTCGCCGACGTGCTCTGGTACGTGGCCAAGAAGGTGAAACCGAAATTCATGGTGGATCTCGCCACGCTCACCGGCGCCATCATGGTCGCGCTCGGCACCGAGCACGCCGGCATGTTCTCCAACAATGACGAGCTCGCCGAGCGGCTGTCGAAGGCGGGGGCGGAGAGCGGCGAAAAGGTCTGGCGCATGCCGCTCGGCCCCGAATACGACAAGCTGATCGATTCCCAGTTCGCCGACATGAAGAACACCGGCGGGCGTCATGGCGGCTCGATCACGGCCGCGCAGTTCCTGCAACGCTTCGTCGACAACACGCCCTGGGCGCATCTGGACATTGCCGGCACCGCGATGGGCGCGCCGAAGACCGACATCAACCAGAGCTGGGGATCGGGCTATGGCGTGCGGCTGCTCGACCGCCTGGTCGCCGACCACTACGAAGGCTAAAGCATGATCCGGACCCGAAGGGCCGCGTTTGCGCAAAGTGCGCAGCGGTTTTCCCTCGCGACAAACGCGGAACGCGTTTGCGCGGAGATCATGCTCAAACAAAGAGCTAAAGCGCGATGACGATTCAACCTGAAGGCATCGCGCTTTAATGACCGAAGTCCTGTTCTATCATCTGCAAAACATGTCGGTGGAGAACGTCCTGCCGCCGCTGCTCGAGAAGTCGCTCGAGCGCGGCTGGCGCGTCGTCGTGCAGTCGACCTCGCCGGAACGCGCCGATGCGCTCGACGCGCATCTGTGGACCTATCGCGACGACTCGTTCCTGCCTCACGCGACATGGCGGGTTGGCGATGCGGCGGATCAGCCGATCCTGCTCGCGATCGAGGAGGACAATCCCAACGGCGCCAATGTCCGGTTCCTGATCGACAACGCCGCGCTGCCGCAGGATCCGCAGAGCTATGAACGCATGGTGCTGCTGTTCAACGGCGACGACCCTGATGCCCTGGCCCTGGCGCGCACCGCCTGGACGGATTGCAAGACGCGGGGATTTGAGGTCACCTATTGGCAGGCCGACGAGCGCGGCCGGTGGCAGCGGCGGGATTAGCAGCGCTTGGCAATTAATGATAATTTGGACTTTTCGGGCGAACCTAGCCAAAGAGCCACGGTCGTGCCGCAAAGGGATGTTGGGACAATTGGTTAGGGCTGGACCTTAAGCGGGGATCTGAGTTTATCGTGCGACATCAAAAGCTTCCCTCGACGCTGATCCTGGCGTTGGCTGCCGTTGCGCCGGCTCTTGCAGGTTGCGCCGGCGGCTCCGACCTGCTGTCGAAGGATGCCGAATGGTTCAACAAACCGACCCGGCTGTTCATCAAGAACATCTCGATCGACGCGCCGCCGCTGACGCCTGAAAAGCCCGTTACGGCCGACGATCTCGTCAGCGCCGATGGCGCCTGTCCCGGCATGGCGCCGCCGGGCGCACCCGCTGACGCCAATGCGTCGAGCGCGCCGGCGCCGTCAGGCGGCACGGTCGCGCTCGGTCACACCGAATGCGACGTGGTGCGCGGCATCGGTGCGCCCTCGAGCGTCAACCTGTCCAATGATGCGGGCGGCCGGCGCGTCGCTGTCGTCACCTGGGTGACCGGCCCGCGCGCCGGCATCTACACCTTCACTTCGGGCCGCCTGTCCTCGATCGAGGGCACGCCGGAGCAGCCGGCAGCGCCGAGGGCCAAGCCCAAGCCGAAGAAGAAGCAGACGGGCTGAGGGGGCAAGGGAGATCGCTTATGCGCATGTTCGTCTCGCCGTGCCGCAAGCTATTCTGTTCCAGGGCAGCTATCGACGTCATTCATGGACAGGTTTGACGGGCAATCTTCACACGAACTGAAGCCTGTCGTCCGGACCTTTTGGCACGGGCCGTTTTCCCCCTATGAGGCGCTTTGTCTGCTCACCTTCGCGGCCGCGGGAATCCGCGTTGAATTGTTTGCGGACCATTCGATCGCCGGGCTGCCGGACGGGGTCGTTCTGAGAGATGCCCGCGAGATCATCGACGACGATGTCTCGTTCTACAAACATGAATTCGACGGGCCGAGTCCGTCGCTTCATTCCAACTATTTTCGCTATGCGCTTCTTGAAAAGGTCGGCGGCTGGTGGGTGGACGCGGACGTGATGTTCGTCGGCACGGCGCTGCCCGTGACGAGCAGTTTTGCCGCGCATCAGACGGATGACGAGATAAACGGCGCGGTGCTGGGTTTCCCGGCGGGCGAACCCTTGATGCGAGCGTGCCGGGAACGCACCGAGACCAGGCGCGCCGATGCACGGTGGGGCGAGGTCGGTCCAAAATTGCTGACCGAGCTCCAGCCGGAATTTGCGCCAAGCCTCCGGCCGGCTGCGCGCGATGTTGCCTATGCGATAGGACCCGAGGAGTTCGAGAAGTTTTTGCTTCCTGAGGCGACCGAAGAGATCGAGCGCCGCACGGCCGAATCGACGTTCGTTCATCTCTGGAACGAAATGTGGCGGAGAGCCGGAATACCCAAAAACATCGCACCGCCGCGCGGAAGCTGGCTCGATCTTATGTTCGAGCGGCATGAATTCCGGCCCGAATGGTCCAACCGGCTTGAGGCGGATCACATCCAGCGCTGGGCGGCGTTGCGGCGCGATCGTGACCATGCCGGCCACTGGAATCACGTCCATTACCAGGAGCTCATACGCCTGCGTGCACAAGGGCCTGTAGCCGATGACCAGAATGCAGGAAGGCGGGGGATTCTTGCACACCTCCTGGCGCGATTGAGGTCAGACGGCAAACGGTGAGAAGACGCTGACAACACATGATCGAGAGCTTTCGATCACAGTCATGCCGTTGATGACGCCTCGTCGAACTGCGCGCTCGCCTCGAGCCACTGCTCCTCCGCGCGCGCCAGCGCGTCCGCCGCATTGGCGCGCGCCTTGGACAATTGCGCGGCCTGCTTGGGATCGCGGGTAAAAATGTCGGGCAGGGAGAGCGCGGTGTCGATCTTGGCGATGATCTCGGTGATGCGTGCGATCTCGGCCTCGGCCTCGGCAATGCGCTTCTTCAGCGGACCGCGGCCGTCGCCCTTGTTGCGTTGAGGCTTGTCGTTGCCGTTGCCGTTGCTGCGCTCGCGCGGGCTCGCTTCCGTGCTGCGCGCCGACAGCACCACGCGCCGGTAATCGTCGAGATCGCCGTCGTAGGTGGTCACGGTGCGGTCGGCGACCAGCCAGAGCCGCTCGGCACAGGCCTCGATCAGATAGCGGTCGTGCGAGACCATGATGACGGCGCCGGGAAAGTCATTGATGGCTTCCGCAAGTGCGGCGCGGCTGTCGATGTCGAGATGGTTGGTCGGCTCGTCCAGGATGATCATGTTGGGGCCGAAAAAGGTGGCGAGCCCCAGCAGCAGGCGTGCCTTCTCGCCGCCCGACAATTTGCCGGCCGGCGTGTCGGCGGCCTTGCCGGAGAAGCCGATCGCGCCGGCGCGCGCGCGGATCTTCGATTCCGGCGCTTCGCCCATCAGCTTGCGGACGTGATCATAGGCGGAGGCGTCGACGTTCAATTCGTCGAGCTGGTGCTGGGCAAAATAGGCGATCGACAATTTGTCGGCGCGTGTGACCCCGCCGGAGAACGGTGCGAGCTTGCCTGCAAGCAGCTTGACCAGCGTCGACTTGCCGTTGCCGTTGGCGCCCAGCAGCGCGATGCGGTCGTCATTGTCGATGCGCAGGGTGACGCGGCTGAGCACAGGGCTCGCCGGGTCGTATCCGACCGTGGCGTTGTCGACGGCGATGATCGGCGGTGACAGCGTCTTCTCCGGCGGCGGAAAGCTGATCTCGTGCACCTCGTCGGTCACCAGCGCTGTGATCGGCTTCAGCCGTTCCAGCATCTTGACGCGGGACTGGGCTTGGCGTGCCTTCGAGGCCTTGGCCTTGAAGCGATTGACGAAGGCCTGCAGGCGGGCGCGCTCGGCTTCCTGGCGCTTGAGCTGCTTGGCGTCGAGCATTTCGCGCGCGGCGCGCTGCTCCTCGAACGAGGAGTAGGAGCCGCGATAGAGCGTGAGCTTGCCGCGCTCCAGATGCAGGATCTGGTCGACCGAGCTTTCCAGGAGATCGCGGTCGTGGCTGACCACGATCACGGTGCGCGGATAATGGGCGAGGTGATCCTCCAGCCACAGCGTGCCTTCGAGGTCGAGATAGTTGGTGGGCTCGTCGAGCAGCAACAGATCGGGGGCCGCAAACAGCGTGGCCGCAAGCGCCACGCGCATGCGCCAGCCGCCGGAAAACTCGGAGCAGGACCGCGCCTGGTCGCTCGCCGAAAAGCCGAGGCCGCTGAGGATCGCAGCCGCGCGGGCAGGGGCCGAATGCGCGTCGATGTCGACGAGGCGGGTCTGGATCTCCGCGATGCGGTGCGGATCGTGCGCGGTCTCGGCCTCGTGCAGCAGTGCGTCGCGCTCAAGGTCGGCCTTCAGCACGACAGCAATGAGGCTTTCCGGTCCGTCCGGGGCTTCCTGCGCGAGGCTGCCGACCCGCCAGCGCGGCGGCAGCGTCACGCTGCCGGACTCGGCCGCGAGCTCGCCACGGATCACCTTGAACAGCGTCGACTTGCCGGTGCCGTTGCGCCCGACCAGGCCAACGCGCGAACCGGGCGTGATCTGCACGGAACTCTGGTCGATCAGAAGGCGTCCGGCGAGCCGGACAGAAAGGTCGGTGATGGACAGCATGCGGCCTTGTCACCGCAAGGACGTGCAAACGCAACCGGTTTTAGTTGTTGCGACCGCCGTCCCGGTCGCGCTTCCGGAGCTCGTTCAAAAGGTGCTCCAGATGCGAGGTCAGATGGGGCTCGGGCCGAAGGCTCTGCTGCAGCCGTTCCCCCACGGCGTCGCAGATCGATCGGCAGGTCCGCCGGTCGATTTGGTCGCTGTCATTGGCGAAGAAGCCAGTCATCGTCGGGGTTCCAGGGCTTCAGTTACGTCTCCCTACCAAGTCCCTGACCGCGAATTGGTTTCGCCCCCGGTGCGGGGCTGCTTTGCGTTCTCGTCGAGATTGAACGAACTTCTTGATGTGTCCAAAAACGAGGCCCCGGCGGGGGCGCGCCGGGGCCTGCTCTTGGACACAACTCTTGGAAGGTGCTGACGGGCTCAGTAGCAGCGGTTGATCATGCGCCAGCGGGGTCCCCAGGGGGTCGGGACCAGCCGGCGGACATAGCAGCCGCCATAGCCGTATGAGACGGGGCCGCCGACATAGAAGCGCGGTGCGCCCCAGCCCCAGCCGCCGCCGTGCCCGTGCCAGCCGCCGTGCCAATGGGCGGACGCGGCCGTAGGCGCAAGCGCAGCGGCACCCAGCGACACCGCGGCGATCGCAGCAAGCGAAAGTTTCCTGAACATGGTGTTCTCCTCAAAACTGCCGGCGCGGGGCTATCGCGTCGATGGAATGGCCGCCGAAACGCTTCCATAGGGAAGGATTGCGTTTCGATGGCCCAAACCTTAGGCCCGGGACGCTGAACCGAACCCTGACGGAGCCTGCAGATTTGGTTCATCTGCGTGAAATTATTGTAATTCCACGCCGTTCCACGCCCCCTTGGCCCGCGGCGATACGCCCGTGGGAGCCGTTTTGGGGTCGCTTGCCGTTCGCCGATGGCGCCGATATAAGCCCCGCAACTCCTCCCCACCGCTATTTCTCTCAAGGACAAGATCATGGCGATTGAACGCACCTTCTCGATCATCAAGCCCGACGCGACCGCCCGTAACCTGACTGGCGCGGTTAATGCCGTGATCGAAAAGGCGGGCTTGCGCATCGTCGCCCAGAAGCGCATCCGCATGACCAAGGAACAGGCCGAAACCTTCTATGCCGTGCACAAGGCGCGCCCCTTCTTCGGTGAACTCGTCGAGTTCATGACCTCGGGCCCGGTCGTCGTGCAGGTGCTGGAAGCCGAGGGCGCCATCGCCAAGTACCGCGACGCGATGGGTGCGACCGATCCGTCCAAGGCGGCTGACGGCACCATCCGCAAGCTCTATGCGAAGTCGATCGGCGAGAACTCGGCGCACGGCTCGGACGCACCGGAGACCGCCGCGATCGAAATCGCGCAGTTCTTCTCGGGCAACGAGATCGTCGGCTGATTGATCAGCCGTCGCGCTTCAAGACGACGGGACGAAAGGAAGCATTGTGAGCTGGCTTTTGCAGATCTTCGATCCCGCCACGATCGGATCGTTTTTCACCCAGTTTCGCAATGAAATGGCTGAACCGACCTTCTGGGTCGCGGTCGGCAAGATCATCTGGATCAACATCCTCTTGT
The DNA here is from genome assembly GCF_018130955.1 of Bradyrhizobium liaoningense. Classification (GTDB taxonomy): domain Bacteria; phylum Pseudomonadota; class Alphaproteobacteria; order Rhizobiales; family Xanthobacteraceae; genus Bradyrhizobium; species Bradyrhizobium liaoningense_C. The sequence continues at coordinate 155,101 of NZ_JAFCJM010000006.1, forward strand.
CCGGCGACAACGCGCTGGTGATCGCGTTGGCGTGCCGTGGCCTGAAGCCGCGGCACCGGCTGTGGGGCATGATCTTCGGCGCCGGCGCCGCAGTCCTGCTGCGCATCATCTTCACCGGCATCGTCGCGAGCCTGATGGCGCTGCCGTACCTCAAGCTGGTCGGCGGCCTCGCACTGATCGTGATCGCCGCAAAACTCCTGGTGCCGGAAAACGAGGACGAAGACGACGTCGAGTCGGCTTCGCATCTCTGGCAGGCGATACAGATCGTCGTCGTCGCCGACATCGTCATGAGCCTGGACAACGTGATCGCGGTGGCCGCCGCTGCGAACGGTAGCGTGCCGCTGCTGGTCCTCGGCCTTGCCATCAGCGTGCCGCTCATCGTGGCCGGTGCCGCGCTGATCATGGCGCTGCTGGCAAAACTGCCGGTGCTGGTCTGGGCGGGTGCTGCGCTGCTCGGCTGGATCGCGGGCGAGGTGATCGCGACCGATCCGGGCGTCGAACCGAAGCTGCACAGTCTGTTCGACGGTCCGCTCGGCGCCTCGCTGGATTCGATGTTGGCCGTGCTGCGCATTCCCCCGCAGTTCGGCCATGGCGGGGCGGGTGCAGAGTACTTCTGCGCCGCGCTCGGCGTGATCGTGGTGCTGGTCGTCGGCTACATCTGGCGCCGGCGCAGCCTCAGCCTGGCGGCGCTGGAAGCTTCCGAGCGTCACGCCAAGGCGTCGGCGGAATAGCCGGCGCGTCGGAGCGCGGATGCGTTCAGGCTCGATCGGCTAGGATTCCCGCTCCACGTCGTTCAGGAGCCACTGCTCGAACACACGAGCCGCCGGATTCGACTCATCACTTGCTGCTATGAGGTAGGGATCGAGCGGCCGGGTCAGCGTTGGCAGGACATGGCACAGTCGTTTCGACTCGATGTCTTGAGCCACCAAACTGGCGGGTCCAACAGCTATTCCCAATCCATCTGCCGCCGCTCGCAAGGCGAAATCGAGATGATCGAACCGCATTTCGTCGGCGGGATGGATCCCTTCGCCTCCGGCGAACCTGAGCCATTCGCGCCAATCGTTGGCTCGCGTCTCGCTATGAAGGAACACATGTCCTGTCAGGTCGTCGATACTTTCGACGGGTCTTGCGTCCAGTAGCGATGGTGCTGCGACGAGATATGCCTGGTCGGCCATGAATGGACGTGGCTTGAGATCGGACGGCCAACCCGTCTTCGTCCGGCGGATGATAACGTCGAAGCTGTCGCGGCTTAGACGTGCAGGTGCTTCGGCACCTGTGAAGATTTGCGGCGCGACGTGAGGATATTTGCGGATGAAGCTCGGCAGTTGTGGGATGAGCCACCGCGCCGCGAAACTTGCCCGCACGTTGATGCGCAGGCTTGAAACGGAGGAGAGGCGGGCGACGGTGGCAGCTGTTGCCGCGATGCGTTCAAGCGCTGGCGCAAAGCCTGCGAAAAGCTGCCGGCCGACGGGTGTCAGGACTATTTGACGAGTCTCCCTGACAAACAGCTGTGCGCCAAGGTGCTCTTCGAGCAGCTTGATTTGGCGGCTGACGGCCCCATGAGTGACCCCCAATTCGGTCGCCGCGAGTGTGATGCTTGCGTGTCTGGCCGCGGCCACGAAGGCTCGCACCGCATTCAACGGGGGGAGGCGGATGTTGGTCATGTGTGAGTTTCCCTCATGCATACATCCCAGATTTACTCGCTTGTCGCCAGTGCCTTCTCTGACTATTCCCGTTGAATGTTCTTGGATTCTCTTACAGAGATTGCCCGAAGCGGAATGCCGATGGCTGAAAAAATTGAACTTGTCCTGTTTGATATGGACAACGTTCTATGCACCTACGACGCGCATGCCCGTGCTTCCCGCTTGGCCGAATTCTCTGGCGGTACGGCGGCGGACATCTATCGAGCCATCTGGGGGAGCGGATTTGAGCGGTTAGGCGACAACGGTACGCTCTCGCGTCAGGAATATCTCAGGGCGTTTGGCGAGCGGATCGGCCATGCTCTCAGCCTAGCCGATTGGCTCGAAGCCCGTCGCGTGTCGATGACGCCCGATCCGGCGATGCTGGAGATCGCCGAGCGCTTGCGCGGGTACGTCGATGTGGCCGTTCTCACGAACAACACGGAGTTGGTCGTGGATCACATCGATGTTCTCTGCCCAGAACTCCGGCCGCTGTTCGGCTCGAGGCTGTATGCATCGGCTCGATTTCGTGCGGCGAAGCCTGATGTCGCCTGCTATCGGCGATGCCTCGCCGCGCTCGGCGCGAGACCGGAAGCCGTCCTGTTCGTCGATGATCTTGCGGAAAACGTCGCGGGAGCGAGAGAGGCTGGTCTTCACGGCCATCATTTTAGGTCCGTCGAGGGGCTCCAGACAGAGCTGAAGCGCCATGGGCTGCTTTTCTCGGGGGGCTAGGGATGTTGTTGCGGCAATGTTGGGCCATGTCCACAGACGAGGCGCTCGATCTGATCGACTCCGATCCCTGGGCCCTTCTGATGTGCAACGGCACGGATGTCCCGCACGTGACGGCAATTCCGCTTTTGCTGGACCGAAGTCGCGGTAAATTAGGGACCTTGGTCGGCCATGTCGCCCGGAGCAACCCACAGGTTTCGTCGATCAATGACGGGGCCCGCGTCCTGACCCTGTTTCAGGGGCCGCGCACGTACGTGAGTCCAAGCTGGTATCCGGCCCGTAACATGGCGCCGACCATGTATCACGTCATGGTCGAGGCCGAAGGCTGCATCTCGCTGCAAGACCGGGAAACAACCCGTCAATCGATCGACCGTCTGACGAGGCGATATGAGACAGGCCGTGCCGAGCCATGGACGATGGAGGAACTGCCGCAAGAGGGCATCGGCCGGCGGTTAAGAATGATTGTCGGATTTGAGGTGACGCTAACGAGCCTGAGAGGCAAAGCCAAGCTCGGTCAGGACGAGCCGCAAAGTGATGCCCTGTCTGTGGCCTCGAAGCTCGCGGCCTCGGGCATATCCAGTGATCGGCGATTGGCTGCTTGGATCAGGGAAAAGAATTCCTGAACGCGTCCGGCACCTTTGCTCTTAGTGCCTCACGATCGAGCCGGCGCGGCCGATCAGGCGGGCGAGCTGCTTGAAGCGGCCGCCGACGCGGTCGGCGACGAGGTCGCCGAGCCGGTGCTCGAACACCAGCATCAGCTTGCGGCCCTGGCTGCGGAAATGCGTGGCCGGCAGCACGCCCGGCCGCGCCGCGGAGATCAGATGCGCGACGCGAAACGCAGCGCCCAAAAGGCGCGCTCGTTCGAGCTGGACCGGCGTCAGAAGCTCCTGCATCGTCGGCGGCGGCTGGTTCTCCTCGCTCAAGCCCGCATAGCGGTAGAACACCGACAGGCCGACGAAGGCGCGCTCCTGGTGGTCGATCGCCCCGAAATTGCCGTTGACCACGAGGCTCAGCGTCTGCTCGCCGCGATGGTCGGGGTGGACGCGCCAACCGATGTCGGACAGCAGGCAGGCGGTGTGGCGCAGCCGGCGGTCTTCCTCGGTCTCGCGCAGCTTGACCACGCGCACGAAGCGGTCGGTCCATTCGATCAGCTCGCGGGCGTGTCGCGCCGAGCGTGATAGGAGCTGGTTCAACTCCTCCGCGGCGCAGATCAGGCCGTCCTTGGCACGCTCGGCCTCCGACAGCTTCTCGTGCAACAGCCCCTCGCGCACGCCGAAGGTCGAGAACACGATGGTCTTCGGCTTCGCCACCCGGATGATGTGCTCGAGCACCAGCGCGGCATAGGTGAGGAGCGGGCGGCGGGCGTCGGCGACGACCTCGATGTCGGCGAGCATGTTGCTCGCCGCCAGCCGCCGCAGGCGCCGCACGAAGTCGAGCGCTTCGGCGGCCGGTATGGAATAGCCGTGCATGACCTGGAGCGGATAGCCGCTCTGGATGATGTGGATGCGGGCAAGCGCGCGCCAGGTGCCGCCGACCGCGTAGAAGGTGCGGCCATGGCCGGCCTTGAGCTGCGCGACGTCGGCGAATTCCTCGCGAACGATGCGGTCGGCACGCTTGAGCGATTTGTGCGCGAGGTCCTGCAAAGCGAGGCCGCCGAGCGGCAGCGTGACGCCGCTGCGGACGCTGTTCCTGTGCACCTCGATCAGCTCCAGCGACCCGCCGCCGAGGTCGCCGACGATGCCATCGGGATGATGGATGCCGGAGACCACGCCAAGCGCCGACAGCCGCGCCTCGCGCGGGCCGGACAGGATCTCGATCTTGACGCGGCAAATACGCTCGGCCTTCGCGATGAAATCCGGACCGTTCGAGGCATCGCGGCAGGCGGCGGTCGCGATCGCGTAGACGCGGCCGACCTGCATCACCCGGATCAGCGCGTTGAAGCGCCTGAGCGAGGTCAGCGCCTTGTCGACGGCGTCGGGCGCGAGCAGGCCGGTGCTCTGCACCTCGCGGCCGAGGCCGCACAGCGTCTTCTCGTTGAAGATCGGAATCAGGCTGCGCGCGAGCGCCTCGTAGACCACGAGACGGACCGAGTTGGAGCCGATGTCGACGACCGCGACGCTCGCGCCGCGCTTGCGCGGTCGTGTCACGACGACAATCCCTGATCAGGATTGATGACGTTCATTCCGGCGCGTGAGGCGGCGCGGAGAGGATTCCTTGAGCGACTTTCCACGGCCTGACAGACTCGGATTCGTCATGAAGTAATTGTGCACGTTGAACGGCTCTTCGCCCTTCGCGGCCTTCATACGCGTTGAGGACCCATCCGGCAACAATTGCCAGCTCTGCTCATTGTCCTTGAGATTCGCGACCATGATCTGCTCGAGAACCTGCTGATGCACCGTGGGATTTTGCAGCGGACAGAGCACCTCGACGCGGCGGTCGAGGTTCCGCGGCATCATGTCGGCTGACGAGATATACACAGCCGCTTTCCCGCCCGGCAGGCCCTGGCCCATGCCGAAGCAATAGATGCGGCCGTGCTCGAGGAAGCGGCCGATGATCGACTTGACGCGGATGTTCTCCGACAGGCCGGGAATGCCCGGCCGCAGGCAACAGATACCGCGGACCACCAGCTCGACCTGGACGCCGGCCTGCGAGGCCTCGTAGAGCGCATCGATGATGTCGGGGTCGACAAGCGCATTCATCTTCATCCAGACCGCGCCGGGCCGGCCGTGCTTCGCATGCGCGGTCTCGCCCTGGATGTGCTCGATGATGCGCTTGCGCAGCGTCAGCGGCGACACCGCCATTTTTTCGAGGTCGCTCGGCGCCGCATAGCCGGTGATGAAGTTGAAGACGCGGGCGGCGTCACGGCCGATGGTCGGGTCGGAGGTGAAGTAGGAGAGGTCGGTGTAGATGCGCGCGGTGACCGGGTGGTAATTGCCGGTGCCGGTATGGACATAGGTGGTGAGGCTGCCGCCCTCGCGGCGCACCACCATCGAGAGCTTTGCGTGCGTCTTCAATTCGAGGAAGCCGTAGACGACCTGGACGCCGGCCCGTTCGAGATCGCGCGCCCAGCGGATATTGGCCTCTTCGTCGAAGCGCGCCTTCAGCTCGATCAGCGCCGTGACCGACTTGCCGGCCTCCGCGGCCTCGGCGAGCGCGCGCACGATCGGCGAGTTGTTGGAGGTGCGGTAGAGCGTCTGCTTGATGGCGACGACGTCGGGGTCGCGCGTCGCCTGCTGCAGGAACTGCACCACGACGTCGAAGGACTCGTAGGGGTGGTGGACGATCAGGTCCTTCTGCCGGATCGCGGCAAAAATGTCGCCGCCATGCTCGCGCACTCGCTCGGGATGGCGCGGCACGTAAGGGGTGAATTCGAGGTCGGGACGGTCGAGCCGCGTGAGTTGCGACAGCTCGTTCATCGCCTGCACCCCGTCGACCAGGAACACCTCGTCGTCGGCGGCCGACAGCGCGTGCTGAACGAAGAGCCGCAGCTCTTCCGGCATCTTGGCATCGATCTCGAGCCGGATCACCGATCCGCGGCGGCGGCGCTTCAGCGCGGTCTCGAACACGCGGACGAGGTCCTCGGCCTCTTCCTCGATTTCGATTTCGGAGTCGCGGATGATGCGGAAGGTGCCCTGACCGCGCACCGTGTAGCCCGGGAACAGGCGATTGATGAACAGGCTGGTGGCCTGCTCCAGCGAGATCAGCCGCACCACGCCTTCCGCCGGCATGCGGATGAAGCGGTCGATCTTGCCGGGCATGCGGATCAGCGCGTTCATCGCCTTGCCGTCGGCGGCGCGCGTGAGCTGGAGCGCGATGGTGAAGCCGAGGCTCGGGATGAACGGGAAGGGATGGGCGGGATCGATCGCCAGCGGGGTCAGGAGCGGGAAAACGTTGTGGAGGAAGTAGTCCTCGATCCAGGTCCGCTCCGCCTTGGTGACGTCCTTGCCGTCCACCAGCACGATGCCGACCTCGGCGAGCGTGCCGCGCAGGTCACCCCAGATCGCCTGCTGGTCGCTGGCAAGCTGCGAAACGGTACGGTTGATCAGCGCGAGCTGCTCGGACGGGGTCAGGCCGTCGGGGCTGCGCTCGGCAATGCCCTCGCGCACCTGGGCCTTGATGCCGGCCACGCGGACCATGAAGAACTCATCAAGGTTATTTGCCGAAATCGACAGGAATCGTACCCGCTCCAGCACGGGGTGGCTGCCATTGACCGATTCCTCCAGCACGCGACGATTGAAGTGCAGCCAGGAGAGTTCGCGATTGATGAACCGTTCGGGGCTCTTGGCAATCGCCGGGACGCCAGTGTCGACGTGTTCTTTTTCTTTTATTTCAATGGCTTGCGCGGAGTCCATGAGAAGTCGATCCATCGTCTTACACCTATCTTGCGTCTTATGCGCAAAACCGGCGAGGAGCATGTGTTAGCGCGATGACGTTTCGATGACATTGAGGTTCCGCCGCCGCGTCGCGTCAAGCGCCCCGCGATGGAGGGCGACGCCCCGGTGGATCAAACGTTCCGGAGCAGTTCGACCGCCAGCGCCCGGGTGACCGGGCGACCCTGACGCAGCGCCTCGCTGTCCAGGAGCTCCACCGCCTGCCGCGCGGCGGCCTGGGAGCGCTCCAGGCGGGTGGCGAGGTAGCTGACGACGCTCTCATCGATGCTCAATTGACGGTCGGCGCAGAATTTGACGATCAGGGCACGGAACAACTGGTCGTCCGGCGGTGACAACGAGACCGTCGGCACGGCGCGCAAGCGCGAGCGCAGGTCGCGCAATTCGATGTCGAGCGCGGCCGGCAGCTCGCGTCCCGTCAGCAGGACATAGGCCTCGTCCTCGCGCGCGAGGTTGAGCAGGTGGAACAGCGCGCGCTCGTCAAACTCCTTGGCCTTCAGGTCCTCCACGACCAGCGCGCCGGTGGCGAGCGTGCCGGGGACGGTCGCGGGCGTCAGCGCATTGGCGGTGGTGGACCGTGCGCCGGCTTTCTCGGCCCAGATGGCGGCGAGGTGGCTCTTGCCAGAACCTTCCGGGCCCGCCAGCCACATGATCCGGTTCGGCCATTCCGGCCAGCCGTCGATCAGCGCCAGACCGGCGGCGTTGGCAGGGCCTTCCAGAAAATTGTCCCGGCTCAGGCTCTCCGCATGCGGGAGGGCGAAGGCCAATTGACGGGGATGAACGCGGCCTGCCACGCTTTGCTTGCTCCGTGCCGGGTCCAACCGGTCCTGTTCGATTGCCTTCAGGCGTTACGCCCAATGAGTTGGCCTTTTGCGGGGCCGATCCGGTTTCTTTGCCGGACGTCTATTTGGCCTCGATCGCACTCATGTGCCGCAACCATTCGACGAGGTAGAGCGACACCGAGGAGAGCGTGAAGACCGTCACGAAGCCCATCAGGATTATATCATAAGGCCCCGGCTTGAAGCCGAAGGCCAGTGCCGCCAGCACCAGCGCCGCGAAAGCCACCTGGGCCACGGTGTTGAGCTTCGACACCATCGACGGCTTCATCGCCACCGGCCGGTCGAACAGCCAGGACACGATCACGGCCGCGACGATCATGATGTCGCGCGACACCACCAGGATCACGATCCAGCGCGGGATCGCACCCCAGATCCCGAGCGCCATGTAGATCGAGACCAGCAGCATCTTGTCGGCGAGCGGGTCGAGCAGGGCGCCGAGCTCGCTCGTCATGTTGAAGCGCTTGGCCAGGAAGCCATCGATGGCGTCGCTGATCCCGGCGATCAGGAACACCGCGAACGCAATCTCCATTTGGCTGGAAACGATGGCCCAGACGATGATCGGGACCAGCATGATGCGGCCCAGGGTAATGATGTTCGGAATACTCACGCGGTGCTTCCCGGCAACCGGTCTGACCTCGAATCCGGTCCTTTGCAGGCCGAACCGGTTGATATCTACATAGTACGGCCCCGGGCGCTATGCGAGCCATTGCGCGTCCCCTGAAATCGACGTAACCAGCCGCAACCCCACTGGAAATCGGGCATGACCGACCGCAAAAACGGCCTTACCTACGCCGATTCAGGCGTCGATATCGATGCGGGCAATCGCCTCGTCGACCTGATCAAGCCGATGGTGCGCGCCACCGCGCGGGCCGGCGCCGATGCCGAAATCGGCGGATTCGGCGGCCTGTTCGACCTCAAGGCGGCCGGATTCAGGGATCCCGTCCTGGTCGCCGCGACCGATGGGGTCGGAACCAAGGTCAAGATCGCGATCGAAACCGGCCTGCACGGCAGGATCGGCATCGACCTCGTGGCCATGAGCGTCAACGACCTCGTGGTGCAGGGCGCCGAGCCACTGTTCTTCCTGGATTATTTTGCCTGTGGGAAACTCGATCCGGAGGCCGCCGCGGCGATCGTGGCCGGCGTGGCCGAGGGCTGCCGCGAATCCGGCTGTGCCCTGATCGGCGGCGAGACCGCCGAGATGCCCGGCCTCTACAAGGACGGCGACTACGACCTCGCCGGCTTTGCGGTCGGGGCCGCCGAACGCGGTACGCTGCTGCCCCGCAAGGATATCGCCGCCGGCGATGCGGTGATCGGGCTCGCCTCGTCAGGCGTCCATTCCAACGGCTTCTCGCTGGTCCGCAAGATCGTTGAACAGTCTGGGCTCGGCTTCGCGGCGCAGGCGCCGTTTTCGCCTGTCATGACGCTCGGCGGCGCGCTGCTCGCGCCGACGCGGCTCTACGTGAAATCCTGCCTGCGCGCGATCCGCGAGACCGGGGCGGTGAAGGGCCTCGCCCACATCACCGGCGGCGGCTTTACCGACAACATTCCGCGCGTGCTGCCAAAACATCTCGGCGTCGGCATCGATCTCGCAAACCTGCCGGTGCTGCCGGTGTTCAAATGGCTGGCGGCGCAAGGCGGGATCGCCGAGCTCGAAATGTTGCGCACCTTCAACTGCGGCATCGGCATGATCGCGATCGTCGAACCCGACGCCGTCGAAAAGGTCGTCGCGGTCTTCGAGGATGCCGGCGAGGGCGTTGCCGTGCTCGGCAAGGTGATCCCGGCCGAGGGCGAGGACCGCGTCGTCTATAACGGCAACCTCGACCTGGCGCTGTAGGACCCATGAAGCGCCGCGTCGCCATTTTGATCTCCGGCCGAGGCTCCAACATGGCCGCGCTGATCAAGGCAGCGAGCGCGCCCGATTTCCCGGCCGAGATTACGCTCGTGATCTCGAATAAAGCCGATGCGCCCGGCCTGGAGCGGGCGAAGGCAAGTGGCGTCAAAACGCTGGTGATCGAGAGCAAGCCGTTCGGCAAGGACCGCGCCGGCTTCGAAGCGGTGCTGCAGGGCACGCTCGATCAGCACGGCATCGAGCTGATCTGCCTCGGCGGTTTCATGCGGCTGTTCACGGCCGAATTCACCATGGCCTGGTACGGCAAGATGCTCAACATCCATCCCTCGCTGCTCCCGTCCTTCCCCGGTCTCGACCCTCACGGCCAGGCCCTGCGCGCCGGCGTCAAACTCTCCGGCGCCACCGTGCATTTCGTGATCCCGGAGACCGATGCCGGCCCGATCGTGATGCAGGGCGCGGTGCCCGTCAGCGATCACGATACGGCGGACACGCTTTCAGAGCGCATCCTCGAGGTCGAGCATCGCATCTATCCCGAGGCGCTCCGCCTGCTTGCCCAAGGCAAGGTGCGAATCGAGGGCGACGTCTGCAGGACGGCGGGAAGCGGGGCGTCGGAGAATTTTCTGATCTCGCCGGTCGTCATCTGACCGCGTCTGGTTGTTAGGCTGCTCCGAATCCATCGAGGTACCATGATCACGCTCTATGGCTCCGGCCCTAATTTCGGACTGCCAGACGCCAGTCCGTTCGTGACCAAGGTCGAGACGTTGCTGCGGATGTCGAAACTGCCGTTCGAAAAGGCGCTGATGAGCTTCTCGAAGGCGCCTAAGGGCAAGATTCCATATATCGAGGATGACGGCCGTTTGCTCGGCGATTCCACCCTCATTCGCTGGCATATCGAAAAGAAATACGAGATCGATTTCGACCGCGGCCTCACCGCCGAGCAGCGTGCCGTCGCGTGGGCGTTTGAGAAGATGGCCGAAGACAATCTCTACTGGGCGAGCGTCTACTTCCGCTGGATGGTGGAAGCGAACTTCCGCAAGGGGCCCGTCAATTTCTTCAGGAGCGTCCCTGCGCCGGTCCGCCCCGTGGTCGTCTCAATGATCCGCCGCCGGCTGCGCAAGACGCTGCACGGTCAGGGACTCGGGCGTCACTCCCGTGACGAAATCACCGCGATCGGAATACGTTCGATCGATGCGATGGCCGGCTATCTCGGCGAAAAGCCGTTCTTCATGGGTAACGAGCCTGCCGGCATCGACGCAACGATGTTCGCGTTTGCGATTAGTGCGATTTGTCCGCTGTTTGACTCGGACCTCCAGCGGGCCGCTTCCGGTCATGCCAATTTGCGCCACTATATCGGCCGCATGGCCGCGCGGTTCTATCCGGAACTCAGCGAGATCGCGGGCTGCACAGCAGTGGCCTGAATTCGACAAGGTCTGAATAAGATTTGCTGGCAAGGCGCATTGGCTGTCCGCCAACCTGTGGCAGCGGAACCACAGCGCTGGGCAATCGCCCCATCCGCGGGAGTTCAACCGATTGACCCCCTGTGCCAGTTAAGCGCAAATCGCGTCGTCCGGCGCGGATGGTCATGGTTTTTCGCGCCGTCATGAGCGTCGGGATTTTGTCGTCATGCGCAGTGCGCGGCCGTCGGGAACAGGGCGGATGATCGGGCTGGGCCGGCTCCGCCGGATCGCGGCTGCGCTCGTGCTTGCCGTTGGGGTCGCCCTCGCATTGGGCGCAGGGCCGGCCTTCGCGCAGAGCCCGACGCCAACGCCGACCCCGACGCCGACACCAACGCCGTCTCCGACCCCCATCCCGACGCCGACGGCGACCAACTTTGAGCGCTCGATCGGCAACACCACGCTCGACCTCGGCTCCAACTTCCTGGAGCGGCTGGGCAACCAGGCCTCCAACGGGTTCAACCGCACGATGCGCAACAATCCCGGCGGCGGCGGCGCCTCGTCGGAGACCGAAGCGCCGCGCTATCGGACCTGGTTCGAGGGCTACGGGATTTCCGCCCGCACCGACGCGCAGGGCGACTTCGTCGGCGACAAGCGCAAAACTTTTGGAGGCGTGGCGGGCTTTGGCGCGCGGCTCGCGCCGGGCGTCAATATCGGCTTCTCCATCGACCAGAGCCGCACCGACGTCGACGTGCCGCTGGCGCTGCAATCGGCAACCCTCGATTTGACGCAGATCGGTTTCAACGGCTCGATCGACAAGGGACCGTGGACCTGGGCCTTCGCGGCCGTGCACGGCTTTGGCAATGTCCGCTCCAGCCGCGACACCGGCCTCGGTCTGGCAACCGCGCGCTACCGCGCCGCGATCGACGGCGCGCTCACGGAAGTCAGCTACTACTGGACGCAGGACCAGGCGCGTATCGTGCCCAAGGGCGCGCTCGAATATGTCCGCGCCACCAGCGCAGCTTTCAACGAAGTCGGAGGCCTCGACCCCATGGCCGTCGGCTCCACGGCACTGGCGCGGGCGCGCGTCATGATCGGTGCCGAGGTCGGCCGCTATTTCATCTTCGATCAGAAGATTTTGGACCTGTCGGCCTATGGCAAGTTCGTCGACAATTTCTACCAGGACCTCGGCTCGATCCAGGTCAGCCTCGGCGCGCAAAGCATCGTGGTGCCCGGCATCGGCGAGAGCCGCTACGGCATGGATGCCGGCGCGTCGGCCTCGCTCAGCCTGACCAACACCGCGCGGCTCTACGTCAATTACGACACCAAGCTGCGCAGCGAATTCCGTTCGCACCAGGGCACGGTCGGCTTCGAGTACAAATGGTAGGGCGGTTGCGTCGGGCCCCTTACGTCGGCGCCGTGGCGATATAGCCGGTCAGGCCGACACTCTCCCTTGCCGCCGCCATCATCGGCACCAGCGCGTTCGGATGGATGAACTCGTCGCGGAAGCACGGATAGGTCTTGGGGTCAAAGATCTTCTTCAGCCAGTCGACCACGATCTTGTGCCGCTCGGATGAGCGGAACTCCTTGTGATAGGTGAGCCAGAGATCGGCATGGTGGCTGGCGCCGAGGTCGACGGCGACGAGCGGCGCGCCGAGCGCGATCGACACCGTCGGCAGGAAGCCGATGCCGGCGCCGCGCTCCACCGCATAGAGCACGCCGATCGAGGAGTTGGTCTTGATCCCGACGATGCCTTCCAGCGACTTCAGTCCGAGAATGCGGGCATAGGCGGTGTCGTCGACCTGCGGGGCGCTCTGCTTGACGATGCGATGGTTCTTCAACTCGGCGAGCGTCGCCGGAACGCCGTGGAGGCTTTCGTAGCCCTTCGAGACGAAGGGATAGATGTGCAGCCTGCCGAGCTTGGCCACGATCAGGTCCGGGTTGGTCGGTGGCTCGAGCTGGATCGCGATATCGGACTCCAGCCGCGCAACGTCGGCCTGCTCCATCGCACAGCGCAGATCGACGGTGATCTTGCGATAGGTCTTCTGGAAATCGATCAGCCGCGGCAGGATCCAGAAATTGCCGGGACCTTCGGTCACCGCGACGCGGACCGTGCCGGCTGTGTCGTTCGAGGAGCGCGAGGCGCGTCGAAACACGTTAAAGGCGTGACGCTCCATCAGCGACACGTCCGATATCATCGCCGTGCCTTCGTCGCTCAGCGTGAGCCCGCTTTGATCGCGCAGGAAGAGCTTGCAACCGATACTCTCCTCGAGCCGGTCGATCCGGCGCATCAGCGTCGTCGAGGTGAGGCCCAGCTCTTCGGCGGCATTGCGGAAACTTTTATATTTTGCACAGGCTAAAAACAGCTTCAAATCATCCCAGGACGCATCCAAGGACTCTTCATTTCGGTGCTGCATCATCGCAGCACCCCGTTGCAATAGTTGCTGCATACGCTTGATCCTTACCCGCTAAGCTCTCGACCGTAACGGGATGGGGAAACGATAGATGCGCAATATGGGTATGGAAAGGGGCTCGTTTGCCGCAAGGCATGAATTTGACGCACTGCCGCTCAGCGCCGACGTCGAGGTCCATTGTGCGCAATACTCCGAGCTCGCGTCCCTCGCCGATATGGCCCACCGGCTCGTGCCCGGCGTGCGGATCGGGGAACCGGAGCTCGCGCGCTACTTCACGTTCGATCCCCAATGCCTGCTGACTTTCAGCCGCAAGGGCACGTTGGTCGGTGGCATGGCATTTCTGTACCTCAACAGCCTCGGCCGCGATGCGCTGCTGCTCGACGAGATCTGCCTGACCGAGCCCGACACACGTTGTCTCGCGTCCGGCGATGAGGAGGTTTCGGCGATCTACATCTGGGCGATCGCGGCCACCGGTCGCGGCATCGCGGGGCTCGGCAAGGCTGCCGCGCATCTGAGGCAACCGCGATTTCGCAGCGCAGACTGCTTCGCCCAGCCGTCGACGGCGGCAGGGCGTGACATCATGAAAGCGACGGGATTTGCGCCTATCCCAAGCTTCCAGCCCGACCTCTGGTGTTACGAGCGGCCCTGGAATCGACAGCCAGTGCGCGTGCCGGGCTCGGTTCTTGCAGCAAGGAGTTTTGCAGATGCACGGCACTAGAATTCCGAATGCCAAACCGGACTCCCGCGCTATCACCATCCGCATTGCGCGCGATCCCAGCGACCTCATGCTGGTCACCGCCATTCGCTCGGCTGTCTATCTCGCCGAGCAGGACTGTCCGTTCGACGAGGAGTTCGACGGCAACGATCTCGTGGCCGCGCATTTCATCGGCTTCGTCGGCAACGAGCCGGCGGGTTGCCTGCGGGTGCGCTTCTTCGGCGAGTTCGCCAAGGTCGAGCGCCTTGCGGTGCGCCACCAGTACCGGCGCTCGCGCGTGTCGTTCAAGCTCGTGCAGGCGAGCGTCGACTACGTGAAGCGCAAGGGCTTTCGCAAGATCTACGGCCAGGCGCAGGACCGGCTGGTCGATTTCTGGGCCCATTTCGGCGCCAAGCCGCTCGGCCACAATCGCAAGATCACCTTTTCCGATTTTTCCTACACGGAGATGGTGCTGGAGATCGAGCCCGGGCCGGACGCCATCACGCTGGACAGCGATCCTTACGTGATTATCCGTCCTGAAGGCGACTGGGACCGGCCGGGCGTGCTCGACGCCTCGGCGGGGCGGGCGGTGACGTCGCCGCTGCGTAACATGTCCGTCGCCGGCCGTTGAAATTGGTGCAACACAAGCAAGCAAATGCTGGTTTCCCTTCACAATGATCCGCCGATCCTGGTCTGCGCCGATCTGCAGGTCGAATATCTGACCCCCGGGCGTCGCCACGTCATCCTCGAGGGCGACGCCGCCACCTCGCGCTGTCTCGAATTGTTGACGCTGTGGCGCGATAATCTATGGCCGGTGATCCACCTCAAGCGCATCGCGCAGGCGGCCTGGTTCAATCCGGCATCCAAGCTGACCGACTGGATCGGCGACTTGAAACCGCGGCCGGGCGAGATGACGTTCGAGCATCCGCTGCCGTCGGCCTATAGCTCGGCGCGCTTCGTCGACTACACGTCGAACATCAAGAACTTCCGTTGCGTGCTGGCGGGCTTTTCCCTCGACGAGACCATGCTGGCGACCGTTGTCGACGGCTTCCACCGCAGCCACCGCTATCAGGTGGTGGGCGATGCCGTTGCGTGCCGGCATCCGGGTCACGGAGATGCGGCCGCCTACAAGCAGGCGGTGATGAATGTGATCGGCAATTTTGCTAATGTACAGGCAAGCGCCGAGCTCCTCAGGACCAGCGGCGCCATCGCAGTGTAACAAGCCGCCGCCGGCGACGGCTGGCGACCGGGATGGATGGGAAACTTGTCTCGGGGGCAACAGCTCGAGGAACTGGTGAGCGATCTGTCGCTCGCCGTCGAGAGGGCGCGTCGGCTCGGCCTGCTGACAACCGTCTATCTCCTGTCCATGGCGCTGGTCGAGGTGCGCGAAGCAGCCGAGGCCGACAACGGCGACGACGATGACGGTACGGCCTGACGCGCGATGATCGCGCTTGAGCTCATTGCTTGCGCATGATCTCCGCGCAAACGCGTTTCCGCGTTTGTTCCGGATCATGCGCCAAGAGGCCGCATTGTCGCCATTTCGTGCAACGCAGATGGGCGTTTGCCGCCGATGAAATGCCGTTGCAAGTTGCGCGTTGTCGCAATAGCCAAGATGGCGATGCTCTCTCCAGACGAGTCTCGCGTCCGTCCGACGACGCGAGGGCTCAAGGAACGCCCGCAATGACCCTGCTGCCGAACTCGCAAGAAGCCCGCGACGTTGCCTATCAGCTCCACGCCTACACCAATGCGCGGTCCCACCAGCAGGCGGGTCCCCTGGTGATCGAGCGCGGCGAGGGGCCTTACGTCTTCGACGCGGCCGGCAAGCGCTATCTCGAGGCGATGGCGGGGCTGTGGAGCGTCGGGCTCGGCTTCAGCGAGAAGCGGCTGGTCG
This sequence comes from Bradyrhizobium liaoningense, assembly GCF_018130955.1. Classification (GTDB taxonomy): domain Bacteria; phylum Pseudomonadota; class Alphaproteobacteria; order Rhizobiales; family Xanthobacteraceae; genus Bradyrhizobium; species Bradyrhizobium liaoningense_C. The sequence goes on from NZ_JAFCJM010000006.1 coordinate 170,978, forward strand.
ATGCGGCGCACCGCCAGATGCAGGCGCTGCCGTTCTACCACACCTTCGCCTCGCGCTCGCACGGGCCCTCGATCGACCTCGCCGAGAAGCTCGTGAAGATGGCCCCGGTGCCGATGAGCAAGGTGTTCTTCACCAACTCCGGCTCGGAAGCCAACGACACCGTTCTGAAGCTGATCGCCTATCGCTCGAATGCGCTGGGCCAGCCGCAGCGCAAGAAGGTGATCAGCCGGCTGCGCGGCTATCACGGCGTCACCATCGCGTCGGCGAGCCTCACCGGCCTGCCGAACAACCATCGCTCCTTCGACCTGCCGCTGCCGAACATTCTGCACACGGGATCGCCGCATCACTACAAGGACGCCGCGGCGGGCGAGAGTGAGGAGGCCTTCGCGACGCGGCGCGCCGAGGAGCTGGATGCGCTGATCCAAAAGGAAGGGCCGGACACGATCGCCGCCTTCTTCGGCGAACCGGTGATGGGCGCCGGCGGCGTCATCGTGCCGCCCACGACCTATTGGGAGAAGATTCAGGCCGTCCTGAAGAAGTACGACATCCTGCTGGTCGCCGACGAGGTGATCTGCGGTTTCGGCCGCACCGGAAAGATGTTCGGCTGCGAGACCTACAACATCAAGCCCGACGTGCTCGTGGTCTCCAAGCAGATCACCTCGAGCTATTTCCCGTTCTCGGCGATCATCATGAACGACTGCATGTTCGAGCCGATCGCGGACGAGAGCAACAAGATCGGCGTGCTCGGCCACGGCTTTACGGCCGGCGGTCATCCGGTGGGGGCGGCCGTCGCGCTCGAGAATCTCAGGATCATCGAGGAGCGCAATTTGGTCGCGCATGCCGCCGAGATCGGCGATTACATGCAGGGCCGGCTGCGCACACTCGCCGACCATCCGCTGGTGGGTGAGGTCCGCGGCATCGGCCTGATTGCCGCCGTCGAGCTCGTGCTGGACAAGACTCGGAAGGTCGCGGCCGCCACGCCCGGCGCCCTCGGCGGCGTCGCGAGCAAGCTGCTGCTGGAGCGCGGCATCATCTCGCGCAACATGCTTGATGCGCTCGCGATCTGCCCGCCGCTGATCGTGACCAGGGCGCAGGTCGACGAACTCGTCGATGGGCTTGCCGGCATGCTGGATGACCTCAAGCCCGAGGCGGCGAAGCTGACGCCGGCGGCGTAGGGGAGGCCGCTCTGTAACCGCCGTCATCGCAAGCGTAACTCTATCACCGTCACCCTGAGGTGCGAGCCGCGGTGCGCAGCACCGCGAAGCGAGCCTCGAAGGGCGACGGCCGCACTGGCTGCAGCGGGGGCCGTTCATCCTTCGAGGCTCGCCATGCAGCGCTCCGCGCGCCGCATGGTCCGCACCTCCAGCGACAACGGCTGCGCCGTTGCGCGGGGATGACGGTGAGAGTGTTGTGGCGCCTACGCCCGTTGAACCCCAACCACGCGGCCTTTCTCGATCGCAAGCGCGAGCTCGCCGCGCTTGAGCTTGAGGGCGGCGTCGCCAAAGAGCTCGCGGCGCCAGCCGCGCAGCGCGGCCACGTCGGCGTCGTCATCGGCCGCGATGGCCTCGAGGTCGTCGACGGTCGCGATCACCTTGCTGGCGACCGCGTGGCGCTCTGCTGTCATCCGCAGCAGCACCTTCAACAGCTCGACGATCGCCTGACCGTTGGAGTTGTTGCGCGGCTTCTCCAGCTTCGGCAGCTTGGTCAGGTCGCGCGCCAGCCCGCGCTGCACGGCGGCGATGATGTCGGCGCCCCATTTGGACTTTTCAAAGCCCTTCGGCACCGAGCGCAGGTGGGCGAGCTTCTCCACCGTGTTGGGCGCATGGGTGGCGATATCGCTGATCGCCTCGTCGCGCAGCACGCGGCCGCGCGGCACGTCGCGGCTCTGCGCCTCCTGCTCGCGCCAGGCCGCGACCTCCATCAGGACGGCGAGGTCCTTCGGCTTGCGCACCCGCGTCTTCAGCCGTTCCCAGGCGCGCTCGGGGTGGAAGTCGTAGGTGCGGGGCGAGGTGAGGACCTCCATCTCCACGCTGACCCAGTCGCTGCGGCGGCGCTTCTTCAAATCGGCGTCGAGCGCCGAGAACACGTCGCGCAAATGCGTGACGTCGGAGACCGCGTAGTGCATCTGCTCCTTGGTCAGCGGCCGGCGCGACCAGTCGGTGAAGCGGTGGGTCTTGTCGGGGCGATGTCCGGTGACCTTCTCGACGAGCTGGTCGTAGGCGATGCTGTCGCCATAGCCGAGCACCATGGCCGCGACCTGGGTGTCGAACACCGGGTGCGGGATGATGTTGGCCCGGTGCCAGATGATCTCGATGTCCTGGCGCGCGGCGTGGAACACCTTCAGCACGCTTTCGTTGCCCATCAGCTCGAAGAACGACGTGAGGTCAATGCCCTCGGCCAGCGAGTCGATGACCACCGCCTCCTCGGGGCTCGCCATCTGCACCACGCATAGGAGCGGGTAGTAGGTGGTCTCGCGCAGGAACTCGGTGTCGACGGTAATGACGGGGTGCTTGGCCAGGCGACTGCAGGCAGCGGCGAGCTCAGCGGTGGTGGTAATCAGATCCATGAACGGCCCATGACACGTATATCAGCCGTTCTGCCGAAAGCGCTGTGATGTCAAGGGGGTTGGAGCAAATTCGAGCCTTGAATTTCAAGTGGAATCGCGAGCGCGACCGCTTTTGGGCCACGAAATCCTACTCGTAGCGGATCCGCTGCGGGGGTTTTCGCGCGCAGGGCAATGCCACCACGACCACGCACATGGCGAGCATCGCCAATCCCAAGAACTCGAATACCAACAGGTCCACGGCAAATCCCCCGGAAACATCGTGAAACTTGTCCGGGGTGAATTGAGGGTCTGTTAATTGTCGTGGTTACCGACGCCCCGGGGGGAGCGAATGGTGGACAAGGGGTTAATGCGGGCCGCCCCGGCGACCCGCGGTCTGGTCCCCGGTCGGACCTCACCAGGTGTACCGGGCGACCGCCCTGCCGATGACGGTGCGCCGGGTGGAGGAAATCTCCGAATCGATGCTGCCGCCGAACGAATAGCCGTTGCGCCAGGCAATCTCGGCCACGCCGGTGAGCAGAGCGGCATCGTGCGCTTGGCTCGCGCCGTTTACGACGAAGCCGGATTGCGGCAGCGTCTGGAATGTCGCGAATGCCGTGCGTGCGGTGTCGAAATTGTGCGCCCAGGCGCCGCGCCCGCGAAGCGTCACGACAGCATCGCCTGAGACGTAGGATCGATCCGCACGCAAGCCGAGCTCGCTGCGCGAGTCCGTGACGTCCTTGCCGCCATAGGCGAGCGCGAACGTATTGGCGCCGCTGATCGTTTGCTCGCTGAAGCCGGGCAGGAACAGCGTGGTCGCTTGTCCCGCGACATAGGGCGTCAGCGCGGCCCAGGACAGTTCGTAACGATGGCCGGCTTCGATGCGGGCCGACAGCGCGTTGGCGGTGAAGCGGCCCTGGAGCCGGTCGACGCCGCCAATGGTTACGGTACGGTCGGTGGTGACGTCCTGCCAGCCATAGGCCAACGCGCCAGCGAGATAGGTCTGTCCAAAATTGTGGCGGGCGAAAGCGCCGGCCTGGAACAGATCGGAGCGGCCGCCGCCGAGACCGCTGTCGAGGTTGAAGCTGGTCCCACCGCCGCCGAGCGCGAAACCGACGACCGTGTCGGGCGAGAGACGATAGTCTGCCCCTGCGGCGACCCCATAGGCGTGGCTGTTCGTCGCGTGAGAGCCGACGACGGCGTTACCGTCCGCATTCTGTGCGCCGCCATAGCCGGCCGCCCACACGTTCCAGCGTGCGGCGGCGTCAACAGCGCCGACCGGGCCTTTGTGCTGAATGGAGGCAAACGCATCGCGCGCCGTGCCCTGACGTCCGGTGCTGCCTGCATCGGCATACGACAGGACGCCGCCGCCGGCTCCGGCATTGCCGAGATGGCCGAACGGATCGAGCAGCGTAGCGACAAAATTGCTCATCGCATCGAAGCTCGTCTGCTGGACGCCGGTTGCGTGCTCACCCGAGGCCTGCGTGAGCGCGTTGTTGAGACTGGCGCCGCTTGCCCCGAGCAGGGCATTGAATGCCGCCGGCGGGTTCGCTCCGGCCGTCAGGGCATTGTCGATTCCGGCCGCGACATTGCGCTGGTTGATGGTCGCCCCCGATAGCGATGGCGACAACAGGCCGGGATCGAGCGTGAGCAGCACGCCGGTGCCGTTGTAGGTGAGGTGCGGATTGCGGGCGAGGCCGGTGCCGCTGAGCAAGACGGTGTCGAACGTGCCGCTGACGCCGCCCGCGCCGGTCATGATGGTATAGGTCGTCGTCGACGACACGCGGCTCAGCACTTGTACCGAAACGGTGCCCGCGATTTGCGCGGTGCCCGTCACTGCCGTGCTGGTCGCGCTCGATCCTGAAACCTGCACGAGATAGGTCGAGGCACTGCTCATGACGAGGCTGCCCTGGACGTTCAGCGTGCCGGTGCCATTGAAGCCGGGCGCAAGAATGCCGTCAAACATGTGGATGGTACCGCCGACCGTGCCGTCGCCCGCCAGCGTGCCTCCGGTCTGCACCAAGAAGGCCGTGGCGTTGGTGAGCGAACCGGTCACCGCGAGCGTGCCGCCATTGATGAAAACGTTGCCCGTGAAACCGCTGCTGTCCGCGGTCAACCGTGTAACGCCGGCGTCCTGGATGATCTCGCCGTTGCCCGCCAGCTGGGGGCCAAAGGCGTAGTTTGACGAGGTGTGATTGAATCGGATGGCGCCGCTTGGTGTCACCAACGGCGCGAACTGGACCAGGGAAGCGTTCAGGATGCCCGGCGCCACCGCTGTCTGCCCCGAGCCAGCACCGATGTCGATTTCTCCGAGGGCGGTGCCAGTCCCGACGTTGACGACATTGGAGGTCACCGTCACCGAACCGCCGTTTGCGATTGTTAGATAATTGAGGCCGCCGCAGCCATTAGCGCCGAGCGTAAGTGCGCCCGTCAGCAGGGACGATCCCGTGCCGCTGACCGTCAGCGAACCATGACCGCCGGACTGAAAGCCGAGAATGGTGACGCCGGCCGTCATGGTGGCGCCATTGGTGATCGAAACGCTGCCCTGCGCCTGTCCGCCGATGATCAAGGCGCCCGGCACGTTCCAATTTGAGCCGGTGCCATCGACGCTGGCCGTTCCGATTCCGATGCCACCGACAATTGCGCCGGCGTTGTTGGTGACCTGGCCGCCATTGGAAATGGTCAGGCTGCCCGTGCCTGAGGCTCCGACAAGCAGTCCGCCCGAAGTCGTGAATAAGGAGCCGGAGCCACTGACCGTCAGGCTGCCGTTTGCGCTGCTCGTGAGATCGCCGAGATAGGCATTGACGGCGCTGACGCTGCCGCCCGAGAGAACCTGAAGCGTGCCGCTGCCGGCGCGGCCGATCGAGAGATCGCCGGTGTTCGTCCATGTCGAGCCGGCGCCGGTGACCGTCACGCTGCCCGTGCTGCCGGCCTGAAAACCGAGCGCCGCAGTGGTGTCAGTCAAGGTGCCGCCATTGCTGATCATGAGCTGACCAGTGCCTGCGGCACCGATGAAGGTCGACAATGCGTGCGCTGCGCCTCCGCTGATGACAACCGGGTTGGGCGACGTCTGGTCGATGGTCACTGTGTCGGTGGCGTTTGGCACCGCGACCGGATTCCAGTTGCCGGCGGTGAACCAGTCGGACGAGGCCGCACCCGTCCAGACCGGATTTGCACCCATCGCGGGTTGAATGGAGAGGACGGCGGGCAGCGCCGTCGATGCCAGCAGCAGTCGAAGCAAACGCGCGCGCGAGCCCCTCATCCGCAGCGGATCGTGCGAACCGGCAATGGAGGGGGAGAAAGGATGGGCCGGTCGCCGCGCGCTCTTCGAGATCATCTGCAATTCCGTCACTCAATTCCAGCAGGCACGGGTCGAAGCCCGTTTCATGTCTGTTTGGCGGAAGGCGCGCACAAATGACAGGTCGAGAAACGCGTCGTTGCGAAATCGGAAATGACGGGAAATGAAACAGGAAATCGCAGGAAGGACGAATGCGCGCCTATGGCCTGAAGCGACGGCGAACGGTCACGCGCCCGATGATCTCTGCTGAATCGGCCCTTCCGCGCGTGACGCGGGAGACATGATCTCGTCGATCCCTGTCGCCATAGGCATCGCGTACAGTTGCAGATTCGGCTGCCGGCTCATCTCAAGCACTTGATCCAGTGTAGCCACTCCGCGAGCTTGCCGTCCGATCCCGACGTCAAGGTCGTGGCCTCGAGTGACCGCGCGCGCGCCTCGCGCGGCGTGAGACCGAATTGTCGCTGAAAGGCGAGCGCAAAGCTGCGATAGTGATTGAAGCCGTGCGCTTCGGCGATCGCTTCGATCGACTGCCCATTGTGTGCAGGATGACTCAACGCCGCACGTATCGAGGACAGGCGCTTTCGCCTGATGTAGGCGGCGACACCACCGTAGGCTTCGAAGAGATAACCGAGATTGCGGCGGGTCATCCCGAACCGGCTGGCAATGCTTTCCGGATCGAGGTCGGGATCGAGGATGTGGGCGTCGATGTGCGAGCAGATCCGCTCGGTCATGGCTATCCGGACGCTGCCGGCCTGCTCTTCGCGAACCGTGCCGTTGAGGGCGGCGGCAGCCAATTGCACGGTGGCCGGTATGACCGATTGAACCTGATCCAGCCGCATCCCGGGCAAACGCGCGTGAAGGCTTATGAGATGATCCCTGAGGAGCACGGCAAGCGGGTCGGTTGACGGCAGATGCTGCAGGTTATGATCGTCCGGCGACTTGAGATGAGGGCTAAGCAGGTGGCGCGGAAAGAACAGGGTCAGCGCCTCAATGTCGCTGCCAACCCTGTCGATTGGCTGGGCCATGTCAAAGACCAGAATGTCGCCGGCACGCGCCGTCACACCGTTGTCGCGCGGCCCGTTCCAGCCTTTGCGGTAGGCCTGCACCATGAACATGTCCATCCCGTCGCGTCCAATGCACGCGCGGGAGCGGCTCCAGTCCTGGGAAGGTACATCAAAGTCGGCGAGGAGAACGTTGCCGAGATGCCAAAAGTCCGCTCGGACGTCGAAGGCTTGCGGACATTCTTTCTGCGCGCGCAGGTCGTAGTGGCGGCTGATATGCTCTTGCCAGACAGTGAAAGCCTGCTTTCCCGGGAGACCACGCGTGTCGAGGACCGAATGAGGGATGCCGCCGTCTGAGTGCTCTGTCATGCCCGGACAATTTCCAACTGCTTCGAGCAGTTAGTGTCTTTCCGCTGCGGCGCCAAACCATCCATGCCGCGAGTCGATCCTGCAAAACCATTTGCCTGCCGCAAATTGATACCGGTCCGCCTCGGCAAGCGCTTGGACTGGCCGGCACTGTTGTTCCACGGCAAGCAAGTGGACATCGTATGCGTGGCAACTGTTGCAACAGGGCGACACGAAAATGCCGAGCGGAGAGTTGCGTTTTGACGTCCTCTACGTGACCTGGGCTGCCGGTTCGGCTGCGCTCCGACAAACTGAAGCCGACGGACTATTCGCCGCGCCGTCTTTTCGCGTCTTCGCGGACGTCCGACGGTGTCGCGGCGTAGCGGCGGCGGAAGCAGCGATTAAAGTAAGATTGGTCGCCGAAGCCCGCCTCGAACGCGATTTCGCCCACCGCACGATCAAAATGGCGTCGATCTGTCAGCAATTGGTATGCTAGTGCCAGCCGCTGCGCGAGCACGAATTCGGAAAAACTCGAACCATCGGCTTCAAGCAGGCGGCGTACGTAGCGGGGCGAAATCCCTTGGCGCGCCGCAACAAGCTCGGCCGAAAGATCGCGCTGTACGAGATTGCGGGCGATGTCTGCTTTGATCGCGTGCAGCCTTGCAGCACGAACGCCGCGCTCCTGAGCAAGAGCAACGGCGTCTGGCGTGCCTCCCGCAGCGACGATGACAAGATCGGTCAAGTGCGTGGCGACGCTCTGCGCCAACTGTTCGGTCGACAAGGTCGAGGCGTTCTGCAGCACGGCCACATAGCCGGACAATAGCTGTAATGCGTCGGTGGGCTCTATCAAGGGGCGGGCAAGTGCGGCGTCGAGATCGGCAAGATGGGGCCTTATACGCTCGCGCGACACCGCAAGCGTCAGGAATCGGCCGTTATTCCGGATCGTGCAAACGCTCGGGTCAGTGCCGGAGACCAGAACCGCGTTACCAGCACCGATGGTGACCTCGCGTCCGAACTGCGCAATTGTGCCAACCCCTCCCGTCACGATGGAGAACAGGAAATTGTCGGGTCCGCCGGCGGCAGTTTTGCGAGTCATCCGGTAACTCGCATCGGATCGTGAACCACAAGCGACGCCAAGACCCGGCAGTCCGCGAAGCGTCACGTCTGCATGAAACGGGGCGTCATTGAGCGGTTCGATTTCAAAACGCGCGACGGTATGGCCGTAAACCTCGCGCCACATTGCCAGTCGCTTTTCGACCGGGAATGCGTCCGTGGTCACATGCACGGGAGCGAATGGGGAGGCCGAATCCTGAGAAGTCAGGTATGGGGCCGAGGAGTTCGTTCGATGGGAAGGACTGTCGGGCATCAATGTGTTGTGCCGATCGGGCTAAAAGCGGTTCAGAACTGCCGGCAATTTCCGCCTCTTTAGCCCCCTTCCTTTCGTCTGGTCTAGACGTGATCCGGTGGCAGGTCCCCCTTGGAGCTCGATTTGGGCAAGAAGACCTCGGCTGCCGTGTTCGTTCTGAGTCAAACTCGGACCTTGCGGCTTAGGCCGTCATGTTCTTCGCTTCTGCGGCAGCGTGCCAGGAAAGGAATTTTCAGGAAGAGACTTTGGAAGTTTTGGGAAATATGCGGTCGGGCCCACTGGACTCGGCGCAGGTGCCAAGGCTCGAAATCGGGGGCTGACTGGCTCTGGAATCGTTTCGGCGCCCCAGGTTCTGGGGCGCCGACGTTTTCTCCATCGTGCTCGCGTAAGTTTAAGGCAGCTTCAGCGCCGTCTCGGCATTGTACGGCCTGAGCAGCTCGTCGGCGGCCTTCTGCGCGGCGACGAGTGCGTCCTTCGGCTGCTTCTTGCCGTTCAGGACCAGCATGACCTCGTCTTCGAGCGTCTTGCGCACCGGCACGGTCTTGTAGGTCGCAAACCAGGGCTTTGCGACCTCGAGCTGGTCGACCGCGGTCTTGGCGTCGGGGTTCTTGGCCAGGAACTCGACCATCTCAGGCGTCTTGTAGGCGGCCATGTTCGGCGCAAAATAGCCGGTCGCCCGGCTCCACCAGCCGCTCTTTTCGGGCGAGGTCATCCACTTGATCAGCGTCCAGGCGGCCTTCTGCTTGTCGGCCTCGAGGCCTGCCGGAATGATCAGCGATGCGCCGCCGATTGGCACGGCATTGCGGACGTTGCGCGGAATGAACGCGACCTTGTAGGGGAACTTTGCGTTGTCACGGACATAGGTGAGCGAGCCGGTCGAGAGCATCATCATCGAGGCGTTGCCCGAGATGAACGATGTGCTCACGGCCGGACCGGGCGTCGCGCCGGGTGCATGCACCTTGTGCTTGGCGATGAGGTCGCTCCACCAGGTGAGGGCGCCGAGCATCGAGGGCGTGTCGTAAAAGACCTCGCCGCCGAACTCCTCGTTGTAGTAGCGCCCGCCATTGGACATGGTGAGCGTCTCCATCATCCAGCCGCAATAATCATAGGCGCAGGGGATGGCGATGCCCCAGCGGGTGACCTTGTCACCGTCGCGCTTGGTGAGCTTCTTGGCCCAGTCGGTCACTTCGGCCCAGGTCTGCGGCGGCTTGTCCGGATCGAGTCCGGCCTCCTTGGCGTGCTCGGCGTTGATGTAGAGCAGCGGCGTGGAATTGTGGAAGGGAACGCCATAGACCGAGCGGTTGATTACGGCATTGCCGTGAAGCGCCGGAAAGAACTGGCCGAGGAATTGCGCCTTGGTGGTGCCATCAGCCGCGATCAGCGCATCGAGATTGGTGAGCTCGTTCTCGATCTGCATATCCAGCAGGAAGTTCGCCGACATGATCACGGCCGCGGGCGGCTTGCCGGCCTTGATCGCGGCGCGGGTCTTGATCAGCGTTTCGTCGTAGGAGCCGGTGTAGACCGCCGTCGCCTTGATGCCGGGATGGGTCTCGTTGAACTCCCTGATCATTGTGCCCATGTCGCGGGCGAGCTTGCCGTCGACGGGGACGGGAAAGAACAGATCGATTTCGCTCGGGCCTTCGCCGGCGAGGGCAGGAAAGGCGAGTGCCCCGGCCATGGTCAGGCCGAGCATGAGCCTGCGCGAGAACAGCATCGGAAAATCTCCTATTTGATGCCTGAGGTGACGAAAGAGCTGATGAAGCGCTTCTGGAAGATCAGGAAGGTGACGAGCAGCGGAGCGATCACGATCAAGGTGCCGGCCGCGATCGTGCCCCAGGCCTGCGTGCCTTCCGCCGTTTGGGTGAAGACGGACAGGCCGACGGTCAGCGGCCGCTTCTCCGGCGAGTTGATCACCATCAGCGGCCAGAGGAAGTCGTTCCAGTGGCTGGTCACGGAGACGATGGCGAAGGCGGAAAAGCTCGGCAGCGACAGCGGCACATAGATGTTACGGATGCGCTGGAAGACACTGGCGCCGTCGATCAGGGCGGCGTCCTCGAGCTCGGTCGGAATGGCCTCAAAAGCCTGGCGCATCAGGAAGGTGCCGAAGGCCGAGGCGAAGAACGGCATCATCACGCCGGTGAGCGTGTCGTAGAGGCCGAGTTTTGCGACCAGCGTCAGGTTCGGTACGATCAGCAGGACCGGCACCAGCATGAGCTGCATCAGGAACAGATAGAAGATCAGCGTCTTGCCGGGGAACGACAGCCGGGCGAAAGCGAAACCTGCGAGCGTCACCGTGACGAACTGCACGAGCAAAATGCCGGTGCAGATGATCGTGGTGTTGAGGAAGTAGCGCGGAAAGTCGCCGATCTCCCAGGCATCCCTGATGTTGTCGAGCGTCGGTGTGAGGCTCGGCATCAGCTCCGCCATGCGGTTGATGCCATCGGATGCCGGGCGCAGCGTCGCCACGCCCATCCAGAGGAAGGGGATCAGCCAGATAGCCGCCAGCAGCACCACCAGCGCAAAACCGAGCTTTGGCGTGATCTCGCCGCGCGTGGCGAGCGGCGCGTCCTTGAGCAGCCGGTCGAACAGCTTCATGGCCCGCCCTCCCGGTTCGCGAGGGAGCGGAAGGAGAGCGCGGTGAGCGCCATCAGCGCCGCGAGCGTCAGCAGCGTCGCCGCCGAGGCCTTGCCGATGTCGTAATGCTCCACGGCCTGCTGATAGACGTAGAACAGCACCAGGTTCGTGGCGTTCGACGGCCCACCCTTGGTCATGACGAAGACGTGGTCGACCTGGGTGACCGCATTGAGCGTGGCGATCACGATGACGAACAGGAAGGTGGGCTTGAGCTCGGGCAGGATGATGTGGCGGAAGCGCTGCCAGGGTCCGGCGCCGTCGAGATGGGCCGCCTCCGTGACATCCTCGGGCACGGCCTGGAGCCCAGCCAGGAAGAAAAGCATGTAGTAGCCGGCGTTCTTCCAGATGGTGATGACCATGATCGCTGATAGCGCGATGTCGGGGTCGCCGAGCCAGTTCGGCAGCACCGGAAGCAGGCGGCCGATATAGTGGTCGAGCAGGCCGACATTGGGCAGGAAGATGAACAGGAACAGCGCCGAGGCCGCGACCATCGGGATCAGCACCGGCATGAACAGCGCCGCGCGCAGCGCGCTGGTCACGGCGTTGGTGCGCGACAGCGCCAGCGCGAACACCAGGGCGAGCGCGATGCTCGGGATCGCGGTGCCGACGGCGTAGATCAGGTTGTTGATAACAGCGCCGGCAAAAGCGGGATCAGCCAGCACCGCGTTGATGTTGTCCAGGCCGACGAAGCGGAGCGGCGCTTTGGGCGTGGAGCGCGCGTAGAGCGCATCGACGAAGACGCGTCCCATCGCGCCATAGGTGAACAACGCGAGGAAGACCAGCGAAGGCAGCAGCAGGAGCCAGGCCGGCAACGAGGCCTTGAAGCCGCTGCCGAACCTCTGAAGGACGTTGAGGCGCGGCGGCGCTGACGTCGTGACGGCGAGACGGGTTGGTTCGGCCAGACTCATCTCATCGCGCTGCAAAGTTGAGCGCATAGTCGCGGTCGTCCATTCCTTCGGGGGCCTCGAAGGGGAATCGCAGACTCGTGTCGAGGAAGTCGTGGCTGTGCACGACCAAATTCTCTCCGTCGATCAGCACGACGCCATAGGCCGGCGGCTCGTGGCTCGCCAGATGATCCGCGGCCTTCGGATCGAGCTCGAACCAGACCTGGTGGTTGGTGCCGCGCAGGGTGGAGAACGGAATCTTGCCGTAGCTGCCGAAGATCGGCCGGTGCACATGGCCGAAGAAGAGATGGCGGATGCGGGAACGGTAGGGCGCGATCACCTCGGCAAACTCAGCGCTCTGCGCCAGCGCGATCTCGTCCATGGCGTGCACGCCGACCGGGAAGGGCGGATGATGCATGAAGACGACGAACGGCATGTCTGATGGCGCAGCGGCAAGCGTGCTCGCAAGCCAGCCAAAACGCTTGGCGCACATTTCGCCGGCGTGGCTGGTCTCGTCCAGCGTGTCCAGGAAGACGAACAGTCCGTGCTCGGTGGTGCGCGTGCCCTGCACAAAACCGTTGGGATCGCGCGGCGCGGACCTGAGCCCGTCGAGGCAGGCGACGCGACGGTCGTGATTGCCGACCATGGCGATGTAAGGAATTTTCAGCGCGGCCATCGCCTCCGCGAAATCCGCGTAAGCCGCAGGATCGCCCCAATGGGTGAGATCGCCGGTCACCACCACGAAGGCGGCATCGGATTGGTGCTTGTTGATGTCGGCGATGGCGGCATCGAGCCGGGCGCGCGGATCGAGCCCATAGAGCTTCAGTCCCGGGCCCGCGATATGCGTGTCGGTGAGGTGGATGAATTTGAAGGGCATGGCTGCGTGTCAGTACCTTGGGAGGACGGTCGCCTCCGGCAAGACGGCCCGCCAGCCGGTTAGAGTGCGAGTGTTTCAGTTTGATGACAGGGGTTGCCGACGCCGCAAATTGTTGGGCAGAAGGGTGTGTGGGGTCAACCGGGTCGTCTCGCGTTGCGGTATCGTGCGCGCAACACGAGCAAGTCAGCGGCAAGTGTCGCTTTATGTCCCGCAGAACGTCTGAAGCACCCGCTGATCCGGCAGCGGCGGATCGGCGTAGGCGGCAAACTCCGGCTGGTCGTCGAACGGTTTTGCCAGCACCTTCACGAGTTCCTCGAACGGCGCGTAGCCGTTGTCGCGCATCGCGGCCTGGATCACCGCTTCGACGCGGTGGTTGCGCGGGATGAAGGCGGGGTTGACGGCATGCATGGCGGCACGTCGTTCCGATGCCGATTGCGGCTCCGCGGCGAGGCGCGCGCGCCAGCGGCCGGCCCATTCGTCGAAGGCTGCGGGCTCCATGAACTGCGCACGGACGTCGGCGGCGTCGTCTGCGGCGGCGTCGCCAAGCTTGCGGAAGGTGAGGGTGAAATCGGCGCCGTTCTTCGCCATGGCGTCGAGCAGGTCCTGGATCAGCGCCTCGTCGCCGTCGCGCTCCGTGAGCAGGCCGACCTTCTTGCGCAGGCCGGCCTGATAGGCGGCGCTGAACTGGTCCGAGAACGCGCCGAGGATGTCCTGCGCTTCGGCAATCGCCTTCTCCTGCTCGTCGGAGAACAGCGGCAGCAGGCACTCGGCGAGCCGCGTCAGGTTCCACAGCGCGATGCGCGGCTGGTTGGCATAGGCATAGCGGCCCATCTCGTCGATCGATGAGAACACCTGCGCGGGATCGTAGGAATCCATGAAGGCGCAGGGGCCGTAGTCGATGGTCTCGCCGGAGATGGAGCAGTTGTCGGTGTTCATCACGCCATGGATGAAGCCGACCAGCAGCCAGCGCGCGACGAGATCGGCCTGCCGCGCGACAACGCCGGCGAGCAGGGCATGATAGGGGCGCTCGGTGCCCACGAGCTCCGGATAGTGCCTGGCGATGACGTGGTCGGCGAGTTGTCGGATCGCGTCGGTGTGGCGGCGGACGGCAAAGAACTGGAAGGTGCCGACACGGATGTGGCTCGATGCGATGCGGGTCAGCACGGCGCCCGGCAGCGCGGTCTCGCGCACCACATGCTCGCCGGTGACGACGGCGGCGAGCGAGCGCGTGGTCGGAATGCCCAATGCAAACATGGCTTCGCTGACGATGTACTCCCGCAAGACGGGCCCGAGCGCGGCGCGGCCATCGCCGCGGCGGGAGAACGGGGTGGGGCCGCTTCCCTTGAGCTGGATGTCGCGGCGGACGCCGTCCTTGTCGATGACCTCGCCGAGCAGGATCGCACGGCCGTCGCCGAGCTGGGGAACAAACTGCCCGAACTGGTGGCCGGCATAGGCCATGGCGATGGGGTCGGCACCGTCTGGCACGCGCTTGCCGGCGAGGATTTCGGCGCCCTCCGCCGTCTCCAGGAGGTCCGGATCGAGCCCGAGTTGGAGGGCCAGCGGCCGGTTCAGCTTGATCAGCCGGGGCGCGGCCACAGGGGTCGGCGCGACGCGGGCGAAGAAGCTGTCCGGCAGCGCCGCATAGGAGTTTTGGAAGGGGAAATGGACCGTCATGGGCTCAAAGATAGGCGTGGAACGCGGATCGGCAAAGGCTCTGGCTGCCGGTGGCTAAAAATGGTCCGTTCGGGCCCAAAACAGGCCTTTCCCTTGGTTGCCGCCCCCGGTCTCGTCGGGTAAACCCTGCCGCAACTTCGGACCGGCTGTTTCGGCCGTCCGATTCGATCCTCCGACATTGAATTTGGGACGACCATGCATCGCTACCGGTCACATACATGCGGCGCGCTCCGCGAGAGCAACATCGGCGAGACGATCCGCCTCTCGGGCTGGGTCCATCGTGTCCGCGACCATGGCGGCGTGCTGTTCATCGACTTGCGCGACCATTACGGCCTGACCCAGTGCGTGGTCGACCCGGACTCGCCGGCGTTTTCGCTCGCCGAAAAACTGCGCTCGGAATTCGTCGTCAAGATGGACGGCAAGGTTCGCCGCCGCCCCGAGGGAACCGACAATGATGACCTGCCGACCGGCAAGGTCGAGGTCTATGTCGCCGAGATCGAGGTCTTGGGCCCGGCCGGCGACCTGCCGCTGCCGGTGTTCGGCGACCAGGAATATCCCGAGGATATCCGGCTGAAGTACCGCTTCCTCGACCTGCGCCGCGAAAAGCTGCACCAGAACATCATGACGCGCGTGGCGATCATCGACTCCATGCGCCAGCGCATGAAGGGGCAGGGCTTCTTCGAGTTCAACACGCCGATCCTGACCGCGTCCTCGCCGGAGGGCGCGCGCGACTTCCTGGTGCCGTCGCGCATCCATCCCGGAAAGTTCTACGCGCTGCCGCAGGCACCGCAGCAGTACAAGCAGCTCCTGATGATGTCGGGTTTTGACCGCTACTTCCAGATCGCGCCCTGCTTCCGCGACGAGGACCCGCGTGCCGACCGTCTGCCCGGCGAGTTCTACCAGCTCGACGTCGAGATGAGCTTCGTCACGCAGGACGACGTCTTCGCGGCGATGGAGCCCGTCATCACCGGCGTGTTCGAGGAGTTTGCCAAGGGCAAGCCGGTCACCAAGGGCTGGCGGCGGATTCCGTTCGCCGAGGCGCTGCGCAAGTACGGCAGCGATAAGCCGGACCTGCGCAACCCCATCGAGATGCAGGACGTCTCCGAGCATTTCCGCGGCTCCGGCTTCAAGGTTTTTGCGCGCATGCTCGAAGACCCCAAGAACCAGGTCTGGGCGATCCCGGCGCAGGGCGGCGGTTCGCGCGCCTTCTGCGACCGCATGAACTCGTGGGCGCAGGGCGAAGGCCAGCCCGGCCTCGGCTACATCATGTGGCGCGAGGGCGGCGAGGGCGCAGGTCCGCTTGCGAACAACATTGGGCCTGAGCGCACGGCGGCGATCCGCGCGCAGCTCGGCGTGAAGGAAGGTGATGCCGCCTTCTTCGTCGCCGGCGATCCCGACAAGTTCTGGAAATTTTCGGGCCTCGCCCGCAACAAGGTCGGCGAGGAGTTGAACCTCACCGACAAGGAGCGGTTCGAGCTCGCCTGGATCGTCGACTTCCCGATGTACGAGTACAACGAGGACGACAAGAAGGTCGACTTCTCGCACAACCCGTTCTCGATGCCGCAGGGCGGTCTCGACGCGTTGAAGGGCCAGGACCCCCTGACCATCAAGGCGTTCCAGTACGACATCACCTGCAACGGCTACGAGATCGCCTCGGGCGGCATCCGCAATCACGTTCCGGAAGCGATGGTGAAGGCCTTCGAGATCGCCGGCTATGGCGAGCAGGAAGTGGTCGAGCGCTTTGGCGGCATGTACCGCGCGTTCCAGTACGGCGCGCCGCCGCATGGCGGCATGGCGGCGGGCGTCGACCGCATCGTGATGCTCCTGTGCGGCACCACGAATTTGCGCGAGATCTCGCTGTTCCCGATGAACCAGCAGGCCATGGACCTCCTGATGGGCGCGCCCTCGGAAGCCACGACAAAACAGCTCCGTGAGCTGCACGTCCGGGTGAACTTGCCGCAGAAGTGACGCGCTCTTCGCCTCTTCTGAGGCGTGAGCGAGCTATCCCAACGTCGTCATGCCCGGGCAGAAGCGCGAAGCGCGTCTTCGCGCTAGATGTCCCGGGCATCCACGTTTTTGGCGCGGCACGAAGAACGTGGATGGCCGGGACAAGCCCGGCCATGACGGGGACGGCGCCGTCCCCTACAACCCCGTCGATGCCTCGATCCGGAATTGCGCCAGCGCGACCATCGGCTCGGCATTCAGCGCATCCAGCAACTGCATCACCGGCACCTTGCCGAGCGGCGTCAGCTTGATGACGAGGGTCTGGCCTGAGGTTTCGACGAAGCGGGCGATGGCTTCGACGGCGGCAGCGACATCGGGATTCGACCCCGCGATCCCCTCGCCATTGGTCTTGATGATCTCGATGATGGCGCGGCGGGCCGCGTCACGGCTGACGTTCTGAATCCTTGCGAATTGCGCGACCGCAAGGTCGACGCCGCCATTGTCGCGCAGGCTCAGCTCGATCGCGCCGGCCTCGATCTGGGTCGCCTGCTGCATCGCCTGCGCCGGATCGGCCGAAAACACTTCGCGTGGGACGTTGCCAAGCGCGATGCGGACCTGTGCCTTCAGGATATTGCCGAGGTCGATGGTCGCGGGTGCGAGCACGAAGGCGCTGGAGGATTCGGTCCAGGCCGCGCCGAGATCGACGTTGAGCGCCAGCTTGTCGATGCCGGCCGCGATCAGCGGCGTCAGCGCCGGGTTGGCCGGGTCGGTCGGCACGACCATTTTCGCGACAAAACTTGCCTTGCTCGGGATTGAACCTACGAGCTGGCCCCAGCTCAGGCTGAGCGTGTCGATGTTGACCGTCTTGTTGGTGGTCTTGAACGGCGAGACGACGCCCTTGATCTCCGCACCCTCGAGCACGCGGAACACGCCGAGCACCGCGTCGGGCGTGGGTTTTTGCGCCGGATTGGCGAACTGGGCTGCCCAGCGCATCAGGTTCGCCGTGTTGAAGGATTTGAGCGCAAAACGCTCCATCCTGACCTGTCCCTGCGGCGAGGGTGCATCGAGGCCTTCGAGTGCGATTTCGCCCTGGCCGTATCTGATGGCTCTGAGCTTGCCCACGCCTTGCGGCGTGCTGATCGACGTCGTGCCGATCGCGGCCTTGCCGACGCGCAGGCCTTCATAGAGGCCGGCGAGCTTTTCCAACATCTCGCGGGATTGCGCCGGCGTCGGCGGCGTCGACTGATCCTTCGGCAGCAAGGCCAGGATCTCGGCGAGGCGGAATCTGGAGGGTTGCAGGGCGATGTCGTCGATGCTGAAGCCGTCGATCTGCGCTCGCACGCCCTGCGCCGACGTCACCACATAGGTGCCCGTCGAAACCTGCCGGTACACGCGGTGGAAGCTGTCATCATTCGCCTTCTGCGGATCCAGCACGGCGGCGACCGCCGTCGCGTCAAATTCGTTGACGATCACGTTGGTAAGCTCGCCAGTCAGCTTGTCGGGCCGGCCCGGCTGCTGCACGTTGAAGCTGAAGGCCGCGCGGTCCATCTTCGCCGCATCAAATTTGCCGCGGTTGATCTTCTCGATCGCAAGGCCGGAATAGGTGATGTCGCCGCTGCCCGGGCCGCTGGAGCCCGGGTTGACGGCAATAATGATGGTCGGCGCCACCACCGAGGACGCCGTCACGCCCATGAATTGCTCGAGCACGAACCGGTACACGTCGATCAGGGAGTCCGACGCGGGCGCGCCTTGCGTGCGCATCGGGCCGGAGAAGTCGTGCAAAATGATCTGCGGCGCCTTGTAGGCGGCCTTCAGATTGGTCGCGCCGGCGGCGCCCTCATACGCGAACTGGGTATCCGACAACTCGATGCTGTCGGCCGAGACCCTGGTGTCGTCGATCTGGCGGACGCCGGTCGCCTTGATGCCGGCGATCTTGACGCTGGTCTGCGCGCCGCGCTCGACGGCGATGTCGTCGATGGTGAGCGTCCGGGTCGCGAGGTCGAAGGCGACCTTGCCGTGGCTGGCCTTGCCGCCGCCAGCACGAAGCTGCTCGAAGGCGGCATCGACCTCGGCCGCGGCGCGGTGCTGGACGTACGCGTTGAAGCCGAACCATCCGCCGCCTGCGATGATGGCCAGCGCAATCAGGCCGATCAGAATGCGTCTCATTTGGTCAGCTCCGGTTGCCGCTCTTGCGTCGAGCAACCTGCCATATTCGCAATCGCTTGGCCGGTCCAGAGAAAGCTATGGTTTTCAAGCGTTTGACGGTGTGGTCTGTTGATGGTCGCGCAATCGGATGTTGCCACCAAGCCGTCGGCCGTGCTTCATCCGGTTTCCATGACCCGGAATACAGGTTGCCTGCCGGTCGGGTCGGAGAAAAAGGTTTTGAGGCCGGAAACGCGAGGCGAGATTCCGCATGTCGTCCTATTCTGAAGATCTGCATTCGGCTGCACTGGCCTACCACCGTCTGCCGCGGCCCGGGAAGCTGGAGATCCAGGCCACCAAGCCGCTCGCCAACCAGCGCGACCTTGCGCTGGCCTATTCGCCGGGCGTCGCCGCCGCCTGCACCGAGATCGCCAATAACCCGGCGGAGGCGGCGTCGCTGACGACCCGCGCCAATCTGGTCGCCGTGGTCTCCAATGGTACCGCCGTGCTGGGTCTCGGCAATATCGGTCCGCTGGCGTCCAAGCCGGTGATGGAAGGCAAGGCGGTCCTGTTCAAGAAATTCGCCGGCATCGACGTCTTCGATATCGAGATCGCGGCCGACACGATCCAGCGGGTGGTCGAGACGGTGGCAGCGCTCGAACCGACCTTCGGCGGCATCAATCTCGAGGACATTAGGGGTCCCGAATGCTTTGAGATCGAGGCGCAGCTCAAAGAGCGGATGAAGATCCCGGTCTTCCACGACGACCAGCATGGCACCGCGATCATCGTCGCGGCCGCCGTCACCAACGCGCTGCGGCTGAACGGCAAGAAGCTGTCGGATGTGAAGATCGTGGCGTCGGGGGCAGGGGCGGCTGCGATCGCCACGCTCAACCTGCTGGTCTCGATGGGCGCGCAGCGCAAGAACATCTGGGTCTGCGACATCGACGGCCTGGTCTATGACGGCCGCAACACGCAGATGGACCGCTGGAAGGCGGTCTATGCCCAGAAGACCGACAAGCGGACGCTGGCCGACGTGATCGGCGGCGCCGATATTTTCATCGGACTGTCGGCACCCGGCGTGCTCAAGCCCGAGATGGCGCAGGCGATGGGCGAACAACCGTTGATCATGGCGCTCGCCAATCCCACGCCGGAGATCATGCCGGAGGAGGCGCGGAAAGCACGCCCCGACGCGATGATCTGCACCGGGCGCTCCGACTATCCGAACCAGGTCAACAACGTCCTCTGCTTCCCCTTCATCTTCCGCGGCGCGCTCGACGTCGGTGCCACCGCCATCAACGAGGAGATGAAGCACGCCGCCGTCGAGGCGATCGCGCAGCTCGCGCGCGAGGCGCCGTCGGACGCCGTCGCGCAAGGCTTTGACAGCGGCGAGACGCAAGGGTTCGGGCCGGGCTCGCTGATCCCGAGCCCGTTTGATCCACGCTTGATCCTTCGCATCGCGCCGGCCGTCGCCAAGGCCGCGATGGAATCGGGCGTTGCGACGCGGCCGATCGCCAATTTCGACGATTATGCCACCCAGCTCACGCGCTTTGCCTTCCGCTCCGGCCTCGTCATGAAGCCGATGTTCGCCAAGGCCAAGACCCAGCCGGTGCGGGTGATCTACGCCGAGGGCGAGGACGAGCGCGTGCTGCGCGCCACGCAAGTGGTGCTGGAGGAGAAGCTGGCGCGGCCCATCCTCGTGGGACGTCCGACTGTCGTCGAAGCGCGCATCAAGCGTTTTGGCCTCTCCATCAAGGCCGGCAAGGATTTTGACCTCGTCAACCCCGAGGACGATCCGCGCTACCGCTCCTATGTGCAGTCCTATGTCGAGGTCGCCGGCCGCCGCGGCGTCACGCCGGAAGGCGCGCGCACGGTCGTGCGCACCAACAACACTGTCATCGCGGCGCTCGCCGTCATGCGCGGGGAGGCCGACGCCATGCTGTGCGGCGTCGAGGGCCGCTACATGAGCCATCTGCGCCATGTCCGCGAGATCATCGGCTTCTGCCCGGGGATCCACGAATATGCGGCGCTGGCGCTGATGATCACCGCCAAGGGCGCGCATTTCATCGCCGACACCCAGGTGCGGCCGAACCCGAGCGCCGAGGAGCTCGCGGAAGTGGCGGCGCTGGCGGCGATCCACGTCCAGCGCTTCAATCTCAAGCCCAAGGTCGCCTTCGTGTCGCATTCCGATTTCGGCAGCTACGACACCGATTCCTCGCGCAAGATGCGCCGGGCGACCCAGCTTCTCCAGGAGAGGCATCCCGAGATCGAGGCCGATGGCGAGATGCAGGCCGACACCGCCCTGTCGGGCGTGGCGCGCAAGCTGGTCCTGCCGCATTCGAACCTGGAAGGCGAGGCCAACATCCTGATCATGCCGACGCTGGATGCGGCCAACATCGCCTATCAGACCATCAAGGTGCTGGCCGACGCGCTGCCGGTGGGCCCGATCCTGATCGGCCCGGCGCGCCCGGCGCATATCCTCACGCCCGGTGTCACCGCGCGCGGCATCCTCAACATGACCGCGGTTGCCGTCGTCGAAGCCCAGGAACGCGCCGCGCGCCAGCAGCCGACGCTGTTCACGTAAGCTTCGTGTCAGGACTTTCCCTCGTCCCGCAAGCGGGGCGAGGGAACACGTTTTCCCAAGACGATAATTCAGCGCGATTTCAACAACGCTTCCAGATTTCCCTATTTGAGATTCCGGATTTCCCTGTTTGAAAAGGTCCGGGGAACCTTCATAATCGCTCCCGCGTCCCGCCGTAAAAGCCTGAGCCAAGAGGCCGACCATGCCAGCGTTCGTTACCTTCGGGCGAATCCTGTTCGCCGTGCTGTTCATCTACACCGGCGCGACAAAACTGTTCGCTATTCAGGCCACAGCGGATTTCATCGCCACCAAGGTCACCGTGCCCGAGATGGTCACGCCCTACACCCAGCAGGTGGAGCAGGCGACCGGGATGACGACGCCGCAACTCCTGGCGATTGCGATCGGAGCGCTCGAGATCATCGCAGGGTTGATGATCGCGCTGAATTTCGGCGTGCGTCTCTTCGCGATGCTCCTCATCATCTACGTCGCCGTCGCGACGGTCCTGTTCTACGATTTCTGGAATCAGGTGCCGCCCGAGAACGGCAAGATGCTGGTGGACGCGCTGAAGAACCTGTCGATCATCGGCGCGCTGTTCATGATCATGGGCTATGGCCGGGCAACCCGCCCCGTGGAAGCCGCCTACGGCGACGTATAGGGGCGCTCGTCTCCAATATCATGCATCCGGCTGCACCAATTTCGATGGTGCGGAGACCAGGAACAGCTTCAGCGGGACGCAGGCCGGGATGTTCTTGTTCCGCGGTCGGCTTCCTGTAGGTTGGTGTTCCATTGCTTCCGCACGTATGAGTCGATCTCACGATTTTCGATTCGCTTTGGTTTCGTTCTGGAATGGGCTTGCGAGGGCCTCGATGTTGCCTGCTGCCCGTTTGTCCAAGCTGCCTGCCGTCTCGTCTTCCGGTCTGAGCCTCGCATGCGCCGTAACCCTGTGGCTGGCGGGCAGTGGAGCCGTGCTTGCGGCCTGTACGCCGACGACGTCGCCGACCATCCTTCAAAATGGGACGGTCACCTGCTCGGGCGCGACGACCAACCAGAATGGTCCGCAGGGTTTTGGCACGGGGTTCGAGACCGGCCTGACCATCAACGTGCTCACCGGCGCTTCGGTGACCGGCACGAACAACGGCATCTATGCCGCCGGCGCGACCGTGAACAACGACGGCGCGATCGTGGGGACGGGCGGCTCCGGCGTCGGCGTCAGTCAGCTCGTTCTGAACAATACCGGAAGCATTATCGGGCGCACCGGTGTCGGCGGGTTCGACGTCACCGTCACCAATTCCGGCACGATTACCGCGACCGTCAACTACGGTGTCACCGGATTGACGGCTTCCGTTGTCAATAGCGGGACCATTCAGGGCCCGAACGGCGTGACGGGTGGCACGGTTTCGGTCGTCAACACAGGCTCCGTGCTCGCGACCTTGTATGCGGTGCGCGGCAGCACCGGCGACGCCGCGCTGGTCAATTCTGGGACGATCCGTGGCGGCGACGGTTCCGTCCAGGCCCTCAACACCGTGACCGTCACCAATTCGGGCACGATCTCGGGCAACAGCAACACTGTCTTTGCCAACATCGTCGACGTCACCAACTCCGGCCTGATCGAGGCGCGAAACGCCGCCGCCTGGGCGATCGTGGCCAACAGCAAGATCACGCTCAGCAATACCGGCACCGTGACCGGCGGCGTCCAGGGTGCGCCGCAAGCCAATCTGATCAATTCCGGCAGCATCACCGGCAATTTTGCCGGCGTCTACGTTGGCATCCTGACCCTGAACAATTCCGGGACTATTTCCGGCCACACCGGCATCATCGCTGATGGTCTCGGCGCGGGCTACGGCACGAGCATCGTCAACTCCGGCGCCATCACGGGTGCCACGGTTGCGATCCAGTTGACCGGATCCGGAAACACGCTGACGCTGGCGCCTGGTTCGGTGATCTCGGGCACCGTGCAGGCCGGCGGCACCGACACGTTCCAGCTTGGAGGGGCAGGGGCGGCAACGTTCGACATCAGTAAGTTCGGCGGTGCCGCGCAATATCAGGGCTTTTCGACCTTCAACAAGGTTGGCACATCGGTCTGGACGCTCACCGGCACCAGCACGTTTGCCGGTCCGATCGACGTCAATGGCGGCACGCTCGCGGTCAACGGCGACCTGTCATCCGTCGGCAGCGTCAACGCCAATCATGGCGGCACGCTTTCGGGCGTGGGTACGGTCATGGATGTTGCGGTCAACAGCGGCGGCGCGCTGGCGCCGGGCAACGCCGTCGCCGGGAGTTCGCTCAACATCGCCGGCAATCTCGCCTTCGCGTCCGGCGCGATTTACCTGGTGCAGATCAACGCTTCAGCATCCTTCGCCAATGTCACGGGCGTCGCGACATTGGGCGGCGCGACGGTGAATGCAAACTTTGCTGCAGGCAGCTACGCGCCGAAGCAATTCCGCATTCTTCACGCTGACGGCGCCGTGTCCGGTACCTTTGCGACTGGCGTCGTCAGCAACGTCTCGAATTTCCAGACCGCGCTGAGCTACGGCACCAACGACGTCTATCTCAGCCTCGCGCTGAACTACAATCTGTCGGGCGCGCTGAACGGCAATCAGCAGGCGGTCGGCAATGCCTTGACGAGCTATTTCAATGGCAACAACGGTTTACCGGTCGTCCTGGCCCAGCTTTCGCCTGCCGGGTTGACGCAGGCCTCCGGCGAACTCGGCAGTGCTTCGCAGCAAGCGACGTTTGCGGCGATGGGCCAATTCATGAGTCTGCTCACTGATCCCGCGATCGGAAGCGATCGGAGTCCGGGTTCGGCTGCGGGCGCGATCGGCTTCGCCGCCGAGAGCGATGAAGCTCACCGATATGCGGCCGACCGGCGGTCCGACGCTTTCGCGATGTTCGACAAGGCACCGTCGCGCGCTGCCTTTGTGCCGGGCTGGAGCACGTGGGCGTCCGGCTTTGGCGGGTCGCAAACAACGCGCGGCAATAGCACCGTCGGCTCGAACGATACCACCAGCCGCATTTTTGCCGGCGCTGTCGGTGCCGACTACCGGTTCTCGCCGGAGACGCTTGCGGGCTTTGCGTTGGCCGGCGGCGGCACCGGCTTTGGCGTCGACGGTCTTGGCTCCGGCCGCTCCGATCTGTTCCAGGTCGGCGCCTATGTGCGCCACGTGGCCCAGGCGTCCTATGTCTCGGCCGCGCTCGCCTATGGCTGGCAGCACGTCACGACCGATCGCACAATTGTCGTCGCCGGTGGTGATCGCCTGCATGCCGAGTTCAACGCCAACGCCTATTCGGGCCGCGTTGAAGGCGGCCATCGCGTCGTCGCGCCATGGATGAATGGCCTCGGCGTCACGCCTTACGGCGCTGTCCAGCTTGCCGCCATCACGTTGCCGGCCTATGCGGAAACCGTGCTCGCAGGAGTGGGTGCATTCGCGCTCGCCTATGCGGCCAAGGCGGTGAGCGATACACGCAGCGAGCTTGGTTTGCGGACCGACAAATCCTTTGCGATGTCGGATGGCGTGCTGACCCTGCGCGGCCGGCTCGCCTGGGCACACGACTTCAATCCGGACCGGTCGATCGCGGCGACCTTCCAGGCGCTGCCCGGCGCAAGCTTCGTCGTCAACGGCGCGGCGCAGGCAACCGACTCCGCGCTGGTGACGGCGGCGGCAGAGAAGACCTGGCAGAACGGCTGGACGGCGATCGCGACGTTCGAAGGCGAGTTCTCAAGCGTCACGCGCAGCGTTGCGGGGAAGGGCGTCGTACGCTACGCGTGGTAGGCCTCGAGGACGCGATGCGTTTACAGGTGTTACGCGAATCTCATTGCAATGTTTGCTCTGGAGCGGCCAGACCTGCAGTGCTCGACGCCGGATACAGACAGGCCGGTGCGCTCTTTGCGAATTGGTGTGAACTCCTATTCACACACCATGGCGTAAACGCCACAACTGATTGGCAAAATTGGCTTCGCTGCCGGGACGGAATGACTCCCGGCTTGTTCCTGCACGCCCGATCCGACTAGGTGGGACTCGTGCCGTCACGCCGGTTGCGTTGGCGGCGAGAGTGGGGGCTGGGACTTGAGCGAGTTGAGACTGCCGGTTGTTGCGCGCGCGGCCGCGCTGTTGTGTGTTGCGCATGTCGTCACATCGGTTGCAACGCCTGCGACCGCTGCGGATCTGCCGATCAAGGCGCCGCTGAAAGCCGTCCCCGTCGCAAGCTGGACGCAATTCTACGTCGGCGCCGGTCTCGGCTTCGACTTCGGAACGGGGCAATCGAGCCTGGCGCCGATTGGTGGGCCGGCCGCATTCAACTTCACGGGCTTGCAGGGGGCCGATCTCGGATTGTCGGCCTTCGCAGGTTTTGACGTTCAGGTCGGCCCGCAATTCGTGGTCGGCGGCTTCATCGATTATGATTGGTCGCGCCAGAAATCGGCGGTCTCGATCTCAGTCTTCGGGTTCGACTTCACCGCGTCGATGCCGTCGCTCGACCAGGGTTGGACCATCGGCGGTCGCGCCGGCTTCCTGGTGACGCCGGACGTCCTGCTCTATGGCCTCGCCGGCTATAGCGAGATGAGGCTCAACAATTGGGGCATCACCTTCACGAACCCCGGTCGACCGGACTTCGCGGTGCAGGAGGCCAAGCTGACACCGCACGGCTACACCGTCGGTTTCGGTGCGGAGTATCGCCTCACCAACAATGTCTCGCTGCGCGGCGAATATCGCTATGTCGGGCTCGGCAGCACCACGACGGTCGACACTGTCAACGGCGCGGTCTGGACGACAGATTTGTCCGAACATGTCGTTCGCGTCAGCGCGGCCTACCGGTTTGGACAGTTCGGCTCTGCTACGCCGGCGCCCGCACCGGCGGCGCCGGTGCGCGATCCAGCGTGGACCGGCTTCTATGTTGGTGCGGGCATCGGTGGCGACGCCATCGCGCCGCATGTCGCGGGTACGATCACCGGCGGGCTCGATATCAAGGGATCTGGCCTCGGCGGTGCCGATGTCGGCGGCACCTTCATGGCCGGCTACGACCGTCAGGTCGCGCCGAACTGGGTCGTCGGCATATTCGGGCTGGTCGACGTCGCCACCAATGGCGGCGCTCGGATCAGCGCGGCTGCCGTCGGCGGCGATGCCCTGACGTCGGATCTCGCTGCCGTGAAGTGGGGTTGGACGGTGGGCGGCCGCGTCGGCTACCTCGTCAGGCCTGATACGCTCGTCTATCTGCTCGGCGGCTACAGCGGCACGACGCTGCATTCCGTCGCATACGGCTTCGCCGGCATCACCGGGACCGGCCCGACGCCGGAATATCGTGGCGCCACCTTCGGCGGCGGTTTCGAGCGGTTCTTTACCGACACCATCTCGGCTCGCGCCGAGTATCGCGTGACGCATCTGGACACGCTCGACAATCTGGTCGCGCCGAACTTCGACACGCTGAGCGCGGGCGGCACGGTGCATACGCTGCGCGCCGTGCTGTCCTATCACCTGCCGACTCGGTAAGTGGCAGTCCGCCACAGGCGCCGTGGACACGGCTTCCTGCGACAAATTTCGGCAGCTTCCTGAGGTTGTGCTGTGTTGCCCTGGCAACACCGGGCCGGAATTAGCATTGTTTCTGGATGTTGCTCTCCCGCACCTGTGGGAACTTCGGCATATTCGCAGCCGATAGGACCAAAATCACAGCTTGATTCGTTGCAGGTGGGCCGGGTGGACAGGGCACTTTTTCGATTTTGCGGGTTGGCAGTCTGTTTGACGGCCATCGTTGGGTCGACCGGTCAGGCGCAGGCGCAAGCCTGTACGCAGACCGGCACCAACCAGACCTGCACCAATTCCGTCTTTCTCAACAATGCTGCCGCGGCCGGCATCAGCGATACCAATACGGTGACGGTCACCAATACGGCGACCGGAACCATCGGCATCCTGGGCACGGGCCAGAACGGCATCGAGACCATCGCGGGCGCGGCCAACGTCACGAACAACGGCGCCATTGCGGGAGCGACGGCGATCCTCGGGCACACCGACGCCGTCGTCACCAATACAGGCACCATTTCGGGGAATACCACAGCGATCTCGGCCCTGACTGGAAAGGCAACCATCGACAATTCGGGGTCGATCTCCAGTGCGGGCATCACCATCACCGGGCAGACCGGCATCAGCCTGACCAATTCCGGCACCGTCACGTCAACGGCAGGTGCCGCGCTGGTCTCATCGGGTAACATCGGTGTCACCAACAGCGGCACGATTTCCTCCAATTCCTTCACCATTTTCGGCAACGGCAACATCACGGTCGCCAACACCGGCACGATTTCAGGCCGCAATGCAGGCATCTTCGCCAACAGCGGAACATCGACGCTGAACGTCACCAATTCCGGCCTGATCTCCACCAACAACGGCATCACCATTGGCGGCAACGGCACCACGGTGAATGTGGTCAATTCCGGCACGATCCGCGACACCGGGACGGGGACGGCGATCGTCACCTCGAAAAACCTGAACCTGTCGAATTCCGGCACGGTCACGGGCTTCAGCGGGGTCACCGCGACCAATCTGACGCTGAACAACACCGGCACGATATCAGGCACGAACGTCGGCATTATTCAGAACGGCACCGGCAACATCTTCAACGCCGGCACGATCAGCTCGACCAACTTTGCGCTCATCGCCTCGAACGGGGCCAGCGTGACCAACACCGGCGCGATTACCGGCGGCGTCAGGGGCCTGTCGGCGAACGGGGGCGGCACCTTCGTCAATTCGGGGAGCATCACCGGCGGTCAGTTCGCGTTCAGCAGCAACAGCGGCTCGGCCAGCCTGACCAACTCCGGAACGATCTCGAGCCCGCAGACGGCTATTCTCTTCGCCGGCAGCAATGATCTGCTGACCTTGCAGGCCGGCTCGCGCATCATCGGCGCCATCCAGCTCGGCACGGCGGATACCGTCAATTTCGCCGGCGGCAACCACAATCTGACCTTCAATTCGCTGACTGGCGCGACCGTGACAGGCACGACGCCGTTTGCGGTCTCCGGCAACCAGGCGGCCGCGATCGACACGACGCCGTTCGCAGCCCAGGGACGCACGCTCAACGATTTCAGCCGCGAAGCCGCGGGCGCAATTCCGCTGATTCCGGCCGGCACGTCGCCTGGAAGCGGACCGCTGGCGTACGCGGCGCCCGATCCATCGTCGCGCGTCAATGATGCCTTCGCCGCGATTCCCGGCGTTGTTGCCGGTGCGAACGACGCCATGGTCTTCAAGAACCCGACGGTCGTCTATGAGGACGGCAGCGCGGTGTGGGCGCGCGGCTTTGCCGGCCAGCGTATCCAGCAGGCCGACGGTCCGCTGTTCCGGACCGCGAACCTGTTCTATGGCGGCATGATCGGCGGCGACATCCGGGTGCGGCCCGACCTCAGGATCGGCGTCTTTGCTGGCGTCGGCCAGACCCGCACCAGCATCGACTTCTCCGGCGGTCTCAACAGCGACGTGACTTTTGGCGGCCTCTACGCCCAGTATGATGCCGGCGCCACCTTCCTGCGCGCCGTGCTCCAGGCCGGCGGCTCGAACAACTTTACGACCCGCACCATCAACAACAACCTCGTCGCCGGCGGTCTGGAGACCGCGACCGCTTCGTTCAACGGCTGGTACATCAATCCGGAGCTGACGATCGGCCAGCGCGTGGGGCTCGGCAACCTTGCAGGTGGAAGCTACACGCTGACGCCGACGTTGCGCCTGCGTTATCTCTACGGCTCGTATGACGGCTACACCGAGAACGGCTCGACCGCGAACCTGACCATGGGAAGCCGTTCCGTGAGCACGGTGGAGGAGCGGGGCGAGTTGAAGCTGACGCGCACGGTGACATTCTCGCCGTCGAGCCAACTGGCGAGCAGCATCTATGGCGGCTTCCTCGGAACGCAGCGCGCCGGCGACAGTGCGATCAATGCAGCGCTGCTCGGCCAGGCCATTCCGTTCGCGGCCCCCGGGCCGGCCAATGTCTGGGGCGGTTTTGGCGGCCTCGGCCTGGAATGGCGCACGCGCAACGTCACGCTGTTCTCGACCGCCGAATATCTCGCACTGTCTGACAACAGCGCGCTCGTGAGCGGCCGCGCCGGGCTGCGCGTCGGGTTCTAATTCAGCTCAGCGAGCTGCCGCCGCAGATCACGAGCTGCTGCCCGGTGATGACCGCAGCGTCGCCCGAGAGCAGGAACGCCACCGTGGCGGCGACCTCGTCCGGGCGGATGAAGCGGCCGATCGGCGGCAGTTTTGGCGCGACACCGGCGCGCGTCGGATCCTTCAGCATCGGCGTTTCGGTGGCGGCCGGCGCAACGACATTGACCGTGATGCCGCGCGGTGCGAGCTCCATGGCGAAGGACCGCGCCAGTGCCACCAGCGCCGCTTTCGTGGCGGCATATTGCCCGCGGCCCGCTGCGCCCGATGCCGTGCGGCTGCCGATGAAGACGATGCGTCCGCCGTCGGGCAGGCGCGGTGCCAGCGCATCGGCAAGCCGTTCGGCGGCATCGACATGCAGCCGCCACATCGCCGCGCCGTCGTCATGGTTGAGGTTGCCGAGCTGACCGACCTTCAAAACGCCCGCGGCATGGACCAGGGCGGTCGGCGCGATATCAGCGACGGCGCTCGCAAGCGAGCCGACGTCGCCGAGATCGATCGGCAGGTGGTCGAACGCCGGATGGTCTGATGGCGCGGGGCGGCGGCTGATGCCGGTGACGCGCCAGCCATCACGCAGCAGGCGTTCGACGATCGCCGCGCCAATCCCCGAGCTCGCGCCCGTCACCAGTGCGTGGGGCCGTCCGGCCATTGCCTCAAGTCCCGGCCGCGCGCGCGACCCACGGCTCGGTCACGCGAACATGCTTGATCGCCCGGCGGTGGAAAGTGAAGGCCATGTGAAGTGCGCCGTCGGCCGTTTGCTTGATCGAGGGGTATGACAGCTCCCGGTTTGTCTGGTCGCGGGAGTTGTTGGTCATGCAATGGCCGTCGCCGGTCTCGACATTGCGCCGGGTCCAGCTTTGCCCGCCATCGGTCGAGACCGCCAGCGTCATCGGGGCGCGCGGTGTCCCCCAGAATGCGGTGCGCCCGTCCGTCTTGCTGCCGTCGCCGGCGAGCACAGGCGGCAGCTCGTCCTCGATCTCGTCGTAGAGCGAAAGGCGGCGGCCGGTCGCTTCATTCGCGCTGATGTCGTTGAAGACCAGCGCGAGATGGCCGTTGTTCAGCCGGGTGAACTGGATCGAGGAGTTGTTGTTCGGAAGTTCAGTTGCGACCGGTGCCGACCAGGTGCGGCCATGATCGCTCGATCGGCTCTGATGGATGTTGTCGGCCCAGCGGCTGCGAAACAGTGCGAGCAGCGAACCGTTGTCGAGTCGCGCGATGCACATATGCACGCAGCCGCGGCTTCCGGGCACCTCGACGTCGCGCCAGGTCTTGCCTGCATCTGAGGAGATCTTCACCGCGCTGGTGTCCTCATCGCCGTTCCATTTCTGTCCCGGCGTGCTGTGACAATAAAACACCGGAAGCAGCCAGTCGCCATTGTCGAGCACCACGATGGGCTGCCGGATGAAGGTGCCGCGACCATGTTGCTCGGCGAACAGCGTCTCGATCGGGCCCCAGCTGCGGCCATGGTCACGCGACACGCGTTTGCGCACGAAGGCAGTGTCCTGGTTTCCGGCAAGCTGCGCCGTCCACATCAGCCACAGCGTGCCATCAGGGGCCGGGAAGAGCACGGGGTTTTGCTCGGAGCGGCGGGAGTCGTCCGACAGCTTTTCGGCCGGCGACCATTGCGTCGAACCGCGGGGCAGGCGGGAGAAATAGACGGAGATATCCGACATGCCTTCCTGTGTGCCGCCGAACCAGACGCAGCCGAGATCGCCATTGGCAAGCGGCATCAGATTGGCCGCGTGGTTCTGCACGCAGGGTGACGGAATGAAGGCGTCGAACCTATCAGGGTCGCCAGTGGCCGGGCGCACGACGCCGTCGGCCGCGATCTCGATGTCCGCGATCATGCCGAGGTCCTTTCCACGAGGGCGTCGGCTGGCGCGGCTGGCGGAGCCACGCGCTCGCGGCCGAGCACGAGCCGCTCGATCGCCATCACGACCAGGGGCGTTGCCGCCGCGATGTACATGTTGTCGATGCCGAAGGGGTTTCCGAGCACGTACCAGACCGTGGTCGAGATGGCCGCGCCGATCAGGCCGGCAGTCGCGCCGCGGTTGCTGGCAAACAGAGGCAGATAGAAGCCCATCATCGCGACGATCGTGATCGACAGCCGCAGCGCGCGCGTGAAGAACGACAGCTTCAGGATCTCGGGGATGAAGAACACGAACACCAGCGGCACGATGCCGATCACGATCGAGAACACGCGGGTCATCTTCAACTCGCGCTCCGGCGTCGGCTTCCAGTAGGGGACATAGAAGTCGCGGACCACGAGCGAGGCGATCGCGAGCGCCACGGTGCAGACGCTGACGAAGATCGAGGCGACCAGCGAGGTCGTCACGAAGGCGGAGGCCAGCGGCGGCATCTTCTCCAAAAACACCGGCAGCGCGTAGAGGCTGTTCATGTCGGGGTAGAGGAACTTTGCCGCAACCCCGATCATGGCGAGCAGGAAGCCGAGCGGCAGGCAGAAGGCGGCGGCATAGAAGGTCGCCTTGCGGGCGTCATCGGCTGATGGCGTCGAGGAGATCGCCTGCACGATGAACTGCGTCGAGAAGATCGCGCCGACCGTGCCGAACGTCCAGGCGAAGATGGTCGAGAATCCGATCTTGCCGTCCCAGGTGAAATAGTAGGCGGGCAGCTTTGCCTGGATCGGGGCGATCCCGCCGGTCATCGACATCGCCACCGCGAAGATGACGAGAATGCCGACAACCTTGATGGCGCTGTGCAGGATCGTGACCCAGGCCACGCCCTTCAGCCCGCCGAACACGTAGTAGAAGGTGCTGACTACTGCGATGATGCACATCGCAACGGGCAGGCTGATATGCAGCGAGGTGGCAATCGCCGCCGCGCCGCTGACATAGTTGCCGACATTCACGAGCAGCAGCGCGTAGATCATGATCACCGATACGGTGAGCATGGTCGACTTGCCGTATTTCTGCGCGATCGCGGCCGAGATGGTGTATTCGCCGGAATTGTAGAGTTTTTTGACCATCAGCAGGCCGAACAGCAGGAAGCCGATCGAGGCGCCGAGCACCGCCCAGCCGGCGGCCATGCCGGACTGAAACGCTTCCTGCGCCGTGCCTACGGTCGACTTGGCGCCGACGAACTCGGACATCATCAGCACGCCGACGACGACGGCAGGCATGGCGCGCGCGCCGGTCATGAACTGATCGCTCGTCCTGCTGCGCAGCTTGAACGTGAGCCACGACGTGAAGGCGATGTAGGCGGCGATCATCGTGACGATGAGCGTGCTCTCTCCATTGAGGATGGCTTGCATCGATGGTGTTTCCTCTGGTGACGCGGACGCGGTGTTGTGAGGCCCGCTGTGCCCGGTTGCGTCCGATTGTTGCTTGATCGGAATGCGAACAAATGTTGTGAATGTTATTAAACCTGCCGGGACGCCCCCAGTCAAGCGCACGGGTTGCGGCACCGCTGGGGCGCGCGCCATATCGGGCGCTCATTGCTGGAGTGCCCCTCTCGTCAGGGGCTTGAATCACTGTTCGGCAGTTGTGTTCAAGATGCCCGGCCAGGAAGCGCTTTGGTCGCGCTGCACCCGAAAGCGGACTCGTTGTGCTTAACTTGAGAGCTTCGGCTCTTGGACCCGTTGCAGACGTTGGGTCGCGTCTGGTGGACCGTTCCCGTTGCTGTTTGGGCCCGATACGATAGTCATAGACTTGGAGAATTCGGTGAGACGACGCAATTTCATGACGGGCCTGGGATTTGCAGCTGCGCTGCCTGCGATGTCTCGCGCCAAGCAGGGGGCGCCGGTCATTGGCTTCCTCAGTCCGCGCTCACGGAGCCGTACAATGCCGCAGCGCGCACCACGTCTTCTCACCTCGACCTTTCCGGTCGTCGCGCCTCTCGGCTTCATGCTCCTCGCACTGATTACGGAGGCGCATGCACAGACACGCGGCGGATCGGACTCGTCACTGCCCCTTCTCGACCTGCTCTACCTCGTTGTCGTCGAGCCGCTCTTGCCGCTGCTGGCCGGCGCCATCCTGTTCATGTGGACCCGTTCCCACCTGATCGCTGCAGGTCTTTCCGCCCTCGGCTTCGGCGCGTGGGGTGCTGTGTACTTCTCTCGCTTGTCAGTCGACGGCCCCTTGTCGGGCGCGCTCTACGGATTGGGTTTCGACGGCGTCACCAGCGGGTTGATGGCGTTGGCCGGCAGCGGCTACGTGCACCTGATCGGAGCGGAGGCGCGACGCCTTGGAACGGAGCGGACGGCAATCGTGCACGCCGTCGGCATCGCCTTCGCGGCAACAGCCTTTGGTCTGCTCCTCGTGACGCATGGCTCGGACAAGGTCGGGATCGGGCTCTATCTCGTCATGCTCGCGTGGTCGCTCGGGGCCGCCTATGCGACCGGCAGCTTCGGCGGTGTCGTCGCCACGATGGCGTTCGCGCTGGTCGCCATGGTGCATGGCATCTGGGGCGCCGCAATCGCCAGCGGTGTCCGCGACGCCGGCCAAGCCTATCTCGCGATCTTCTACGTGCCGCCGTTGCTGGTGCCCGTTGTCGCGACCGCCGCCTTTGGCAGGTGGCTCGGCAGCGCCCTCCGAGCGCGCAAAAGCCATGGGCGACCAGGATAGGTGGGCCGCGCGGATCGGCTGTTGGCCCGAATGCGATGAAAAGCGCGTTGCTCGCGCCCGGCGTTAACCATCGCTAACGGTTCCGGTCTGAGCGAAAGTCACTTCGAGGTTTCTTAAATTTTGCTGCTTACCTCTTCCGGGCATGGCGATGCCGGGAAAGAAATATGGGTAAGCGAGCCAAACGCGGAAAGGCGGAAACGCTCGCACTGCCAATGATCGCGAGAGTTGCAATTGGCGCCGTGGCCGTCGCTGCATTGGGGTATGGTTTGCTGTCTGGCCCGGCGAGCGTACAAAAGCCGTCCGCGCCCCAAGCCAAGGCGTCGTCAACTCCGGTTTACGTGTCAACTCCGGTTCATGCATCAGCGCCAGCTTCGGCTCCGATTCCCGCCCCGGCGCCTCTGGTCGAACCGCCAAAAGCCGCTGACGGTCCCGGCGTATTTGTCCGGCAGGTGGTTGACTATACCAGCCGCCAGACGCCGGGCACCGTGATCATCGATACCAAGAACACATTCCTTTATTTCGTGCTGAACGACACGCAAGCACTGCGCTATGGCATCGGTGTTGGCCGCGAAGGTTTCACATGGTCCGGTGAGCAGACTGTGGCCCGTAAGGCCGAATGGCCGGATTGGCATCCGCCTGCGGAGATGGTCTCGCGTCAGCCTTATCTGCCGCGGTTCATGGCAGGTGGCCCCGGCAACCCGCTCGGCGCACGGGCGATGTATCTCGGCGAGACCGAATATCGCATTCACGGCACCAACAAGCCCGACACGATCGGGAAGCGGGTTTCGTCCGGCTGCATCCGGCTGACCAATGAGGACGTCGTGGACCTCTATGAGCGGGTGAAAGTCGGAGCGAAAGTGATCGTGCTTCCGGCAACCGCTGCCCGTCGACCATCCCAGGGAGCGCCGTCCGACGCCGCTTTCCGGTTGCCGGACCCGGCATCGCCATCGAACCGGCCCTTGGCAGCGAACGCGCAGATGCTGTCATCTGGACCGAAGATCGCCGGGGTCCAGTAATTCAATCCTCCGTCCTCGGTCAGACGTGTGCGTTTTGCTCACCCGCTCATCCGCGCGGCGTTCGTCAGCAGCTTTGCGACGCGCAGCACTTCCGGCAGCGCTGATTTTTCAAACGTCTTCACGTCCATGCGGTTGGCATCGACGGTGAGACTGACGCCCGCGACGATGGATTTGTCGGCGCCGAACACGGGGGCGGCGAGGGTGCGCAGGCCATAGGCGTTTTCGCCGTCCGAGACGGCAAAACCCTGCTTGCGCACCTGATCGAGCCGCGCCAGCAAGGCCTTCAGATCCGTCAGCGTGCGCTCCGACAGCTTGATGCGCTCGGTGGCCTCCAGCCGCGCGATCTGCTCCTCCTTGGGCAAGCCGGCAAGGATCACCTGGCCGAGCGCGGCCGCATAGGCCTTGATGCGGCTTCCCGGACGGCGGTCGATTTTGTGGCGGTCGAGACCGGTCGAGACGCGCGCGAGATAGACCACGTCGCTGCCGTCGAGAACGCCGAGCGAGGCCGCATCGCCCAGCGCCGGCACCAGCTCGCGCAGCAGCGGTTCGGCCTGGCCGCGCAGATTGCCGGCGCTGAGCGCGGTGTAGCCGAGATCGAGGCATTTCAGGCTCAGCCGGTAGTGGCGGGATTCATTGGCGTGGAGGTAGCCGAGCTTGACCAGCGTCTGCACGAGACGGAACGTCGTGCCGCGGTCCATCTCGGCGCGTTCGGCGATTTCCGTGATCGTCAGCTCGAACTCCTGGGCCGAAAAACTCTTCAGCACCGCGAAGGCTTTGGCCACCGAGTTCACGAAATTCTTGGGATTGTCGGCGGGTGAGACAGTCTTGGCCAAGGCTCGTTCCTCTCATCGGGCGGCGCGTCGTCTCGCGATGGAAAGAGTTGGAACTTCTCGCGAATCCGCGCTCATCTTCGGCAGGTCCGGCAAGCAGGGACGCAGCCCTGCTGGAAAGGCTTGGGTTGTTCGCTTGACGGCTGCGATGACGAAGCTTATCAGCTTCGCAAGATTTGACAACAATTGTTCGGATACCGATCCAAAGCTAATCCAGTGGATCGGCCGGATGCCAATGGAGGAGCTTCACCGTGGATGTTCAGCCCAAAGGCGTGTTTTGCGCGGCGTTGACGCCGCTGGATGCCGATCTTGCGCCCGATCATGCCGTATTCGCCAAACATTGTCGCCATCTCCTCAGCGAAGGCTGTGACGGCATCGCATTGCTCGGCACCACGGGTGAGGCGAACTCGTTCTCATCAAGCGAGCGCAAGGCGCTGATCGAGAGCGTCGTCAGCGCAGGAATCGCGCCGTCGCAACTGCTGCCGGGGACAGGCGTGGCGGCACTGACGGAAACCGTGGAGCTGACGCGGCATGCGTTGTCGCTCGGCGTCACCACCGTCGTGATGCTGCCGCCGTTCTACTACAAGGACATCACCGAGGAGGGGCTGTACGCTTCCTACAGCGAGGTCATCCAGCGTGTCGCGGATGCCAGGCTCAAGGTCGTGCTCTATCACATCCCCCAGATGTCGCATCAGCCGATCCCGCACGCGGTGATCGCGCGGCTGCGCGCGGCCTATCCGGACACGATCGTCGGCATCAAGGATTCTTCGGGCGATTTCGCCAACATGACGGCGATGATCGAAAAGTTTCCGGGCTTTGCGGTGCTGGCGGGCGCCGATCCGCTGCTGCTGCCGCTGCTCAGGAAGGGCGGCGCCGGCTGCATCACTGCGACCTCGAACCTGGTGGCGCGCGAGCTCGCTTACGTGTTCCGTCACTACAACGACGATGACACAGCACTTGAGGCGGCGCAGAACCGCATCATCAAGGCGCGCGAGCGGGCGTCCCAGTTCGCGCAGATTGCGACGCTCAAGACGTTGCTGGCGCAGCAGACCGGCCATGCCGGCTGGCGCCGGCTGCGGCCGCCGCTGCTGCCCTTGTCGCAGGAGAATGCCGACAAGCTGTTGGCTGCGGCACCCCAGAAGGAAACCGTGTGAGGCCATCGCTCCGCCTTCTCGCCGACGATCTGACCGGTGCGCTGGACACGGCCGCCGAGTTCGTCGGCGTGTGCGGCGCGATCGGCGTGACATGGGCGGAGGCGCTGCCCTCGCGACGTCCAGCCTGCCTCGCGGTCGATACCGGCACGCGCGAGCGCGACAAGGCTGACAGCGTTGCGATCGTCGAGCGCCTGGCGCCGCTGCTGGCCGACGGGGCGATCGCCGACAACGGCGACGCAGCGATCGCCTACAAGAAGGTCGACAGTCTGTTGCGCGGCGCCTGGGCGGCCGAGCTCGGCGCGTGCCTGCGAACGGGGCCGTGGACGTCCTGCATCGTGGCGCCGGCTTTCGCCTATCAGGGGCGCCGCACCATCGGCAGTCAGCAATATGCGCGTGCGCAGGACGGGAGCTGGTCGCGGGTCGGCGACAATCTGCTGGCGCAGCTCGCAGCCGAAGGTCTTGACGCGCGGCCAGGGCGGTTCGACACCGATTTGCCTGCCGGCATCAGCGTCTTCGACGCGGAGAGCGAAGATGATCTCGATCGCATCGTCGCGATCGGACGCAGCACCCGGCAGCCGGTGTTGTGGTGCGGCAGCGGTGGGCTCGCCGGCGCGCTCGCGCGCGGCAGCGATGCGTCCGCGTCGTCGGTCCTGCGCAAGCCGGTCCTCGGGCTGTTCGGATCGGACCAATCAGCGACGGCGGCGCAGCTTGCGGCTTGCGCCGACGCCGTCATTGCACTTACGGAAACGGGCCAAGACAACTCTGGAGACCACAATGCCGGCCTGGTTCGCCGCAAGCTCGGTGCGGAGCTCGGTGCGGATGGCGTTGCGCTGGTGAAGTTCGACCTCGCGACCGGCCTGTCCCGGGGTGAAGCGGCGCGCCGCATCGCGCGCGGCCTGACGTCGCTGACGGCGGCGCTGGGGCCGCCGGGCACGCTGATCGTCGCGGGTGGCGAAACCTTGCGGGCCGTCTGCACTGCGCTCGGCGCGCGGGCGCTCGAGGTGACCGGGCGCATCATGCCCGGCCTGCCGTGCTCGATCATTCGCGGCGGCCGCTGGGACGGCGTCGCTGTCATCTCGAAATCCGGTGCCTTCGGCGCGCCGAACTTGTGGCGCACGCTGTTGCAGGACAATCAATTGATCATCGAAAGCCAACACACATGACCCATCCGCATCTTGCCATCACCATGGGCGATCCCGCCGGCATCGGTCCGGAGATCATCATCAAGGCCTGCGAGAAGCTGCGGTCGCGGATCGAGACCGGCGATCTCAGGCTGCTGATCATCGGTAGCGGCGCGGCATTGAAGAATGCGGCAGCACAACTTGCCGTGAAACTCGATATCCCCCAGGTGCACGCCGCGGACAAGGAATGGCCGAACCTGTGCTTCCTCCAGGCCGATGACGAGGGGGAGCCGATCAAGCCCGGCGTCCTGACAGCCGATGGCGGCCGCTTCGCCTTCAAGGCGGTGGAGCAGGGCGTGCGCCTGACGCAGGCGGGGCGGATCGGCGGGATCGTCACTGCGCCCCTCAACAAGGAAGCGCTCAACAAGGCCGGCTATCATTATCCCGGCCATACCGAGATGCTCGCCGAGCTCACCGGTGTCAAAGGTTCGGTGATGATGCTCGCCCATGGCAACATGCGCGTCAGCCATGTCTCCACCCATGTCGCGCTCCAGGACGTGCCGAAGCGGCTGACGCCGGAGCGTCTGCGCTATGTCATCGATCTCACTGACAAGGCGCTGCGCGGGCTCGGTCTCGAGAAGCCGAAGATCGCCGTTGCCGCGCTCAATCCGCACGCCGGCGAAGGCGGCCTGTTCGGACGGCAGGATATCGACGTCTCGGAGCCGACCATCGCGAAGGCGGTTGCCGACGGATTGAACATCGTCGGCCCGGTCCCGGGCGACACGGTGTTCGTAAAACTGCGCGCCGGCCAGTACGACGCCGTGATCGCGATGTATCACGACCAGGGACACATCCCGGTCAAGCTGCTCGGCTTCGAGGTCGATCCCGCCACCGGCCGCTGGCAGGAGCTGTCCGGCGTCAACATCACGCTGGGCTTGCCGATCATCCGCACCTCGGTCGACCACGGCACGGCCTTCGATATTGCCGGCAAGGGCATCGCCAATGAGCGCAGCATGATCGAGGCGATCGAATATGCCGAGCGCCTTGCCGCCGGCAAGGCGCGCGCCTGACATCTTTTCGGAAACGAGAGCCAAAACGAAAATCATGACCAATCTGTCTGCAGCGATCCAGCTCATCAGCCCCGAAGTGATCGAATTCGGATCCGGCACCATCGCGGCGGTGGCGCGGTTCGCGCGCGAAAAGGGCGTGCGGCGTCCGCTCGTTGTGGCCGATGCCTTCAACGCCGCGCGTGTCGATGTGCTGGCGCTGCCAGGCGAGGTGACCGTGTTCGGCGAGGTCAAGCCGGAGCCCGATGTTCCCAATCTGGAGAAGGCGCTCGGTGTGGCGCGCGCGGCCCGGCCGGATCTCGTGATCGGTTTCGGCGGCGGCAGCGCGATGGATCTCGCAAAACTCGTCGCCGTGCTCTGCGCCAGTAATCAGAAGCTTGCCGATGTCGTCGGGCCGGACAAGGTGGCGGGCCGCGCCGTCGCGCTGGTCCAGGTGCCGACGACGTCGGGCACCGGCAGCGAAGGCGGCATCCGCGCGCTGGTGACGGATCCCGCGAGCCGCAACAAGCTCGCCGTGCAGAGCCGCTTCATGCTCGCCGATCTCGCCGTCGTCGATCCTGACCTCACCATGAGCGTTCCGCCGCAGGTGACCGCGGCGACCGGCGTCGATGCGCTGGCGCATTGCGCCGAGGCCTTCACCAGCCGCAAGGCGCATCCGACCATCGATCTCTACGCGCTCGAAGGCGTCAGGCTCGTCGGCCGCTATCTCCCGCGCGCGGTCAGGGATGGCACGGACCGCGAAGCGCGCGCGGCGCTGTCGCTGGCTTCGCTCTATGGCGGCTTCTGTCTGGGGCCGGTGAACACCACGGCCGGCCATGCCGTGGCCTATCCGCTCGGTACCCGTCATCACATCGCCCATGGTCTGGCCTGCGCGGTGATTTTTCCACACACGCTGGCGTTCAACATGCCGGCGGTCGAGGCCAAGACGGGCGCCGTGCTCGAGGCCCTCGGTGCTCCCGCGACCAAAAATCCTTCGGCCGCATTCGATGCCGCCTACCGCTTCTGTGCCGATCTCGGCATCGAGATGCGGTTGTCCGCGCTCGGCGTGCCCAGGGATGATCTTGGCGCCATGGCCGATGAGGCCCATGCCATCCGCCGCCTGCTCGACAACAATCCGCGCGATCTCGGGCGTGATGCGATCCTGAAGATGTATCAGGCGGCGATGTGAGCGGGCCAGCGGGTTTGCGCAGTGTATTTTGCGCTATGATGGCCGATTTGTCGGGCCTATCAATGGCTTCGTGAAATCCGCAAGGTGCGGCAGCAAGTCGGCGTCTTCTACTTTGCATGGGGTTGTTTTCGAGCTTTTGTGTCTGGCGGCCCCGTAGGCCCTCGCAAAAGCGGGCGCGTCTACCCCCGCCGCCACGGCGTCACGGTCACCTCATGCGCCGCATCCAGCATCTGTGGCGCGCCGGGCTTCAGCCCATGCGAGGCGAGCACCTGATGCGGCGTGCGCTCGGGAACGCCGACGAAACAGCCTTCGCCGCCGGGCAGGCGCACATGGGGCGCTTCCGAGAGCCAGAACGTGTCGTAGCGGTCCATGAACATGTCGAACACGACGGGGCCGCCGATGACCGCGACCATGCCGGAGGCGACGCCGGCGAAAGCCGCCGCCTCCTCGAAGGGAGCGCCTTCCGGATTCCACAGGGTCGCGTTCGGCATCTCCGGATCGACCGCGAGGGATGCGATCTTGCGCGTCAGGATGATGCGCCTGCGCCTGGGCGAGTTCGGCTGCTGCTCATGGGAACGACGGCCGTGCACGATCAGCGCGGCACGATCGAGCGCGGATTCGAAGAAGCGCTTGTCGCCTTCGAACACCAGGGTTTCAGGCATGATGTGGGACGGATCGGCCAGCATGCCGTCCGCGGAGACGATGACGTAGCCTTCGATCTGAAACGACAATGATTTCGGACTATTCGGAAACCGTCGTCACGACGCTGTTGACCGGACGTTGGCTGACGGTCGGTAGCTTGACGTCCTTGAGCAGATCCTGGTCGTATTCAGGGAGCGTCGCGACCGGCGACTTGGCCCGCATCGCCACCACCTTGTAGCCGCCGGCCTTCAGCTTCTGGAGCAGGGCTGGCAGCGCTTCGGCGGTATGCTTCTGGAAGTCGTGCATCAGGATGATGCCCTTGCCCTTGCTCTCGAGCTTCTTCATCACGGTGTCGACGACCTTCTCGGGCTTGGAGGCCTTGAAGTCGAAGGAGTCGAGGTCGCAGGAGAAGATCGCGATGTTGCGGTTGCCGAGATAGGTGACCATCTCCGGCGGATGCTGGAGCGCGGGGAAGCGGAAGAACGGCGACGGCGAGACGCCGCCGAGGGCCCATTTCACCGCGGCAAAGCCCTTCTCGATCTCTTCCTTCTTCTGCTGCTCGGTGAGCTTCTTGTTGTTGAGATTGGCGTGCGACCAGGTGTGTGAGCCGACGGTGTGGCCGGCCGCGTAGACCTGCTTCAGGATCTCGGGCTCGTAGGTTGCGTGCTTGCCGATCGGGAAGAAGATGCCGGTGGTGCATTCGTCTGCCAGCGCCTTCAGCACCGCGGGCGTGTTCTTCGGCCAGGGGCCGTCGTCGAAGGTCAGGACGACCTCATGGTCTTTCAGGAAGTCGAGCTCCTTGAAATGCTCGAAGCCGAAGCCGGGACCGCCGGTCGTGTCGATCTCGACGGTGCGGGCAACGCCGAGTGCACCTTGGGTGGTGCAGGCCGCGCGTGCGGGTTGCGGCGGCTGCTTTGGTGCGGCCGGTGCGGCAGCTGCGGCTTGCGGAGCTGGCGCTGCCGCGGGTTGCGCCGCCGGCGCTGCGGCTGCGGGCGGCGCGGCTGCAGCCGCGGGTTTGGCGGCCGGCGTCTGCGACCAAGCCGCGCTTGCCATCGCCACCGTAACAGCGCTTGCCAAAATCAGTTTTGCCGCAACTCGCATGGTCGTTGTCCCCATGGATTGATCCCGTTGTTCGGCCGCAGCTTTTTGCCCCTGGTCGAACCTGTCCCGCCCACGAATATCTTGTCTTGATCCTAACCTAGATGGTGGGCCATCGCCAATGCAACGGCCGTTTGCGACCGGATGCGAATTGTGCCCAGTCCTCTCGCATCAGCTGGCGGCGAGCGCCTTGGCGACCGCTGTCTTGACCCGCGTGTCGGTCGGATCGATCGCCGACGGAAACACCTCGGCGATGTAGCCGTCGCGCCCGATCAGGTATTTGTGGAAGTTCCAGCGCGGAACCTCCTTCGGCCGCGCCTCGGCGGCCCATTTGTAGAAGGGATGCGCCTTGGGACCGACCACAGTGGTCTTGGCCGCGATCGGGAAGGTAACGCCGTATTGGTGGTGCGCGGTCTCCGAGATCTCGGTAACGCCGCCCGGCTCCTGGCTTCCGAAATCATTGGAGGGCACGCCGATGATCGTCAGCCCGCGCTCGCGGAACTCGTTCCATAGCTCCTGCAGGCCGGCATATTGCGGAGTGTAGCCGCAGAGCGAGGCGGTGTTGACGATGATGAGTGGGCGTCCGGTGAAGGCAGCCAAGCGGATGTCATCGCCGGAGAGCGCGGGGAAGGAGAAGGCGTAAGCCGGGATCCGGCTCATCGCCGCGTTCTGTGCGAAGGTAGGTGTCGCAGCCGGTGCAGCCATGGCGGCAAGCGCTGCGGTGACAAAACCCCTGCGGTCCAACATGGCGATCTCGTCCCCAGATTGATCTGGAGACGCATCCTAGCGCGCCCTATGGGGCTGTGGCGCTCAACAACGCGTTATGCCAGGCCTGATCGCTCTAGCGCAGGCGGACGATGAAATCGGTGCCTTCGCCGGTCTCGCCCTGATTGATGCCCTGGTCAGACACGATGATCGAGCCGCCCGTGGTCAGCATCTCGTTGATCTTCGCCATGGTGTCGGCGGGGACCTGGATGCGGTCCAGCGCCTCGGCCGGGCTGTTCGGCACGATCACGGGCTTTGCTGCGACCGGGATCACGGCGGCGGTCATGCGCTGTCGGCGGGCGGTGCGGCCTTCGTCCTCGCGCTCGGCCGAGCGGACGTTCACCGGCAGCGACACCACGGACCAGTGCAGGGCGTTGGAATCCGCCTTGTCGACCTCAGCGGTGAACACATGCGTGCCGAGCGGCCGGTCGCTCGCCGCAATGGTCACGGGCACGTCGAACAGCGGCGCAAAGTTTTGCCGCACATAAAGCTTGGAATCCTTGCGGCTGATGAACACGGCGATCTGGCCGGCGCGCTTCGGCGGCTCCGGCTTAGCGACCGGTGCCGGATCGGCGACCCGGGTCTGATCCTTCCTGGCGTCGGTCGCGTCCGGCTGGACCGGTGCCGTGGCGGTCGCTGCTGCGTCCGGCTTCTTCACCTCGAGGGCTTCGGCCTTTGCGCGTTCAGATTTGGCGGGCTCCGATTTGGTCGCGTCAGCCTGTGCGGTCGTGGGCTCGATCTTGTCGGCGGGCTTTTCAACCGAGGATGTTTTCGGCGCGTCCGCGGTGTCCGCCGGTTTTGCCTCGGCGCTCGCAACGTCGGCTGGCTTGGCGATTGCTTCGTCGGTCTTGGCCGGAGCCTCGGCCGCCTGCGGCTTGACCGCGTCGGATGCGTCTGCAGTTTTGGTGCTCTCCGCTTGAGGAGCGTCTTCGACAGAAGCCTTGTCGATCGGCATGTCCGCGCGCGCCAGCGCATTGCCGGTGGTCGCATCCGACACCACGTGGCCGACGCTCGAGCGCAGCTCGATGAGCGGCTCGGCGCTCGCGCTCTTGATCTCGGCGCCCTTGTCGGCCTTGTCGGCGACGTTGGTCTGCGGCTCGATGCTGGCGGCGGGCTGCGGCGGCACGCGCAGCGTTGCGAGCAAGGGATGGGAGAAGCTGTGCGGCGACATCTCGCCGGGCGCAACGACTACGCGCGCGCCCATCTTGGTCCAGTTCCACATCTTCACAGCGAACGCCATCGGCATGCGAATGCAGCCGTGCGAGGCCGGATAGCCCGGCAGTACGCCCGCATGCATCGCGACACCCGACCAGGTGATGCGCTGCATGTACGGCATCGGCGCGCCGCTATAAATGTTGGAGTGGTGGAATTTGTGCTTCTGGATGACGCTGAACACGCCCATCGGCGTGGAGTGGCCCTTCATGCCGGTCGACACCGGCGACTCCGCAAACACGCCGTTGGAGTCGTAGACCGTGACCTTCTGCCGCTCGATCGAGACGGCGATGACGAGCGGCCCTTGCGGCTTGGCGCCGGTTTCCTTTTCCGCGACGTCCTTTTTCGACACCGCGTTGCGCTTGCGCGCCTTCGGCCGTTGCATCTCGGGGGACGGCTGCCGGGAGTAGTAGGCGCCGGCGGAGTAGTCAGGCCAATAATACAGGGCAGCTTCCGCGTGGCCCGTCGTCCCGAACGCACCTGCCGCGGTGAAAATGGCGAGCCGCCACAGCCGCGTCGTTGCAGCAGGAAAACCGGGCCCGTTCACGCCAATCATTCTCGAATCCATGAAGTCAATCAGTGGTTAGTTGTTGCAGAGGGGGTACGCGTTCACCAGTGAAGCGGTTCACAGTCAGCTACTTTTGACCAAGCCGTAGCAAAAAAGCCTCACATTGCGGTAAACGGCGGCCGCCCGGGAACTGCCTGCCGCCTTCCTGGCCGGGCCCGGCGCACCTACATGCCGAAGGCGTCTTACCGGA
Organism: Bradyrhizobium liaoningense; assembly: GCF_018130955.1. Taxonomy (GTDB): domain Bacteria; phylum Pseudomonadota; class Alphaproteobacteria; order Rhizobiales; family Xanthobacteraceae; genus Bradyrhizobium; species Bradyrhizobium liaoningense_C. Next base: position 215,812 of record NZ_JAFCJM010000006.1, read on the forward strand.
GAATTTTATGTCATCCAGTTTCCTCGGCCTTCGTGACATCAGCTTGAAAGGGCTCGCTTTATTCCTGTTGCTCCTGGCCGTGCAAAGCGCCGCCTCGGCCGCGGACGAGCCGGACCTGATCTTCCGCCGCTCGACGGTGTTCAAATGGGTGAGCCCGAACGACAAGCTTGCGACCTATGGTCTCGACGACCCCGAAGTCGAGGGGGTGGCCTGTCATTTCACGGTGCCGGAAAAGGGCGGCTTCAAGGGCTGGCTGGGCCTGGCGGAAGAGGTCTCGGACGTCTCGCTCGCCTGCCGCCAGATCGGTCCCATCAAGTTCAAGGAGAAGATGGAGCAGGGCGACGACATGTTCCGCAGGCGCCGCTCGCTGTTCTTCAAGAAGATGCAGATCGTGCGCGGCTGCGATGCCAAGCGCAACGTGCTGGTCTATATGGTCTATTCCGACAAGCTGATCGAGGGATCGCCGAAGAACTCGACTTCGACCGTGCCGATCATGCCGTGGGGTGCGGCGGACGCGAACGTCCAGAAGTGCGGAGATTACTTCACGCAGTAGCGATCAGGCGCGGGCCGGCGCACGATGCGTGACGGCTGCCGCGCGCGGCTTGGCGAGGCGCGAGCCGGTCAGCCGCACGAACATCTGCGGCGTAGCCTCGTAAGCGCGCTGCGCCTGCAACGCCATTGCAGTGGAATAGGTCGATCTCGGATTGCCGCGATCCACGGGCTGGTCCGTGTCGCGCGCCGTTGCGCTCTTTCCCGCCATCATTTTGGCCATCCCTCAAACTGCGAGCCCGGTTTTCCGGACTTGTTGGTGTCGAAGGCTTCGGTCGTCGCCGAGACATCCCCGGTTCAGCGCGACCAATCCTTCGTTTGCGTTTCTTTTGCGCATAGAAACGTAAAATGCCGATGAAGCCCGTGAATCTCCGAGATGACGGCGCGGTATCCACAGCCTCCTAATGTTGCATCGGAACCGATTTTTGGCCGCGCGGGGGCGGAGCGACGCCCCCTGAAATGATTGGCTTTTTTCAGCCAATGTTTCGTCGGCAGAGGCGCGACGAAACAATTCTCACGAAGATGAAACCATTTTCCGCTTTTGGCGCATCACGGCCGAAACGGCCCATGGTTATCACCGCCGCAACGACAACGGCGCCACGCCGTCCGACCGAACCCGGAGACCGTCATCAATGCGCGCGCTCAGCTTCATCCTCGCCTTCGGCTTTGTGCTCGCCGGCTCCTCGCTCGCCGGCTCGGCCGACAGCGGGCTGCCGGGCGTCGGCACCTTCGCCTACAACGGCGCTCCGATCGCTCCGTCCCAGGCGATCGTGGTGGCGTCGCGCTTCTGATCGGAACAAGAAAATCAGGCCATCATGCTTCATCGTTTCTGCGCCGCGGTCTTCGTTTCCCTCCTGACGATCAGTTCAGTCCAGGCGCAGGTGCGCTCTCCCAACCGATTACCGGACCCGCGTGGCGAATTCGTGCGCCAATGCGCGCCGCACATGCTCGGGCGCTGGGAGCATCCTGAAGAGGTTTGCGGCTGCCTGCACGACCATGCCGCGGCGGTCGTCGAGGATCACGATCTGCGTGAGGCGCTGTTGCGTGGCATCAGCGAGACCGGCGTGCCGACCATCGAGACCGATTGGGTGCCGCCGTCCAAGCAGAGCGAGATCGGCCCGACCTTCACGAAGATCGCCAAGCCGACGCTGCAGTGCATGTTCGACCCCGCGAAGCAGTAAGCCTCAGTCATTTGGTCTTCGGGCCAATCCTCGGCACGCAGTTGCGCGTCACAGTGATGCCGCTTTCCGTCATCTTTGCGCCGCGTACTTCCTTGACCTGTCCCGCAGGGCAGGTGCCGTCATCGACGAGCACGCGCTGGCCAAGCCGCAAATTGCGAATGTCCTGTTCGCGCCCGACCGTCTGGGCGTGCGCCGACGATGTCGCGAGCGCCGCGAGCAGGGCGGTCAGGCAAAGTGAGCGAACAGCGAGCATGGTGCGGGGCTCCGGGAGCGATGCCGCAATCTAGGGGCCTGCCAGCGATTCTGATAGTCAGCCATCGTCACCGCCGCCGCGCGCTGGCGCGCAAGGCGATGAGCGATTCCTTTGCGAGCCTCTCGGCCGCGGTCACCAGTTGCGGAACCTGATGCCCCGAAAATCCCAGCACGAAGCCGGGCAGGGGCCGCGCGCGGCTAAACGTGTCGGCAAGCAGCCAGCCTTCGGCGCCGGCGGCTTGTTTCGCGCGGGAGGCAACGACGAGCTCGACCGCCGGATCGAACCGCGCGACGAGATGCAGGCCCTGCGAGGGTACCGGAACCGACAAATGTCCGTCGGACGCGTCCTGCAACGCTGTGGCGAGCGCATCGCGTGCCTCGCGATAAAGCTTTCGCACCCGCTTGAGGTTCGCCGCGAAGGCGCCCGAGTTCAGCATATCGGCGACGGCGCTTTCCATCAGCGTCGCGGGAAAGCGGTCGAGCGCGGCGCGCGCGGCCGCGACCTGGCCGATCAGTTGCTCCGGGACTGCGCAATAGCCGATGCGAAGACCCGGAAACAGCGTCTTGGCAAAAGTGCCCATGTAGATGACGCGCTGGAGACGATCGATCCCGGCGAGCGACATCAGCGGCGCGCCGTCGTAGCGGAACTCGCTGTCATAATCGTCTTCGAGCACGAAGGCGCCGGCTTCCCTGGCCCAGTCGAGCAGTTCGAGCCGCCGCGTCATCGACATCTGCACGCCCAGCGGAAACTGATGCGACGGCGTGACATAGGCGGCGCGCGCCGATGTTGCGGCCGTGCGGCCCCTGGCGACGCGCAGGCCGTGCTCGTCCACGGGCACGGAGACGGCGCGATAGCCGCAATGCGCAATGGTTTTCCGCGCAGTCGGGTAGCCGGGGTCTTCGCACCAGACCTGGTCGTTGGGCTTGAGGATTGCGCTCAGCACGATGCGCAGCGCGTGCAGCGTGCCTGACGTCAGCATGATCTGCTCGGGATCGCAGCGCAGGCCCCGCGCCGACAAGAGGTGATCGGCGATCGCGACCCGCAGCTCGCGGCTGCCGCGGGGATCGCCATAGTGCAGATGCTCGTCGCCAAAGGCGCGCATGCGCCGGCCGACGAAGCCGCGAAAGCGTTGCAGCGCGCGCTCGTCGATATGGGTGCAGCCGAGCGCGAACGCGCCCTGCCGGGGTGCCTCGACCGTGACTTTCGGCTTTCGCGCTTCGCTGGCGCGCGCCGGGATCCGCGCGGCGACGAAGGTGCCTGATCCTACCGTCGCCTCCGCAAAGCCGTCGGCGATCAGCCGCTCATAGGCGGTGACGACGGCGTTGCGCCGAAAACCCGTCTGCTTGGCAAGTGTCCGCGACGGCGGCAGCGGCTCGCCGGGCTTCACCAGCCCGCCGACAATGATCTCGCAGAGCGCCTGGTACAGCCGATGCGCCGAGGAGGCGCCCTGCGTGATGTGCGCGCCGGTGAAATCCAGCGGCAGCTCGGCCTTGCCCGGCGACGTTCCAAAATTGGTTGAAATAGTTTGCATGGAATTGGAACTATCGCAGACCAAATCGAACGCTACAACTGGCTTCAAGATCGAAAACCCGACAGGAGTCAGCCCGTGTCCGACGGTGAAAACCTCGCGTCCTATCCGACCTCATCGCGCAACCAGGTGAAGCGGCGCCACGACCGCGGCTTCTACGATCACGAAACCGTCCACCGCATCCTCGACGCCTCGATGATGTGCCACGTCTCCTATGTGATCGACGGCCAGCCCTATTGCACGCCGACCTTCTTCTGGCGCGAGGGCACAAAGCTCTATTGGCACGGCTCGAGCGCCAGCCGCATGCTGCGCAACCAGTCGAGCGGGCAGCGGGTTTGCCTGACCGTCGCCCATCTCGACAGCCTGGTGCTGGCGCGCTGCGGCTTCAACCATTCCGCCGACTATCGCGCGGTGATGGCGTTCGGCTCGGCCTATCTCGTCACGGACCCCGAGGAGAAGGAGCGTGCGGTCATCGCCATGGTCGACCGCTTCTTTCCGGACCGCACCGCGAGCCTGCGTCAAAGCAACACGCAGGAGATCAAGGCGACGTCCTTCATCGCCATGGAGGTCGAGGAAGCCTCGGCAAAGGTCCGCGCCAAGGGTGTGGCCGATGACGATGAGGACTACGAATTGCCGATCTATGCCGAACGCATTCCGGTGCGCACCGTGCTCGGTGCGCCCGAGCCTTGTTCGCGGCTGTTGCCCGGCGTTACGCGGCCCGAGACGTTGAATGGCTACAGGGAAGGCCGACTGCTCGAAGATGCATTGCGGGATGCCTATTTTCTGCAGTACCCGGCGGGATGAAATCGGATAGCTTGCGGCCTCCCAATAACGAGAAAAGACCGATTGGAGCAGCCGCATGGATGCCGATACGCAGCAAAGGATCTTGGACGCCGTCGATGCCGGCTTCGAAGCCCAGCTTGCGACCACAAGCGATTTCGTCGCGATCCCCTCGACCCGCGGTGCCGAGGGCCCGTGCCAGGACATGATCGGCGATCTCCTGCGCGAACGCGGCTACGAGGTGGACGACTGGCATATCGATGTCGATGACCTCAAGGACCTGCGCGGCTTCGGCCCGATCGAGCACGATTTTTCCAGGGCGCGCACCGTGGTCGGCACCTATCGCCCCAGGAGCAACGGCGGCAAATCGCTGATCCTGCAAGGACACTGCGACGTGGTGCCGGCGGGCCCGCTGGACCTCTGGGAGACGCCGCCGTTTTCGCCGGTCGTCAAGGACGGCAGGATGTATGGTCGCGGCGCCTGCGATATGAAGTCCGGCACCATCGGCGCGCTTTACGCACTGGACGCGATCAAGGCCGCGGGCCTTCGGCCGACGGCGCGGATTCATTTCCAGTCTGTCATCGAGGAGGAGAGCACCGGCGTCGGCGCGCTCTCGACGCTACAGCGCGGCTATCGCGCCGATGCCTGCTTCATTCCCGAACCCACTAACGGCAAGATGGTGCGGTCGCAGGTCGGCGTGATCTGGTTCCGCCTGAAGGTGCGCGGCTATCCCGTGCACGTCGCGCATGCCGGCTCGGGCTCGAACGCCATCATGGCCGCCTATCACCTGATCCAGGCGCTTCAAAAGCTTGAAATCGAATGGAACGAGCGCGCCAGGCAGGACCGCCACTTCAAGGCGCTCAACCATCCCATCAACTTCAACCCCGGCATCATCAAGGGTGGCGACTGGGCCTCCAGCGTGCCGGCCTGGTGCGAGGTCGACTGCCGCATCGCGGTGCTGCCGGGCTGGTCGGTGGCCGACCATCAGAAGGAAATTTTGGCCTGCGTGTCGGCCGCCGCCCGCAATCACGGCTTCCTCGCCAACAATCCGCCCGAGGTCGAGTGGTCGGGCTTCTTGTCGGAAGGCTATGAGCTGACCAACTCGGCTGCCCCTGAGGCGGCGTTCGGCAAGGCCTTCAACGCCGTCTATGGCGGTGCCGTTGAGGACCTCGTCTTCACCGCACTCACGGATACGCGCTTCTATGGCCTCAACTATGACATCCCGAGCCTCTGCTTCGGCGCTGGTGGCGCCGAGATGCACGGCTTCAACGAATATGTGGACCTGGAGTCGCTGAAGAAGTCGACCAAGGCCACTGCGCTGTTCATCGCGGAGTGGTGCGGGGTGGAGAAGGCGTAGGGCTCGCCGCGCCATTCTCACCTGTCGTCCCGGACAAGCGAACAAAGAAAGCGCTGATCCGGAGCTCATAACCCCAGGGAGAAGTTTGGCGAAGACTCGTGATTGTCAGCCGCGCACGGCAACTCCTCCCTGTGAGTATGGGTCCCGACCTTCGCCGGGACGACACCGAGTGTGTGGCGCAATCAATTGCTTTAAGCTTAAAATAAAGACTGTTCCGCCGGCTGCGACGGTGGCAGACTATGCCCGGACCACCGAGTCCGCGAGGGAATAGCGATGCGCGATTGGGACGATGCCTACGCCAACTCGGCTCACGTGCCGGGCTCGGACAAGCTGCCGGCGTTGTGGACGGAGCGGGCGGCGGCCTATCGTGCGGCGCTCAAATCCTTCCAGCCTGAAATCGCCTATGGGCCGGGCGAGCGGCAGCGGTTCGACCTGATCCTGCCCGACGGCGACAGCAAGGGCCTCGTCGTGTTCGTGCATGGCGGCTACTGGATGCGGTTCGACAAATCGTTCTGGACCGATCTTGCCGAGGGCGCGCGGCACCATGGCTGGACGGTCGCGCTGCCGAGCTACACGCTGACGCCGGCCGCGCGCATTTCTGACATCACCGCCGAGATCGCCGCTGCCATCGCCGTCGCAGCAGCACAGGTGTCAGGCCCGATACGGCTAGCCGGCCATTCCGCCGGTGGCCATCTCGTCACGCGCATGCTCTGCGACGATGGTCGCCTCGAACCCGCCGTCTACAACCGCGTCGCATCGACGCTGTCGATCAGCGGCCTGCATGATCTGCGTCCGCTCTTGAAGACCAAAATGAACGACACGCTCGGCATGAGCCTTGAGGAAGCAACGCTGGAGAGTGCCGCGTTGCACATGCCACGCGGACCATCGCCGCTCACGGCCTGGGTCGGCGGCAGCGAGCGCCCCGAATTCATCCGCCAGGCGGAGCTGATGGCGAACGTGTGGACCGGTTTCGATGTGCTGACGCGACTCGTCGTCGAGTCCGGACATAACCATTTCACCGTCGTTGACGGGCTGAAGGATCCATCCTCCGCCATCACGAAGAGCCTGCTGGGCCTCGATTGACGGCGGGGCAGGGATCGGAGGACGTATCATGACCAATAGCGGCTACGATCCCGCCAGCGAAGGCGCCGAGACCGATTTCGCCAAAAAGATGTCGTACGGCGACTATCTCCAGCTCGATGCGCTGCTCGGCGCGCAGCACCCGATCTCGGACGCGCATGACGAGATGCTGTTCATCATCCAGCATCAGACCTCGGAGTTGTGGATGCGCCTTGCGATCCACGAGATCAGCGCCGCCCGCCGCGCGATTGCGCGCGACGAGGTGCCGCCAGCGATGAAGATGCTCGCCCGCGTCTCGCGCATCTTCGAGCAGTTGAACAATGCCTGGGACGTGCTGCGCACGATGACACCGAGCGAGTATACGCATTTTCGCTCGCGGCTCGGACAGTCCTCGGGCTTCCAGTCCCACCAGTACCGGCTGATCGAATATCTCCTCGGCAACCGCAACCATGCGATGCTAAAGCCACATGCACACGACGCGGACGTGATGGCCTTGCTCGAGGCGGAGCTCGCCACGCCAAGCCTCTATGACGAGGTGCTGCGGCTCGCCCACCGCAGGGGACTCGAGATGCCTGCGACCGTGCTGGCGCGGGACGTCCGCAACACCCATCATTTCGACGAGGGCGTATTGCAGGCGTGGCGCCGCGTCTACGAGGCGCCGGAATCCAACTGGACGCTCTATGAGCTTGCCGAAAAGCTGGTCGACTTCGAGGACTACTTTCGCCGCTGGCGCTTCAACCATGTGACAACGGTGGAACGCGTCATCGGCTTCAAGCGCGGCACCGGCGGCACCGGCGGCGTCAGCTATCTCAAGCGCATGCTGGAAATCGAGCTGTTTCCCGAGCTCTGGCGCGTGCGCACGATCCTTTGAGCTGTAGCCATGACCGAGACCCGCCTCCGCGTCTACGACGATACCAAAGCGCTCTTCCATCTGCCTGATGGCATCATCTATCTCGACGGCAACTCGCTCGGTGCCTTGCCGCTGGGCGTCGCCGACCGCGTCGCGCATGTGATCAGGGCAGAGTGGGGCGACGAGCTCATCCGCGCCTGGAATACCGCCGGCTGGTACGTGCAGCCACGCCGCGTCGGCGACCGCATCGCCCGCCTGATCGGGGCCGAAGCCGGCTCGGTGATGATGGGCGATACGCTGTCGCTGAAGGTCTATCAGGCGCTCGCGGCCGCGCTGGACATGAACGCAGGGCGAAGGGTCGTACTGTCCGACACCGGCAATTTTCCAACCGATCTCTATATGGCCGAAGGGTTGATCGCGACGCTGGGGCGCGGGCACCAGCTGCGCCTGGTGGCTCCGGAGCAGATCGAGGCCGCGCTGTCGGAGGAAATCGCCGTCCTGTATATCACTGAGGTCGATTACCGCACCGGCCGCCGCCACGACATGGCAAAGCTGACGGCGAGGGCGCGTGCGCTCGGCATCGTCACGGTGTGGGACCTCGCGCATTCCGCCGGCGCACTGCCGGTCGATCTCGCAGGTGTCGGTGCGGATTTCGCTGCGGGGTGCACCTACAAATATGTCAACGCCGGCCCCGGTGCGCCGGCCTTCCTTTACGTCGCGCCGCGCCACGGCGATCGCGCGCGGGCCGCGCTGTCGGGCTGGATGGGCCATGCAAAACCGTTCGCCTTCGATCTCGGCTACCAGCCTGCCGGCGGCGTCGAGCGCATGCGCGTCGGTACACCGCCGGTGCTGGCGATGGCGGCGCTCGAAGCCTCGCTCGATATCTGGGACCGCGTCGATATCGGGGAGGTTCGCGCCCGTTCGCTGGCGCTCGGCGACCTCCTGATCGCAGAAATCGAACGTCGCTGCCCGTCCCTGAAGCTGGTGACGCCGCGCGTGCACGAAGAGCGCGGCTCGCAGGTTTCGTTCGCCTTCGATGGCGGCTACGCCGCCATGCAGGCCCTGATCGCCCGTGGCGTGATCGGCGATTTCCGCGCGCCCGACATCATGCGCTTCGGCATCACGCCGCTTTACATTGGCGAGGCCGAGATCATCCGGGCGGCCGAGATCATCGAGGAGGTGATTTCCGGTGAGGTCTGGCGGCGGCCGGAATATCAAGTCGTCAATGCGGTGACGTGAGCGCAGATGCGGATTCGCGGGATGGCAAAGCGACTTGTCCGCCGTAGCTCGAAGAGCGAAGGCGGAAGCGTGCCCCCACTTGCTGCCAATGCGTCGGCTCCGTTTCTTAGTGGACAGACGATTGAGGCTGATTGATCGAAGCCCGTTGCGGCAACGGAAGACGGGGATCGGCCGCGCGGAGGGTTTCGATCGCGCGATAGGACATCCAGATCAGGTTGAAGGCCTGCGCATAGTCCCGCTCGGCAAGCCGGTTGGCAGCTTGGGTAACGATCGGTCCGCAATGTTCCAGGCCGGCATACTGCGCAGCGTTGGCCTCGAGATAGGCAGAGAGCGAGCGCAGGGTTGCTGCGAGCATGTCTCCGATCATGTTTTCCGAAGCCTGATGATCGAGCACCGGGTTCGGGATCGGGAAGCTACCAGGCATGGTCCGAAACGGCTGCTCGAAACCTTGCGACTGCAGGCGCATGAGCAGCGGCATCAAATTGCCGAGCAGGCCTGCAAGCTGCTGAATGTCGGACGAGCGCTGCTGCGACCCAGTTGTGGCAAAAGGATTGGAATCTGACATGAGCGATCTCCTTCGGAGGAAGCGTGAACATGCGCGACCGCCGCCTGTGGCGGCGGTCGCCGATTGCCGTCGGATCTGCGGCGAATTGCAGTCAGATCATCCGCTGCTGGCCATAAGACTGAAGGTTACCGATGACCTGAGGAATGATGCCCATCAGCTGCCGGGTTATGTCGGCGACATCCTGCTGCGTCAGTTGTCGCTGCTGGCCAAAAGCCGTGGGACCGCCGAACGCCGCCTGGAATTGCGGCGCACCGAACTGCGACCCCCAAGTTTGCGCGGGAGAGGCCTGTGCCCCCCAAGTCTGCGCCGGATGGCCGGAACCGAATTGACCGAGGCCTGTGAATTGACCGAAACCAGCGCCGCCGTGCATGGCGGAGTGCTGCATATAAGGCTGGCTTTGCAGCATTCCCACGATCTGAGGCACGATGGGCAGGATCTGCCGCACGACCTCGTTCACATCCTGCGGGCTTAGCTGCCGCGGCGACTGGCCGAAGGCCGCATAGCCCATTCCTCCGAACGGAGTTTGCGCCTGGGCAAGGATTTGAGGCAGCGCCGGTACGAGCTGCCGCACGACCTCGCTCACATCCTGCTGCGAAAGCTGGCGCTGTTGTCCACCCCACTGCTGACCCCATCCCATCGGTTGGGCTCCCCAGCCAGGGCCATATCCAAATGCGCCTAAGGTCGGCTGACCGCCGTATTGTCCGTATTGCTGTCCGTACGCTGCTTGGCCCAATCCTCCATAGGGCTGCCCGCCTTGCGAACCGAATGCGCTCCATCCCCATTGTTGCGGACCGAACTGGGAATGCCCGAGGTTCTGCTGCAGGGTGTCAGAATGAGTCATCGCTTGCCTCCTTGCGATGGTGGATGCCCTCAGCCCGAATTCCTACGAAACCGTCCGCATGCGCGGTCGTTATGGCAACAGCGATCCGTCAGCTGCCAATTTCAGATGCTAGACGGAGCCACACGACACCTTCTTCTTTGAGGCACGCGAGCTGCGCTCCCCGAGGTGACAAGCGGATGGAAATATTTAGGGCGGCAAAACGAAAGCCGTTGAGAGATGTGGGAGCGGGTTGTCGTTTCTTGACGGCCATGTCCTCAAGGCCAGCCACTTACGTCCGCTCAGACGCTCTGCGATTGATCGCTGACTTCTTCCCGATTCTTCAACGTGCGCAATTGAACGCGAGAACGCGCTTAAGCCCGAATAGTTTCGCGGAAGCGCGGCGATATTTTGGCAGCGATCAAATTTCGAGTCGCGCGGATTCTTGTCAGCACTCTTTGCCTGGTCAGCGATCTTTCCGATGTGCATCGGCCTACGTTGACGCGAATGCTAGTAGGCGAGGTTGAGCAAAGTGCCGACGCGCTCTGAGGTGGCGGGATGGCTGCGAAGCAAGCGCATCGGGTCATGCGCGACCGCAGACGTGCGCATCGGCGCAGCGCCAGTATGATGGCGCTCCAGCTTGTCGAGTGCGGCGATGAGCGCCCGCGAGTCGCCGGTCAATTCGAGCGCTGTGGCATCTGCATCAAGCTCGCGCACGCGCGACAGCGCCAGCCCAAGGAGCTGACCGAGAGTCGGAGCTGCGCTCAGCAGCGTCGCCAGCGGCAGGCTTGACGTCATGCCACCGTGATGATGCCGCGTCCGCAGCAGCGTGAGGCCAGCGAGCGATGTCCAATCGATCGCGCGACGCAACGCTGTCGCCCAGCTCATCGTCCGTGCGTCATTGTTGCGGATATGCGCAACTTCGTGGGCCAATATCCCGGCAATTTCCTGGCGCGTCATGCCGCGCAGCAGTCCCTCGGTCAACACGATGGCGCTGCGTTCCGGTCCGCCGAGCGCATAGGCATTCATGTCGCCCGGTGCCGGCAGACAATAGAGCTCGGGTAACCGGACCAGGCCGGCGCGGCTGCAGACCTTTGTCAGAATCGCAAACAGGTCCGGCACCTCGACGGAAGACAGCAGGCGCGCGCCGAACCAGCGATACATGTTCTCGCGCGTAATGACTGTTCCATCCGGGTGGGGCGCGCTTTCCATGAGCGCCCGCTGCATTCCCGCGGCTCCGCCGACGATCCAGCCGCACACGGCAAGCAGCAACATCATTGCAAGGATCGCCAATGCAGACGATTGATGGTTCGCAGCCTGTTGGGCCAGCCGCTGATGGCCAGACGAGTGCCAATGTCTTGAGTCCAGCTCGATGCGGCATCGCAGGAAAGTACCTGCTTCTCCGGACGGAGTGTAAATATCCAGGACGACGGTCGTGTTGCACCGTGTAACGCGCAGCATTTGCATCGGTGCGCTTCGTACCAAAGCGAATGAAATGCCTGGCGCGGGGCCGGCGACATCTCGTCCTGGCCGACTGCCACGCAAAGCCATCCGGCTTATGCCAGAGTCAAACACCTATAGGTCCCCAAATGCGCGCCCAACTCCAAAAAGCTAGGGATCATCCGCTGTGTTGTCACGCCAATCCAATGCCGAAGACACAGAATCCACAGGAGTGTATCCATCCCACCACGTCGAAGGCGTTCTTGCTTAGTCGGGACCGGGTTCCCGTTCAATTAAACGATGGTTTGGTTGGATCGCGCCCGGAATACCGTGAATGTGGTGACGTCGGGGATCGCGCTACATTCTCGAGCGAAAGCTCGCCACCATTGCGCGAAACTCCGGCAGGACTTCGTCAAATCGCTCGGACGGCGCCATGCCGATGAAAACGAAGGGACGCCCCGATGGAAAAAGCGCGGCGACCATGCTCTGCACGGGCCGTCACCTGCGCTCGGCGGCGGCTGCCATCGCCAAGACGCCGATGGCGATCCGCCACGAACTTGCACGAGGGGGCGCCTGTGCGCGCCGTCGCTGCGCGACGCGTCACACGCGCTCCGGCCACAACGCTGCAACGATCGCATCAAGCCCGTCGGTGAGCGCCGCCGGTCCAGGTTGCAGGATCAGCGGCGACTTGATCTCGACGATGCGATTGTCGCGCACGGCGGGAATGTCGTCCCAGCCGTCACGCATGCGGATGCGGTCGGGCACGACCTTCTTGCCGCACCATGAGGCAAGGATCACCTCGGGCCCGGCTGCGCGCACCGCCTCGGGCGTGACGATGCGGTCCTTTGCGGACTGCCGATGTCTGAGTTCTGGAAAGACATCCTCGCCGCCGGCGATCTCGATCAGCTCAGAGACCCAGCCGATGCCGGAGATCAGCGGATCGTCCCATTCCTCGAAATAGACGCGTGGCTTCGGTGAGGGCCGGGGCGTTGCCGCGATCTGCGCCAGCCGCTGCTCGAAGCCGTCAGCAAGATGGCCTGCGCGCTCGGCACATCCCACCAGCGCGCCCACGGTGCGGATCATTGCCAGGATGCCGGCGACATCGCGCTGGTTGAAGACGTGGACGTCGATGCCGGCGCGGACGAGGTCGGCGACGATGGCTGCCTGGAGGTCGGAGAAGGCGAGCACCAGGTCCGGTTCCAGCGCCATGACCTTGGGAATGTCCGCAGAGATGAACGCCGACACCCGCGGTTTCTCGCGGCGGACCTGGGGTGGCCGCACGGCATAGCCGGAGACGCCGACGATGCGGTCCTGCTCGCCGAGCAGGTACAGCGTCTCCACGGTCTCCTCGGTCAGGCAGACGATGCGGCGGGGCGGGAAGTGACGCATGGGGTGAGCATATGCCCCAATCTCGGCGTTCATGTCATTACGGCCATGACCTCAGACGTCATTGCTTTGCTGAGCCTGGCAATTCACCTTGGGCATTCAAGAGATTGGGAGGACAACCGATGACGCCGCTTGAGAAACTTCATGCGATGAAAATGCCGTTCGCCGAGCTCAAGGGGGTGCAGTTCGTGGAGGCCGAGAAGGATCGCGTGGTAGCGCGGATGACAGTCAGGCCAGAGCTCTGCACCCTCGGCCACACCATTCACGGCGGCGCCATCATGGCGCTGGCCGATTCCGTCGGCGCGGCAGCAACCGTGCTCAACCTGCCGGAGGACGCCAAGGGCACCACGACGCTGGAGAGCAAGACCAATTTCATCGGCGGCGCGAAGGTGGGAACCACGGTCGTTGCGACCGCGACCCCGATTCACCGGGGACGGCGGACCCAGGTCTGGCAGACCCGGCTCGAGACCGAGGACGGTAAATTGGTAGCGGTTGTGACCCAGACCCAGATGGTCCTCGTATGATCACGGGCCCTTGATTTTGTTAACGAAATGTCACGTCCGCCGCCGCTAACTTGGGCTTGAAATTGATGCTGCGACGCACAATATGCAGGGCCTAGGGATTCGAACGCCTCCTCGAGGGACACCAAGAGGAGTTATGACGTGGCACTTGAACAAACCGTCCGTACGAAGCCCGTGTCGGGCTATGTGCGGACCCTGATCCAGCAGGAAGAACTGCCGCTGCTGCGCGATCATCTGCTGAGGCTCGATCCCGAAAGCAGGCACGACCGTTTCAACGGTTTTCTCGACGACAGCTTCATCGAACGTTACGCCGCCCGCTGCGCGGACGACGGCACCGTGATCGTCGCTTATATCGTCGACGGCATGGTTCGCGGCGCGGCCGAGCTGCATCCGCCGGAAGGCGATTCCCTGCCTGAAGTTGCCTTCAGCGTGGAAAGCTCCGCGCGCCGCCAGGGCGTCGGCAGCGTGCTGTTCCGCCGCCTGATCGCAGAAGCGCGCTGGAAAGGATTTAAGAGCCTGCGCATCACGACGGGCGCGGACAACCACGCGATGCGTGCGCTGGCGCGGAAGTTCGGCGCGCATCTGGCGTTCCGTCATGGCGAATCGACCGGAACGATCGATCTGACCAAGACGCCTGAAGCCGAGTTGGCCGAGCTTGCCGCCGCGCCCTTCCGGGCCGGCCGCGCGATGCTCAGCTTCAATTCCACCTGCTGGAAGCTGCTCTCCAGCATGGTCGGCTCGAACCGCGCAGCCTGAATCGGGATAGGGGGGAGCCTCGCAGCTCCTCCCCTCCCACACCACCGTACGTACGGGTCCGTATACGGCGGTTCGCT
>NZ_JAFCJM010000060.1 GCF_018130955.1 Bradyrhizobium liaoningense
CCGCTGCTCGCCGGCACGATGGGACAAGGCGACGACCCTGCTTCCGCGACCACCATTGCCGGTACAAAGCCAGGTTGCGCTACCGAGGAGAACGCCAAGTTAATGGCCGAACAGCTTGTCGATGTTCACCCGGTAGAGCTTTGGGAAGGACCGCGGCGGATCGCTCGTTTCGAGCCGAAGCACTAAGCCAGATTCAGTCAGGCTTGATCCGGCACCTCACATACGCCCGCCGGTTCACGCTGGCGAGCCCTTACGCTGCGACCATGACAAGGATCAGCCAGCCAACTACAACAGCGGTCCAGAAAATGGCCGCCACAAAATACCAAATGTCACGCGATAGGTGCGTCAAAAGGCGGTCTCCGTCTGCGATCGGCATCCTGGGCTAGCTTAAGCCGCTCAGCGGCCGGTTTCAGTCACAGTTGCTTGTCAAACGGATTTGGTTTCGGCAATTGCGCGCTGTAGTTCTCGGCAGCGGACAGGACGCGGCCTTATGATCGGGATGTTCGCTCGCATCTGCCCACGCCTTGCAGACCTGCTCCGCGTCCTCCGTTTCGGCGAACCGGCGTCGACGCTGAATCAGCACAATCGTGACGAGCGCGGCCGATGAGTAAGGTCGCCTAGGTTGACAGCCTCTTTCATTCTTCTTCCGGCGGCAGGGGGGCCTTAAACGAGAACCGGCCCACCGTCAGACGCGCGTCCGACGACAGGCCGTTCCGGGTGGATGGTGCGAAACTGGACGAAGCGTCGGGTATCGCGCCACAGACCGATTGCTCAATGTCTCCCTCGAGGAGTCGTTCCTAATCGCCAGCTGAGGCGGCCTCACCGCTTCCGCTTCTCGATCTCGAAGGTGAACTTGACCTGCATGACGGGCCCGGTCTCGTCCCGAACCTCGATCGCCATGCGGTGACTGCCTGCCGTAGGGGGATAAGTGTGCACGGCGTCACGGGCCATGTCTGCAAGCGATTTGGCGGCCTCGGCCTGCACCGCTCGAAGGTCTTTGAGTTCTAAACCTCTTCATCGATGGCGAGCGCGTCGCCGTCGAGGAGGTCGAAATAATAGCGAGGCATTCGCACCTTCCCTCATTCAATACGGAAAGATGGAAGGTGAGAATCTGTTCCTACTTCGGTGATTGAAGCCCGGGTGATCTCAGCCACTCGCTAATATGCGAGCCAGTCTCACACTGCCGTGCCTTGCGTAATAGGTGCTCGCGTTTCATGCTTTGCGGAAGGTTCTTAGCCTGTTCTCGCAGCCGTATTGCTTCCTGACCGAGACGTTCTTCTAGAGACTGGCTCTGCTTGAATCGACGTCGCCGCGACATGGCGCTGCTCCTTCCATTTCAATTAGGCGGGAGCGCTGTGATGGGGGCGTTCTCATCACCGATGAATGCCACGGGCCGCGGGCAATCGTTTGGACGTCCCGCCGGTTCACGCAGGAGGGCCGTGGGCTCCATTCAGCCAATGGCGGACTCAATCAAGCGCAATCTGTTCCGTGATTTCCGCTGATTGGTGCGCTACGCGATGGAGTTTGATCTCCTTGACCGTCACCCCCATTCGATACAGCGGCGCAGATCCGATGGTACAGGTCGATGACGTGCTCGTCGTAGAATAGGATGTTGGGGCGAGCAAAACGGACAATCTGTTCTGTCCGTCGCCGCTGCTGCAGAACCAGAAACGGCTTGTTCGGGTCGGGGGTTCGATTCGCTCCCCCGCCACGCCGCGCTACGGCACGATCCTCTACGCCAGACGGCCCTTCGTTCATCTCAATGCGTCTGAAGGTTTATTTGATGGGCGCGGTCAGAGGGCCGTCATTGGTATCGAGGACGAAGACAGCGAGCAGCTTTGCCGACTCGGTCTTGCTGGCGTTGCGGCTGGTCGAATGGATAGCGCCCGGCGGTTCGGACCAGCTCTCGGCCACCGCGTCCGTACGGCAACCCTGGATTTCGCGAGCTGGGGCCCGTCCGCCGGCATTTTGCTGGTCCTCGCGACCGTGGCGGCGATGGTCTTGACGAACTCGCCGATCGGGCCGTCGCTCGAGGCGCTCTGGCGCCAGGAGGTCGGCGTGAGCTTGGGTGACGCAGCCTTTCAGATGTCCATCCTCCATTGGGTCAACGACGGCCTGCTGACGGTGTTCTTCCTCGTCGTGGGATTGGAAGTGAAGCGCGAGATGACAGTTGGTCATCTCGCAAGCCGCCGCTCCGCAGCGCTTCCGATCGCCGCCGCGCTCGGCGGCATGGTCGTGCCGGCGCTTCTGTACGCGCTGGTCATCCCTGCGGGGCCGTGGTCGCACGGGTGGGGCGTTCCGATGGCGACCGATACTGCGTTCGCGATTGCCTTGATCGCCGTGATGGGCGCCCGCGTTCCCGTCGAGCTGCGCATCTTCCTCACCGCGGCGGCCATCGTCGACGACATCGGTGCGATCGTCGTCGTCGCTGTGTTCTACTCCGGCGATATGCATCCGGCATACCTGGCCGCCGCCGCGGCGGTCGTCGTCGCGCTGGCGCTGCTGAGCCGGTCGAGAGTCTACCTTCTCTCGCCTTACATCCTGTTGGGCATCGCGTTGTGGACATTCGTCTACGCGGGCGGTCTCCACGCGACGCTGGCCGGCGTGGTACTGGCGCTGTTCGTTCCCACGCGCCCGCCCGCCAACCTGGCTGCCCTGATGACGCAGGCCAGCACCATCATCGCCTCCGAGGCCCGGCACGAGGGTGAGGTTCTCAGGCACGGCCCCTCCACCCCGGCGCTGCACGCGCTCGATGCAATCTTCGACAGACTTGAATCGCCGGCCGACCGGCTGCTGCGGCACGCCGGCGCGCGATCGAGCTACGCTGTCCTCCCGATCTTCGCACTGGCGAATGCGGGGGTGGCGATCAATCCGGGCGTCTTTGTTGGGCATGGCTGGCTCATGGCCGCGATCGTTGCTGGCCTCGCCATAGGAAAGCCGCTCGGCGTCTTCCTCATGGCTGCTGCGGCCGTGCGCGCAGGCATAGCCGTCAAGCCGGCAGAGTACACGTGGCGGCAGTTGGCCGGGGCGGGAGCCCTCGCTGGTATCGGCTCTACGATGTCGCTCTTTATCGCCGGGCAGGCGTTTCCAAGCGCTTCCGACTTGTCGGCCGCCAAGATCGCCGTATTCGCTGCATCGATTGTCTCGGCCGTCGTTGGGACTGCCCTGCTCTGGGGACCTTCGCGTCAGGAGCTTATCGAAGAGGCGCCGCAGGGCGCCAGCATGCAAGTATCATAGCCCGCCGGGCGCTTATGCAGGATCGTGAACAGGAGATCTTTCGATGATTCTACCTACGGGTACGACAGTAGCAGTCGCTGATGGCGAGACAGTCCGTCTGTTCCGCAATACGGGTGTGAAACCTGGGGTGCATCTGGTCGAGATCACGGCGGCTCCGCCTCCGCCCGCCCACTCAGGCTCGGGTGCGCGCCATCACACCAGCTCTGCCAACCCTGATGGCAGGCGGCTCGACGAGGACGACTTCGCGGCAGCTACGGCTTCGTTCCTTAACAAGCTCAGCCTGGACGGGACCATAAAACACCTGGTCGTCGTATCCGACCCCAGGACCCTGGGGGAGATGCGCAAGCATTTCCACCGCGACCTGAGAGGCAAGATCATGGGCGAGTTCGCGAAGGACTTCAGCCGGCGTCCGCTCGAGGACATCGCCTCATTGATCGCTGACGCCTGACGCGCCTCTGTAAGCGGCTCCTGGCGCAAGCCTGTCCAGTCATAACCCGCGCGAATAACTCAAAGTTTCGGCGACGACTACTGCTCTCGACCAATCTCAACCAAACCAACCGTCTAAATGGATCAGCAATGGACAAGATAATCAAAGCTGCCTCTGGCATTCCAAGCAGCATCAAGAGGAAGCAAGGTTCTGCTGACCTCGGTGTCACGTTCCAATCTCTCGACTAACCGGAATCTCGCATTAGGAGGAGCCTCCGCATGACCTATTACCTAATCGCCTCACGCGCCGCGATCATCTTCTGGACGAGCCTTGCAATGGTGCCAACCGAGATCCTCTTTGACGCGTTAAAGACCGAATTGGAGCGCCGCGGCGTGGAGCCATAGGTGCTCCCTGCTTGGTCCTGCGGCACGTGCCAGAGAGAAAGATCGTTGGAGCCCGAAATGACAAAGCACATTGCACCGTTACCGAATCCCGATGGATCGTTGCTTCTTCGTGAGTTGAACCACAGAGTAAATAACGAGCTCACTAGCACTATCTGCACGATTTCAGCCAAAGCGGTGGCGTCGGATGACATGGCAGTCAAGGCGGCGCTCCTCGATGTGGTAGACCTCCTCCATGATTACGCTGATGTTCACAAGGCACTACGCATGCCGGATCCTGGGCACCTGACCGACGCCGCAAGGTACCTCCAGCATCTTTGCTTCTCCATCACGAAATACCGACTGGACCGGCTGAGTATACGTCTCTTGTGTTCGGCGGAAGATTTGCGGCTTGAGGGCGAACGCTGCTGGAAGCTTGGGTTGATCGTATCCGAGCTGCTCACCAATGTGGCATGACATGCTCGATTCGACGATAGACAGCCGGAAGTGAAAGTGAAGTTGCTGCTCGCAGGTAACGTCGTAAGGTGCGCGGTCTCTGACAATGGCTCGGCATCTGATCTCAGTGTGCGCGGTCGCGGGCTAACGATTGTCGACGAGTTGGCCGGCAGCTTGGGTGGTTTCGTTCATGCGTCTTGCGCCGCCGAAGGGTCTTCCTTCCTTCTCACCTTCCCATTGACTGAATCCGAGCAACGTGCCGCCGGCGCACTCATGTTGTGTTGAAGCGAAGGAAGGTGCGTCGTTCTCGCGGCTTGCAGGTCCCAGGAGCCGAAGATGCAGCTAGGCAAGTCGTCCCACTGAAGGAGGCCGAAAATGCCCCAGGTCCATTTCCATTGCTCCAACACCAAGAAAGTTTTCGTCGACTATTGCGGCGCCGTAGTGGACGATCTCGCTGAGGCGCGGGATCATGCGACGCGCGTCGTGGAATCCTTCACCTGGGAACGCCGCTTCGATGATTGGCGTGACTGGGTTCTGCATGTCAGTGACGACCGAGGCGATGATCTCTTCATTGTCCCCTTCACTTTCGTGCTCGGCAAGGCGCACTGACGTCAACATGCTCTGAACTCAGCCAGATGAGTGATCGCCCGCGTCGCAGAAACGGCCTTGGCAGGTCTTGGCGCAAAGCGGACCACTCTTGATCAGCCTCGATCTTCTTGGCTGCGGTTAGCTCAAACTTCCCCATGATGGACTGGACCGACTGAACGCCTAGGAGAACCGAAATTAGCAGTAATTGTGATTTACAATCTGCCCATAACCTATTGGTTTCAACAGGCGTCGAAACCACGGGATTTACAGTTAAGCAACTGAAATGATTTCGAAAATCTCTGACTCTTAATCAGCGGGTCCCAGGTTCGAGCCTTAAGGACGAGGGGTGGTGACGGCCAGGTCGTCCCGAAATTGTCGAGGCCCAGCTCACGGGTGGGTGTTGGTTTTTTGAATAGGCCGCCATGCGACGCCCGATCGTGGAAGGTCTCCGAACTCGGACGAGGCGTAGTCCCGGCCTTCCGGGGTAATGATATGGACGTCGTAGCAGCCTATCTTGGCAAGCTCCCTGGCCTTCGTAAGGGCCGCTTCGGCGGTCTTCCTCCGGTGCGCCAGCTCGCCGTGCTTGCACATGCCTTTGATGGTGAAACTCATTTCTTCTTCTTCTTTTTGTTCTTTTTCATGGTATCGGCCTGGGCCCGGAATGCCTCGGCCAAGGTCTTCATCTGGTTTGCCACAAAGGTGTCAGCAGTGCGTGCGGCTGCCTTTTCGGCCACCTCAGCCTGCTTGCGGATGTCCTTTACAGCTCCCATGGGGGCTTAATTTCGAGGCCAAAGTGTTGTTCCGCCTTAGCGGCTTGCTTTTGTTTTTGGGGGGTGGCCCATTGGGCGCCCACATTCATTCGGGACCTGCCAACCTAGATTTTCGCAAGGGACATCCACGTGCCGGTTGTCAGCTGACGCGCAGATTTTCCGCGGACATTTTACCTAGGCGCCCCGCTCTCGACTCGCAGCCTTCTTGACCGCACTGATGTGCACAAAGACGTCGGGGCCGCCCTCGTCCGGCTGGATGAAGCCATAGCCCTTCGTCGGAACGGGCGACGCTCCCATTCTCCGCCCGTAGGCAGGGTTGGGCTTCAGCCAAATTCACCGGCGGGTGTCCCTCTCCCGAGCTTCGGTCGCGGCAGAGGTCGTTGTCCTTCCCCGCATGCGCGACGTCAGGAGCTCCGTGGGCGCGGGTCTATCCACTCAATCCCTTGAAAGGCGCCGGGGAGCATCTATATACCATCCGAGGACCATCCAAGAGGATGGCAAGGATGGATGTTAGTTATGGCCGATAATGTGCGCGAGCTGCGACCCAAGATCCCCGACACCGAGAAGATCACGATCAACCTTGGCTATGTCGACCTCGGTCATGTCGATCTCATGGTGCAGGAAGGGTTCTATTCGAACCGGACCGATTTCATCCGGACAGCAATCCGGAACCAGCTCGAGCGCCACGCGGAGGTCGTCAGACAATCCACGGTCCGGAAGAACCTGGACCTCGGGCTGCGCAACTACACTCGCGAGGATCTCGAAGCGGCGCGGCGCGCCGGCGAAATGCTGCAGATCAATGTTTTGGGTTTAGCCACCATCGCCCAGGACGTCACTCCCGAGTTGGCTCGCGCCACAATCGCGTCGATCTCGGTGCTGGGGGCACTCCATGCCACTCCCGCGGTCAAGGCCGCTCTCGCCGACAGAACGAGGTGAACGATGCTGAATCAAGACATAGTCCGCGAAGCAACCCGTCTCACGCGTGCCGGCCAACTGGTCGAGGCCACCGCGCTCCTGCAGCGCATGCTACAGGGTGGTAGCGCTCCAAGACCGGAGTTTCGCGGCGCCGCTCAGGGTCGGCTCCCGCGGCTCGATCCGCCTACCATCGACGCCACGGCCGACGTCGTCGAGGAGCGGGAAGCTCCGCAGATCTCGCCGGCCCGCTCTGCTCAGGGACGCAGACGCTCCTTACCGCTCGACGGCATGCGAGATTTTTCCCGGCTCGGCCTGCGAAGTCCGATCACGCGCGCTCCTCTGTCCCAATCGGACATCGTGCCTGAGGGCACGCGGTTTATCACCGGTACCTTCAGTAACGCCGCGGGAAGCCGGACCTACAAGCTGTTCATCCCAAGCCGCTGTCAGGGACAACGGCTTCCTCTGATCGTCATGCTTCATGGCTGCACCCAGTCGCCGGACGATTTCGCTGCCGGCACTCGGATGAACTTCCTGGCGGAAGAGCAGAATTGCTTTGTGGTCTATCCTGAGCAGCCGAGCGGAGCCAACCGGTCGAAGTGCTGGAACTGGTTTCGCACCGGCGACCAGCGCCGCGGCGGGGGCGAGCCCTCGATGATCGCCGGCATTACCCGCCAGATCATGCGCGACTATGCGATCGATCCGAAGCGCGTATACGTCGCGGGTCTGTCGGCGGGCGGGGCCGCCGCCGCAATCATGGGCGCAACGTACAGCGATCTGTATGCGGCCGTTGGTATTCATTCAGGCCTCGCGTGCGGGGCCGCGAGCGATCTTCCCTCCGCGTTCGTCGCCATGCGGCAGGGAGGCGGCTCCACGACAATTGCGGATGGCAAAACTTCTGCGCCGACTATCGTTTTTCATGGCGATCGCGACACTACGGTGCATCCAAAGAATGGCGATCAGATTATCGAGCAGTCCGCCAGGGCAACGAGGCCGACGACGAAGGTATTTCGCGGACGCGTACCCCACGGCCATGCCTATATTCGCACCGTCCTGATCGACGGAGCCGGTCGGGCGATCTCCGAACACTGGAACATCGATGGCGCCGGACACGCGTGGTCAGGCGGCAGCCCCGTCGGGTCCTACACTGATCCGCAAGGGCCGGATGCGACGAGGGAAATGCTGCGCTTCTTCCTCGAGCATTCGCTCGGTGGGTAGTCCGGCCTCACAGGGCGCTCAGGTTGTCCTCGAGCGCGTCGCCGAGCTTCCGGATCAGCTTGGCGTCGCCGAAGCCGGCCTCTATCCGCCAGCGCGGCGCGCGCCATGTGCGTGCGGGATGAAGTCACGTTTCGGGCTTTCAACTCGAAAGGAGCCGCAGATTTTTGCGAGAGAACTTTTGAGCGTCCACAACGCCGCTTCGCCGTCAGCCACATGGATGACGTCGCACCCTTCCTCTCGCAAAGCCTCCACCACAAACTGCTAGTGACCAGAGCATTCAATTTGCTCCAGCGATACGGCCTATCAATGGCAGCAGCCGATGCCGCCCCCGAAGGTTCGCTTCGAGGAAGTCACGCGAAATCAAGGCATGAACGCTTGCGTAGTCGCTGCAACTTATGGCGGTCCTTGGAGAGCACAACGAGCGGAGGGCTGATTGTTCTCAGACTGACGCCGTTGAGCATAGGTCTGTAAGATCGCCAGCTAGACGTCTGTTGGTTGGAGTTGCTACCTAAAATCATCGTCGACATCGCAGAACGTGCGATTGATCTCAGTTCATGCGGGACTCCAACAATGCGCGGGTTTGGAACGTCACATCACAAAGCCTGTTGTCCTTTCAGAAATGACCGTTGTGGTCGCACCCCCATTTTCTTGGAGCGTCAGATGAGCAAACGCAAACCGGCAACCGCGCCAAAGCGCGCCCGCAATCCGAAAATGGCCGCGCGGACTCAACGGAACAAGCAGGCCATTGTTAGAAGCCCGAAAGAGAATTTTCTTCGCTCTGTTGCGGCAGTTTCGATTGAACCGCCTCTTAAGCTTCATGATGATCCTAAACACGAGGTTCCTATCACTGAGCCTCGGGTGGATGCACCAGCAGATGACCTCAGTCAGAGAATGAAGGATAGCGATCCAACGAAAGGCTTTGCTCTAGCGACGGCAAACATGCAGGCGTATCAAGCGAAGCTTCTTGAGATAGCCCGGGCCAACGTGCAATTTGCTTTTGAATTCGGCCTGAGACTTGCGACGATCAGATCACCAACTGAATTTTTCGGCATCATTACGGAGTTTACAAGCAGACGGATCGATATGTTCGGGCAGCATTCGAAAGAATTGGCGGAATATCCGTTCTGGCGCATCAAGCCGCCCCGAGAGGTCACGGCTCTGCCGGGACGATAACTGCAAGCCGTACCCGCTGCGGCAAAGGATGGACGCAAGCGCGGATCACGCACGCGCCGACCACGGTTGCTTGCTTTCGGCTAGATGCGCCGGGAATAGCGAATGCCGTGGCGGCGCTGGCGCTCACCGCACCGGTGAGAACCGTATAGGCTTCTTCTTGCAATGCGCGCGTCCGGATGTGGCCCCCAGCTGACCTTCGCTTGGAGCGCCCCGATGCCTGCTTCCGTGAGGTTAGCCGACCAAGGTCATTCCAGATGCAAAGGCAGCCTTTGACCCTTACCGTCGATCTCAACCCTCACCTTGGCGACGGCTCTTGGGGGTAGACCGTAAGCATCCGCCCAAGGCCGCGGGAGACTCTAGTTCGAACTCCAGGTCGGCCGTGTAATGATGTGGGGACGGCGTATTTTCCGCGATTGACGGCCGGTTCGTGCGATGGCCTCGTTTCTATCAAGGAGCGAGGTTATGCTGATCGAAGAGCAGCTTCGGGAGCGGCTAAAGAAGGTGGAGGCGCTGTATTTCGGCGCGACCACTGCGGGAGAACGTGATGCCGCCGAAGCCGCAGCAGAGCGGCTGAAGGCCAAGCTCGAGGAGGCCTGCCGCCGCGATCCCGCCGTCGAGATGAAGTTCAGCTTGCCGGACCAATGGTCGGTCCGATTGTTCATCGCCTTGTGCCGGCGTTATGGCATTCGGCCGTTCCGATATCCGCGGCAGCGCTCGACAACGATCATGGTCAGGGCGCCGCGCCGCTTTTTCGACACCGTGGTGTGGCGGCAGTTTTCTGACCTGCACACGGACCTCTGGCTCTATTTCGAGCAGACGACGGAGCGGCTGATCCGGGAGGCTATCCACGCCGATACTGCAGACGCTGAGACCGCAGTCGAGCCGGCCAGCCTGCGATGACGCGCATCATGCCGCTATCCCAGTTCGTTCGGGGGCGACACTCCAATTCCACGCCAGAAGATCGCGCAGCCCGTCGATGCCGTTTTGCCCCGACATGATAGTTAGGCTGCCTGAGCGGCGGCGGGATTTGACGCGGTGCGTTTCCATTCCCAGGGCAGCAGCTCATGGAGCCGCCCCTGCGGGATGGCGGCGATGCGGCCGAGCACGTCGGCAAGCCAGGCCAGCGGATCGATATCGTTGAGCTTCGCCGTCATAATCAGCGTGGCCATGGAAGCGGCACGGTCGGCACCGCGTTCGGAGCCGGCGAACAGCCAGGATTTGCGTCCCAGGGCAAAGCCGCGCAGCGCGCGTTCGGCCGCGTTGTTGGTGAGGCAGATCCGTCCGTCGTCGATGAATCGCGCAAACCGGTCCCAACGCTTGAGCATGTAGTCGATCGGCTCGACAACGGAGGCCGAGCGCGACAGGCGGGTACGCTCCTCCCGCAGCCAGGCTTCCAGGGCCGTCACAAGAGGCGCGCTCTGCTCCTTGCGGACGCGCCGCCGCTCGTCAGCGACAAGGCCATTGATGCCGCGCTCGATATCGAACAGCATATCGATGTGCCTGACGGCCTCCAGCGCGACAGGCGAGATCGCGGTTGCCTTCTTGCCACGCCGGGCATTGGCGGCAATATCAGCCAACTCGAAGAACTGCCGCCTTGCGTGCGCCCAACACGGCGCCGACGTGATCGGCCCCGGCAAGCGGGACGGCGCGTAAAGCTCGTTGTAGCCGTTATAAGCGTCGGCCTGAAGAATGCCGGCGAAGTCGCGAAGATGCCAGACGGGATGTTCGTGCCGTCTGTCCCGCGAGGCGTAATAGAGCGCCGCCGGCGGTGCACGACTGCCGAAGGGACGATCGTCGCGGACATAGGTCCAGATATGCCCCTTGACCGTCTTGCCCTTGGCCAGGATCGGGATCGTGGTGTCGTCGCCGTGCAGTCGCTCGGCCGCCAGCACGTGGGCCTCGAGCAGCGCGTGGAGTGGCTGCAGCACCGTCGTGCACGCCCCCACCTGGTCGGCCAGTGTCGATACGCTCAGATCGATCCCCTCGCGGGCGTATCGCTCGCTCTGCCGGTTCAGCGGCTGGTGCTGGCCGAACTTCTCGAACAGGATCATGGCCAGAAGGTTCGGCCCAGCGAAGCCGCGCGGCGTCACATGGAACGGCGCCGGTGGCTGCGCGATCGTCTCGCAGCTCCGGCAGGAGAATCTCTCCCGCACCGTTTGGATCACCTTCCAGGACCTGGGAACGACCTCCAGCGTCTCAGTGACGTCCTCGCCGAGCTTCGACAGCTTCGCCGAGCCGCAGCAGGGACAATTCTCCGGCGCAGCAATCACCACGCGCTCACGCGGCAGATGCTCGGGAAAGGGTTTGCGCGAAGGTCGCCTACGCTCGAACGACTTGACCGTCTCCGTTCGCGCCGCCGCTTTCTCCGCTGCCAGTTCATCCTCGGTTGCGGCGGCCTCCAGGTCTTCCAGTTGCAGTTCCATCTGTTCGAGAAGCCGCGCCGTGCGTTCCGAGCGGCTGCCGTAAAGTTCGCGCCGCAGCTTCTCGATCTGGAGTTTCAGATGGGCGATCAGCGCTTCATGGCTGGAGAGGTCCGCCTGGGCGGTGGCCGCCTCGGCTTTGGCGCTCGCCGCAACGGCTTCCGCTTCCACTCGCGCGGCGCGCTCCGCGAGGATCCGGAAGAAGATCGAGATGCTGTTCGCGCACCTCAAGCGCATTCTCAAGCTCGATCGCCTGCGACTAAGGGGTCCGAACGGCGCGCGTGACGAGTTCACCCTCGCAGCCACCGCTCAGAACCTTCGTAAGATGGCCAAGCTGATCCCGATGCAAATCCCCAGGCCCGCATAGCGGCGAACCAAGCGCTGGGCCGCTTCGAAGCTGGCGCCAATACATCGGATTACTGCCGCCTTTTTCAACGAAATCGGCCAGCAGCGGAAGTCACCGTGGGCTGAAAATGAAAGAGGCCGCCAACTGAGGCGGCCTTATTCTGAATCGATCCTATAAACGTCGCCCGGGCCGAGGTTTAGTTCCTCGACCATCTTTTGCTGCTTTTCCGTAAGGATTGCTGGAACAACTTCGGCTGTCCAGCCTTCGGGAACGGCGGCGAGGATTAATGTCAACGCCTGGCTAGGCTTGGCTAAGGCAAGCCACAACTGCTTTGTCGAGGGCACCTCGTCCGAGGTCACCTCAACGATGGTGAACGAATTGCCGAACGACTCCGCCATCACTCGCTAATGCTTCAGCCTGTCGCTAGTTGCTGGTGTGAGGCAGACGAACGGGGCCAGCTATCAAGCGACACCTGGGCACCCAAGCGGTGTTCCACGATTCCATGGTTGCGCCACAAACCGAGCAGTCGAAGCTGGCGATTTCCCGCGAAGGGGCCATCGCCTCGGTGCGGCTGTAAACAGCGCCGCATTGACAGGATCGATGATGAGATTCTGGCATGCATCTTTATGCGCCAGAAAAACAGAACAAGCCACCGAGCAATTCAAACTAGGCTACTGGGGTCGGAAACAGGCCAGCGCCGTCCGGTGAATGGAAACGGCGACCCCAGCACGGAATGAGAACGGTCAAAAGTCCGTTCGAGGTAAAATCGCTAAGACCTCAGGTTGAGCAAATCTGGTCCGCTCGGGCGCAATTAGCGCACCTTGGGCAGACAAGGCGCAACTTCGCAGATGGGCCCAGAAGGCGAAATCGCAAGTGTGCTGGGGCAAGGGCCAAGCTTGCTCAACTATGCCCCGATTTCTTCCGCCTCGTGAATAAGGCGACAGTCAGAAGAAATGTAAAAAATAGAACGACCGGCCAGATCTTGACCACAAACATAAGGACGTAAGCTAGCGCGATGTACAAGTAGAAGACGCCTAGGAGCGCTCCGGCGGCTACGATTTGCAGCAAATGCTCCATGCCAGTCCTCGCTGATTGCATCGATACAATTAGGCAACCAAAGGTTAAGCTTTGGTTTTCCAAGACAGTGGACAACATCAAGGGCCGCTAAGGGTCAATCGCGACGGTTTGGCCCTGTTAAGTTAGGCCCGATCTGCCCCTGACAGCCGACATATGCTCGGCCGTGGGACGCGGCAGCGATCCGGTCAAAGTGCGAAGAACTCAGGTTGAGCGAATCTGGTCCGCCCTGGCACGATACTGAGGCCGGCTCCCCAGGCGCGATATGCGTGGAACGGTCCGGCTTCTCTTTCTTCTAAGGCCTGCTCTCCGGCCTTCATGCCGGATATTTTGAAGCAGGTTCGTGACGCCGATTTCGCCGAGCAACTGCATGAGCGGTTGGAGTTGGCTGAGCGCGAGAAGCAAAGCGCGGTGGAATTGACCAAGGCCCAGGTCACCAGTGATCTGCAGAAGACTGCTGCCGCCAAGGACGCCGAGATCCTGGAATTGAAGTCCAAGCTTGAGGGAAGCGGCGTTGCGCAAAAGCTCGCGGTTAGCCAAGCGCTCAGCACCGTGGAAAAAGAGCGGGACAGGCTAGCGAACGCGCTGGTCGAGTCCGAGCGTGAAAAGAAGGCGGCCTCGGAGCTTGCCGAAGCACTCCTGGCCAGCGAGCAGCATAAAATCACTGCTGCAAAGGAAAAGGAAATCCAAGAGCTGACGGCCAAGCTCCAGGCCGCCGAGCTTGAGAAGAAGCTCGCCGTCACTGACGCGGTCGGTGTGATCGAGAAAGAGCGCGATGAGCTGAAGAACGGCATCAAGCAGGTTCATCTTGAAAAGCAACTCTCCGAGCAGTCCCTGAAGGACAAATACGAAACCCAGATCAAGGATCGTGATGACGCGATCGAACGCCTCAAGGACATGAAAGCCCGTCTATCGACCAAGATGGTCGGTGAGACCCTTGAACAGCACTGTGAGACCGAGTTCAACCGGGTGCGCTCGATGGCCTTTCCGCGAGCGTACTCGAGAAGGACAATGACGCGCGGACCGGCAGCAAGGGCGACTATATCTTTCGCGACTCGGACGACGCCGGCACCGAGATCATCTCGATCATGTTCGAGATGAAGAACGAAAGCGACAAAACCGCCACGAAGAGCAAGAACGAGGACTTCCTCAAGGAGCTCGACCGGGACCGGACCGAGAAGGGCTGTGAGTATGCCATCCTGGTCTCCTTGCTTGAGCCGGACAACGAACTCTACAACGCCGGTATTGTCGACGTCTTCCACCGCTATCCGAAAATGTATGTCATCCGGCCGCAGTTCTTCCTGCCGATGATTACGCTCTTGCGGAATGCCGCGATCAACTCGCTGAAGTACAAGACTGAGCTGGCGCTGGTGAAGGCGCAGAACATCGACATCACCCAGTTTGAAAACCAGCTGGAGACCTTTAAGACTGCGTTCTCGAAGAACTACGATCTAGCTTCCAGGAATTTCCAGACCGCAATCACCGAGATCGACAAGTCCATTGATCATCTGCAGAGGACCAGAGATGCACTGATCGGCGCGGATCGAAACCTGCGCCTCGCGAACGACAAGGCGCAGGACGTGACGATCAAGAAGTTGACTCGCTCCAATCCGACGATGGCAGCGAAGTTTGCGGAGCTCAAAAGCCATGCCGCTGAAGCAGCGGAGTGATTTCTAGCCAGGTCAGGCAGAAACTACCGTGACGTCAGATTGTGGGTGACTAGTAGATAGTCGCAACGGACCTGTTATTGCACTGATAAGGTTTCTAACAAAAGCTTATCAGTGCTACTGCGCGCCGCACGGTCTCTATGTGACGCACAAGGACCGGCTCAACCGCGACATCGCCGAGTCCGCGCGCGGCCGCTAGTGGATCGCCGCGTACATGATCTTCTCCTCGCTCGCCTCCGGCGCGGAGAATTCTTCCACCACCTTGCCCTGGCGCGAGACCAGGATGCGGTCGGAGAGGGCCATGATCTCGGGCAGATAGGATGAGATCACCACGACCGCCTTGCCCTCGTCGGCGAGGCGGTTGATCAACTCGTGGATCTCGACGATGGCGCCGACGTCGACGCCGCGCGTCGGCTCGTCGAAGATGATCAGCTCGGGCTCCTGCACCAGCGATTTGGCGATCACGACCTTCTGCTGGTTGCCGCCGGAGAGCTCGACGACCTTGGCCTCGTCGCCGATGGCACGGACCTTGAGCCGCTCGATCCAGGTTTTGCCGATGGCATTGGTCTCGCGCCGCGACATCATCATCCGGCCCTTGGGAAATTTCGAGAGCAGGCCGAGATAGATGTTGCGGGCGATCGAGGACGTCTCGAAGAAGCCCTCGACCTTGCGGTCCTCGGTGACATAGGCGATGCCGGCCTTCACCGCCGGCGCGGGCACGCGGTAGCGCACCGGCTTGTCGTGCAACAAAATCTCGCCGCCGTGGAAGAAGTCGCGTTTCAAGACGCCGGAGACGATCTTGAACGTCTCGGTGCGGCCGGCGCCTACGAGGCCGAACACGCCGGTGATCTGGCCGGCAAAGACCGACAGCGAATTGTTCTTCACCATCGGCGCCATCTTCAGATTTTGCACCGTCAGCACGCGCGCGCCGGCCGGGCGCACGCTGGTCTTCTTCACGCCGTAGAGCGTGTTGGAGAGATCGCGGCCGACCATCGCCTGCACGATTCTCCCGCGATCGAACTTTGTGGCGTCGTCGGTAACGACATGCTTGCCGTCGCGCAACACCGTGATCCGGTCAGCGAGCAGCAGCGCCTCCTCCAGCGCGTGCGAAATGAAGACGATGGAGACGCCGCGCTTCTTGAGGTCGCGGACGAGATCGAAGAAGTATCTTTTCTCCTCCGGTGTCAGCGAGGCCGTCGGCTCGTCGAAGATGATGACTTTTGCGCGGTGAAGCACCGCGCGGGCGATCTCCACCATCTGCTTCTTGGCGGCGCCCAAGCCACTGACGGTTGCCGTCGGCGCCACGTCGAAATTGAGCGATTGCAAAAACTGCTGTGCGGCGATGTAGATGCCGCGCAGGCGGTTGTAAAACTTCTCCTGCCCCAGAAACAGGTTTTGCGCTACCATCATGGTCGGCACCAGGCTGTTCTCCTGGAACACCATGGCGATGCCGAGGTTGCGGGCCTCCAGTGGCGTCCTCGGCGCGACGGCGGCGCCGTCAATCGTCATGTCGCCGGAGGTCAGCGTCACGACGCCGGCCATCACCTTGGTCAGGGTCGATTTGCCGGCGCCGTTCTCGCCGACCAGCGCATGGATCTCGCCGCGACGCAGGTCGAAGTCGACGCCCTCGATGGCGGGAACGCCGGCATAGAGCTTTGTCGCCTTGCGTAGAGAAAGGACGGTATCGCTCATGCGCAAAACTCCTCGGCGAGACCGGCCAGCGGCAATTTCAGGACCCGGCCCGGCCCCTTGGCGATCAAGACGAGATCGCCGCCTATCTCGACCGCCGCGACGATCCCGTGATTGACGCCGTCGACACGGCTGTGCACCGAGTAGAGCGGTTTGCCGTCTGCGTTCAGTCGCACGACAAGGCCGTAGGAGCGCGGCGGCGCCCAGGGCTTGATGACCCCCATCGTCTTGATGTGCGCGCCCTGCATCGGCTCCTTGAATGAAAAGCCGGAGCGCAAGCGCGGCGCCACCCAATAGGCCGGATCGATCTCGGCCATCATGCGCTTGCGATAGGCGGGCTCGCGCAGCACGAACTCGATCAGCTGGGTGCGCGCGGTGAAGGCCGTCAGCCAATACCCACCGCCGGATGCTTTCGACAATCGCGACGGATAGACGGGCAGGTGAGCGAGCACGGTTTGCGGCGCGCGGCCTTGCGGAATCCGCTGCATCTATCACGGCTGGAAGTTCGGGACGGACGGCGAGGTACTCGAGGTGATGAACAACCCCTCGAACAAGCGGCCGCCCAAGCTGAGAGCCCCCGCATATCCGGTCGTCGAAGCCGGCGGCATGGTCTGGACTTATCTGGGGCCGAAGGAAAAGCAGCCGCCTTTCGTCCGCTATAAGTACATGGACCTGCCGGATAACCACTGTGTGGTGTTCCGGGTCGATACGCATGCGAACTGGGTGCAGACCGTCGAGGGCGGCCTGGACAGCTCTCACGTGAGCATTCTGCACACCAACGGGGCCCGTCCTGAGTGGACCGGCAAGTCCGAAGAGAAGGTCGGCTCGTTCGCCGACACTGAGCCGGTGCTCGAGATCGAGGATACCGAGTTCGGATACCACTACGCCGCGTTCAGAAGGAATCATGCCGGTCAGATGGACAATGTGCGGATCGTTCCGTTCATCATGCCCTCGGGACGAATCATTCCGGGCGGCGCGCTGCAAGGGCGCAACAACGCGACGCTCGCGCTCGAAATACCAATCGACGACGAGCACACCGCTACCTATACCGTTCGCTACGGCAGCGAGCCGATCACCCGGGAAAGCCGGCTGGTCGAAATGGGCTTCGACGACCCCGAAATCTATTGCGAACGCACCCAGCAATTCCTCTTCACTCGCAACGACTTCCATCGTCAGCGCCGCGATCTCATGGACCACAACTGGTCCGGATTTCGCGGCATCGCAACCGAGGATCTCGTCATCTCTACTTCGATGGGGCCGATCCAGGATCGGACCAAGGAGCACCTCATCGGTTCGGACCTCGCGGTCGCTCGCTTCCGTAAGCGATTGCTCGACTCCGTCGAACGGATGGAGCGCGGAGAAGATCCGATCGGCGTACATGCGGATGTGGGGCTGGTATCCGCAATCGACGCGCCCCTACCGCAGAGCGGACATTGGCGGACGCTCATCCCAACCCACCGGGTCGCTGCCGCCGCCTGATGGAGGTCGTCGGCCTCGCTGAAGGCAAGGCAGGCGACGTCCGGGTGTAGATCGCAAGTGAAGGCATGGAAAGACCATGCAATTGAGCCGGCAAAAGCTCACGCGCGTTGGGAGTGGTCATGATTAACAACAAGATCAATCGCTGGTGGACGGTTGCCGGAGGAGCGCTTGCCTGCGCGGTGAGCATCGGCGTCATCGGCAATTCGTTCGGAATCTTCACCAAGGCCATCGCTGCGGAGTTCGGCTGGGCCCGGTCGACCGCAACGCTCGGGCTTACCATCCAGCACATCTTCTCCGGACTGAGCTTCGCGCCCCTGGGCGCTGTTCTGCTGCGCTGGGACGTGCGCCGTCCCACGGCGATTCTCGTCGTCATCTGTGCGATCTGCATCTTCAGCCTGGGTCTGGTACCCAACTCGCCGTGGATCTACTACCTTCTGTTCGGTGTGATGGGCGCCGCCAGCGCCGCAGCAACAGCGATGCCGTACTCGGTCGCAATCGTCAGATGGTTCGACGAATATCGCGGCGTGGCGCTCGGTCTGATGGTCATGGGGACGGGGATCGGAGCTTCATTCGTCCCGCTCTACACGAACTATCTGCTGTCGAACTACGGCTGGCGGATCGGATTCATGGCCCTCGCCGCGACCCTGCTTTGCGGAAACCTGTTCGCGCTTGCCTTCATGGTCCGAACTCCAGAAACGAAATCGCGGGAAGCGGCCGACCTCGCGCCATCCAGTGAGACGTTGGCCGTGCCCTCCTACTTCGAGATATTCACCCGCCTGCCGCGGTTCTGGCTGATAGGGGCGCCGATCTTTCTTCTTTCGGTCGTCGTAGCGGGCATTCTTATCAATATCGTTCCGATCATGACCGATGCTGGCTACACGACCGGTCAAGCTGTCGGGATGCTGTCGGTGGCAGGCATCGCGTCGATCTCGAGTCGCGTACTGGTCGGGTTTTGTCTCGACAGGGTCCTTGCTCCGTATGTGGGCGCCGCCGTCCTGTTGATAGCGACGTTGGGACTGCTCATCATTCTGTTTGGCCCGATCTGGCTTCCCGCGGCCTATGTCGCCGCTCTCTGCATCGGTTTCAGTCTGGGGGCGGAGGCCGATATGATCACATTCATGGTGAGCCGCTATTTCAGACCGGAAGTCTACAGCAAGGTCGTGGGAACCATCTTCTTGCTGTTCGCTTGGGGGAATGCGACCGGAATTTCCGTGGCGAGCTATGCTCACGACTACGTTGGCTCCTATCGAAGCGCGATCGCTTCCTTCGTGGCGCTGAACCTTCTGAGCGTGATGATCATCCTTCGTCTCGGCGAATATCCATACCCGGCAAGAAGAAAATCGCAGCCAGTCTCGGAGACCGAAACCGTTGGCCTCGCCCGGGCGCCGGCAACCGCGCCATGACACGCATGGGAGAAGCGGAGGCGGCATGATCGTCGAGATGCGTACCTATGTCCTGAAACCCGGCGCGGTGCCTGCCGTCGAGGCACTGTTTGGCGAGCACTTGCAGCACCGAACCGCGCTGTCACCGTTGGCGGGACTGTGGCACACCCTGACCGGCCGCCTCAATTCGATCGTTCATCTGTGGCCGTACGCGAGCGTCGAAGAGCGCGACCGTATCCGGAATGCGATGATGATGCCTCCCAAATGGCCGCCTCCACTGCGGCCGTACCTGGCGGAAATGCACGCGACGATCCTGAAGCCGGCAGGCTTCTCGCCGGCTCTCGCTCCCGCAAGCCACGGAAGCCTATATGAATTTTGCATCGACGAATATTCGCCTGGAGGCGTAGCCGAGTGTCAGGAAAAATGGAGCGCCGAGTTGCCGGCCCGCGCGAAACATGCCGCCCTTGTGTTTTGCGGCACGTCCGACATCGGTCCGCTCAACCGATGGTTCCATATCTGGGCCTATCGCAACGCCGCTCACAGGCAAGATGTCTATTCCAACGCTGAGGGCCCGCTCGAACGAACTTCCAAATTGTTGAACCAGGAACTGTTCCTCGCCGCGCCGGCCGAATGCTCCCCACTCAAGTAGCTTGCGAGGTCCGCAATTTGCGCTCAGGGCAGGTCGACACACTCCTTTGGCAATTGAGGCCGGCGATGCCACTTCTCGCGCCCAAGATTCCGGCCGGCCAGATCAGACTGACCTATGGTCTCATCGTCCTGCTCTTGTTGTGTGTCCCCAAACCGTGAGGTGCCCTCGGCGGTTGAATATTTCGCTGTAAGCCATTGATCTCCAATGGTGGGATTTTGGCCCAGTCGGAGAAATTTTCTTGAAGGATCAGTGGCCATAGCGTGTCTGTTAATCAGCGGGTCCCAGGTTCGAGCCCTGCGCCCACCATCCCGAAATCAAGCACTTATAGAAGATCGTAATTCTTCATTCCGACAAGTTGAGTCAGCGGCTGACAATGCCATTCAGCTCATCTGCCCGGACCCGCCGGGCCGAGGGCGCAGCGGCTGGATCACCAATCCCGATCACTATGCACTGCCGCAATATTGCGCCGACATGAACGCGATCATCGCGCGGCTCGACGTCACCGAGGTGGATTGGGTCGGCACCTCGCTCGGCGGCCTGATCGGCATGATCATGGCCGGCTTTCCCGGCAGCATCGTGCGCAAGCTCGTGATCAACGACATCGGCCCGTTCGTGTCGTCGAACGGGCTGCAGCGCATCGGCCAGTACATCGGCAACATGCCGTCGCTGTTCAAGACGATCGAGGAAGCCGAGACGTATTTTCGCAAGGTGCTGGCGCCCTACGGCAGGCTCGCGGATGAGCATTGGCAGCATCTCGCCGAGCACAGCGTTCGCTGGGACGAAGCCAGGCAGGGTTATGCGCTGCTCTGCGATCCCGCCATCGCGAAGGGATTTCGACTGCCGTGGTTTCAATCGCTGAACCTCTGGGCCTATTGGGAGGCCATCAAGGTGCCGACCCTGGTTCTGCGCGGTCAGCATTCGGATCTGCTGTCGTTCGATCTCGCCGCCGAGATGCGCAAGCGCAATCCGATGGCCAACGTCTTCCAGTTCGACGATTGCGGCCACGTGCCGCCATTGATGGCGGCGGACCAGATCGACGTCGTGGCGCAGTTTCTGCTGAAGGATACGGTGTCTGGTTTCGCAGAGTGGCCTCGCAACTAGTGCCCCGAGTCACAAGTTCGCAATCGTAGATTCGCAGTAGATTCGTGCCGTTGTGCCAAGCATGGAGGCAAACGGCAACGGAGTCTCCAATGCTGTCCAGCAACTTGGCGGGTGGCAGTCATCGGAAGGAGGCGCGAACCTCATCGGCGGTCCGCTTCGGATCTTGGAGGTGAGGATAGTGCCCAATGCCAGGAAGAAGCGCGAGTTCCGCGTGCACCCTTTCGGCGAGCTCTGTTCCCATCTCTTTCTTGATGTAGAGATCTTTCTCGCCCCAGACCACCTTCAACCGGGTCTTGAGCCGGGCGAGTTGCGATTCGAAGCGGTCCTGATCCCGCGTGAAGTGCGAATAATAGTGGGAAAACGCATCCACCACCGTCATCGCGCCCTGGCTCCATCCGCGGGACACGTCGTCCCTGAATTCCCGCGACAGTTCGAATTGCGCTTCCCTGGGCAGGCCCCTCGTGAAGGTATTCTCGAGGATCTCGTCGCGATTCCTGTTCATGGCGGCGCGGACCTGATTCATGGCGGGCCCCGCTTTCAGATTTTGCAGGCTCTCGTACATCAACGCGGGTCTGTTGAACGGGGCGAAGTCGCCCACGATGATTGCCCTTGCGATGTCGGGCTTCTCCACCGCCAGCAGGAGGGCCGGCAGGGCTCCGATATCCGTTGCGTAGATCGTCAGCCGCGACGTGTCGATGCCTGCTTTGGCGATGTACCGATCGAGAACATGCGCGTAGTCCATCGGTGCGTAGGAAAACCTGTCGACCGCTGGCCGCGATGAAAGACCGTAGCCCGGCCAATCGAAGGCATGGATTTCGTAGTCATCGGCGAGGGCCTCGGCAATCTCCTTCCAGGCGTACAGGGTCTCCGGAAACCCGTGCAGAAAGAGAACGGTTCCTTTCGGTCTCGCGTTGCGCAGAACCATCCGTCTGAGCGTGATGTCATCGTCGATCGGAAGGAAATCGATCGCGTCGTCGTCGATCCGGTGTGACATGGTCGGTGTCCTTTCGTCCCGTCTCCTGCTACGCGCGATGCTCGAGGACGGCCTGCGGCGTGTTCCGAAAGCTGATGGCCACGCGATTATAGGCGTTCATCAAGCCAATCGCGATCGTGAGATCCACGAGCTCTCGCTCGTCGAACACCGCGCGGGCGTCCTGATAGGCGTCATCCGGCACGCCCGTCTCTGCGACGCGTGTCACGGTTTCGGCCCATGCAAGGGCGGCACGTTCGCGCGCGTCGAAGAGTGGGCCTGCTTCCCTCCACGCCTGGACCAGCGCGAGCTTTTCGATCTTCACTCCGTTCTTGAGCAGGTCGCGGGTGTGCGAATCGAGGCAGTAAGCGCAGTTGTTGATCTGGGAGATTCGGAGATAGACCAGGTCGACCAGCGCGGGAGGAAGACCGCTCTGCATGACGTAGCCGTAGACGCCGCCCAGCGCTTTCACGCCTGCGGGTGCAATCTGATTGTAGTCGAGACGTTTGCTCATTGTCTTGCTCCTTGATGACGACCCCCGTTCGGCGGGGGTCGTCAGCTCTCTTTCGTCGCTGGCCGCCGTCACTTCACCAATGTGAGGAGTGGCTTGCCCTTTTCGACGATGTAGGTGGCGAGCTCGCTGCCGGTGACGCTGCCGACGTTCCTTGCCGCATGCACCGTTCCGGCCGGGATGAAGAGGACGTCGCCGGCCTTCAGCGTGACCGGCGGCTTGTCCTCGACCTGGTACTCGAGCGAGCCTGCGAGGACATAGATGATCTCTTCGCCCGGATGGGTGTGCTTGCCGAAGGCGACGCCGGGTGCGAGGTCGACGCGGACCTGGACGGCTTCGCGTCCGGGGGCGGAGAGATCGTGCCGCTGCAGATCGGTCCGCGTCACGCCCGCCTGCTGCGCCAGCGCCGCGGGCGCCGCCAGAAAGCTTCCGGCGATCAGCGCCGCCATGGCCGTGATCTTCATGTTCTTCGCCTTAATCGTGCTCATGTCTTGCTCCCGTGGTGTTGGCAGATTGGTCAGGTCGATTTGCGCAGCGAGCGGAGGCCCGTGCGAAGCTCGTCCGCAAAAAGCTGCGGTTGCTCCCAGGCTGCAAAATGTCCGCCTTTGTCGACCCTGTTGTAGTGGATGAGCTTGTGATAGGCGCGCTCGGTCCAGCTGCGCGGAGCCTGGTAGAGCTCGCCGGGAAAGACGCTCACGGCCGTCGGAATCGAGCTGTTGACCGCGTTGAGCGCGCTCACTCCCTTGTTCTCCCAATAAAAGCGTGCCGCCGAGACCGCGGTGTTCGTCAGCCAGTAGAGCGTGATGTCGTCGAGGACGTCGTCGCGGGTCACGGCGCCGGCGGAATGCCCGTTGACGGTGCGTCCGAGCACGGCCGAGGTGATCGCCGCCGCCGGCTGCGCATCGCCATCGCCATGGTCGAGAAACCACGCGGCCAGACCGACCGGCGAATCCGCCAGTCCGTAGAGCGTCTGCGGCCGCGTCGCCATCATCGCGGCATAGGCAAAATGCCTGGCGCGAAATTCCTTCACCTGGTCGAAGGCGTGTTGCTCCTCGGCCGAGAGACCGGAAGGCGCCTCACCGCTCAGCAACGCCTTCGTGATCTCAGGCGGAATCGTGCCGGGGAAGTTGGTGTGGATGCCCAGCAGCTCCGGCGGCGCCTGCGCAGCCATCGCATTGGAAATGAGGGCGCCGATGTCGCCGCCTTGCGCGACGAAGCGCGCATAGCCAAGGCGCTTCATCAGCTCGACCCAGGCGCGCGCCACGCGGGCAGGGCCCCAGCCGGCGGTGGTCG
The DNA here is from genome assembly GCF_018130955.1 of Bradyrhizobium liaoningense. GTDB lineage: Bacteria > Pseudomonadota > Alphaproteobacteria > Rhizobiales > Xanthobacteraceae > Bradyrhizobium > Bradyrhizobium liaoningense_C. Next base: position 23,743 of record NZ_JAFCJM010000060.1, read on the forward strand.
GCTTGCCCGAAAAGCCGTAGCCGGGCACGGACGGGATCACGACATGGAAGGCATCCGAGGCGCTCGCGCCGTACGCCGTCGGATTGGTGAGGGGATCGATGATCTTCAACTGCTCGATGACCGAGCCGGGCCATCCATGCGTGACGATGAGCGGCAGCGCGTTGTCGTGCTTCGAGCGAACGTGGATGAAGTGAATGTCCAGCCCGTCGATCTCGGTGATGAACTGCGGCAGGGCGTTCAGCTTGGCCTCGATCTTCCGCCAGTCGTAATCCGTCGCCCAATAGCGCGCGAGATCCGTGAGGATCGCGAGCGGCACGCCCTGGGAGTCATCGGCGACGGTCTCCTGCTCCGGCCACCGCGTCGCGTTGATGCGCCTGCGCAGGTCGATCAGTGCCTCCTCCGGAATGTCGATCCGGAAGGGGCGGATTTCGTCAGGCGTGGCGGCCGGCGCCGGATGCGCGGGGAAAAGACCAGCGGCCGCCGCCGCGGCAAGTCCCATCGCGGCGGAGCGCAAGAGCTGGCGCCGGTCCGGGTTGATGACGTCCGAGATTGAATGCGCACGCATCGGGAGACTCCTTCACACGTTCAAGTGGGTGACGTCGCGGCGGATACCTCAGACCGGGAGCGGCTGGCCGGCCTGCTCGCTGGCGATGTAGTCGGCGTACCAGTCCGGCCAGTTCGCATCGTGCTGACCGCCGTTTCGCTTCTCGTGCTCACCATGCGCCACGGAGGCACGCCGGAGCGCGCTCGCGAGCTCGTTCGCGGAGGTGAAATTCGTGCCCGCCGCATCAACGCGTCCCGGCAACCGCGTGGTCACCTCCTGGAACAGCCAGCCGTTGCCGTCGGGATCTCGGAACGAGAAGTAGGAGCGATAGCTGCCCCGCGCGGGATCCAGGCCACCGATCCGTCGGCGCCCGAAGAGATAAGGCTCGTCCGGGCCGGTGTGCACGTCGCCCTCGGCGTGGAAGACCTCGCTGACCTCGATGCCGCGATCGCGCAGATCGGTTCGCGCGGCTTCGACGTCGGAGACGATCAGGTACAGGCCCTGGGCGGAGCCGGGGGCTGCCGCGGTCACGTTCTTGCCGAAGATAACCGAGGCGGGGGAGCCGGGCGGCGTGAACTGGATCACGCGGTAGTCGTCGGGCCCTGCGAAATCGGCATCGAGCCTCCATCCGAGTTTCGCATAGAACGCCTTGGCGCGGTCGACGTCGGACACGGGGATGACGACGACCTCAAGCTTCATGTCGATTGCTGGGGCGGTGGTGGTCTTGGGTGCATTGGCGGCGGACATGTTTGTCTCCTGATATAGATCGTATGCGATATATTCGCGTGCGCCGTATAAAGGGCGGCGAGAGCCGAATGTCAACCCTTCCGATTTAATCGGATACGATATATATGTGTGCGAGACTTCACATGTCCGTGTGTCGGAAAGGGGCGCCCAGAATGAGCCTACAGGACGGCCTCAAGGCCAATTCCAGAGATAATTCAAAGGGTAATCATAAGGAGAAGACGGCCGCGGGCGAGCGGCGCCTGGCTGACTTCCTGTGCTTCGCGATCTATTCGGCCAACCTCGCCTATGGACGGGCCTACAAGCCCGGCCTCGATGAGCTCGGCCTGACCTACCCGCAATGGATCGCAATCGTGGCGCTGTGGGAGCGGGACGGTCAGACCGTGAGCGAACTCGGCGCCAAGATGTTTCTAGAATCCAACACTTTGACGCCGATCCTGAAAAAGCTCGAGGCGATGGGTTATTTGCGCCGCCAGCGCGACCCCGCCGACGAGCGGCAGGTGCGCGTCAGCCTCACCGACGCCGGCCGGCGCCTGCGCGAAAAGGGCATGCACATGAACCTCGTGAAGTCGAGCGGGCTCAAGCCGGACGAGTTCGCCCGCCTGCAGGAGAGCGTCGTCGCGCTCCGCGACAATCTGATCAAGGCGATGGCGGAGGAGTGACCGGCCCCCGCCTACTTTGCATGGGGTTGTTTTTCGGAATTTGGTGTCCGCACCTCTCCGCCTTGCGGGAGAGGCTCTCGCCCGTCATGCCCGGCCGGAGAACCTTGTGAAGGCGGTGAGCCTCTGCACGGTTGGCTCGACGTCCTGCCTGTAAATGTCGGTCCGCAGGAGCGCGATCTCGCCGTCAAGGGCGCTCTCCTCGACGTCTATGAACCAGGACTTGGGCCGCCCGTCGCTTCCGTCATTCCAGCGATAGCCCCTGCGTCTCAGGAAGTCCTTGAGCTCGAACGGCGACTGCTCGGCCAGATGCGGATCGTCTTTCTTCATGCCCTTTCTAGTAGAAGTCCGAGCGCCGGCGCACCGGTCGTCGGCAGCACGAAGTCCAACATCTCCAATAGCGCGTGGCAATCGTCGACGGCGCGGTGCGCCTGCTGGAAGTAGCCTGCTCCGTTCAGCAGGTAGCCGAGCTGCGCACCAATATCCTCAAGCTTCGCCTGCTCGGGTGAGAGCTATGGTTCGTTAGGGGCATCAATTGCCGCTCGAGGTCTATATCCGTTGGGCGCGAGTTGCGGTAACAGGCCCGAGCCTGCTGCCCGGACCGTCATCAGATTGAGGTCCAGTGACGAACAGCCTCATTAAATCCCACGGGTGGCGGTAAGGCTCGCTCAGGCTGGGCGGCCTGCAGCTCCGGGAAGGGATCAAAATCGTCGAGCATGTTGTTCAGCACCATGTCGTTGACCGGCCGCAAGAGCCGATGTGACGGCGGTGCGGCGGCAAGCGACCGCCCAACGTTTCCGGAAGACCTCGCGTTCCCGTGGTGACCACCATTCGCCGAGCGAAAGCTTCACTTCGCCCAGTGGACTGCATCTGACGTTTTTCGACCTGACGGCGGCTTGCTCCTGGCTCCGATTTGATCCCTGTCAACGCGAGGCCCGACGGCCATGGGTTCTTTCCGGCCTGTTGAAACGGATGAGGTTCGCGATCAGGTGCGTTGTAACGCTGAAGGACGGCAGCGCGATGGAACGGGCCATGGGGGCGCTGGCAAAATATCGGTATGCGGCCGGCGGCGAGTTCGTCGCTCCCGAGGGGCATCCCCAGGAGTGGAAGAAGTGGCTTCTTGAAATCAACTCCGCTGAGGTCGAGGCTATCCGGGGCCATGTGGATGATGGAGACATCGTCGACATCAAGCCCATTAATGGATCGGATGACGCTGAGTTGCACTGATCGCCGGCTTTGCACGTGGTCAATACGGTGCGAATTTGTTTGCCGGCGCTCGTCGCCGCAGGCACGTGTTTCTTGGAGCATTTCGGCCTTGTCCGACACTGCCCTTTAGGGAGTGGCGCGACGATCTCCCGATACCGTCAAGGGCAACCGGCAAGGAGCTGCTGGCGCGCGCGATCCACTACGGCTCGGCCCGGGCCAGCAAGGCTTTTGTGGTCGAGAACTGCGGCGCGCTGCCCGACGAGCTGCTCGAAAGCGAATTGTTCGGCTGCAAGAAGGGTGCCTTCACCGGCGCTTACCAGGATCGCATCGGCCTGTTCGAGGTCGCCGACGGCGGCACCATCTTCCTGGACGAGATCGGCGAGACCTCGCCGGCGTTCCAGGTGAAGCTGCTGCGCGTGCTCCAGGAGAGCGAGATCCGGCCGCTCGGCGCGCAGCGGGTGCGCAAGGTCGACGTCCGCGTGGTCGCCGCCACCAACAGGGATCTCGAGGCCGAGGTCGAGGCGGGCCGCTTCCGGCGCGATCTCTATTATCGCCTGGCGGCGTTTCCGGTCCACATGCCGGCGCTGCGTGAGCGCCCGATGGACATTCCCCTGATCGCGGAAGGGGTATTGTCGTCGGTCAAGACCTCCTTCAACCGGCCGAGCCTGCGCTTTGCGGCGTCGGCCCTCGAAGCGTTCGTCAAGTACCATTGGCCCGGCAATGTGCGCGAGCTCCAGAACGAGATCCAGCGCATGGCCGTTCTGGCCGATGCCGACGACTTGCGAGCCCCCCCGCTGCTCGGCCGGCGCAACGGCAAGCAGCCGGCCCTGGCGGTCCTTGGCAAGCTGAACGGCTCGGCGACCCTCAAGGACAAGGTGGAGGATCTCGAGAAGTCGGTTATCATCAACTATCTGGAGCGGTACGAAGGCAATATCAGCCGGGTCGCGAGCGAGCTTGGGTTGTCGCGCGTTGGTCTCAGGAACAAGCTGTCCAGGTATGATTTGAGAAAAAATGCCAAAGGCGACGCATTCTCCTGAAGCCGGCGAAACCGAATCGCTGCTCAAGCTGATCACCAACCGCGGCGCGATCGAGTTCGATCACGAGCGCGAGGGCGCCTGGATCGAAGTCATCCGCAAGATGGACGAGGTCTATTCCGACCTCCTGCGCTACGAGGTTGACCTCGAGCACAAGAATGCGGAGCTCGAAGAGGCCCAGGCCTTTGTCACCAATGTCATCGAATCCGTCTCCGACATCCTTATCGTCTGTGACGCGAAGGGATTGGTGCAGCAGGTCAATTCCGCGTTCCAGCATACACTCGGCCGCGGCGTGGCTGACATTGTCGGCAAAAACATCGCCGACGTCATCGACGACGCTGACAATGCCAGGCTGGGGCCACTCCTGAAACCGCGCGGCGCCTCCGACGTCGTCGACGGCGAGCTCCGGTTTTCCGGAGAAGGCGGCAGCTCCGATCTCTTTGCCATCAACAGCTCACCCCGCCACGATCATCGCGGCCGCTTCATCGGTGTGGTGCTGACGGGGCGTCCGATCGGCGAGCTTCGCCGAGCCTATGAGGCGCTGCACAAGGCGCATCACGAATTGCAGCGCGCCCAGCGCCAACTGGTCGAGCAGGAGAAGATGGCGAGCCTCGGCCGGCTCGTCGCCGGCGTCGCGCACGAGCTGAACAACCCGATCAGCTTCGTCTACGGCAACATCCACACCTTGATGCGCTATCGCACCGCGATCGTCGCCTATCTCGACGCGGTCCACGGCAATGCAAAGGGAGGCGATCTTTCGGCGCAAAGAAAGAGCCTACGCATCGACGATATCCTGGACGATTTCGGTCCGCTGATCGAAGGCACCATGGAGGGCGCGGTCCGTATCAGCGAGATCGTGAAGAATTTGCGCCGGCTGTCCTTCAGCAAGCTCGGCGAGGTCGAGCGCGTCGACATCGAGCGTCTGATCAACACCGCGGTGCTATGGGCCGTGCGCACGAAACAGGTGCGCATCGATTTGCAGATGGAGGTCGAGCCGGAGCTCTGGATCTCCGGCAACGAGGGGCAATTGCACCAGGTGATCGTCAACCTGGTGGAGAATGCGATCGACGCGATGCGCAGTACCGAATTGCCCCGGCTGGTCGTCTCGGCGGTGCGCAAGGGTAACGAAATCCTGTTCAGGATTTCGGATAACGGTCCGGGAATCGACAAGGATCACATGAGCCACATCTTCGAGCCGTTCTTCACCACGAAGCGGGTGGGCGAGGGCACGGGACTCGGCCTATGGATCAGCTATGGCATCGTGCGCGAGCACGGAGGCAAACTCCTCGCGGCGAACGAGCCGGAAGGTGGCGCGACCTTTTCTTTTGTGCTGCCGGCAGCGTAGGCCGCTGACGGCAATCATCCACGAAGCTGCAGCCTATTGCAGCGCTTCCAATTGAGCCGGCGGGTTCACGGTCTATTGAGCCTAGGATCATTCTTCCGGAGACGAGTCCTTTCCGCTTCTCTCGCTGGCTTCGACGTGATCCGGGCCAAGAAATTCGATGCCGCCGCGATCGCTGCGCTCGTCCGGCGTATGTCCAGCATAGCCTATTGACGCGACCGCCCCCTCGTCGCCGCCGGCGGCTGCATCAACGCCCGCAATGCCGCCTCCTTTGCGCAAGCTGGAGCCGATATCGTCGTGACATCTTCGCCCTATCTGGCGGCGCCGAAGGACGTCCAAATCAGAATTTCATTATTGCGATAGGGCCGCCAAATCTGCGACTGAGCGGACCAAGGGCAAATTGCGGGCCGACTGACACCACGACAATCTACACGGCGTCTGCCGGCACAAAACAGTTGATGATGATGCTGCCGCGGTGATGCACGTACCACACCACGGCCCGACCGACCGGATTGCCGCGATCACGGATGATGGCCCGTTCGGGTACAGCCATCCACTGCCCTTCAATTGGAACCCAATAGGTGCCCTCACGATAATCATAGTCGGTGCGATGACCGTCGGAGATGTCGCAGCACGGCACGCCGTTCGGCGCCGTCACGGCCTTGAACCACGCGCGGATGTCAGGGGAGACGTTGTCGTATTGCCCGCTGTCGAAAGCGAGCGCCGCGCCGGTCAGCATAGAGAAGAACGCCAGCAGAGCGACCCGCGCGATCTGTCGCATCCGATCCTCCACCACGTGCCTTCGTATGCTTGCCCGCTTATTGGGGCACGATTCGACCCCTCGCGCGATTAAGCCTGAGCTCCGCCGTGGTTGCACGCTCAAAAATTAAGCGTTCCGTGGCACTGGCAATGATGCGACGCAAAATCAGCGCCTCTTTCTCGCTTGTAATTGGCAACTTCGAGCCATGACTCATCCCTCCGATTGGGAGCAAGGATTCGCTAGAAGATGCTCCATTATGGATTGCGCCGGTTTGCGCTGGTCGCGATCGCGGCTGCCGCGGTGCGGTTTTCGACGCCGAGCTTGGAATAGATCTGCTCGAGATGCTTGTCGACGGTGCGTGGGCTCAATCCCAAAATCTGCGCGATGTCGCGGTTGGTCTTGCCCTTGGATAGCCAGGACAGCACCTCGCCCTCGCGCGTGGTGAGGCCTAGCTCGCTGGAGAACTCGGCGGGCATGTCGCCGCTGGTATTCTTGGCCAGCCGCAGCAGGAACTCGTTGGGGCCGAGCTTGCCCATGAATTGCAGCCGCGGCTGCTCTTTGCCGGGGAACGCGGCCATCGTCGCGGTTTTCGCAGCCGGTTTTCCGTTCTGCATCTGATCAAGCCATTGCGGCATCGGCTCGGGCAGCGTGAAGTCGTAGGTGCCGGCCAGCTCGTCTGACAACAGCTTCTGGGCCTGCGGTGTCGCCCACAGCAGCTCGCCCGCGCTGTTCACCGCGAGCAGATAGCGCCCGGAAACGTCGAGGGCGGCGCGTGCGCTCTGCGTCATCCGTGCATTGGCAAGGTGGACGCGGATCCGCGCCAGCATCTCCTCGATCACGATCGGCTTGGTCACATAGTCGACGCCGCCCGCTTCCAGGCCGCGGACGATGTGCTCGGTCTCCGCCAGTCCCGTCATGAAGATCACAGGGACGTTGTTCAGACCCGCGTCGCGCTTCAGTCGCCGGCAGGTCTCAAAACCGTCCATGCCGGGCATCACGGCGTCGAGCAGCACGATGTCGGGCGTGATCTGCTCGACTATGCGCATGGCGCTCGCGCCGTCGAGCGCGACCATCACGGTCATGCCGGCGCCATCGAGCGCATCAGTGAGCAACCGCAGCGTTTCGGGCGAGTCGTCGACAACGAGCGCTACGTCGCGCTTCTTCGGCTCAGTGTTCATACGAGTGCAGCGTTTTCAATGTGGCCATATACTGGTCGAGATCGAAGCGGTCGACCAGCAATCGCATCTGTGCGACGAAATCGGCGTGTTCGGGGTGCTCGCTGCCGAGCTCGTCCAGCTTCGACTGGATACCCTTGACGTAGCCGATCTGGCCGAGGCCGATCAGTTCTTCGATATGTTTCACCGGCGGGCGCGATCCGTCGTCCGGGCGCCAGAGCGGCACGACGATCTCGTCCGAGGCATATTGCCATTCGAGCTTCAGGAGCTGTCGGACGGTCTCGAGCAGTTTTGGAATGTCGATTGGCTTCATCAGATAGCCGTCGTGGAACGGCTGCGCCAGCGGCGTACCATGGGCTTCGAGGGCGCTCGCCGACACCATCAGGATGCGCGCCTGATGATGGCCGCCGCTGCGCAGAGTCTCGGCGACCTTCCAGCCGTCCATGCCGGGCATGGAGATATCGAGCAGGAACAGGTCGGGCCGGCAATGCTGTGCCAGCGCGAGACAGCCGGGGCCGTCCGTCGCACTGAGCAGGATGAAGCCGAGCGGCGTCAGCACCTCGCGCAGGAGGTCACGATGCACGGGGTCGTCGTCGGTGATCAGGATCGTCTTGCGCGCGCCGTGATAGCCGGAGATGGGCGCCTCCACCGGCGCGGTGCGGCGAGGGTTGGTGACCTCGGACAGCAGGATCTTGACCTTGAACGTGCTGCCGTCTCCGACCGTGCTCGTCACCTTGATGTCGCCCCCCATCACGCCCGCGAGCAGACGGCTGATGGTGAGGCCCAGTCCGGTACCGTTCTGAGGCTGCGAGACTCCGAGTGCGCCGCGCTCGAACGGTGCAAAGATGCGCTCGAGGTCGTCGCGCTGAATACCCGGGCCGGTGTCGGTCACCTCGAACTCGGCGACGGGGCTGCGGTAGTGCACGACGAAATACACGCTGCCGGTCTGGGTGAACTTGATCGCGTTGGAGAGCAGATTGATCAGGATCTGCCGCAGCCGCTTCTCGTCGGCATAGACCACGACGGGCAGCATCGCCGGCCGCCGGAACACGAAGTCGATGCCCTTGGCGGCCGCTTGCAGCCGGAACATGCCGACGAGTTGATCGAGGAACTCGCTGAGACGAACCTCGTCGCGCGACAGATACAGCCGCCCGGCCTCGATCTTGGAAATGTCCAGAATGCCGTCGATCAATCCGGAGAGGTGATCGGCGCTGCGGCGCACGACGCGAACCTGGTCGCGCGGCTTGGCGTGCAGCGTTGCGTCCTGCTCCAGCAGCTGCGCATAGCCGCTGATGGCGTTGAGCGGCGAGCGCAGCTCGTGGCTCAAGCCCACCACATAGCGGCTCTTGGCGAGATTGGCTGACTCGGCGACCTCCTTGGCGCGCTGCAATTCGGCGTCGGTACGCTTGTGCGCGTCGATTTCCTGGATCAGCAGCGCGGTCTGGCGGCGTGTCTCGGCCTCGGCGGCGCGTCGGCTTTGCCGCGCCAGCACGAACAGCCAGGCGACCACGCCGATGATGATACTGAGCGAGAAAAACACCTTCCAGAGCACATTGGACACGAGCATGTTGTCGGCATGCACATTGGCCGAGGTCTGAAGGTAGATCAGCCCCAGCACCAGTGCGACGAGCCCGGCTGACACCACGAACACGCCGATGTAGTGGCCGAACTGGGAATTGATCCGCGTGTAGATCGCCTGCGGCAGGACCTTGCCGAGCGCGTCGGAGAATTGCACCTGTGCGCGTGCATGCGGCTTGCAAAGATCGTGGCAGCGCGCATCGAGTGAGCAGCACAGTGAGCAGATCGGGCCGGCATAGGCCGGGCAGGAGGTCGTGTCCTCCGGCTCAAAGCTGTGCTCGCAGATACAGCACTGGATGGATTCGATATTCGCCCAGCTCCGCTTCGGCTTGCGCGCGATGTAGAACTTTCCATCGGTGAGCCAGGCGATGACCGGTGCGGTGACGAAGGCCACCGTGAGCGCGACGAAGGCCGCGAGCGCCTTCATGGTCGGACCGAACAGGCCGTAGAAGGCGGCGATCGAGACGATGGTCGCGATCGTCATCGCTCCCACACCGACCGGATTGATGTCGTAGAGATGGGCGCGCTTGAACTCCATCTGCGGCGGACGCAGGCCGAGCGGCTTGTTGACCACGAGATCGGCGACGAGTGCGCCGACCCAGGCGATCGCAACGTTGGAGTAGAGCGCGAGCGTCTGCTCCAGCGCCTTGTAGACGCCGATCTCCATCAGCAGTAGCGCCACCATGACGTTGAACACTAGCCACACGACGCGGCCGGGATGACTATGCGTCAGACGTGAAAAGAAGTTCGACCAGGCGATCGACCCAGCATAGGCGTTGGTGACGTTGATCTTGAGCTGCGACAGGATCACGAAGGTGCCGGTCAGCGCCAGCGCAAGGTCCGGCTGCGACAGCACGTATCTGAAAGCTTCCAGGTACATATGCGCGGGCTCGGCGGCCTCTTCGGGCGGCACGCCGTGGCTGAGCGCGAAGAAGGCGAGGAACGAACCCGCGAGCAGTTTTAGCGCGCCGAGCACGATCCAGCCGGGCCCTGCGCTCATCAGCGCGATCCACCAGCTTGCCTTCGAGGCTCGCCGGTCGCGCGGCAGGAAGCGCAGGAAGTCGACCTGCTCGCCGATCTGCGCCACCAGCGAGAACACGACGGACGAGGCCACACCGAACAGCAGCAGATCAAAGTTACCGTTGGGGTCGCCATGCTCGCCCGCATAGCTCCGCCACTCCGCAAATGAATGCGGGTTGGCCCAGGCGATCGCAGCAAAGGGCAGGATGTGCAGGATGACCCACAGCGGCTGCGTCCACAATTGGAAGCGGCTGATCAGTGTGATGCCGTAAGTGACGAGCGGGATGATCGCGACCGCGCTGATCAGGTATCCGATAGGGCGCGGAATGCCAAAGCACATCTCCAGGGCGGTGGCGAGGATCACCGCCTCGATCGCGAAGAAGATGAACGTGAACGACGCGTAGATCAGCGAGGTGACGGTCGAGCCGATATAGCCAAACCCGGCGCCGCGGGTGAGCAGGTCGATGTCGATTCCGCATTTGGCCGCGTAGTAGGCGATCGGCACCCCACAGCAGAAGATGATGGTCGAGACGACCAGGATCGCGGCAGTGGCGTTGGTGACGCCGTAGTTGAGCGTGATGGTGCCGCCGATCGCCTCGAGCGCCAGGAACGAGATTGCGCCGATAGCGGTATTGGCAACGCGGCTGGCGGACCAGCGACGCGCGCTCTTGGCGGTGAAGCGCAGCGCGTAGTCTTCCAGCGTCTGGTTGGCAACCCATTGATTATATTGGCGCCTGACGCGATCTATTCGCTGCCGCCCTGCCACTTACCCCACTCCTGATACCTGCCGGAGCCCTCGCAAATCCCGTACCAAAAGCCTACGTCGGTATTTTGCGGTGCAATATACGCAATCTTGCGTATCCTTGCAGCGCACAAATTCGAGCCATCCTCACAGGACCAATCGCGTGTCCTCGAACAAAAGTGGGGTGCTCATGTCAGACGAAACGAACAAGGGCCTGAATTCGCCGTTCCGGCGTAAACTATTGATGGGAATGGCCGCCTTGCCGGCCATGACGATGCTGCCGAAGGCGTCGTTTGCGCAGGCCCCGGCGACCTCGGCGGTCAACACGACCGGTCTCGCGGTTACCGATACCGAGGTGACGGTCGGCATCCTCCACTCCGTCACCGGCACCATGGCGATCTCGGAAACGGGGTCCGTGCAGGCCGAAAAGCTCGCGATCGAGCAGATCAACGCCTCGGGCGGCGTGCTCGGCCGCAAGATCAAGTTCATCCAGGAAGACGGCGCCTCGGACTGGCCGACCTTCGCCGAGAAGGCGAAAAAGCTGCTCGTCAACGACAAATGCGCCGCCGTCATGGGCTGCTGGACCTCGGCCTCGCGCAAGGCCGTGCTGCCCGTGTTCGAGCAGTACAACGGCATGCTGTACTACCCGACTTTCTATGAAGGCCTCGAGCAGTCCAAGAACGTCATCTACACCGGCCAGGAAGCCACCCAGCAGATCATCGCCGGCCTCGACTGGGTGCAGAAGACCAAGGGCGCAAAGACCTTCTATTTGCTCGGCTCCGACTACATCTGGCCGCGCACCTCGAACAAGATCGCCCGTAAGCACATCGAGGGCCATCTCAAGGACTCCAAGGTCGTCGGCGAAGAGTACTTCCCGCTCGGCAGCACGCAGTTCAACTCGGTCATCAACAAGATCAAGCTGACCAAGCCCGACGTGATCTACGCGATCATCGTCGGCGGCTCGAACGTCGCCTTCTACAAACAGCTCAAGGCGGCCGGCATCGATCTCTCCAAGCAGACGCTGCTGACGATCTCGGTGACCGAAGACGAAATCGACGGTATCGGCGGTGAAAACATCGCAGGCGCCTTTGCCTGCATGAAGTACTTCCAGTCGCTCGACAACCCCAACAACAAGGCCTTCGTGTCCGCCTTCAAGAAGATGTGGGGCGAGAAGACCGTGATCGGAGACGTGACACAGGCTGCCTATCTCGGCCCGTGGCTGTGGAAGTTGACGGTGGAGAAGGCAGGCTCCTTCGACATCGACAAGGTCGCCGCCGCCTCGCCAGGCGTCGAGTTCAAGGGCGCGCCCGAAGGTTACGTGCGTATCCACGAGAACCACCATCTCTGGTCCAAGACGCGCGTTGGCAAGGCCAAGGCGGACGGTCAGTACGAGCTGATCTACGAGACCGCCGACCTCGTCGAGCCCGATCCGTTCCCGAAGGGCTACCAGTGAGGCCAGGCCTCGCCTGAGGCTCTCTCCAAATCTTCCGACAATCGGCGTGGACCATGCGGCCCACGCCCCGTCTCGCGCGCGCCGCGAGTCCTGGTTTGGAATTCCGGAGGACGGTTGATGTTCGGTGACTATTCGCTCGGCGATCTCGGCGCCATCCTTGCGATGCAGGGCTTTGCCGGCCTGATCCTGTTCTCCGTCTACGTGCTGATGGCGCTCGGGCTCGCCATCATCTTCGGCCAGATGGGCGTCATCAACATGGCCCATGGCGAGTTCATGATTTTGGGCGCCTACGTCACCTGGATGACGTCGACCACGGTCCAACACTACGCGCCCTGGCTGTTCCCCGGCTACTTCTTCATCGCGATGACATTGGCCTTCATCGCCTCTGGCTCGCTCGGCATGCTGGTCGAATGGGCGATGATACGACATCTCTACCGCCGCCCGCTGGACACGCTGCTCGCGACCTGGGGCCTCAGCCTTATCCTGCAACAGGCCTATCGCTCGGTGTTCGGTGCGCGTGAGGTTGGCGTCGAATTGCCTGATTGGATGATGGGTTCGTGGCAGGCGACCGACTCCATCCAGATCCCAATCAACGGCATGTTCGTGATGGCGTTGACGATCCTGATCACCATCGCCGTCTCCTACGTCCTGTTCTGGTCGAGCTGGGGCAAGCAGGTGCGTGCCGTCGTGCAGAACCGCGTCATGGCAGGCGCCGTCGGCATCAACACCGAGAAGGTTGACCGCTACACATTTGGCCTCGGCTGCGGCATTGCGGGTATCGCGGGCTCGGCCTTCACCATGATCGGTTCGACCGGGCCCACCGCCGGCCAGCTCTACATCGTCGACACCTTCCTGGTCGTCGTGTTCGGCGGCGCCGCCAGCCTGCTCGGCACTATCGCCTCCGCCTTCTCGATCTCGCAGACCCAGTCGACGCTGGAATTCTTCATGTCCGGATCGATGGCCAAAGTCATCACGCTCTTGACCATCGTCGCGATTTTGATGATGCGGCCGCAAGGGCTCTTCGCGCTCAAGGTCCGCAAATAGGAACAAGCAGGCATCAGGTCATGATCATCAACTCGCGTTTTTTTAATCGCTCCGAGCTGATCGGCTTCGTCTCACTCGCCGTGCTGCTCTTCCTCATCCTGCCACTGTCGCTGGACATCTTTCGCCTCAACCTGGTCGCCAAGTATCTGACCTACGCCTTTGTCGGCATCGGACTCGTTTTGTGCTGGGGCTATGGCGGCATTTTGAGCCTGGGGCAGGGCGTGTTCTTCGGCCTCGGCGGTTACTGCATGGCGATGTTCTTGAAGCTGGAGGCCTCCAGCGTCGCCAACACAAAAATCCAGTCGACGCCCGGCATCCCTGATTTCATGGACTGGAACCAGCTCACCGCGGTCCCGATGTTCTGGAAGCCGTTCTACAGCTTTCCATTGACCGTGCTCGCCATCATCATCGTGCCCGGCATCTTCGCCTTCATCATCGGCGCCGCGATGTTCAAGCGCCGGGTCGGCGGCGTCTATTTTGCCATCATCACCCAGGCGATTGCCGCGATCCTGACCATCCTCATCGTGGGCCAGCAGGGCTACACGGGTGGCATCAATGGGATCACCGACCTGCGCACGCTGTACGGCTGGGACATCCGCACAGACCACGCCAAGTTCATTCTCTACTTTGTCGAGGTAGTGCTACTGTTCGGCTGCATCATCGCGGCCCAGTTCATCCGCCTGACCAAGCTCGGCCGCATCCTGGTCGCGATGCGCGAGCAGGAGGACCGTGTCCGCTTCTCCGGCTACAGCGTCGCCAACTTCAAGATCTTTGCCTTCTGCGCGGCGGCGATTTTTGCGGCCGTCGGCGGCGCCATGTTCACGCTCGAGGTCGGCTTCATGTCGCCGTCCTTCGTCGGCATCGTGCCGTCAATCGAGATGGTGATCTACACCGCGGTCGGCGGCCGCATGTCGATCTTCGGCGCGGTCTACGGCTCGCTGCTGGTCAACTTTGCCAAGACCATGCTGTCGGAATCCTTCCCGCAACTCTGGTTGTTTGGCCTCGGCGGCCTCTTCATCGCGGTCGTGCTGGCCTTTCCGAGCGGCTTGTCCGGCATCTGGGCCGACTATGTCCAGCCGCGCATCGACCGATTGCTGTCATCGCGCAAGCCGAAGGCCGCGTGGACTGAATCGTCGGTCGCCGACGGCGCCCCCGCAGAGTGAGGAGATAGATCATGCTCATCGGACATCACGATGCCGATGCCACGCTGGCAGTGAGGAGATAGATCATGCTCATCGGTCATCAGCCCAAGGAATTCCTGCTCGCGGTCTCCGGGCTCACTGTCTCTTTCGACGGCTTCAAGGCGGTCAACGATCTCTCCTTTTATGTCGAGGAGAACGAGATCCGCGTGATCATCGGCCCCAACGGCGCGGGCAAGACCACGGTGCTCGACCTGATCTGCGGCAAGACCAAGGCGACCGAAGGCTCGATCCAGTTTCGCGGCAAGGAGCTGACGAAGCTGAAGGAGAACGAGATCGTCAAGACCGGGGTCGGGCGGAAATTCCAGACGCCGTCGGTGTTCGAGGATCTCTCCGTGTTCGAAAATCTCGAGATCTCCTTCCCGCGGGGGCGCTCGGTGTTCGGTTCGCTCACCTTCCAGCGCGATGCAAAGGTCAAAGAGCGCGTCGAGGAGGTCGCCGAGATGATCTTCCTCAAGGACAAGCTCAGCACCTATGCCGACGAGCTCAGCCATGGCCAGAAGCAGTGGCTCGAGATCGGCATGCTGCTGATCCAGGACCCGGACCTTTTGATGCTCGATGAGCCCGTCGCCGGTATGAGCGTCTCCGAGCGCGCAAAAACCGCCGAACTGCTCAACCGCATCATCAAGAACCGCTCGGTGCTGGTGATCGAACACGACATGAAGTTCGTCGAGGACATCGCGCACAAGGTCACCGTGCTGCACCAGGGCCAGATCCTCTCCGAAGGCACCATGGAGAAGGTGAAGAACGATCCCAAGGTCATTGAAGTTTATCTGGGCCACTGAGGAGATACGCGATGTTGGCAATTTCCGATCTCCACGTCGCCTACGGCCAGAGCGAGGTGCTGCACGGGCTCAACGTCAAGGTCGCGCCCAACGAGATCGTCGCGATCATGGGCCGCAACGGCATGGGCAAGACCACGCTGATGAAATCGCTGATGGGCATTTTGCCGGCGAAGAGCGGCTCGATGACCATGGATGGTGCCGAGCTCGGCAACCTCAAGAGCTATGAGCGCGTGGCCAAGGGCCTCGCCTATGTGCCGCAGGGCCGCATGATCTTCTCCACCATGACTGTCAAGGAGAACATCGAGACCGGTCTCGTCGTTGCCGGCGAATCCGAGGTGCCCGGCGATATCTACGAACTTTTCCCGGTGCTGTTGCAGATGAAGGGTCGCCGTGGCGGCAATCTGTCCGGCGGTCAGCAGCAGCAGCTCGCGATCGCCCGTGCGCTTGCGACCAAGCCAAAGGTGCTGCTGCTGGATGAGCCGACGGAAGGCATCCAGCCATCGATCATCAAGGACATGGCGCGCACGCTCAAACGCATCCGTGACGAACGCGGCCTGTCGATCGTCGTGTCCGAACAAGTCCTGAGCTTTGCGCTCGATATCGCCGACCGCGTGCTGGTCATCGAGAACGGCGAGATCGTCCGTGACGATCCGCGCGACAGTGTCGATGCCGCGCAAGTCTCGAAATATCTGTCTGTCTAACCGTGTAAAAGGGGAGCATTTTGATGCCAGAGACACTGATCAAGGTCGATCTCACCAAGTCGGCTTACGAAAATGACATGGTGCACAATCGCTGGCACCCCGACATCCCGATCGTGGCCTGGGTCAATCCCGGCGACGATTTCATCATCGAGACCTATGACTGGACCGGCGGCTTCATCAAGAACAACGATTCCGCCGATGACGTCCGCGACATCGATCTTTCGATCGTGCACTTCCTCTCCGGCCCGATCGGCGTCAAGGGCGCCGAGCCCGGCGACCTCCTCGTCGTCGATCTGCTCGACGTTGGTCCGCTGAAGGAAAGCCTCTGGGGCTTTAACGGCTTCTTCTCCAAGCAGAATGGCGGTGGCTTCCTCACCGATCACTTCCCGCTGGCGCAGAAGTCGATCTGGGACATCAAGGGCCTGTACACCTCGTCGCGCCATGTGCCCGGCGTGAACTTCGCGGGCCTGATCCATCCCGGCCTGATCGGCTGTCTGCCCGATCCCAAGATGCTGGATATGTGGAACAAGCGCGAGGCCGAGCTGATCTCGACCAACCCGACTCGCGTGCCCGGCCTTGCCAATCCGCCCTTCGCGCCGACCGCCCATGGCGGCCGCGCCAAGGGCGATGTGAAAGCCAAGATCGGCGCCGAGGGTGCACGCACCGTGCCGCCGCGCGAGCATGGCGGCAATTGCGACATCAAGGATCTCTCGCGCGGCTCGAAGATCTACTTCCCGGTCTATGTGCCGGGCGCGGGCCTCTCGATGGGCGATCTGCACTTCAGCCAGGGCGACGGCGAGATCACCTTCTGTGGCGCGATCGAAATGGCCGGCTGGCTGCATCTCAAGGTCGAGGTGATCAAGGACGGCATGGCGAAGTACGGCATCAAGAATCCGATCTTCAAGCCGTCGCCGATCACGCCGAACTACAAGGACTACCTGATCTTCGAAGGCATCTCGGTCGACGAGGCCGGCAAGCAGCACTATCTCGACGTTCACATCGCCTATCGACAGGCCTGCCTGAATGCGATCGAGTATCTCAAGAAGTTCGGCTACTCCGGTGCCCAGGCCTATTCGATCCTCGGCACCGCGCCGTGCCAAGGCCACATCTCCGGCGTGGTCGACGTGCCTAACGCCTGCGCCACGCTCTGGCTCCCGACGGAGATTTTCGACTTCGACGTGATGCCGTCGGCGGCAGGGCCCATCAAGCACATCAAGGGCGATGTCCAGATGCCGATTTCGCCGGATAAGTAATCCCTGCGCGACGGGATGCGGGACGGCCAGCGTATTCGGCCGCCCGCATCCGCCGCGGGAAGTACATGGCAACAGCGTAGGGTTGATACGATGCCGGTCTATGAATATCTCTGTGACAACTGCGGACCCTTCAAGGATCTGCGCCCGATGGCAGAATGCGACGATCCGCAGCCGTGTCCGCAATGTCAGGACGTGGCGCCGCGCGTGATCCTCACCGCGCCGAACTTTTTCTGCATGCCGGCGGAGAAGCGCAAGGCGCATGCCGTCAACGAGCGCAGCGCGCACGCGCCGCAGACGCTAGCGCAATACAAGGCCTCGCATGGTCCCGGCTGCAGCTGCTGCTCCACGGGCAAGAAGAAGCCGGCGCGGCTCATGACCAAGACCAAGAGCGGTGCCAAGGGCTTCCCCACCGCGCGGCCGTGGATGATTAGCCACTAGGGATCGACCCTGCGAATTGGCGAGAAGCGGGTCCTAGAGCCTTCCCGATACCAGCCTCCTCATTTCCAACCACTGCTGAGCGCCACTTTCCCATGGCGGCCAGGCGTCCGCCCCATCTCGGTCGCTCCGGAACTCGGTCAAACTGTGACGTGGCGGGAGAGGGCAGGTCCTGGTGCAAGGCGGACACCAGCTTGGCTCGATATGATTTATACTCACACTGCTGGATGAGTATAAACGGATGCCCACTTCCTAATCTGAGTGGTCGAAATCTCACATACACCCTGCGAGCGGCGTGTGTACTCTCACACTCGTGTGCGCGACGTTGTGCACTGATAATCCGAAGAAGCGATCTTCGCTTCCAATTCATGCCCATATCGTCCTAGAAGAGCCAAGCAGGGGAAGCGTGCTCAAACCGGATTTCCCAATCGGTCCAATTGCATATAGGGTGGATTGAAGGTAAAATATCTCAGCAAAATGAATGACTTAGATCGAAGATTTTCTACGGCCCCCATGATGGATTGGAGCGAGAGTTCAAGTTTTTCAAGTGATTAGAAGCCGGCGTGTGCACGACGTGTGCACCGGGAGATCAAGAAAAATCTCATCACGGCTAATGTGAGCAGAGCTTCTGAGATGTACGTGGGCTGCCTCGGATCGGCGGACGAGTACAAACAAGCGTTTCCGATGGCGGTGGAAAGGGCTACGTGGGCGTACTAATCATTTTGCGCCTATCGCCGGTCGCGTCGGACACCGAGACTGGTGCTTCCTATCGTTCGCCAATAGAGACAATGAACAAAAGGGTGACGCGGACGACCCAGCAGACCCGGCATCGGCAGGTCCAGAACCGGATTGTCCGCCTTCATTCGGATCAGCGACTCGCGGTTAGTTGTTGGCGATATCGCTCGGCATCCCAATTCACCAGCGCGTGCTCATTC
>NZ_JAFCJM010000061.1 GCF_018130955.1 Bradyrhizobium liaoningense
TCCGACATCCGATCTCGACGCGCCCCTGCAAAAAGACCTAAATCACACAAAATCGAGACTTCTTCAGCAGCCTGCTAGGCCTGAATCGCGTAGGGTGGGCAAAGGCGCGAGCGCCGTGCCCACCATCCTTACCGTTACGCTTGCAGCAGAAGTGGTGGGCACGCTTCGCTTTGCCCGCCCTACGGCTCCCACGTCGTCCCAGACAAGCGCGCGCCGATCCGGGACGACACCTGTCGTGACGCGCCGGTGTACTCAACAGCAGCGCCCCTACGCCGCGTTGTCCACCTTCAGCACGCCACGGCGGATCTGGTCTTCTTCGATCGATTCGAACAGGGCCTTGAAGTTGCCCTCGCCAAAGCCGTCGTCGCCCTTGCGCTGGATGAACTCGAAGAAGATCGGGCCGATCGCATTGGCCGAGAAGAGCTGCAGCAGCACCTTGGTCTGGCCGCCGTCGACCACGCCTTCGCCGTCGATCAAAATGCCGTTCTTCCTGAGACGCGCAACATCCTCGCCGTGCCCGGGCAGCCGCGCATCGACCTTCTCGAAGTAGGTGTCGGGCGGCGACGGCATGAAGGGCAGGCCGGCTTCGCGCAGGCCCTCGATGGTGCGATGAAGGTCGCGGCAGCCGCAGGCGATGTGCTGGATGCCCTCGCCGCGATAGATTTTCAGATATTCCTCGATCTGGCCGGACTCGCCGGCATCCTCGTTGATGGGAATGCGGATCTTGCCATCGGGGCTGGTCAGCGCGCGCGAGAACAGGCCGGACGCGCGGCCCTCGATATCGAAGAAGCGGATCTGGCGGAAGTTGAACAGTTTCTCGTAGAAGCCGGCCCAGACATCCATGCGGCCGCGATGGACGTTGTGGGTGAGATGGTCGAGATAGAACAGGCCCGCACCATGGGGCCGCGGATCGCGCGCACCCGTCCACTCGAACTCGGAATCATAGGCCGAGCCTTTCGCGCCGTAGCGATCGACGAGATAAAGCAGGCTGCCGCCGATGCCCTTGATCGCCGGCACGTCGAGCGTCTTCTGCGCGGGTGAGACATCCGCAGGCTCAGCGCCGAGCGCGACCGCGCGCTCATAGGCGCGCTTCGCATCGACCACGCGGAACGCCATCGACGGCGCGCAGGGGCCATGCTGGGCGACGAAGTCGAAACCGTGGGTGCCGGGCTGCTCGTTGACGAGATAGTTGATGTCGCCCTGGCGATAGACCGTGATCTTCTTGGTCTTGTGCCGCGCGACCGGCGCAAAGCCCATCAGCTTGAACAGCGCGTGCAGCTCTTCCGGATTGGGGTGGGCATATTCGACGAACTCGAAACCGTCGGTGCCCATAGGGTTGTCGGCGCTGACAGTGGCAGGCGACGCATCGTGCGGAAACGGTCCCATCGGCAAGACTCCTGAATTGTCGTTGCTATGAACTATCCTTCATTGGGCGCGCAATGAGCGTGCAAACGGGCCGTGCCTGAGCTAAGATATGCACGATCCGTGCATGAAAACGGGCAAACGACGCATGCTTCAGCTTGACGCCTTCGATCTCAAGATCATCAGCGCGCTCCAGGACGACGGCCGCCTCACCAACCAGGAACTCGCCGATCTCGCAGGGCTGTCGGCCTCCCAATGCTCGCGGCGCCGGATGCGGCTCGAGGAAGAGAAGGTGATCTCAGGCTATCACGCCGACCTCTCCAGCGAGGCACTCGGTTTTGGCGTGATCGCCTTCATCCAGGTGACGCTCGCCACGCACTCGCCCGACAATTCAAAGCGCTTTCGCACCCTCGTCGGCCGCATCGACGAGATCCAGGAGGCCTATTCGCTGACCGGCGATGCCGATTATGTGCTGAAGGCGGTGCTGCGCGATCTCAAGGGCCTCTCGAACCTCGTCAACGACGTGCTGATGCCCCACCAGAGCGTGGCGCATGTGCGCTCCTCGATCGTGCTCGACCGGCTGAAGGAGAGCACGCGGCTGCCGCTCAGGGAGTTGCGGCCTGGCTGAAATCGAGGGAATTTTGCCATTCGCGCCAAAGGCACGATCTGCGATGATATGCATCCCAGATGAGGGTGTTTTCGAGATGGCGCTGCAACTCCGGCCGAACTGCGAATATTGCGATTGCGACCTGCCGCCTGATGCAACGAATGCGCGGATCTGCTCCTATGAATGCACGTTCTGTGCTGATTGCGTCGAGACAAAACTGTCCAACGTCTGCCCGAACTGCGGCGGCGGCTTTGCGCCGCGCCCGATCCGGCCGGCGAAGGAGTGGCGGGCGGGCGTGTGCGTGACGAAGCACGTGCCATCCGACAAGCGGGTGCATTTGAAGTACAGCCTGGAGGACGTCGCGGCGCATTGCGCGCGCGTACGCGACGTACCGCCCGAGGCGCGGTGAATTCGTAGGGTGGGCAAAGCGAAGCGTGCCCACCATCTTTCCGCAAATGCAGCAAACGTGGTGGGCACGGCGCGCAAAGAGCGCGCCTTTGCCCACCCTACAAATTCACTCACTCCGCCGGCAGAATCGTCCCCTCGACCTCACCGAACCCGACGCGATAGCCGTTGCCCTGGCACCAGCCGCGCATGACCAGGCTGTCGCCGTCTTCGAGGAAGGAGCGTTTTACACCGCCGGGCAATTCGACCGGCTCGGTGCCGTTCCAGCTGATCTCCAGGAGGCTGCCGCGCTGATCCTTCTCCGGACCGGAGATGGTGCCTGAGCCGAGGAGATCGCCGACATTCATCGCGCAACCGCTGGAGGCGTGGTGCATCAATTGCTGCACCGAGGACCAGTACATGTATTTGAAATTGGTACGGCTGATGCTGGCGGGCGCGTTGGCGCCGGCGGCGCGCAGGGCGACGTCGAGCTCGACGTTATAGTTCTGCGGCTTGCCCTGCTTGAGATAGGCAAGCGGCGCCGGCTCCTGCTCCGGCCCCTGCAGGCGGAACGGCTCCAGCGCTTCGCGGGTGATGATCCACGGGCTGATCGAGGTCGCAAACGCCTTTGCGAGGAACGGCCCGAGCGGCACATATTCCCATTGCTGGATGTCGCGCGCGCTCCAGTCGTTGAGCAGCACGAAGCCAAAGATCATCTCCTCGGCCTGTTGCTCGGTCAGCATGCCGCCCATGGCGGAGGCTTGGCCAACCACGACGCCCATCTCCAATTCGAAATCGAGCCGCTTGCAAGGCGCAAAGCTCGGCACGTCAACCGTCGGCGGCTTCAGCTGCCCGCGCGGACGCTTCACCTTGGTGCCTGATACGACGACTGTGGAGGCGCGGCCGTTATAGCCGATCGGCATAAAAAGCCAGTTCGGCTGCAGCGCATTATCCTTGCCGCGGAACATCACACCGACATTGGTGGCGTGTTCCTTGGACGAATAGAAATCGGTGTAGCCGGACACGCTGACCGGCAGGTGCAGCGTCACGTCGGCCATCGGCACCAGTGCGCGCTCGCGCAATTCCCTGTTGTCGCGCAGCTCCGGATTGTCCGAGCGCAGGAGCTCGCTGATCCGCGCCCGCGTCTTCGCCCAGACCTTTGGCCCGAGCGCCATGAACGGGTTGAGACATTTTGACGAGAAAACGCCGAGCGGTCCGACGTCGAGTCGCGAGTCCTGCTCGAGCTCCCAGAGATCGAGCACGTAATTGCCGATCGCGACACCGACGCGGGGGGCGAGGCCGTCCCTGGTCGAGAACACGCCGTAAGGCAGGTTCTGGATCGGGAAGTCGGAGGTGGGGGAGACGTCGATGAAGGAGCGGTGGCTGGGGTCGTTGGGGTGGGGCATTGGTTTCCCGCTGTGGACTCAGATGATGCTGACCTTTTCACCCTCCCCTGGAGGGGGAGGGTCGGTTCGCATGAAGCGAAGCGGAATGCGAAACGGGGTGGGGTGACGGTCTTTCCGCATCGAACACTGCCCGAGTTGAGAGATCACCCCACCCCGCTCGCGCTACGCGCGATCGACCCTCCCCCTCCAGGGAGGGTAAGATCACGGCTTGGTCGGATCGAAGCGCTTCTCCAGGCCCTTCCAGCAATCCGCATAGTCATCCTGCAAGGTCGCGGAGTTCGCGGCATGCGCAGTGACGCGCTGCGGGTAGCGGGTCTCGAACATGAAGGCCATGGTGCCGGTGAGCTTGACCGGTTTCAGCTCGCCGTTGCTGGCATGGTCGAAGGCGTCGCGGTCGGGGCCGTGCGGCAGCATGCAATTGTGCAGGCTCATGCCGCCGGGGACAAAGCCTTGCGGCTTGGCGTCGTAGACGCCGTAGATCAGGCCCATGAACTCGCTCATGATGTTCATGTGATACCAGGGCGGCCGGAAGGTGTTGTCGGCGACCATCCAGCGCTCGGGGAAGATGACGAAGTCGATATTCGCGGTGCCGGCCGTCTCCGACGGCGAGGTCAGCACGGTGAAGATCGAGGGATCGGGATGATCGAAGGAGATCGCACCGACCGGCGAGAAGGTGCGCAGATCGTATTTGTAGGGCGCGTAATTGCCGTGCCAGGCCACCACGTCGATCGGCGAATGTGGCAACGTCGTCTTGAACAGCGCGCCGCCCCATTTCACGAACAGCTCGGTCGGCGTGTCCTTGTCCTCGTAGCAGGCGACCGGCGTCAGGAAGTCGCGCGCATTGGCAAGGCAGTTGGCGCCGATCGGCCCGCGCTCCGGCAGCGTGAAGGCGCCGCCATAGTTTTCGCAGAGATAGCCGCGCGCGGGGCCGTTTGAAAGTTCGACACGGAACTTGACGCCGCGCGGGATCACCACGATCTCGCCGGGCTCAGCGTCGATGCGGCCGAACTCGGTGACGAGGCGCAGATTGCCCTGCTGCAGCACGAACATCAGCTCGCCGTCTGCATTGTAGAAGTGCTGGTTCTCCATCGATTTGGTGATGAGATAGACATGCGCGGCCATGCCGGTCTGGGTGTTGACGTCGCCGGCCGTCGTCATGGTCTGCACGCCCTGGAGGAAGGTGACCGGCTCCGTCGGGATCGGCGTTGGGTCCCAGCGCAGTTGCGCGATCGGCAGGTCGTTCTCATGGCAGGGCGCCGAGCGCCACAGGCCGGCATCGACCTTCTCGAAGCGTCCCGAATGTTTTACCGAGGGACGGATGCGGTAGAGCCAGGAGCGTTCATTGGTGCCGCGCGGCGCAGTGAACGGCGAACCCGAGAGCTGCTCGGCATAGAGCCCATAGGCGCAGCGCTGCGGCGAGTTGCGTCCGATCGGCAGCGCGCCCGGCAGCGCCTCCGTCTCAAAACTGTTGCCGAAGCCGGACATGTAGCCCGGTGTCACCTGGGCTGTGCTGCGAACGATCTGATCAGGCGAGGTGTTGATGTTCATGACTATCCTCCTCCTTGCAGGGCGGCCCACATTTCCTGGTCGCGCTTGTCGGTCCAGATCACGGGGTCGTCGATCCCGGACGCCTCGTCAAAGGCACGCGACACGTTGAACGGCAGGCAGTGCTCGTAAATGGCAAAGCTCGAAAACTTTGAGTCCATCACTTCGCGCGTCGCGGCCATGGATTCCTTCAAGGTACGGCCCTTGGCGACGGACATTTCGGCCGCGCCATAGAGTGAGGTGACGAAATCGCGCGTCATGGCGATCGCCTCGCGGCAGGTCGCGAGACCATTCAGCGCATCGCCGCGGCCCGGCGCGATCGCCTTGGGATTGAAGTTGCGGATCTCATTGAGCGTCAGCGGCCATTCGCGCAAATGCGCGTCGCCGCAATAGCAGGCCGAGTGATATTCGATGAGGTCGCCAGAGAACATCACCTGCGCATCCGGCACCCAGGCGACGATATCGCCGGAGGTGTGGCCTGCGCCCAACTGCATCAGCCGCACTTCGCGCTTGCCGAGATAGATCGACATCTCGCCGTCGAAGGTCAGTGTCGGCCAGGTCAGGCCTGGAATGCTCTGGGCGTCCTGGAACAGGCGCGGGAAGCGGCCATACTCGGAATCCCAATCCTGCTTGCCGCGCTCCTCGATCAGACGATAGGTCTCCTGCGAGGCGACGATGCCCTGCGCGTGATAGGCGGAGGCACCGAGCACGCGCACGGCGTGATAGTGCGACAGCACGACATACTTGATCGGCTTGTCGGTGACGGTCTTGACGCGCTCGATCACCTTGTTGGCCATCGCGGGCGTCGCCTGGGCGTCGAACACGAGGCAGCCGTCGTCGCCTACGATCACGGCCGTGTTCGGATCGCCCTCGGCGGTGAAGGCGTAGAGATCGGTGCCGATCTCGGAGAAGGTGACCTTCTTTTCCGAGAGGTCGCCGGTGGATGCGAAGTTCTTCGCCATCAGTTGTTCCTTTGGATCTTGCTATTGTTGTTGCTGTTGTTGCTGCTGGCCGTCGATCATGCGCCGCCTGGCGAGCGCGATCGCCTCGCGCAGCACGTCGATGTCGCCGATATGGTTGGCGAGGATCAAAACCAGCGCTGCGTCGAAATCGGCGCTCTGCTCGTCCGTGAGGTCGCGATGCGCTTCGACAACGGCACGAAAGGCGTCGTCGGGCAGCGCGAAATTCGAGCTGGTGGAAAGAGCCATGCGCAAAAACCTTCAGTTCAGACCTTGGGCCCGCGACAGCGCCGCCGCGATCGCCGCGCGCGTCGGATGCCGGAAGCGCGCCGCGACGTAGCCGTCGGGCCGCAGCAGATAGGCGGTGCCGGGCGCGGCGTCGTAGCGCTTCGCGATCAGGCCCGCCGTGTCGCCCAGCCCATTCGCACCACCGATGCGGATCTCCTTGACGCCATCAGGCACGTCGATCGCCGCGCCATTGCCAAACCCGAGCAGGGTAAAATACGTTCCGCCCTGGCGGAACGTATCGGTGAGATAGGCCGTCTCGCCCCCGCGCGGCGAGACCGGCGCATCGAGCATGGAACAGCCGGGCCGCGGGCCGCCGGCCCATGCGTCGGCGTCCGGCGAGGACAGCGGCGTGTCGTAGCTGCAGGGCACCGAGAGACGGCCGCCATTGACCATGCGCTTGCCGAACTCGGTTTCCTTGGCAAGCGAGAGCACCGCCTTGCGCAGCCGCGCCTCCTGATGCGAGTTCGGCGCCATGAAATCGGTCGAGCGGGTGGATTCGCGGATGTTCTCGTCGGCCGCCGCACTGCGCTCGATGTGATAGCTCTCGAGCAGGCTCGCGGGCGAGCGGCCACGCAAGACGCGATCAAGCTTCCAGGACAGATTCTCCGCATCCTCCAGACCGGAGTTGGCGCCGCGCGCGCCGAACGGCGACACCTGATGCGCGGAATCTCCGGCGAACACCACGCGGCCGTGGATGAAGCGGTCCATCCGCCGGCACTGGAATTTGTACAGCGAGATCCACTCGAACTCGAACTTGTCGTGCCCGAGCATGCGCGCGATCCGCGGCCGCACGTTCTCCGGCTGCTTTTCGACGGCGGGATCGGCGTAGCGATTGAGCTGCAGGTCGATGCGCCAGACGTCGTCGGGCTGCTTGTGCAGCAGCGCCGAACGCCCGGCATGGAACGGCGGATCGAACCAGAACCAGCGCTCGGTCGGAAACTCCGCCGTCATCTTGACGTCGGCGATCAAGAACTGGTCCTCGAACACTTGGCCCGCGAATTCCGCGCCAACCATCTGCCGCAGCGAGGAGCGCGCGCCATCGCAGGCGATGACGTAGTGCGCGTTCAACCGATAGGCGCCCTCCGGCGTCTCGATCGTCAGCACGACTGAGTCGTTGCGGCGCTCCAACGCGCTCACCCTGTTGCGCCATCGCAGATCGATCCCGGGCAAATCGTTGATGCGGTCGACCAGATAAGCTTCGGCGTAATATTGCTGGAGGTTGATGAAGGCCGGCCGTTTGTGGCCGTCCTCGGGCAACAGGTTGAACTGGTAGAGCTGGGACTCGCCGTGAAAGATGCGGCCGACGCTCCACACCACGCCCTTCTCGACCATGCGGTCGCCGACGCCGAGACGATCCCAATATTCGAGCGACCGTTTGGAGAAGCAGATCGCGCGCGAGCCTTCGCCGATGCGGTCGGCGTCGTCGAGCAGCACGACGCGCTGGCCGCGCTGGGCGAGGTCGATCGCGAGCGACAATCCGACCGGGCCCGCCCCCACCACCACCACCGCATGCTCGGCGGGATTGGCGCCGGGGCGGTCCTGATCGGGGTGACGGCGGTAGCCGAACTGGGTTTTTGCCTGCGCCATGCGCTAACCTCGGCTCTGGTCAGGAGAGACCTGATCTGCTAGATAGTCTCACGTGCAACTATCTTGGCCCGGCTGCCACCGCGCGTCAACTGGATTCGGAGTTATTTTTCTTGGCGAGGACATCAGGCGACACCGCGCTGAGGGCGCGCGCTGACGGGCAGCACGATACTGCGCCGAAAACAAAGGCGCGGCTCGATCTGTTCAAATTCGTGCCGTTCCGCTTGAACCGGCTGGCAGCGGAAGTGAGTTCCGCGCTCTCGACCGAATATCAGGAGCGTCACGGGCTCGACATTCCGGCCTGGCGCGTGCTTGCCACGCTCGGCTTTCGCAACGATGCCTGCAGCGCGCAGTTCATCTCGCAATGCACCCGCACGCACAAATCGACGATCAGCCGCGCCGTGACGCAGCTGCTGCACGAGGCCTTGATCGAGCGGGTCGAGAACGAAGCCGACCGTCGCGAATTCCGCCTGCAACTGACCAGGAAGGGCCGCACGCTCTACGAAGAACTCTTTCCGCAATTGCTGCGGCGGGAAGACGAGATCCTCGCCTGCCTCACCGCGCAGGAGCGCAAGCAGTTTTCGGCGCTGCTCGGCAAGATCGAGCAGAGTCTGGATTTGATTCAGACCAGCGAAGAAGCAGACGCGAAGCAGGCGTATTGAGGCCGTTCGTCATTCCGGGGCGATGCGGAGCATCGAACCCGGAATCTCGCGCCACAACTTCTGGATTCCGGGTTCACCGCTGTCGCGGTGCCCCGGAATGACGGCTGCGCCCCCACTCCGCAACCGACCGCGTCGGCGGCAGATGCAGCGCCCAGGCATCCGTCTTGTCGCTCGCACGCGGATAGATCTCGGTGACGAGCGGATCGTGGCCGGGGATGAAGCGGTCGGGATGGCCGGCGAGACGCTCGATTGTCTCCCAGCCCACCGCCATGTCGCCGACATTGTAGACGATCGGGAACGGGCTCCTGCGCTGCAGGTTCGCGTAGTAATGCGCGGCATCCGACGCCAGCACGACCGGCCCGCGGGCGGTCTCGACCCGCACCACCTGCAAGCCGTCGGAATGGCCGCCGACGCGATGCACGGTCACGCCGGGCGCGATCTCGCCGTCGCCGGAATAGAAGCTGACGCGCTCGCCATAGACATGGCGCACCATCAGCGTGACGTGCTCGACCGAGAACGGATGTCGCAGCAGTCCGTTGCACATGCAGCGTCCGGTCGCGTAAGCCATCTCGCGCTCCTGGAGATGGAAGCGCGCGTTCGGAAAGCGATCGAGATTGCCGGCGTGATCGTAATGCAGATGTGTCACGATGATGTCGCGAACGGCTGACGCGGCGACGCCGAAGCGTTCCAGCGCATCGACCGGGTTGAGCGTCAGCTTTCGCGCTCGCGCGCTCGCCTCTTCGGCGTTGAAGCCGGTATCGACCAGGAAATCGCGGCCGCCACCCCGAATCAGCCAGACGAAGTAATCCAGGTCCTGCGCCGTCGTCTCGTGCGGATCCGGGGACAGGAAGTTCATGTTGGGCGTGCGCGGCGACATTGTTGCATAGCGGAGCGCGTAGACTTCGTAGACGTTTCCCATTGTTGACCTTTTTCTTCTCAGGGCGGCCCTCAGGATCGATCCGCCGAACCAAGCCATCGCCGATCGCAAAGGTCAAACGCTGCTGCGATCGATCGATTTGCGAAGACAATGTGAGACCGATCACATTTTGGTCGCAAGGGCTGCCCTATGAACTCATGGCGACGGACCAGACCTTGACCGAGTAAAGTTGTGACGACCGGATTATTCCCCTCATGCAAAGCCCCCTCATCGCGGTCAATTGTCGCGATAATGCCTGTTCTCCAAGCGGTTGACGCGCCCCACCCCCGGTTTGATAATGCAAATTGCGTAAGTTAAGGTCGCCGCGGCGCAAGCTGGATCGGCGCCTTTTTGGCTGGACCGGTATGAAAATTCGCTTCCTTCTGCTTTTACCCTTGATGCTCTCGGTCGTCCCGACCGCGCCATCCGTTGCCGCCGCCGACCGCTTTGCGTTGGTCATCGGCAATGCCAAGTACCCGGACGCCGAAGCGCCGCTGAAGGAACCACTCAACGACGCGCGCGACGTCGCCGACGAGCTCAAGCGCGATGGTTTTACCGTCGAGATCGGCGAGAACCTGACCGGCGACGGCATGCGCCGCGCCTTCGACAAGTTGTATGGCAAGATCAAGCCGGGCTCCGTCGCGCTGGTGTTTTTCAGCGGCTTCGGCATCCAGTCGGCGCGCCAGAGCTACATGATCCCCGTCGATGCGCAGATCTGGACCGAGTCCGACGTGCGCCGCGACGGTTTCAGCCTCGAGACCGTACTGGGCGAGATCAATACGCGCGGCGCCGGCGTCAAGATCGCGCTGATCGATGCCTCAAGGCGCAACCCGTTCGAGCGGCGCTTCCGCAGCTACTCGGCGGGGCTGGCACCCGTCATCGCGCCGAACGGCACGCTGGTAATGTATTCGGCAGCGCTGGCGTCGGTGATCTCGGATACCGGGGGCAGCCACAGCCTGTTCGTGCAGGAACTGCTGAAGGAAATCCGCGTCCCCGACCTGATGGCCGAGGAAACGCTCAACCGCACCAAGATGGGCGTGACCCGCGCCTCACGTAACGAGCAGGTGCCGTGGCTGTCCTCCTCGCTGGCGGAGGACTTTTCGTTCATTCCGGGCGCCAGCTCGTCGCGCCCCACCGCGACCAATGTGACGCCGCCGCCAACGACCCCGGCGCCGCCGGCCCCGCCGCCCGCTGCGCCGTCGCCGCCGACGGTCGTCGCCAACAACCCGCCTGCGCCACCTCCCGCTCCGCCGGCACCGCCCCCGCTGCCGAAGCCGCCGGAAGTCAGCGTTGCGCCTTCACCTTCGCCTGCTGCGCCCGCGCCTGCGCCGGCGCCGTCACCCACGCCGAGGCCGCAGATCGAGGCCGCCCTTCCGCCGCCGCCCCCGCCGGTGAAGCCGGCCGATACCGGCGTCAGCCCGAACGTGCCGCCACCGGACAACGCCGCGCTGGCTGACGACCCCACCATCAAGAGCCTGACGGCCAAGATCGCGTCCAACCCGGACGATGTGAACGCGCTGTACCGGCGCGGCCAGGTCTATGCCAGCAAGGGCGCCTACAATCTCGCCATCAAGGATTTTGACGACACGCTGCGGATCAATCCGAAGGACGTCGAGGCCCTGAACAACCGGTGCTGGACCCGGACCGTGATCGGCGATCTCCAGGGCGCGCTGAAGGACTGCAACGAAGCGCTGCGGCTGCGCCCGAACTTCGTCGATGCGCTGGACAGCCGGGGCCTCGTGAACCTGAAATCCGGGGCGGTGAAGAACGCCATCGCCGATTTCGACGCTGCCTTGAAGATCAATCCACGCCTGACCTCCTCGCTCTACGGGCGGGGCGTCGCCAAGCAGCGTAACGGCTCGGCCTCCGAAGGCGCACTGGATATCGCGAACGCCAAGGCGATGGACCCCAACATCGTCCAGGAATTCGCAAGTTACGGAGTACGTTGATATTTTTTCGAAATGAGGCCGCCGCGGCTCGAACCCTTAGCGGGTCAGCGGAGACCAAACGAAGGATGCCGCGCCTGGCCCTTCCGGGGCCTGTTGCAGGAATTTTGGAACCGCGCGGGCAGCGCAGGAGGGACTGGCAATGACTCTATCCGCAAAGGGCTTTACCGCGGTCCTCTCGGTCATGACGATCGGCGCGGCGCTGATGCTGCCGCTGTCGGGTGCCTTCGCGGGTGACGACAAGGCCAAGAACGTCAGCGAAGACGAGATCGTAAGGGCGCTGGCCCCGCCGGCGAAGAAGCCTCTGACCCGCGGCCTGTCGATCGGCCCGCAGACCGATCCGGCCCCGAGTGCGGCGGAAACCAAGCTGCTCCAGACCGTGCGTGGCCGTTCCACGCGCTCGCTCTCGGCCGTCGAGCGCGAGGAAATCGCGACCGCCGCCAAGGACAAGCCGAACATCGATCTGGAGATCACCTTCGACTACAACTCGGCCAATATCAGCGCCAAGTCGCTGCCGTCGGTGCAGGCGCTCGGCCGAGCGCTCACCAACCCCGACCTCAAGGGCTCGACCTTCGTCGTCGCCGGCCACACCGACGCCGCGGGCGGCGAGAGCTACAACCAGGACCTGTCGGAGCGCCGCGCGGATTCGATCAAGCGCTACCTGATCGACAAGTACAGCATCCCCGCCACCGACCTCGTCACCGTCGGCTACGGCAAGAGCAAGCTGAAGGACCCGAGCCAGCCGATGGCCGAGGCCAACCGGCGGGTGCAGGTCGTCAACATGGAAAACAAGACCACCGCATCGAAGTGACCGCGACACAATTGCTTAAGTGACCGGTCGTGATGTTGTGTAAGTTCAGAAGTCCACGATGCGTCCCGCCCCCTTGCGGGACGCAGCTTCGTTTCAGGGAATCTCTTTTGACGATGTCCGCAGGCTTTGTCCCGGCATCGGCGAACCAGGCCAGGATGATCCGGCGATGAACATCACCGAATATCTCAAGCCTGCGGGAACCGTGCTGTTCGTCGTCGTGCTCGGCGTCGGCTATTACTGGTTCGAGAACCGCCATCGCCCGGAGGCGAAGGAAACGCCGGGCGAGGCGCTCGTGGTCGTGACGAAATCGACCAATGCGTGTTTCTCCGATCTGGTGCGGGTGACCGGCTTCTTCGTGCCGCGCCGCGAGGCCGTGGTCATGGCCGACCAGGAAGGCTCACGGGTCACCGATCTCTTCGTCACCGAAGGCACGGTCGTCACCGAGAATCAGGAACTGGCGCGCTTGAGCCCGCCGCCGCAGATGCCGGGACAACCGGCGCGGCCGGGCGCGCAAGGTCCGATCTCGCTGAAGGCATCGGCCGCAGGCCTCATCACCGAAGTCAGGACTATCGTCGGCGCGCCCGCCTCGCCGCAGGCCGGCCCGATGTTCCGCATCGCCGTCAACAACGAGATCGAGCTCGATGCGCAGGTGCCGGCAGTTCACATGTCCAAGCTCAACACCGGCGCGACCGTCCGCATCAGCCGCGACGACGCGCCCGATCTGATCGGGCGGGTACGGCTGGTGTCGCCCGAGATCGACCGCTCGACGCAGCTCGGCCGTGTGCGGATCACGGTCACCAACAATCCTTCGCTGAAGGTCGGCATGTTCGCCCGCGCCTCGATCGACGCCAAGCGGAGCTGCGGAGTTGCGGTTCCCAAGACCGCCATTGACCATCTCACCATCCAGGTGGTCAAAGGAAACACGGTCGAGACGCGCCGGGTGCGGGTCGGGCTGACGTCCGACAGCTCAACGGAAATCCTGGAAGGGCTCGACGTCGGCGAAATCGTCGTGGCCGATGCCGGCTCTTCGCTGCACGATGGCGACCAGATCAAGACTGTCTTCGCCGATGAAATCGATCGATCGCGGGTACGCTGATGGCTCTCAATATCTCGGCATGGTCGATCCGCAATCCCCTGCCCTCCGTCGTCTTTTCGATCATCCTGCTGATCCTCGGCTGGGTCTCCTTCACCAAGCTCGCGGTGACGCGGCTGCCGTCGGCCGACATCCCCGTGATCTCGGTTGCGGTCTCGCAATTCGGTGCCGCACCTGCCGAGCTTGAATCCCAGGTCACCAAGACCATCGAAGACGCGGTCTCCGGCGTCGAGGGCGTCCGGCACATCACCTCGTCGATAACAGACGGCCTGTCGCTGACCACGATCCAGTTCGCGCTCGAGACCAACACCGACCGCGCGCTCAACGACGTCAAGGACGCCGTCACGCGCGTGCGCTCCAACCTGCCGCAGAACGTCACCGAGCCGCTGATCCAGCGCGTCGACGTCATCGGCCTGCCGATCGTCACCTATGCCGCGATCTCGCCCGGCAAGACGCCGGAGCAGCTCTCCTATTTCGTCGACGACGTGGTCAAGCGCGCGCTGCAGGGCGTGCGCGGCGTCGCCCAGGTCGAGCGCATCGGCGGTGTCGAGCGCGAGATTCTGGTCTCGCTCGATCCGGACCGCCTGCAGGCGATGGGGCTGACGGCCGTTAATGTCAGCCAGAGCCTGCGCGGCACCAATGTCGACGTCGCCGGCGGCCGCGCCGAAATCGGCAAGAACGACCAGGCGATCCGGACGCTGGCCGGCGCCAAGACGCTGAGCGACCTCGCCGGCACCATGATCCCGCTGTTCGGCGGCGGCGAGGTGCGGCTCGACGATCTCGGCACCGTCACCGACACCATCGCCGACCGCCGCACCTTCGCCCGCTTCAACGGCGAGCCGGTGGTCGCGCTCGGCATCAAGCGCTCCAAGGGCGCCAGCGACGTGGTGGTCGCCGCCGCCGTGCAGAAGCGCATCGACGCGCTGAAGGCGGCCTATCCCGACGTCGATCTGAAGCTGATCGACACTTCGGTCGAATACACCAAGGGCAATTACGAGGCGGCGATCTCGACTTTGTTCGAGGGTGCCATCCTCGCCGTCATCATCGTGCTGCTGTTCCTGCGCGATTTGCGCGCCACCATCATCGCCGCGATCTCGCTGCCGCTATCGATCTTCCCGGCATTCTGGGCGATGGACCTGCTCGGCTTCTCGCTCAACCTGGTCAGCTTCCTCGCCATCACGCTCTCGACAGGTATTCTGGTCGACGACGCCATCGTCGAGATCGAGAACATCGTGCGGCACATGAATATGGGCAAATCGCCCTACCGTGCCGCGCTCGAGGCTGCCGACGAGATCGGCCTTGCGGTCATCGCGATCTCGCTGACCATCATCGCGATCTTCGCGCCTGCGAGCTTCATGTCCGGCATTGCCGGACAGTTCTTCAAGCAGTTCGGCATCACCGTGTCGGTGCAGGTGTTCTTCTCGCTGCTCGCGGCGCGCTTCGTCACGCCGGTGCTGGCGGCCTATTTCCTCAAACACAGTACCCATGAGGAACCGCCGCCGGGCCGCGTGCTGCGGACCTATCACGGTATCGTGGCGTGGTCGGTCAAACACTATTTCATCACCGTGCTGATCGGGCTGGGTATCTTCGCCGCCTCGATCTGGAGCATCACGCTGTTGCCGCAGGGCTTCCTGCCGGCGCAGGACAGCGCGCGCTCGCTGCTCGCGATCGAGCTGCCGCCCGGCACCCAGCTCGCCTACACCGAAAAGGTCACCGAAGACATCGTCGCGCAACTGCGCAAGCGCCCCGAGGTGAAGAGCATCTTCGTCGATGGCGGCCGTGTCCCGCCCGGGACGCAGGAAGTGCGCCGCGCCGCCCTGATCATCAACTACACGCCGAAACACGATCGCAAGATCACCCAGCGCGAACTCGAATTCTCGATCAGCCAGGAACTGGAGAACGTCCCCGACATCCGTTTCTGGTTCCTCGACGAGAACGGCCTGCGCGCGATCTCGCTGGTCGTGACCGGTGTCGACGCCAACATCGTCAACAACGTCGCCAGCGAGCTCGCGACGCAGATGAAGCGGATTCCGACCATCTCCAACGTGATCTCGGAAACCGCGCTGGAGCGGCCGGAGCTGCGCATCCAGCCGCGCGCCGATCTCGCCGCGCGGCTCGGCGTCTCGACCGAGGGTCTGTCGCAGACCATCCGCGTCGCGACCATCGGCGACGTCGGTCCGGCGCTCGCCAAGTTCGACGTCGGCGACCGCCTGGTGCCGATCCGCGTCCAGCTCGAAGATGCCGCGCGCGGTAATCTGAAGACGATCGAGCAGTTGCGCGTGCCGCTCGGCGAGCACGGCGAGAAGGGCGGCGTGCCGCTCTCGGTCATCGCCGACGTCAAGCTCGACCAGGGCCCGACCAGCATCAGCCGCTACGACCGCGAGCGGCAAGCCACCGTCGCCGCCGACCTCGTCGGCTCCGCGGCGCTCGGCGATGCCACCAAGAAGATCTACGAACTGCCGGTCATGAAGAGCCTGCCGAAGGGCGTGAAGGTCTCCCCCTCAGGCGATGCCGAGAGCCTCAACGAACTGTCCGAAGGCTTTGCCACCGCGATCACCGCGGGCCTGATGATGGTCTACGCCGTGCTGGTGCTGCTGTTCGGCACCTTCCTGCAGCCGATCACCATCCTGTTCTCGCTGCCGCTGTCGATCGGCGGCGCCATCGCCGCGCTGCTCGTCACCGGCAAGCAGCTCACCACACCGGTGTGGATCGGCATCTTGATGCTGATGGGCATCGTCACCAAGAACGCGATCATGCTGGTGGAGTTCGCCATCGAGGCGATCCATGCCGGCAAGCCGCGTGACGAGGCGATGATCGACGCCGGCATGAAGCGCGCGCGCCCGATCGTGATGACGACGATTGCCATGGCGGCCGGCATGATGCCGAGCGCACTCGCGGTCGGCGCCGGCGGCGAGTTCCGCTCGCCGATGGCGCTTGCGGTGATCGGCGGCCTCCTGTTCTCGACCGTCCTGTCGCTGGTCTTCGTGCCCGCGATGTTCATGGTGATGGACGATCTGGGCGCGCTGATCTGGCGCTTCGGCAAGCGGCTGATCGTGCCCAGCGCGGATGCCGATCACGACGCGCCCCATGCCGCGACGCCGGCCGGACCGGCAGAGGCGCCTCAGATGCCCAAGGGCATCGTGCATCCTGCAGCGGAGTAGGAGCGATTGCTCCTACTCGTTCCGTGCGATCGACGTCAGCTTGGTCATGTTCTTCAGCAAGATCCGCCCGCGCTGGAGGTCCAAGATCGCTTCCTTGCGCCAGGACTGAAGCTGGCGGTTGACGCTTTCACGCGCGGCGCCGACGAACACGCCGAGCTGCTCCTGCGAGATGTGCACCTCGGAGCCGTAATCGGCCGCGAGCGCGCAAAGCCTGCGGGCGAGCCGCACCGGCAGGGGTTGCAGCATGGATTCCTCCATGCGCTCGCTCTGCCAGCGGATACGCTGACACAAGAGCATGATGATCTTGATCGCGACCTTGGGCTCGCGCTCGAGGAAGGCGAGGAAGTCCTCGCGCCGCAGCACGAACAATTCACTGGCCTCGCCCGCGGTCGCATCCGCCGTGCGATTCTGGCCGTCGAGCACCGCGACCTCGCCGAACAGGTCGCCCGGCCCCATGAAATTCAGCGTCAGCCGGCTGCCGTCGGAGGCGCCGGTCTCGATCCGGATCTGGCCGCGGCGGACGCCGAACAGCGCGTTGCCGGGGTCGCCCTTCTGGAACAGCACCTCGCCATTCGCCAGGTGCTGGGTATGACAGAGAGTGGACAGCCGCTGCAACTCGTCCGCGCCGAGATCCGCGAACATCGGGTTCATCTTCAGAATGACCGCAAATTCGGCCTGTTTGCTCATTGCAATTCCCTTTGCGCTGTCCTTGGCACTGCCGTCGGCAATACCCTTGGAACCATCGCGATCAGAATCGCGGAAAACCCGCGGGATGAAGTGTGTCATAAGTCACATAACTTTGCAGCACCCCTTGATTATTTTTGGCGGCTTGGTGCGATTTCCCCTCCCGGGATAAGCTGATGGGCAACGGGCGGATGTGGCACCTTGCCGGGTTCGACGCCGCAGTCCGCTTTTGGAAAGTCGACATGAGAGCTGTGAAATTCGCCGGCGCTACGATCGCCGCGGTCATCATCGTCATCGCGCTCGTCCTGATGGTCGGGATCCCCTCGGGCTTCCTGAACTCGGCGATCGCCTCCAAGGTCGAGAGCGCCACCGGCTATCGCCTGACGATCGCGGGCACCACCAAGATCAGCCTGTGGCCGACGCTGAACGTGACGCTGAACGATCTCACGCTGCAGGATCCGAAAGACCGCAGCGGCATCACCCGCCTGACGGTCGAGAGCGTGCAGGCCGACATGTCGCTGTCGAGCGCCTGGTCGGGCCGGCCGAAGATCAGCGAAATCGTGATCACCCATCCCGTGCTCTACCAGCCGCTGCTGCGCGAGCGCCTGCCGAATGCGAGCGCATCGAAGCCGGCAATGCCGCTGGACGCCGGCGGCGCGACGATCGATCGCATCCGGATCACCGATGGCGAAGTGGCGTTCGCCGCCGTGCGCGACCGGATCGAGAACCGCCTCAGTGCCATCAATGCCGACGCCACCATCGGTGCCGACCGCAAGGTGAACTTCAAGGGCACGGCACGCGCCGGCGACTATCCGCTCAAATTCGACATCAAGGCGGCCCCGCCTGCTCCGCCGCTCGACCGGCAACCGATTCCGCTCGACTTTGCGATCGACATGCCCGATCTGCTCCGCTCGCAGCTCGCCGGTCGCGCCGAGGTGCGGCTCAACGGACCGCTGGTGATGATCAACAGCCTCTCCGGCGCACTTGGTAACGGCGCCTTCAACGGCTGGGCTTCGGTCGACATCGCGAGCAAGCCGCTGGTGAAGCTCGACCTCGCCTTCCAGCAACTCGATATTCCGCTGGCGAAGCCGGCGAGCGGCGCGCCGTCGCAGCCCTGGAGCGACAAGCCGATCAACGTCTCCGGCCTCAATTATGTCGATGCGCAGGTGCGGATCTCGGCCAGCGAAGCGACCGTCGGCGAGGCGCGTTTTTCGCCGCTGGCGCTCGACGTCAAGCTGGCCGGCGGTGTGCTGAAGGCCGGCACGGCCAATCTCGGCGCCTATGGCGGCCAGATCTCCGGCGAAGTGATCCTGGATGCGACCAGCGGCGCGCCGAGCTTCGCCATGCATTCCGACCTCGTCGGCGTGCGCGCGCTGCCGCTCCTGAAGGGGCTTGCCGATTTCGACCGGCTCGACGGCAAGCTGCAGGCCAAAATTGCGGTACGCTCGGCCGGCGTCAGCCAGCGCGCCCTGATGGCGAACATGCAGGGCACGGTGTTCGCGAACTTCCAGGACGGCGCCATCCGCGGCATCAACGTCGCGCAGATAATCCGCTCGCTGACCTCCGGCACCCTGTCCGGCTGGCAGGACAGTGAGGCACTGAGCACCGACCTGACCCAGCTCTCCGCCTCCTTCCGCATCGACAAAGGGCAGGCGGTGACGACCGACCTCAATCTGATCGGCCCGCTGGTGCGCGTGACCGGCGTGGGCACGATCGACCTCGGCACCAAGCTGATGGCCTTCCGCGTCGAGCCAAAGCTCGTGATGACGACCCAGGGCCAGGGCTCTACGCTCAATCCCGTCGGCTTCGGCATTCCCGTGATGATCGACGGTTCCTGGTCGCAGCCGCGAATCTATCCGGATATGGCTGGAATGCTCGACAATCCCGATGCGGCCTATGCCAAGCTGCGCGAGATGGGCAAGGGCCTGTTCGGCCCCGACGGCGCGGGCCTCGGCAATATTCTGGGCAGCCTCGGGCTTGGCGGCAACGCGCCCGCAGGCACCACCAGCAACGCCCCCGGCACCAACCCGCAGGGACAACAGCAACAGCCGGCGCAGAACAATCTGCTCGGCGGACCGCTTGGCGAGGCGATCGGCAATCTGATCCAGCAGGGGCTCTCGGGACAGGGCGGTACCGCCCCCGGCGCGAGCCCCGGCACCGCTACGAGCCGCAGCCGCGGCATGCCAGCCACCCCGACCGCGCCCGAGCCGCAGGCCTCGCCCGCGCCACCCGCCCAAGCACCCACCCAAGCACCCGCACCCGCCCAAGGCGAGCCACCTTTGGCGCAGCAGGACAGCCAGCCCATGAACGACCTGCTGCGGCAACTGTTCAACCGCTGAAATCAGCGCCAAAACCCCGCGCCCCGCGGTCCTTGCCAATGGGTAACCACGCCGGCCGGCAGCCGGTTGAGGAGCCCAAACTGTGGTAGAACGATTGTGGGCTGAAACAGCCCTTGGCGCCGGCCTCACCTGCGGCGCATGAGGATCCGGATGGCGGGAGCGAAAGACAAGACCCGGTTTCTGCGCGAGGGCCTGTTCGCCAAATATGTCGTCTCCCTCGTCG
This sequence comes from Bradyrhizobium liaoningense, assembly GCF_018130955.1. Classification (GTDB taxonomy): domain Bacteria; phylum Pseudomonadota; class Alphaproteobacteria; order Rhizobiales; family Xanthobacteraceae; genus Bradyrhizobium; species Bradyrhizobium liaoningense_C. Next base: position 19,971 of record NZ_JAFCJM010000061.1, read on the forward strand.
GCCTCGTCGTCTTCGTGCTCGCCGTCAACGGGGCGATGGAGACCTGGATCTCCTATCGCGCGACCAAGACGACCCTTACCGACGCCATGGAGGAGAAGGCACAAGCCACCGCCAAGCGGATCGAGCAGGCCATCTCCGAGCTGGAACGCCAGATCAGCTGGGTGACGCGCGCCTCCCAGGACACGATCGAAAAGCGCCGCGCCGACTATGCATCGCTCCTGAACCAGGTCTCCGCGGTGAACCAGCTCTCCCAGCTCGACGGCGAGGGCCGCGTGGTGCAGCGCGTCTCGCGCGTCTCGATCTCGGGCGGCAGCAGCAACGATCTCTCGCGCGACATGCGCTTTACCGATGCGGTGGCCCACGGCGTGGTCTATGCGCCCGCCTACTTCTCCGACGAGAAGCCTCTGATGTCGATTTCGGTGGCGCATTCCGGCTTCAAGTCCGGCGTGACGATGGCCGAGATCGATCTCGACTTCCTCTCCGACTTCCTGTCCGACGCCCAGGTCGGCAAATCCGCCTTTGCCTATGTGGTCGACCCGCACGGCAAGGTGCTGGCGACCTCGTCGAAGGGGCCCGACATCGGGAAGGATCTGTCAAAACTGCCGCAGGTCGCCGCCGTCAACGCGCCCGATCGCGAGCCGATCTCGTCGGGCACCGACTTCAACGGCCATTCGGTGCTGACGGCGGCAAGCGAAGTGCCAAAGCTCGGCTGGGCCGTGATCTTCGAGCAGCCGACCGCGCAAGCGCTGACTCCGATCCGCGACCAGCTCGTGCGCGTCGGACTCCTGATCGGCATGGGCCTGATGGTCGCGATGCTCGCCGGCGCCTTTCTGGCGCGGCGCATGGTGATCCCGATCAACGCGCTGCGCGATGGCGCCAACCGCCTCGGCGAAGGCGATTTCAGCCACCGCATCGACGTCAAGACGTCGGACGAGCTGGAGCAGCTCGCCAACCAGTTCAACAACATGGCCGGCCAGCTCCAGGAAACCTATTCGGGGCTGGAGACCAAGGTCGAAGAGCGCACGCGCGACCTCGCGCAGTCGATCAACGAGCTCAAGGTGCTCGAGGAGGTCGGCCGCGCGGTGGCCTCCTCGCTCGATCTCGACGCGGTGCTGCCGACCATCGCCGCCCGCGCGCTCGAGATCACCCATGCCGATGCGGTGCTGATCTACGGCTACGACGCGGACCAGCATCGCTTCAACCTGGTCGAGGCCAACGGCATAGACAAATCCGCCGACGGCGCGCATGTCACCATCGACGAAGGCGCCAACATCCTGAGCGACGCCGCCGAGAGCGGCGAGCCGATCGCGCTTGCCGATCTCGACCACGCCGCCGAGCAGCCCTTGCGCGACGTCGCGGTCAATGCCGGCTTCCACTCGGTGCTCGTGGTGCCGCTGGTCGACCAGCAGGGCACGCTGGGCTCGCTGGTGATGCTGCGCCGCGCCAGCGGAGAGTTTGCGGCCGGCCTCACCGGACTGATGCGCACCTTCGCGCACCAGGCGGTGCTCGCGATGCGCAATGCGCGGCTGTTCACCGAGGTCGACCACAAGGGCCGCGAGCTTGCCGCCGCGCATGAGACGGTGCAGCAGCAGGCCGCAAAGCTGCAGGAGCAGACAGAGCAGCTCCGTAACTGGAACCGGTCGCTCGAGGAGCGCGTCGAAAAACAGCTCGGCGAGATCGAGCGGATCAAGCGGCTCGAACGCTTCCTCGCCCCGCAGGTCGCGCAGCTCATCGCCTCTTCCGACGGCCATGATGCCCTGCTCGACAGCCACCGCCGCGAGGTCACCGTCGTGTTCTGCGATCTGCGCGGCTTCACCGCCTTCACCGAGGCCACCGAGCCGGAAGAAGCGATGAACGTGCTGCGCGAGTATCACGCGGCGCTCGGCGAATTGATCTTCCGCTACGAGGGCACGCTCGACCGCTATGCCGGCGACGGCGTGATGATCCTGTTCAACGCGCCGATCCAGTTCGCCGACCACACCAAGCGCGCGGTAAAGATGGCGGTGGAGATGCGCGACACCATCGGCGCGCTGACCGAGAAATGGAAGAACCGCGGCCACTCACTCGGCTTCGGCCTCGGCATCGCGCTCGGCTATGCCACGCTCGGCCAGATCGGTTTCGAGCAGCGGCTGGAATATGCCGCGATCGGCAGCGTCACCAACCTCGCCTCGCGCCTGTGCGACGAAGCCAAGGCCCACCAGATCGTGGTCTCCCGCCGCGTCTACGGCATCGTCGAACCCTGGGTCGAGGCCCGCCCGCTCGACGATCTCCAGCTCAAGGGTTTTAATCATCCCGTGCTCGCGATGGAGATCCTCGGCTGGCGCGAAGAGGTCGACAACGTGGTGGATGCGGCGTCGGCAAGGCGGCGGATGTGAGTTCGGGGTCGTCCTGGCGAAAGCCAGGACCCATTACCCCGACGGCTAATTTTGGGCAAGCCACGTGACCGATGCACGACTACGAATCTTCGCCAAACTTCTCCCTGTGGTTATGGGTCCTGGCTTTCGCCAGGACGACGGCGGAAAATTCCTCCCGAACCACATCTCTCCCCACCGCGACTAACGGTCGCCTCGCATGTCGCAGGGAGTGAGCCGTGGCGTTTGCATTGCCTTCGCACGCGTATGATTTGCAGATGCTGGACCGCAGCGTGGACCGCGCACGGGATCACGGCTGGGTGTTCGGCCTGCCGCCCGGCATCGTCACCGAGGAATGGCCGCTCGATCCCGTCTCCGGCTATCCGCTGATGCACGGCTTCACGCTGCTCTTGCCATCGGACTATCGCGTGCATGGCGAGGATATCGTCGCTGTTGCGTTCTTTGCGACCGCGCCCGACCACAATGACGGCGGCGCACCCGACGATCCCGAGATCCGCGACGCCGTGATGGCGCGACCTGCACATCCGCGGCTTGCGCGCATGACCGACATTCTCGACTACGAATATGCGGCGATCCTGCTCAGCAAACGCGAATATGACGGCGCGTTCGCGACGCCGCCCGCACCGCTCTCACTCGCCACCGCCGAGCGGCCGCGCTGGCTCGACGTCGGCAGCGCTGCCGCGTTCCACGAGTCCGCACTGCCCTACGCCAAGAAGATGTTTGCAAGCGCACCGCGCGCCGATCTCGCCGAGACCCGCGCGATTGCACTTCAACCGCGCGCAAGCGATCCCAACGCCGGCAAGGCGCCGCGCGACGAATTCAACTACCGCGGCGAGCCGACCGGCTATCAGCCGTATTACTATTATGACGGCCCCGACAAGCGCCCGGAAAATTTTCGCCTGCACGAATGGGGCAAGGACCACGCCCAAGATCACCTCGGCGGCACCATGCGTCCCTCGCAGGCCGTGCCGGCAATGAGCCCGTTCTACATCGAGTTCGAAGAGTATTTTGGCGGCTACAATTTTGGCGGCGGCAACGCGCAGCTCGACTTCAAGGAGATGAAGTTCGACTGGGCGTGCGGGTGACTGATAACGACGCCAACACCTCATTCACCGCTGTCGGCCTGGCAGGCCGGGACGACAGAAGAATCACACCCCGCGCTTCGGCCCCATCGCCTCGAACCCCGCCTTCTGCTCGTCGCTCAAGCCGACGTAGAAATCATCGAGCGCATCGCTGGTATCCTTGACGGACTGCAGCAGGGCCTCCAGCCGCGCCTTGGTGGCACTGAGTCGGGCGGGCATCGTTTTGAGCGACTCGGGCGGACAGGGCGGGAGCTCGAGGGCGCGGAGCGCAGTGTCCTGCAGCACTTCGAGAGTGGCGCGCTGGGTCGCGTCGAAATGCAGGTTGGCGGCGATCTCGTCGATCGGCCACTTCACCTTCTCGAACTGGGCAGCCTGCTGCTCGAGCGAGAGCTCGGCTTGTTGCTGCTGCGCAGCTTGGCACGCAGCTCCTGGGGAGAGTTGCTGTGCGGCGGCCGTTGCGACCCCGTGGCGGGATCTGCGGGCGCGGGCGGGCGCGGCCTTTGGCTGATCCGTGGCGAGCGCGTTGAGCCTTGCCTTCTGGTTGTCGTCCAGAAGGCTCGTGAATTTCTGCAGCGGCGGCTGCACGGCGGCCAGCGCCTTGACCATCGCCTCCAGGCGGCGCTGCATGATCCTGATGCGGTCGAGCGCGGTCGCCGGCGTGTCACTGGGACACGCAGCGCGGATGGTCTCGCCGGCCGAGGTCCAGGCGGCGTTGAGCTCGTCGAGGCCCGCGCGCTGCGCCTCGCTCAACTGGATCGCCTGCTCGATACGCTCAGGCGGCAGCGAGGCAAAGTCGCCGGTATCGGCGTTGCAGAGCTCCTGCGTCGAGGGGAATTTGCGTCCGCGCCGACTGGTGGGATTGCCGGCCTCATAGGCGGCAAGCTCGCTCACCGCGTAGGGCGAAAAGATCGCGGCGTTGATGTCGCCGTAGCCGTAGGCCCAGACGCTCATGGCGTTGCCGGAGGCAACAGTGTCGTAGAGATCGCCATAGGCGAACGGCCAGAACAGCGGACCGGCCCAGCCATAGAAACCGTCGGCGTGCTGCCACCAGCCTTGCGCGCTGCGGCCGCCCTGCCAGCCCGCGAGCGCGGCCATCGCCGTCGCTTGCATGCGCACGGTCGGCCGGGTCGCGGGGCGGAGATCCTGCGGCCGCATTGCGGCGGCGCGAACGTAGCGATGGCGCGCGGCTATGCGTGCGTGACGGACGCCAGCGATCGACAGCACCCGGCCCATCGCGGAACGTACGACGCCAACAGGACCGCCGCGAAAGCCAAATCCTGCCTCAGCCACAGCCGGCAGCAGCGTCGCCAGGACGACCAGAATCAGGCCGCCGGCGGCCGTCTTCATTCGCCTTTTCGATCCTTGTCGCACCTGATCTCCCACTTGGCCCTCCTCCAAACCAAGCCGGATCGCGTCACCAAGATGACTCCGAAAGAAACCGAAAGTTCCCCGTACTGAACCTGTAATGTGGTCACGATGTCCAATATTCGAGGTCACATCGTGGCGGTTGAGGATTTTGCCCGTGAATACGCTCCGCCGTTTTGCCCTGCCGCTGGTGCTGCTCGTCCTGCTTGCCTTTGCCTCGTCCGTGTTGGCCGCGTCGGGTCCCGGACCGGACTACAAGCTGAGCGACGACGCCGACCTCGCCTTCACGTCTCCCGACGGCGCGACCAAGCTCGAGCAGTACACCAGGGAGACGAAGGATTTTGACATCAAATGGCAGATCTGGGCGCGGCGCGGCGCCGATATGACCGAGCTGAAGCCCGAGCTGGATTATCCCGCCGGCTTCCGCTTCACGAGCGACTCGCAATGGCTGGTGCGGATGCAGAAGATCGGCGCCGGCTATCAAAAGCTCTTTCTCTACCACCAGGGCAAGAGCGGGTTCGAGGCCGCGACGGAGAAGCCGCTCAGCGACCTCGCCTGGGCATTCTTCAAGAGCAGTCCGGACGGCAAGAAAATCTCGCCGCCCGACTTCCACATCTTTGCGGCGCTGCTGAAAGGCACCGAGGACGCCTATCGCTGGATGGGCGTCACATGGCCTGATAACCGCTACCTCGTGATCTCGCTGGCGGGCGTGATCGAGGCCAAGCATCCCAGGAATGGCGTCAAGGAGCTCACCGGCTGGCGATGCCGCTACGACCTCCAAAGCGGCAAGTTCGACGTGCCGGCGGCGTTCGCCAAGAACAATGCGCGGGCAATCGCGGGGAAACCTTTTCCGGACGAGGAGCAGGGGGACGAGTGAGTCGGCGTCTCACGTTGCCACTTTTCCTCCTCCCCTTGTGGGAGAAGGTGGCGCGAAGCGCCGGATGAGGGGTTGCGTCCACGGAGTCAGGATGGCGAGAAATTCACTCGCGGAGAGAGACCCCTCACCCGCGCCTTCGGCGCGACCTCTCCCACAAGGGGAGAGGTGAAAGCACCCTGATCGCCCTCACCTTCCCTTGCGCGGCAGCACAAAGGCCTGGCCGGGATAGATGCGGTCGGGATTGTGGATCTTGTCGCGGTTGGCGTTGTAGATCAGCGCGTAGGCAGCGCCGTCGCCATAGGTGCGGCGGCTGATCATCCAGAGGCTGTCGCCGCGGGAGACGACGCGAATGCCCGTGCTCGATCCCGTCGCATCAGTCTTCGGCCGCAACGGGCCCTTCTCCGCTGGCGGGGCCGCGGCGAGCGCGAGTGCGCCGGTCGGGCTCTCGTCCTTCCCGGCAGTCGGCTCCTTCTGCTCCTTAACGGTTTCCTTGGCGGCTTCCCTCGCCGGCCCCTTCGTTGACTTCGCCAGATCGACGCGCGGCGGCGCAGGCGGCGCATTGAGCGCTACGGGCACACCGGCCTTCGACTGCGCGACCGCGCCATCCGGCGCCGTCGATTTGAGCGTCAGCTTGTAATTGCCGGGCGGCAGCTTTGGCGGGGTCATCACGAACAGGCCACTCGCGTCAGCGGTGACCGTATCGTGCTTCTCGCCGTCGCGAAGCAGGTCCACCCGCGCGCCCGGCGCGGCACGGCCGGCGATCACGGCCTCGCCATCCTCATCAACGCGCGCGACGTCGAAGCGCGGACCTGAGTCTTCCGCAGCCGGCGCCGGCGGTGCCGAGGGAAGATCGGCCAACGCGGATTTTGCTTCGCCGAGCCCGGCAACGAGCGCGTTGCCTGACTTCGGCGGCGCCGCCGCGACCGGCGCATCGGGCGCAGCGGATGCGATCTGCGGATTGCGCGACGCGCCGGCGTCGGGTTTTGTGTCGACCTTGGCTTCGACCTTCGCGTCAGCCTTCGCGTCGGCCTTCGCGTCGGCCTTGGCGACCGGCTTCGCTTCAGGCTTAACCTCCGCCTTGGCCATGCTGCCGGCCTCGGCCTTCGCCTCGCGCTTGGTGTCGACCGGCGCGCGCCCGATATTGGTGCCGTAGTAGACGAACGCGGTGCCGCCTGCTGCCACGGCCAGACAGGACAGCACGACAATTGCCGCCTTCGATGCGATCACCATGAACCCCGGTCCCTTCACGACGGATCGGGGGTAACCTGCGCCGAATCGCGTGCGCCATCAAGCCAGTAAATCGACGGAGCGAACGGTCACGCGGCCTGACCGAAACGGACATCCGCGTCGACCATAGGATCAAACCGTCAGGCTCAGACGCCGCGCAGCGTGCTTATTTGTCGAGGCGAGCGGCGCGGACCTCGGAAAATTCCGCGTCGGGATGCGCGACGATGGTCGCGAACATGATGCCGCTAATGATGATCGACCAGGCGGTGTCCCAATAAATCCAAAACACGTGACGGCCTCCGAAAAAATGCCCCCCGCCTGTGGAAGTCTAGAACGGTACGGTTACGGAGCCGTTCCAGACTTGCTGCGGCGTGTGGGCGCACCCCGCCCCACCGGCCCAGCTCATTGTTGTTGGTCGGCATTGGCGCCCGATCGGTCGGGCGGTGTGGCGCTTTGCCACCGCTCCACCCATCGGGGGTTGGCGCAGGTGAACCGATGCAATTTCGACATCGATCGATCCAAATTTGCTTTTGGTCGAACGGCACCCATCCAGCTATCCTTGCGTGCAAATCAGGCCATGGCAAAGGGAAGCAAACCCGCCCATGGCGAATGGAAGCTGGAGGAAGCCCAATGGTCACGTCCATCCGCGCCTTGAAGGTTGCCTTGGCGTTACCGCTTGCCGCGATTGCCCTCATGTTCGGAGCCCGTGCAGCCATGGCCGAGACCTTCGTCTATGTCGGCAATGCCGACAGCAACGACATCAGCGTGTTTCGCCTCGACGGCAATGGCGAGATGACGGCGGTGCAGACCGCGCCGTTCGCCGGCATCGAGAAGCCGGGATCCTCCACCCCGCTCGCCATCAGCCCCGACAAGCGCGTGCTGATCGCCGGCGTCCGCTCGCAGCCATTTTCGGCGGTGAGCTTCGCGATCGACGCCAAGACCGGCCTACTCAAGCAGGTCGGCACCGGACCGCTCGCCGACAGCATGGCCTATGTGGCGACCGACCGCAGCGGCAAATTCCTGTTCAGCGCCTCCTATGGCGGCAACAAGATCGCGGTGAATGCGATTTCCAATGATGGCGTCGTCGGCCCGCCGTTGCAGGTGATTCCGACCGGGCTGAATGCGCACGCCATCCTCGCCGCCCCCGACAACCGCTTCGTGTTCGCGACCAATCTCGGCTCCGACCAGGTCCTGGCCTTTTCGTTCAACGCCACCACCGGCGAGCTGACACCGAGCGATCCGCCTTCGACCAAGGTGCCTGAAAAGTCGGGGCCGCGGCACTTCGTGTTTCATCCGAACGGCAAATACGTCTATCTCCTCCACGAGCTGAACGGCGATGTCGCGGCGTTCGCCTATGAGGCGAAGGGCGGTGCATGGGACGAGATGCAGCGCACCACGGCGCGGCCGGAAGGGTTCAACGGCAAACCCTGGGCGGCCGACATCCACATCACGCCCGACGGCCGCTTCCTCTATGCCTCGGAGCGGACCACCTCGACGCTGTCAGCGTTCAAGGTCGATCCGGCCACGGGCAAGCTCACCACCGTCGGCAGCGTGCCGACCGAGAAGCAGCCGCGCGGCTTCAATATCGACCCGTCCGGCCGCTACCTCGCCGCCGTCGGCGAACTCTCCGACAGCATGACGGTCTATGCCATCGATCAGGCGACCGGCGCGCTGGGCAAGCTGAAGTCGTACCCGACCGGCAAGAAGCCGAACTGGGTGGAGCTGGTTAACCTGCCCTGAGCGGGAAGGGCAGGCTCGAACCTAAGTAAACATCCGTAGTTTCGAGTGCGGCAAACTGTCTTCATATAGAGGGGATGGACCGCCAGATTGTCTTCAAATGCCCGCAAACCGGCATGAACGTGCAGCACCGGCTGACCGCCGCGGCTAACGATGCCGCGGATACGCATGTCTCCGTGGTCTGCCCGGCCTGCACGCGGCTGCATCTGATCAGCCGGGCGACCGGCCGGCTGCTGGGCGAAAAATAGGCGGGATCGCGATCCTGCCCGCGGCCAGCGAACCTCAACCCACCTGCCCCGACTAACCCAAGAGCGCGCCCCGCGTTCCCCGCGCGGACGATGCGGCACTGCGTCTTCGCCGGGCCGGCCCATGGCCCGCCACGCCGGCATCTGCTATCGATCGCGTGTTATTTGAGCGGAAGTCCCGATGCGTCCTTTCAGCCGTCCCTTGCCAAGATACCTGTTTCCCACCGCGCTCGCCGGCGCACTTCTCCTTGGCCTGCAGGCCGCGTCTGCCGCCGATGAGGAGCCCGCGAAGGGGCCGGCCGTCACGGTGCTGAAGGCGGCAAAATCCTGCTTCTCCGACATCGTGGAGGCGACCGGCACGATCATCGCGCGCGAGGAGACGTCGGTGCGGCCCGAGCGGCCGGGGCTGAAGGTCACGGAATTGCTGGCGGAGGCCGGCGACACCATCACCGCCGGCCAGGTGCTGGCGCGCCTGTCGCTGCCCGAGGGCGGCACGCTTCAGGTCACCGCGCCGGTGGCCGGCGTGATCGCCTCCTCCACCGCGCAGATCGGCGCGCCGGCGTCCGCCAAGGGCGAGGCGCTGTTCTCGATCGTCGCGCGCAGCGAATACGATCTCGTCGGCCTGGTATCGACCTCCGACATCCGCAAGCTCGCGACCAACCAGCAGGCGAGCGTGCGCATTGCCGGCGCCGGCGACATCGACGGCAAGGTGCGGCGCATCGGCCCGACCGTCGAGCCGAACATCCAGCAGGGCATGGTCTATATCGGCATCGCGACGCCGCGGCGGCTGTTGCTCAATTCGAGCGCGCGCGCGCTGATCAAGACCGGCCAGAGCTGCAACGTCGCGGTGCCCTTGACCGCCGTGCAGTACAGCCCGGCCGGCACCGTGGTGCAGGTCATCAGGCGCAATCGCGTCGAGACCAAACGCGTCGAGACCGGACTGTTGGCCGGCGGCCAGGTCGAGGTCCGCGAAGGCCTCAACGAAGGCGATATCGTCGTCGCCCGCGCCGGCGCGCTGTTGCGCGAAGGCGATCCCGTGCGCCCGGTGATGGCGAGCGCGGAGAAGAAGTAGGGGCACGATTTCGCAGGGTGGGCAAAGCGAAGCGTGCCCACCGCTTGTCTCGCAAGCACAACAAATGGTGGGCACGGCGCTATCGCGCCTTTGCCCACCCCACAGATCTTACCGAAATTGAAGCGACCTAGCCGCCGGCTTCGTTGAAGCGGACGTCTTCGAGCAGCGAGGAGGAAACGCTCGGGACCTGGTCGCCTTCGGAGGCGCGCGAGATCGCGACGCGGGTCTTGTTGAAGACGCCTTCGGCGGTGCCCTGGGCCTTGAGATTGCTGAGCAGCTCGCCGACCAGCACGCTGTGCTCGCCCTTGACGTCGTCGGCGACCTTGCCCGGCGTGTTGGACGTCAGGATCAGCGCGTTGTCCGGCGCCGAGATCGGCGCGAGGCCGTGGCTGTAGGAGCGGAAGCGGCGCTCGTAGGGGTTACGACGGGACGCGTCGACGACGACGAGCTTGGCCTTCGCGCCCTGCTCCTTCATCATCTCAAGCACGCTCTCGATCGAGACGCCGTTGCGGCGGACGTCGCTTTCCTTCCAGATCACGGCATCGACCGGCAGCATGTAGCTCTGGCGGCCGGCCTGAACGCCGTAGCCGCCGAAGAACAGCATGACGACCGAGTCGCGCGTGATCCGCGACTTCAACCGATTGACGGCACGGACCATGTCGTCCTTGCTCGCGTCCTCGACCATGTCGACGTCAAAACCGTTCTTGCGAAGTGACGCCGACAGCGCGCGGGCGTCGTTGATCGACTGCGTCAGGGGCGCGGACGCGTCGGGATAATGACCATTGCCGATGACCAGCGCGAGGCGCGAGGCATGGCCGACGGAACCGGTAATCTGCTCGGTCGAGACGGCCTTGGCGGCATCGAGCGCACGCATGTTGAGGGCAGCATGGGCGCCAATCGCGAGCGAGACCGTGCCGATGAGGGCCGCGGCCACCGCGATCGTCCGTCGGGAAATATCGAGCTGCCTTACATTCATCTCGGTTCATTCCTGTCAGTGCCCAAAGACCCGTGCCAAGGCCGCGCATACATGGTGAGTAGCGCGATGGCGTCTTTAGGTTTGAGGGATTGGCCGGGGGTGTCTCCCCGAATTGCGCGCAATTTGCGGCGCCGCACCAAAGAAACCCTTAACCCGATCCCGCCTCCCCGGCAATAGATGGCCCAGAATTTCAGCTAAACCGTTGAACATGTTAGTTAATCTGCAGCGGCGGAATCGGGGATTTTTTCACCTTCCCGGCCCCTTTGCAGCCCTTATCATGCAGGCGGCGTGCCGGATTTTTCTGTGACGCCAATCACATTTGTAATTCCCGCGATTCCGGGTATGTTTTCAAGCACTTGCAGGTGCGTTGGGGCGTTGCTGGAAACGCGCCGGAGAACCTGGGCAAGGCCCCGCGCGACCAGGTATTTTATGAGCTTTCATTACTTTGCAGGTCACGCCTACCGCGCGCTGACGGCGCGGAAGGATGGCCCCTCCCTCTATGAAGTCTGCGATCCCGTGCTGGCGGGACCATCGACCGGCGATCCGCATATCGCAAAATTCTACAAGATGGCGCTCGGCAATCCCGCGCTGCGGGTGCTGCTCAACCGGGCCGGCCTGCCCGAATTGCACGACGAAGCCAGACTCGGCCGGCTGCGCGAGGCGCTGCGGCGGGCCCGCGAGGACCAGGTGCCCGACTGGGCGGCGATCGGTGCGCCCGTCGCCGACCTCGTCGACAGCATCGAGCTCGACCATCCCCGCCCGCCAAAAATCGCCTTCAACCGCGACGCGCCGGCGCTCTCCGTCATCGACGGCGTGATCCGCGACTGCGCGCAGCATCTGCTCAGGTCCTACCGCGAGAGCGGCTTCCTGCCGACCTACGCGGCCTTCAACCTGATCGGCGATCCTGATGTCCGCGGGCGCGAGCTGATCATGGCGCTGACCGGACTGAACGCGCGCGGCTACAAGAATTCCTCGCTGCTGTTCAACCTTGCCCGCGTCTTCATCGCGCGCTCCAGTGCGCGGGCCATCATCAATCCGCCCTGGAAGGGCATCGCCGAGCCGATGTGGGAGCCGGTGCAGATCCGCCACCGCTCGGCCTATTACGACGCGTTCTTCATCGAGGCGCTGCTGTCCTATGTCGAGACCGGCCTCGCCTCGCCCGCCGATACCGCCGCGGCCAAACGTGCGATCGACGACATGGTCGACTTCTGCATCAACATCAGCCGCGAAGAGGTGAAGGCGCAGGACGGACGACGCTTCGACGTCATCACCGCGCTGGCGCCGGCACCGCATCCGCGGTTTTCCCGGTTCTTTGCTCAAATCAAGCAGGACCTTGGCTTCGGCGTCTACGTACCCGACTGCGATACCACGGCCTGCTCCTTCTCCGCGGCGACGCAGGCCGGCTCCAGCGATCCGATTCTCGATCAGCCGCTGCTGGACTTCTACGAAGGCTATCAGGTGCGCGGCGGCACCAACGAGCCCCGCGTCACCGTGCCGCTCAACGACAACATCGATTATGAGGGCGGCGTCGCGACCTGGATCGACAATGTCAAAGGCGAGCGGCCCTATGGCAACGATCTCGATCCGACGCTCAACCTCGACATCCTGGAAGTCTCCTTCCGCAACCTCGCGCGCTGGAAGGTGCTGGAGACGCCGTCGCGGCTTGCCACCGTGCATCGCATCATCGCCTTCCAGAAGCGCCTTGCGGAGAGTGGCGCCTTCGCCAATCCGCGCTCGCACATCTACTATCTGCCCGAGCTCTACAGCGCCTATTTCGGCCGCTGCTATGCCGCCTATCTCGCATTGCCCCTCGCGGCACAGCAGGCGATCGATCCTGACGGTGCCTTCGACCTGATCCGCACCCATGTGCTGTCCTACGTCCAGGGCGAGATGCTGGCCGGCGAGATCAACGTATTCGATGCCGCCCTCGCCCTGATCGCGCTCGGCCATCTCGGCGCCGACGTCAGGACGTTTGCGCCGGCGCTCAACTGCATCGTGACCCAGCTCGGCGAGGGCGGGCGCCGCGGCCCCTTCCGCGCCTATGAGTGGAACAAGATGAAGACGCCGACACGGATTCTGGTCGGCGGCCCCGAGGTGACCTCGGCCTTCGTGCTGATGGGGCTGGCGCTGGCACGCAAGGCGATGACGGGAAGTTGAAAGCCCAAAGGTTGGGCAGCGGCTGGACCTTCGCCAAATCCCGACCACAATTGCCCGGTCAATCGGCGCTGATTTCACCAGACGGGACCGCATGCTTCGACGCCTCCTGCTCGCGATTTTCCTCCTGCTGTTGCCGTCCTTTGCCGATGCCGCCGACATCACCGGCGTGGCCAAGGTCCGCGACGGCGATTCCGTCGTGATCGGCAACACCCGCATCCGGCTCGGCGGGATCGACGCTCCGTCGGCCGACCAGCTCTGCCTCAACACCAAGGGCGAACGCTGGACCTGCGGCGTCGCCGCCCGCGACGCGCTGGTCAAGCAGACCGAAGGCAAGACCTGGCTCTGCCACACCCGGTCGGTCGACCGCCGCGGCCGCACGGTGGCGCGCTGCGAGGTCGACGGCCAGGACATCCAGAAATGGCTGGTGCAGAGCGGCTGGGCGCTCGCCTATGTCCGCATCTCCAAGGACTACGAGGCTGACGAGGCCGCCGCGCGCGAAGCGAAAGCCGGCATGTGGCACGGCGCCTTCATCGCGCCCTGGGACTGGCGCGTGCGCAACAAGAAGACGACGATCCTCGGCGCGACCAAGCCGCCGGATGGCGCACATGCCGTCCTGCTCGCCTCGGCCTCCGGCGACGTCGCGCCCTCGCCCGACTGCACCATCAAGGGCAACGTCAACAGCGCCGGCGAGTGCATCTATCACACCCCGAACAGCCGCTGGTACACGCAGATCAAGATGCGGATCAGCAAGGGCACCCGCTGGTTCTGCTCGGTCGAGGACGCGGAAGCCGCCGGCTGCCGCGAGACCCGGCGCTAGCGCATGGTCCGGGCAAATGCCCCGCTTTTCCGCGCTTTTCTTGAGCGCCCGTGACGCGTAAAAGCGTAGTCCAGCAACCCACCAGATCGTCATCATGAACAAGGACGAACAACAATGACCGTTCGCGCGGGCCGGGAATTTCTGGCCATCCCCGGGCCCACCACGATGCCCGACGAGGTGCTGCGGGCGATGCATCGTCCGGCGCTCGACATCTACTCCAAGCAGATGACCGACCTGACCGACGGCATTATGAGCGACCTCGCAAAACTGTTTGCGACCAAGGGCAAGACCTACACCTACATCTCCAACGGCCACGGCGCCTGGGAAGCGGTGCTGAGCAACGTGCTGTCGCGCGGCGACAAGCTCCTGGTGCTCGAGAGCGGGCGCTTTGCGGTCGGCTGGGGCAATGCGGCGGAGCTGATGGGCGCCGACGTCGAGGTGTTGAAGGGCGACTGGCGCCGCGCGGTGCGGCCGCATGAGGTCGAGGAGCGCCTGCGCCGCGACAAGGAGCACAAGATCAAGGCTGTCGTCGTGGTGCAGGTCGACACGGCCTCGGGCGCCTACAACGACATCGAGGCGATCGGCAAGGCGATCAAGGCCGCCGGCCATCCCGCGCTCTACATGGTCGACGCTGTCGCTTCGCTCGGCTGCATGCCGTTCGAGATGGACAAATGGGGCATCGACGTCGCGATGTCCGGCTCGCAGAAGGGCCTGATGACGCCGCCGGGCCTCGGCTTCGTCGCCGCCAACGACCGCGCGCTCGAGGTGCACAAGACGGCCAATATGGCGACGCCCTATTGGAGCTGGAGCGAGCGCGAAGGCACCGAGCACTATCGAAAATATGCCGGCACCGCGCCGGTGCATCTGCTGTTCGCGCTGCGCCAGGCCATCGACCTGATCCACGAGGAAGGCCTGGAGAACGTGTTCCGGCGCCACCGCCTGCTGGCCGAAGCCGCGCGCCGCGCGGTCGCGGCCTGGTCCGAAGGCCAGGTGCTCGGCTTCAACATCGCGGAGGCGACCGAGCGCTCGGACACCGTCACCACGGTGACCATGAACAACGGTCACGATCCGCTGGCGTTGCAGCGCTACTGCAAGGAAAAGTGCGGCGTGGTGCTCGGCACCGGCATCGGCGATCTGCAGGGCCAGGCCTTCCGCATCGCCCATATGGGCCACGTCAACGCGCCGATGCTGCTCGGCACGCTCGGCGTCATCGAGGTCGCGCTGAACGCGCTGAAGATCCCGCACGGCAAGGGCGGGCTCGAGGCGGCGGTGGCCTATCTCGGCGCAGAGGTTGAGGCGTAGCGGTCTTCACCTCGCCCCGCTTGCGGGGAGAGGTCGGATTGCGAAGCAATCCGGGTGAGGGGGACTCTCCACGAGTCGCTTTGTCACCGTCCCTGCGGAAGCGCCCCTCACCCGCCGCGCGTTCCGCGCGTCGGCCTCTCCCCGCAAGCGGGGCGAGGCGAAGAGTCAGCGCGGTACGCGATACGCCTCAACCTGCGCCTTCAACGCATCGAGTGACGCAAGCGGCGCTTTCGGATCGACACGGTACTTTCCCTCCGCCAGCCACTTCAACACCATCGCATCCACGACAGGCGAATGGTGAATGACGTCGCCATAATTGTCGAGCTCGTGCGTGATCTCCTTGATCGCTCGGAAATCGTAGAGCCGAACATTTGGAAGCTCCGACAGGCGCGTCGCGACCAGCGCGGTGACGTCGTAGACCGTCTTCAACGTCGCGGGCGAGGCGTCGCGCATCGCGACATATTGCAGGATCGAGTAGGGCGGAAAGTAGATGTCGAACGTCACGTCGGGATGGCGCGTGATCAAGCCGATGGCGTCGCGCTCGAAATGGTCGACCATCGCATCATAGCCATAGCCGATGCTGAGGAAGCGGCTGCGCACGGGATCGGTGATGTAGGAGAAGGCGGCGAGCGTTCGCTTCGCATTGTAGGCCGCACTGACGTCGAAATCCCGCGGCAACACGTAGATGTCGTCGACATCAGGCAACGCGAACTTGACGGGAAGATAGGGCGCGACGCTGGCGAGCGACGCGCGCAAAGGCGGGATCGCCCGCAGCACGGAGAACAGCGATTCTTTCGTCGTTGCCGTGCTCAGGAGATATGACGCGATGCCCTTGGCGGTCCTGCGATAGAGATCGGCGGAAAAGTAGGGGTCATCGTCGATGGCGGGCGCATCGACAAAGATCCAGTCGTCCATCTCCCACACCACGCGCCGCGCGCCGCGCCCGATCGCCTGCTCCAGCACAAAACCCTGCTGGCGCGAATTCGAGCCGGTCATGGCGAGCTTGAGCGAGCGCACCCCGAGCGCGCGGTCGATGTCGCTCTGGCGGAAATGGATCGCGAGCGAGGAGCCGATGAAGGCGGTGTCGAACGACTGGCTCGTGAGAAGCCCGGCGTTCTGCATGCGGGTATCGACGGAATAGGCCGCAGGCACGAGCCGCGACGGGCGGAAGAGCTGGAGCGGGTCGATGGCGTAGTTGAGCGCGCTAGCTGCGAGCACGAAGGCGAAACTCGCGAGAAGCAACCGCCAGACATGTGTGAACGGCTTGCGCATCAGAACCTGAAATAGATGAATTCGCTGTGGCTCTGGATGCCGAGGATGCCGAACGCCAGCGCGGCGGCCGCGCCATAGATCAGCAGCGGGCTGTCCTCGACGGCGATGTCGACGCCGACCGCGCGCTTGCGGTGGTCGTAACCCATGATCTCTTGCGTGTTGGGCGCGAACCAGACCAGCACGGCGTAGATCGACACCAGCACCAATGCCGCGATCTCCTCGCGGCCGAGGGCGATCTGCGTGGGGTCGGCCATGGCGCCGAGGATGATCAGCGCCCAGTCGATCCGCTCGGCGCGGAAGAACACCCAGGCGACGGCCACGGCGAGGAATGTCAGCACGAAGCCCGCGGCACGTGCAGGGCGCGCGAGCGCAGGCGGCATCGCCGGCACCAGCGCGTTGAAGGCATGGTTGATGCAGAGATAGGCGCCGTGCAGCGCGCCCCAGACGACGAATGTCCAGGCTGCGCCATGCCAGAGACCGCCGAGCAGCATCGTGATGACAAGGTTGACGTAACGGAGTACGCGGCCCCTGCGGTTACCCCCGAGCGGAATGTAGAGATAGTCGCGCAAAAACTGCGACAGCGTCATGTGCCAGCGTCGCCAGAACTCGACGATGCTGGTGGCCTTGTAGGGCGAGTTGAAATTGACGGGCAGGAAGATGCCGAACATCAGCGATATGCCGATCGCCATGTCGGAATAGCCGGAGAAGTCGAAATAGAGCTGGAACGTGTAGGCGAGCGCGCCGAGCCAGGCCTGGTCGAAGGTCGGCGAGCGCGCCTCGAAGGCGAGCGCGACCAGCGGCTGGATGCCGTCGGCAAGGCAGGTCTTCTTGAACAGGCCGATCGCGAAGATGATGAGGCCGCACAGGATCAAATGCGCCTGCGGGTGTTTTGTCTCCTCCCGCTCGAATTGCGGGATCATGTCCTTGTGGTGAAGGATGGGACCTGCGATCAGATGCGGAAAATAGGTCACGAACAGCGCGTAATGCGGCAAGGCATAACGCGCGACTTTGCTTCCCGCTTGGCCGCGCCAGGCATCGACCAGGAATGCAATCTGCGTGAAGGTGTAGAAGGAGATTCCGACCGGCAGCAGGATGTGAAGCGTGATGCCGGCGCCGAGCAGCGCGTTGAGATTCTCTGCGACGAAGCCGGCATATTTGAAGACGCCGAGCACGAGGAGATCACCGGCGACGCCGACGATGAGCGCGGCGCGACGCTGCGCGGGCTTGAGCTTGGCCGCGATCAGGAGCCAGCCCACGCCGTAGTTGAAGGCGATCGACGCCAGCAAGAGGCCCACGAACTGCCAACTGCCTATGGCGTAGAAGGCGAGCGAGGCCAGTGCCAGCCAGACTACCGGCGTCACATTGCTGCGCCGCCCAAGCCAGAAATAGCCGACCAGCACGGCCGGCAAGAACAGGAAGATGAAGGGATAGGAATTGAACAGCATCAGGCTGGACCGGCGGCGGGACAGGCCCCTTAAGCACACAAGCCGCCCCTCAACAACCCGGCGAGTTGGCGCGGTGGTGCTGGCAATTCGTGCACACGTCGCCATATTATCCGCGATCTACCGCCTTCTACGGCCGTCATTGCCGGGCTTGACCCGGCAATCCATCGACTCAAGATACGTCTTTGATGGATGCGCGGGGCAAGCCCGCGCATGACGAGCTGAGTTCCGGCGAGAAGCAACGAGGACCGAGTGACACAAGCGACCAAGAGCCAGCCTTCCCAGCCCCCCGTCGCGTCGCGGCGGCCGCATTCCTTCACCCGGCACGGCATCACGGTTGCTGACGACTATGCCTGGCTGAAGGACGAAAAATGGCAGGAGGTGCTGCGCGATCCCGCCGTGCTCGATCCCGATATCCGCAAATATCTCGACAAAGAGAACGTCTACACCGAGAGCCTGCTCGGCCACACCGCGCCGCTCCAGAAGGCGCTGGTGCGGGAGATGCGCGGGCGGATCAAGGAGGACGATTCCAGCGTCCCCTCGCCCGATGGGCCGTTCGCCTATTTCCGAAAGTTCCGCGAAGGCGGCCAGCACGAGCTGTTCGGCCGCATGCCGCGCGACGGCGGCGACAGCCATATCGTGCTCGACGGCGATGCGCTCGCAAAGGACCACAAATACTTCAAGTTCGGCGGCAGCCGGCATTCGCCCGATCACAAGCTGCAGGCCTGGAGCGCGGATACCAAGGGTTCTGAATATTTCTCGATCCGCGTCCGGGACTGGGCGACGGGGACGGACTTTGACGACCTCGTCGAGGAGACCGACGGCGGCGTGGTCTGGAGCAAGGACGCAAAGAGCTTCTTCTACGTCAAGCTCGACGACAACCACCGCCCGATGCAGGTGTGGCGGCACAAGCTCGGCACCAAGCAGGCCGAAGACGTCCTCGTCTACGAAGAGCAGGATGCCGGCTGGTTCACCCATCTGCACGAGAGCACCAGCGGCCGCTTCTGCGTGATCGCGGGCGGCGACCACGAGACGTCGGAGCAACGACTGATCGATCTCGCCCATCCCGACGCTCCGCCCCGGCTGGTCGCAGCGCGCGAGGAGGGCGTGCAATATTCGCTCGCCGATCGCGGCGACGAGCTGTTCATCCTCACCAATGCCGATGACGCGATCGACTTCAAGATCGTCACCGCGCCGCTGGCCGCATCCGAGCGCGCCAACTGGCGCGACCTGATCCCGCACCGCGCCGGCATCTACATCATCGATCTCGACCTTTACGCCGGCCATCTGGTGCGGCTGGAGCGCGCCAATGCGCTGCCGGCGATCGTGATCCGCGATCTTACGTCGAAGGAAGAGCACGCCATCGCGTTCGATGAAGCCGCCTATTCGCTCGACACCATGGGCTCCTACGAATTCGAGACAACGAATCTTCGCTTCTCCTACTCGTCGATGACGACGCCGTCGGAAGTCTACGACTACGACATGGCGAAGCGGACGCGCACCCTGCGCAAGCGGCAGGAAATTCCCTCGGGCCACGACGCGGCCGACTACGTCACCACCCGCATCATGGCGACCTCGCACGATGGCGCGCTGGTGCCGGTCTCGATCCTGTATCGCCGCGGGTTGAAGCTCGACGGTAGCGCGCCGCTGCTGCTCTACGGCTATGGCTCCTACGGCATGGCGATGCCGGCCTCCTTCAACGCCAACCGCCTGTCGCTGGTCGATCGCGGCTTCGTCTACGCCATCGCCCATATCCGCGGCGGCGCCGACAAGGGCTGGGGCTGGTATCTCGACGGCAAGCGCGAGAAGAAGACAAATTCGTTCGACGATTTTGCCGCGAGCGCGAGCGCGCTGATCGCGGCGAATTACACGAGCGCCAAACGCATCGTCGGCCATGGCGGCTCGGCCGGCGGCATGCTGATGGGCGCGGTCGCAAACCGCGCCGGCGAGCTGTTCGCGGGCATCGTGGCCGAGGTGCCATTCGTCGACGTGCTCAACACGATGCTCGACGACACCCTGCCGCTGACGCCGCCGGAATGGCCGGAATGGGGCAACCCGATCGAGAGCGAAAAGGATTTTCGCACTATCCTGTCCTACTCGCCTTACGACAACGTCGCGGCAAAGGACTATCCGGCGATCCTGGCCATGGGCGGCTTGACCGATCCGCGCGTCACCTATTGGGAGCCGGCAAAGTGGATCGCGCGCCTGCGCGCCACCATGAAAGGCGGCGGCCCCGTCCTGCTCCGCACCAACATGGGCGCCGGCCATGGCGGCGCGTCCGGCCGCTTCGACCGGCTCGACGAAGTCGCGATCGTCTATGCGTTCGCGCTATGGGCGGCGGGGATGGCGGAGGCGTGAGTTCGTAGTCCGGATGGAGCGCAGCGAAATCCTGGCTACAGGCATGTCACGCCTGCGTGTAGTCTGGTCGCATGACCCATCAGACCGCACGCCTGACGCTTCGCCCGCCGCGGCTCGCGGATACCGCGAAGCTGTTTGCATTTCTCGGCGATGCCGCGGCGATGCGATATACCACCGTGCAGAAGTCAGTGCGGGACTGCCGTCGCTATCTCGCCGCGCATGAACGGCAACGACGCCGGATTGGCTGCGCACCATGGGTGGTGAGCGAGAAGGGTAGCGGCGCCATCATCGGCTTTGGCGGCTTGTACGACGATCCCTTCGATCCCGGCTGGGGTGTCGAGGTCGGATACTTCTTTGCGCCGTCAGCATGGGGCAACGGATTTGCGACGGAGCTCACGCAGGCTTGCGTCGACTTCGCGCGCGAGAACACGCGCTGGACTGTGCTTACGGCCTTCGCGCATCCCCAGAACGTCGGCTCGCATAAGGTGTTGCTGAAGGCTGGCTTTCGGCAGGAGCGGTTCGTGCCGGAGATGGAGCGGTATTTGTATCGGCGTGAGTTGCGCAAGACGTGACCTTCTCCCTCTCCCCGCCTGCGGTAGGGCTATCGCATATGAGCCAGGACCGAGAGAAGGAAGTCGTTGTTCCATCTGGCCTGGAGCATTTTGTGGCTG
>NZ_JAFCJM010000062.1 GCF_018130955.1 Bradyrhizobium liaoningense
CACCCGCTCATGCCCTGTGCATTGCGTAGCGTAGGAGTTGCGTTGAGAGCGTCAGGGTCGGCGGATCAAAGCCGGTCAGCCTTACCAAATGGCCGAAAGACATCCGTCGGTTACAGCCGACTTTTGCAACAAAATCGGCCAGAAGCGGACATCCCGCATGCTTCCCAATCGCTTGAAAGTGCGGTCATATGGCGTCTGGTGACACTTGGCGTTTTGGGACGAGGGTGTCCGCTTGCACGGGGGAGAATGCGCGTGAAGGAACTTGCTGGAAAGACCGCGTTCGTGACCGGTGCAGCGTCAGGCATTGGATTGGGGATCGCGACCGCCTTCGCCCAAGCGGGGGCGAAAGTCATGCTTTGTGACATTGAGGAAGCGGCTCTATCCGCAGCGCTCAAACAACTGAGGCTCACCAACGTCGACGTCGACGGCGTGAGAGCGGACATTTCACTAAAAGCCGAACTCGTGGCGGCCGCCGAAGCCACAACTGCCCGCTACGGCAAGGTGCATATCCTCGTCAACAACGCGGGCGTCGTCGGCGGTGGGCCTTATGGTACCTGGACCGAGGCGTCGTGGAACTGGGTCATGGGCGTCAACCTGATGGCGACCATTTGGGGGATCGAGATTTTCGGGCCGTTGATCGAGCAGCATGGCGAGGGCGGACACATCGTCTCCACAGCCTCGATCGCCGGCCTTATTTCAGGGCAGAGCAATGCCTACAACGTTTCAAAGTATGGCGTTGTCGCGCTGTCCGAGGGCCTGCGGCGCGAACTCGCGCCCCGCGGGATTGGCGTATCGGTGCTGTGTCCAGGGTTCATCCGCACTCAAATCATGAACTCAAGACGCAACCTCCCCGAGCGCTTCGAGGGGGCGGCCCGTGCCTTGCCGACTTCGGGCCCACTTGCCGAGCAGATCAATATGATCCGGGAACGTATCTCTCAGGGCATAGATCCCATCTATGCCGGTGAACTCGTCCGCGAAGGCGTCGAAAAGGACTGGCCATATATCTTCACCGACCTCGAATTTGAACCGATGATCGAAGCGCGTTTCGCCGCAATCAAGCAAGGCTTTGACCACATCCGCGGGCGCAACCCGAAACGTTGAGCAAGCAGCCCTTCGACCAGCCTGATTGTGCATGCCGCCGAGACGATCTTGTCGGTAGTCACGCCATGTCAGGTTTGGGAAAATCTTCGAGCAAATCTGGTCGGCATTACTTCAGGCGGCCGACATCGATTTGGCCGCGAAGATTTCTCAGTCGGGCCAGCAGGTGACGTCGACCGCGACAGGCAGCAAGAGACCGCCCGAAGGCGGTCTCGCACTCGGGGCGAAGGCGTTGCGTCAGATATCAACCTGGATGGACATGCTGGAGCGTACCCAATCCGATTGCCCAGCCTTTAGCCGCTTGGCTTGAAATTCTGCGAAAGCTGGATCGGCACCAAGTGAGGCCAGGGTGCGTCCATAAGCCTCTATACTATCGAAGCGAGCGACAAAGGCGTAGTTCCCGACCTCGCCACCGATCACTGACCAATAGCTAACGTCGGCGCCGTGTTTCCTCCAAAGTACCGCACCGTCCTTTGCAAGCTGCAGGATGGTCGCAAGATCGCTACCGGGTTTTGGATGCGAAACGAATTGCATAACAACTGCAGGCATTTTCCCCTCCATTGATAAAATATGGCGCCAAAGAACCTGATGCGTCATTTGGCGCCGAGGAGAATTCCAAGCGGGGCAGTCTCAGGCTTGATCTGGATCAATACGTTTTTCCAGCTTGGCGGCGGCACGCGCGTCAACGAGGGGCCGTGGCCTACCATGTATCCTTGCAGGAAAGGATGAGGGCCCAAGAGCGCAAATATCGCGCTCGGGCTTTCACGCGAGGACTAGGTCGCACACTCTTTAATTTTTAATTTTGTTGCCGCAAAGAAAACCTCGCCCGCGGTTGTGAAAATCCGGCTATGAGCTATTCCTGCCTTGCGACTTTCGTCAAAGAGCGTCGGTAGTGCATAGCAACAACGCCGTTGCGGAGCGGCTTCGCCGAAACCAATTCGAGCTGTCGCGCGCTCGGCAGGCCGCTCTCGTATAGAGTGGGGCCGTGGCCGACGATCCTGGGGTGAACGAGGAACTTGTATTCGTCGATCAAATCCAGCCGGTCCAGCTCAGCCGCGAGCTTGCCGCTACCGAGGAGCACGCCCGCCGGGGTCGCGTCCTTGAGATTCTGCACGCCTGTTCGCAGATCACCGGCGATGTGGTGGCTATTGTTCCACGGGAAGTCGTTTCGCGTTGACGACACCACGTACTTCGGCTTGGCATCCAGGTTAACCGCCCACTCGCGGATCGGCGGCGGTACCTCCGCTTCGCCGCGTGCGACCGCTGGCCAGTAGCTCTCCATCATCTCGTAGGTGACGCGGCCCCACAGCATCGCCCCGCTCTCGTCCATGAGGCGAGTGAAGAAGGCGTGTGTCTCGCTGTCGGAGATTCCTTCTTGGTGGTCGACACAGCCGTCTAAGGTGACGTTGGTGCTGAAGATCAGTAGTCCCATGCGACAAGCATACAATCTTCCGATACCGTAGTCACGCGGTTCAGCTGTGGCTGTTGCGGGCATCAGAACAGCGACTCTAATTCGCGGTCAGCGCGGTCTTTGCGACTTCCGCCATCCAGCCGGAGGCGGTGGGCAGGATCGCGTCGTTGAAGTCGTAGCGCGGGCCGTGCAGTTCGGCGCCTTCACGCAAATCGCCGTTGCCGATCCAGACGAAGGCGCCGGGGCGGTGCTGAAGGTAGAAAGCGAAATCCTCGCCGGCCATGCTGGGTGCGAGGTCGCGGCGCAGCGGCGCCTGAACCTTTTCCGCGGCGATGCGCGCAAGGCCCGCTTCGTGCGGCGCATTGGCGAGAACGCCGACACCGGGGGTGACTTCGGATGAGATGCTGACGCCAAAGCTGGTCGCGACACCGGCGCAGATCCGCTCGATGCCTTCGGTCAGCGTGTCCCTGACCGGACCGCGGTGGTTACGCAGCGTGCCGCGGATCACGACGCGCGAGGCGATCTGGTTCGGCACCGTACCGCCCTCGATCGTGCATAGCGAGAGCACGGCGGTGTCGAGCGGATCGACGCTGCGCGAGACGATCGATTGCAGCGCGACGATGAGATGTCCGGCGGCGACCACGGGATCGCGCGTCAGATGCGGCATGCCGGCGTGGCCGGGATGTCCGTCGATCGTCAGCGTCACCCGCCCGCCGGCCGCCATGACGACGCCGTCATGCACCGCGATGGTGCCGGCTTCGAGCCCCGGCCAGTTGTGGAAGCCAAAGATCTGCGTCATCGGAAAACGCTCGAACAGGCCGTCGGCGACCATCGCCTTCGCGCCGCCAAGACCTTCCTCGGCCGGCTGGAAGATGAGATCGACCGTTCCGCTCCAGCTCGTGTCGGCGGCCAGCAGTGCGGCGGCGCCGAGCAGCGAGGCCGTGTGCCCGTCATGCCCGCAGGCATGCATGATGCCGGGATTGCGCGAGGCATAGGCGAGCCCGGTCTCCTCGGTGATCGGCAAGGCGTCCATGTCGGCGCGCAGGCCGACGCGGCCTTGCGCAGCCCCGCGCGACACCGTCGCAACGATGCCATGCCCGCCGATGCCGGCCGTGAAGGGGATGCCGAGCTCGGCGAGCCGCGCCTGCACGAACGCGGACGTCGCCTTTTCCTGCAAGGACAGTTCGGGATGGGCATGCAGGTGCTGGCGCCACGCGGTCAGCTTTTGGTGCAGGTCTGGTGTCACGGTTCGCGTCTCTCGGGATGATGCCGGCGCCCGCCACATTAGCGGAATTGCCGCAGCCGTCACCTGTCGCGCGGGAATAGCTCGCGTGCAACAAGACGCTTCGCTTAGGGGCTGAGCTGTGCCAGCCCCTTCCAGTCGAAGGAGATGCCGTGACCGGGTCGCGGTGGCGCCAGGGCGCGCCCCTCGTCCAGCACCAGCGGATGCTCGATATAGCGGTCGAGCCCGAAGCCGTGGGCCTCGAGATAGGAGCGGTTTTGGCAGGCGGCGAGCAGGTGCACGGTGATGTCGTGCGCGCCATGGCTCGTCACCGGCAGGTTGAAGGCTTCCGCGAGCCGCGCGATCTTCATGAAGGCGGTGACGCCGCCGCAATTGGTGACGTCGGGCTCGGGATAGGACACCGCGCCCGCCGTGATGTAGTTCTTGAACTCCCAGAGCGAGCGCAAATTCTCGCCGGCCGCGATCGGTACCCCGCCGGCCGTCATGATGCGGGCATGGCCGGCGACGTCGTCGGGAATGATCGGCTCTTCCAGCCAGGTGAGATCGAAGGGGTGCAACGCGCGGGCGGCGCGGATCGCTTCCTCCACCGTCCATTTCATGTTGGCGTCCGCCATCAGCGGAAAACCCTCGCCGAGATGTTTTCGCATCGCCGCGACGCGGGCGACGTCGGATTTGAGATCAGGGCGGCCGACCTTCATCTTGATGGCGCGAAATCCCTTTGCGAGATTGTCATCGGTCTGTTTCAACAGCGCCTCGACCGACAGATCGAGGTCGATGCCGCCGGCATAGCAGGGTACGCGGGCGTCGAAGCCGCCGAGCAGACGGAACAGCGGCAAACTGGCGCGCCGCGCCTTCAGATCCCAAAGCGCGATGTCGAGCGCGGAGAGCGCCAGCACGGCGGCCCCGCCGCGCCCGCCATAATGCAGGGCCCACCAGATGTGATGCCAGATCGCTTCGCCATCGTCAGCCTCGAGGCCTGCGACCAGCTCAGGGATCTCGCGCGACAAAATGTCGGCGATCGCGCCGCCGTTGCGGCCAACAGTGTAGGTGTAACCTACACCTTCCGCACCGTCGGCATCGCGCACGCGACAGGTGATCAGCTCGAACGCCTTGATCTCGCCATGCGTGCTGTCGGAGAGGGTGACAGGCAGGGGGATCCGGTAGAGTCCGGTCTCGGTCGTCTTGATGCGCGCCATTGTGTTTCCATCCCGGCTTTTCTTTGCACGGTAGGCCGATCGCGTGGCCCGGGCAACCTGCCGCATGGCGGAATTGGCGTGACGATGCGCGCATGGAAACGCGATTGCGTAATCCGTCATGTTGGATATTGATTTCGAATGCGTCGTAGCGTCACGCAGATGACGAGCGCGGCTTAGGGATGGAGCACGACATGCAACGAACGGTTCGCTCATTGGCTCTCATGGCCGGATTGTCCCTTGCGCTGCTGCCGTCTTTTGCCGTCGCGCAAAAATATCCGAACCATCCGGTCAAGATCCTCGTCGGGTTCAGCGCGGGCGGCCCGGTCGACGTCGTGGCGCGCATCGTTGCGGACCGGCTTCAGGCGAAGCTGGGTCAACCCTTCGTGGTCGAGAATCGCGCCGGCGCCAACGGCATGATCGCGGCCGAAGCGGCTGCACGCTCCGAGCCCGACGGCCACACCATCCTCGCCAGCAACTCGTCTGCCATCACACTCAATCCGACGCTGTTCAAGGACGCGCGCTACGACGTGCAGCGCGATTTCGCCCCGCTCACCACGGTCGTGTCGGCGCCGCTGGTGCTGGTGGTCAATCCTGAGAATCCCAAGACCGCCAACATCAGGACGGTGGCGGATCTCGTGGCTGCTGCAAAGGCCGCGCCGGGCGAGCTCGCCTATGGTTCGGGCGGCAACGGCAATCTCGCGCATCTTGCCATGGAGCTGCTCGGCCAGAAGGCCGGCATCAAGATGATCCATGTGCCCTATCGCGGCGGCTCTGCCGCCGAGGTCGGTATCCTCGCGCAGGAGGTCTTGGCCGTGTTCGATCCGCTGTCCGCCGTGCCGCTGGTGAAGGCCGGCAAGCTCAGGGCGCTTGCGGTCTCCTCGGCCGCGCGCCTTCCATCATTGCCGGACGTGCCGACCGTTGCGGAAGCGGGCTATCCCGGGTTCGACATCTCGTTCTGGGTCGGCTTCTTGCTGCCGAAGGCAACACCCGCGCCGATCGTCGAGACGCTGCATCGGGAAATCGTGGCTGTGGCGACCGATCCCGCGTCGAAGGAACGGCTGGAGACGCAGGGCGTCGTGTCCGTCCTCGGTGCGGCCGACTACGCGGCCCGGATCGAGAAGGAGACCCGGGAACTCGCCGCGGTCGTCGCCGCCGCCAACATCAAGGCGGAATGAGGCGAGAGCCCGGCGCAGCCCGCGAACGGCGGTGGCAAAAAAAAATTGGTCGGTGATGTCGGAACGCGCGCCGTCCGCCCGTCCTTTGCTCCAAGTCCCCCCATCCTGACGAGCTGAAAGGACCTGCAATGCCCAAGACCACCCCCAAGAACACGATCTGCGTCTGGTATGACAAGGACGCCGAGGCTGCGGCCAGCTTCTACGCCGCGACGTTCCCCGACAGCAGGGTCACCGCCGTCCATCGCGCGCCCGGCGATTATCCGTCCGGCAAGGAGGGCGACGTGCTCGTCGTCGAATTCACGGTTGCCGGCGTAGCCTGTGCCGGCATCAACGGCGGCCCCCTGTTCAAGCACAGCGAGGCATTCTCGTTTCAGATCGCCACCGACGACCAGGAGGAGACCGACCGCTACTGGAACGCCATCGTCGGCAATGGCGGCCAGGAAAGCGCGTGCGGCTGGTGCAAGGACAAATGGGGCGTGTCCTGGCAGATCACGCCGCGCGTGCTGACCGAGGCCATCGCGGCCGGCGGCGCCGAGGCCAAGCGCGCCTTCGCCGCAATGATGGATATGAAGAAGATCGACGTCGCCGCGATCGAAGCGGCGCGGCGAGGGTGACCCCGTTCACCGCTTGTAGCCAATGTAGCTCATGCTGATCGAGGCTCGGCGCGGCGGCGTTTGCCACGCCGACATTTCGATCGTGTCGGCGCCGACGCGCCAGCTTGCCCGATGATAATTTTCCTTCTCGGTCGGCTGGTCGGCCCGCTCGCGGGCCTTCAACGATGTCTCGATCAGGCTGGGCAGCGTGTCGGCCGACACGCCCGTGGCCGACACCGAGCAGCTCACGGTCGGCCCGTCGTCGGGACCGGTGAAATAGGTGCTGATGCCGCCGACCTTCTCGCCGTTCTTCATCAGCCTAGCAAAGTAGATGACATCGATATTGGCCCCACGCTCCTTCTCGGGAGTGACCGGGTTGTCGCTGACGAAACCGAGGCTCGTTGCGATGCGCTGGATCTGGCTCGGCCGAGCCGGCTTGGGCGCACAGATTTTTGCGAACAGGTCGACCAGCATGGCGCTGTTGTCCTCCTCCGCGACGGCTGTCCCTGCCAACGCCAGCAGAGCAAGCCCCGCGACCGCAAACCGGATCATGGCGCTCACCGCGTCGTTGCGAGCTGGACGGCGAGCGCGCAGGCGCGGTCATATTCGTCGAGGTTGATCCATTCGTCGATCGTGTGCACCTCGTTCTGCCCGGCGCCAAAAGTCACGGTCGGAATGCCGTGGCGGACCATCCAGTTCGCGTCCAGGCCGCCATTGGCGGTGCGGACGTTCGGCGTTCCGCCGACGGCGGACACGGCCTCGATCGCGCGCTTGACGACCGGCAGGCTCTCCTTCATGCGGAACGGATAATAGTCGGTCTCGGCCTTGAATTTCACGCGGCCGGATTTGCCTTGCGCGTTCGTCACGCGCTTGGCCGCCTTCTCGAACGCCGCCTTGTAGGCCCTCGTAATCTCCTTGAAGAACCTTCCGTCATGGCTGCGGCTTTCGCCGCGCACATGCACATAGTCGGTGACGACGTTGGTGGCATCGCCTGCGGGGCGGCCCTCGCCGCCGGTCACGGGACCGACATTGCTGGTGCCTTCCTTTCTGTCCTGCCCCTTGCCCTTGACCACTTTGCCGAACCAGCCGCCGGCCTTCACCTCGGCGAGCGCCAGCGCCAGGATCATGGTCGAGGAGATGCCGCGCTCGGGCGCGACGCCGGCATGCGAGGCGCGGCCAAAGATCTCGACCTGCCAGCGATCGGCGCCGACCGCGCCGATGACGACGTTGGAGGCCGAGCCGCCGTCATAGTTGAAGGCCATTTTGGGCGAGCCGAGTTCGTCCAGCTTGACGTGGCGCGCGCCATAGAGCCCGCTCTCCTCGCGCACGCAGAACAGAAGCGTGATCGGCGGATGATCCAGCTTCTGCTTTTCAAGCTCGGCTGCCAGCGTCACCAGAACGCCGCAGCCGCAGCGGTTGTCGCCGCCGAGCGCGGTCTTGGCGTCGTTGACGATTTTGCGCCCGCTACGTTTCGGCTTGGCGCCGGCGCACAGCGGTACGGTGTCCATGTGGGTCATGAACATGATGCGCGGCTGGTTGTGCAACGCGCCGCGGCCGGGCAGGTCGACGATGAGATTGCCGGTCTCGGTCGGCACGGGGATGCGCGTGTTGGCATCGTCGAGGCGGATCGCGTCCGCTGATACGCCGACCTCCTTCAGCGTGGCGGCGAGCTCGCGCCCGATTGCCGCCTCCTGTCCGGTCACGCCCTCGACGGCGAGGAAACGCATGAGGCGATCGGTGGCGGCTTCGGTGTCGACGGGCATCAACTCTTCCTTTGCGTAAGTCATTCCGGCCTAGTCTATCGCCGGCGGCGGCGACGTATAGGCCAAAAAGATCAGCGAGCCGGCCAGGAGCGCCGTCGCCATGAACAGCAGCACGGCGGGCAGGCCCGCAAGCGCCGCCACCGCGCCGGTGACCGACTGCATTAGCGCCGCGCCGAGGAAGAACGCCAGATTGACCGCGGCGAGCGCCTTGCCGGCCGTCTGCGCGTCCACCAGCTGGCGGGACATGCCAAAAATCAGCGGCTGCGCCGCGGTCGCAAGGCCAATGAGCACGAACAACACGAGGTCGTATTGCGGCGGCATCACGGCGACGCCGAACAGCGCCGCAACCGGATAATGCGGCGCCCCCAGCGCCATCAGCGCGAGCAGGGCCGCTCCGGTGAGGTGCGACGCCGCAACCAGCTCGCGGCGGCGGCCGAGTTTGCGGTCGATCATGCCGATGCACAGCGGGCCCGCGATCATCGCCAGCGTGAACGCGCCAAGCTGGTTGCCGGCCTCCACCCGCGACAATCCCTTGGTCTCCATCAGCCACGGCCCGCCCCACAGGCCCCGCAAAACCAGCGAGGTCGCAAGCGATACCAGCGCGAGCGCGATCAGGCCGCGGAGCGGACGCGACAGGCCGAGCCGCAGCACCTCGATCATCTGCGACAGCGGCGAGGAATCGTCCTTGTGCTCGGCCGGCTGGCTCGGCACCAGCGCGAACACGGCGAGCGCGACCACAATGCCGCCGACGCCCGAGAGCCAGAACCCGGCGCGCCAGCCATAATGATCGACCACGAAGGCGAGCGGGCTCGATGACAGCAGCATGCCGATATTGCCGATCGAGAGGATCGCGCCCGACCACAGTCCGAACCGTGCCGCCGACAATTGCTTGGCAGCCAATGTCATCGGGCACATCAGCATGCCCGAGGTCGCGATGCCCAGCAGCACCTGCCCGACCGCAAAGCTCTCGGGCCCGGTCGCAAAGCCTGATGCGATGGCGCCGGCGACGGTTCCCGCCAGCAGGCTGAGCGAAACGGGGCGCACGCCAAATCGATCCATCGCCGCGCCGACCGGGATCTGCGAGGCCGCAAAGGCAAAGGGATAGACCGAGGTGAGGCTCGCCAGCGCCTGCGGCTCCATGTGGAAATCCGCCGCCATCAGGTCGAGGCTGACCGCCGGGATGGTGCGCAGCAAGGTCGACAGCATGTGCCCGCAGGCGAGCGCCAGAAGCGCAAAGATGAGCGCGCGGGTGCCAACCCCCGCTTCGTCATTGGCAGCGGCAGCCATGAGCGTCCCGTCCCGACAAGCTTTTCGCTGGCGTTACACGATCGGGGAGCGCGTGCCAACTGCGCGAAAGACAGCCCCGTCATTCCGGATCGCCGCGTGGCGCAAACAGTGTGATGTCCGGACACGGACTCTTGACCGCTCTGACGGGACGATGAAAGCGCCGATCGCTCCGCTTGTTCGAAGCGATCGGCGAAGTCAGGGAGGAAACGCCCGTGGGGGCGCGGCAAGAGCGAGCTAACGCTCAACCGGTACCCCTATTTTAGCCTGCTCTACCGGCACAACCTATGATCCAGGTCACAGTTGAGCCGCTGCGGCGATGAAATGTAGCAAGGTAGACATTCTTGCTCGATACAACCTTAAAGGATATGATCGGCCGGGCTGAATTTCCACGAATGCAATTTCTTGCTCCTCCAATTCATAGGTGCTCCATGACCAGAATTGCAAAGGCCTGGCCTTTCTCCAAAGTCCTGTACGCGCTGGTTTTGATCGGAGGTGTCGCCTCAGGCGGCCCTCTCGAGTTCGGCGCGCGCGCCTTTGCGCAGAACATCAAACCTGAGCCGATGCCGCTGCCGCCATCCGAATTTCCGACGCCAAGCGCCGACCTCGAAGCGCTGATCGCGGCCAACAATGTCGCAGCGCTCCGCAAGCATGCGTGGTTGCTTTGGTCGGGACTGACCGCCGATTCGAGCCAAAGCTTCAACGGCCAGGTCTTGCCGATCTGGGAAACCTGGTTGTCGGAGGAGGAGACGTTTTCTCCCGTCAATCAGCTGGCGGCGGCAGCCGCGGCGCCGCGGCCGAGAATTCTGCGCCCCTTTGCGCCGCCCCGTCAGTTCCAGCACGGCACGTCCGCATTGGCCAAGGCGCTGGTGGCCCGCACGGATCCGAAGCTAAGACTGAAGGCGTTCGTGAAGATGAGCCCGGAATCGGCGAGCTTTCTCGCAGCGTCGCACGAGACGCCTGCAAAATCCGGACAATCCTACAGCTACATCAGCGCGTCGGATCTTGCGCAACTGAATGCAGCACTTGACCAGAGCAACACCGCCGTCAAGGATCGCAAGATCATCGATTTCCCGGCAGCCGCCACCGATCTGAAGATGATCTTCTTACCGGTCAAGCCCAGCGGTCTCTCTGCGATCCCGATCTGGAATGGCGCGGCCGATAGCATCGATCCAACCCAGCCGACGTCGGATACATGGAAGACATGCGTCGCCGTCGATCCGACCAATAGTCGGACGGGAACGGCATCGATCAACTGCAACGGTCAACAGGTCCAGGCGGAGATCGTACCGCTGAAGGCGTTTTATTCCGTGCAGATTGACGCAGCGGAGGCCGCAACGATCAATTCGTTGTCGAAGCTTGGCGGGGCGGCGGCGGTGGAGGCTGGTGACTTCCAGACCCTGGTCGCGATGCACGTGACCACCAAGGAGATCGCGAATTGGACCTGGGCGACCTTCTGGTGGCAGAATGGAAAGAATCCGCCCAACGATTTCCCCGGCAGCGTTGCCGACATGCCGGATGCATACAAGGTCAAGGGGCCCTGGAGAAATTACGCTATGTGCATCAGCAACTCCATGGTGGTGCCGGCGACCGATCCCAAGGGAAAGCCGGTCGTTTGCTTCAATCCCTATCTCGAGACCAACCAGGCGGATGGTCTGAACTCGAATTGCATGTCGTGCCACGCCATGGCGCGTCTGCCGCAGACGGGCCCGGGCCCGTATCCGGAGACCTACCTGCCGAATGGTTTCGTGGATTTGGCAGACCCCAAGATCTTCGGTGGCGCAACCAAGACCGATTTCGTGTGGTCGATTCCAATCGCGGCCCACTGAACGAGCCGCACGGCGGCGCGTGGGCAGGCCGCCTGCGGGCCGGTGCGGCGAACGCGGATCTGCCGCGCCCGGACGTCGATCAAAGGGAGCGGTTCGGCAACAATTCAAAATCATGAGGAGGTCAAGATGACGATCACTCCATTGAATTCATTCGCGGACGTTCAGCAATTCCTGACGAAGGTGGTGACTGACAATCATCTGGCATTGCAGCTGCAAAATTCGCCGCACAAGGCGTTCTGGAATACCCTGACCTTCGATCAATTCGTCAATGGCAATATTCCCCATGTGCGAAACCCCGATACGGGAGATCCGCTTCCAATTCTTGTGAAGGGAAAATCGGATCAGTCGAACATCATCATGGCACTCAGCGGAACCGGTCCGCTGTTCGGGCCCGACGGTCCGATCGGTCAGATGCCGCCGGCCGGGACGAAGTTCACCGCCGATCAGATCAAGTCCATCGCGAACTGGATCGATGCCGGCTGTCCGGAGCTGAATCCCACAGCGTAACGCGATACCTGGTTACTGTCGCGCGATGCTCTCTGCGCGCAACGCCCGCGGCTTTCTCCGCGCGCGCAGCTCCGTTATGACTTTGATGGCCGCCGCGAGCACCAGTGCGCAAAGCGCCGCCTTCGAGATCGTTTCCATCGTCCCCTCGACCAGCATGCCATGGATCACGCTTCCTGGGACGATGACCGCCGCGAGGGACATATGGACGATGCGCCAAATTCGCAGTCCCAATCGCCGGCGGAATGTAGCGAGAAGCGCCACGGCGAAGATCGCCCACATGGCGATCACGCCGAAGGGAGAGAACGGCGTCGGCGATGCGAAGAGAAGAGCGTCAATCATGTCGGGCGGACTGGTGATCCAGAGGCCGGCGACGTGGATCACGATAGCCGCGACCAGCGCGCCCCCGATCCAGTGATGCACACGCCGTCCACGATAAGCCGACAGTCCTGGTAGGTATCCGCCAATCAGCAAGGGCTGAACGAGCATGAGCCCCAGTGCGATCATCCCCGCAAATCCGGCCAGGATGTAGACCGGACCGCGCCATGCGAGCAGCGGGCTTGTCGCTGCAAAGGCGATCGGCACGCAAATGGCGGCCGCAAGGGCGGCCCAGATCAGGGTCATCAGGGCCAATCTCATCCCCTTGATCCCAACTCGGTCAGGCCGGCTGAAGGACGAAGTGCGCCTCCAGGCTGGTCTCCTTCGCGCTCCGCATCACCGGCCGCAGAAACACGGTTTTGAATTCACCGCTGTCATAGGCGAGGTGACCATGCGGCTGGCCGAAGATGGGAATGATCTGCGGCATCTCGAGACGGAAGGCTCCGTTCTTGTCGGTGAGCGTGGCGCCATGACTCTGCGGCTCGTGCTCCTGCCCTTCGACAGTGTGCGCCCAGATCTGGATGCGCTGCCCGGCCAGCGGAGCTCCGTCGCCTGCGCGGCGTACGGTGCCGCTCATCCAGAAGCCGCCCTTGCCGATCCGGTCCACGATCGCCGCGCCCTTGCGGTAGTTGTTCGCCCCGCCCGCCATCGACTCGGTCGGAGCGAGGCCGTCCGCGCGCGCGGGCAACAGCAGCCCGGAAACCCCGGTTGCCAAAACCCCCGACGCCAGGAACGAGCTGCCGGCGGTGAGGAGGGTGCGGCGGTTGAGTACGACGGTGGTCATGCAAATTCCTCCCGGCGACCGTGCAGTTGCCGAGCCGAGCGTACAGCAACGAGCGCAAAAGGCCCAGTTGAGCCAAGAGGTCGACAGGTCGCAATGACAGTGTTGTGAACGGGTGTGCCGGCCGCTCAGCGCTTGAAATAAATCCGAATTTCCGCGCCGCCGATGCAGGCAAGGCGCTCGGTCCCATCATGTCCGGAAAGGTAGCAGGACCGCCTATTGACCAGAGTGGTCATTGGAGAGTTGGCCCCTTCGACCATCCACCGATCGGTCTTGATCTAAATCAAAGCGTTTCCTCTGTTCGGATGATCAGTAGGACGGTTGGATTGAAACGCCTCGCTGCGTACTCGCCGAGTCTATTTCAACCTTAGAAATCTTCGCAGCGATCGCGACTGAGCTGGGAGGCGAAGATGTTCATTTGCGAGCAAAGTTATTCCAATTCCACGGGGTGTCATTTCGCAAAGACGATCCTGGCAGCGGGTGCAATCGGCTTTGCATCTCTATCGGCATTGGCTCAAGAGTCGAAGCAAGAGCCGAAGGAGCGCAACGCGTATTTCGGCGAGACCCACCTTCACACCAGCTGGTCGGTCGACGCATGGGTCATGGGCAACCGCATCACCGGTCCCGATGATGCACTGAAATACGCGCAGGGACATACCATCAAGCACCCGACGGGTTTCGACATCAAGATCGATACACCGCTCGATTTCATGGGCGTGACCGATCACTCGGAGTATGTCGGCGTCACCAAGGAGGCCAATATCCCCGGATCGTATGTGAGCAAGCTGCCCGAGGCGCAGCCCATGATCATGAAGGATCCGAGCAGCACGGCAGAGCAGAACCGGGTCTTCTCGTACCTGCTCAAACTGGCCGCGAGCCCGCCGGTGAAAGCCTTCATGGATCCGAAGGTCACGTCCACGGTGTGGAAATCAAACGTCAAGATCGCCAACGAGAACAATCATCCCGGCAAGTTCACCGCCTTTTGCTCATACGAGTGGACATCGATGCCGGGTCAACGCAACCTGCACCGCAACATCTTCTTCCGGGACTGCGAGAAGGTGCCGGACTATCCATTCAGCGCGCTCGACTCCAAGCGCCCCACCGATCTCTGGAGCTGGATGGATGCGCAGCGCAAGGCGGGCAACGAGCTGCTCGCCATCTCGCACAACGCCAATGTGAGCGACGGCTGGATGTACCCGGTCGACATCGACAACGCCACGGGGCGTCCGATCGATGCTGCCTGGGCGGCCGCGCGCGACCGCAACGAACGCCTGATCGAGATCAAGCAAGGCAAGGGACAGTCGGAGACGCACCCACTGCTGTCGCCGACCGACGAGTTCGCCAATTACGAGCTGTTTCAAGCCATCCTTGGCCAGCCGGCCAATGTCGGCCGCATTGACCACATCACGGGCAGCTTCGCGCGCCAGGCGCTGAAGGACGGCCTCTCCATGCAGGATGTGCGTGGCTACAACCCCTACAAGCTGGGCATGGGGGGCGGCTCCGACGCCCACAATAGTGCCAGCCCCTACCGCCAGGACAATTTCTTTGGCCTTCACGCCGACGCCGACGCCTCGGTCGAGCGGCGTTTTGCCGGCGTTCTCATCGGCGGAACGATGGACGTTCGCCTGGAAAATCCCGGCGGACTGACGGGTGTGTGGGCGGAGGAGAACACGCGCGCCTCGATCTGGGATGCGATGTACCGCAAGGAAACGTTCGGTGTCAGTGGTCCCCACATCAAGGTGCGCTTCTTTGGAGGTTGGGGCTACGACAAGAATCTTGTGAACGCCGGCGACTGGGTCAAGCAAGCTTACGCGGGCGGCGTGCCCATGGGCGCGGACCTTGCCCCCATGCCCTCGGGCGGGAAGGGCACGGCCCCGACATTCGTCCTGTGGGCGGTGAAGGACCCGACTTCGGCGAACCTCGATCGCATCCAGATCATCAAGGGCTGGACGCAGAACGGCCAGAGTTTCGAAAAGATCCATGATGTCGCCTGGTCCGGCGACCGCCAGCCCGACAAATGGACGCGCCGGGTGCCGGCGATCCAGAGCACCGTGGATATCGAGACGGCAACCTACACGAACACCGTCGGCTCGGTGGAGCTCAAGGGCGTGTGGAGCGACCCGGAATTCGATGCGAGCCTGCACGCGTTCTACTACGTGCGCGTGCTGGAGATTCCGACGCCACGCTGGACGCTCATTCAGGCGGTGAAATCCGGACTGCCGCCGCCCGACGTGGTGCCCCTCACGGGACAGGAACGCGCCTGGACTTCGCCCATCTGGTACACGCCGTCGGCGGACGCCCGCAAGAATGCGCCCGCGGGTACGACCGTCGCCGACCTGAAGAAAAAGGGCGCCACGGCCCTGAGCGACGCGCAGCTCAATGCGTTGATCGTCGGGAAGGCCGTCTGGCTGCGGAACAACGTGACGGGAGAGCAGTTCTGGCAGACCTTCACCACCGAGGGTCACACGACACATTTCCGCATTGGACAGAATGCCGCGATGCCGAGCGGTTACGGCAACGTCCAGCGTGACGGCTACCAAGGTACGACCAGTCCTTACAAGATCGAGGACGGCAAGCTCATCACCTTCGTTTCGCAAGACCCGTACGCGCTCACATTCTACAAGCTCGGAGACAGCACCTACGCTGCACGCAGCAACGAGTTCGGCTACGCCAACTACGAGATTGTGTCGGAGCCGCCGCAGTTTGCGGTCAATCCGCTCACGGAGGTCATCGACCGCCTTTCAACCGAACTGGCGCTCACCGAGCAGCAGCGGCGGGAGATCGTTCCGATCCTGAAGGAGGAGAGCAAGCAGTTGGAGGCGTTGAAGAAGGACGCCTCCTTAAGCGGAGTTCGCAAGATCGAGAAGGTACGGGAGGTCGCAAATTCGATTGATGAGAAGCTGAGGCCGCTGATCAATCCCGGCCAGCAGCAGAAATTCCAGGAGCTTCGCGATGGGCTGCGCAAGCGGTTCGTGGAGAAGATGGCGGGCGAGGCCAAGGAGAAGGCCGAGGCCCGCGTCGATACGTGGTTCCCCGACAAGAGTGTCAAATAATGTCCGAGCTCCGGGGAAAACGCGGGAGGTGGATAATCAATCGGCGATTGCTTGAGAGTCCCGTCGTGAAACGTCTCCTCCGAGAGCCTCTTGTTCACTTCCTGGTGCTGGGCGCCATCCTCTTCGGCGTGAATGCGTACGCAGAAAAGAGTCACAGCGGGGCGGACCGGTCAAAAAAAGAGATCGCGCTCACGATTGACGACCTTTCGCAGCTGGTTCTGGTGTTCCGATCGCAATGGCGGCGCGATCCGACGCCGGAAGACCTGCGCCTGCTGGTTGAAGATAAAGTGCAGGAAGAGGTTCTTTATCGCGAAGCGCTCGCGCTTGGCATCGACAAGGACGACACCATCGTCAAGCGCCGCATGGCGCAGAAGATGCAGTTCCTCGCCGAGGACGTCGCCGCCGCGCGCGAACCTGCGCGCGATGAGCTCGCGGCATGGTACGAGGCGAACCGCGACCGGTTCGCGTCGCCTCCGCGCGTCAGTTTCCGCCATCTCTATTTCTCGCCCGACCGCCGCGGAGAACGTGCGCGTTACGATGCAGCGTCCGCGCTGACCAGGCTCGCCGATGAACCCGAGGACTCGAAGCTTGTGGCGAGCCTCGCCGATGCCTTCATGTTCCAGGACTATTATCGCGATCGCGCGCCGGAGTTCTTGGGGAAGGAGTTCGGGCCCAGCTTCGCGCTTGCTGTGGTCAAACTCCCGGCGGGATCATGGCAGGGACCCGTCGAGTCAGGTTTCGGTTGGCATCTCGTGTACGTCGATGCGCTGACCCCCGCGCGCGCGCCGGCATTCGAGGAGGTCGAGGCCGATGTCAAGGCCGCCTGGCTCGCCGAGCAAAAGGTGCAGGCGTGGCGAAAAACGTACGAGGAACTACGCGCGAAGTACAAGGTGCTGCTGCCGGCGCCGGCTGAGAACGCATCAGCTAACAAGGCGTCAGCCAATGGTGACACATCGCGCATTCAGGGGCCGGTCTCATCGAGCGGGCGCGGCTCGTGAAACCGCGACGGCACGGTTTCTGCCTGGGGCTCGTCGTGCAGCTGCTCGCTGTCGTGCTCATGCAGCTTGCCGCGTCGGGCCACGAGGCGCGACCGGCCTATCTCGCGCTGAGCGAGACAGCGCCCGGCCAGTTTAGCGTCCTGTGGCGCACGCCTGTGCTTGCGGGCATGCGGCTGCCGGTCGTCCTCAGGCTTCCCGACCGTGTAAAGGATCGCAAGGATCCCGTCGTGAGCGAGCTCTCGGACTCGCTGGTCGAACGTCGCTGGGTCGACGCGGGCCCGAACAGGCTGGCGGGGGAGCGCATCGTGTTCTCCGGCCTGCAATTGACGATCACCGACGTGCTGGTGCGCGTGCAGATGCTCGACGGCACGGTCTCGACCGCGCTGGTAAGGCCGGGCCGCCCATGGTTTGAGGTCGCGGCGGCGCCAGGCGTGCTGGCAATCGCGGGAGCTTATGTCCTGCATGGAATCGAGCACATCCTGTTCGGCTTCGATCATCTGCTGTTCGTGCTCGCTCTCATTCTGATCGTGCGGAACGGCCGGATGCTGCTCTGGACCATCACCGCCTTCACGATCGCTCATTCGATCACACTCAGTCTGGCTACTCTGGGGCTCGTACATGTACCGGCACCGCCCGTTGAGGCGATGATTGCCCTGAGCATCATGCTGCTGGCGTGCGAGATCGCTGGAGCGTTTTCGAGCGAAGTGGATACCGGTTCGCGTCAAGAAAACGCGTCAAGACAAGAATCTAGAGCCCCGTTCCGATACCATCGGAACGGAAAAGGCTCCAGCTCGAAGTCCGGTCAGCTCGGCCTAACCTCGAAGTGGCCCTGGATCGTCGCCTTCTCATTCGGCCTGTTGCACGGGCTCGGATTCGCCAGCGCGCTGACGGATATCGGACTGCCCCACGGAGATATCCCACTTGCGCTGCTGTCATTCAATGTCGGCGTGGAGATCGGGCAGTTGATTTTCATCGGCGGCGTGCTCGGGACGATGTTTTGCATCCGCCGCTTCGATGTTCCGACACGGATCAGGCGGGCCGCCGTCCCGGTCGCGAGCTATGCGATCGGCATCACCTCCGCGTTCTGGTTCATTGAGCGGCTCACAAGATTTGGCAGCTGAAGGCAAGCGATGTCGCCCTGTCGCCGGACAAGGATCGAAAGGATGTCTGGGCCATGAGCAAGGTGCTGGGCTTCGCTGCCGTCGCCGAGGCTGCCACGGGCCTGGCACTGTTGATCGTGCCGTCGCTCGTCGGCCAATTGCTGCTGGGTCAGCGGCTCGCCGGCGTCGCAATACCGGTGGCGCGTGTGACGGGTATTGCACTGATCTCGCTCGGGATATGCTGCTGGCGGGGCAAGCCGCTCCTGGGGATGTTCGCTTATAGCTCCGCTATCACGCTGTACCTGGCCTATATCGGCTACCAGGCAGAGTTTTCCGGCAGCCTCCTTTGGCCCGCGGTCGCGGTCCACGCGCTCCTGTCAATTCTTCTCGGTCGCGCGTGGCTGGCTAGCGATGCCAAATAGCGTCTGCTTGTGGTGCCCTTCGTCTTTTCGACCCATAGGAGCTGAATCATGCAATGCAGCAGGCTCCCGTTCGCCGCCGCTCAGACGGCCAAGCAGCAATGTCCAAATACATGTCGCGCCCGATATCCGGATTGCCGTGGTCAGAAGCAAATCCCATCCCTCGAGTGCCGGAATGTGTACCAGGACTGTACCCGATACACCTGTACTGGTCAGGGGCCAGGATGAATGACGTGCCTTGTTGTCGCGACCAATGACTTGCCAGGACGTCCCGATGACCCTTGCGCCGGGGCGTGCTTAGGGGCGGACGCCTCATGCGACAGTCGGACCCCCAAACGAAATCACTTCAACTCCCGCAGCAACCTCCCCGCCTCACCCAACAAGTCTCGAATCTGCCTTTGCTCCGCGCGGCCGCGCTTCGTAAACAGTCCATGCTTCCTCGCATTCCGATTGCCCTTCGGCGCCCCAGATCCCTCCGCGCCGCCGTGCATGCGGCATCGCGCCTTGTCTTGCACGGCCGGCGCGCGACAGGCGCCGCCGCTGCGGGTGCAAGCGCGCCGCAGCGTGCGCTCGCCAGCATCGCATCCGTATTGCGGGTGTGACCGCTCATGCATGGACGTCTCGCTGCGCATCCGCCGGGGCGATGGCCATACCGGCGTCACCAACAATCTGCGTGACGTTGCCGACGATGGCCTTGCCGCCATCCCCGACCGAGAGGTTTTGCACGGTGATGGCGGGCTCGCCGTTGTTCCTGTAGCGCGTGAGCGCCTCGACCTGGGCCGGGAACGTGCGCACCAGCCGGCCGAATGCGCGCGCGGCGCTGTCCTGGCCGGCGGGGTCGTCGGTGCGTGCGAGACGATAGGCGCACCGCATCGCCGTCACGTGCACGGATACCATCTGCGCCACCAGCATGGCCTCGATGGAGTCTCTCGGTTTGATGCTCTTCACCATCGAGATCATCAGCGCGAGGTCGGCCTTGTCGGGTTTCCGTCCGTTGACGCTGGCCTTGACCAACTGCGTGAGGATGCCCTGCATTGCTTCGCGATCGGTAACCCCCAACGCGTCGGCCATCAGCCGTTCGCCGGCTTCCGCATCCGGGTGGTCGATCGCAAATCCGCGCGACGAAAACTTGATGCGGGGGACCGCGGTCGTCCCGGGTCGATCGGATTCCGCGATTGCCGTCGTCGTTTGACTGTCTGTGGCTGGGATCATGTCGATTGCGTCCTTGGGCGCAAGGCTGCGCAGCGCGGCACGTCGGGCGACGTGCCCGCCGCGGTGAGCCGGTGCAAGTTCAGTTGTCGATTGGGGTTTTCGCGCGAGCCACGCCAGCGGCGTCCAACGCGGGAGCGGAGCTACAGGCTGGCTTTCGTGGATTGCGCGATGATGAAACAATACACCCGATTTGCCCGACGTGTCAAGATTATTTCGGAATTTCGTAAGACCCGTGCGCGGCCCCGCCGGCTACTTTGCATGGGGTTGTTTTCGATGTTTTGGTTTGGGAGGTGTCGGGCCGACCGCCGCGCGATCAATTCCGCACCGTCCGGCCTCACAGCCAGAGGATCTTCTTGCGATAGTCGAGGTCGGTGAGCAGCGGCGCGGCCGGGCCCTGATGGAACACCGCGCCGCGCTCGAGCGCAAAGACGCGGTCGGCGAGCGCGAGCACGAGGTCGAGATTGTGCTCGACGATCACGATCGACATGTGCCGCCGGAGCTGGTCGAACACTTTGAACAGCTCGAGCGTCACCGCCGGCGCGAGGCCCTCAAACGGCTCGTCGAGCAGCAGCAGGCGGACATTGCCCGACATCGCACGCGCGACCGCGACCATCTGCTGCTCCCCGCCGGAGAGATAGTCGGCCGC
Source organism: Bradyrhizobium liaoningense (assembly GCF_018130955.1). Taxonomy (GTDB): domain Bacteria; phylum Pseudomonadota; class Alphaproteobacteria; order Rhizobiales; family Xanthobacteraceae; genus Bradyrhizobium; species Bradyrhizobium liaoningense_C. The sequence continues at coordinate 20,684 of NZ_JAFCJM010000062.1, forward strand.
GACATTCATGCGCTCCTTCAGCCGCGGGAAGTATTGCAGGATCTTCTCCTCGTCCCAGGCCACGCCGTCTCTGCCATCGGTCTTGCGGGCGAGCCGGCCGAGCGCGAGATTTTCCCGCACCGTCATGCCCGCGAACAGGCCGCGGCCCTGCGGCACATAGCCGATGCCGCGGCGTGCGATGTCGGGCGCAGCGAGATGGGCGATGTCCGCGCCGCGATAGTCGATGTCGCCCGATTGCGCCGGCACGAGGCCGGCGATCGTTTTGAGCAGCGTCGACTTGCCGGCGCCGTTCCGGCCCAGCAGGGCGACGATTTCGCCTTCGCGCACGTCGAGCGAGGCGTCGTTGAGGATGTGGCTCTTGCCGTAAAACGTGTTGACGCGCGCGAAGCGCAGTACCGGCGCTGTCGTCGTCGCCTGCTCGCCGCCGGGCTGGTGCTCGACCGCGGGAATGCCCTTGCCGGTATAAATCTCCTGCACGCGGATGTCTGATCGCACCGCCTTCGGGCAGTCCGACATCAGCACCTCGCCCTGGTTCATCACTGTGACCGTTTGCGAGAAGCCGAGCACGCGGTCGATGTCGTGCTCGACGATCAGCACGGGGATGTTGGCGGCGATGTTTTTCACGAGATTGGAGACGCGCTCGCGCTCGGCCGCAGCGAGGCCTGCGAGCGGCTCGTCGAGCAGCAGCACCTGCGGCTTGGAGCCGAGCGCGATGCCGAGATCGACCAGTCGCTGCCCGCCATAGGACAACTCGCCGCCCTCGATCTCCTCGATGCCTTCGAGGCCGAGAAACTTCACGAGCTCGGCGGTCTCGGCGTGGATCTCGCCAAAGGTGTCGATGTCGTTCCAGATGTTGAAGCGCTTGGGGCGGCGCGCCTGCAGCGACAGCCGCAAATTCTCGTAGATGGTGAGCCCGCGAAACAAGTTTGTGATCTGGAACGAGCGCGCCAGCCCCTGGTGGCAGATCAGGTCCGACGGCACGCCCGCAATGCTCTTGCCGTTGAGGCGGATCGTGCCTTGGTCGGGCGGGTAGAGGCCGGAGACGAGGTTGAACAGTGTGGTCTTGCCGGCGCCGTTCGGCCCGATCAGCGCGTGGATCTCGCCCGCACCGACCGTGATGCTCGCATCATGCACGGCACGGATGCCGCCGAACTTCTTGGAGACACCACTGACCTCGAGCACGGTGCCCGTCAGCGCCTTCGGCCGCAGGAAAGCGGGCAGCGGCAGGCCCTCATAGATCTTGCGCCGGCTCATCGCGGCCGTCTCTTCCGGCGCGGGGCGGAAGCGGCGCATGATGAGCGCGCCGATGCCGACGAGGCCGCCCGGCGAATACATCACGAAGGCGACAAAGGTGATGCCGAACCAGAACAGCCAGTTCGACGTCCAGATCGAGAACAGTTCCCGGAACAGGATGAAGAACAGCGCCCCGAGCGCCGGGCCGAGCATGCTGCGCATGCCGCCGATCACCACCATTGCGAGCAGCTCGCCCGCGAACGGCACCGAGACGGCTTCGGCCGAGACCAGATAGTTGAGGAAGCCGATTAGCGCGCCGGCGATCCCGGTCACGACCGCCGAGATCACGAACACCGCGAGCTTGTAGCGCTCGACCGGATAGCCCTGGAAGGTCGCGCGGAGCTGGTTCTCGCGGATCGCGACCAGCACATGGCCGAACGGCGAGCGCACCAGCCGCAACAGCACATAGAGCACCGCGAGCGCGATCGCGGCCACGACGACGTAATAGGCCAGCGCATTGTCGAGATCGAACGGCCCGACATGGCCGCGCTTCAACCCGCCAAGGCCGTCTTCGCCGCCGGTCAGGCTGGTCCAGCGGAAGGCCGTGGTGTAGGCGAGCGCGGCGAGCGCCAGTGTCAGCAGCGAAAAGTAGACGCCGCGGCGGCGCAGGATCAGCATTCCGATCACGGTGGAGCTCGCCGCGACCACGACCGTCGAGAGCAGCAGCGGCAGCCAGATCTGGCCGGGGAAGTAGCACAGCTGGATCAGGCCCGCCGCATAGGCGCCGACGCCGAACCAGGTGCTGTGGCCGAAGGAGACGAGGCCGGTATAGCCGATGCAGAGATTGAGCCCCATGGTTGCGATCGCAAGCCCGACCACCCAGGTGCCGGTGTTGAGGGACAGGCCGAGCGCGCGCAGCACGAAGGGCAGGGCGATCACGGCGACGGCTGCGATCAGCAGCGGCTTGAGCTTGTCGAAGGCGGAGGCGCGTTTCATTCAAATTTCTCGATGCGTTCGCCGAGCAGGCCGCGCGGGCGCACCAGCAGCACCAGAAACATCAAAATGTAGATCGAGGCTTCGCCGGCCGCCGGCTCGAAATGGATGGCGATGCCTCTGATGACGCCGACGAGGAGCGCCGCGATGATCACGCCCCAGAAACTGCCGAGGCCGCCGATCACGACGACGACGAAGGCAACCGTCATGATGTCGGCGCCCATGGCGGGGTGCACGGTCGTGATCGGCGCGAAGAAAGCGCCGCCGAGCGCAGCCATGCCGACGCCGAGCATGACGATCGCGGTCATGTAGGGCTGCAGGCGGATGCCCAGTGCGGCGACCATGTCCGGCCGCTGGATGCCGGCGCGCACCACGCGCCCGAACGAGGTTTTGTGCAGCAGCAGCCAGACGCCAACCAGCACCGCGGCGACGACGGCCAGGATCAGCAGGCGATAGCGCGAGAACAGGAAATCGCCGACGAAGATCGAGCCGCGAAAGCTTTGCGGGATTTCTGCCGAGACAGGCGCCGCGCCCCAGATCATGCGGATCGCCTGCTCGGCGACCATCGCCAAGCCAAAGGTTACGAGCAAGCTGAGGATTGGATCGGCCGTGTAGAAGCGGCGCAAGATGAAGCGCTCGAAGAGGATGCCGAGCAGCGCGACCGCGAGTGGCGAGACAATCACCGCGGCACCGAAGCCGGTAAAGCGGACGAGCTCGACGAAGACGTAAGCGCCGAGCGCGTAGAACGCGCCATGCGCGAGGTTGACGATGCCGCCGACGGAGAAGATCAGCGACAGCCCAAGCGCGATGAGGAGGTAATAGCCTCCGAGCACGAGGCCATTCACCACCTGTTCCAGCAAGAACGCGAACTGCATCTGGGGTCCGTTACCCGCGCGGCAAGCGCGGCTTCAGGCCTTCATCTCGCAGGGGTTCTGTTCCCTCGTCGGATAGATCGACTCCAGCGGCTCGTTCGGAACGGGGACGGCATCGCCGAGCACCAGCATGTCCCACTGGTCCTTCATCTGGTCCTTTGGCTTGACCGTGAACGGATAAGCCTCCTGCACGAGCTGATGATCCCGGGAGCGGAAATAGGCTTTTCGCGCTTTTCCGATGTCGAACTGCGACTGCTTCTCGAAATAGCCGATCAGTTCGCCACTGTCGGTCGATTTCGTCGTGTTGATCGCTTCCGCAAGCAGTTTGAGCGTGACGTAGTCGATCCAGGCGTGGTTCTCCGGCGGCTTGCCGTATTTCTTGATGAAAGCCGCGACGAACGCCTTCGAGGCCGGATTGTCCAGCGTGTGATACCAGACCGTCGGCCAGGTGCCGCTAAGATTGCCGGCGCCTGCAGCCCAGGCATCGCCGGTGTTGAGGTTGAAGCCGACCAGCGGGTAGGGGAAGCCGAACTCGGCATATTGCTTGACGAGGTTGGTGACCTGGTTGCCGGCGAGGTTGCAGCACACCACATCGGGTTTTGCCTGCCGCACATCGGGTTTTGCCTGCCGCACCTTGAGCAGATACGGGCTGAAATCGGTGACGTCGGTCGCGATCAGCTCGTCGCCGATCAGCGTCGCATCGTGCGACCCGAAGAAGCCTTTTGCGGCCTTCAGCAGGTCGTGGCCGAAGATATAGTCGGCGGTGAGCGTGAAGAATTTTTTGCCCTTCACCATGCCCTTCTGCGACAGCGCCGTGCCGACCGCATTGACCATCACGGTGTTGGGGATGTCGCAGTGGAACGAGTATTTGTTGCAGTTCTTGCCGCGCAGCGCGTCCGAGCGCGCGCCGGTGGAGAAGAACACCTTCTTGTTGCGCTCGGCGACCTGCATCATGGTCAGCGAGGAGGCCGAGGAGATCTCGCCGAGCAGCACCGCCGCGCCATCCTGCTCGATCATGCGCTGCGCCTTGGTTGCGGCGGTCGCCGGGTTGATCGAGTCTTCCGACAACAGGTCGATCTGCTTGCCCATGATGCCGCCGGACTGGTTGATCTCTTCGGCGGCGAGCTTCACGCCGAGCTGGGCGTAAGAGCCGATAACGCCGAGGAAGCCGGTGAGCGGCGTCAGATGCCCGATCCGGATCTTCTCCGCCTGTGCGCTGACGATCGCTGGGAATCCGAGCGCCGAGGCGCCGGTCCATGCTGCGCCTGCCTTCAACAAACTTCGTCGGCTGGTGCGGGTCATCTGCTGTTTCCTCCCGGTGCATCGGTCTCTCTTCAATATGCGATATTGTGAGAGACGCTTTTTTAATGCCGGAGGATAATCCCGAACGCCATTGCCGGTGTCAACCGGCAAAATCGCCGCTTGCCTGCGGCTCAGGCTTTTTTCGCAACTGCCTTGGAGGCGACGGGCTTGGCACCGAATTCGGCGGAGAGGCGGTTCGCGGCGGCCTGCACGACCTGCGCGCTCGCATGCAGCGCCTGGTTGGACAAGCGCCAGATCGGGCCAGAAATGCCGAGCGCGCCGATCACCTTGCCGGTGAAATCGGTGACGGGCACTGCGACGCAGCGAACCTCGGGATTGAACTCGCCGTCGTCGAAGGCAACGCCGGTGCGCTGCACCTCGGCGATCTCGCGCGTCAGCACGCCGGCGTCGGTGATCGATTTCGGCGTCGACGGCTTGAGCTCGGCGCGATCGAGAAAGCGCTTGAGCTGCTCGGGGCGGAGCGAGGCCAAAATGATCTTGCCGAGCGCGGTGCAATGCGCCGGCCGCACCACGCCGACCCGGTCGGTCAATTGAAACGCGCCGGGTCCGCTGGTGCGGGCGATAACGACGACGGCATCGCCCATGCGTACGGCAAAATGGCCGCTTTCGCCGGTCTCGCGCGAGAGATCCTCGAGCACGGGCGTTGCGAGATTGACCATCTCGATTTCGTCGAGCGCGCTGGCCGCAAGCGCAAACAGGGGACGGCCGACGCGGTAGCGCTTGTTGTCCTTCTCCTGACGGAGATAGCCGAGCGAGACCAGCGTCTTCGCGAGGTGAAAGGTCGTCGAATTATGCAGGCCGACCAGCTTGCTGAGTTCCGCAAGCCCGATGCCCTCGCGATGCCGCGCGACCTCCTCGAGGATCGAGAAGGCGCGACCGAGCGACTGGACGCCGCCGCCGCGCTGCCGGTCCTCGGGGTCATCATCCTGATCAGACTGTGGTGCAGGGATCAGCTTGGCGATCGTGGCCTTGCGCGAACTTGCCGGCTTCTCGCTGGTCTTTTCGGTGGTGCTGGGCTTGCTGCGCGATTTCAAGGAAGAGGCCCCCTGTGGCGAATCCGTCATGGCTCAAAGTCTTCGAACAGTAGCACGCGACAAGGTTGTCGTCGGCTTCGAGCGTTGCGCGTTTCCCTCAAATGAGCCTATCACAATATAAATTGACGTACAGCATTATGAGAAATAGGGTGCCCGCGGCTCAATTGGCGACCTGCCGCGCTCCTTCGCATCGGCGCACAAGAAGTCGTCGAGCCGCAGGGAGACAAGTTGATGTCGAAGAACATGCTCACCGGCGCGCAGGTCATTGTCGACTATCTGATCCAGGAGAAGGTGCCGCAGGTGTTCGGCCTGTGCGGCCACGGCAACATCCAGTTCATCGACGCGCTGTACGAGCGTTCGTCTGACATCAAGACCATCTCGGTGCATCACGAGAGCGTCGCCGGCTTCATGGCGGACGTCTATTATCGCGTCTCGGGCCGGCCGACCGCGACCTTTACCTCCTGCGGTCCCGGCTCGGCGAACCTGCCGATCTCGCTCGCCAATGCCTATTTGGATTCCGTGCCGTTCATGGCGATCACCGGCAACGTGCCGACCAGCCAGTTCAACCGCGGCGCCTTCCAGGAGATGTACCGGCATTACCAGGCTGACTTCCCCTCGACCGTGCGCTCGATCTGCAAGAAGGTGTTTCAGCCGACGCGCGGCGAGATGGTGCCGCTCGCGGTGCGGCAGGCCTGGAAGACCATGATCACGGGACGGCCCGGGCCGGTCGTGGTCGACGTGCCCTTCGACGTTTTCATGGAGTCGGCCGCGGAGGAAGCCCCGAAGGCGGTCGAGTGGAATGCAAATATTTCCAGCCGCTGCGGTGCCGATCCCGAAGGCGTCGTGAAGGCGGTCGACATGCTGCTTGCGGCCGAGCGGCCCGTGATGCTGGTCGGGCAGGGCGTGCGCTACGGCGGGGCCGCCGACGAGTTGCGGCGGCTCGCCGAGCGGCTGCAGATCCCGGTTGCGGCATCGGCCTCGGGCCTCGGCGCGCTCGACGTCAACCATCCGCTCGCGCTCGGGCTCGTTGCGCGCGCTGGGCACTATCAGGCCAATCACGCGACGCGCCAGGCGGACGTGCTGCTCGCGCTCGGCGTGCGCTTCGACGACCGTACTTCGAGCTCGTGGATTCCCGGCTATTCCTTCACCATTCCGCCGACGAGACTGATCCACGTCGACATCGATCCCGAGGAGATCGGCCGCAACTATCCGGTCGCGCTGGGTCTGATGGCCGATGTCCGCACCTTCCTGCGTCAGGTCCATGCCGAGCTCGATCACCGCGACAGCCTCACGAGAAAGGAAGACGCGCGAAAGAAGTGGCTGGTGCAGATCGATGGCTACCGCAAGGAGTGGGACAAGTTCGTTGCGCCGGGCTTTTCCGACGACACCACGCCGATCAATCCGCAGCGCGCCGCGGCCGAGATCGACAAGGCGCTGCCGGAAGACGCCATCCTCGTCTCCGACATCGGCGTGCACCACAACTGGCTGCTCGGCTTCTGCAAGCCGAAGCGGCCGGATTCGCTGATCGGCTCGATGGGCTTTGGCCCGATGGGCTTTGGCGTCGCCGGCGTGATGGGCGCGAAATTCGCAGCGCCCGATCGCCCCTGCGTGTCGGTGTGCGGCGACGGTGCCTTCTTCATGCACGCCAACGTGCTGGGTACCGCGGTCGAATACAATCTGCCCGTGGTCTGGGTGGTCTGGAACAATTACGCCTATGCGTCGATCCGCGGCCTGCAGCGCGGCTATCTCGGCGGTCGCGAGCTAGCGACCGACTTCAAGCATCCCGAGACGGGCGAGCGCTACAATCCGGATTTCGCGGCGATGGCGCGCTCCTGCGGCGTCGAGGGCGTGCGGGTCGATCGTGCCGCCGACATCGGCGAAGCCATCCGCAAGGGCATTGCCGCCAACAAGCCGCATCTGATCGACGTCGACATTGCCGCCGATGTCAATCCGGCTGGCGCAGGCGTGTGGGAACTGCCGGGCCTCGGCCAGAGCAAGGCCGGGATCGGCACGCGCTTCCAGCCGGGCTGAACTCGTTTCGCCCAATCAACGGATACGAACCCGAGGAATACAAGATGATGCTTGCTGGCAAGAAGGTCGTGGTGGTCGGAGGCTCTTCCGGCATCGGCCTCGCGACGGTCGAACTCGCGAAGGAGCAGGGCGCCGATGTGATCATCGCCTCGCGCAACGCGGCGAAGCTCGACGCCATCGCCGACAAGCTGAATGTGATTGCGATCCCGGCCGACGTCACCAGTGACCAGAGCGTTGCTGATCTTTTTCGCCGCACCGGGCCGGTAGATCACGTCGTCCTGACCGCCGCCCAGCTCAAGACCGGGCCGTTCAAGTCGGTGGCGATGGATGACGTGCGGGCGACGATGGAAGGCAAGTTCTGGGGCGCCTGGCGCGTGGCGCGCGAGGCGGGTATTCGCCCGGGCGGCTCGCTGACGCTGGTCACGGGTTTTCTCAGCGTACGGCCGCGACCGAATTCGGCGATCATCAGTGCCGCCAACGGCGCGCTGGAGTCGCTTGCGCGCGCGCTGGCGCTCGAGCTGGCGCCGGTGCGCGTCAATGCGGTGTCGCCCGGCGTGATCGATACGCCGATCCGCGCGGCGATGCCGGATGCGGCACGGCGCGAGATGCTGGAGAAGACCGCGGCGGCGCTGCCGGTGCGGCGCGTCGGCGCAGGCGAAGATATCGCGCAGCAGATTTTGAGCTTCATGGCCAACGGATTTGCGACCGGATCGATCGCCTATATCGACGGCGGCGCGCTCGTCATCTGACAAGGGCAGAACGGAGGCCCATCATGGCCGAACAAGGCAAGGCTGAGAGCAATGGCGCCTTCATCCGCCGCATCGCCGAAGTGCCCTGGCGCGAATTCCCCAACCATTTTGGCGGGGCGCTGTCGAAACCGCTGGTGATGCCGGAGAACTCGGGCTCGCGGCACATCGACTATCGCATCTCGATGTACCAGCCGATGGCCTATGTCGCGCGCCATCATCACAAGGTGCAGGAGCAGGTCTATCACGTGCTCGAAGGCGAGGGGCTGATGGAGATCGCGGGAAAGAACCATGTCGTGCGCAAGCACGACGTGATCTTCCTGCCGCCCGGCGTCGAGCATGCAATCTCGAACTCTGGGCTGGTCGATCTCGTCTTCCTGGTCGTGACGTCGCCGGTGACGGACGACGAGAAGCCGGTGTGAGGATCGCGTCGCGTTAGCTGGACGAGTGCGCGCGGGACGCGAGGCGCTAGGCTTTTGGAAAATCCTTGCGCATCGCGATCTCGGCGGCATCGCCCGGCGACAACACGCCTTCCTCGAAGGCGGCCTGCGGCTTGGTCATGATGTCGTAGAGCGAGATGCCCTTGATGGGCTTTGCCAGGAGCTCACGAACGCAGTCGGCGAGCGTGCCGTTGTAGACCATATAGGGCGGGCCGCGATCCCTGAGCCGCTCGCCTTTCAGCGACGGCCATTTCTTCAGTTCAGCCGGCGCGTCGTACGCGATCGGCGTGCCTTCCCTAAACATGGTTTTGACCCCGGTGGCTTGATCGACCGTAGTCTAGGGCCGCCGGGGTAAAAGCTTGTTAAAGAATTAGCTCAACTACGCCGCAATGAAGGCCAGCAGGGTGCCATTGGCCTTTGCCGGCGGCACGCAGATCGCGGACCCGCTGCGCACACCGGCTGCACCAAGCGCCCTCTCGGTCGCCGCGAGATCGCCGCTGACGAGCACCAGCGCCGCACCGCCGCGTTCGGGAAGCCCAGAGAGCGACACGCCGGGATAACGCTTGCCGAGTTGGTCAAGTGTCAGGAAGACGAAGTCGGCGCGATCGCCGCCGGAAGGTACCGTGACGGCGCCGTCAGATTCCGCCTTCGCCTCGCGATCGATCAGGCGCGACAGATGCGCAGCGTCCTTCGCGGGTTCGGGCGATGCGATCAGCACCTGCTTCAGCCGTTTGGCGGCGTTGGCATGCGTCATCAGCTCGGGGATCCACACCGTCTCGCGCGTCTTGTGCTGGCAGGCGAAGATGCGCACGCCGCCGGGCGCCTCCGCGACCGGCCACTGGAAGACGCGGAACTTTGCCGCGGAGATGGTGCCATCAGGCAGCGTCACCGGGCGTTCGAAATCGACCGGACCGACCGGCGGAAAACCCTTGGCGCGGATCTCTTCGGCGCCGGCGGTGGAATCGACCGCCGTGAACGCGATGCGCTCGATGCCTTCGCCGCGCTTTTCGAGAAAGGCGCGCGCGGGAGCATTATGTTCTGTCGCAGCCAGCACGCCGAGCAATTCCATATAGTCGGGATCGAACATGATGGTGTAGTTGCCCGATCCCATATGCGCGCTGTGGGTACCGCGCGGCGAGACAGTGAAGCCGAGCCGTTTGTAGTTGTCGGCGGCCTTGTCGAGATCTTTCACCATGACCACGGCGTGGTCGATGCCAATGACGTTCTTGAGTGCCATCTCTTTCCCCGGCATGAATGGATGGATTAAGCTGTGAGATACGACAACGCACCTGCAAGCCGGTGTCAACTGCAGCCGTTGCAGATGCGCCATCTCATGACGACTGGGACAAATGATGATGCAGACTTCACCCGTGAACTGGCCGAATTCGCTGTGGGCGGCCGTGACGCCGCAGGGGCCGGAATTGCCGGAGCTGGTCGGCACAGAGACCGCCGACGTAGTCGTGGTCGGCGGCGGCTTTACGGGCTTGTCGACGGCGCTGCATTTGCGCGAAGCCGGTGTCGATGTCGCGATCGTCGAGGCCGCGGAGCCGGGTTGGGGCGCCTCGGGCCGCAACAACGGCCAGGTGATTCCGACACTGTCGCGGCCGGATCCGGAGGATATCGTTGCCCGGCACGGCGCCGTCGGAGAACGCTTCGTCGGTCTGTTGCGCGACAGCGCTTCGACATTGTTCGACGTTGCGCGGCGCTACAAGATCGAAGCTGAGCAGGAGCAGGCCGGCTGGGTGCAGCCGGTGCATTCGCCGGGCCGGATCAAGATCGCCGAACGGCGGGTGCGGCAATGGTCGAAATTCGGCGCGCCGGTCGAGCTGCTGTCGCGCGACCAGGCCAGGGACATGCTGGGCTCCGACGCCTGGCATGGCGGCTTCTGGAACAGGACGGGCGGCCACATCAATCCGCTCGCACTAGCGCGCGGGCTTGCGCGCGCGGTGCTTGGGCTTGGCGCGCGCATTTATGCGCGCTCGCCTGCCATGAGCTTTGAACGACGCAACGACCGATGGGTGGTGAAGACGGCGAAGGGCGAGATTTCCGGCCGCGCGCTGGTGATGGCCACCAACGCCTATAGCGGCGAGTTTTCCAAATCGCTGGTGCCCGACATTGCGCATGAGGTGATGCCGGTCCTGTCCTGGCAGATGGCGACGCAGCCGCTCTCGGACAACGTCCGCAAGACCATCATTCCCGCGCGGAAGGCGATGTCGGATACCCATGGCGAGCTTTATTTCGCGCGTTACGACGCCCGCAACCGGCTGGTCACCGGAGGTGCCGTGATCGTGCCCGGCAACAAGGCGGAGCGGCTGAAAGCGCGCGTCGCCGAGCGCTTGCAGCGGCTGTGGCCGCAGATCGGCGAGGTCAGCTTCGACTATGTCTGGAACGGCTATGTCGGCATGACCACCGACTACATGCCGCGCTTCCACAAGCTTGGGCCAAATGCCTATGGCTGGACCGGTTGCAATGGGCGGGCCGTGGCGCTGACCATGGCGCTCGGCGGCGAACTGGCCAAGGCCGTGCGAGGCGTGCCGGAGGGCGAGTTGGCACTGCCGTTCACCGAGCCCGTGACGATCCCGGCGCATGGCTTGCTGCGCAAGGTCGCCGTGTTGAAGCTGCTGCTCTACCGCTACCGTGACGCGAGGGAAGTCGCCTAGGACACCGCCGCCTCGTGCTGTGCGGAAAACTCACCGCCGGGCACGGCGGCGATGAGCGCCTGCGTGTAGGGATGCTGGGGGCTGCCGAACACGTCGGCGACCAGTCCGTGCTCGACGATCTCGCCTTCCTTCATCACCGCGACGAGGTCGCAGACCTGGGCTGCGACGCGCAGATCGTGGGTGATGAAGACGATGGAGAGCCCGAGCCGCTCGCGCAGCTCACCGAGCAGTTTTAGCACCTGCGCCTGCACGGAAACATCGAGCGCCGAGACCGGCTCGTCCGCGACCAGCACGTCCGGCTTCAAGGCGAGCGCTCGCGCGAGCCCGATGCGCTGGCGCTGGCCGCCGGAGAATTCATGCGGAAAGCGGTCGCCGGCGGAGGGATCGAGCCCGACCAGCTCGAACAGTTTTTTGGCCTCCGCAATCGCCGTGGCGCGTGGGGTGCCGTGCACGATCGGGCCCTGCGCGACCAGCTCGGCCGCCTTGCGCCGCGGATTGAGCGAAGCAAACGGATCCTGAAACACCATCTGGATGTGCTGGGTCTCGCGGCGGACCTCGTCGCGCGGCATTTTCGCCCAGTTCTTGCCGTCGATCAGGATCGCGCCGGTATCGGGATCGATCAGCCGCACGATGCAGCGCGCCAGTGTCGACTTGCCCGAGCCGGATTCGCCGACGATGCCGAGCGTGGCGCCCTTCGGCAGGTGGAGCGAGGCGTCTTTCACCGCCGCCGTAACGCGCGGGCCGCGGCCGAGAAAGCCGCCGGTGCGGTAGGTTTTCGAGACGTTGGCGATGGTGAGAATGCTGTCCGAGGACAACGGCCGCGGCGGTGGCGCCTTCAACGGCGGCACGGCGGCAATGAGCTGCCTGGTGTAGGGATGGGTCGGGTGATTCAACACCGCCTCGGCAGTCCCCTGTTCGACGATCTTGCCGTGCTGCATCACCACGACACGATCGGCAATCTCGGCGACGACACCGAAATCATGGGTGATGAACAGCACCGCCGTCTTCTTGCGCTGTTGCAGGTCGCGGATCAGCTTCAGGATCTGCGCCTGGGTCGTGACGTCGAGCGCCGTGGTCGGCTCGTCCGCGATCAGGAGCTTTGGATCGAGCGCGAGCGCCATGGCGATCATGGCGCGCTGGCGCTGGCCGCCTGACAATTCGTGCGGATAGGCTTTTGCCGCCGTTTTGGGATCGAGGATGCGGACATCAGCCAGCAAGGCCAGAACGCGGGCGTTGATGTCAGCCCTGGACAATCTTGTGTGAACCGAGAACATCTCGGCCACCTGGTCGCCGATGGTGCGCAGCGGATTGAGCGCAGTCATCGGTTCCTGGAAGATCATGGCGATGCCGGCGCCGCGCACCTCGCGCATCTCCGCCGGTGTGACGGCACAGAGATCGTGGCCGTCAAACATCATCCGACCGGTCTCGATCTTGACCTCGTTCGGCAGCAGCTGCATGACGGCGTTGGCCATCATCGACTTGCCGGAGCCGGATTCACCGACGACGCAAAGAATCTCGTTGGAGGCAATCGAGAGCGAGACATCATTCAGGGCATGCGTGCGGTCGGCGCCCTTGGGCAGGCGCACGCCGAGGCCTTCCAGCGACAGGATCGGGGCGTCGCTCATCGGCTCTTCAGCCTCGGATTGAGCGCATCGTTGAGGCCCTGGCCGACCAGCGACACCGCGAGCACGGTGACGAGGATGGCGATGCCGGGGATGGCCGAGACGTACCATTGCACCCGCAACACGTCGCGCCCGAGGCCGATGAGATTGCCCCAGGAGGCGACGTTGGGATCGGATAGCCGCAGGAAGGCGAGCGCGCTCTCAAGCAGGATCGAGAGCGCCATTACCACGCTGGCATAGACGATGACGGGCGGGAGCGCGTTAGGCAGGATCTCGCCGAGGATGAGCTGGAGGTCTCTCATGCCGAGGGTGCGGCCGGCCTGCACGAATTCGCGGTTGCGCAGCGACAGGAACTCGGCGCGGGTCAACCGCGCCGGCGCGGGCCAGGACACCACGCCGATGGCGATCGTCACCGTGGTCAGCGTCGAGCCGAACACGGCGACGAGCACGAGCAGCAGCACGAAGTTCGGCAGAGTCTGGAAGGCTTCCGTGATCCGCATCAGGATGTTGTCGACCCAGCCGCCATAATAGCCGGCGAAGGCGCCGATCAGCGTGCCGATGGCAATCGCGATCGCAGTGGCGACGCCGCCGATCAGCAGCGAGATGCGTGAGCCGTAGAAGATCTGGGCGGCGATATCGCGGCCTGAATTGTCGGTGCCGAGCGGAAAGCGCGGGTTGGTGAATGGCCAGACCAGCGGCCGGCCGGCGAGCGCCAGCGGATCGCGCGGATAGAGGATGCCGGCGCTGATCGCCATCGCGATCACGACCAGCAGCAGCACGAGCCCGATCACGGCGGCGGGGCTGCGAAAATAGCGCTTTGCTGCGTCCATCTCAGCCCTCCGCCGAAATGCGCGGGTCGAGCCGCGCGTAGAGGAGGTCGACCACGAAATTCACTGTGATCACGAGCAGGGCCGAGACGAAGACGATGCCGAGCAGCGTGTTGAGGTCGCGCTGGATCACGGATTCATAGGCGAGCCGTCCGAGGCCGGGCAGGGAGAACACGCTCTCCACCACGACCGAGCCGCCGAGCATGGTGCCGGCCTGCAGGCCGATCAGCGTGACCATCGGCAGCAGCGCGTTGCGCAGCACGTGGCCCATCACGACGCGGGTCTCGTCGAGCCCTTTTGCGCGGGCGGTGCGGACATAGTCGAGGTTGAGCACCTCCAGCATCGAGGCGCGCATGATGCGCAGGTAGATTGCGAGGAAGATCAGGCCCAGCGTCAGCGTCGGCAGGATGAGGTGCCGCGCGATGTCGAGCACGCGCCAAAACCCGCTCTGCACCTGGCCGATATCCTCAAAGCCGCCGGCGGGCAGCCATTGCAAATAGATCGAGAACACCACGATCGCCATCAGGCCGAACCAGAACGACGGTGTCGCGTAGAAGATCAGGCCCAGCGTCGAGATCAGCGTATCCGGCCATTTGTTGACGGCGCGCGAGGCGATCACGCCGAACACGAGGCCGAAGAAGAAGGCAAAGGAGAGCGAGGCCGTCATCAAGAGAATGGTCGGCGGTAGCCGCTCGAGAATCACGGTCGCGACCGGCTTGCCGTAGATCGAGGAGAAGCCGAGATCGAGCTGCACCAGGCGCCAGAGATAGTTGGCGAGTTGCGCGGGAAGCGACAAATCGAGCCCGTAGAATTTTCGCAAGTCCCGGGCGGTTGCGGCATCGCCGCCGCCCATCTGGGCCATGAGTGCGTCCACGGTGTCTCCCGGCGCGAATTGCAGCAGCAGGAAGACGCCGATCAGGATCAAAAACAGGGTTGGGATCGAGGCGGCGAGCCGCCGCCCCGCAAGGCTCAGGATGCGCATGGCATCATCTTGACGAAAAACGCGTCACGCGGAAAGCCAAAGATCGTGCCAGCTCGACGAGCCCCAGCGCGGGGTGTTGGAGTGGTTGCGGGCCTTGGCCGAGATGACGGTGACAAAAATCTGCTCGATCGGCATCCAGACCGGCAGCTCGGTGTTCACCTCCTTGACGAACTCGGCATAGAGCGCCTTGCGCTTGGCCGCATCGAGCTCGGTGAGGGCGTTGTCGATGGTGGTGTCGACCTGCTTGTCCTCCCAGCCCCACTGGTTGGTCCAGGGCGCGCCCTTGGGCTGGCCGGAGCGATACCACACCGTGGTCGAGACCGCGGGATCGTTGCGGTACTGGTGCCAGCCGGTGGCGAGATCGAAGGCGTGCTCGTCATAGACCTGCTTGAGGAAGCCACCGCCATCATTGCGGACGATTTCCACCGTGATGCCGACGTCCTTCAGCGACTGCTGGATGAAGGTCGACCACAGCGAGATGTCCTCGCCCCACGGCGCGGGCAGCAGCTTGAGCGAGAAGCGCGCGCCGCCGGCGCCGGCCTTGAAGCCGGCCTCGTCCAGCAGGGCCGCTGCCTTGGCCTTGTCGTAGGGATATTGCGGCGTGTCCGTGCCGGGATAGAAGTCCGTCGAGGTGGACGGGATCGGGCCAGTGCCGAGTTTGGCGAAATCGCCCAAAAAATTCTCGATGAAGAAGGGCACGTTGATCGCGTGCGCGATCGCGCGGCGCACGCGGATGTCGGACAATTCCTTGCGGCGGAAGTTGAACTCGATGGTGTTGGTGCGCGCGTTGCCCTCGTTGCCCTTGGTGGTGGCGATGAAGCGCTTGTCCTTGCCGAGCCGCGCCATGTCGGAGATGGTCAGGCTCGAGAACGGGCAATACTGCAACTCGCCGGCCTCGAGCTGTGCCGCGGCTGCCGAACGGTCGGTGATCACCTTCCAGACGATGCGGTCGAGATAGGGCGCGTTCGAACGCCAGTAATCCGGGTTGCGGTCGGCGATGATGTACTGGCCACGCTCGTATTTGACGAACTTGAACGGACCGGTGCCGACGGGGGCAAGGTTGGTCGGGTTCTGCCTGATGTCGCCGCTCTCGTAGAGATGCTTTGCCGAGATGTAGCCGAGGTCGGGCAGCGCCCGCAGCAGCAGGTTGAGCGGCATCGGCCGCTCGTAGCGGAACACCGCAGTCTGCGGATCGGGCGTATCGACGGCGGTGAGGAAGAGCTGCAGCGTCGAGCCGTAGTTCAAGATCTTCTTCCACATGTTCATCGCGGTGAACTCGACATCCGCTGATGTGAAAGGTTTTCCGTCGTGCCAGGTGACGCCCTTGCGCAGCTTGAAGGTGATGGTCTTGCCGTCGGCTGAGGACTCCCAGCTCTCGGCGAGCACGCCGACCGGCTTGCCGTCGGCGTCGAGGTCGACCAGGCTCTCCTGGATCTTGCCGCTGATGATGTAGACGCCGGTGGAAGCCTGGATGCTCGGGTTGAGCTGGCGCTGCTCGGCGCCGTAATGGACGTTGAACACGCCGCCCTTCTTCGGGGCCTCCTGCGCAAACGCCCGCATCGGGTTGATGACGTTGGCGGCAATCGCGGCCGACGTCAGCAGGGCCGTGCGGCGGTTGATTTCCAGGCGAGTCAAATCCATTCGACTTCTCCGATTGACTTTCTTGGGCCGGGCTATGCGGCCGAACGGTTCCCTATCTACGCCGGACGGGCGCTCAAGTCATTTTGAAATCTACGAGATTTGCGCAAAATCCTTCCGCAAAATGGCGCAGACTCGCGTTGTGGCTCGTGGCCTCAACGATCGCCCTGCGCGATGTAGGCGGCCAGCATCGCGCGCTCCTCGCCGGTCATCTCGGTGATGTTGCCCGGCGGCATCGCGCTGGACCATGCGGCGACGCGTCCGATCAACCTGATGTTGCGTTGGATATGCTCGGTGCTGTCGAGCACGATGCCTTTCGGCGCGGTGACGATGCCGGCCCAGACGGGCTCGGCCGCATGGCACATGCTGCAGCGGGACATCACGATCTCCTCGACATTGGCGAGTGTCGACGGCGCCGCAACCGCTGACGTCTTCACCTCGCGCGGGCCGGCGGCGGACAGGAAGCCGATCGCGATCATGCCGGCGGCCGCGACGCCCCACACCCACCAGGGCGATTTTCGTCCCGCGTGGCGCTCATTGAAGAAGTGCCGGATCACCGGTCCGAGCGCCAAAATGATCGCGACGATGATCCAGTTGAAACGCGTGGCGTAGAGCAGGGGATAATGGTTGCTGATCATCAGCACGACGACGGGCAGCGTCAGATAGTTGTTGTGGACCGACCGCTCCTTGCTGGTCTTGCCGAGCTTCGGGTCGGGCGCCTGTCCCGCGATCAGGCTAGCTACGATCTTCTTCTGGTTCGGGATGATCAGGCCGAACACGTTGGCAACCATGATGGTGCCGATGATCGCTCCGATCTGGTTGAACGCGCCGCGTCCGCTCAGCACATGGGTGAAGGCGTAGGTCAGTGCGACCAGGAACAGGTAGCCGCCGATGGTAAAGCCGAGCTCGCGCTGCGCAAGCCCGGTGCGGCAGGCGACCTCATAGAGCAGCCAGGCAAGCGCGAGGCTGCAGAAGCTGAACAGCCCGGCCTGTACAGGCGTGAGATCGAGGATGGACTTGTCGACCAAAAACAAATCGGCCTCGAGATAATAGACCACGACCATCAGCGCGAAGCCGGACAGCCAGGTGGTGTAGGCCTCCCATTTGAACCAGGTCAGCTCCTCCGGCATCTGGGCGGGGGCCACCAGATACTTCATGATGTGGTAGAAGCCGCCGCCATGGACCTGCCAGGCCTCGCCTTGCACGCCGTCGGGCAGGGCCTTGTTCGGCTTCAGGCTGAGGTCGAGGGCTATGAAATAGAAGGAGCTGCCGATCCAGGCGATCGCGGCCACCACATGCAGCCAGCGCAGGATCAGGCTCGCCCATTCCGATACGATGGATCCCCACATGATGACCCCGTCAGTCGCAGCTCCCGATGCCGCAGCTTTGATGACCGCCGTCCGCGGTCGCGCCCTTACAATGTGTCGCACCGATCACGAGGATTTTCCAGCAGGATGAGGCTAGGTGATGCACATCCTGCGGGCATAGGCTGACGTTCGATTCGGCATCGCGCGCGATCGCCGAATGATTGGACCTGACGGACGTTGGTCGAACAAGGGCAGGCCGGGAGGAGACCGTGACGAAGCATTTTGGATTGTTGGCGGTGATGCTGCTGGCAACGGCCGGCCCGTATGCATCGGCGGAGCCGGTGTCGCAGGGCAAGGACGCCTTCGGCGACTGGCAATCCGACAAGCCTGGCACCATCAGGCTGATCCGCCCGCACGACCTGCCAAGCCCAGGAGCGACAAAATCGGTTGCCAGCTTCTCACGTGTGGTGGCGCGGCCGCCGGGCGCATCTCTGCAGGTACCGCCGGGCTTCAAGATCGAGCTCTTCGCGGAAGGCCTGTCAGGCCCCCGCATCGTGCGCGTCGCGCCGAACGGCGACATCTTTGTTGCGGAAACGCGGGCCGGCAAGATTCGCGTGCTTCGCGCCGGCGAGGGCGGCGCGAAGGTCGCAACGAACGAGATCTATGCCAGCGGCCTGAGACAGCCATTCGGCATCGCCTTCTTTCCGAACGGCGACGATCCGAAATGGGTCTATGTCGCCAACACCGACAGCGTCGTCCGCTTCCCCTATCAGGCCGGCGACCTCAAGGCGCGCGGCAAGGCGGAGACGATCGTGGCGAGCCTGCCACATGACGGCGGCCATTCCACCCGCGACATCGTCTTCACGCCTGACAACAAGCGCATGCTCGTGTCGGTCGGGTCGCTCAGCAACGTCGCTGAAGGTATGGGCACTCCACCCGGCGGACTGGACACCTGGTCGCGCGCGCAACCGCTTGGCGCTGCATGGGCGAGCGAAACCGAGCGCGCGACGGTGCTCGCCTTCAATCCGGATGGCAAGGAGCGGAAGATCTATGCCACCGGCATCCGCAACTGTGTCGGTCTCGCTGTCGAGCCGCAGAGCGGTCTGCCCTGGTGCTCCACCAACGAGCGCGACGGCCTCGGCGACGATCTCGTGCCCGACTTCGTCACCAGCGTCCGCGAAGGCGCGTTCTACGGCTGGCCCTGGTACTATATCGGCGGCAACGAGGATCCGCGCCACGCCGGCGCGCGGCCGGATCTGAAGGACAAGGTCACTATTCCCGACGTGCTGATCCAGTCGCACTCCGCCTCGCTGGGCATGACCTTCTATCAGGGCACCAACTTTCCGGCCGAATATCGCGGCGACGCTTTTGCCGCCGAGCACGGCTCCTGGAATAGATCCAAGCGCACCGGCTATAAGATCATCCGTATCAGGATGAAGGACGGCAAGCCGACCGGCGAATACGAGGACTTTGTCACGGGTTTCGTCGTCAACGACACCGAGGTCTGGGGACGCCCCGTCGGTGTCGCCGTGGCAAAGGACGGCGCGCTGCTGATCTCGGAAGACGGCAACGGCACGATCTGGCGGGTGTCGCGGTAGGGGCGCGGTCGAAAAAGGGCTCGCGCCGGTCATTTATTAACTGACGAGAAACCATAGAAAACGATCGGAAAATTGCAACGAAACAATGCGGCCTCCTGCGCGTCGATTTGCCGGAGGCCGCGCTATGACAGAGCAGCAATTGAGAGAGCAGGAAGTCCGCATCGCACGCTACCGGCTTCTCGAGCGGGAGGTGACCGATCCACTGGCGGCGTGTCTGCTGCACGGCATCGTCAAGGAGCTCGAAGCTGATCTGCAACGGGATCGCGCCGCCGATCGGGGGCGCTGCGAGGTGGCGTGATGGCTGGTGGTGCCGCGATGAAAGTGCACCCTCTCCCCTTGTGGGCTAGGGGATTCCCGGATTTTGTTCTTGGGTGGCAAGAGCATAGCCCTCGAGCGTGGCGGC
>NZ_JAFCJM010000063.1 GCF_018130955.1 Bradyrhizobium liaoningense
AGCAACGTGCTGTATGACGGCACCGCGGGCGGCACCCATGCCGCGACCTCGGCGATCACGCTGGGCGCGACCCAGGGCGTCGATACCGGCGCGGCCGCGACGGCCGGTGACGGTTCGACGGCTCTGACCGCCGCCATCACCCTGATCGCCAACGGTGCTGCGACTGCCACGGGTCTGGTCGGCAACGCCCAGCCCGCCGATGGCGACACGTTGACCGTCAACGGCCACACGATCACCTTCCGCGCCGGTGCTGCTCCGGCCTCCACCGCTGTTGCCAGCGGCTCGGGCGTGTCGGGCAACATCGTGACCGACGGCAGCGGCAACTCGACCGTCTATCTCGGCACCACGGCTGCGCCGGCGGCGACCGCCGGTGACCTCGCCACCGCGATCGACCTCGCCAGCGGCGTCAAGGTTGCCGTGAACAGCGCCGGTGCTGCGACCATCAGCACGAGCGCTGGTGAGACGGCCTCCGACGTCGGTGTTACCTCGGCCGGCAAGGTCACGCTGCGCAGCTCCACCGGTGCCGACCTCAGCGTCACCGGCAAGGCGGACCTGCTCAAGGCCCTCGGTCTCAGTTCGGCCGTCGGCGGCGGCAACGCCACCGTGAACGTGGCTCGCACCACGAGTGCTGCTTCGCTCGGTCAGTTGATCCAGGACGGATCGACGCTGAACGTCGACGGTCACGTCATCACCTTCAAGAACGCCCCGGTTCCGGGCTCTGCGGGTGCTCCTGCGATCCCGACCGGCTCCGGCAAGAGCGGCAACGTCATCACCGACGGCGCCGGCAACTCGACGGTCTATCTGCAGGCCGGAACGATTGCTGACGTTCTGAACGCGATCGACCTTGCCACCGGTGTCCAGTCGGCGAGCATCGCCGCCAACGGCACTGCGACGCTGTCGACCGCCTCGGGCCAGACCAACTCGTCGATCAATGCCTCTGGTCAGCTCAAGATCTCGACCGGCGTCAATGCCGACCTGTCGATCACGGGCACGGGCAATGCCCTGAACGTTCTGGGCTTCGCCGGCAACACCGGCACGGCGACCGCCTTCACCGCGGCGCGTACCTCCGGTATCGGCGGCATCTCCGGCAAGACCTTGACCTTCACCTCCTTCAGCGGCGGTACGGCGGTCAACGTCACCTTCGGCGACGGCACCAACGGCACGGTCAAGACGCTCGACCAGCTCAACTCGTCGCTCCAGGCCAACAACCTGACTGCGACGATCGACGCCAACGGCCTGCTGACGATCTCGACGACCAACGACTACGCGTCTTCGACGATCGGCTCGGCGGCTGCGGGCGGTGTGATCGGTGGTACGCTCACCACCGCGCTCACCTTCTCGACGGCGTCCACGCCGGTTGCGGATACCGTTGCACAGACGACCCGGGCAAACCTGGTCAACCAGTACAACAACATCCTGCAGCAGATCGACACGACCTCGCAGGACTCCTCGTTCAACGGTGTCAACCTGTTGAACGGCGACCAGCTCAAGCTGGTGTTCGACGAGACCGCCAAGTCGAGCCTCAACATCACCGGCGTGACCTACAACTCGAAGGGTCTGGGCCTCGCCGCGTTGACCGGCGGTGTCGACTTCATCGACAACTCGGCGACCAACAAGGTGCTGTCCAAGCTGAATACCGCGTCCAGCACGCTGCGTTCGGAAGCGTCGAGCCTGGGTTCGAACCTCTCGGTGGTGCAGGTGCGTCAGGACTTCAACAAGAACCTGATCAACGTGCTGCAGACCGGTTCGTCCAACCTGACGCTGGCCGACACCAACGTCGAGGCGGCGAACAGCCAGGCGCTGTCGACCCGTCAGTCGATCGCGGTCTCCGCGCTGTCGCTGGCCAACCAGTCGCAGCAGAGCGTGCTGCAGCTGCTCCGCTAATAAGCATCTGAAATTACAGAATAAATTGAGCGACGGGGCTCTTGCCCCGCCGCTCTTTTTTGGCATCTGGGAGGGCGTTTTGGCATTAACCGGCCGCTAACCGTACTGCTTAAGCCGTCGTTAACCATACTTTAAAGGACAGACCCTACAACTGGACAAAAGCCCGCTTTCCAGATCGGCGAGCCACGATTCGTACCCGGTATCGCGCTTCAAGAGGAAGACCCGCCAATGTCCAACATCGTTCTCTCGGCGTCGGTTCGCCAGAACCTGTTGTCGCTGCAGTCGACGGCCGACCTGCTGGCCACGACGCAGGAGCGCCTGGCCACCGGCAAGAAGGTGAACACGGCGCTCGACAATCCCACCAACTTCTTCACCGCACAGGGGTTGGACAACCGGGCGAGCGACATCAGTAACCTGCTCGACGGCATCAACAACGGTGTGCAGGTGCTTCAGGCGGCGAACACCGGCATCACCTCGCTGCAAAAACTGATCGACAGCGCGAAATCGATCGCCAACCAGGCGCTTCAGACGACCGTCGGCTACTCCACCAAGTCGAACGTCTCGACCACGATCCCCGGCGCGACACCGGCCGATCTGCGCGGCACAACCAGCTATGCGAGCGCGACGGCCAGCAGCAACGTCCTCTACACTGGTGCGGCAGGCGGCACCACCGCGGCGACCTCGGCGGCGACGCTCGGCGCACCGCAGGGTGTGACCACCGGCGCTGCGGCAACCGCCGGTGACGGCTCGACGGCGATCACCGCCGGCATCACCCTGATCGCGAACGGTGCTGCGACCGCGACCGGTCTCGTGGGCAACGCCCAGCCCGCCGACGGCGACACGCTGACCGTCAACGGCCACACCATCACCTTCCGTGCCGGCAGTGCCCCGACGACCTCGACGGTCACGAACGGCTCCGGCGTCAGCGGCAACATCGTCACCGACGGCAACGGCAATTCGACGGTCTACCTCGGCACCACCGCGACACCGACCGGCACCGTTGGCGACCTCGCGACCGCGATCGATATCGCCAGCGGCGTGAAGGTTGCCGTGATCAGCGCCGGTGCCGCGACGATCAGCACCAGTGCCGGTGAAACGGCCTCCGACGTCGGCGTCACGTCTGCGAGCAAGGTCACGGTGCGCAGCTCGACCGGCGCCGACCTCAGCGTCACCGGCAAGGCCGACCTCCTGAAGGCTCTCGGTCTCAGCTCGGCGACTGGCGGCGGCAATGCGTCGATCAGCGTGAATCGCACCACCAGCTCCACCACGCTCGGCCAACTGGTGCAGGATGGTTCGACGCTGAATGTCGACGGCCACATCATCACCTTCAAGAATGCGCCGGTGCCGGGCTCGGCGGGCGCTCCGGCGATTCCGACCGGCTACGGCAAGAGCGGCAACGTCATCACCGACGGCAACGGCAACTCGACGGTCTATCTCCAGGCCGGCACCGTCGCCGACGTTCTGAACGCGATGGACCTTGCCACCGGAGTTCAGACCGCAAGCATTGCCGCCAACGGCATTGCGACGCTGTCGACTGTGTCCGGCCAGGCCAACTCGACGATCAACTCTTCCGGCCAGCTCAAGATCTCGACCGGTATCAATGCCGACCTGTCGATCACCGGCACCGGCAATGCGCTGAACGTGTTCGGCCTCGCCGGCAACACCGGTACCGCGACCGCCTTCACGGCGGCCCGCACCTCCGGTATCGGCGGAATCGCCGGCAAGACCTTGACCTTCACATCCTTCAACGGCGGCACTCCGGTGAACGTCACTTTTGGTGACGGCACCAACGGCACCGTAAAGACGCTGAACCAGCTCAACGTCGCGCTGCAGGCGAACCACCTGACCGCGACAATCGACGCTAATGGCGTGCTCACGGTCACCACTGTGAACGAATATGCTTCCTCGACACTCGGCTCTACGACCGCCGGCGGCGCGATCGGCGGCACGATCACCGGCGTGCTTGCCTTCACGACGGCGCAGCCGCCGATCGAGGATCCGGTGGCGCAGACCGCGCGCGCGGGCCTGGTCAACCAGTTCAACAACATCCTGGCGCAGATCGACACGACGTCGCAGGATTCTTCCTTCAACGGTGTCAACCTGCTCAACGGTGATACGCTGAAGCTCGTCTTCAATGAAACCGGCAGCTCCACGCTGAGCATCAACGGCGTAGTGTTCAACGCCGCCGGCCTCGGCCTGAGCGACCTCGTCAGCGGCGTCGACTTCATCGACAACGGCGCGACGAACAAGGTGCTCGCGAGCCTCAACGCGGCGTCGAGCACGCTGCGGTCGGAAGGTTCGGCGCTCGGCTCGAACCTCTCGATCGTGCAGGTGCGCCAGGACTTCTCGAAGAACCTGATCAACGTGCTGCAGACCGGTTCGTCGAACCTGACGCTCGCCGATACCAACGAGGAAGCGGCGAACAGCCAGGCGCTGTCGACCCGCCAGTCAATCGCCGTCTCCGCGCTGTCGCTGGCCAACCAGTCGCAGCAGAGCGTGCTGCAGTTGCTCCGCTAATCGGAAGGCTGAGAGCCGTCGTTCATATCGTCGCGGCGGGGCCAATGCTCCGCCGTTTGTTTGAGTGAAATCGTCAAGAGTCGATTAGCTCAAATCTTCACGTAACGAGCATCACCGTTTACAGCCTGCGCGAGCGAATCTAGTTTCGAGAAGTGGAAGCATCCGCGACCCGTAATTCTCCGGAGGGCTTCCACCGTGTCACGTAAGCAAATCTTAAGCGGTGCTGCCTAGGGTTGGGAAAGAAATCCTTAAGCCTGTGTACTGGGCGAGGAAACCTCCAGGGTGACGAATGTCGAATTCTGCTGCTTCGGCCTACGCGCGTGTTGCCACGACCACTGCATCTCCTCGAGACATCGAGGCGCAGACGCTGCTCAAGGCCGCCAACAAGCTGCAGGATGCAGTCAACAATGCTGATCCGCTCAGCGAGCAGACGATGCAGGCCCTGATGTTCAACCGCAAGCTCTGGACCATCTTCCTGAGCGAAGCCATGCGCGACAACAATCCGCAGCCGCTCGACGTCCGGCAGAAGATCGCCAACATCAGCGTGTTCGTTTTGAGTCAGACGGCAGCGCTGCAAATGAGCCCGCAGTTCGACCACTTCCGTCCCCTGATCGAGATCAACCGCAACATCGCGGCCGGTCTCTCCGGGCGGCCGTAATCGGAGGCTTGCCGTGGCCGACATCATGAGCATCCTCTCGAAGTCGTATCGCTCGAGTGCTCTGTCGTCCGCGCCCGGTAGCGGCAAGTACACCGCCGTCGATCCGGCGAAATATCAGGGGACCTGGAGCGGCAAGTACGCCAACGGAAAGTCGTTCACGCTGAGCATCACGAACGTCAGTGGCTTTCGTGCCCAGATCAAGTACCAGAGCGAGGGCACCTCGCAGTATCAGCAGGTCTTGATCAAGGATTCCTCGTTCCGCTTTGGCGATACGAAGTTCACGCTGAGCAAGGACGGGCAGGCGGTCATCAAGAATGTCGTGACCGATCCGGCGACAGGCTCGACCTATCTGGATACGGCCTACGCGACGCAGGATAGCTGATCTAGTGCACTAAGCCTAAGCGCTCACGTCGGTGTTGACCGGCCGGGAAGGCTCCGACTTGCTCAGATCCAGTGCGTGGAAATAAGCGCGTCGCCGCAACATGGCTTCATCGGGAAACTGGTTCACCACCGCGTCGGTCTTGTCGTTGACGACCTGGAAGACGAACGACGCTGCCGCCTGGTCGAACACGACCTGCCGGGAAATATTCTCATTGTGCTGAAGATCATTGCGCGCGCCGGCGCCAGCCTCGCTCGCGCTCACCGTTTGGCTCGCGGGCAAGTCGGTTTGCACAGCCTCGTTCGCCGCCGGACCGGGCGTCGGTGCGATCTGCACGGGGGCCGGGATCCCCACCGGCCGTATGCTGAAATCTGTACTCATGGCGCCCTCCTGGTGCCTCGCGAGTCAAATCCCAACCCATCACTGGCCGCAACTATGGAACGGCAGTCTTAAAGGTCTGGTTAGGAATTATGGCTAACGGGGCGTCTGATTCGGGGCGCGACTTTTATTAAAGTCTGTCGGCTCAGAGCGAGCGGCTGACGGCGAGCGGCGTGATGTGACGCGGGCCCGGTGCGGCGCGACGCCCGGCGGCGGTGTAGGTGTTGGGCACGTTGCGCTTCTGGATCTCGGCGTTGACGCCGCGCACGACGCTCTCGGACACTGCGTGGGCCGTCGCGAGCACCGTAAGGTTGACCTGGAGCATGGCGCGAAAGGCGTCGTGGTGGCGGTGCAGCGTGGAGAGCAGCTCCGGCGCGGACTTCGCGAGCTGGGCCTGGTTCGCCTTCAGCTGCCCGACCGCCCCGACATAGCGGCGCGACAGCTCCTGCTTCTGGGTTTCGAACGCCATCGCCTCGCGCAGCCTGCCGGCGCGCACCAGCTCGGTCTCGCGCTCGACCAGGCCGAGCAGGGCATTCATCGCGTCCATCAGCTCCTTGGCCAGCCTGTGGGCCTCAGTGCTGCCGGGCGCGGCGGCCTGACGTTGGGCGGGCATCGGCGGACGTGACGTGGTGAAGTGGTTCATGTCGGTCGGTCCTTACGCCGAGCGGGCGATGCTCGGCGAGGCTTTGGCCTGCTGGAGGATGAGGGTGCGATAGACGTCACTGGCGATGCCGACGCCGCCGGCGCTGGCGAAATTCTTGGAGTACTGCTCGGTCAGCATCGAGCGCCACACGCCGGTGCCGGTCGTGCTACCGAACGGGCCTTCGCCCTTCACGCTCGACGTCATCTGCGAGAACATCGCGTTGAGGAACATGCCCTCGAAGTCAGTCGCGGTCTTCTGGGCGCGGGCCTGCTGCTGCGGCGAGACCTTCGTCAGCGCGTCTGCGAGCTCGAAATCCGGCCGGCCATTGCGGCTCTGCACGGAGAACGCCGAGGAGGCGAGGGCGGTGGAATTGATCATGCCCGTCGTCATCACATCACCTCGATGTCGGCTTCGATCGCGCCGGCGGCCTTGATGGCCTGCAAGATGCTGATGAGGTCGCGCGGGCCGATGCCGAGCCCGTTGAGGCCGTCGACGAGCTGCTGCAGCGAGACGCCGTCCTTGACCACCGCGAACTTCTTGCCGTCCTCGGTGACGCTGACGCCGGTGCGCGGCGCGACTACGGTGCGGCCGCGCGACAGCGGGTTGGGCTGGCTGACCTGCGGGCTCTCCGAGATCGTGACGGTGAGATTGCCTTGCGCCACCGCAACGGTGGCGACGCGGACGTCGCGGCCCATCACGATGATGCCGGAGCGTTCGTCGATGACGATCTTGGCGGCGAGGTCGGGATCGACCTGGAGCTGCTCGATCTCGGTGAGGAAGGCGACGACATTGCCCTTGAACTCCGGCGGGATCGAGAGCTGCACCGTCGAGGGGTCGAGCGGCTCGGCGGTCTTGACGCCGAGATAGTCATTGATGGCCGCCGCGATGCGCTTGGCGGTGGTGAAGTCGGCGTTGCGCAAGGCCAGGCGGACGTTCGGCAGCCGGTTCAGCGCGAACTCGATCTCGCGCTCGATGATGGCGCCGTTGGCGATACGTCCGACCGTGGGCACGCCGCGCACAATCTTGGCGGCTTCGCCCTCGGCCTGGAAGCCGGAGATCGCGAGCGAGCCCTGGGCCACCGCATAGACGTTGCCGTCGGCGCCGAGCAGCGGGGTGACGAGCAGGGTGCCGCCCTGGAGGTTCTTGGCGTCGCCGAGCGCCGACACCGTGACGTCCATCCTTGTGCCTTGCGTGGCGAAGGCGGGCAGGTTGCCCGTCACCATGACGGCGGCGACGTTGCCGGTGCGGATGGTGGCGCCGCGGATGTTGACGCCCATGCGTTCCAGCATCGCCTGCAGCGACTGCTTGGTGAAGGGGATGTTGTTGAGCGTGTCGCCGGTGCCGTTGAGGCCGACGACGAGGCCATAGCCGATGAGCTGGTTCTGTCGCACGCCTTCGATGTTGGCGAGGTCCTTGATGCGCGAGGTCGCGCCAGCGGATGTGACCGTGAACGCCAGCGCTGACAGCGCGGCGCAAGCCACTCCAAAAAACCTTGCCCAACGAACGCCCGACATCCTCTGCTCCCCGAGGCCCTTCAATGCTCGGACCTCTCGACACTCCCATGACGGTGCGGTCCGCCAAGCTCTATGCGAGCGCTGTGCCAGAACGACGTGAAACGATTAGGCGCTTGAGGAGATTGAATAAATTTCTTCCGAACGGCTCCAGAGGTCGTTCGCCCTGGAGAGCGAAACTGCCGGTCTGTCGGCAGATTTTGCCGGGCTGTTTACGAGTCATTAACCATAATGCGGCGAAGCTGCCGCTCGATCGATCACCTCGGATTCCACTGATGCGCATCTACGGACCGAACGGCACGACGCTTGGAACGCCCGCTGGCCAGGCCAAACGGACGGGCTCCAGCACCTTCGTGCTGCCCGATACCTCCTCGACGCAGGAGACCCGCGCCGCGACCGCGCCGAAGGCGGCCGCCAACATCGATGCGCTGCTGGCCTTGCAAGGCATCGAGGAGGATCCGGTCGAGCGCCGCAAGCGTTCGGTCGCCCGCGGCCGCACCGCGCTCGACGTGCTCGACGATCTCAAGCTCGGACTGCTCTCCGGCAATCTCGACTCGTCGACGGTGATGCGGCTGCGCGATGCGGCGGCGAACCTGAAGTCGTCCTCCGGCGATCCGGGCCTGGATGCAGTGCTGTCCGAGATCGAGCTGCGCGTCGAAGTCGAGCTCGCCAAGGCCGGGCAGGCCTGACTCCTATCATCATCCTCAATTCCTAACCCGTCACCCCCGCGCAATGGCGAAGCCATTGTCGCTGGAGGTGCCCTCTCTTCGGCGAGCCTCGAAGGGCGGTGGCCCGACGGCGGCCCTTCATCCTTCGAGGCTCGCCGTGCGATGCTTCGCACCGCGCAGCTGGCACCTCAGGATGTCGGGTCTGCTACCTTGCTTGTGTCCTCACGCCGCTTCCTGCTTCTGCTGCGCATCGTAGCGGCGCTGGGCGGCGAGCACGTCCTTCAGATTCTGCTCGGCCCAATCGCGCAAGGGATCGACGGCGGCGGCGAGCGTCACCCCGAGCTGCGTGATCGAATACTCCACCGTGACGGGCACGGTTGCGATGGCTCGGCGCTTGATCAGCCCGTCGCGTTCAAGTGACTTGAGAACCTGGCTCAACATCTTCTGCGAAATGCCTTCAATCGTTCGGCGCAACTGATTGAAACGCATCGGCTCCTCGCGCAGCAGCAGGAGGATCAGCACCGCCCATTTGTCGCCGACGCGATCGAGAATCTGACGCGTGGGACAGTTCGCAGCATAGACGTCCGGTTTCATGTCGTTTGTTCCTCGCAAGGCGTTCCGGTTACTCGGGTGTAATCAGGTAAGCACAAAGTGCTCTCTTAACACCAGCATTCTTTGCGATATCTAGTCTCTATTCGATACTATAGGAGCAAGGAGCCTTCCATGAAAATCGCAGTCGCCGGTGCCTCGGGTCGGGCCGGTTCGGAGATCACCAAGGAACTGTCCCGCCGCGGCCACACCGTCACGGCCATCGCCCGCAACCCCGAGAAGATCGCCCAGTTGGCTGATGTCACGGCGGTGAAGGGGGACGTGCTCGACCAGGCCGGCCTGACGAAACTCTGGGCCGGGCACGATGTCGCCGTCAGTTCCATCCATTTCCTTGCCAGCGATCCCCACAAGCTGATCGCCGCGGCCAGGGACTCGAAGGTCGGCCGTTACCTCGTGGTCGGCGGTGCCGGCAGCCTCGAGGTCGCCCCGGGCGTGAAACTGGTCACAACCCCCGGTTTTCCCGCACAGTACAAGGCCGAGGCGGAGAAGGGCTCGGCGTTCCTTGACCTGCTGCGGCAGGAAAAGGACCTGAACTGGACCTTTATCTCGCCGTCCGCCCTGTTTGTCGAAGGCGAGCGGACCGGAAAGTTCCGTCTCGGGACCGATCAGCTTCTCGCAGATGCGAACGGAAAGAGCTGGATCACCTTCGCCGACTACGCCATCGCACTCGCCGACGAGATCGAGCGCCCGGCGCATCCGCGGGCGCGTTTCACGGTCGGCTACTGAGCCTGTCTGCCGCCCCCTTGCCCTTGCGGATAAACCTTCCTGTGCAAGGGCTTGGGGGCGGTAACCGCGGATTGAGGGAAATATTGTCTGTCACGGGAGGCCGCTATATAAGCCCCGGCTCAACGGACCCTGTTCGTTGCGAGTCGTTGCTTAGAAAGATAGGCCGCCCTTGGAAAAGTTGAAAAACTACCGACCGACCGAAAAAGAGCCTTTCATGAACGACCGGCAGAAGGAGTACTTCCGGTTGAAGCTCCTTGCCTGGAAGGATGAGATCCTCAAAGAGTCCAAGCTCACCCTGCAAGCCCTGCAGGAGGAGAACGTCAACCACCCCGATCTCGCAGATCGGGCCTCGTCCGAAACCGACCGTGCCATCGAACTGCGTGCCCGTGATCGCCAGCGCAAGTTGATCGCCAAGATCGACGCAGCGTTGCAGCGCATCGAGGACAACACCTACGGCTATTGCGAGGAGACCGGCGAGCCGATCTCGTTGAAGCGGCTCGAGGCGCGTCCGATCGCAACGCTTTCCGTGGAAGCGCAGGAGCGCCACGAGAAGCGCGAGAAGGTCTATCGCGACGAATAAAGCGGCGTCGCGCACCCGCGCGGCTCCTTATGAAGGACGCATTTGGCGCGCATGTTCGCGCCGGGGCCTATTTTTGGCGCGCCGATTGTGGCCGCGCGCATCAGCCCGACACGCCGATCCCGAAAACTGAATCGCGATCAACGGGCTAGACTCAACTCCTTCATCCTCACGTGAGCTCGGATGAGAAACAGCCTTCACTTGAGCTGAGGGTGGTTTCGTGAGTCCGGCCAACGGGATCGATTCAAGTCTTGAGGTGAGGTGACCCACGGGCGCTTGTCAGGCGGGGGCCGGGGTGCTGAACTGTACGACCTGAGTTGTGTAGCGTGGGAGGCGGCGCCGATGGTGGACAGAATTCTCGCAGCCGCAAAGGCGATCGCGCTGGCGCGCCGCAACCATGCCCCGCTCGCGCGGCTCGAGGTTCCCCCGCGCGATGAAGCCGAGGGGTACAAAATCCAGCGCGCGCTGCATGACGTGCTGCTGCCCCATGTCGGCTCGCTGGTTGGCTACAAGATCGGCTGCACCAGCCAGGTCATGCAAGACTACATGCAGATCGACCATCCCTGCGCTGGCGGCGTGTTCGAGAAGGTCGTGCATGACAGCGGCGCAAAATTGGCTGCCTCCGACTATGTCCGCGTCGGTGTCGAATGCGAGATCGCCGTCCGGCTGAAGCGCGACCTCGCCCCCGGTGAGGCACCGTTCACCGCCGAATGGGTGGGCGAGGCGGTCGATGCCTACGCTCCCGCCATCGAGATCGTCGACGACCGCTATGTGAAGTGGGAGACGATGGGCGCGCCGACCCTGATCGCGGACGACTTCTTCGCCGCCGGCTGCGTGCTCGGACCTGCGGTCGCGTGGTCGGCGGTGCCGGATCTCAAGGCGGTCGCCGGCCGCGCCATCCTCAACGGCGAGGAGGTCAGCAAGGGAACCGGCGCCGACGTGCTCGGCCATCCCCATAATGCGCTGGCTTGGCTCGCCAATCACCTCGCCGCCGAGGGCAAGGGCCTGCATGCCGGCCAGCTCGTGCTGACGGGGAGCCTGGTCAAGACGCTGTGGCTGAAGGCCGGCGACAAGGTGCGAATGGAACTCGACGGCATCGGGACGGTCGAGGCGGAGTTTACCTGAGGACTCTGGATTCTTGTTTTGACGCGTTTTCTTGACGCGAACCGGTATCCACTTCGCTCGAAAACGCTTTACTTGCCCCAGCACACCGGCCGGTCCATGTCCCAGAAACCCGTGACCGCGTCGAACGGCACCACCAGCCATTTGTATTGACGCTTGAACCACACGCCGACCTCAAAACCGTCGTTCGTCACGGTGAGCTTGTGGAACTCGTGTTGCAGGACGATCGACAGCTCGTCCGGATATTTCTCGATCAGGTCGACGGGCAACCTGACGCCGGCCGCGCGGGTCTTGAACTGCACATGGATCGGCCGCTCCTCCGAAGCGAGCTTGAGCGTCGCGATTCCCTCCGCCTGCCGCAGCACGATGCCGCAAGTCTCGGCGCGCGCAGGCGCGGCGAGGGCGGCGAGGGCGACGAGAGCGGCGAGAAAGACCAGTCGCCTCGCGATCATGTTGATGTGCAATTTCATGGACCTGGCCGCATTCCTTCATGCTTCAGTGGCCGCGACTCGCAGTTTGGTTCAAGTCTGTGACCGCAATGGCACAGGCGGAAAACTCATGCGGCCCTCGCCAGGGGAGCTAGCGAGGGCCGCGTAGAACATCGCATCGCGCCTAGGTTCGCAACGAGATGTGGGAGCTCGGGAGAAAGTCTCAGAAGGGCAGCAGCACGTCCATCACCTGCTGGCCGTATCGCGGCTGCTGCACGTCGGTGATCTGGCCGCGGCCGCCATAGGCGATACGGGCCTGGGCGATCTTGGTGGAGTCGATGGTGTTGTCGCTCTGGATGTCCTCGGGGCGGACGATACCGGCGACGATCAGCTCGCGGATCTCGAAGTTGACGCGGATCTCCTGCTTGCCCTCGACCACCAAATTGCCGTTCGGCAGCACCTGGGTGACGACGGCGGCGACGTTGGTCTGCAGGGCTTCCTTGCGGTCGACGCTGCCCTTGCCTTCGCTGGAGGAGGTGGAATCGGCGGTCAGGATACGGCCGGGCAGGATCTTGTTGGCCTGCGTGATCGTCTTCGCGCCGATGAAGTCCGAAATGCCCGAATCTTCCTTGTTGGTGCGGCTGCGCGAGGTGTCGTTCTCGATATTGGCCTTGTCGGTGATGTTGACCGTTACCGTCAGCAGGTCGCCGACCTGGCGGGCGCGCTGGTCCTTGAAGAAGGCGCGGCTGCCGTTCCGCCACAGCGAGTTCGGGTTGTACGAGGCCACTTCCGGCTTTGGCATCGGCATCTGCACCGGCTTGTAGCCGGGCGCGGCGGTCGGGTTATCGATCGCCGACAGCTTTGGCTGCTCGCCAATCTGCGACAGACGGTCGATCGAGGAGCATCCGCTCGCGAAGGCAAAGGTAGCCAACAGCGCTCCGGAAAGGACGATGCGACGAAGACGGGCGGCGGAACCGAACTGGGACATGACTTACTCTGACTTGGCTTGAGCTTGCGAGATCTGGGTTTTGGCGAGCGCTGCGGGCGGGCGGCTTTCGTCACGCTGGAGCGACGAGGGTTCGCGCTGGAGCGATGAAGGCTCCCGCTGGAGCGACGAGGTCTGCTCGGCGGGTGCTGCGATCGGTGCGGACTGGCTCGCGCCCTGGACCGTGACCTGGCCGCGGCCGGTGACGACGCCCATCAACGTCCGCTTGGACTGGAGATTGAGCACGCTGACGGTGTCGCCCTCGGCGCCGTTGTCGACGGCCTTGCCGCGCGTTGTGAGATAGAGACCGGGCACCTGGTAGATGATGGTGACATTCTGGTCGCGCTGCACCAGGTCCGGCCGGGCGATGTCGGCGACGCGGAGCGGCTGGCCTGCGCGCATCGGGCGGCGGAGCTGCATGCCGACGGCGCGCTCGCGCGAGGCGGCCTCGCCGGTGACCTCCGCGCGCGGGCGGCGCTCGGTCGTGACGTCGGAGGATTTCAGCATCTCGGTGCGGTCGATATCGCGCGTCAGCACGGCGACTTCCACGGTCTCCACCGCCGTTCCCGTGAAACGCAGCTTGGTTGGTGCGGCGCTGGCGTCGTTGTGGATCTCGAAGGTCAGGTCGAAGCGGGTGCTGCGCGGATCGTAGCGGACGGCGCTCGGCTGCAGCGGACCGGTGTTGGTAGCGTCCAACCGCACGTCGGAGAGACCGCGGTCGATGGCGACGGTGATGTTGGCGGCCTCGCCGAGGCCGAAGCGGCGCTCCAGTGCGGAGGCGATCGCAAGCTCCAGATCCTTGTTGGCGAGCGTGCGGGCAAGCCGGGTGACCGAGACTTCCTTGATGTCGCCGGTCATCACGCCGATCACCTGCTTGGCGCGCAGCACGTTGATCACCTGCGCGACCGGCAGGGCGCCCGTGGTGCCGAGGTCGGGCGAGCGATAGACCGGGATCAGCGCGGCCGAGCCGGCATTCTCGACGAGGTCGCCGACGCGGACGACGTCGGAGGTGACGGTGATGCTGGCGCGCAGCGTCGGTTGCGCGATCACGTCGTCGGCCGCGCGCGCGGGCAGCGTCAGCGCGAGCAGGGCCGAGAGGGTTGCGATTGTCTTCAGCATCGTCATGGCTCAGCGGAACAGCGCGGTGGTGGACTGCATCATCTGGTCGGCGGCGCTGATCACCTTGGCGTTCATCTCGTAGGCGCGCTGGGCGGCGATCAGGTCGCTCATTTCCGAGACGACGTCGACATTGGCCTGTTCGAGGCTGCCTTGCGTGATGTGGCCGTAGCCTTCGGAGTTGGCGGTGCCGTCCTGCGGCGCGCCGGAGGAGGGCGTCTCGGTGAACTGGTTGCTGCCGACCGGCTGCAGGCCCGCCTTGTTGATGAAGCGCGTCACGCCGATCTGGCCGATGATGGTCGAGCTGGTCGAGCCCGGCAGCGTCACCGAGACCTGGCCCTGCATGTTGACGGTGATGCCCGAGGCGTTGTTCGGGATCGTGATCGTCGGCTGCACCGGATTGCCCTGCGCCGTGACGATGCGGCCCTGGTTGTCCATCTGGAAGGTGCCGTCGCGGGTGTACTGGTAGGAACCATCAGGCATCAGGATCTTGAAGAAGCCTTCGCCGGAGACGGCGAGATCGAGATCGTTGCCGGTCTGCGACAGCGTTCCCTGGGTCATGCTGCGCGGTGTGCCGACGGTCTTGACGCCGCCGCCGATGTCGACGCCGACCGGCAGGATCGTGCCCTGGTCGGAGGACTGGGCGCCGACGCGGCGGACGTGTTCGTAGATCAGGTCCTGGAACGCCGCGGTCTGCTTCTTGAAGCCGGTGGTGCGCAGGTTCGCGATGTTGTTGGAGATCACCTGAACGTTCAGTTCCTGTGCCGCCATTCCGGTCGCAGCGGTGTGAAGCGCTTGCATGTCAGTTCTCCCCTGGTGGCGTTACGCTGGAACGTCGGCGAGCTTCTCGATCGCCGATTTGTGGAGGTCGCTCTGCTGCTGGAGCAGGGTGGCAAGCTGGGTGTAGGCGCGGGTCACCTCGAGCATGCGGCTCATCTCGGCGACCGAGTTGACGTTCGACTTCTCGACAAAACCCTGCTGCACGGTGGACTTGGTGTCGGCCTGCGCGGTGGCGCTGCCGGTGCCGTAGAGGTTGAAGCCGATCTTTTCCAGCCGCTGCGGGTTGTCGAAGGCGACGAGGCGGATCTTGCCCCGGATCGAGTCGGCCTTGCCGGAGCCTTCCAGCACCGTCACGGTTCCGTCGGGCGCGATGTTGATGTCGTGGTCCGTCGGCTGGAAGGTGATCGGGCCGGCATTGCCGAGCACGGGATTGCCATCCGAGGTCACGAGCTGGCCGACATTGTTCATCGAGAACTTGCCGTCGCGGGTATAGCGCTCGCCGCCGGCGGTCTGCACCGCGAAATAGGCATCGCCGCTGATGGCGACGTCGAGCGGGCTCTTGGTCTGCTCCATCGGCCCCTGGCTGACGTCGCGGAAGGTGCCGCGGTCCTGCACATAGGAGACCCGGCGGTCGGAGCCGATGAAATTGTCCTCGCGCGCGCCGGAGTTGAGATACTCCTCGAACAGCGAGCGGTCGGCCTTGAAGCCGTTGGTGTTGGCATTGGCGACGTTGTTGGCGATGGTGTCCATCTGCCGTTCCAGCGTGACCTGCCGTGCTAATCCGATCAGAAGCGCGTTCTGCATCGGTCGATCTCCCCTGAGTGAAGCCCGCCGCGCCGCTCTCCCAAGCGTCTTGGCCGACCCGTCGACGAGACCTTCAGGCTCT
Organism: Bradyrhizobium liaoningense; assembly: GCF_018130955.1. GTDB lineage: Bacteria > Pseudomonadota > Alphaproteobacteria > Rhizobiales > Xanthobacteraceae > Bradyrhizobium > Bradyrhizobium liaoningense_C. The sequence goes on from NZ_JAFCJM010000063.1 coordinate 15,868, forward strand.
CCCAAACCATCCGGTCTCGGCCCTCTCTCAGCGAAAGCCGTGCCAACGCGAAAAAATGTTGTTTTTCAAATGTTTGGTTGTTTGATGCGGCTGCGGAGAGGGGGCAGAAAGGTTCTGTTGACCATGTTTGCCCGGCAGATTTTTCCTAGCGGGAGGCCGATCGAAAGGTTCTGTTAACCATGATTACCGTAGCGTTTGCGTGAGAGGAGCGCGGTTCGCGCTGGGGCATCTGTATCGCATCGCAGGCTGCCAGCAGGCATCGGGCTCAGACCCTTTATATTAATGAGCGGGCCGGGCGGTCATGGCAGAGAACGAAGCGGAAGGCGGCGCAGCCGCCGAAGGCGCGGAAGCCGCTCCGCCGAAGAACAAGCTCAAGCTCATCATCATGGTGGTCGGCGTGCTCGCCGTGCTCGGCGGCGGTGCTGCGACCTGGTTCTTCTTCTTCCGCCACGGCGATGACGAGCACCATGCCGAGGCCGCGCCTCCGCCGAAGCCGCCGGCCTTCGTCGACGTTCCCGACATGATGGTCAACCTCGCCGGCGCGCCGGGCGAGCGGGTGCAATATCTGCGGCTCAAGATCGTGCTGGAGCTGAAGGAAGAGAAGCAGATCGAGGCGATCAAGCCGACGATGCCGCGCGTCACCGACATCTTCCAGACCTATGTGCGGGAGCTGCGTCCCTCCGACCTCAACGGCTCGGCCGGCATCTTCCGCCTCAAGGAGGAGCTGACCAAGCGCGTCAACGCCGCGGTCGCGCCGATCCAGGTCAGCGCGGTGCTGTTCAAGGAAGTCGTGGTTCAGTAGGGCTGATGGGCTGATAGCCATGGCGGGCAACGATCAAGTCGACCAAGATGCCATAGCCGCGCAATGGGAAGCCTCGCTCGATTCCGAGGATCCCGCGGAGGCCGCGAAGGCTGCTGCCGAAAACGAATTATCCGAGACCATGGCCCTGCAATGGGCGGCCATGGTCGAAGACGGCAGCCGCGACTTCGGCAGCAGCAAGAATTCCGGCGAGCGGGTGCTGTCGCAGGAGGAGATCGACAATCTCCTCGGCTTCACCGTCGGCGACGTCACGCTCGACGACCATTCCGGCATCCGCGCGATCATCGATTCGGCGATGGTCTCCTACGAGCGTCTGCCGATGCTCGAAATCGTCTTCGACCGCCTGGTGCGGTTGCTGACGACGTCGCTGCGCAATTTCACCTCCGACAACGTCGAAGTCTCGCTCGACCGCATCACCTCGGTGCGCTTCGGCGACTACATGAACTCGATCCCGCTGCCGGCCGTCCTCTCCGTGTTCAAGGCCGAGGAGTGGGAAAACTTCGGGATGGCGACGGTTGATTCCAACCTGATCTATTCCATGATCGACGTGCTGCTCGGTGGTCGCCGCGGCACGAGCCAGCTCCGCATCGAGGGCCGGCCCTACACCACGATCGAGACCGAGCTGGTCAAGCGCCTGGTCGAGGTGGTGCTGGCAGACGCCGAGCAGGCGTTCCGGCCGCTGTCGCCTGTGACCTTCACCATTGACCGGCTCGAGACCAATCCGCGCTTTGCAGCAATCAGCCGTCCCGCCAACGCCGCGATCCTGGTGCGCCTGCGCATCGACATGGAGGACCGGGGCGGCAACATCGAATTGCTGCTGCCCTATGCCACCATCGAACCGATCCGCGGCGTCCTGCTGCAGATGTTCATGGGCGAAAAGTTCGGCCGCGACCCGATCTGGGAAGGCCATTTCGCCACCGAGATCGTGCAGGCCGAGATCGCCGTCGACGCCGTGCTCTACGAGGCGGACATTCCCTTGAAGCAGTTGATGCGGCTGAAGGTCGGCGACACCCTGCCGCTCGACATGCGGGCCGATGCCACCGTCTCGGTGCGCTGCGGCAGCGTCATGCTCACCGAGGGGCGGATGGGACGGGTCGGCGACCGCGTCGCGATCCGGGTCACAAAACCTTTGCGCAAGCCTTCGACGACGCTTGCGATGTTCGAGAAGGTCGACGAGCAGAACAAGATGATGGAGGCCCAATGAACCACTCCCTGGGAATGGCGATCGAGATGCTGGTGGCTGTCCTCTTGATGCTGACCATCGGCTACTGCATCCTGCTCAACAAGCGGCTGACGCGGCTGAAGGCGGACGAGCATTCGCTGAAGGCCGTCATCGCCGAGCTCATCACCGCGACCGAGATCGCCGAGCGCGCGATCGGCGGCCTGAAGCTTGCGGTGCGCGACGTCAACGAAAATCTCGGCAGCCAGCTCTCGGCCGCGACGCAGATGTCGGAGCAGCTCTATCGCCAGCTCGGCGAGGCCGATAATGTGGTGCGGCGGCTCTCCAAGATCACGCTGGCGGCGCGTCCCGTCACGCATCCGGAAACGGTTGCCGCCGCTCCGGTCGCAAAACCATCCGCCGCCAAGGCGGTCGCCGCCGCCGCCGAAGCGTTCTCCGAGCGCAGAAGGTCGAACGGCATCGCCGCATAAAGTGCCTGCATGAAATCCTTTCGTAATATCCGCGTCATCCCGGTCGTTCTGGTTGCGGTCGCAGGCCTCGCTACGCTGAAGGTCGCGGGGCTCGTGGTCAATGGCGGCTACGTGTTCGACTACAAACCGAGCGCATCCGGCAAGAAGTCCTGGGCCGAGGAGAATTTGAACTTCCCGACCGGGCGGGAAGAGCTCGACATCACCGGTTCGACGCATGGCGCGCCGAAGGAAGCGCCGAAACCCGCAGCGCCCGAGAGCAAGCCCGAGGGCACCGTGGTCAAGATCGAAGAGCCGCAGTCGCAGGTCTCGCCGTCGGAGCGCGCGATCCTCGAGCGCCTGCAGGCGCGCCGGCAGGAGCTCGAATCGCGCCAGCGCGAGGTCGACATTCGCGAGAGCCTGTTGAAGGCCGCCGAGAAGCGCATCGAGTCCAAGGTCGAGGAGATGAAGGCCTCGGAGTCGCGCATGTCGGCTGCGGCGGCCGAGCAGAAAGCGGCCGAGGCACAGCGGCTCAAGGGCCTCGTCATCATGTATGAAAGCATGAAACCCAAGGATGCCGCGCGGGTGTTCGACCGCCTCGAGATGGGGGTGCTGATCGAGATCGCGACCCAGATCGCGCCGCGCAAGATGTCCGACATCATGGGCCTGATGCAGTCGGAATCGGCCGAGCGGCTGACCGTCGAGATGGCCCGCCGCGCCGGCGGAGGTGGTGGGGACCGCGCCGCAGATGCGGCCGACCTTCCCAAGATCGACGGCCGCCCGATCACGCCGCAAAGGTCGAACTGAGGCTCGAGGCGCGCCGCGCTTCGGCAACCTGCGCGCTAAAGGGCGGATCGTGCTCTAGCGCGCGGTCGTTCGACTGAGGCCCGGCCACACCGCTTGCTTGTCGAGTTCGCGAACGCTCGTTCGCACCCTGCTGCCAGGCGAACGCAACTGCTGCTCGACGGGAAGAAGAGTCTCGTCATGCTGCTTGATCAGCGCGGCCCTTGTGTCGCGCGTCACGAGCTGCAGCGTGCTATGGCAACAGGAGCACTCATACATTTTCAGGGCATAGCCTCTGGCGATCGGGACGATCGCTACGACCGCTCTTGCCCTGCTACATACGACACAGCCGGCTTCTCCGCTCATTGATTACCCCCAGGTAAACCAATCGATTCGCATCGCCGAGATCACACTGATTCAGAGTCGCGCCTGAATCGCAACGCCTCGAAGGTTGTGAGTGCGCGTGCTCAGCAACCCGCCAAACTCCCGTCGCGGATGTAGGCGAAGCAAGCGGCATCTTCTGAGACTGCGATGAGTTGACGCGCACAAGTGTGAAGTGGCGTATAGTGGCCCTCAAGACCTGGCCCTAGGCTTCGGCCATTCGCAATCCGGCAGCGCGGGAGGAAGCCATGAAGTACTCGTCCGCAGCAGAACGCGCAATTGAGGCCGTTAACCGGCTGCTCGAAGTGGCGATGACGCACGCCTGGATATCCGCGCTGAGCCATCAGCATGCATTGCCGCCCCAAGGGGAAGACGGCAACGATGATGACTCTTGTCTCGACCAGGAGAACGCCTCCGCGCCGGATTGCGCCCGAAAGCAACACTGAAGACGCAATCGGTTTGCGGGTCACACGATCAGATCGTGTGGCACATGGGCGTGAATTGTGCTTGCTCCGTGAGCTGAATCAATATCGGGCGGTGACAGTTCAAGCAACGCCGCCACTTCGGATTCGTGGACTCCTCCAGCGTGGTCGTGATGATCGGCCGGGTCTGAGGGACTATCCAGCTTCGCGCTGAGCTGTGAACCCTGGCCATGCGGAGTGTCAGCCTTGAACTGAAAGGAGTCGCCGAGCTCAAGCGAGCTGGCAGGCGTTGACCCAGACGCGCCATGGGGCGCGTTGTGCTGCTCGGCCGCCTTGTTTGAAAGCGAAGGATTGACGTCGCCGGTCGACGATTTGAGCGAGCTCGGGTTGAGCGTCGCGTCTGCGCCGTCATTGTTGGCATGGCCGTGGGCGCGAATCGCATTGGCGGCGCCTTGTGGGTCCAGGGCACCATGATCCCCGGCATTGCTCTCCGACGTAAGCCCGCGCCCGGCGTGCTGCTCGTGGGCAAAATTCAGTGCGGCGAAACCGATGTCCGGCGTCTGGCCACTTCCGGCGATCGCGCCATTTTTGCCAGCCGTCGTGTCGGTGTCGAACCCTGCGAAGTGATCGAAGACGAAGTGGGTCTCCGTCGGTGCGGCGGTGTGCTTGGAGATCGTGGACAGTCCGCTGGCCAGGGGCGCGACCACGTCACTGCCGGTCGTTTCGGTCGCGTGCGTTTGCACTTCGTCTGAACTGGAGAGGCTGGAATGTTCGGTCCATCCAATCCGGTCCCCGTTGGAGTTGAGTCCGTAGGTCGCATCCGTCGACTGTATTGTCGAGCTTCCGTCAGCGAGAAGCGTGCCGTCGCCGCCCGTGGAGTCGGACGAGGCCGCGGACGTGGTCGTCGTCGCGGCCGTCGCGTCACTCTGCGCTGTTGCGGTGATGTCGAGCGACTCACCGGCAGCCGCCACCACAGGTGCTGCCGCCGGGGTCAGGATGAAGTCCGATGCGTCGATGGTTGAAATCCCCTGCAGATGGATTTCGAGCAGGCCGGAATCGCCGATGTGCAGGGTCTGGTCCGTTGGATTGACGTACACGATCGTTTCATTCGCCGTGCCGTCGTAGAGCCAGGCGATCGTATGTGCCGGCACGGCCGTGCTTGTTGAGCTCAGGGCCAGGATGACGAACCCAAGGGCGCCAAGAGCGGTCAAGTCGATCTTGTCGGCTCCCGATGAAAAATCGGTGATGGTGTCGAACTGGCCGGCATGGGAATCGGCCACGAACAGATAGGCGAAGCGGTCGTTCCCATTGCTGCCGGTGAGCTGGTCCGCACCGAATCCACCAATGATAGTGTCGGCACCGTTATTGCCGTTGATTGTATCGTTGCCCGAGCCACCGTAAATCGTGTCATTCCCATCATTGCCTTTGATTGTATCGTTGCCGGAGCCGCCATAGAGAATGTCAGCTTTTCCGGTGCCGTTGACGGTATCGCTGCCGGCCCCCGCATAGATAACTTGTCCTATGTCTCCGCCGCCCGCGATGGTTTCGCCCCCCGGTGTTCCAAACACATTGGGGGGATCGGTGATCACGACGGATCCGGTGGCCAAGTTGTCGAAATCGTTGGGGTCCGCGTCGCTGGCGCCATGGATGGTGATGGTCACGGCCTGCGTTGTGCCGTCGATCGAAGTTATCGTGAACGTGTCGGTCAACGTGTCGCCGACGTCCAGCGCCTGCACCACGCTGTTGTTGTTGTCGAGTGTGTACGTCCAGACACCGGCCGCCGTCATGGTGAAGGTGCCGTAGCCGTCGTCGCTCGCAGCAGGCGAAGAGACAACCGTGAACGTGTTGGACGGATTGTCCGGGTCGATGTCGGTGAGTGTACCGGTCGCGGTCGGTGTACCCGGCGCAAAAGTGCCCGCCTCGATCACTGAGCCGGCCGTGGTGCCGGAAATGATGGCCGCATCGTTGGTGCCGTGGATGGCGATCGTCACCACCTGCGGCGTGCCGTCGAGGGTTGTTACCGTGAAACTGTCGGAGAGCGTTCCGCCGACATTCAGCGCCTGCACCGCGCCGTTGGCGTTGTCGAGCGTGTAGGCCCACACGCCGGCGGCGGTTATCGTAAAGGTGCCGTAACCGCCCGCGCTTGCCCTGGGCGAACTCACCACTGTGAAGGTATTGGACGTATTGTCGACGTCGGAGGCTACGAGCGTGCCGGTCGCGGTCGGAGTGCCGGGCGTCGCATTGGCGACGCCTCCAGCCTCGGCCACCGAGCCGGTCGTGGTGCCGGAAATGACGGCCGTGTCGTTGGTGCCGTGGATGGTGATCGTCACCACCTGCGGCGTGCCGTCGAGGGTTGTTACAGTGAAACTGTCGGTGAGCGTTCCGCCGACATTCAGCGCCTGCACCGCGCCGTTGGCGTTGTCGAGCGTGTAGGTCCACACGCCGCCTGCCGTCATGGTGAAGGTGCCGTAGCCGGCCGCGCTCGCCGTCGGCGAGCCGACTGCCGTGAAAGCATTTGCTGTTGTGTCGACGTCAGTGTCGGTGAGCGTGCCGCTCGCGGTGGGCGTGCCAGGGTTTGCATTGGCGAGGCCACCGGCCTCGATCACTGCGCCGGTCGTGGTGCCGGAGATGACGGCGGTGTCGTTGGTGCCGTGGATGGTGACCGTCACCACTTGAGCGGTGCCGCCGATCGTGGTCACCGTGAAGCTGTCGGTCAGCGTCTCGCCGGCATTGAGCGCCTGCACGGCCACGTTGGCGTTGTCCACGCTATAGGTCCACACGCCGGCCGCCGTTATCGTGAAGCTGCCATAGCCACCGGCGCTCGCCGTTGGTGAGTTCACTGCCGTGAAGGTATTGGGCGGATCATCGACGTCGGTGTCGGTGAGTGTGCCGGTCGCATTCGGCGTGCCGGGCGTTCCGTTGGCGATGCCGCCGGCCTCGACAATTGAGCCGGTCGTGATGCCGGAGATGATCGCAGCGTCGTTGACACCGTTAATGGTGATCGTGAACACTTGACTCGCAGAGTTGAGTCCGTCGGAAACGGTGATAACGAAACTGTCGGTCGTGGGCGTCTTCAGCGCGTTGATTGCGGCACTGTCAGGCACGAACGTGTAGGCGCCGCTCGTGCTGTTGACGTAGAGCGTCCCGTAGGGACTTGGCCTCGACAGATTGTATGTCACTCCGTCCAGAACGGTGTTGCCGGCGATCGCCCCTACAACGCCGAAGGTCAGCCCGGCGTCGCTGTTGGTGCTGCTGGCAGCGAACGTTCCGCTCGTCGCAGTGAATGTGTCAAACACCACCGTATCGAGTTCGGTTGGCCCTGCTCCGGTGCTGAGCGTCGGCGGTACAGGCTCGAAAATGGGAGCGACGAATGGTGATACAGGCTGCAGCAAATCTTGCAGCGGGGGCGCGTCGGGCGAAGTGAAATTGATCGGCTGCAGCGGCAGGGATTTGACGAAGGGAGGAGTGCCCGAACCGTGCGGTCCTTGCCCTTGAAGATTGGCGAGCGCCTCCTGTTGGGCGGCACGCAACTCCTCCATGCGAGCAGCACTGTTCTGGAACAGGTTCACACCGACTGAGGATCCCACCTTGTGGAGGACAATTGTCTCGCCGGGATCGTCGACGATGATACGCCTCGGGATCGGCTCCTTGGTCACAAGCTCGAATGCACCGTGTGCAAGGTCCTTGTAACTGATGGAGTCGTCATCCAGGAATGTTGCATCTGGATCCGCAGCCTCGGCATCTTTCAGAACTGAGAAAGTCAATGCTGCAAGTGTCAGCATCCCAAAACCGCCCGCGTGAGTGCGGGGGCGAATGCTTGCAACAGGCGTGTTCAACTCGAGAGATCCGGTTTCTGCCAGCCGGCCCGCTAAGAAACTGAAGCTCCCTCGGGTAACGTCGAATAAAGCGGCAGGTGACACGCCCTTGGCATCGAAGACGAACTGGCTCAGCACGACGCGCGTGCCGCAAGAGATGTTGAAAAGAGTGCCGTCGATGAAGCGAAGCCCTATCCGCCCATCGGCATCGGTCTCGATCGCGTCATCCTGGCATACAGGAGTACCAGCCACGGCCTGTATGGCGACACCGCCCGCTCGCGTGAGCGTACCGCAACCGACCACTGTATCAATGTAGCCAATGATTTGGACGGGCAGGGCCATCGCGGCCCCGTTGCCAACCTGGATACCGGACGCAACTAACATGGCTCGACCTCGCCTGGTGACCAATTCAGGCTCGGCGTGCTGCCCTGGTCCTGCTCGGCTGCCGTCGCCAAGAGACAAAAAATCCTAGCGCTGGCAGCCGAACGGCTTGCCCGCCGAAATAATCAAGTCAGCTCAGGAGAGACGCATTGCGCGGGGGCACCGACGTGTCCTGCCACTCCCCGCCGTGCCCCCTCCCATCAAAGTGATTAAATGGACAAACGAGACGTATTTAATTTGTGGCGTTCCTGCAGGCGTCGGAATAAGTTAGACCGATCAAGCATATTAAACAACAATTATATGTATCACTGCTGCGCTTCGCGGTTCAAGAAATGGGGCAGCGATAGCGACAAGATCTTCTCAGAAGGGGGGATCATGTGCACACATACGATAACCGCATTGGTCACTGGCTTTGTCTTGGCGCTCTCCAGTTTCTTGCCGAGCGCGGCTCGAGCGCAAATGGATTCCGCCAAGCCCGCCGTTGCGGGCTCATCATCCAAACCTATTGGGAAGGTGGTGGCGGCCACGGGCTCGGTCACAATCGAACGTGCGGGCGCAGTGGTCGTTCAGGCGAGTGTCTCGGGCGAACCCGGTCGGGCCAACATCGGTGATCCCGTATATCTCGGTGACGTGGTGCGGACCGGAGTCGACAGCCGGGTCGGCATCAATTTTACCGATGGCACCTCGTTCAATCTATCGAGCAACGCCCGGATGGCGTTGGACCAGTATGTGTACGACCCGGACGGCAAGTCCAATTCGACCCTGTTCAATCTCACTCGGGGAACGTTCACCATTGTCGCTGGCAGTATCGCAAAAACCGGCGACATGAAGGTCGATACTCCCGTCGCGACGATGGGAATCCGAGGCACGACGCCGCATATCGAAATTTCGGATGATGGGACCGTCAAATTTGCGACCCTTATCGAAGAGGGCAAGAGCAGTATTTTGAAGAAGCCGGCGGCAGCCGCGCCGCAGCAGCCCGATCGAGCCAGCAATCGCAAGCTCAACATCTGCCGGGGATGCTGAGGACGTTGCGTCACCTGAAGCCGCCCCTGATGCCGGCGCAACGCCGGCCGGGCAAAGAGATTGAAATCTGCGCTTCGTCCGCTGCAGAGTTGGACGCTTGGTGTGAAAATGACCGCAGGAGCCAGTGTCGTCAGGGCAGTGACGCTCATTCTCATCGTTGTGCTGTCCGGTTCATCGAGCTTGGCGCAGAAGCCGAAGAAGGATGGCTCCCTCAAGAATGTTGAACTGTGTAACGGCTCCGATCGCGTGCCGCCCGAAGCTCGGATCGATGGCTGCACGGCGTTTATCGATGCAGGCGAGGGGACGCCGAACGGCTTCGCTATCGCCCACAACAACAGGGGCAATGCCTATAGCGCCAAAACCGACTACGAACGCGCGATCAAGGATTTCGATGAAGCGATCAGGCTCAATCCAACTTATGCGAAAGCCTTCAACAACCTCGGCGTGGCTTATCTGAGGAAGGGCGCGTACGACCTGGCCATTGGCGCTTTCGAGGAGGCGCTCAAGCTCAACCCAAACTATGGCGCCGCCTTTGCCAACCGTGCGGGAGCCTACCTGAAGAGGAATGCGTACGATCGCGCCGAGCGGGACTATGACGAGGCAATTCGCCTTGATCCGAATCTGGGGTCGGTGTGGAGCGGACGCTGTTGGGCCCGAGCCGTCCTCGGCGCTTTGCAGGCTGCGCTGGAAGATTGCGACAGGGCGCTTCAATCGGAATCGAACAACGCCGCAGCATACGATTCGCGAGCTCTGATCCACCTGAAGATGGGGCGCCTCTCCGCGGCAATCGATGACTACAATTCAGCGCTGCGGTTCGCGCCCAAGCTGGCGAGCGCGCTTTACGGGCGCGGGGTTGCCAGACTCAAGCTGGGCGACAGATCGGGCGGCGATGCCGATATCTCGGCGGCAAGGAGAATGGAGGCCGGAATCGGCGAGGACTTTGCCCGCTATGGCGTACCTCAGGGCGACTGACCAACCGCGACGGCGCTGTCGTGCAGGTGTTAACAACTCCTTAACCGCCTGCGTCTCAAATCCAAAGCCAGCGGCTCGGCAAACGTTCGACCCGGCACGGCGTGCTGCCCCAAAGCAAATCAAGATATAGCATTAACAAGTCCTTAATTGGCGAGACCTACAGTCCGTGGCAGCGGCCGGCGCCATTGCCGGCATGGATCGTCGGACCGGAACAAATGCCGCCAATGGCGCGAAAGGCTGCCGCTGGATTTTGGTCGCTTGCCCGCGCATTCGGGCGAGGGGCGCGCCGCCGTATCCATGGTTTGCCCGTGCTTGCTCTCATCGGTCTGATCGGCCTCGCCATGCCTGCGCGGGCCGAGCCGGTGCAGGGCGAAGCCTCCATGGCGGCGGCTGGCGGCTTCGGGCGGCTGATCATCAAGCTCGCCGAGGACGTGCCGTCGGAGGTCACGACCGCGGGCTCCATCCTGATCATCCGCTTCGAGCGCCCGGTGGACGTGCCCGTCGAGCGCATTCCCGAGGGCGCACCCGACTACATCAACTCCGCCCGGCGCGATCCCGACGGCGGAGCCATTCGGCTGTCGCTGTCACGCCGGGTGAAGGTCAATACGATGAATGCCGGCGAGCGCACCTTCGTCGACCTGTTGCCTGAGGGGTGGAAGGGGCCGCCGCCGAGTCTGCCCATGGACGTCGTCAAGGAACTGGCCGAGCGCGCCCGCGCCGCCGAGCGCGCGCTGCGGACGCAGCGGGCGATTGCCGAAAGCAAGAAGCGCCCGCCGCTACGCGTGCGCGCATCCGTGCAGCCGACTTTCGTACGCTTCGTGTTCGAGATGCCCGACGGCGTCGGCGTGTCGTCGATCTTCAACGAGCAAAAGCTCACGCTCGCCTTCAACGCTGCGCTCAATATCGACCTTGCCGACGCCATTATCGCTGCGCCCGCCAACGTCGCCTCGATCAAGCAGAAGACCGAAATCGATCAGACCAGCGTAGAGTTCGTGCTGATCGGCGAATCCGACGTGCACAATTTCCGCGACGACAAGAACTACGTCGTCGACGTTGCTTTCCAGCCGGCCGACAAGAAGAAGGCTGCGCCTGGCGCGGAGTCGCTGCTTGCGCCGGCAAAGCCCGCGACTGAAGCAAAACCTTCGGCCGAGCACGGGCCGAAGGCGGCCGCCGAGAAGCCGAACGAGAAGCAAGCCCAGCGCGAGATCACCCCGCCCACCTCGGAAGCGATCGCCCGCGAGGCCAAAATCGACGTTAAACCCGTCGACATCAAGCCGGTCGAGACCAAACCGGAGCAGGCGGCGACACCGGCGGCGGAAGCGCCCAAGTCGTCGCCGCCCGTGAGCGAGCCAGGCTCATCGCAGGCGCATGCGGCCGAGGCGCCGAAGGCCGCCACCGCGACCGAGACGGCCGCGCCCGCCGCGCCAGCCAAGCCGACGGTAGCGGAAGCGCTGAACGAGATGCCCAAGGAGGCTGCCAAGGAGGCGGCCAAGGATGTCGTCAAGGAAGCAGCGAAGGAAGCGGTCGCCGAAGCGCCGAAGCCCGCGACCGCGGAAGCGCCCGCTCAACCCGGCGCAGCCTCCGCTGCAAGCGTCGAAGCACGTCGCGACAGTGACGGCCTGCGCGTGCTGCTGCCCCTCACGGTGGCGACGCCGGCGGCCGCATTCCGTCGCGGCGACACGGTATGGCTGGTGTTCGACAGCGCAAAGCCGATCGACTTCGAACCGATCCGCGCCAAGGGCGGCGCGATGATCGGCGAGGTCAGCCGCATGGCGCTGGACAAGGGGCAGGTGGTCCGCATCCGGCTGACCCGGCCGCTGGTCTACTCGCTGACGACGGAGGAGGTTGGCAAGGAGACCAACTGGCTGCTCACGCTTGCCGACAAGATCCCGGCCTCGCCGCTGCCGCTGATGATGATGCGCAACATCACCGATCCGGCGCTCGCCAACATCGCCATTCCCTTTGCCAACCCCGGCCTGCTGCACAAGGTCACCGATCCCGACGCCGGCGACACGCTGTTCGTCGTCACCGCGCAGCGCCCGGTGCGCGGTTTCATCAAGCGGCAGGACATGGTCGACCTGTCGCTGCTCGAATCCGCGCACGGCATCGCCATCCGTCCCAACTCGGAAGAGGTCGCCGTCGAGGTCGGCCTCGACAAGGTGCTGCTCGGCAAGAAGGGCGGACTGACGCTGTCGCCGGTCGACGTCTCCGCGGAGCGCGCACCGACCGCGGTGCGGCCGCTCTTCAACGTCGAGGAATGGCGCAAGGGCCAGTCCGAAAACTTCATGACGCGCCAGCCGGCGCTGCTCGCGGCGATCTCCGCCGTCGAGCCCGCGCAGCGCTCCGTCCCGCGGCTCGACCTCGCACATTTCTACATGTCGCGCGCGATGTACTACGAGGCCAAGGCGATCACCGACGTCATGCTCTCAGATCCCCAGAACAAGGAGGAGAGCAACGCGCTGGTCATGCACGCGATCGCCAGCATCCTGATCGGCCGTCCGACGCAGGGCCTCAAGGATCTCTCCAATCCCGTGATCGGCAACAGCCACGATTCGCAATTGTGGAAGGCGCTGGCCTATGCGCGCCAGGGCAAGTGGGCCGATGCGCGGGAAAAGTTCAAGAACGTCGAATTCGCCATTGCCTCGCTGCCGCTCGACATCCAGCGCATTGTCACCATGGATGCGATGCGCGCCTCGCTCGAGGTGAAGGACTATGCCGGCGCCTCCAAGCGCCGCAGCGAGCTCGAGGTGGTCGGCATTCCGCCGGAGATGAAGGCGTCCTTCGCGGTGCTGCGCGGTCGGCTCGCCGAGGCGCTCGGCCACGACAAGGATGCGCTCGACGACTACAAGTTCGCGGTTGCTTCCAGCGATCGCCCGGCTGCGGCCGAGGCCAAGCAGCTCGAGGTCGCGCTCCGCCAGAAGCGCGACGAGATCACCAAGGACGACGCGCTTCGCGACCTCGAAACGCTGGCGGTCACCTGGCGTGGTGATACCACCGAGGTGAAGACACTCCAGATGCTGGCGCGGATGTATTCCGAGAACGGCCGCTATGCGGAAGCGCTCCAGGCTGCCCGCACCGCGACCAAGCTTCAGCCGAATGCGGAAGCCTCGCGGCAGGCGCAGGATCTGGCGTCCGACCTGTTCGTCCAGATATTCCTCGGGCTGAAGGGCGACAATTTGGCGCCGATCGAGGCGCTCGCGCTGTTCTTCGAATTCCGTGAACTGACGCCGATCGGGCGGCGTGGCGACGAGCTGATCCGCCGGCTCGCCGACCGTCTGGCCTCGATCGACCTGCTCGATCAGGCCGCCGAACTCTTGCAGTACCAGGTCGATCACCGTCTGGAAGGTGCGGCGCGCGCCCAGGTCGCCGCGCGCCTGGCGATGGTCTATCTCGCCAACCGCAAGCCGGACATGGCGATCTCGGCGCTGCGCGCCAGCCGCATCAGCGACCTCTCGGGTGAATTGCGCCAGCAGCGTCTGTTGCTGGAGGCGCGTGCGCAGAGCGACGTCGGCCGCCATGACCTCGCGCTCGACATCGTGTCCAACGTGGCGGGGCGCGAGGCGATCCGGCTGCGCTCCGATATCTTCTGGGCCGCGCGGCGCTGGCGTGAATCCGCCGAGCAGATCGAGCTCTATTACGGCGAGCGTTATCGCGACTTCAAGCCGCTCAACGCGGTCGAGAAGAGCGACGTGGTCCGTGCCGCGGTCGGCTTTGCGCTCGCCGACGACTCCATCGGCCTGTCGCGGTTCCGCGAAAAGTATGCTCCGCTGATGAGCGACGGCGCCGACCGTGCCGCCTTCGACATCGCGAGCAAGCCGGCTGCGTCCTCCAGCGCCGAATTCGTCGAGATCGCAAAACTTGCCGCCAGCGTCGACACGCTCGACGGCTTCCTGCGCGAGATGAAGGCCCGTTTCCCGGACGCCACCGCGCGCGCGCCGGCTTCGCCTCAGGCCAGGGACAATGCCGACCACACCGGCTCCTTGCCGGAGATCAAGCCCGTGAGGCAGATCAAAATGACCCGGTAGAGCGTTTTCCAGCGAAGTGGGCACCGGTTCGCGTTCAAGAAAACGCGTCAAAACAGGAATCTGGAGCTTCCGTTCCGATTCCATCGGAACGGAAGCTCTGGGGTCGGTGCCATATTAGTGCCTCGACAGTTGTCTGATGAGACGGCAACCTGTTACCCAGAGCGCAATAAGTCTGATCAAGCGCGGTTGCCGGGAGAGGGTCGATATGAGCAAGCCTGTGAAGTCCGAAGCCGAACTCATTGCCATGGCGCTGGCCGAGTTGAAGGTCCACGCCGATGCCCCGGACGGCATGACGATCTCGATCCTGCGCGACGGCGATAGCTGGGAATTCCGCGCCAAGGCCGAGCAGGCGACGATCGACAAGCCCGGCTACCCCGAAGCCGTCGCCATGCTGGTGCAGATCGGAGACCACCTCAGCAAGCAGTATGACGTGAAGGGGTAGGGCCCTTCCTCCGTCATTGCGAGCCAACGGGTCCGCACGAAGCGCGGCCCGATGCCAGGCTCCGCGAAGCAATCCTGAGTCCATCCGCGGCGGTAGTCTGGATTGCTTCGTCGCAAGGGGCTCCTCGCAATGACGAGGGGTGAGGGCGCGGGCTTCCTTACGGAAAGCTATCCCCCGTAACTCTGCACCAGGCTTCCCGCGACCAGCGACCAGCCGTCGACCAGCACGAAGAAGATCAGCTTGAACGGCAGCGACACCACCGCCGGCGGCAGCATCATCATGCCCATCGACATCAGGACGGAGGCGACGACGAGGTCGATGATGAGGAAGGGGAGGAACAGGAGGAAGCCGATCTCGAAGGCACGCTTCAATTCCGAGATCATGAAGGCGGGGACCAGGATGCGCAGCGACAGATCATCGGGCGTTGCCGGCGGCGCCTCGCCGGAAAGATCCATGAAGAGCTTGAGATCCTTTTCGCGCACGTTCTTCTGCATGAAGCCGCGCAGCGGCACCGAGGCGCGCTGCAGCGCATCCTCGACCTGGATCTGGTTTGCGACCAGCGGGCGGATGCCGTCGTCGTAGGATTTTTGCAGCACCGGGCCCATGACGAAGGCGGTGAGGAACATCGCCAGCGCGATGATCACCGAGTTCGGCGGCGCGGTCGCGGTCCCCATCGCGGTGCGCAGCAGCGACAGCACGACCACGATGCGCGTGAACGACGTCATCATGATCAGGATGGACGGCGCGATCGACAGCACCGTGAGCAGCGCGATGAGCTGGATGGCGCGCTCGGTGACCCCGCCACCACCTGGGCCACCGCCGAGATTGATGCTGATGTCCTGGGCAGCCGCAGGCATCGCCAGAGCCGCGGCACCGATCAGAACTGAGAGGAAAACAACTCTACGCGGGAAAGCCGAGAACCTCACGAAGAGGGCTTCGGACGGCCGAGCAGGGAGGCCATCTCGTCTTCGAGGTTTTCAAAGCTCGTCTTTGCAGGCGCAGGCGCAGCCGGCGGCTCGCTGCGCGGGGCGCGGGGCGGCGGTGCGGACGGCGGCTCGGGCGCGACGGGCGGTGCGACGGTCTCGCCGGCCGGGCGGCGCAGGGCCGCTTCGAGCCGCTGCGCCATTTCCGCGAGATTTTGCTCGGCGCTTGATGGCGCGGGCGGCGGCGGAGGAGACGGCGGCGGGGGCGGCGGTGGCGCGGCTGCGCGTTCGGCGCGGACCGGCGGCACCCTTGGTGCCTCTCTCGGCGCTTCGCGCGGTGCCGGCGGCTCGTTGCCGCGCGGCGGACGCGGCATCATCGGTTCGCTGCGCGGCACGCGCGGCGGGATCGGTGGTTCGGGACGCAACTCGCGCTCGGGGCGCGGCGCGATGGGCTCGGCGGTAAATCCCGCAAGTGGATCATTGCGGCGCTCGGCGAGCGCCGGCGCCGGACGGCGCACTTCGTCGGCGAAAGAGGGACGCGCGGGGCGCGGCGGCGGCTCGGGCATCTGCGGCTCGGGAAGGTCGAGCGACTCGGGCCGCGGGCTTTCGTCCCAACCGCCGGCATCCGGCATCGGAGCCAGGCGCGGCGGTTCGGCGCTGCCCGGCCGCTGCGGCAGTTGATCGCGCGAGGGCGCGGCGCGCACAATATTGGGTTCCACGACGATGTCGGTCGGGCCGCCGATCATCAGGAGATGCTCGACATTGTCGCGCCGGACCAGGACCAGGCGACGGCGGCCGTCCACAGCCGCGGCGTCGATCACGGCAAGCCGGGGCATCCTGCCGCGCTGGGTGTTGGCACCCAGCCGGTTGGTCGCGAATCGGCGAACCAGCCAAGCGGCGAGGCCGATCAGCGCCAGAACGGCGATGAATGCGAAGATAAAGGTCACAGCCTGCATGCTTGTCCCCGGCAAATGGCGCTTTCCTTAATGCGGCCAAGGTCGTATCCGCCCGACCAAAGGCCTGCAACGCCCCAGAAGTTTGATCTCTCAACTCCCCACGGCAAAGCCTGCCGTCCCCAAACTCTTAATAACCCATGAATCGCTCGATCCAAAACGACTTCTTGGAATTCACTCGCCCGCCAAGCGATTGGGTTAATTTCGCTTTTCGCGCGTAGAATCACGGGGGCTCGAGGCATCGTCCCATTGGGGGACAGGCGTAAGCCACATCTTAACCAGCTATTAACCATACACGCGGCAAATTCTGCCTAGCTCCGGGCTCGATCCGGAGGCGGAAGGAGCCGCAGAAGATGTCCATCAACGACCTCCCGGTGCTCTCGGCGCTTCGCACCAAGATGCAGTGGCACCAGGAACGCCAGCGCGTCCTGTCCGAGAACGTCTCCAATTCCGACACCCCCCGATTCCGGCCGCGCGACCTGGTCGAGCCGAAATTCGACAAGGCCGGCGCCGTGACCGGCTCGATGGGACCGTTGGCGATGGCGCGCACCAGCGCCTCGCACATGGGCCCGTCCGGCGCGCAGTCGAGCTTCGACCAGAACAAGAATGCGGGCTTCGAGACCCGTCCCGCCGGCAACGCCGTCAATCTCGAGGAAGAGATGACGAAGGTTGCGGCCAACCAGATGGACTATGCGGCGGCGACCTCGCTCTACTCCAAGAGCCTTCATCTGCTGAAGACCGCGCTCGGGAAAGGCTAGAGCATGATCCGGAAAAGTGTGCAGCGGTTTTCCCTCGCGACAAACGCGGAACGCGTTTGCGCGGAGATCATGCTCAAACGAAGAGGCCATCATGGCGAATGACAGCAGTGACTTCGGTCGTTCAATGGCGATTGCGACCTCCGGCCTGCGTGCGCAGGCCGGGCGCATCCGGGTGATCTCGGAAAACATCGCCAACGCGGAATCGACCGCGCAGAGTGCCGGCGGCGATCCCTATCGCCGCAAGGTGCCGACCTTCTCCTCTGCGCTCGACCGCACGCTCGACGCGCAGGTCGTGACGCTCGGCAAGATCAAGCCTGACCAGTCCGCCTTCCGCGTCAGATACGAACCGAACAACCCGGCGGCGGACGCCAGCGGCAACGTCAAATATCCGAACGTGAACTCGATGGTCGAAATGACCGACATGCGCGACGCGCAGCGGTCCTACGAGGCCAACCTCAACATCATCAGTGCGACGCGCCGTATGATCCAGCGCACGCTCGACATCCTCAAGTCCTGACAGGGAATTAAGCCATGGCTTCGCCGACAATTGCCGCCAACGCTTATGCCAACCTCGCGCGCGTGCTGGAAAACAGCGGTCCCGGCAAGGGCACTGAGGCGCCCGGCCAGTCCTTTGCCGCGCTGCTGAAGGACGCCGTCGGCAGCGTCATGGAAAGCGGCCGCAAGTCGGACGCGCAGTCGGTCGCGATGGCGGGCGGCAAGGCAAATGTGATGGACGTGGTGACGGCGGTTGCCGAAACCGACGTCGCGGTCTCGACGCTCGTCTCGGTGCGCGATCGGGTGATCCAGGCCTACGAAGATATCATGAAGATGCCGATTTGATCGTCGGTGTCATTCCGGGGCGGTGCGAAGCACCGAACCCGGAATCTCGAGATTCCGGGTTCGCGCTACGCGCGCCCCGGAATGACGGAATGATCTGTAAAGCGAGAATTGCAATGACCGGACCTGAAACCCTCGACGTCGCGCGCGATGCGATCTGGACGATCGTGATCGTATCGTCGCCCCTCATGGTCGTCGGCCTCGTGGTCGGTGTCGTGGTGTCGCTATTCCAGGCGCTGACGCAGATCCAGGAGCAGACGCTGATCTACGTGCCGAAGATCCTGGCGATCTTTGCCACGATGCTATTGGCGCTGCCGTTCATGGCCGACTCGCTTCACGCCCATATGCTGCGGATATCGTCGCGAATCATCGGCGGCTGATGCAAGATGCATGAGTTATGCGCATCGACATCTCGCTGCTGCCGGCGCTTGCCGCGTCCTTCATGCTGGCCTTCGCCCGGGTCGGCGCGATGGTGATGCTGTTGCCGGGACTGGGCGAGACCAACATCCCGACCCGCGTCAAACTGTCGATCGCGCTGCTCCTGACGCTGATCATCCTGCCGCTGCACCGCAACGCCTACAATGTCGACATGAACTCGATCACATCGCTGCTCGTGCTGATGATGCATGAGATCGTGATCGGCATCGTGCTCGGCGCGACCGCGCGCGTGACGCTGGCAGCTCTCCAGGTCGCCGGCGCCATCATCGCGCAGCAGATGGGGCTCGGCTTCGTCACCTCGGTCGATCCGACACAGGGCCAGCAGGGTGTGCTGGTCGGCAACTTCCTCACCATGCTGGGCGTGACGTTGTTGTTCGCCACCGACAGCCATCACCTCGTGATCGCCGCGCTCAACGACAGCTACAAGATCTTTGCCCCGGGCGAGACGATGTCGAGCGGCGACGTCGCCTCGCTTGCGACGCGGGCATTTTCGTCAGCCTTTCGGCTGGGGCTGCAACTGTCCGGGCCGTTCCTGGTGTTCGGTCTCGTCTTCAATATCGGGCTTGGTGTGCTGGCGCGGCTGATGCCGCAGATGCAGGTCTATTTCGTCGGCGTCCCGCTCTCGATCTTCGCGGGCTTCCTGGTGCTCGGCGTCGTCATCGCGGCGATGATGGGCACCTTCCTCGATTACTTCATCGGTGTCATGCACCAGATGATGCCGCTGAAGTGAGGGATCGATGGCCGACGACAAAGATCCCGACGGTCAAACAGAAGACCCGACACAAAAACGTCTCGACGAGGCGCTCGAGCGCGGCGACGTTGCCAAGAGTCAGGAGATCAACACATGGTTCGTGATCGCGGGTGCAACGCTCGTGATCTCGACCTTTTCCGGCTCGATCGGCGGCGGGCTGTTGATGCCGATGCGCAACCTGCTCGCCAATTCCTGGATGATCAAGACCGACGGCAAGAGCCTGATCGCGCTGACGCAGCAGCTCGAACTCGCCGTCATCGCCGCGATCGGCGTGCCGCTCTTGATGCTGGCGCTTGCCGCGATCGCCGGCAACATGCTCCAGCACCGCCTGGTCTGGTCGGCGGAGTCACTCAAACCCAAATTCAGCAAGATCTCGCCGGGCGCAGGCTTCGCGCGCATTTTCGGCAAGCAGGCGGCAGCCAACTTCCTCAAGGGCATCGGCAAGCTCATCGCGCTCGGCGCGGTCATGACCATGATCCTGTGGCCGGAACGGCACCGGATGGAAGCCATGGTCAAGCTCGACCCGGCAGCGATGATGGGCGCGACCACGAGCCTGACGGTACAGCTCATGGGCGCAGTGGTCGCGGCGCTGGCGATCGTGGCGATCGCCGACTACCTGTTCCAGTACCGAAGCTGGTTCCAGCGCCAGAAGATGTCGCTCCAGGAGATCAAGGAGGAGTTCAAGCAGTCCGAAGGCGATCCGCACATCAAGGGCAAGCTGAGGCAGTTGCGCCAGCAGCGCTCGCGGAAGCGCATGATGTCGGCGGTTCCCAAGGCTTCCGTGATCATCACCAACCCGACCCACTATTCGGTGGCGCTGTCCTATGAACGCGGCATGTCGGCGCCGACCTGCGTCGCCAAGGGCGTCGACAATCTCGCCTTCAAAATCCGGGAGATCGCCCGCGCCCACGACATCCCGATCGTCGAGAACGTGCCACTGGCGCGCGCGCTCTATGCCACCGTCGAGATCGACCAGGAGATCCCCGTGGAACACTACCATGCGGTCGCCGAGGTCATCGGCTACGTCATGCGGCTGAAGCGCGGCTTCTCCGCCGGGCGCGGCTAAAACCTCCGAAAAGTACTGGAAATGGCCGTAATCTGGGAATCAGCGTACCTTCCACACTTGCGCCCGCGGGTCCGATTCAGGCAGGAGGAACCCGCGCGGCAAGTCGCGCGTCCCTTTCCTGCCGACAGGCTGCGCCGCTTGAGATGACTGCTGAGACCGACCATGATCTGCCTCGCGAGCCCGCCACGGCACATGAGCCGTCGCCACGCTCGGGCAGCATAGCGCTGGTGCTCCTGGTCGCGGCCGCCCTGGTGGCTGTCGCCGTCGGGCTGATGACGCTCGGGCGCGTGCAGGCGCAGCCCTATATCCTAGGCATCCTCGCGGTGCTCGCGATGGTGGGTCTGTTCAACCTGTTCGCCTTCGCCGCCGGCATCATCCGTTTCGTCGACCGCAGTCTCGATGATCCCGTGATGGGGCACATCGCCGATCACGCCTTTGACGGGCTCGCGGTGACCGACCCGCGCGGCCATGTCGTCTATTCCAATGCCGCCTATCTGACGCTGACCGGCGCGTCCGGCCCGCCGGACGTCCGTCCCGTCGAGCGCGTCTTCATCGGCAATCCCGACGTTTCGGAAGCGGTGTTCCGCCTGCTCAAGGCCGCGCGTGAGGGAAAACGGCAGCAGGAAGAGGTGCGCATCTCCGGCGTGGACGGCAGCCAGGGCCGCTGGCTGCGGATGCGCGTGCGCCCGCTCGGCACGGCCAAGCGCGACGCGAAATATGCGGTGTGGTCGATCGCCGACATCACGCGCGACCGCGAACGCCAGGAGGACGTCTTCCAGGAGCTCCAGCACGCGATCGAATATCTCGACCACGCACCGTGCGGCTTCTTCTCGGTCAACCCTGCCGGCGAGCTCGCCTATGTCAATGCGACGCTGGCGAACTGGCTCGATTACGACCTTGCCGAGATCGGCTCGGGCGGGCTGAAGCTGACCGACATCGTCTCCGGCGATGGTGCTTCGCTGCTCACCTCGATCGTGGCGGTGCCCGGCGAGGTCAAGACGGAAGTCTTCGACATCGATTTGCGCATGCGCACCGGCAAGTCCATGCCGGTGCGGCTCTATCATAAGCTCGCCTTCGGTGCCGACGGCGTGCCGGGCCCCTCGCGCACGCTGGTGATCAGCCGCGCCCGCGACGAGCGCAGCGATCCCGACCGCGCCGCCGAAGTGCGCTTCATGCGCTTCTTCGACCACACGCCGATGGCGATCGCGACCGTCGATCGCGGCGGCAACGTGGTTCGCGCCAACGCCCGTTATGCGAAGCTGGGGCAGGGGCTTGGCCTCGACAGCGCCAGCAAGTCGATCTTCCGCGCCGTCAGTTCGCGCGACCGGCATATCCTGATCGCGGCGATCAACCAGGCGGCCGAAGGCCAGGCCGACATCGCGCCGGTCGAGGTCGCCTTGGAAGGGACGAAGGAGCGCTGGGGCCAGTTCTTCGTCACGCCGGTGGAGGAGGACGAGCGCGATACCGAAGCCGCCATTGTCTACATGCTCGAGACCACCGAGCGGCGCGCGCTGGAGAACCAGATCAACCAGTCGCAGAAGATGGAGACGGTCGGCCAGCTCGCCGGCGGCATCGCCCACGACTTCAACAACGTGCTGTCCGCGATCATGATGGCGAACGACTTCCTCCTGAACGCGCACAAGCCGACCGATCCGTCGTTCCAGGACATCATGCAGATCAAGCAGAACGCGACGCGGGCTGCGACCCTGGTGCGGCAACTGCTGGCCTTCTCGCGCCGGCAGACGCTGCGGCCGCAGGTGCTCGATCTCGGCGATGCGCTCTCCGATCTCGCCATGCTGCTGCGCCGGCTGATCGGCGAGAAGGTCAAGCACGAGACCATCCACGGCCGCGACCTCTGGCCGGTCAAGGTCGACGTCTCCCAGTTCGAGCAGGTGATCGTCAACCTCGCGGTGAACGCGCGCGACGCGATGCCCGACGGCGGCAAGCTGATTATCCGCACCGCGAACGTGACCGCGGAAGAGTCAGTCAAGCTGGCCTACAAGGGCATGCCGGCTGCCGACTATGTGCGCATCGAGGTCTCCGACACCGGCACCGGCATTCCTGCCGACATCCGCGACAAGATTTTCGAGCCGTTCTTCTCGACCAAGGAAGTCGGCAAGGGTACCGGCCTCGGGCTCTCCACCGTCTACGGCATCGTCAAGCAGACCGGCGGTTTCATCTACGTCGATTCCGAGCCGGGCAAGGGCACCTCGTTCCAGATCTTCCTGCCGCGCCATCGTCCCGAGCCCGAGACGCAGGCCGAGACGCCGGCTGCGGCGACCAATGGCGCTGCCGCTGTTGCGACCGAGCAGGTCAAGGGCGCGCCCGCAGCCGACGCCAAGCCGCGCACCGACCTTACGGGTCAAGGCACCATCCTGCTCGTCGAGGACGAGGAGGGCCTGCGCGCGCTCAACGCACGCGGCCTGCGCTCGCGCGGCTACACCGTGGTCGAGGCTGAGAACGGCGTCGAGGCGATGGAGGTGCTGGATGAGCAGGGCGGCGCGATCGACCTCGTCGTGTCCGACGTCGTCATGCCCGAGATGGACGGCCCGACATTGCTCAAGGCGATGCGCGAGCAGAATCCCGACATCAAGTTCATCTTCGTCTCCGGCTATGCCGAGGACGCCTTCGAAAAGAGCCTGCCTGAGGGCCAGCAGTTCGACTTCCTGCCAAAGCCCTTCACGCTTAGCCAGCTCGTCGCCGCCGTGAAGGAGACGATGACGAAACAGGGCTGAGACCGCCGGGAATCGCCGGTAACCCGAGACCAGCACCCTGTCAAACCCCCGCCAAATATGGGCTTTTGCCACATCCCCGCGACTGAGGGCCGCAGCCGGGGGTTCCGATAGTGGCTTCACTTTTGCGCCGTCGTGCCCATCTTAAGGGCACTTCCCCATGCCGGGGAAAAATGGGAAACGCACATGAATTTCTCGCAACGTAGCCGCAGTTTCGTGAAGACCATCGCCGTCGTTCTGGCGCTGGCACTGCCGACCGCGCTCGCGATCTCGTCCGCCGACGCCCGCGTCGGCGGCGGCTTCTCGTCGGGCTCGCGCGGCTCGCGGACCTATTCCGCGCCGCCGTCGACGCAGACCGCGCCGGGCTCGACCTCGCAGTTCAATCGCACCTACACCCAGCCGGGTGTCGGCATGAACTCGGCTGCTGCCGCGCCCGCGCGCGGCGGCCTGTTCGGCCGCGCTGGCGGCTTCATGGGCGGCCTCGCGGCCGGTTTCCTGGGCGCCGGCCTCTTGGGCATGCTGTTCGGTGGCGGCCTGTTCGGCGGCCTGGGCGGCCTGTCGTCGATCCTCGGCCTGATCATCCAGATCGCGCTCGTCGTGCTGGTCGTGCGGCTGGCGATGTCCTGGTGGCAGCGCCGTCACGCGCCGCAGCCGGCCTATGCCGGCCCGAGCGCCGGTCCCGACCCGGGATCGCAGACCAGCTATCGCAGCGGCCTGTCCGGGTTCGGCTTCGGCGCCAACAACGCCCCGCTCGAGATCAAGCCGGCCGACTATGAGGCCTTTGAGCGTCTGCTCGGTGAGACCCAGGCGGCCTGGTCGAACGAGGACGTGGCCAAGCTGCACACGCTCGCCACGCCCGAGATGGTCTCCTATTTCGAGAAGGACCTCGCGGAGAACCGCGCGCGCAATGTCGTCAACAAGGTGTCCAACACAAAGCTCCTGCAGGGCGACCTGGCGGAAGCCTGGCGCGAGGGCGAGACCGACTATGCGACGGTGGCGATGCGCTTCGCGCTGACCGACAAGACGGTCGACCGTAATACCGGCGCGATCGTCGCCGGCGGCGACCAGCCGACCGAGGCCACCGAGGTCTGGACCTTTGCCCGTCGTACCGGCGGCAATTGGGAACTGTCGGCGATCCAGCAGACCAACTGATCGCAGCCGCAATGAGACCCCCGAAAAGCGCCGTGCTCTCGCACGGCGCTTTTTTTTGTGGTGCGCCAGGCATGGCGCGGAGCGCCATGACTGGCGCGATTTGACCGGAGTGGTGTCCGGTCGATGAC
>NZ_JAFCJM010000064.1 GCF_018130955.1 Bradyrhizobium liaoningense
GCTCAGCAACCCGAATATCGCCAAAAGACATCTCATGCCTCCCGTCCCAAACAGGTCGAAAGGCCTTGAATCACATTCCCAAATTCTCGGGAATCACTTTCGGGCATCCCTTAGCCCCTTGTGGGAGAGGGTGGCTTCGCGGAGCGAAGCCGGGTGAGGGGTCTCGCTCCAAGAATTCATCTCGATCAAGTGCGCGGAGGCAACCCCTCATCCGGCGCTGCGCGCCACCTTCTCCAACAAGGGGAGGAGGAAGGGCACTGTGCTTGCGCCGGTTACCCCCTTCTCACGCTCGCCCCGCCATCCACCGGCAAGGTCACGCCGGTGATGAAGTTGGCCTCATCCGACGCCAAGAACAGCGCGGCGTTGGCGACATCCCACCCTGTCCCCATCTTCCTGCGCAGCGGCACCTTGCTGTCGCGCTCGGCTTCGACCTCGGCGCGGGTCTTGTGCCACTCCCGGGCGCGGGTATCGACCGCCATCGGCGTGTTCATCAGGCCCGGCAAAATGACGTTGGCGCGGATACCGTATTCGGCGTTTTGGTAGGCGAGCTGCTCGGTGAAGGCGATCATCGCCGACTTCGTCGCCTTGTAGGCGACGTAAGGATAGGTCGTGATCGCCGCCATCGAGGAGATGTTGATGATCGCGCCGCTCTTCTGCTGACGCATGATCGGGATCACCTCTTTGGCCGCGAGGATGCAGCTCTTCAGGTTGATGGCAACGACGTGGTCGAAGGCTTCTTCGGTCAGTTGCAGGAGCTCGGCGTCGCCGCCGGAGAGGCTGACACCGACATTGTTGTGCAGGATGTCGATCCGGCCCCAACGCGCCTGCGCATCGGCCACCATCGCCTTGATGTCGGCAGCCTTGGTCACGTCGGCCTTGAAGGCCGCGGCGGTGCCTTGAGTCTCGGCGATCATCGCAACCGTCTCCTGCGCAGGCACCAGGTGATGATCCACGCAAAGCACCTTTGCGCCCTCGCGCGCAAAGGTGAGCGCGGTGGCGCGGCCGTTGCCCACGCCTTCGCCGGGACTCTGCCCGGCCCCGACCACGATGGCGACCTTGTCCTTCAAGCGCATGACGCCTTCTCCCTGCTTTTTCATCACGATAGCAACACCCTCCCAGCGCGAGAAGATCGACCGTCGCTCTGTCATGCCCTTGACGTCGCATGGAATTGCAAGTTGCCGCAGCGCACGGCGCATGGCTGCCCTTCGGACATCGGAACCGTGGCCGCGCCAGCGCGTTTGTCGCGGGACCGCATCCGCGCTAGGGTTGCCCTCGGGGCTCACCACTCGTCATTGGCTCGCTGATGAATCTCCTCGATCCGCAGGGACCTGTCGCAGCCGCCAACAGCACCATTCTCGTCGATTCCGTCGCCATCATGCTGGCGATCGTGGTGCCGACCATCGTCGCGATCCTCGGCTTCGCGTTCTGGTTTCGCGAGGGCAATCCGCGGGCGCGCTACCAGCCGGATTTCGTCTATTCCGGTCGTGTCGAGCTCGTGGTGTGGTCGATCCCGGCGCTGACCGTGATCCTGCTCGGCGGCGTCGCCTGGATCGGCTCGCATCAGCTCGACCCGGCCGCGCCCGTGCCGGGGACCGGCAGCCCGGTCCGCATCCAGGCCGTGTCGCTCGACTGGAAGTGGCTGTTCATCTATCCCGATCAGCGGATTGCGACGGTGAATACGCTGACGGTGCCGGCTGGGGCCGAGTTGAACTTCCAGCTCACGTCGTCGAGCGTGATGAACGTGTTCTTCATCCCGCAGCTCGGCAGCATGATCTACACCATGAACGGCATGGTGACGCGGCTCAACCTGCGTGCTGACAACGAAGGCAAGCTGCAGGGCCTCTCGGCGCATTTCTCCGGCGACGGTTTTCCGGACATGATGTTCGACGTCAACGTGATCTCGCAGCTCGCCTTTCCGGACTGGGTCGCGGCGACGGCGAAGAGCGATGCCGTGCTGAACGAGGAGAGCTACAAGAAACTGATGCAGCAGGGGATCGAGGCGGGCAGGCCGGTCTACCGGCTCGACGATCCCCGCCTGTTCGACCTGATTGCGACCCAGCATATCCCGCCCGGGCCCGGCCCGCAGGTCGCCTCCGATGCGCCGCACAGCGGAGGCCAGCATGCTCGGTAAGCTCACCTGGTCGGCGATCCCGTTCGACCAGCCGATCCCGCTCGTTGCCGGCGGCGTCGTGATCGTTGCCTTGCTGGCGGTGCTGATCTGGGTCGTGGTGAAGGGGCATCTGCCTTATCTCTGGCGCGAGTGGATCACCAGCGTCGATCACAAGCGGATCGGCGTCATGTACGTGCTGCTGGCGTCCGTGATGTTTTTGCGCGGCGGCAGCGACGCGATCCTGATGCGGATCCAGCAGGCGATCGCCTACCAGTCGCAGGGCTACCTTCCGCCCGAGCACTACAACCAGATATTCTCGGCCCACGGCACCATCATGATCTTCTTCGTGGCGATGCCGTTCGTGATCGGGCTGATGAACCTCGTCGTGCCGCTCCAGCTCGGCGTGCGCGACGTCGCCTTTCCGACGCTGAATTCGGTGGGTTTCTGGCTGACGGCGACCGGCGCGCTTCTGGTCAATCTCTCGCTGGTGATCGGCGAGTTCGCGCGTACCGGCTGGCTCGCCTTTCCGCCGCTCTCGGGCCTGGTCTACTCACCGGGTGTGGGCGTCGACTACTACGCCTGGTCGCTGCAGATATCCGGCGTCGGCACGCTGGTCGCCGGCATCAATCTGGTCACGACCGTGCTGAAGCTGCGCACCAGGGGCATGAACTATCTGCGCATGCCGATGTTCTGCTGGACCACGCTCGCCTCAAGTCTCCTGATGGTCGCGGCATTCCCGATCCTCACGGCCACCCTCGCGATGCTGCTGCTCGACCGCTATCTCGGCTTCCACTTCTTCACCAACGAGGCCGGCGGCAACGTCATGATTTTCATGAACCTGATCTGGGCGTGGGGACATCCGGAGGTCTACATTCTCGTGCTGCCGGCCTTCGGCATCTTCTCCGAGGTGGTGTCGACCTTCTCCGGCAAGCCGCTGTTCGGCTACCGCTCCATGGTGCTCGCGACCATGGCGATCTGCGTCATCTCCTTCATGGTGTGGCTGCATCATTTCTTCACCATGGGGGCGGGGCCCGACGTCAACGCCATCTTCGGCATCGCCAGCATGATCATTGCCATTCCGACAGGCGTGAAGATCTACAACTGGCTGTTCACGATGTATGGCGGCCGCATCCGCTTCACGACGCCGATGTTGTGGTCGGTCGGCTTCATGGTGACCTTCATCATCGGCGGCCTCACCGGCGTGCTGGTCGCGGTGCCGCCGGCCGACTTCATCCTGCACAACAGCATGTTCCTGGTGGCGCACTTCCACAACGTCATCATCGGCGGCGTGCTGTTCGGCGCCTTTGCCGGCTTCACCTACTGGTTTCCCAAGGCGTTCGGCTTTCGCCTGGACGAGCGCTGGGGCAAGGCCGCGTTCTGGTGCACCTTCATCGGCTTCTACGTCACCTTCATCCCGCTCTATGCCGCGGGCATGCTGGGCATGACGCGGCGGATGCAGCATTATGATGTCGCGGTATGGCGGCCCTGGATGATCGTGGCCGTCATCGGCATGGCGATCCTGACCATGGCGGTGGTTTGTCAGGTCGTGCAGCTCGTCGTCAGCATCCGCAATCGCGAGTCGCTGCGCGACCGTACCGGCGATCCCTGGGACGGACGCTCGCTGGAATGGGCAACGTCGTCGCCGCCGCCGGTGTTCAATTTTGCCATCTCACCCGATGTCCGCGGCGAGGATGCCTATTGGGAGATGAAGGCGAAGGCCAGGCAGCAGCAGTTCGCGCACGCGCAGCCGGAGTATCAGGATATCGAGATGCCCCGGAATTCGCCGACCGGGTTCGTCTGCGCGTTCTTTGCCAGCATCATGGGCTTTGCCCTGATCTGGCATATCTGGTGGATGGTGATTCTGGGTCTTATCGGGGCCTGGGCAACCTTCGTCGTGTTCGCCTGGCGCGATCATGACGAATACGTCATTCCGGCCGCCGACGTCGCGCGCATCGATCGCGCCAACATCGAGGAACGGCGCAATCTCGTTAGCCTCGCGGGGTCCGTGTGATGGCGATAGCGGCGACGGCCGGCCACGGGCATGGGCATGGGGATCCCCATCACATCGGACTGGTGATCGAGCATCCCGGCCCGGCGCCGAAGCGCGTGGTCACCGGCTTCGGTTTCTGGATCTTCCTGCTCTCCGACATCGTGATGTTCTCCTGCTTCTTCGCGGCCTATGCGGTGCTGCTCGGCCAGACCGCTGATGGACCGAAGGGCGCAGAACTGTTCGATCAGCGCAACGTCGCGATCGAGACGGTCTGCCTGCTGCTCTCGAGCTTTACCTGCGGCATGGCGAGCATCGCCGCCGATGTCCGCAACAGGCTTTGGTTCTACCTCGCGATGGCCGCGACCGGCGTACTCGGACTGATCTTCCTCGCCCTCGAGTTCCGCGAGTTCGCCGCCCTCGTCGCGCGCGGCGCCGGTCCCACCCGTAGCGCCTTCCTCACGGCGTTCTTCACGCTGGTCGGCTGCCACGGCCTGCATGTCACGGCGGGCATCCTCTGGCTGCTCACCATGATGGCCCAGGTTTTCGCAAAAGGTTTTCGCGCCGACATCATGCGGCGGCTGCTGTGCTTTGCACTGTTCTGGCATGCACTCGATATCATCTGGGTCGCGGTGTTTTCCGTCGTCTATCTGCTCGGGAGTACCCCATGAGCGAACTGTCAGACCATAGCGACACCAGCTTCGCGCCGGGCGATGAGGGCGAACATGATGTCGGCGCCCGCGTGCTCGGTTACGTCATCGGCCTTGCACTTGCGCTTCTGCTCACCGCGACGTCCTTCTTCGTCGCCGGCACGACGCTGGTCTGGCAGCCCTCCATCCCCGTCGCCCTGATCGTGCTGGCGATCGCGCAGATGGGCGTGCACCTCGTGTTCTTCCTGCACATCACGACCGGGCCCGACAACACCAACAACGTGCTGGCTCTGGCCTTCGGTCTCTTCATCGTGTTCCTGGTGGTCGGCGGCTCGGTCTGGATCATGTCGCATCTGAACCAGAACATGCCGCCGATGGATCAGATCATGCGGATGCAGTGAGGCGGGCGGGCACAGTAAGGCGAGCACGTTGCTCGATCTCCCTCGCCCCGCGCTTGTCCGCCGAAGCTTTAGCGAAGGCGGATGCGGGGAGAGGCGAAGCAAGCGCTACTTCGGCCGGCGGCAGTTATAGGCCTTGCGGAAGCCGGCCGCCTGGGCGTCGTCCTCGGAGCAGAACCAGCGGTCCGGCTTGGTCGTGCCCGAGTAGCTCGGGCAGCCCCGCAAATGATAGATGCCGATATTGCCGGTGACGCGGGCGCGTACGGCGAGCTTGCCCTTGATGCTGCAGCTCGGCGGCATCGTCAGCTCCTCCGGAAACAGCACGGCGCGGATTTCCTTGTCGCGGTCGGTGCGGCAGGCGGTGCCGAGCAGTGCGCCGTCCTTTTTCCCCGTGCGGAATTCCTGCGGCGCAACAAAACAGCCCTTCCAGATACCGGCCGAGGCCGTCTTGGCCTCGGTGGCGGCTGGCTTGACGTTCGCCTTCACCGGCTCACGCGCGATCGCGTAGCCGAGGCGGACCAGTTGCTCGTTCAGCGTCGCCTTGTCGCCGTCGGCCGTGCAGATGGCGCGGTGCCGCTTGCCAAAGTTCTTTTCGGGGCCCACGTCGTCGCAGCGTACCGAGCGACCCTTGATCAGCTTGGTGAGCTGGTCGCGGGCCTCAAGGCCGCAGGTCCAGGGGTCGGCGTGGTCGTCGATGCAGGTCTGGTCGAGTTCCGGCGCGTCGACGCCGTCGAGCCGGTAGGTCACGTCAGCGATCTGAATGGAGTTGGCATCGCGCACAACGGCGGTCCCGGTCACGGCCAGGGTCGGGACTGAGCCCGCGAAACATCCCACGACGATCAGAGCGACTGCGGTAAGGAAATTCCTGAAGGACATGCGGACTCGCTATCGATTTGCTTTTTCGCCCCGTTCCTAGCATCCGGACATGGCAAGACCAATGGTCTGCGCTCAGCGAAGTGCGACATTCCCGGCGGATGGCTTTACTCGCCCGCCGCTCTGCCCCTATCGTTTGGCGCTGCAAGCAGGCTGAGAATGGCCGAATCGCCCGGGAAGCGGCGAGGGCGGGAGGAAGTACCGGCATGAACGACCCCGTGGACGTCCTGATCATCGGGGCGGGCGCATCAGGCGCCGCCGTCGCGTGGTCACTGGCCGAGACCAAGATGCACATCCTGTGTCTCGAGCAGGGCGGCTGGATGAACCCGGCGGAATATCCGAGCACCGGCCGCGACTGGGAGGCCAAATTCTACGGCGAGTGGGCGACCAGCCCGAACGTGCGCGGCCGACCCGAGGACTATCCGATCAACGACGACAATTCGCCGATCAAGGTCGTCAACTACAACGCGGTCGGCGGCTCCACGGTGATGTACACCGCGCATTGGCCGCGGCTGCATCCCTCCGATTTCAAGGTCAAGACGCTCGACGGCGTCGCCGACGACTGGCCGATCGACTACGACACGCTGGTGCCGTTCTTCGAAGAGAACGACCGCATCATGGGGACGTCTGGCTTGTCGGGCGACCCGCTGTCGCCGCTGACCCATCCACCGATGCCGCCGCAGCCGCTCGGGCTATCAGGCCCGCTGATCGGCAAGGCCATGAACAAGCTCGGCTGGCACTGGTGGCCGTCGGATACGACGGTCGCGACGATGGATTACGAGGGCAGGGCGCGCTGCATCAATCTCGGCCATTGCACGCCGGCCTGCGCGCAAGGCGCAAAGTCCTCGACCGACATTACCTACTGGCCGCAGGCGATCCGCGCCGGCGTCGAGCTCCGCACCCATTGCCGGGTGCGCGAGATCACGACCGATGACAACGGCATGGCCTCGGGCGTCGTCTACTACGACAAGGACGGCGTCGAGCAGTTTCAACCGGCTCATGTCGTCATCATCGCCTGCAACGGCGTCGGCACGCCGCGGCTGCTGCTGAACTCGGCCTCCGGCCGTTTCCCGAACGGCCTTGCCAATTCGTCGGGCCTCGTCGGCAAGAACCTGATGTTCCACCCCTACGCGCAGATCTACGGCTATGTGAAGGAGCCGACCGACAGCAACCGTGCGCCGCCGACCTGCCTGTGGAGCAAGGAGTGGTATGACACGGATCTCTCGCGCGGCTTCGTCCGCGGCTATGGCGTGCAGTTCGTGCGTGGCGCGGGGCCGGTGTTCGAGGCTGTCGTCAGCGAGCAGAAGGGTATTCTGCCCTGGGGCGCGGATCATCACCGTGTGTTCCGCAAGCTCAACGGCCATCGGCTCGGTTTCTCCGCGATCTGCGAGGATCTGCCAGAGGAGCACAATCAAGTTACGCTTGATCCCGTCCTGAAGGACAGCCACGGCATTCCCGCACCCAGGATCGACTACACGATCAGCGAGAACAGCCGGAAGATGATGGAGCACGCGCTGGCGCGCGGCCGGGAGGTGCTGGAGACCGCAGGAGCCACCGACATCTGCATCAACAGTCCGATCCCCTGGGGCGGCTGGCACCTGCTCGGCACCGCGCGGATGGGCACCGATCCCGAGCGCTCCGTGGTCAACGAATGGGGCCGCTCGCATGACGTGAAAAACCTCTTCATCGTCGACGGCAGCGTCTTCGTCACCTCGGGCGGGGTCAACCCGACCTCGACCATCCAGGCCATCGCACTCTACGTCGCCGATCAGATGAAGCAGCGCCTCGCCAATCTCTTCGACTAGGACAGGATCATGCCGGACCAACTCCCCCTCACGCCGCGGCAGCGCCAGGATTTGCGCACCGTCGCCGCCATGATCATCCCGGCCAGCGAAGAATACCGCGTGCCGGGCGCGGATGACGACGCCATCCAGGTCGACATGCTCGCCACGCTTGGCCGCGATGCAAAGCTGGTCGGCGAGGCGCTTGACCATCTCGCCCGTCTCGCGGGCATGCCGCTCGCCGATCTCGATCCGGCAGCGCGCGACGGCGTTATCAAAGAGTTCCGTGAGACCGGCGGCGCGGCGGCGGCGACGCTCGTCCGCGTCGTCTTGCAGTGCTACTACCGCGACGAGCGCGTGCTGCGCTCGCTCGGGCTCGAGGCGCGCGCGCCATTCCCGAAGGGGCATGTACTTCAGGATGGCGATTGGTCGCTGCTCGATCCCGTCAAGGCCCGAGCTCGTACGATGCGTCAGGTCAGTTAAGCTGTTCGTGAAGTTCGCCCGGCTTGCATTATAAGTCGGAGGTAACCATCTGACGCGCGAAGGAAATTCGCCATGTTAGATCTTACCTCAGATGTCAGCGGTGGCGACCTGCCGCCGCAACCCGTTCCATCCACCCCTGCCGACGACCAGCACCTGCTCGACGCCTATTCCAACGCCGTGATCGGCGTGACGGAGCGGGTGGGGCCGGCCGTGGTGCGTGTCGAGACCGGGCCGAAGGTGCCCAACGGTCGCGAGCGCGGCGGGCTTGGTTCCGGCATCGTGATCTCGCCTGACGGTCTCGTCCTGACCAACAGCCATGTGGTCGGGCAGTCCAAGGAGATTCGGCTGCGCGACATCGAGGGCAATGTCGGCGACGCCCGGGTGCTAGGCGTCGATCCCGACACCGATCTGGCACTCTTGCGTGCCAACGGTGTCCGCGACCTCCGTTATGCCTCACTCGGCAACTCCAAGACGCTCCAGCGCGGCCAGCTCGTGATCGCGATCGGCAATCCCTTGGGCTTTGAGTCCACCGTCACCGCCGGTGTGGTCTCCGCGCTCGGACGTTCCATCCGCTCCGTGAGCGGGCGGACCATCGAGGACGTGATCCAGACCGATGCCGCGCTCAACCCCGGCAATTCCGGCGGGCCACTGGTGTCCTCGAGGGCCGAGGTGATCGGGATCAACACCGCCATCATCAACGGCGCGCAAGGAATCTGTTTCGCGGTTGCGAGCAACACCGCGCAGTTCGTGCTGTCGGAGATCATCCGTCACGGCTATGTCCGTCGCGCCTATATCGGCGTGGCCGGCCAGACCGCGCCGATCCCGCGGCGGCATGCGGTGCTGGCCGCGGTCGAGAACAAGATGGGCGCGCTGCTGGCGCAGATCGAGCCGGATGGGCCGGCCGCGAAGGCGGGGCTCTTGCCCGGCGACGTCGTCATCCGGCTCGACGGTGTCGAGATCAACGGCGTCGACGATTTGATCCGCGTGCTCGACCGCGACCGCATCGGCCGGCACCTCGCCATGGACGTGCTGCGGCTTGGGCGCCTGCGGGCGATCGACATCGACCCGGTCGAGCGCAAGCCGGCCCGCTAGCGCGGGACCCGCGGGGCGAGGTATGACGGTGTCATGCCTCGTCCTTGGAATTCGGCGGCATGATGCCCGTGCGGGAGAGCTACGACGTCGTCGTCATCGGCGCCGGTGCCGGCGGCATGACGGCGGCGGCCGTCGCCGCCGCTGAAGGCCTGCGCGTGCTGGTGATCGAGAAGACGGCCTTTGTCGGCGGTACCACCGCGTGGTCGGGCGGCATGGTCTGGATTCCCGCGAACGGCAAGATGAAAGAGGTGGGGCTGTCGGACAGCGTCACGGATGCCGTCCAGTATCTCGCAAGCACCGTCCCCGAGCCCGCCAATGCGGGCCCGCGTGCTGCCTTCCTTGCGCGCGGCCCCGAGGCGATCGCGTATCTGGAGGCCAACACGGAGGTGCGGCTCCAGCCGGTGAAGGTCTATCCCGACTATTATCCGGAACGGTTAGGTGCCACCGCGGGCGGCCGGGTGCTGGAGCCGGTGGCGTTTGACGGCACCAGGCTCGGCCCGGGCTTTGCGCGGCTGCGGCCGCCGCTGCCGGAGTTCACGCTGTTCGGCGGGATGATGGTGAACCGGCTCGACATCCCGCATCTGCGCAAGATCGGGAAATCGTTTCGATCGACGCTGCGTTCGATGCGGCTGCTCTCTCAATATGCCCGGCAGCGCCTGCACGCGCCACGCGGCACCACGCTGCATCTCGGCAACGCGCTCGCAGCCCGGCTCTATGCCTCGCTGCTGGCGCGGCAGGTCGAGATGCTCTTCAGCGCCGACGTCGAGGACCTCGTCGTCGAAGGTGGGCGCGTCAGCGGCGTGACGATCCGCCATGGCGCGCGCGATCGCACCATCGCGGCGCGCCGCGGTGTGGTGCTGGCGACCGGCGGCTTCTCGCACGATGCGCATTTGCGCAAGCGCTTCTTTCCTCCGGCTGCGGGATTCGTGTCGGCGACCAGCACCGCCGGCACCGGGGACGGACTGCGCCTTGCGACCGCAAGCGGCGCTGCGCTCAACCGCGATGCCACGAGCCCCGCTTATTGGGTGCCGGCCTCGCTGTTCCGGCGCGACGACGGGAGCCGCGGCGTCTTCCCGCACACCGTCACCGACCGCGCCAAGCCGGGAATCATCGCCGTCAATGCGGCCGGCCGGCGCTTCATCAACGAGGCGCTGTCCTATCATGAATTCGTGCTCGGCATGCTCCGCGACGGCAATGGCGAGCCCGACCGTCCCTTCCATCTGATCTGCGACCGCGACTTTCTCTGGACCTACGGCCTCGGTCGCATCAAGCCCTTCACCTGGAATGTCCGGCGCTATGTCAGGAGCGGCGAGTTGATCGAGGCGCCCAGCATCGCGCAACTGGCCGAGAGGATTGGCGTCGCCCCGTCCTCGCTCGCCGCGACAGTCGCGGACTACAATGCCAATGCGACAAGCGGCCAGGATCCAGAATTTGGCCGCGGCAGCACGATCTATCAGCGCCATCTCGGCGACGCCGCGCGCAAGCCCAACCCTTGCGTCGCGCCGATCCAGCGCGCCCCGTTCTTTGCGTTGCGCATCTATCCCGCCGATCTCGGCACCGCCATCGGCATGAAGGTCGATGCGCAGGCGCGCGTGCTGCGCGAGGACGGCACGCCGATCGCCGGCCTCTATGCCTGCGGCAACGACATGGGCTCGATCATGAACGGGAATTATCCGGGGCCCGGCATCACGCTCGGGCCGGCGTTGACGTTCGGGTACATTGCGGGGCGGCATCTGGCGGAGGGTGGAAGCGTCACATCATCTCTGGCCACAGCTTCAGTCTAGCCATCCTCTCCACTGTCATGCCGGCGCGCGCTTGGCCGTTACTCCGCCGCCGCCGCGAAGGTGCTGTTCTCCAGCTCGGCTTCCAGCCGCGCGGTCTCGGCCATGGCCTGCTTGATGTTGGCGTCCTTGACGTGGCCAAAACCGCGGATCGTCTCCGGCACGCGCGCGAGCCGTGACAGCAGAGGAATTTGCGCGGCGGTCAGCGTCGCGATCCGCTGGTCGAGCATGCCAAAATAGTCCTCGACCAGCTTGCGCTCGCTCCTGCGCTCCTCGGTGCGGCCGAACGGATCGAAGGCGGTGCCGCGTAAAAATTTCAGCCTTGCCAGCACGCCGAAGACGTGGATCATCCAGCCGCCGAACTCCTGCTTCCGGAGACGGCCGGTGGCCGCGTCGCGACGGGCGAAGATCGGCGGCGCCAGGTTGAACTTCAGTGCAAAATCCCCGTCGAACTTTTCCGACAGTTTTTTCGCAAAGCTGCCGTCGGTGTAGAGCCGGGCGACCTCGTATTCGTCCTTGTAGGCCATCAGCTTGAACAGGTTCTTTGCGACCGCTTCCGTCAGCTCCGTGGACGAGGGCAGGGCCGCGCTTTCGGCCTTGCGGACCCTGGCGACGCCCGCGAGGTAGCGGTCCGCATAGGCCTTGTCCTGATAGTTTGTGAGAAATTCCGTGCGGGTGGCGATGATCTCGTCGAGCGATTTGACCGGCGCGGATGCCCTGCTCTTGAACTGGAGCACGCTGCGTACACGCGACATGTCGTGCGCGGCAAGCCGGCCCCAGGTGAAGGCGAGCTTGTTCATCTCGATCGCCGCGCCGTTGATCTCGATGGCGCGGAGCAGCGCTTCCAGCGACAGCGGGATCGCGCCCTTCTGGAAGGCAAAGCCGAGCATGAACGGATTGGTCGCGATAGAGTCGCCCATCAGGGCCGCGGCAATGCCGGTGGCATCGACAATGTCGAGATTCTTGTCGCCGATCGCCTCGCGCAGCACGTCCTGCATCGCGCCCATCTCGAAATCGAGATCGGGGTTTTGCACGAAACTCGCGGTCGGCTGGAGGTCGGCATTTATATAGGCCTTGGTCACGCCGCGCTCGGCGCGGGAGAGCGCGGTCGGGCCGGCCGAGACGATCATGTCGCAGCCGAGGATGACGTCGGCGCCTCCCGTTGTGATGCGGACCGCCGAAATGTCCTCCGGCTGCGGCGCGATGCGCACATGGCTCATGACGGCGCCGTTCTTCTGCGACAGGCCGGTGAAGTCGAGTGCCGAGCAGCCCTTGCCGTCGACATGCGCGGCCATGCCGAGCAGCGCACCAATGGTGATGACGCCGGTGCCGCCGATGCCGGTGACGAGGATGTTGTAGGGGCCGTCGAGCGTGCGCGCCGGCGGCAGCGGCAGGTCCGCGAACAGCTGGCCGGAGTCGACCGCCGAGGTCTTGATGCGCTTCAGCGTGCCGCCATGGACGGTGACAAAACTCGGGCAAAAGCCCTCGACGCAGGAAAAGTCCTTGTTGCAGTTCGACTGGTCGATCTGCCGCTTGCGCCCGAACTCGGTCTCCAGCGGCTGCACCGACACGCAGTTGGAAGCCTGCGAGCAATCGCCGCAACCCTCGCAGACGAGCTCGTTGATGAAGGCGCGCTTCTGCGGATCGGGATAGAGCCCGCGCTTGCGGCGGCGGCGCTTTTCCGCGGCGCAGGTCTGGTCGTAGATGATGACGGTGAGACCCTTGATGTCGCGCATCTCGCGCTGCACGGCATCGAGTTCGCGGCGGTGATGGATGGTCGCGCCCTGCGGGAAATAATTGCCAGCGGGATATTTCGAGGGATCGTCGGAGACGATCGCGAGCCGCTTGACGCCTTCGGCCCAGACCTGGTGGGCGATCTGCGCGACGTTAAAGCTGCCTTCGGCGGGCTGGCCGCCCGTCATCGCGACCGCGTCGTTATACAGGATCTTGTAGGTGATGCTGATGCCGGCGGCTGCGGCGGCGCGCAGGGCGAGCAGGCCGGAATGCGTGTAGGTGCCGTCACCGAGGTTCTGGAAGATGTGCTTCTCGCTGGTGAACGGTGCTTGTCCGATCCAGCTCACGCCTTCGGCGCCCATATGCGAGATCAGGTCGGTGCGCCGCGCCGGCATGCTCAGCGCCATGCCGTGGCAGCCGATGCCGGCCATGGCGCGGCTGCCTTCGGGCACGCGGGTCGACGTGTTGTGCGGGCAGCCCGAGCAGAAGAACGGGGTGCGCGACAACTTGATCGGCGCCGACGCCGTGAAAGGTTTTTCAAAGGCTTCGAGCCGCGCCAGCCGCTGTTCGAGCAGCGGGCTCTGATGGCCGAGACGGCGCAGCCGTGCGACCAGCGCGGCGGCAACCAAGGTCGGCGTCAATTCGCCTTCGCTCGGCAGGAGCGTCGCGCCGCTCTCGTCGCGCTTGCCGGCGATCGAGGGGCGCTTGGAGGCATCCAAATTGTAGAGGATGCGCATCAACTGGTCCTCGATGAAGCCGCGCTTCTCCTCGACCACGAGCACGTCCTGAAGACCTTCGGCAAAGCGCCGCGCGCCGCTTTCCTCCAGCGGCCAGGTCAGCGCCACCTTGTAGATGCGCAGGCCCAGATCCTGCGCGTCCTTGTCGCTGATGCCGAGGTCGGCCAGCGCCTGCCGCAGGTCGAGATAGGCCTTTCCGGTCGCAATGATGCCGAGACGCGCGGGTTTTGAATCGAGCACAATGCGATCGAGCTGGTTGGCGCGCGCAAAGGCCTGCACGGCCGCCATCTTCGGGCCGAACAGACGCTTCTCCGCCTCCAGCGGCGGATCGGGCCAGCGGATGTTGAGGCCACCGGGCGGCATCTCGAAATCGTCAGGAATCTTGATCTGGATGCGCGCAGGGTCGCTGTAGATCGATGCCGAACTCTCCACCGTCTCGCCGATCGCCTTGAAGCCGATCCAGCAGCCGGAGAAGCGCGACAGCGCAAAACCATAGAGACCGAGATCGAGATAGTCCTGCAGCGTCGACGGGTTGATCACGGGGATCAGCGCGGCGGCGAACACCTGCTCGCTCTGATGCGCCAATGTCGAGGACTGGCAGCCGTGGTCGTCGCCGGCGAGCGCCAGCACGCCGCCATTGCGGGAGGTGCCGGCGGCATTGGCATGCTTCAGCGCATCGACGGAGCGGTCGACGCCGGGGCCCTTGCCGTACCAGATGCCGAACACGCCATCGACCTTGGCGCCGGGGAACAAGCCGACCTGCTGGCTGCCCCACACGGCGGTGGCGGCGAGGTCCTCGTTCAGGCCGGGCACGAAGGCGATGTCGTGCTGTGCGAGGTGCGACTTCGCGCGCCACAGCGCGTGGTCGTACATGCCTAGCGGCGAGCCGCGATAGCCGGAGATGAAACCGCCGGTGTTGAGGTTTTGCAGCCGGTCGCGTTCGCGCTGCAACATGGGGAGCCGAACCAGGGCCTATGTGCCGGAAAGGTAGATCCGCTTGGCTTCGAGCCGGTACTTGTCCTCCAGCTCGACCTGCATCAGCGTCATCTCGGGATCCTTTTTATTATAGTTCCGGCGGGGAAATGCGCCGCGGGAGAAGGCGGCGGCGCACGAAGCAGAGGCCCGCAGTCAAAAGCATGGGTCGGCGAAGTCAATATCGCTGGCCGCATCCGTGTCGGTCCTGCTAGTCATGGCTTGTTTCCGAGGAGGCCCCGATGCCCAATGCGTTCGACACTGAGATCACCGAAATGGCGGAGGCCCTTGTCGGCCCGTGGCGCCAGCCGCGCCAGATGCTCCAGGCGCAGACCTACGACGCGCACGCCTCGATCCACGACGATGCGACGGCACAAAAGCTCGGCTTCAAGGGCGGCACCATCGAGGGTCCGACGCATTTCAGCCAGTTCGCCCCGCTCGGCGCGCGATTGTGGGGCCAGGCCTGGTTCGAGAGCGGCTGTCTCTCCGCGCATTACCGCGCCGTCTGCTACGAAGGCGAGGAGGTTCAGGCGATCGTGTCAAAGCCTGCAAGCGGTGCGCGGCAATGCGCGATCCAGATGGTGAAGCGCGACGGCACCGAGGTGCTGCGCGGCACAGCTTCGGTCGGCGAGCCCTCGGCGCCGACCGCGCTCGAAGCGCGCCTGGGCGAGCTCAAGCCGCTCGCTGACCCCGTGATCCTGCGTGACGTGAAGCTTGGCCAAACCAGCAAGCGCCAGACGGTGCGGATGGCCTTCGACCAGAACATGGGCGACCTCTATCCGTTCTCGCTGCGGCAGAAGCTTGCCGTGATCACCGAGAATTCGCCGTACTATGCGGGGGCGGACAACCCGTGGAGCAGGGCGATCATCCCGATGGAGATGCTGAGCGTGCTCTTCCAGTACCGCTCGAAGGACGATCCGCTGCCGACCAAGGGCCCGGCCGTCGGCCTGTTCGCCGACCAGGAAATCCGCCTCGTGAAGGGACCGCTCTTCGTCGATCAGGAGTACGAGGTCGAGCGCGAGGTGGTCGCGCTCTCCGGCAGCCGACGCACCGAAAGCGCCTGGGCGAAGACGCGCGTGTTCGACAAGGCCAACACGCTGGTTGCGACCATGCTGCTCAACATGGCGACCATGAAGGATTCCTACGCGCCGTATCAGGACGAGTATCGCCAGCTCTACGGTCGCGCACCGGGCTAGCGCTACTTTCTCCTTCGTCATTCCGGGGCGACGCGAAGCGTCGAGCCCGGAATCCATAACCACGATCGGGAGTATGGATTCCGGGCTCGCGACTTTATCGCGCCCCCGGAATGACGAGCGGAGAGAGTTGCGGCGTCGCCCAAGCCTTGAGCAGATGCCCGTCGCCAAGCCGTCGCACAGCGAATAAGCAGCGGCGGGCCCTTCGCATAACATATTGAAAGCGCAAGGAATTCCCACGCGTCCCGACGCCGCCAGCCATTGTACACAATGGCACGGCGCTTGCAGAACTCTTGGCAAAGAGAGTTCTCGCGGGGGCGTGGGTCATGTTGAACTCAAGCAAGCCGGCATCAGGCACCATCGTCGCCGAGCCCGAGCCGATCAAGCTGGACTGGTCGACCACCGCGCTCGTCATCATCGACATGCAGCGCGACTTCATGGAGCCCGGCGGCTTCGGCGAGACGCTCGGCAATGACGTGAGCCAGCTTGCACGCGCAGTTAAGCCGATCGGTGCCGTGCTGGCGGCTGCGCGCGCGAGCGGGATGCTCGTAGTCCACACGCGCGAAGGGCATCTGCCCGATCTCTCCGACGCGCCGCCGGCCAAGGTCGAGCGCGGCGCGCCGTCCCTGCGCATCGGCGACCCCGGCCCGATGGGTCGGATCCTGATCCGCGGCGAAGCCGGCCATGACATCATTCCCGAGCTCTATCCGCTCGACAGCGAGATCGTCATCGACAAGCCCGGCAAGGGCGCGTTCTACGCCACCGAGCTCACCGACGTGCTCGAGAAATACGGCATCGAAAATCTGTTGGTGTGCGGCGTCACGACGGAAGTCTGCGTCAACACCACCGTGCGCGAAGCCAACGACCGCGGTTATCGCTGCGTCGTCATCTCGGACGGCTGCGCGTCCTATTTTCCCGAGTTTCACGAGATGGGCCTGAAGATGATCAAGGCCCAGGGCGGAATCTTCGGCTGGGTAGCCAGCTCGGCCGCAGTACTGGAGGCGTTGAAGACTTCGACCACATAGGGGCATGACCATGAGCACATCGACGGGGACGGCCGGCAAGTCCGCTTTTCAGCCGGCGCTATGGACATCCGGCGACTGGAACGCGTTTTTCGGCTTCGGCACCAACATCCTCGTCAACATGCTGGTGCTCACAGGGCTGTTGCGCTTCGTGCTGAAGATGCCGGACAGTCTCGTGTTCGGCCGCATCCTGCCCGCGCTCGGGCTGATGATGTGCCTCTCGACCTTCTACTACGCCTTCCTTGCCTATCGGCTCGCACAGAAGACCGGCCGCTACGACGTTTGCGCGCTGCCGTCCGGCGTCAGCGTGCCGCACATGTTCATCGTCACCTTCGTGATCATGCTGCCGATCACGATCAAGACCGGCGATCCCCTCAAAGGTTGGTCGGCCGGCCTGGTCTGGGTATTCTTCCAGAGTTTCATCCTGATGATCGGCGGCTTCATCGCGCCGTTCATCCGCAGGATCACGCCGCGCGCGGCGCTGCTCGGCACACTCGCCGGCGTCTCCGTCACCTTCATCTCGATGCGTCCGGCGCTGGAGATGTATATGACGCCGCAGATCGGCCTGGTCTGCTTCGCCATCATCCTGGTGAGCTGGTTCGGCGGCGTGAAGTATCCCAAGGGCATTCCCGCGGGCCTGATCGCGATCGCCGTCGGCATGATCATCGCCTGGGGCTCGAACCTGTTCGGCCTCGGTCTCGGCGGCCTCAGCCTGAAGGGCGTCGGCGATGCCTTCGCCAATTTCGGCTTCTCGGTGCCGCTGCCGGCCGTCGGCTACGTCTTCTCCGGCTTCGAGTTCCTCGGCATCATCCTGGTCACGGCGATTCCGTTCGGCATCTACGACCTCGTCGAGGCCATGGACAATGTCGAGAGCGCGGAAGCGGCCGGTGACGAATATCCGACCACGCGCGTGCTGACCGCCGACGGCGTGGTCAGCCTGATCGGCTGCCTGATGGGCAACCCCTTCATCAACGCGGTCTATATCGGCCATCCCGGCTGGAAGGCGATGGGCGGCCGGATCGGCTATTCGGCCGCAACAGGCGTGATGGTGGTGGTGCTGTCCTGGTTCGGCATCATCTCGGTGCTGCTCGCGCTCGTGCCCGTGGTCGCGATCTCGCCGATCCTGCTCTATATCGGCATGCTGATCGGCGCACAGGC
The DNA here is from genome assembly GCF_018130955.1 of Bradyrhizobium liaoningense. GTDB lineage: Bacteria > Pseudomonadota > Alphaproteobacteria > Rhizobiales > Xanthobacteraceae > Bradyrhizobium > Bradyrhizobium liaoningense_C. Next base: position 17,972 of record NZ_JAFCJM010000064.1, read on the forward strand.
GTTCCAGACCACGCCGGTCAAGCACGCGCCGGCGATCGTGCTGGCGCTGACGCCGCATCTTGCGGCCTGGGCAAAACTCCAGATCGATACGATGCTGGGCTCGACCATGAATGCGGCGGCGACCGTTGGCGGTATGGCGGCCGATAAGGCCGACGCAGTCAAGGCAGCCGCGATCGCCGCGCTGCCGCAGCAGGGCGTGTTCTATCACGGCCTCGAAGTGATGGGCGGCGGCTCGATCCTCGGCGGCCTCGTGCTGGGAGCCATCGGCGTCTTCATCATCGAGCGCGACTTCGAGAAGGCCTCGGCTTTCGCGCTGGTCGGTGCCGTGCTCACTTACTTCGGTTTCATGCACGGTGAGGCCGTCGGCATCGGCGGCGGCTTCGGCGTTACGCCTGCGGTTGCGCTAGCTTATGCCGTGGTGGCCGCAGGCCTATTTGGGCTTGCCAGGCTCGGCAGCAGCGAGCATTACGCTGCGCATCCGGAGATGTCGGCCGCGCCGGCGGAGTAGGGTGGGGAAAGGCGATTTGCGGCCGGGCGGCGGCAGGCTGCCCGGCTGCTGTCTGTATTCCGTCCGTATGCTGGGTCCTGCACTGAATTGGTCATTTCCGCGTTGCCCCGGAAAGCTGACATCAGGGCAGATGTGATCGCCATCCCGCTCAAGTCATCTCAAGCACGTTGTACGCCGCTATTGGTCTATGTAAGCCTTTGAGCGCCAGTTCACCTATGGGCTCCGCTGTCACCCTTCTGTCGAGGGCCGCGCGCACTTTGCCGTCGATCAAAATCTGGCCGTCGCGCGCCTCCGCGCAAAGACGGGCCGCGAGATTAACCACGGTCCCGGTCGCGCTGTATTCAGAGCGGCCCTCGAAGCCGATGGCGCCGAGCGTCGCATATCCATAGGCGATGCCGATTCCAAAACCGAGCTCATGGCTTTCGCGCCGCCATTTGCTGGATAATTCGGACAGACGACCCCGCATCGCGATCGCCATCCGAACAGCTGGCGCGCACGGATCGGGACAAGGAATCGGATCGCCGAAAATGACCATGATTCCGTCGCCTAAGAATCTCTCCAATGTGCCTTCAAATTCATGGGTGAGGGAGCCCAGGGTTGCATGATACTCGCGCATCACGGCCATCACCTCCTCGGGCTCGGCGATTTCCGCAAATGCAGTAAATCCCCGCAGATCACAGAAGACGATGCTCACCTGCCTGCGGTGACTGGCCAAGGCGTCATATGGCGAGGAAGAAAGGATCAGTTCCGCTATCTGTGGCGACAGAAAACGCTTCAAGCGGCTAACGCGTTCAATCTGTGCAAGCTGCTCGACGACGCGCTGCTCAAGCGTTCTGTTCCATGATGCGAGTTCGGTCGCCTGGGCTTCCGCTCGATCATGCAATTCCTTGATTCGAAGCATCGAGCGCACGCGCGCAACCAGTGCTGCGTGGTCGATGGGTTTGGTCAGATATTCGTCCGCGCCTGCGTTAAGTCCCGTGACGACATCCTTTGAATCAGTTCGCGCCGTGACCATAATGATTGGAACAAATCCAAGCGCGGAGTCGCCCTTCAACCGTCGGCAGACCTCAAAGCCATCGATTTTCGGCATCATGACGTCAAGGAGGACAACGTCCGGCGCAAATTCACGCACGACTGCGAGCGCTCGCTCGCCGTTTTCGGCCTCCGTCGTCTCATAACCCTCGGCGCCGAGGCGCGCGGTAAGAAGGCAACGATTCGTTTCGTTATCATCTACGATCAGAATGCGCGGTGGGTCATGCATTTCTGCTCCACGTCGGCGAGCGCCGGAACCTATGTCAGGTATCGATTGATCGTCTCAAGCAGGTTTCGTGCGCTGTAGGGCTTTGCGACATAGGCATCGCAGCCTGCCGCGCGCGCCTTTTCTTCGTCGCCGCTGAGCGCGTAGGAGGTGACGACGACGATTGGAATATGGCGGAGATCTGATTGTGACTTAATGCGCCGTGTCGCCTCGTATCCGTCAAGAATAGGAAGTTGGATGTCCATCAGGATCAGGTCCGGGCTTTGGGTTCGCGCCGCTATGAGCGCTCCTTCGCCGTCGTGCGCCTCGATCATTTCGTAACCGACGCTTGCGAGCAGATCGCGCAGAATCTGCCGATTGTCCTCCTGATCTTCCACCACCAGTACACGCTTGCTCATGTCTGCGTCGCCTGTTGCTCAAGCCGGGCCGGTACCAAAAATGAAAATCTCGCGCCATGACCCCGGCGGGACTCTATCCAGATTTGTCCACCATGCATCTCCACGATGCGCTTCACGATGGCGAGGCCCAATCCGGCGCCTCCCTTCGCCTTGGTGATCGAGTTATCCACCTGCTGGAATTCCTGGAAAATCTTTGCTTGATCGACTTCGTCGATGCCTGGTCCTGTGTCTTGGACGGAAAATTTGTAGGAATCCCCCTTCGCCTCCACTTCAATCCGAACCTCTCCGGCATCGGTGAATTTGATCGCGTTACCAACAAGATTGAACAGGGCCTGAGCCAGCCTGCGTTCGTCTCCTCGCGCCGGCGGCAGACCAGAGGGAACAGCAACTCGCAAACCCAAATTCTTTTCAGCTGCGAGGGATTCAACGGAGGTGTAAACGCCACTAACCAGTTCCTCTACGGAATAGTCGGCCAAAGAAAGTCGAAGCTGTCCCGCTTCAATCTTGGAGAGATCAAGGACGTCGTTGATGAGGCCGAGCAGATGTTTGCCGTTCCGTTGGATGCGTTCGATGGCTGATCGCATTTTTTGTGGAGGTTCGCCGTAAATCCCGTCCAGCATGAGCTCTGAAAAGCCGAGCACTGCGTTTAGAGGCGTCCGCAATTCGTGACTCATGTTTGCGAGGAATTGCGATTTGTGACGGCTGGCCTCCTCAAGGCGTTGGTAGAGCTGTTGTAGTTCGTCGCAGGCCGAATTCACGTGCGCCGCAAGCTCCCCTAGTTCGTCCCGATTGGGAACCTCGATCCGTTGAGCGAAATCGCCGGCCGCTATTCGATTCAGGCCATCGTGGATGGTGCGGACTGGATCGATCACAGATCGGGAGATCGCATGTCCCAGGACCAGCGTAAGCACGAAACTTACGACCGCGACGGCGGCGACAAGTATCTGAGATTTGGTATAGGTTTGCTGGCTCGCATCTATGCCGGCGACCATGTCCGCTTCAGCCCGGTTGACCAATTGATTGGTCAGTCGTTCGAGCTTGTCCGCCAGGGGCCCGAGTTCCGCGAGCTCGCTCTGTTTGGCCTCAGCAGCTCGCCCATTGCGGACGAGATCGACGACGTGTGAAACTACGGCAATGAAGCGCGCATATTCTTGTCGCACCTGATCCAGCAGCGCGACCTCGTCCTTGGCGACGAATGAGACCCGATCAAGGTCGTACCCGAACTGGTTGATCTGCCGCAGTGCCACCGCCAATGTCGTTTCGTTCGGAAACGCGAGAGCTGTGGATACGCCATAGAGCTGTCTGAGCGTATCGTGCTGAACCTGCCGGTATGCCTCGATCTTATGCTGCAGGGCAACTACTTGGTTTGCTCGCAGGTCGGCTTCGCGCAGAGAAAGGAGCCCAATCACTCCGACCGAGACCAAGAGTGCCTCGATGACGAGGAACGCCGCCAGCAATTTCGTGCGCAGCGAAGGACGCAGGCCGACGAGCCCGTCCTTCGCCGATGCGCCGTCTCGCCTTGCTCGCGATATCGCGGCAAGCGGGCGCTGACCAAGAAGCGACGTCGAATCAGCCTCCAAGTTCACGTCGAACCTCGTTGAGGAAACGCCAGTCGACTCCATCTGCGATGAGTTTCGCAGGGCTCGATTTCAGCATTCCCGCTTCGCGCAGACGAAGCGCGTAAAAGCGGATTGTGTCCTCGGGATCGTAGTCGCGCCAACGATTGTACGGCACGTCCGCGAGAGTCTGAACCGCGTAATCCTGGCGAGCCGTGAAGCCCCTATCGACCATTCGTTGGGCAACTAGGGCCGGCTCGCTCACGCACAAGTCCGTCGCGCGGAGCATGGCGCGCATCACGCGCTTAGTGGCTATGGGATTGTTTCGAACGAATTCGCGATTACTCGCCAGCATACAGCAAAAGTACTGCGACCATGGGCGGTCGTGTGCGCTGTTGACGATGACATGACCGATGTTCTGCGCACGCAAGCGCTGCGGTTCTGGAGGAAATCCGAGGAAAGCGTCGATCTTACCCTCAGCAAACAACTCGATCGGTTTGACTGGTCCGCTCGTCACCCACTCGATGTCCCTGGCGGGATCGAGCCCAACGAGCGTCGCCATCGCGCTGAGGAAGACGTGCGGACTCGTCTCGAGCCCCTGAATGCCGACAGTTCGCCCCTTCAGATCGGCGACGCTGCGTATGCCGTCCTTGGCGAACAACTCGAAGCAGCCGGCATGTATCCCGGCCAGAATCGTGACCTTCAAGCCGCGATCGACCTGAAGAAGAAGCGGGCCGGAGAAATGCAGGGTGAAGTCGAGATCTCCCTTCCCGACAGCTTTGGCTTGCTCCACTCCACCATCGGACTGGACGTAAACGACATTTGTGAACCCCTCGGCAGTCAGCAGGTCGCTGACCACATACTGCGGGGCAATGCAGATGACCGGGTTCTTCGCGAGGCGGATTGTAGTGGTTTCTGGCGGCGGATTGGACCCTTCGGCCCTTAGCCGAGCCGGGACGCCCCAAAGCAGGGCGGTGGAAGCGGCGAAGGCTCCAGCCAACAGCACGTCGCGACGGTTCGTATCCATCGGGACCTCCTCGAAATGCCTTTAGCGGTGGCTTCCGGGGGCCGAACGTCGGGCCGACGAATTAGCGTGGACCTCAAGGCCCCGCTGCCGACAAGGATACTACGGCCGCGGCATATCGGATACAGCCGATTCTCCGACGGCGTCCGGGGGGACCTTACTCTGTGACCCTCTGTGACCGCGCTAGTAGCTTCTGGAGGCGCTTTTGCGCGTAGCCGTCTTCGGGTCATGATCGACACAACTCAGGATAAAGGTTGAGAGCGGGTCGATCACCCGCCCTTCACAGCTCCCGCAGTGAGCCCGGCGACGATCTGCCGCTGGGCGAGCACGGTGAGCAGCAGCACCGGGAAGGTGACGATGAGGGCGGCCGCCGCAAGCGGCCCCCAGCTGAGCTGGTCGAACGAGATCATGTTGTAGACGGCGACAGGCAGGGTACGCGTCTCGCGTCCGGCCAGCACGATGCCGAAGACGAAATTATTCCAGGAGAAGATCACCGCCAGGATGAAGGCGACCGCGATCCCCGGTCGGGCGATCGGCAAGGCAACGTGACGAAACACCTGCCAGCGCGTGGCGCCGTCGATCAGGGCTGCTTCCTCCAATTCCAGCGGCGTCGTCTCGAAATAGCCGATCATGATCCAGATCACGATCGGGACCGTCACCACCAGGTGGATGATGATTTGCGGTATCAGCGTGCCGAGCAATCCGAGCCATTGGAACAGGAGAAACAGCGGGATCAGATAGGACAGGCCGGGCGTGATGCGGGCGATCAGGATCACGATCGCGGATTTGTGCGCAGCCATGCGTGCGATACCGTAGCCGGCGGGAACGCCGACCATCAGCGCGAGCGCAGTGGCGCTGCCGGTCACGACCAGGCTGTTGATGAAATAAGTGAGAAAACGGTTGGAGCCGAGCACATCGGCATAGTTCTTCCACGCGAAATGCTCGGGGATGAACACCGGTGGGTAGGCGGCGTTGTCGACCTCGAACTTCAGCGACAGCGAAGCCATCCAGAGGAAGAACAGGATCGCAGGCGACACGATGACGAACACCGCGAGCCACAGGCCGATCTTGCCGATGATCTGACGGGGTGTCATGCGCCGCTCGCAATCTCGGTCCACAGCATGCGCTGCCGGGCGTAAAGCATCACCGCCGCAAGCGCGACGATCAGCAGGAAGAACACAACCGCGATCGCCGAACCGTAGCCGAGGTCGTAATAGATGAATGCGACGCTGTAGAGATAGAGGTTGATGGTCTCCGACGCCGAGCCCGGTCCGCCCTGTGTGATCGCGAAGATGATGTCAAAACTCTTTACCGCGTCGATCATGCGGATCATGCCGGCGATGAACAGGAACGGCATGATCAGCGGCAGGGTGATGAAGCGGAACACTTGCCAGATATTGGCGCCGTCGATCTGGGCGCTCTCATAGGGCTCCGTCGGTATCGCTGCGAGGCCCCCGAGCACGATCAGCATGATGAGCGGCGTCCACTGCCAGGTCTCGACCAGCACCAGGGAAGGGATCACCGTTCCCGGATGAAACACCCAGAGCTGCGGCGGAATGCCGACCAGCGACAGCAAATAGTTGAGCACGCCGAGTTGCGGATGGAACATCATGGTCCAGACCAGCGCGATCGCGACCGGCGTTGCCATCATCGGCATGATGAAGATTCCGCGCAGGAAGCCCCGTCCGGCGAACTTCTGGTGAAACACCACGGCCGCGAGCGTACCGAGCACCAGCGGCAGCACCACCGACAGCACGGTGTAGACGAGTGTGTGTCCGATCGCCTCGATGAAGCGGGGGTCGCTCGGCAGCCGCAGATAGTTGGAGAAGCCGACGAACGTGGTCGGCGAGCCGACCTTCCATTCGTTCAGGCTCATCCAGATGGTGAAGATCCACGGGAAGATGATGATGGCGAGCACGACGACCAGCGCCGGCACCACGAACGGCCAGTAGGACGGCGGCCGCAATTCCTTCTCCGGCGCGGCATCTGACTGTGCCGCGGCCGGAGTCGATTGTGTCAACGCACTCACGCCTTTTCGCTGCGCTCCAGAATGGGCCGGTACTGTTCGTGAGCCTTTTTCAGCTCAGTCGCGGGATCGGCGCCGGCAAGGGTCGAGGTGAGCGCCGCGCCGACGAGATCGCGGAATTCGGCAACCGGGATCACCACGGGCAGGCCCAGCTTGCTGATCTTGGCGGAGTCGATCACCGACTGCAGCCACTCCTTGGGCATTTTCACGCCGCTCTGGACCTCGGCATCGTTCAGGATCGAGTTGCGGAACGGCACGCCCCCGCCGGCCTGCAACAGCCGCGCGCCTTGCTTCTTCGAGACGGCCCACTGGCACAACAGATAGGCAGCCTCCTTGTTCTTGCTTGCCGCGGCAATGCCGAGGCCGTCGCCATAGGTTGCCGAATATTGACCCTTCGGTCCGGCCGGCACGACGGTGTACCCGACCTTGCCGACAATCCGAGATGCGGCCGGATCCTCCAGCGGCGGCGCCCAGCCGACGCCGTCGATCCACATCGCCGATCTCCCCTGCGAGAACGAAGCCATCGACTCCATCCAGTTGAAACCGGCGACGCCGGGCGGAGCGACCTTCGTCAGCAGCGTTTGGTAGAGCTTTGTCGCCTCGATCGCCTCCGGACCGTCGGTCAGGATATTGCCCTTGGCGTCGAGGAATTCACCGCCGTAGTTGAGGAAAAAGTTCGTCCACAACGTCATGTTGGCGTTGCGCAGGCCGCGTCCGACGAAACCATAGGTCCCTTCCTTGGTGTCGGTCAGCTTCTCGGCCGCCGCAATCATCTCGTCGAACGTTTTGGGGACGGCGACGCCCTTCTTCTGGAACAACTCCTTGTTGTAGTAGAGGATGAAATAGTCGACCGACCAGGGCAGGGACAGCATCTGGCCCTTGTCGTTCTTGCAGTATTGCAGGCCGGCGGCCGAGAAATCGCTCTCCACCAGGTCCGGCGCGGTCAGCGTCGGGTCCTTCATGTAGGGTGTGAGGTCGGCGAGCCAGCCGGCCTTCTCGAACTGCCGCTTCTGCACGTGATAGCTCATATGCACGACGTCGAAGCTCGGCCGGCCCGAGGTGAGCTCGATCACGCACTTCTGTCGCTGCTGCTGTTCGGGAATTTGCTCCGATTCGACCTGGATGCCGGTGAGATCGGTGAATTCCTTGATGTTTTTTTGCAGATTGTCGCCGCGCGGACCCTTGGCCAGGATCACTTCCAGCTTGGTCCCGGCATATTTCTTCCAGTTGACTTCGGCGCGCGCCGGAAGGCCGGTGAGGCTGAGCGCGCCTGCTGCCGCGGTACCGGCCAAAAGCGTGCGGCGCGAAATGTGATGGTTCGCCACTGTGTCTCTCTCCCTGTGACTCGTTTCTTGGGACGGGATACTAACGTCCGCGCGCCGCCTGACTAGCCCGAATATGCTTGCACCGCTAGTCGGCTGCGAGCTTGCCGCGCCGCAATTTTCTGTCCTTCTTGCCCCTCGGCCGAAGAAAGCTCGTCACGCTTCCGAGCGCGGCAAACCCTGCGCCGGGTGCCAGCGCCACGGTGGCGCCGTTGGGCCCGGCGGCTTTTCCATTCACGGGCGCAGGCGACCAGAATGCCGCACCCGGCGGCCTCACGTGCCTTTTTGCTTGCGGGCAATTTTAGATAGAATAGTATCGCCGCATATTCTTCGAATTGTTGCCACGTGGAGGCGAACATGCGCCTTCGTTATTGCCTTCCTCGCGGGTCCTTCGTTGCGATTGCGGCCCGCCGCGGAACATCCGTCACTCGGGGCGCCTTGCGCCAACTTCGCCGCCAACCTTGGACAGCTCGTTATCCTGGCCGACTGAACGCCGAGCGCGTCAACAGCGCAACTCCGACATCCGGCCGCAGCAGGGAGAATTCGACATGGCGACAGCAAAGAAAGCAAAGAAGACAGTGAAGGCGAAGGCGACTGTCCGCGGCGCCCGGTCCCCGAGCCGCGTCAGGGGGGCATTGGCTTTGCCGACGCTCAGCACGCGACTGGGCGCACGGACCGAATTTCGCATCTATCCAAGCATCGGAGTGGCCCGGATCGGAGATTGCAGCGACAGCTTCATGATCGGACCGGAGGCTCCCGGTCAGGTGTCGTCGGGACCGTTTCGTGGCGCCGATCACGGCATCAAGCCGCAGGCTGCGCGCTTTCGGATCTACAAGGTCGAAGTCGACGACGGCGAGAACGAGGTGGTGACGGAAGAAATCGTCGCCGGGAGCGGCATCGAGATCGAGTGGACCGTGAGCCTCGCCAATCGCAAGGCTGCGGGCTTCCGCATCGGCGACACGCTCGGGCGGGCGCCCAATCCGGGCCTGCGCAACAATGGCCTTGATCGCAGCAAGCTCGTGATCTCCGCGGACGGATCAGTCGCGGGTGCAGCTACAAAGGGCCCGGTTCTTTCGGGGGAGATCGAGTTCGCGAATCCGAACGCGGCGGGTACGAAGGTGTCCGACATCGTCCTTGCGAAGCTGAAAACGGATGACGCGGGGAGGCTCCTCGTCGTGGGTGGTCCCGGCACATCGGGATCTCCGCTCAATGCGTCGATCAATGTGTTCTCTGATAATGACGGCTGGTATGACAGCGTGTCCGACGGTCCCGTTTCCGCGAGCTTGCGCATCAACGGGCAATCTCAAGCCGTCGTCCCGGCCTGGGTGCTGGTCACGGTGCCGCGCTACGCTCCCGGCATCCAGGGCATCGTCACGTGGTATGACCAGGCGGTGAACATGGCGCGGACCGGAAGCGACGGGCGCTTCACGGCTCCCAGAACGACGTCGTTCACGCACGACGTGTACCCCATCCTCAGTCGTGCGGACCATTTGAGCGGCGTGCACGGTACGGCGCATGCCAACGGCGTGATTCGTCCGCTGTCGGATGCTGCACGGCTCGCCGGGTTTAGCGATCCTGCCAAGCGAAAGGCGATCGCACAGAGGTTGACGCAGATGGCCGCTACGGCGAATGGACCGGAGCAGCTTCCTCCCGGGACGATGCCGCGTCTCTTCAGTGGGGCCAATCCCGCATCCGACGGTCCCACCTTTACCTTCCTTGCACTGACGCGGTATCAGCTCGCGCACATCGACAACTGGGTGAACGGCAACTTCAACGACGATTGGCCGGGCTCAGCGCCGGCTCCGGTGCCGTTTGCCGATATCCCGGTGGCGCGCCAGGCGTGGGCGCTCTGCGAAGCGGCCCTCGAAAATTGCGTGGGCGGTTCGTTCTACCCCGGCATCGAGGGCACCTACGACATCGCCCGCATCGCAACGTATCATCCGCAGCCAAATCTCCGCAGCGAGTTTCGCATCGACCCGGCTCATCCGGCCGGCTTCCTGACCGAGAAGATGGCGCTTCCCTGGCAGGCGGATTTCGTCGACTGCTCGAACTTCTGGTGGCCATCGCAGCGCCCCGACGATGTCACGCCGAAGACGGGGGGCGCGAAGGTGCGATGGGACCGCGGCGTCGCCGACCTCGGCGGCAACAGGCACCTCAACATGGTCGAGTCGTGGTCCGAGCTCGGGTTTGTGGTGTTCGACCCGGCTGCCGGCAAATTCGTCGAGGACGAGCGAACCCTGGGGGCGCCGGTCGCATGATGTCGTGTGTGCGCAAGACCCTGTTCTGATCGTCGGCGGCGGCCCGGCGGGCCTCGCGACCGCGCTGGAGCTGGCGCGCCTGCATATTGCCGCCGTCGTGGTCGAGCGCGGCGCGTACGACGATCGTCGCCTGGGTGAGCATCTTACGCCGGCGGGCATGTTGCAGCTTACAGCGCTCGTGCCCGGCTTCCGGGCGGTGGCCGACGTGCATGGCAGAAGCGCGGGTGTCACCGCCTATTGGGGGTCGGAGACGGCCCATTACACCGACTATTTTCTCCATCCCGGTCAGCACGGATTGAATCTGTCGCGTCCGCGCTTCGATGCTGATCTGGCCCGTGCTGCCGAAACGGCCGGTGCGGGCGTTCTGCGTCTTGCGTCCCTGAAGCGCGCAGTGCGCAGCCAAATGGGCTGGCAGGTCCGGATTGATCGCGATGGCGGCACAGACGACGTCGCGGTCGCCTTCATCGTCGACGCGACGGGGCGCGCCGCGACGTTCTCTCGCCAGCAAGGTGCGCGGATCCTCGCGCATGACCGCCAGGTCGCCGTCGCAACATTCTGGGATTGCGCGGATGACGTCGGCGCGAGCACGCGAAGCCTCGTCGAGACCGTCGAGAACGGCTGGTGGTACTGCGCCGCCGTGGGTCCGCTCAGGCACATATGCATGTTCGTGACGGACGATGATCTGTTGCCCCGGGGCCCGGCGCGCGATCTGCGTGGATGGTGGCTCGATCAACTGAGCCGGGCCGTGCACATGCCTCGCGGGCTCCGCGACATTTCGCCCCCATGCGAGTTTATCACCCGCTCCGCCAGGTCGCAGCGCCTGGATGTCGCGGTTGGCTCGGGCTGGATAGCCGTTGGTGACGCCGCAATGGCCTTCGATCCCCTGGCATCGCAGGGCATCGTCAAGGCCGTGGATCATGGACGGCGCGCTGCGGCTGCCATTGCAGCGCATCTGAGCGGCGATGAAGCTTCGCTCGAGCAATATGCTCTTCAAGTAGAACGCGAATACATCGGCTATCAGGATACACGAACACAGTATTACGGCATGGAGAGACGATGGCCTCGCTCCCTCTTCTGGAGCAGGAGGAGCGCGGGTGTTGCAACGCGATGAGAACCCGCGCCATCTTGGCGCCATAGCGCCGCGCCTATGATGCCACTTGGAACAAATCGAAATAGTCAGCGCGATTGACATTCTGCCTTCGCTTCGGGCGTGCATTCCGACGTTGCACTCCGAGCGCTCGGGCGTACTCTAGAGGTGCGGGCGGGAGTGCAACAGCAGCCAGTCCAATGATCGCGACTCTCTGGCGCTTCCGCTGGAGAGACGTGAATTCATTGATGGCTCATGTGCAGGGGGAGTAGCGACGCGCGTTGAGCTGCGAAATCTCGCAGGCGACGCTCATGATGCAGTCAACGAAACATAAACGGGAGGATCGGATGAAGAAGCAGTGGCGTTATTCTGGCTTACCCCTTGTTACTGTTGCTGCGGTACTCACCATGTCGCCGGCGCTGGCTCAGTCGGTGAACACCGCGCGGATCGAAGCCGCCGGTCAAAACGATTGGCTGACTTATCACGGCTCCTACAAATCCCATCACCACAGTCCGCTTGCGCAGATCAACGCGAACAACATCGGCAATCTGGGCGTTGCCTGGATCCACATTCCAGGGCGGTCGACCCGCGGCCTGCAATCGATGCCGCTCGCGGCCGATGGCGTACTCTATTACACGGGGTCGTACAGCCGGGTGTTCGCGCTCAACGGCGCGACGGGCGAGGTGATCTGGTCCCACTTTCCGGAACTGGATGAGGGGTTGATCGCGCGTCAGACCCATTCTCCCTACAATCGCGGGGTCGCGCTGGGCGAAGGCAAGGTCTTTGTCGGCACGATGGACGGCCGGCTGCTCGGGCTGGACGCGAAGTCCGGCAAGGTTCTCTGGGAAACCAAGTTGATCGATTCCCAGAAGCTCACGGTCGGATTCACCGGTGCGCCGCTTTATGCGAAGGGGACGGTGATCATCGGCTCGCAAGGCGGCGAGTGGCCCGGCCGCGGTCCGATTTTCGCCGTCGATGCCACGACCGGCAAGAAGAAGTGGGAGTTCCTGACGGTTGCCGGCACTGATGAAGCCATGAAGACCTGGGGCAATGAGTCCTGGCGCACGGGCGGAGGTGGCGGCTGGATGCCGGGCACCTACGACTCCGAGACCAACTCCGTGCTGTGGGGCACCGCCAATCCGGCACCGCTCTACGACTGGTCGGGCGCCGACTACAAGACGCAGGGCGCGCGTCCCGGCGACAATCTCTATACGACTTCCGTGATCGCGCTCGACATCGATACCGGCAAGCTGAAATCCTATCATCAGGAGCTGCCGCACGACGCCTGGGACTTCGACAGCTCCGTCGGCGAGTTCGTGATGCTCGAGCGCGACGGCGAAAAATACGTGGTGCATCCGAACAAGGGTGGCTTCGTCTTCGTCTACGATCGCAATCTCGGTGTGAAGAACGTCTGGCGGCTCGTCGAGAACATCAACTTCGTCAAGGATATCGATCCCAAGACGGGGGCGCTGATCGGCCGTCGCGACTTCGCCGCAGGCAAGGTCACGGAGCCGCTCTGCCCGTTCATTGGTGGCGGCATCAGCTGGAACGCCGGCTCGTACAGCCCGAAGACCGGCCTTTACTACAAGATCGGCCAGGAATGGTGCATGACGCTCGACATCCAGAAGACGACGCCGGTCACGACGCCGCAGGCCCAGCTCAACATCGGGGCCGACTTCAAGATGGCGCCTCCTCCGGGCGGCGAGATCTACGGACATCTTGACGCGCGCGATCCCATCACGGGCGCAAAGAAGTGGGAAGTTCGCTATCCCGAGCCGCCGCTCGGGAGCGTGCTGTCGACTGCGGGCAATCTGGTGTTCGTGCCTGACTCCCGCGGCATCCTTCATGCCTACGATGCCGAAACCGGCGCCGAGCTCTGGAACCGCAACAACGGCACCGGGCATCAGGGTGGCATCATCAGCTACGCGGCCAACGGCAAGCAATACATCGCCGTGACCGCCGGCTTTGGCGGCATGCTGGCGGACGAGTATGCGCCGAACTTCGGCGGCGTCTACAAGAGCATGCCGCGCGACGACGGCGCGCTTATCGTCTACAGCCTGAAATAGGCGGTTCGCTGGTCGATGCCGGGGAGCGGGCGCAAGCCTGCTCCCCGCGCATTGCAAACGCCGCGTTTTCAGCAAACGGAGCGGGACACTTGAAATTGCACGCGAAGAAGATCACCGCGCTGCTGCCGGTGGTGCTCGGTGCCTCGTTGCTGTCCGCCGCGCCGGCTCGCGCGCAGGCGGCCACCCCTGAGCCCGACAACGGAACGCTCGATGTCGAGCAGCTGTTCGCAGGCACATGCGGCTTCTGTCATTCCGACGGAGGCCGGGCTGTCGGCAAGGGGCCGCAACTGATGAACTCGCCGCGCGATGACGACTTTCTGCGCAACCGCATCGCCGGGGGCAAGGAAGGTGCAATGCCGGCGTTCGGAGGCAGCTTCACCGGCCCGCAGATCGACCAGATCGTCAAATATATCCGGGCCCTGAAACCGCGTTAGGGGTGAGGCCGAATGAAGACAACCCTCCTGTTCGCGGTCGGTCTCGTCATCGGACTGTCGGGTCCGGCGCAGGCGCGAACCCTGGATGCAATCCGATCGGACGGCAAGATCGGCCTGTGCGCCCATCCCAACTCGCTGCCGTTCGCGAGCAAGGCCGGCAATCCTCCCGGGTTTCAGGTGGAAATGGGACAGGCGCTGGCCCGCGAGCTCGGCGTTTCGCTGCGGCTCGACTGGATCATCACCCAGTACCAGATGCGCAGCACCAACTGCGACATTCTCCTGGACATCATCGCCGATCGCGAGGCGCAGGGCGAAACCCGTCTGAGGATATCAAAACCCTATTATCGCACCGGCGTTGCATTGGCCGTGCCGTCGTCCAGCACGCTGACGTCGTTTGGGAGTCTCAACGAGCATACAAAGGTCGGTGTGCAGGTTGGCTCCGTCGCCGCCATGATCATCAAGCGCCGGCGCGTTCCGATCTCGATTTTCGGCTTCGAGAGCGACAGCCTCGATGCCGTCTCGAACCATGAGATCGACGCGGCTGCGGTTACGCCGACCGCGGCAAGCTATTTCAATGCGACCCATCCGGACAAAACGGTTCGCATCCTGGATCGCGACGAGAGCGAGGCCGATCTCAACTGGAATGTCGCCGTCGGCATGATCCGGCCGGATGATGCCTTGCGCGACGCGATCGACGGCGCCCTGGAGCGGTTGCGCGCCGACGGCACGATTGACCGCATATACGGTCGCTACGGCATCGTCCTGCAAGCACCGAAGTAGCGCGAGGGCGCCAGCCCTACTTCACCGTCAGCCGAAGGAAGCTCGTCACGCTGCCGACCGCGGCAAATCCTGCGCCGAGCGCCAGCGCCACGGTGGCACCATCGTGCCCGGACAGCGCAAAGCACAGCGCGGCGAGCGCTGCGCCCGTGGTCTGTCCGGTCAGGCGGGCGGTCGCGACGATGCCGCTGGCGCTGCCGGAGCGGTGCGGCGGAGCGCTCGACATCAGCGCGCGCATGTTGGGCGCTTGGTAGAAGCCAAAACCTACCCCGCATAGCATCATGCGCCAGACGATATCGATCGTTCCGGGATGGTCGGGGAGCGTTGCGAGCAGAGCCATGCCGGCGCCGAGCGCGATGCAGCCGATGCCGCCGAGCACGCCGACAGGATGCCGGTCCGAGAGGTAACCGGCGATCGGCGCCATGATGCCGACCACCAGCGGCCACGGTGTCATGAAGAAGCCGGTCTCGACCTGAGAGCGGTGCAGGACTTCTTCGAGATAGAACGGCAGCGCGACGAAGGCGAGGCCTTGCGTCGTGAACGCGCACACCGCGGTTGCCGCCGACAGCGCGAACATCGGCCGGGCGAACAGGTCGATCGGCAGCATCGGCGCCGGATGGTCGGCGTGCCGGCGCGCCAGCGCAACGCCGAGGACGAGCGCCGCGATCAGCTCGATGCCGACGAGGGACGGGGAGAGCTTGTGCGCGGCGCTGCCGATTCCCGTGATGAACAGGCTGAGGCAGATCGCGGCCAGTGCGGCACCGAGGAAGTCGAATTTGTGCGCGGCGCGCGGCGTCTTCGGCAGCGTCGCAAGGCCGATGCCGATCGCGATCAGCCCGAACGGGATGTTGATCGCAAACAGCCACGGCCAGCTTCCGACCGACAGGATCGCAGAGGCGATCGTCGGGCCGAAGGTCAGGGCAGTCGCGACGACGAGCGCATTGTGGCCGAGGCCGCGGCCGAGCATGCGCGAGGGATAGACGAAGCGGACGAGGGCGATGTTCACGGCCATGACGCCGCTGGCGCCGAGGCCCTGCAGCGTGCGCGCGACCAGGAGGCTCGGCAGCGACCACGCCACGGCGCAGAACAGCGAGGCGATCGTGAACAGGATCAGTCCGCCGAGATAGATGCGCTGGTGGCCGACGATCTCGCCGAGCGCGCCAAGCGGCAGCAGCGTCGCGACCACCGCGATCTGGTAGACATTGACCACCCAGATCACCTGCTCCGGACTGACGCGCAGATCGGTGGCCATCGCGGGCAGGGCGATGTTGGCGATCGCGGTGTCGAGCGAGGCCATCGCGAGCGCGGTGAAGATCGCGGCGACCGCCCAGGGCCGGCGCTCGGCCGGCAGGCCGTCGGTGATGGTGGGATCGGGCACGCATTCGGCCGCAGGTAGCGTCAGTGTCATTGCCTGCGATCGTCTCCGGACGCGCCGCACATGGGATGTCCGGATGTACTACGCCCCGGCGTCCTGCTGCAGATGCCGGAGCGCATGATGACTATGCGGTGAGCGGTAAGGTGACGCGGTCGTGATTTGCGCGGCTCAGAACTGATACCGACGCAAGCCCCCGTCCACCGGGATCACCGTGCCCGTGATGTAACGCGCGACCGGCGAGCACAGGAACACCGCGAGCGCCGCGAGA
This sequence comes from Bradyrhizobium liaoningense, assembly GCF_018130955.1. Classification (GTDB taxonomy): domain Bacteria; phylum Pseudomonadota; class Alphaproteobacteria; order Rhizobiales; family Xanthobacteraceae; genus Bradyrhizobium; species Bradyrhizobium liaoningense_C. The sequence continues at coordinate 34,329 of NZ_JAFCJM010000064.1, forward strand.
TCTTCCGGTTCGCCCCAATAGCCGACCGGGATTTCTTCCTCGGCGAACCGCTCGCGATAATCAGGCGGATAGTTGCGGCGGATCTGCTCGCTCATGATGCGGCCCGGCGGAATGCAGTTGATGGTGATGCCGTGCTTGCCGATCTCGCGCGACAGGCCTTTTGCCCAGGCATGCACGGCGGCTTTGGCGGCAAACGCGGCGTTCAGCCCTTCCGGCTCCGACTTGCCGGTGATGTTGACGATACGGCCCCAGTTGCGCGCCACCATCTGCGGCAGGAGCGCATGCGCGATACGGCGGTAGCTCGTGAAGTTGAGCGCGATCGCCTCGTCCCATTTGCTGTCGGGCGCATCGACCGGGAGCGGCCGGCTGCCGCCGGCATTGTTGATGAGGATGTCGACATGGCCGAGCTCCTTCAACGCAAAGGCCGAGAGCCGTTCGGCCGCGTCCTTTTCCATCACGTCCTGCTCGAACGGGGTGATTGCGTTGCCGCCGATCTCCTGCACCAACTGGTCCAGCAATTCCTTGCGGCGGGCCACCGCCACCACACGCACGCCTTCGGCGGCCAGTCCCTTGGCGATGGCGCGGCCGATGCCGATGCTGGCACCTGTCACGACGGCAGTCTTCGACTTGAGCCCGAGGTCCATGGTTCTCTCTTTTCGTTTCTTGCTATTCGCTTCCAGCCCTGTCCCGCTCCGGCGATTTGCCGGACCGGGACGAGCAGTGGTAACGAAGTGATGCAACGAAGGAAACACGAAAAACAGGTGCGCGAAGCATGGTCTGGGATCCGCAGCAGTATCTGAAATTCTCCGGCCACCGGCTGCGGCCGGCGGTCGATCTCCTCATGCGGATTCCCGATTTTGCCGTGCGCACCGTCGCCGATCTCGGCGCGGGCGCCGGCAACGTCACCAAGCTGATCAAGGAGCGCTGGCCGGCTGCGACGGTCACCGGCGTAGAGGGCTCGGCCGAGATGGTCGCCGCGGGCCGCAAGGCTGCGCCCGACGTGCAATGGGCACACGAGGACCTCGGCCAATGGCATCCCGCACAGCAATATGACCTGATCTACTCCAATGCCGCGCTGCACTGGCTGCCCAATCACGCGGCACTCTTCCCGTCGGTGATGGACAGGGTTGCCCCCGGCGGCATACTCGCGGTGCAGATGCCACGCAATTTCACCGCGCCCTCGCATGTGCTGATCGGCGAGACTGCGCTGAACGGACCCTGGCGCTCGAAGGTCGAGCATCTCGTGACCCCGCCGCCGGTCGAAGGGCCAGCCTTCTATCACGATCTTCTCTCGTCCCTTTCCCAAAATATCGACATCTGGGAGACCGAATATCTCCAGGTCCTGGAGGGAGAGAACCCGGTCAAGGAATGGACCAAGGGGACCTGGCTGACGCGCTATCTCGACGTGTTGCAGGGCGAAGAGAAGGCGGCTTTCGAGGCCGCCTATGGCGAGCGCGTCGCAAAAGCCTATCCGAAGAATGCGGCGGGCCAGACCCTGTTCCCGTTCCGGCGGCTGTTCATCCTCGCCCAGCGCAGGAGTTAACCGCGCGGGCCGATCAGGCACGCGGCCCGTCGTCCAGGGACTGGAGCGGGCAGGGCGTTGCGTATACAAAGCTGTTCAGGACGATTTGGACCGACGCCAAATTCGGCTTAGGTCTAGTTGTTCGGGTGGCGGTTTGCTGCCACTACTGAAGCCGGAAACTAGAAAAAAAGAACCGGTTTCCGAGGTTGTTGGGAGGTTATCTGATGCGCAAACTGCTTCTTGCGGTTGCGGCGGCCGCCATTGTGCTGGCCCCTGCATCCGTCATGGCCCAGAGCCCGATCGTCATCAAGTTCAGCCACGTCGTCGCCAACGATACGCCGAAGGGCAAGGGCGCGCTCAAGTTCAAGGAGCTCGCCGAGAAGTACACCGACGGCAAGGTGAAGGTCGAGGTCTACCCGAACTCGTCTCTCTATAAGGACAAGGAGGAGATCGAGGCACTTCAGCTCGGCTCCGTACAGATGCTGGCGCCCTCGACCGCGAAGTTCGCGCCGCTCGGGGTGAAGGAGTTCGAGGCGCTCGACCTGCCCTGGCTGTTCAAGGACGACGAGACTTATTCCAACGCCATGAAGGGCACGGTCGGCAAGTGGCTGTTCCAGAAGCTCGAGGCCAAGGGCATCACGGGCCTCGCCTATTGGGACAACGGCTTCCACATGGTCTCCTCCAACCGGTCGTTGACGAAGCCGACGGATTTTCAGGGACTGAAGTTCCGCATCTCCGGCTCGAAGGTCGCCGACCAGTATTTCCGGCTCGTCGGCTCGATCCCGCAGATCATGGCGTTCTCGGAAGTCTACCAGGCGCTGCAGACCGGGGTGGTCGACGGCTGCGAGAACACCGCCTCGAACTACCTGACGCAGAAATTCTTCGAGGTGCAGAAGGACATCACCGTCTCCTATCATGCGCATCTGCAATATGCCGTGATCGTCAACTCGAAGTTCTGGTCGGGCCTGCCGCCTGATATCCGCACCCAGCTCGAGAAGGCGATGGCGGACGCGACCGAGTACACCAATTCGATCGCGCGCAAGGAGAACGACGACGCGCTCGCCGAGATCAAGAAGTCGGGCAAGACCACGCTGCACTTCCTGACCGACGCCGATCGCAAGGCCTGGCAGGAGGCGATGCAGCCGACCTACAAATGGGCCAAGGGCCGGGTCGGGCAGGAGGTTCTTGACCTCATCGCCAAAGAACTCGACGTCAAGATGAACTGACGGCTGCCTTGGTCCTGTACCGCCGGCCCAACACATAACGAGAAAAACGGTCGGGAGTGATCGCGCTCCCGGCCGTTTCGGTCTGAGAATGGGGGACTCTCGTGCTTCGTGTGATAAATCGCGTGCTCGACCATCTCGAGGAATGGCTGATCGCCACCCTCATCGCGGCTGCAACGACGCTGATTTTCTTCGCCGTTTTGCATCGCTACGGCACCGGCGTCTCCATCGACATCGCGCGATGGGCGACCGCTCGCGGTCTGACCTTCATCGCGACCCCTGCGAATGCGACCTTCACCTGGCTCGCCGCGCTCGACGTGTCCTGGGCGCAGGAGCTCTGCATCTACATGTTCATCTGGATGGCGAAGTTCGGCGCCGCCTACGGCGTGCGCACCGGCATCCACGTCGGCGTCGACCTGCTGGTCAATCGGCTGCCCGAGCATTCACGCAAGCATGTCATCCTGTTTGCGCTTTTGTGTGGCGCGTTCTTCACCGGCATGATCGCGACTTTCGGCTACTCCTTCGTGAGTGGCATGTTCCACACCGGGCAGCAGTCGAACGACCTGGAAGCGCCGATGTGGATCGTCTATCTGGCGATCCCGCTCGGCTCCAGCCTGATGTGCTACCGCTTCCTCCAGGTCGCGTGGTTCTACTACTGGACCGGCGAGCTGCCGCATCACGACGAAAGCCATGTCGAAGGCGTCCAGGCCGACGGCTCGCCCGCGCTGCATCCGCAGCCCGCAGGCGCCGCGACCAAGGCCGCCGCCCGCAAGGTCAGTCCGCTCGGCGTTATCCTGATCATGGCGCCGATCCTGATCCTGGCGATCTGTCTCGGCGAAAAGGCCGGCATCATCGTGCTGCCGCCCGCGCTGCGCGCCGCCACGGTGTTCGCGCTGCTGATCGCGCTGATGCTGACCGGCGTGCCGGTCTCGATCGCGCTCGGCCTCACCGTGATGACGTTCCTGTTCACGCTGACGACGGTGCCGATCGAGGCGGTCTCGATGAAGCTCTTCACGGGCATCGAGAGTTTCGAGATCATGGCGATCCCATTCTTCATTCTCGCCGGCAACTTCCTCACCCATGGCGGCGTCGCGCGCCGCATGATCAATTTTGCGACCTCGCTGATCGGACACTGGTATGGCGGCCTCGGCCTTGCCGGCATCGTCGCCTGCGCGATGTTCGCGCTGGTGTGCGGATCGAGCGTCGCGACGGTCGCCGCGATCGGCGCGATCGTGCTGCCGGAGATGGTCCGTCACGGCTATCCGATGCGCTTCGGTGCCGGTATCATCACGGTGGCCGGTTCGCTCGGCATCCTGATGCTGCCGTCGATCCCGAAGATCGTCTACGCGGTCGCCACCAACACCTCGATCGGCGCGCTGTTCGTCGCGGGTCTGTTACCCGGCACCATGCTGACCACGATGCTGTGCATCGTCACCTGGTGGATCGCCCGCAAGCGCGACTATCCGCGCCTGCCCAAGGCGAGCTGGGGCGAGACGGTGCGCACGTTCCGCGAGAGCATTTGGGGCCTGATGCTGGTCGTCATCATCATCGGCGGCATCTATAGCGGCCTGTTCACCGCCACCGAAGCCGCGGCGATGGCCGCGGTCTACTCCTTCTTCATCTCGGTCTTCGTCTACAAGGCCATCGGCCTGAAGGACGTGCCGCGGGTGCTGCTCCGCGCCGCCAACACCAGCGCGATGCTGCTCTACATCGTTACCAACGCGGTGCTGTTCTCCTTCGTGCTCTCCAACGAGAACCTGCCGGCGACACTGGCCGACTGGATCGCGGCGCAAAATCTCGGCTGGGTCGGCTTCCTGCTGGTGGTCAACATCCTGCTGCTGCTCGCCGGCAACTTCATGGAGCCGAACTCGATCATCCTGATCATGGCCCCGATCCTGGCGCCGGCGGCCAAGAAGCTCGGCATCGATCTCGTCCATTTCGGCATCGTGATCGACGTCAACATGGAGGTCGGGCTTTGCCATCCCCCTGTAGGCTTGAACTTATATGTCGCCTCGATGATCGCGCGAATGCGCATCACCGAGCTCGCGGTGGCCGTGATGCCGTGGCTCCTGACGATGCTCGCCTTCCTCGTCGTCGTGACCTATTGGCCTGACCTGACGCTGTGGCTGCCAAGAGTGCTTGGCATGCATTCGGGCTGAGAATGCTAGGAGGTGCACCCTCTCCCCTTGTGGGAGAGGGTGGCTTCGGTCCTAACCGGCTACATGGGTAACAGAATAGACCGGCGACATGGGTAACAGGTCAACTGTCGGCAAGGAGGGCTTTGCCGATGGGTTGGAAGGAGACCTGTGCCGTGGACGAGCGGATGCGCTTTATGGTGGCGGTTGAGAAGGGCGAG
>NZ_JAFCJM010000065.1 GCF_018130955.1 Bradyrhizobium liaoningense
ATTTGCTGGCAAATTAATCAGCAAAGCATCTCACGTTCGAACATGATCTCGGAAGGCGGCCCTCACCGGGTGCTTACAGAAGTGCGTCAAGGGATCGTCAATATCGCCACTTTCGTTTTTGCACAAACGACCTGACGTCACCGCCAATTGGCATCCTGATCCACTTGCGATGGCCGGACTGCGCGCCCCGTCGGTGTTGGCGGGCTAACTGGCACCGGTGTTCGGTTAGGCCGCAATCATTGCGGCTTAGCCTCCGTCTCCCGCGCCAACTTCCTCCACTCTTCAGCGAGCTCCAGCCAACCCTCTTTGAAGGGGCTCACGGTGGCTCGAGCCATTTGATTGCACAGCTCGGCTTGCACGCGGTAGTGCTCCGCTAGAACGGCGGAAGGGGCTACGTCGGACAAGCGCAGTCTCATTGCCAGATATCCTTTTTCCGGGCCGGCGCGTTATCGCGCAAAGCTCGCTGAATGTTCCGAATATAGACCCCGTGGCACGCATGCCGTGCCTGACCAACGCTGTGCCGCGCAAGAGTGCCGCCGCATGGACGTGCCGGTTCGGCGTTTGCTCGGGTGGCGGGTCCCAATCTACGCTCCGATATTGCCTGACATTTGCTATCGGAAAAACCCAAAACTAGCCGGCTCCGGGGACCGGGGCAGCCCGCGGCCAATTTGAGCCTCAGACCTGCTTTCGTTGCTTTGGCTTGCCCTCAAACCACTCCACGTGCCGGACTTTGAAGGCCTTAGTGCCGCCTGGCGCCTCGACGAGCACGGTTGTTCCCTTGGTCTTACCGATCAATGCCCTGGCCATGGGAGAAGTCACTGAAATTCTTCCTTTGGTCGCATCGGCTTCCGGCTCGCCGACGATCTGCCAAGTCCGTTTCTCACCGGTATCTTCGTGGATCAGCGTCACGGTGGCACCAAATTTGATCGTATCGCCGGAGAGCTTGGATACATCGACGATTTCTGCCAGCGCGAGCTTGTCTTCTAGCTCGGCGATCCGAGCCTCATTGACGTTTTGTTCCGCTTGCGCAGCCTGATATTCCGAGTTTTCGACCAGGTTGGCATCATCGGCGATCGCCTGCTGAATTCGCTGAACCAAACGAGGTCGCTCGATTCTGATGCGGCGCCCCAGTTCATCTTCAAGGGCGGCGTGACCTGCAGCAGTCATGGGAAACCTTGTCATCGCAGCACCAATCCGTCCCCCAAGTTGCAAGGCCAAAGGGAATGCAGAGTCTAACAGCCCTTCAAAGGTTGACAGCCGTTCACGAAGCCGTTTCTCCACAATCTCTCGTTCAGCTTCGGCGAGCTCAGTTTGGAGCGACCTGCGATAGCGCCAGATGTCGTTCCGCACGGATCTGATCTCACTGAAGCTGTCATCAATCTTAGACATCACCGAACTGATCCCACTAACCCTCAAGACCTGCTCCGCAGTTCCTCAGCGAGCCGGCGCTCTATGAAGGTGCGTTCAACGTCAGTCAGTTTTGTGTTCAGCAGCCTGCGATATCGCCGCACGTTTGCCTCGCGAGTCCATCGCGAATGATTTGCTGCACGCGCGGCCGGCACCGGCCGGTGCCGCCTCCTAGCCGCCAACCTTGCGAACATGCGCTGCGGTTCGTCGGAAGCCGCGCACTCAAGCCCGGTGAAACGGGGTAGCCGCATAGCCAATCCCCCGCGGGGCGGCGGATCATCGTTCTCGTCCAACTGCTTCAGCGCCGCCAGGATGTCGTCGAGATGCAGCGCGTGCTGGATTCCGGGGACTTCGCGAAGCGCGGGCTGCGATTCGACGACATACATATCCGACGCCCAGGACGACAAAATTACTCGCTTCTCGTCGGTCGACAGTTTGGCATCGTTCAGGACATCGTCGGGTGAATCGTAATGAGATGCCGGGTGGAAAAAGGGTGCAACATTGTTGGCGGTACGATTGGCCTGGCTCATGTCGTGTCTCCTTTAGCTCCTTTCGTCGAGAGACTGGTTCATATGAGACGAGATCGAAAGCGGCGGCGACTATGCCGCCGCTTTCGGGCTTCAGTTTGTATTGATCGCGATACGCTTGACGTTGCGGCTCGACTGCTCAGACTTCGGAAGCGTTACCGTCAGGACGCCGTTCCTGAAGGCCGCTTGGGCCTTGTCTTCCTCGACGCCCTCCAGCGAAATCTGACGTTCAAACGATCCGTAGTATCGCTCGCTGACGAATTTGGATTCGTCGCTGCGCTCGGCCTTCTTCTCGCCGCGGATCGAAAGAACGCCGTTGGCGATCTCGACCTGAACGTCCTTTTCGCTGAGACCCGGAAGTTCGGCCGCAACGGTGACCGACTTGTCGGTTTCGCTGAGTTCGAGCCGAGGCCAAGCGAATTGGCCCTCCATCAAAGGATTGCCAATCTGACCAAGCGGCCCGAACCCGCGAAAGACGTCGTCGAAAAGGCGGTTCATCTCGCGATGAAGCGTGAGAAATGGATCGAAAGGCTCCCGACGGGTTGAGAGCTGCTGACCTTTCGTCCACGGAACAAGATCACGAATAGCCATGAAATCCTCCTTGACATGAAGCTGATCGACGCGCGGACGATTGCTGTCCGCGCGATGGGACTAGGCGAAAGGCGGGCTAGGCTGCCTTCTGCGTGATTTGCCCGGGTGAGGCGCCACCGCCGATGGCGATGCGCCGGGGCTTCATGGCCTCGGGGATTTCGCGGACGAGCTCGATCCGGAGCAGGCCATTGTCGAACGCCGCCGTCTTCACCTGGACGTAGTCAGCCAGATTGAACTGCCGCTTGAACGGTCGAGCCGAAATGCCCTGATAGAGATATTCGTGCTGGTCCCTATCGCCCTTGCGGCCTTCCACGGTGAGCACGTTCTGCTCGGCCCTCACGGCGATCTCATCCGGGCCGAATCCAGCCAGCGCCAGCGAGATTTGATAGCGATCTTCGCCGAGCCGCTCGATGTTATAGGGCGGGTAATTGTCCTCGGTCCTGTGCTGAGTTTCATCCAGGAGATCGAAAAGGCGGTCGAAGCCGATGGTCGAACGCCACAGGGGAGCGAAATCGTAAGTCCTCATAGCCAAGTCCTCCTGAGAGCAAGATGGATACGAAGGAGCGCAAGACACCAGTGTCTGGCGCCCTGTTCAGTTCACCGGACCCAAAGCTGGCGCCCGGCACCGCTGCAAGCGGCAAAAAACGACTTAGAAGAAGGGATATCAATTTCAAGGGCGTCCCGAAAAATTTTTGCGGCGATTTTCCTTCGGTTAATTTTGCGTTGCAGCTTGCGCGGCGAGACCTTCCAGCCAAGTTTCGGCCTCGCTGACCAAGCGCATCAGCCGGCGGCGTTCTTCTCGAGGGGCTGGGATCGTCACTCAGTTTTTTTTGCAATGCAGAATGACCCGCCGCTCGTTCGCGATCAGGAAACTGTGTGGAGCAGCGCAATATGTCGCGAGAGCAGCGAAGCCAAGCTCGATTGGATTTTACGTTGGAACGGCGATTTCGCAAACCAGCCCTTCCGCGCGCCAGTCAAAGAGCACCTTGCCGCCAAGTGGCCTGATGGTTCCTTCGATGAGGCGACTACCGAAGCCCTTGCGTTCGGGCGCATTTACTTTCGGACCGCCCAATTCGGTCCAGCGGAGTATTACCTGTCCATCCTCGGTGCGCAACCACGTCAATGCAATCCGGCCTTTCGCGTTCGATAGCGCTCCATACTTGGCAGCGTTGGTTGCCAATTCATGCAGAACCACAGCAATCGCCTGCGCAGCGGTGGGTTCTAATACGGTTTGCACACCCCCCATCACAATCCGCTTGTCGTGGCCCTCCTGGAGATAAGGGGCAAGCTCCTGCTTGGCGATCGCCGAGACTTCCGCTCCTGTCCACCGCGCTTCAACGAACAGCGAGTGAACATTTGCCATCGCTTGGATACGCCCGCTGATCACTTCCTTGAGGCGCTCGCAGGTGTCGGACTGAGAAAGATTGATGATTGCCTGTACGTTCGCGAGGATGTTCTTGCTTCGGTGCTCCGCCTCGCGCGCCAGAACGCTAATCTGCTCCTGAGCTCGCTTGTGCTCGGTAATATCCCTCGCAATCTTTGATGCGCCAATGATGTTGCCGTGGGCATCTTTGACAGGAGAAATGGTCAGCGAAACGACGATTGAGCTACCATCTTTACGTCGCCGAACGGTCTCAAAATGGTCGATGCGCTCACCTCGTCGGATGCGGGTTAAAATCTCGCGTTCTTCGCTTTGTCGGTCCTCCGGGATCACAAGTGTAATGGGCTGGCCGATCGCCTCGGCGGCCGAATAGCCGAAGATGCGCTCAGCCGCCCTGTTCCAGCTTGTAATAATGCCGTCCAGATTTTTGCTAACGATCACATCGTCGCTATTCTCAACTATGGAGGCCAGCAGATTGGCCAAGCGCTCGGCACGTTCCAGGGCCGGCTCGCTGACGAGAGGTTCGCGTTGAAGCCCCGACTGTTCTTTAGTCGCCAATGGGGACCCCCAAAACCCGGATGTGCACTGCAGTAGGTGCGCCAATCATAGCACTGAACGCAAAGGCAAGAAGTCTCCATTGGCACGGTTTCAGCGGAAATTGTCGGTGCCTTCGTCCAACTCGCATCCATCCGGCTATGGCTGGCTGCGCGTTTCGAGTCCGCGCCCTTAGGTCGTCCGGCCGGGCCGACCACCTAGATGGGGACGATGATCCGTTACGGTTTTCAATGGCCAACATGAGCAAGAAAGCTTTCCAGCGCAACGCGGACTGCACTTTGGCGTCATCTAACCCGCTCGGCCAACGTTCGCCAGTGAACACCGGTCTCGACCGCGTTCTATCCCAGGCTGCAACCCCATGGCGTGGCACCATTCTCGGCGCCAACGCCGAGGTCATCGAGTCGAAATTCCGAAGCCACGCAGCCTCACGATGACCGCCGCGCTAACTCACCTGAATCTTGCGCGGCTTGGCCTGCTCCGCTTTGGGCAGCACAATCGTGACCACGCCATCTTTCATTTGGGCGCTGATCTTGCTCTGGTCAACCTTGTTGGAGATCTGAAAGCTGCGCGCGTAGTGGCCCACGTTGTATTCGGTGTAGACCGGCTGCATCCCCTCATACTTCGAGAAATCAATCCGACCTTCAATGGTGACGACGTCATCCTCGACGTTCGCCTCGATGCTATTGCGATCGACGCCCGGCATCTCCAGCACGACCGTCAGCGCCTCGGGAGTCTCGAAAATGTCCGTCACTGGCACGAATGCCCGTCCGGGCGTCGTGCCTTCGGTTTTCTTCTCGACTTCGCGCTTCTGCTGGACCTGTAGCTCCTGGGACTCTGCCATGGTAGCCTCCCTTAGCTCACCTTGATGGAACGCGGCTTGTCGGCCTCTGCCCGTGGTATGAACAGCGCGAGGATGCCATCGCGATATTCGGCCTTGATTCGATCGGGTTCGATCCGAATCGGCACCGATAACGTCCGGTCAAACACGCCACTGATACGCTCGCGGCGATGGACGCTTGCCTGCTCTCCATAGGCGATCGTCTTTTTGCCCCGGATGCGAATGGTATTTTCCTTCGCTTCGATCTCCAGATCGTTTTTGTCGACACCTGGCAGTTCGACGACCGCAACAAGGTCGCCATCCTTCTGGAATATATTGATTGGCGGGAAACTGCCGATCGCAGCCGTTCCACGTCCCATCCAGTCGCTTGCGACGCGTGCGTCGAGTGCGCGCTGCAGAGCCAGCAGCGCTTCAAATGGGTCACTAAAGCCAGCAAACATCTATTCCCTCCATTGACCGCCTCAAAAGGGAGCACAAGACAGCTTTCGACCACCCTCACCAATGCAGACGGCGTGTCCGCCCACACTGCTGATGAGAGCAGCAATCAACTCAATGTCGGCGAGGTCCGGTCCTGAGGTGATTTCAGCACACCCCAGGGCGTGACGCTCGGGGACATGAGCGTATCGATCCTCAGCGTCGGCGCCGACGCCTTCCAGTTCATCCAGGGCATCGAATCGAGATACCGGATTGGTGGTAACGGCAGCATTTCGCCCGCTTTCGCAGTTACCTGTCGCGGCCGGCTCTCTATTCCCCAGGCGGCCAGCGATGGCAGCGTCAGGGCCGATGCCAGAAAGGCCGTCATCAGGTTTTGAATGACGCGGCTGGTGAGGCGATTTTTCTGCTTCTCTGCACGAGCGGAGCCAATGGTTTGATCTCTGATCATCTCATCCTCCTATCGTTCGAAAACTCACCCATGCGATGGTGCAAAGCTTGAGGCCAGCATGAGCCAATTCAATGCAGCTCCACTCTTGCGCAACAACGCTTCGATCTGGGTGCTCATTTTGGATCCCCATCGCTCGATGTGTTAGCGATCTCCTTGCTTAGAGGTGAAGGGAGCGCCCGGCCGTCAGCAGGCCGGGCGCAAGTCATGTCAGAAGTCCATCGGCGGCGCGGCCTGTGTATGAGGCTCCGCCTTCTTGGGCTTGTCGGCCACGAGCGCTTCCGTGGTGACTAACAGCGAAGCCACTGAGGCTGCGTCTTGCAAGGCCGTGCGAACGACCTTGGCAGGATCGATCACGCCGGCCTTTACCAGATCCTGGTATTCGCCGGTCGCCGCATTGAAGCCCCAGTTGTAGCTGGCGTTCTCAAGCAGCTTGCCAACCACCAGCGAGCCGTCCTCGCCGGCGTTCTGGACAATCTGCCGCGCCGGCACTTGGATCGCTCGGCGCACGATGTCGACGCCGGCCTTCTGATCGGGGTTCGCCGTCTTGACGCCGTCGAGCGCCTTGAGCGCTCGGAGCAAGGCGACACCGCCGCCGGGCAGGATACCTTCCTCAACTGCTGCTCGCGTCGCGTGGAGCGCGTCGTCAACGCGGTCCTTCTTCTCCTTGACCTCGACCTCCGTGGCGCCGCCCACGCGGATCACCGCAACGCCGCCAGCGAGCTTTGCAAGGCGCTCCTGCAGCTTCTCGCGGTCGTAATCGGAGGTGGTTTCCTCGATCTGCGCCTTGATCTGCGCGACGCGGGCTTCGATGTCCTTTTTGGCACCAGCGCCGTTGACAATGGTGGTGTTCTCCTTGTCGATCACCACTTTCTTGGCGCGACCCAACATGTTCACGGTGACGTTCTCGAGCTTGATGCCGAGATCCTCCGCGATCGCGGTGCCGCCGGTGAGTATGGCAATGTCTTCCAGCATCGCCTTGCGGCGATCGCCGAAGCCCGGCGCCTTCACGGCTGCGACCTTCAGGCCGCCGCGCAGCCTATTGACGACAAGCGTTGCCAGTGCTTCGCCCTCGACGTCCTCGGCGACGATCAAAAGCGGCTTGCCGGTTTGCACGACAGCCTCCAGCAGCGGAAGCATGGTTTGCAGCCCGGACAGTTTCTTCTCGTGGATCAGGATGTAGGGGTCTTCGAGCTCAACCTTCATCTTTTCCGCGTTAGTCACAAAGTAAGGTGAGACATAGCCGCGGTCGAACTGCATGCCTTCGACCACCTCGAGCTCGGTGTTGAGGCTTTTGGCCTCCTCGACCGTGATGACGCCCTCGTTGCCAACCTTCTGCATGGCGTCAGCGAGGAAACGGCCGATCTCGGTGTCGCCGTTGGCCGAGATCGTCCCGATCTGAGAGATCTCGTCGTTGGAGGTGACTTTCTTGGCATGCGCCTTCAAGTCGCTGACAATTGCTTCCACCGCGAGATCGATGCCGCGCTTGAGGTCCATCGGATTCATGCCGGCCGCGACCGATTTCGTACCTTCCTTGACGATGGCCTGCGCCAACACGGTGGCCGTGGTCGTGCCGTCGCCGGCCAGATCGTTGGTCTTGGACGCCACCTCGCGCACCATCTGGGCGCCCATGTTCTCGAACTTGTCTTCCAGCTCGATTTCCTTGGCGACGGTGACACCGTCCTTCGTGATGCGCGGCGCGCCGAACGACTTTTCGATCACCACGTTGCGTCCCTTGGGACCGAGCGTGACCTTCACCGCATTCGCCAGTGTGTCCACTCCCCGCAGCATGCGCTCGCGGGCCTCGGTCGAAAATTTCACGTCCTTGGCAGCCATGTTCAAATCTCCTTTCTTTTATGACTGTCAGTTTTTCGCGCGGCGTCAGGCCGCCTTCTTCAACTTGCCGCTGTGTTCGACGATCCCCAGGAGATCGCTCTCCTTCATGATCAGGAGATCCTGGCCGTCGATTTTCACCTCGGTCCCCGACCATTTGCCGAACAAGACCCGATCCCCCGTCTTCACATCGAGCGGGACCAGTTGGCCTTGCTCATTCCGCGCGCCCGGGCCCGCGGCGATGATCTCGCCTTCCTGCGGCTTCTCTTTTGCGGTGTCGGGAATGATGATGCCGCCGGCGGTCTTCTCCTCGGCATCGATGCGGCGCACGAGCACGCGGTCGTGCAACGGACGGAAATGCATGCACATCCTCCTTAACAGTCTAACGATGTCATTTGACCGGAGCCGGAAACCAGCCCCCGGCGGAAAAACGACCTAGGAACGGAAAAAATCCGATTCAAGAGGGGCCGCAAAATTTTTTGGCGCTCCCAACAAGGGGCTGCCAACGTGGGGTTGAGCGGATTGCAGCGACGACCGAGGCGACGCACGAAAATCCCGCATAAGATTGGTTTGGTTGACGGTCCGAACTGGTGCGGGGCTATCCGTTCAGACCGCATGAACCCGGATCCTGCTAGTCCCGGGCCGCTGTTGCTGGCAGCGCCTCGGCCATTTCCGCTGCAAGCAACGATGACTTGGCCCGCATCAAGACCTGCGCGTTGTTGGTGATGTTCGAATTTGATGTCTGGTAACTTGGAAACAGATTGACGCGTGACTACATCTAGAATCGCAAGTGCGAACCCTACGGTTAGGACCCGTAAGCACGAGGTTGTTTCATGAAGATTCGCCGCCGTTTCAAACAAACCGCTACCCTCGAAGAACGGCTCGCCAGCGAAGCCAAACGCCTTAGAGACCAAGCAAAACAGCTTCCTCCAGGGCCGGAGCAAGCAGACCTTCTACGAAGGGCTCGCGAAGACGAAATGATAGCCGAAATAGCTGGCTGGATCACATCTCCCGGACTACAGCCGCCGAAGTGATGCGACCTCATTTGACGGCTCCAGATAATGCGAACCGAAACGGCCTTACGTGCGAAACGCGCTACCCGTATCTCTAATTGAATGATATTCTTGTCGTTCAATGAGGAGTAGAGCGATAGAGAAGGAAGCCGGTCGCGGAAGAGCGCTTCCTTACCTGAGTGCGCTGGGAAATCCGTATGAATTCCTAACGTACCGGCTCAAGCTGACAAGCAAACCTTTGCTTCGGCGAGACAGGCATCCAATTGCGCCTTTATCTCGCGCACCTGCTCCTCCAACGCAGCGAACGAGGCTTCACGGGTCGTGAGCACCGTCCTACCATCCTGGTCAAGAGAGCCGGCAGGCATTCCAACATACGCCCTCGGAGGCACCTTCCCTTGACCACATTCAATGACAATCTCTATGCGAACTGCCATGATCACACCTCGCCGAGAGCGCAGCAGCCGGCCTTTACCTCCCTCGCCTCCTGCCGCTGACGAGCTCCGATCTTGCTGAAGTCGTCTTAGGAAACGGTGCCGCGAATTTGATCCGCGGAGCCATTTGTACCTGACGGTAAGCGATCTAGAGCGGCGTGGGTAATCTTCAAGAGCGGGTGCCGACCGAAGGCTGCCGGAGTATCTTCCTTTAACTTCATTACAGCGGATTGACTGGTAAGCGTATGAGCAGCGGTCTCCTCCTCAACACTCGCCGGGCCTGAACGGCCAAGTTTGAATTGCTTGCTTCGGGCAAGGCTCGCGGCGGGTCACCCGGCATCGCAAAGAGCCGAGGAGAACTCGCGACTCGCAACACCCAAACCCAACTAGTCTCTCTCAATGGTCACCTGCGACTCGGTCGCGAGGCCGGCAAGAGATTCCGCAAGAGAGTGACGCAGCGCTTCATCTGAAGCATCGGTCGCTTTCCAGACGGCGATGTGTGGCACCTCGCTCCGACCACTCCAGACAAGGCTATACTTGCAGATAAGCCCGCTTGCCTTCACGCAATCAAGGGCCTCAGTCAACGCATCATGAACCTTCGTAGTCATCACAACCTCTCCGTGAGATGCCTGACAATGTTGCTCCTCGTCATTCAAGTCCCGCCCGTAACATGGCTCGCGCCACCTCGAGCTCGCTAATCGCCTGGCGCAGCGCCGCTCGTGCCGCAGCCTTGTCGCCATTCATGCAAGCTGCGCACAGGTCTTCGAGATGGCGGGCCGCCGCCTTAGCGTGCGCGACAAGGTCTGCGGCACCCGCAAACGTGGGGCGGCGCTTTTTGTCAATCATCAAAGCTTCTCCCACATTTCTTTGCTCGAGTGCGACGATATTTCACGAACACGCCACACCTAGCCCTGCACGGATCGTCGACCGCTCCACCGCTAGCTGATGGAGCTCATGTGGGCGGCGCTCATCTCTCAAACCCAGCGGCCTTACGGTTCTCATCAGAGGCAATCCATCTTCTTGCTCTAAGCCCACACCAAGGCAGCTGAATTCCAGATAATATGGAATTCTAGGGCGTCGCTAAGACACTTCAAGGGCCGCGGTTTCTCCCGCTAAGGCAAGAGCGGACGAGTTGACCTAGGCCGATACCTGAGCTTAGGTCACCAGGCGCCTCAAGTGGTCTGCACAATTCGCTATTATTCCGAGCGCCGGTGAACGTCCCGAGCTCGCCGGTTGACCAAATCGACCGAGTGCTGGTCGCTGATGACGAAGGGGAGCCACCTCCTTCAGTAATGCCGGCGCGTCTGACGCAACAGCGACCTGCGTGCGGTGCGGCATCGCAGGGTACGTTCGTATTTCGTCCCGCTGTCTTAAGTTGAATTTGGCAGCTCCTGATTTCGACTAGAGCGGCCGCGACCGATCTTGCGGCCCCTTGCGCTCCGCTTGGCAAAACCTAGTTTATTGGCTGCGTTGAACGTCAGACCCGCATGGGATAGGCGGAATCCCGATGCACGACCGCGAGGATTTGGAAGACCTTATTCTGTTGCAAATTGAGCGTGTGCGCGCCGGAAACGATCGAACCCATGTGATGATTTGTCGCTCATACGAGCGTATCGATCCAGAGGACTGCTTGAGACCGAAGTCCCGTGGCGTCGGTGGCGCGAAGGCTTACCTGAAGAAGCCCGTTCTCCGGTTGCGCCGCAGATTGAGACCTCTCGCGACCAAACTGGCCGCGAAGGCGACGGCGACACCTGCCGATGACGTCACGCGCGTGCAGCTAGGAGCAAGGAGGTGAGTGTCATGGCATATTGCAGTACTTCCCTCCGTCTCCTCGCATGGAGCGCTATCTGACGGAGATCCGGGAATTCCCGCCTCTGGGAGCCTCGGAGGAGAACCCGATCGAGGCCGAAGAGAAATCGCCGGGTGGCATCATCATTCCCGATACGGCGCGTGGAGCGAAGGGCGGTGATAAGGTCCCACGCTCCTCATGCAAGACCAATCCATCTTTTTGCTCTGCAAACCGCCGTGGACGTTCAGGCCAGCACCAAAGTCTGCGCGTGTATCCGGAAAACGAGCATGGCGACAGGCTATGCCGCGCGCCGCACCGGAGACGATCGCTCTTCGACAAACTTCCGCAGAGCTTCCTCTTCCTCCTTCATACACCGCTGAAAACGTTCGCGCTCGGCGCGGGAAGGAGCGGAATCGCGCAGGCGCCGATAGTGATCGATGATTTTCGCGTGTCCCCGGATAATGAAAGCTTCAGGCCCGGACATGACGCCCCTCTACGCTGCTACGTTTGCTGGTTGCCCAAGCGCCGGCAGAACTGAAGGGAAACGTCGTTTTGACGAGAGCTTCGGCTTCGGCCTGTTCTTCCTCCAGCCGCTTTGCGATGAAGGCCCGCTCCAGGTCCGAGAGTTGTGTCGTGAGCAGCCGCTCGTAGCGGCGAATGTTGTTCCGGTGCGCCCGCAGGCGGGCAAGGTTCTCCTCGATCATCGTCGTCTCCTGACGGTCGTCATGCTTTCCTTGTGCAAGAGGAAAAGCCCCTGGCGCCGAAAAAAAAATAGGTGCGGGCAGCCCTCTGTCAAGACGCCGCGCGGCCACTCAACGGCGGGTTAACCACGCCGGTTGGCGGACGCAAAAATTTTTCCCCGCCCTCTTGAACTTTTTCCAGGCTTGAAGAATCTTTTGACCACGCAGAGATGCGGCCGAGGCGCCACTTGGGCCCCGGACTGAAAGGCGGGCACCGGCAGGTGTCCAGTGCCGGCTCGTACCCAACTTGCTCTCAGGAGGATTTGGCTATGAGGTATGATTGGACTCCCCTCTGGAGGTCGACCATCGGCTTCGACCGCCTTTTTGACGTTCTCGACGAGGTCCAGCGGACTGCCGAAGAGAGCTATCCCCCCTACAACATCGAGCGTCTCGACGAGAACCGCTTCCGAATTTCGGTGGCTCTGGCCGGATTCAGGCAGGACGAGATCGCGCTCACCGTCGAGCAAAATGTGCTGACGCTCGAAGGCAGCAAGGGTGAGAAGGAAGAGAAGACCTTTCTGCATCGCGGCATTTCGGCGCGTTCCTTCCGGCGCCAATTCACGCTGGCCGACCATGTCGAGGTCAAGGGTGTTCGCTTCGAGCACGGCCTCCTCATCATCGACCTTCTGCGCGAAATTCCGGAAGCGATGAAGCCGCGCCGCATCCCGATTGGCGAAGTCAGTACAGGCAATGTCAGGCGGATCGAGGCGAAGGCCGCCTGATCGATCTTTCCACTCGGCGCCAATCCAGCCGCGTGGATTACCGCGCGGCTACCTCAAACTCGTCCTTGGAATTGGAGGCAGCCATGCGGCCGACGACCGCTCGTCATGACAACGTATTCGAATTTGAAGCGCTTCTTCATCCCGGCAAGGTCTATGGGCATCCACGCGACGTTGTCGCTGACCCGACCTTAAGCCTCGGCGAGAAGCGCGCCATTCTCGCCTCGTGGGCGTCCGATGCCTCGCCGATCGCATCCTGTCCCGCCCTTCGCGCGCCGGAGGGCCTTAAGGCGCCCATCCGCGTCGACGAAATTCTCGAGGACTTGTGCGCCCTTGACGGTGGTCCGCGCAATCCGCCAGGCGGAAGGCCCATGCGCCTGCGCTCGACCGAGCGGCGGGCGGCGGCCTAGGAGGAAGCCATGCAACTCAACCTGCCGCGTCATATTGTCGAAAGAACTAGGCGAAAAAGCTCGAGCGGCTGGTTTCGACCCGGACAGCGACCAGGCCGCCGGTGGTGCGGAACAAGACGGAGTTCGGCGTTTCCGTCAAGCGCCGGACTCAGCGCAACTTGCTCTCGGAGGACTTGGATATGAGACATCTTACCGCTTGGTTTCGAGAGATCCCCCGAACTTACGATCGCTCCTGGATTGGCTCGAACGACAGTCCGTTGTTCTCTCCGCCCAGAGACGTCTCGGCATTGCCGGCCTCGATAGCGCCAAGGCTTACGTGAAGAAGCGCGCTCGCCGGTCGTACCGAAGAGTGACATCTCTCGCGAGCAAAGTGGCCGCCAAGACGACGGCAACCATCTCCCGATGATCCGCATGCAGCTGGGAAGAAAGGAGCGAACATCATGGTGGGCATGGCAGCACTTCCCTCGGTCTCCTCGGATGGAGGGCTTTCCCGATATCTGACGGAGATTCGAAAGTTTCCGTTCTTGGAAGCGTCCGAGGAGGCCAGCTACGCCAGGCGCTGGCGAGATCATGGCGATCGCGAGGCCGCTTATCACCTGGTGACGAGTCATCTCTGGCTGGCGGCAAAGATCGCGATGAAATATCGCCGCTACGGCCTGCCGATTGCTGATCTCGTTTCGGAAGCAAATCTCGGATTGATGCAGGCCGTCAAACGCTTTGAACCTGAGAGGGGCTTTCGTCTGGCCACCTATGCGATGTGGTGGATTAGGGCGTCTGTCCAGGAATACATCCTGAGGTCCTGGTCACTCGTCAAGTTGGGCACCACTGCTGCCCAAAAGAAACTGTTCTTCAATCTCAGAAGGCTCAAGAACAGATTGTCCGCTCTTGAGGATGGCGATCTGCGCCCGGACCAGGTGAGTTACATCTCGGAGCAGCTAAAGGTAAGTCCGTCGGAGGTGATCGAGATGAATCGGCGACTGCGTGGCGACGCCTCTCTCAATGTCTTGATCAGCGATGAAGACACGACCCAGGAATGGCAGGACCGCTTGGCCGATCCTTCGCCCGATTCCGAAAACCTACTGGCGGATGCTGATGACTACGAACGACGAAAGGCTGCTCTTTCGGAGGCACTCAAGGTGCTGTCGGCACGTGAACGCGCAATTCTGGAAGCGCGGATGCTCACAGACGAGCCAAAGACACTGGATGACTTGGCGCGAGAGTACCGCGTTTCGCGCGAGCGAATTCGGCAGATTGAGCAGCGCGCTTTCGAGCGCCTGAAAGCCGCAGTACGTACCAGGCTCGACAACTCCTTTGCCGCCCGCCACCCGGGAGCGGGACCAACAGGAGGCAAAGCAAGCAGAGCGAGCCTGCTCTCAACTGGATTTTGATGTGCACCCGACATCCATTGGAGGCTGACTCGGGTTACCGCGAAGGCGCCAAAGTGGTCTCGGCAGTGCTATTCCCGATCGCCTGCAATTGACAGCCGAACTGAACAGTCACTCTCGCCGTTGTGCCGGCTTCGGGCATCGCCAAGTCGTCTACCATGCCGACCTTCTATCATCATCATTTGCACGTAGCGAGCGAGGAAGAACGAAGTTACCTGGAGTCCTTGATTCGGGAGGATTACGAGCGATGCCATCCTGGCGAGACACTGGAGGATCTCAAGCGGCGGGCGTCGTTTTCGAAGGAGGACAGAGGACTGCTGCGGGACTGGATGGCCGTGGCGGCGGCCCGCGCCGCGACTGATCAGGCCAAGGCACGCCACGACTAAAGCCATTTGCTTGCATTGCGCTACTAAGCTTTTGTCTGGATCACCCTCGCCGGACAGCGTAACGCGGATTATCCGTTAGTCTTGATCTGTCCCTAGTGTGTTGCTGGGTCCGCCTCGAGCGCTTGCTTCCCCTTTGCGGCCCACAGGCTGCGCGCCTGTTCACCCTGGTCGCTTTGGAGCTTGTCAGCCATCCAGAGCAGCGCGCCGTAGATCATGGCGCGGTCGTCGCCGGTCAGGTCCACGACGCCAGCTTTCACGACGAGGCCGCCGAGTTCGATGAGATGTCGCGTGCGCTTGCGGCGCTCGACTTGCCACGAGCGCATGTCATGCCGCGCCTTTGCGGCTTGATACCGGTTGCGAGCCGCCCGGTTGCGTAGGAGGGCCGTCCGTATTCCGGTCAGTTGTTGGCGCATTTCGCCGCGCCCGACCTTGAAAGAACGCAACCCCGCGCTTGGCCCATGCCTCCCTCTTTCCGGTCTCTTTCGTCTCGGCCAGTACGATCAGCGCGCCCGCCAATTCGTCAGCGGTGAGTGTGTCTGCCCCGGTAGCGATCACAAGTTCGCCGAGCTGCTGCACCTTACGGCTCTTGAGATCGCGCGCCTTGTCCCCAAGTGCCTTCAGTTCGGCGTCAAAGTCGCGTGGTTTGCGCATCGTCGTCTCCGTCAGTGTTGATGGAGAAATGATAATCGAGCACCCGGCATAATGCTGTAAGGTCGCCGGGACGGTTTGAGACGGCGTAATCCCTCCCGAGATTTTTTCGAGGGAGGGCGCGCTTATACGTCGTTCCGACGTGCGCTTGGCCGTGTCAATGATCCGGTCGCGATGGCGATCTATCATCTTCACGTCAAGGTCATTGGCCGCAAGGCCGGGAGTAGCGCGGTAGCATCCGCCGCCTACCGCTCGGGCTCGCGGCTGCGCGACGAGCGGCTTGATCGCGGCCATGATTTTTCCAAAAAGCGCGGCGTCGTGCATTCCGAGGTGATGCTGCCGGAGAACGCACCGGAGGCGTGGCGCGACCGCGAACGGCTTTGGAACGATGTTGAAGCCTTCGAGATCCGCAAGGACGCGCAGCTTGCCCGCGAGGTGGAATTCGCGCTTCCCCGCGAGATGACCCAGGCTCAGGGGATCGAGCTGGCCCGCGACTTCATGCAGGCTGAGTTTGTGGACCGGGGCATGATCGCCGATCTCAATGTGCATTGGGACATGGCCGAGGACGGCATGCCCAAACCTCATGCCCATGTCATGCTGACCATGCGCGCGGTAGACGAGAACGGTTTTGGCCAGAAGGTGCGGGACTGGAACCGCACGGAGATGGTCGAGCGCTGGCGCGAATGCTGGGCGGAGATCGCCAATGAACGCTTGGCCGAACTCGACATCGACGCGCGCATCGACCATCGGAGTCTCGAAGCGCAGGGCATCGCACTGGAGCCGCAAAGCCAGATCGGAGCGCCCGCCAGACGTATTGAGGATCGGGGCATCGAGGGTGAAAGCAACGAGGCCGATCGCGCCGAGATGCACCGGGAAATCGCGCGTGGCAATGGCGCGCGGATCATCGCCAATCCTTCCCTTGGGCTGGACGCGATCACGCATCAGCAATCAACCTTCACGCGCCGCGACATGGCGAAGTTCACGCATCGGCACAGCGACGGGATCGACCAGTTCAACAAGGTAATGGGCGCGATGCGTAGCGCACCCGATCTGGTCGAACTCGGCAGGGACGCTCGCGGCGAAAATCGGTTTACCACCCGCGCCATGATCGAGGCCGAACAGCGCCTGCACCGCGCCGCCGAACTGATGGCCGAGCGCGAGCGCCATCAGGTGCGTGGGGCGGACCGCGAAGCCGCTTTTGCGAGCGCCGAACAGCGCGGCCTTGTCCTGTCGGGCGAGCAGGCCGACGCGCTAGCGCATATAATGGATGGGCGCGATCTTGGGATCGTGGTGGGCCATGCCGGAACGGGCAAGAGCGCGATGCTGGGCGTGGCGCGGGAGGTCTGGGAAGCGGCGGGCTACGAGGTCCGGGGCGCAGCACTTTCCGGCATCGCGGCGGAAAACCTCGAAAGCGGATCGGGCATCGCGTCGCGCACTATCGCCAGCATGGAGCATGGCTGGCAACAGGGCCGCGACCTGCTCACCGCGCACGATGTTCTGGTGATCGACGAGGCGGGTATGATCGGCACGCGCCAGCTTGAACAGGTGCTGTCCCATGCTGCCGAAGCCGGAGCCAAGGTGGTGCTGGTCGGCGATATCAAGCAGTTGCAAGCAATTGAAGCAGGCGCGGCTTTCCGGTCGGTCCACGGGCGTCATGGCGGCGCGGAAATCGGCGAGGTGCGCCGCCAGCGGGAGGACTGGCAGCGGAACGCCACGCGCGATCTGGCCGCCGGCAGGACCGGCGATGCGCTTGAAGCCTACCGCTCCCATGGGATGGTGCACGAGGCCCAGACACGCGAGCAAGCGCGCGGCGATCTGATCGACCGCTGGGACCGCGACCGGCTGGCATCACCGGATCGCAGCCGGATTATCCTAACTCATACAAACGACGAGGTTCGCGCGCTGAACGAGGCAGCGCGCGAACGGATGCGGGCTGCGGGTGATTGGGGCGGTGAGGTGCGTGTGACGGTCGAGCGCGGCGCGCGAAATTTCGCCACGGGGGATCGCGTCATGTTCCTGCAAAATGAGCGCGGCCTTGGTGTGAAGAACGGCACACTCGGGACTATCGAGCAGGTCAGCAGCCAGAGCATGGCCGTGCGCACCGACGACGGTCGATCCGTGCAGTTCGACTTCAAGGACTACAACAAGATCGACCACGGCTTTGCCGCGACCATCCACAAGGCTCAGGGCATGACGGTAGACCGCACCCATTTGCTGGCAACGCCCGGGATGGATGCCCATGGCAGCTATGTCGCCCTGTCGCGGCACCGCGACGGGTTGGACCTGCATTATGGCCGCGACGATTTTGTCAATTCGGACCGGCTCACCCGTACCCTATCGCGCGACCGGGCCAAGGACATGGCCTCGGATTACGAGCAGCGCGATCCGGTGCAGAGCTATGCCGAGCGGCGCGGGATCACCTTCCGCGAGCGCGTGGCCGAGATCGTGCGCAAGGTCGTGCCCGAGAAGGTACGCAACATGTTCGACGGCCTTCGCTCTCCTTCAGATTTGCCCGGCCCGGATGGCGGACGGAGGCCGGAGCGGGAAACGCCGGAAAGGGAAAGAAGCGGTGTGGGAGCCCTGCGGCGCGAAACCGAAGCGCCCGAAAGGAGGGTCGCGGACGAACCGGAAAAGGAACTGCGTCGCGTGCGTACCCGCGCGCTCGTGCGCCATGCCCGCGCCGTGGATGCGATCTTCGAGGCACAGGAGATGGGCGGGGAGGCAAGTCCCGAGCAGGTGAAAGAGCTACAAATGGCCCGCCGTGACTTCGAGGAGGTGCGGCCCTATGGCTCGCACGATGCCGAAACCGCCTACAAGAAGAATCCGGAACTTGTCCGCGAGGCCGCTGGCGGCCGAGTCAACCGTGTTATCCGCGCGCTCCAGCCTGAGACCGAACTGCGCATTGATCCGGGCCGCCGCGCCGACCGCTTCGTGGAGCGCTGGCAGGAGCTCGACCAAGCCGGCCTGCGTCAGTATCGGGCGGGCGACATCTCCGGCTACAAGTCAACGCGCTCGGCGATGGGGGACATGGCGAGAAGCCTCGAACGCGATCCGCAACTGGAGTCCATCCTCGCCAATCGCAAGCGGGAGCTCGGCATCTCCTTTGCATCAGGCCGCCGGCTTGGCCTTGAACTCGCCTTCACCCACGGCATCGACCTCGGTAGAGGCAGGGGAATCGAAATTTGATTCATCCTTTTTTCCGCCGTCTGAACGCCAGAGTACGGCGATGTGTAAAATGCGTTTGCGCGCCTGCAACTGCTGTCCTGTTTGGTCTCAAAAGCCGTCAGAAACAGCCAGCAGGAGGCAGCGCGGCCATGCGCCAACCAGATCGTATCGTCCGTTTGAAAACCGTTCTTGCCCGGACCGGGCTGTCCCGGTCCACCATCTACCGTAAGATCGCCGAGGGCACGTTCCCGGCTCAGCTCAAAATCAGCACCAACGGGACCGGCTGGCATGAATCGGACATCAACCGCTGGATCGCAGATCCCGTCTCTTGGCGTCCGAAAACGCGAGTTCGATGAGATCCAGTGAGCCTCGGACCGACACCGCGGATTCAAGCTGCGAGGCGGTGCTCTTGCTCGGCATCTGCGAAGGGGTCGCCCACGGCCTTGCGCAGGAAACGAGCAAGCGCCGCCTTCCGAGAGTCGCGGTCAATGGCGTAGGCGGTCTGCCTGAATTCGACCCCGTCGAGCAGGCCCTGAATGTAACCGGAGATCGTGTCCGCCGCCATGATCAGCGCGGTATCAAGCGTATGAATGTACTTGCTCGTAACCGATCCCTTCGCATGACCGACAAGGGCCGCGATCGTGACCTCCGTGAACCCGAGATCGTTCGCGATGCTGGCGAAGCTGTGCCTCAAGACATGCGGCGTGATATCGGCAAGTGACGTATTGCGGAAGATTTTCTCCCAATGATTTGGGAAACTGCCGAACGCATTATCGTCGCCCTGTCCTGGGAAGACATAAGTGCCGGCTTTAACCGTCCATTGGCTCTCTAGATATTCAATTACAGGCAAGCCGATAGCCCGAGTCGAGGCGCCCTCCTTACTATCGACCAGACGCAGACAGCTCGCCTCCATATCGGTCTCAATCCACCGTAGCTTGATCATTTCCGAACGGCGGCATCCGGTGAGAGCAATTTGGCGGATGATATCGGTCGTCATTTGGTATCTCTCGTCCTCAGCCGCTTTACGCAGGATTCCTCCGAGTGTGCGATACTCAGCTTCGGTCAAGCGGCGGTCGCGAACCCTGTCCTTCGGTTTGCGAATCCCATGCGCGGGGTTTGTCTCGATGATGCCGGCCTCCACGGCATAGGTAAGGATGCCTCCGAGCAAGCCGACGGTCCGCGTGGCGGTGCCGGCGCCTCCCCGCACAATGGCTTTGCCTCGCAGCTTCTTGGTCTTGACGCTGACGCGCGTCCTGCCGGCCATGATATCCTTCAAGACCTTGTTGACGTCGGCCTTGACGAGATCCTTTACGCGCCGCGTACCGATGAGCGGCAGTATATGACGGTGTATGCGGCCAGTATCGGCGACGATTGTCGTCGACTTCTTCGGGCGCCCGCCCTTTCCGAGTATGAGGCCCGCCTTCAAGTCGTTGAGATAGAGTTCGCACAGCTCCTTGACGGTGATCGCCTTGTGATCGAGCTGGCGTTCCTCGGCGGGATTGTCGCCCTGCGCAACCCGGCCCAGCTGAACCCTCGCCTCTTTCCTCGCAAGCTCTGGCGTCCAGACGCCATGCTGCCCGATCGTGTAGCGGCGCGAACGACCGGCAGATCGATATTGAATGAGATAACTACGCTTGCCTGACGTGAATACGCGCAGACCGAATCCAGGCAGCTCATCATCCCAGATGACGTAGTCTTTGTCCTGCGCTTCCGCGGCGTCAACGGTGCGCTTAGTGAGCTTGGCCATCGAATTTCTCCGACTTTAAGCCCGTCTCCCGCGTAAGCACCGCGTAAGCAGTTGGAAGGAAATTGGGGCGCGCGGCAGGATAGGCGCTGCAGTCGCCAATTCCAGTTTCCATAACAATTCGAGTAGCATAGCGAAGCATTACTTGTCCTATCGCAATTTTGCGTAGGGCAGCCTAAATTGCTCCGAAGGCAAAGGTCACACGTTCGAATCGTGTCGGGTGCGCCACTTCGGTACAAAACTGGGCACTCCAAAACCTGCCGTTTTTCCGCTCGACGCGGCAACGAGCGTGCGCAACAGCACGCTTTTCGAACCCATGATCCGAACTTCTTTCGCGTCAGACCTCCGAAACGGGCGCAAACGCTAAGGCGCGGCAAATATCAGAAAATTTCAGAATGCCTTGGCGGCAATTTCAGGACCTTACCGCCCCGCAATGGCAGGAATGGCCAGGGTAGATGTGGGGAGTCGTACCGGAGGGAGACTGCAATGCCGGACAGGCGCGCGGACTTCCGAGGTCGGGGGCGGAAGATGTTTGGTGCACGTTATTATTGCGGCGGATTGTGTAACGCCGGCGGCAGGCAATTGCGCGCCGTGCTGCTGGCCTCGACGGCGCTGGTCGGTCTCGGAATGTCGATGCTGCTGCCGTCCATGGCCGCCGCGCAGTGCGTCACGGTCGGCCTCGATCAAACCTGCAGCAATGCCGTCAGCATCACCGGCCCGTTGAACGCCGCCGGCACCGTCGGCGCCGGCGTCATCGCCGGTTCTCCCGGGGGCGATGGCGGCAATGCCACGGTGAGCAACAGCGGGGCCGTCACTTCGGGCGGCGCTTCCGCGAGCGGCGGCAACGGCGGCAAAGGCGATAAGGGCCTCCCCGGCGGCAAAGGCGGCAACGCGACGCTGGGCAACAGCGGCAGCATTGCAGGCGCCGTCACGGTGACCAGCGGCATCGGTGGCTTTGGCGGCAACGGAGGTGGCCTCGCCAATGGCGGCGACGGCGCCAATGCCGGTAACGCGACGCTGAGCAATAGCGGCAGCATTGCGGGCGCAGTCAAGGTGATCGGTGGATTCGGCGGCTTTGGCGGCGATGCCGCTAGCGGCTTCAATGGCGGCAATAGCGGCAACGGCGGCAATTCGTCTCTGAGCAATAGCGGCAACATCGCCGGCACGATCACGGTGACAGGCGGCAACGGCGGAGGCAGTGGCGGTGCCAGCGGCCCCATTCCGGCCAATGCGGGGAACGCCGGGAGCGACGGCAATGCCACACTCGGCAATAGCGGCAGCATGACGGGTGCCGTGACAGTGACGGGCGGCAGGGGCGGGACCGGCGCCGGCTCTTCCTATGGCTACGGCGCAAAGGGCGGCAATGGCGGCAATGCAACGCTGAACAATTGGGGCAGCATTCTCGGTGGCGTCATCGTCTCGGGCGGCAAGGGTGGCACCGGGGGGTTCAGCTTGACCGCCCCTGGCACAAACGGACTTGCCGGCAGCGCAACGCTGAACGTCTTTGCAGGCTCGCGCATCGTTGGCGCGATCACGCTCAATGGCGGGACCAGGAACCTGAACTTCTTCGGCGGCGGCAATTACGTCTACACCTTGAACTCGCTCGCCGGCGTCAACATCACGACCACGGGGACCCCGTTCGTGGTGTCCGGCAATACCGTGGGGTCCTCGATCCGCAGTTGGGCGGCGGGTCCGTGCTTGCAGCAAACGCGCGCGCCTTGACCGATTTCACCCGCGGCATATCCGATGCCGTGCCGGTGTTTTCCGGCAGCACGTCCGGCGGCGGGGCGCCGCTGGCCTTCGCAGGCGTCGAGCCGCCGGCCTCTTCGCGCTTCGACGATGCCTTTGCGTCGATCCCCTCCCTCGCCTCCGCCTATGCCGGCGACACCATGGCGTTCAAGGCTCCGACGGCGGTCTATGCCGACGGCACCGCCGTCTGGTCGCGCGGCTTTGCCGGCCAGCGCATCCAGCAGCAGGACGGCACGCAGCCCCGCAACACCAACGCTTTCTACGGCGGCATGATGGGCGCGGATTTTGCCGCGCGGCCGGACCTTCGTTACGGCATCTTCCTCGGCGGCGGCCAGACCCGTAGCCGCATCGACCTCAATCAGGTCGGGAGCGACAGCGACCTCGTGTTCGGCGGCGCCTATGCCCGCTACGACATCGGTCAATCGTTCCTGCACGCAGCCGTGCAGGGCGGCGCATCGCACAATTCTGCGACGACGCGCACCATCAACAACAATTTGGCCGCGGGCGGCATCGAGACCGCGCGCGCCGCCTTCGACGGCTGGTACGTCAGTCCCGAAGCGACCTTCGGTCATCGCCTTGCGCTGGGCAAATTGGCCGGCGCCACCTACACGCTGACGCCAAGCGTCCGCGTCCGCTATCTCTACGGCGCCTTCGACGGCTACACCGAAACCGGCACTACCGCGCCCCTGACCGTCGGCACGCAGACCGTGAACACTCTGGAAGAGCGCGGCGAGCTGAAGATGACCCGCAGCATTTCCTTCACGCCGCAGGATCAGCTATCCACGAGCATCTACGGCGGCGTCCTCGGCACGCAACGCCTGGGTGGCGCGACCGTCAATGCCGCCCTGCTCGGCCAGGCCATTCCCTTTGCCACGCCGGGCGCGGTCGACGTCTGGGGCGGCTTCGGCGGGCTTGGCCTCGAATGGCGCACGCGCAACGTGACGCTGTTCTCGACCGCCGAATATCTCGCGCTGTCGGACAATTCCACCGTCGTGAGCGGCCGCGCCGGATTGAGGGTCGGGTTCTGAGGCTCACGAGAGTTCGCTCGCGCGAGTTCGCCTGTCGGTCCACCGCGCCGTTCCCGGGATTGAGGAGGCGGAGCGCGAAGGGCTGCGCGTCGGCGATCGGCGATGCCGGACTTATCGAAGCTCTGACGCGAGGCCGGGACAGCTTCAATTCCTATCCGCTCGGCCAGCCTGCCCAAGCGGGTGCGATCGCCTCGCTCGGGGAGCCCATGCCTATCGCCGCAAGCCGAATGTCGCCGGCCTGCTCAATCTTCCGGCATTGTTCAGTCCCGAATCTTCGCTCACCCACCTTCTTCGGCTCGGCGGCAGTCCAAGCGGGCTGCGCCACCTGATGGGTAATACTCTTCTAGCGAAGGTTGGTCGACAATCGAGAGGGACCGAGTACCAAATCATAGCACCACGGTGAGCGAATAGTGCCCATCTTCATCGACCGTGGCGCGGCACTTCGGTACAGGACTAGGAACGCCAAAACCCGCCGCTTCCGCGCTGGAAGCGGCGACGAGCGTGCGGAGCAGTACGCTTCTCGAACCCATGGGACGAAGCGGACGAGGCTCCATCACGTCTGACTGTAGACGGCGCGCACACCGGAAAAGTCGCGCGCGGCGAGATGCTCGCTCGCGATGAGGAAGTAGACCGTACCTTCGACCAGCGAATTTTGTGCGAGGTCGCCGAGATCGAGCTGCAACAGCAGTTGCCAGTCGGCAGGTCCATTCGGTTCGACGCCGAGCCGCGGGTCGTCCTGCTCGGGCTCCGGCGTTCCCATCAGCCGATGGCGACGCTGGCCCGCGTCCTTGCATCCCGTCATGCCATCTTCGCCGCGCAACAGCTGATGGTAACAGCAGCAGAAATCGAAATCCTCAAGACGCGTCGAAAGCAAGGGATCATCGAGCATTTCGCGTGCGCCGCAGAACGGCAAGTGCAGGATGGGCTGCAGACGCATGGGGCGGGACGGATAGATATATGGCTTCTTGTACTTTCCCGTGGGATCGTAGGCCCGTTCCAGCTCGTCCAGCACGGGAGGAATGGTCGCCTGGGCGAGCTCGTCACGCGGCGTCGCATCCCACTGCACGCGCGCGAATTCAGGCTCGGAGGACGTCAACCCGCCGACACCATCCCAGAAGAACAGCAGCCGACCCGACGCCGGCAACCCCAGCTCCGCCGCGACCGGCCCGGCTTCGGCAAGGTCGATCTGCGCGAGGAATTCGTAAGGCAGTGCCCGTTCGATGTGGCGGAGAATCCAGCTGTGATGTTCGCCCAGGTCCTGGGCCCGGGCCGGGAGATCCCAGGGCACGGGCCGTATCGGCCAATCCACGCCGGGCGGCAAGTCCGGCGCACCGCCGAAGCGCGTGCCGTTTTCTCTCTCCGGTAGCCCGTCGCCGGGAGCGATCCAGAGCTGTGGCGCAAGATGGCCCAGGATCTGCTCGATCTCGACCGTGGTGAGAGGGCTTTCCAACACGTCAGGATCGGCCAGAGCCTCGACCAGTTGCTGTCTTGCGTCTGTCAAAGAACTGAACATCTGCTGTCGACGTCCTTCTTTCAGCCGTGCCCGGCCCGCGCCGAGCGGCGCGAAGATGGCGGTTGGCCTGGAGTCACGGAATGAATCCGAAAACGCGAGGATCGTGCCAATCTTGGTGGCACGGGAGCGCTGCCGGGTTCGAACGCGCTCCCGGTCCGATAGGTAATTGTCCTGCGACAGATGCGGGTAAGACCTCGACTGAGCTGGCCTGGAGTCATGGTCTCCTTGTCGGGGATGCCCGGTTCGGGCGTCCCGCGAGCACGGGAGATCATGATGCACGCAAAACCTGTCGCTGGGGTCACAGCGCTTGCAACTGTTGTTGCGATGTCCTGGGCCGAAAACGCATACGCGGAAATCCTGATCACGACGGCCAACATCTCGCGGGGCGAGCTGGTCATCGTGGGACGGGTCAGGCGGCTCCGCGAACCCACCGTGGAGATCAAGATCAGTCCGAGCAAGACAGTGAAAGTCGAGGGCACCTCGACGGGAGGATTTCGCTGGATTGGACCGGACTTTCCGTCCACCTGCATCGTGAGGATCACATCGGGAGAGGACACGCGGGATGTGGTGATCCAGAACTGCGGCCTTCCGGGACCTCCTGGCCCGGCGGGTCCGCCTGGCCCGCCCGGACCGCCCGGCCCAGCCGGGCCCAAGGGGAGTTAGAGGACAACCACGGCAATTATCTCTGTCCCGGGCGCTTCTGGCCGTTTTGCTGGCCGTAGGCAGGCGCGTTGTCAGGGTCGGACGTGACGCACGCGCTCATTGAGACGCCGAGCAGGATGGCGCAGGCCATCGCAATCAGAAATTTCATCTGCAAAACCCTTGGGGTATCGATCTTGGGGTATCGATGAAGCATTTCTTGGGAAAAGCTGATCTTTGACGTCGCGGATCGAGGCGAGGTTCACCGCGGCCCGCAGTCAGCCGGCATGGCTCAAGCCGTCGCGTCGTCGCCGCGTGTCGGCTTCGGCTGGATCAGGTCCCAACGGTTGCCGCAGAGATCCTCGAAGACCGCGACGACGCCATAGGCCTCATGCCGCGGCTCTCTCACGAACCGGACACCGGCCGCAACCATGCGCGCATGATCGCGCGCGAAATCATCCGTCTCCAGGAACAGGAAGACGCGTCCTCCGGTCTGGTCGCCGATGCGCGCCGCCTGAGCCGGACCGTCCGCCCGCGCCAGGAGCAGGCCTGAGCCGACACTGCTCGGCGGCCGCACGACCACCCAGCGCTTGCCGCCACCGAGCGGGGTGTCTTCGCTCAGCTCGAAATTCAGAGCGCGGGTGAAGAAGGTGATCGCCTCATCATAGTCCGCGACCACGAGACTCACGAGGGACAGATGCTGAGTCATCTCGCGACCATGCACATGGCGACAGGCTCGCCGTCAAGATGGCGATAGCGAGCCGGAGCAACGATCGTCCTTGCCCCGGCTCTCAGGCTTCGTGCGTGAACTCGTCGTTGGTCAGTGCATGCTCTGCTCGAACACGACGGTCACGCCGGTCGGCTCGGGCTCGTGCGGCTTCAGCTTGGTCAGCTCCGCATCGCTCCAATCGGCGAGGCTGATGACCTCGCCGGTCTGACCATCGGACGAATCGGACGGCTCCAGAATCTCGAGTCCACGCGCGTCGATGAAGAACGTGTGGTCTCCGAACATATTATTCAGTTGAGGCACCGCGGGATGATCCTCGGGAAGCACCTGAGCGTCCAATTGCCTCAGGGTCTGTTTGACCTGCGCAGCATCCAGCTTCATGACTGGCTCCATGGCTTGCTTGTCGGGTTTGGTGGCCTTGACCGCAGCGGGCTTCATTCCTGCGACAGGCGCAGCGTTCGTTCCTGCGGGTGCCCACCCGGTCTAGAGGTCCGAACCGATCCCGGCCGCAAATGTTCCTCACCGGACGCAGGCTTGATCAATCCGCTGCATTCGCCACGCTGCCGGCACAGGATCGCCTCGCTGTGCACACGATCGGGACGATCCGGAGCCGAAAGCGCGGCTCATCAGGAACCGTCAGACGACTCGCTCCGATTCTCCCCCACCGACAGCGCGCAGATGCGCGAGATGTGGGCGTAGGGCAGACCGCTTTCCTTGGCCCAGGCGTTGAACTGCGCCTGCACCTTCGCGAGATCGCCCTTCGACTTCACCTCCTCGGCGATATCGAGGCCGGCGTCGCGCAGGCAGGCGACGACGTCCTTGGAGGTGACAAAGCCGTCCCAGCCGACGAAGCGCAGCAGCATCTGACCGGTGTTGCCCCCGAGCCGGCTGCCGCGCTTGGTGAGGAGATCGAGCAGGCCGACCTCGTCGGAGGACGGCCACTTCGCCAGAAATTTTCCAAAGCTGCCATGCTCCTTGGCGATCTCCTGCACGAAGGCGGCATTCTCGCGCACCGACATGATCTTTGCGCCGTTGCGCACAATGCGCGCGTCGCGCATCAGGCCTTCCCAATAGTCCTCGGGCTGGAAGCTCAGCTTGGAGGGGTGGAAGCGCAGGAAGGCCTGCTCGAAGCCGGGCCATTTGTTCTCGATCACGCTCCAGGCAAAGCCCGCGCAAAACACCCGTTTGGACATCTCCGCGAGGATGCGGTCGTCGGGCAGTTTTGCGAGACGCTTGAGGTCAGGCTTGGCAGGCATGAGCTTGTCCAGCTCCTTGGCGCCGCCCTTGCGCTTCTCGGCTCTGGCGCGAATGGTTTTGAAGGAGGTCATGCAATCACCGGCATTGAGGCGGGCCAAGACACCAGACTTCGCGAAAGACGTCCAGCCTCCTCCTTCGATGGCGCCGCGGCAGGCGCTTCGGGTCGATTTGACGCTGACGGCCGGTCGCCGCGATGGTCTACTTCTTGCTTGCCAAATGTCTGGAATTCACACGCTTTCTGCATTGCCTGACCCGATGGATTTTCAATGCGCTGCCTGGTCGTCGCTGACCTGCATTATTCGCTGCCGCAGTTCGACTGGCTCTTGAGCGCGGCTGCGCAGTTCGATCTCGTGATCTTTGCCGGCGACGCGCTGAACGTCGGATCCATGGTGGATTTCCGCGCGCAGATCGTGGTGGTGAAGAAATACCTTGCACTGCTCGCGAGTCAGACGCGCGTCATCCTG
Organism: Bradyrhizobium liaoningense; assembly: GCF_018130955.1. Taxonomy (GTDB): domain Bacteria; phylum Pseudomonadota; class Alphaproteobacteria; order Rhizobiales; family Xanthobacteraceae; genus Bradyrhizobium; species Bradyrhizobium liaoningense_C. The sequence continues at coordinate 27,820 of NZ_JAFCJM010000065.1, forward strand.
TGCTCGGGCAATCACGATCTCGACGAGCGCAGCGCCGAGGGCGAGAAGATCTCGCGCTGGATCGCTGATGTGCGCGAGCTCGGGATCGCCTGCGACGGCGACAGTTTAGCGATCGCCGACACGCTGTTCACGGTGTGCCCGTGGTGGGACGGGCCGCAGGTCAAGCAGCGTCTGGTCGCGCAATTGCACGACGCCGCCACAAGGCGGCCGCAGCGATGGATCTGGGCGCATCACGCGCCGCCCGCGAATTCGCCGACGAGCTGGGGCGGCAAGCGCTTCTTCGGCGATGTCGACCTCGTGCAATGGATCGCCGACTACAAGCCGTCGATGGTGATCTCGGGCCACGTGCACCAGTCGCCCTTCATTCCCGACGGCTCCTGGTTCGACCGCCTCGGCGAGACCTGGGTGTTCAACACCGGCCTTCAGCACGGCCGGCCGCCGACCCATATCGTGCTCGACTTGGACGAAGGCAAGGCGTTCTGGCTGGCGGCCGGCGAAGCGCAATGGATCGATCTCAACGCGCCCTTGCAGCGGCCGGCACGACCGGTCGTCGAGCCGCCGGACTGGCTCACATCCTTGGATCGGATTGCCGATCCGAGCCTGGCTGCACCTCGAGCTGCGGCAGGTTGATCATGCTTTGCAGGACGTCGCCGACCATCGCGAGATGGGTGCCGTGGCCGGCATATTGTCGCTTGAGATCGGCGAGATAAGTGTTGGCGACATTGAGGCGCTGCGCCAGCATGCGGGCGAGCATCAGCGCCACCGCGGGCTCCTGGATCAGGAACGAGGCGGCGTCCTCGAATTCGTAGATCGTCGAGTCCGACGACGCGCGCACCGTCGCGGTGTGCGGCTGGTCAAGCAGCACCGACATCTCGCCGAACACGGCGCCGGGCTCGGCGATGATGGCAACCACCGTGTCGCCCTTGATGACCTCGAGCTTGCCGTCCATCAGCACGTAGAGGTGACCGGTCGAGCCGCCCTCGGTGAGGATCACCTCGCCGGCTTTCACGGTCCGCTCCGTCCCGCCCGAGCAATAATCCAGAACTGCACGCATCACAGTCACCCCTGATGCCGCCGAGACTAGGCAGCAGCGCGGCCGACGTCGAAGGGATTAGGTTGGCGCGATGCTCAAATTTTCGGCATCGCCGGATGCCGCACCGCATCAGAGGCTCGGCGCAGGCTCCAGCGGCAGGGATTGCAGGCCGCCGAAGCGGCGCTCGCGGCCGTGGAAGCAGGCCAGCGCCTCGGCAAGATCGGCGGCCTCGAATTCCGGCCACATCCGCTCGGTGAAATGCAGCTCGGCATAGGCGCCTTCCCACAGCAGGAAGTCCGACAGGCGCTTCTCGCCGCTGGTGCGGATGATGAGATCGACGTCGCGCAAGCCGGCCTCGCCGGTGACGAGTTGAGAAAACGCTTCGCGCGTGAGGCTTGTCAGCGCGGCCGCCTTCGCGGCGGCATTGAGGATGGCGTCGCGCGCGGAATAGTCCACGGCGATGCGCAAATTGAGGACATCGCCGTCAGCGGTCGCCTGCTCGGCGCGCGCGATCGCCGCGGCGATCCCGTCGGGCAGGCGATCGCGGCGGCCGATCACGGTGAGACGCACGCCGTTGCGCGCCAGGCTCGCGACTTCGTTGGCGAGATAGAAGCGCAGCAGCGTCATCAGCGCGGCGACCTCGGCCTTCGGCCTGCGCCAATTGTCGGTCGAGAATGCGTAGAGCGTCAGCGTGCCGATGCCCTGCTTGGGCGCAGCCTCGACGATGCGCCTGATGGCCTCGACCCCGGCCTCGTGGCCGCGCATGCGCGACAGGCCGCGGCGCGTGGCCCAGCGCCCGTTGCCGTCCATGATGATGCCGACGTGAAGTTTTTCTTGCAGTTTTTCTTGCTTGGTCGTGACGTCACTTTGCATTGCAAAGTCTCCGGTCAAAAAAGGGGAAGCGATCAGGTCGACAAAATGCCGAGGCGTCCGAGCGGCGGCGTCTCGCGGCCGGCGGCTTTTGCGGCGTCGCGCACCAATCGTTCCAGCACGCTGAGGTAGTCGAGGAAGCGGCGGCGGCCGGCCTTGGTGAGGCGGCAGGTGGTGTGCGGGCGGTTGCCCTCGTAGCCCTTGGTGACGTCGACGAGACCGGCTTCCTGGAGCACGGCGAGATGCCGGCTGAGATTGCCGTCGGTCAATCCGCAGAGCTGCTTGAGATCGGCAAATGCAAGCCCCTTCGGATGCGCCATCAGCGAGGTCAGCAGCCCGAGCCTCGCCTTCTCATGGATGACGCGGTCGAGCCCTTCATAGGAAAACGGCGCGCTGTCAGTCTTCGACATCGTTATCTCCGGACGCGAAATGCAGAATGGCGGCCATCACGGACTGCCCGACCACGAAGGGCAGGCCCATGGTCAAGGGCGAGAGCGTGTGGCTGCGGCTCGCCAGCACCACGACGACAAAGCCCGAGACGAAGTACCAGGCGCCCGCCAGCGCCACCGAGCGCGGCAGCGAGCGGACGGAGGCGAAGATGCCGAGCGACACCAGGATCTGCCACAGGCCGGGCAGCAGCCAGAGCGTCTCGTCCGCGAACTTCCACATCACCACCGCCAGCAGCACGCCGGCGGCGCCGGCGGGCAAGAACTGCTCGATGGCCTGGTAGATCATCGCGTCCGCAAGGCCGGAATGATGGCGCTGCGACCGCGCCCGCATCTCGATCCAGATGATGATGCCGGACAGCGCGGCCGCGGCCGCCCAGCCGAGGAAGAAGGCGACCGGCTGGCCGGTCGGATCGTCGAGCAACCAGACTTGCAGGAGCGCAGTGAGCAGCGCCACGGCGCCGGTGGCCACCATCGTCGCCGGCCCGTAGCCGCGAAACGCGGTGCCGGCGGCGATCTGGCTGCGGATCGCCACGATGTCGGCCAGCGCCTTGTCGAGATCGCGCATCTGCAAAACGCTTTAACCTCGCTGTACGGCCGCCGCGGCGGCTTCGGCATCTACTTTGTAATGCAAAGTATACAACATTGCAAAGTAAAGGCAAGCCGTCCCGTCGGCGCTTTTGCGCGCGGACAACTGCCGGTTGCCTTGACGTTGACCTCACGGATAAGATGCTGATGCCGTGAAGGTGCCGGGGGTCACAATGCTGAAGTCGTTGATTGTTGGGTGCGTATTGCAGATGGCGCTTGCCGGACTGGCGCATGCGGCGGGACCATTCGGATCGATCAATGTCGGCAATTGGATCGGCGGCGCGTTCAGCAATGACGAGACCGGTGCCTTCTCGCACTGCGCGGTGACGGCCCCCTACGCCAATGGCGTCATCCTCGTGGTTGCCCAGAATGCTGCGGGCTCATGGCTGCTGAGCTTCGCGAGCCCTGGCTACAAATTCAACAAGGGCGAGAACGCCGCGATCGACGTGATCTTCGACGGCCAGGAGCAAGCGCGGCTGTTTGCCACGGCCAATCAACCCAACATGCTCACTTCGATCATGCCGCCGAACGTCGTGCGGTCGTTTCAGAAGGCGAGCCTGATGGTTGCAACTGCTGGCCGCACCGTCCTGCAATTCCAGCTCACCTCTGCGGCGCCCATCGTCGCTGCGCTCGCCAATTGCGCCGCGAAGATGAAGGCCGAGGGCCTCGACAAGGCCGGAGATTTCACCAAAGTCGCCGCGAAGCCGGCGGCCAATGACAAGTCAACGCCACCTTCCGGCAAACCCGGCAAGACGACCAAATCCAGCGGCACAGGCTTCGTGGTCAGCGCCAACGGCCACATCGTGACCAATCATCATGTGATCGACGGCTGCGTCGGCGACATCAAGGGCAATCTCACCGGCGAGGCCGCGACGGTGTTGCGGGTTGTGTCGCGCGACGCGACCAACGACCTCGCGCTGCTCCAGGCTCCGTCGACAACGACGTTCAAGGATTTCGTCAGGATCCGCGACCGCTCGATCCGCTCCGGCGATTCAATCGTGGCGATCGGGTTTCCCTATCACGGGCTCCTGACTTCCGACTTCACGGTGACAACGGGCATCGTGAGCTCGCTCAGCGGCATCTTGAACTACACGCGCCATTTGCAGATCAGTGCCGCGGTTCAGCCCGGCAACAGCGGCGGACCGCTGTTCGATACATTTGGCCAGCTCGTCGGCGTCGTCGTCGCAAAGCTCGACGCGCGGACGATGATCAAGGCGACGGGGACCATTCCCGAGAACATCAACTTTGCGATCAAGACCGGAGCGTTGCGCGATTTCCTCGACAACAGCGTGGTGCCCTACCAGACCGGCGAGCCCAAAAGTGAACTCAAGACCACCGACATCGCCGGCAACGCGCGGGCCTATACGATGCTGATTACCTGCAACGCTACGGAACAGGCCGACGCGAAGCGGTGAGCAGCGCGTGGAGCAGTACGGCCGCCCAACACGCCCGCGTCGGTCCGACCACAGGAAAAAGTTTGGCGAAGACTCGTCGTTCGGGATTAACGCCATCGCGATCGATAGATCACGCCGTATGGGTCCCAGCCTACGCCGGACGACTCCGAGTATGAGGCGACATCGGTCCCAATAGCGCTCACCCTACCCGTGGCAGCACGCCGCCTTGCCCGCCTCCGGCTGATACTGGTCGCGCAGCCGCACCCAGTCCATCGGATAGGGCAAGCCGTCCTCGTGACGGCCGAGCGGCGTCAGGTCGAGGTATTGATAGGCCGCGTTCATCATGTCGAGTCCGCGGGCGAAGCAGGAATAGGTGTGGAAGATCGTGCCGGCTTCGTCGCGATAGAACACGCTGATGCCGGGGAGTTCAGGGCCGTAGAACGGCGTAGTGCCATAATTGTATTTCGGCTCGCCCTTGGCGATCTCTTCGGGCGTGAACGACACTTCGTAGTCGTGGTTGAAGTCGTTGCCGCCGGAGGAGGCCCAGTCAAACGTCCAGCCCATCCGCCTCTTGAACGCTTCGAGCTTGACGCTAGGTGCCAGCGAGATCGCGACCATGGTGGTGTCGCGCGCGGCCAGGTGCGGCACCATGCGCTCGAAACCATCGGCCCAGAACGAGCAGCTCTTGCAGGCCGCGTCCCAGTCCGGGGCGAACATGACGTGCTGGACCACGAGCTGCGGACGTCCCTTGAAGAGATCGGCGAGCGTCACCTGGCCGTTGGCGCCGTCGAAGACGTAGGCCTTGTCGACCATGACCCAGGGCAACGCGCGGCGCTCCTCGGCGAGGCGCTCGCGCGCCTGCGAAAGCTCCTTCTCATGCGCGAGGTGCGCTTTGCGGGCTTCGATCCACTGCGCGCGCGAGACGATCTGATGTTGCTGCATGGTGTCCTCCTCTCGGGGATCAGGCCACGAACGCGTCGAGCTTGTCGAAGAACGAGCTCCAGCCGCGTTGATGGTTGTCGCGTGCAGTCTCGTCGACGAACTGGGCGTGATGGAAAATCATCAGCGTGCCGCCGCCTTCGGGCTTGAACGAAATCGTCACCAGCGACTCGCGTTCCGGCGTCGAATGCCAGGCCCAGGAGAACACCAGCCGCTCGTTCGGCACGACTTCACGGTAGATGCCGCCGGCCTCGAAATATTCGCCGTCGTCGCGGACAAAGCTGATCCGGTAGCGTCCGCCGGTGCGGACGTCGAGTTCGGCCTGCACCGTCGCGGGCTTCATGTTCGGCGGCCCGAACCACTGCGCTAGCTGCTCGGCTTGCGTCCACGCCGCAAAGACCCTTTCCGGCTTCGCGCGGAGCCGGCGCGTGAGGGTGAGGCTTGGACGTTCGCTTGAGTGAGCTGCGGCTGCTTGGTTGACGGCCATGGGTCTTCCTCCACAAAGGCTGCGAGGCGATCGAGATTGTCGGACCAAAAGCGTGCATAGCGATTGAGCCAGTCCATCGCCTGTTCCATCGGCTGCGCGGTCAGCCGGCAGGCGACCGTGCGCCCGGTCTTCTCCCGCACGATCAGGCCGGCATCTCGGAGCACGTCGAGATGCTTCATGATCGCCGGCAGCGACATCGGAAACGGCTCCGCCAACTCGCTCACCGACAGGCTCTCGCGTTCGCCGAGCCGCGCCAGCAGCGCGCGCCGCGTCGGATCGGACAGCGCGGCAAAGGTGCGGTCCAGCGTTTCGGCTTGATACTTAACCATATGGTTTAGTATAAACGCAAAGCCGGACGCGTCAAGCCAGCGCGAGCAGGCGATCCGCTGCACAAACGCGTGATCGCAAGGGCGCGGCGTTCAAATGCAAAAAGCCCCGCCTCGCGGCGGGGCTCCCGATCCTCAATGTCGATTGGCTTTGGGGCCCTACTCGACCTTCAGCCCGGCGAACTCGACGACCTTCTTCCACTTGTCGGTCTCGGCCTTGATCATGTCGCCGAACGCGTCCGGAGTTCCGATCAACGGTTCGCCGCCGAGCTCGACCAGGCGCTTCTTGATCTCGGGCTCGGCCAGGATCGCATTGACCTCGCTGTTGAGCTTGGCAATGACCTCTTTCGGCGTGTTCTTCGGCGCGCCCATGCCGAACAGCGCGCTCGCTTCATAGCCGGGGACGGTCTCCGCAACCGTCTGAGTATCGGGCAGCAGCGGCGATCGCTCCGTTGACGTCACGCCGAGCGCACGCAGCGAATTGGAGCGGATGTGCTGGATGATCGAGGGCATGTTGTCGAAGATCACCTGCACCTGGCCGCCGAGCATATCGGTGATCGCGAGCGCGGCGCCGCGATACGGCACGTGCTGCATCTTGGCGCCGGTCATTGCCATGAACATCTCGCCGGAGAGATGCACCGAGGTGCCGTTGCCGGAGGACGCCATGTTCACCTTGCCGGGATTGGCCTTCACATAGGCGATGAACTCGGCGACGGTCTTTGCCGGCACGTCCTTGTTGACCGTCATCACGTTCGGCACGCGGTTGAACGCAGCGATCGGCGCGACGTCGCGAACGAAATTGAATTTGAGATTGGCGTACAGCGAGGTGTTGATGTAGTTGGCCGGATTGACCAGCAGGATCGTGTAGCCATCAGGCTCGGCATTGATGACGGACTCAGTGCCGATGTTGTTGCCGGCGCCGGGCTTGTTCTCGATCACGAATTGCTGTCCGAGCTTTTCCGAGAGCCGCTGGCCGATCAGGCGCGCCAAAATGTCGGTGGCCCCGCCCGGCGGATAGGGAACCACCCACTTCACCGGCCGCGCCGGATAGTCCGCCGCGATCGCCTTTGACAGCGGGGCGGTTACAAAGGGACCGGCGGCAAGCAGGCCGAGCGCAGTGCGGCGCGTGATCATCTGAAGTCTTCTCCCGAATTGTTGTTCTTGAACGCTGCGTGAGCCGCGTTGTAACAAAGCCCGCCGCTCGCGAAAAGTGCGCGAAACGCATCGCGACGAAAGGATAAGGCATGCCGGTCAAGGTTCACGCCCTCGATCATCTCGTGATCAACGTCGCCGACGTCGCACGCAGCGTCGCGTGGTATTGCAAGATCCTCGGCATGGAAGCCAGGGTGTTCGATCCCGGCGGCGGCAAAGCGCCGCGGACATCGCTCTCCTTTGGTAACCAGAAGATCAACGTGCGGCCGCGCGATGCCGACAAGGTGGAATGGTTCACTGCAGACCACCAGACCGCCGGCAGCGAGGATCTGTGCTTCCTCACGTCAGCCACGCCCGATGAGGTGGTGGCGCATCTGACCGCAAATGGCGTCGCCATCGAGGAGGGCCCGGTTCCCAGGCAGGGCGCCCGCGGCACGCTGCGCTCGGTCTATTGCCGGGATCCCGATGGCAGCCTGATCGAGATTTCGTCGTATGAGGATGGTGGCCGCTAGGGGCTCGCTGCCAACCAGACTCTCTATCGTCATGCCCGGGCTTGACGGACGGAAAGAGCACGCGCCGCAGCGGCATGCTGCGCACGCATTTGATCCGTCCCTGATCCAATGGCAGGAAGACGCAATAATCTGAAGGTAGCCGCCGCCAAGATGCAGGCTGCACGGGAGGACGCATGCCTATCCATCAAACCGCTCCGGGAATCGTAGGACCTTTTGCCGGGCTCGATGTGCCCTGGCTCCTCAAGATGCGGGCCGAGGTGCGCCGCGATCATCCGTTCCTGATCTGGGCGCCGTTCGATGCGCCGGCGCGGCGCTGGAGCTACGGCGAATTCCACGAGCGGGTCGGCGCGCTGGCTGCGGGCCTTAGCCGACGCGGCGTCAGGCCCGGCGAATATGTGCTCATTCATCTGGATAATTGCATCGAGGCGGTACTGGCGTGGTTTGCCTGCGTCGAGCTCGGCGCCATCGCCGTCACCACGAACACGCGCTCGGCGCCGGCCGAGATGGAGTATTTTGCGGGCCATTGCGGCGCCGTCGCCGCGATCACGCAGCCGGCCTATGCGGAGATCATCGCCGCCAATTGCCGCGATCTGCGCTGGATGGCGGTGACCTCGCATGACGCGGGTGCTGCGCCGGCGAGAGCCGTTGAACGCGGCGAGCGGTTTGAGGCGCTCTTTGCCGACAGTGCCGACCGGCCGCGGCGCGCGACCGATCCGTTCGCGCCTTGCAGCGTGCAATACACCTCGGGCACGACGTCGCGCCCGAAGGCCGTACTCTGGACCCATGCCAACGCGCTGTGGGGCGCCAAGATCAATGCCGTGCATGAGGATCTGCATGCGTTCGACGTGCACCAGACCTATCTGCCGCTGTTCCACACCAACGCCCTCGCCTATTCCATGCTGGCGACGTTGTGGGTCGGCGCGACCTGCTTGATCCAGCCGCGCTTTTCCGCAAGCCGCTTCTGGAGTGTCGCGCTGGAGCACGGCTGCACATGGACCTCGACGATCCCGTTCTGCATGAAGGCGCTGCTCGAGCACGAGATCCCGAAAAACCACAAATTCCGCCTCTGGGGCACGGCGGTGAACGAGCCGCCGCCGTTTGCCGTCTTCGGCGTCAAGATCATCGGCTGGTGGGGCATGACCGAGACCATCACCCACGGCATCGTCGGCGAGGTCGACCAGCCCAACATGCCGATGTCGATCGGCCGCGCCGCGCAGGAGTATTCCATCCGCATCACCGACGATGACGGCCGGCCGACGGAAGCCGGCGGCACCGGCAATCTCCTCATCAAGGGCATCCCCGGCCTGTCGCTGTTCGCCGAATATCTGCACAACGAAAAGGCGACGCGCGAGAGTTTTGACGAGCACGGCTATTTCATCACCGGCGACCGCGTCACGCTCTTGGAGAACGGCTTCATCAGGTTCGGCGACCGCGCCAAGGACATGCTGAAGGTCGGCGCCGAGAACGTCGCGGCCTCCGAGATCGAGCAGGTCGTCATCACCGTGCCCGGCGTGCGCGAGGCCGCCGTGGTCGCCAAGAAGCATCCGATGCTGGACGAGGTGCCGGTCGTCTTCATCATCCCGCAAGGAGGCGTCGCCGGCGCACCGAAGATTTTGCAGGACAAGGTGATGGCCGCCTGCCGCGCCGGCCTTGCCGACTTCAAGGTGCCGCGCGAGATTCATCTCGTCGACGACATGCCGCGCTCGACGCTGGAGAAGGTGGCGAAGGCGGAGCTGCGAAAGATGCTGGAGTAGCTTGTAGCTGGTCTTCGTGGGCGATCTGCCTCCCCGACGTCGTCCTGGCTTTCGCCAGGACGACACCGAGTTCAGAACGAGCCGAGCGCCACGGGGCGGAAGGCCTGGAGCAGTTGCTGGTCCAGCTTGTCGCCCATGCCTTCCATCATCGCAAACGCGCGCGAATGGGTGAAGGGCATGCGATAGGCGCGCTTCTCGACCAGCGCCGCATAGATGTCGACGATGGTGGTCAGCCGCACGATGTCGCTGATCTGGTTCGACGACAGCCCGTTCGGATAGCCGGTACCGTCGAGGAATTCATGGTGATGCAACACGACGTCGAGCATCTCCGGCGGGAATCCGCCTTGCGCTGCAAGCGCCTCATAGCCGCGGCGCGGATGCTGGCGCACTTCGGCCAGTTCCTCGTCGGTGAGCTTGCCCGGCTTGTCCAAGAGCCTGGTCGGAACGAAGGCCTTGCCGACGTCGTGCAGCAGCGCGGCGCGCGTCAGCCGGCGCTGGTCGTCCTCGCGCATGCCGAGATGCTGGGCGAACGCGACCGCAAAGCCGGTGACGAACAGGCAGTGCCGGTAGCTGCCGACATGGTGGCAGCCGACGGTGGTCAGCCACTCCCGCAACGAGGAGTGCTTGATGGCTTTGAGGATCTTGCTTTCGGCCGCGATCACGTCGTCGAAGGTCAGAGGAATACCGAGCGGCAGCTTCTCGAACATTTTTGCCAGCACCGCATGCGCCGCTTCGACGCCGCGGTTCAGCGTCTTGCCGCGATCGGTGGCGTCATAGCTGGTGGTGTCGGGGAAGGCGGCGCGGATGCGTTGGAGGATCGCCTCCGCCTGCAGCGGCCGCGAAATCGTGTCGGTGGCGCCCAGCGCCCAGGCCTGCATGGTGCCGTGGTGAAGCGCATCGGCCAGCACGAACAGCCGCGGCATCGAGCGATAGGCATCGCCGCGCAGCTTGTTGCGCACCCGCTGCACGCTCTCCGCCGAGCGCAGGTTGATGTCGACGACGATGCCGGAGAGGTCGCGCGCCGGCTGCGTGGGGATTTGCTCGGTCGAGACCGTCGCGACATCGCCGACCGCTTGCAGAATGTCGGCAAGCTCGGTGCTCTGATCGCTCCGGTCGGAGGCGAGTAGAAGCCGGCGTTGAGCGGCGGGTTTGGTTGACGCAGTCATGGCTTCCCCAGCAGCGTGTATTTCATGTCGATTGCACCAGCCTAAGCGACATCTGTTCTCCGGCCCTTAAGACACGTGCTGAATGGGCGGCTGCAAAACTGCCTGCAATTTTAGGGATTTTCGCCGGAGCCAGCGCTGCCGACCAAAATGTCGAAAACAACCCCATGCAAAGTAGAACCGATGTGGCCGGCAAGGCGGTGCCCGGCGAGGCCGAACTCATTGATTCGACGAGAAAAACTCGAAACGGATCGGGTAGGAGGAAGCCTTGCAGCTTCCCCCTCCCACACCACCGTACGTACGGTCCCGTATACGGCGGTTCGTCAA
>NZ_JAFCJM010000066.1 GCF_018130955.1 Bradyrhizobium liaoningense
CAACAGACCTGAACGAAACAAGAATTGTGTTACCCATGTCGTCGGTTTGAACTGTTACCCATCTCGCCGGTTGCTCACGCCGCGGAGCGGCGAGACGGGTGAGGGGTCTCTCTCCGCGCATTCGGATGACTCCGTGCGTGCGGAACGAGACCCCTCATCCGGCGCGCTACGCGCGCCACCTTCTCCCACAAGGGGAGAAGGAAGAAAATCGCGCTCAACCGCCGTGCGATTCGACGACCTTGCGGCAGGAGTCCGACAGTTTTGCCTTGTTCTCGCGCAGGCAGGCGTTCATCTGCGGCGGCTTGCCGATATGCTCCGCACAGAACTTGCTGGCATCGCCGCGGCAGGCCATCTGCTCTTGCGGCGTAGGTCCGGATTGGGCTGACGCGGGCAGGATGGTCGATGCAAGCAGCAGCGCGGCAATGACTGAAATCTTCATGAAGGGCCTCGTTGGGGTTCGTTGTCCGGCTTGAACTCAAGCGGCGCGAACTTTTCGCGCCAGCCGCTCCGGGTCCATGCCATGTTCATGGCATCGGGAAAGCTTCTCAAACAGCGCACGCGTCGCACCCCATTTTCATGGCATGTATCCGCGCGCCGTCTTTTGCCATTTAGCCCGCACGTCGGCTGCGAGAACCGTTGGTTCGCATCGCAAGCCGCACGAGAATGAGGAGCGGAGAGATGTTGAGACAAGCACGAGTGCTGTGCGCTGGGCTGACGGTTGCGGCGCTGGTGACATTCGCGAGCGCGCCGGCGCAGGCGGTGGTGTACTGCAAGACGGTCGGCGTGCCCAAGGGCTGCGTGGTGCGGCCGACTGCGGCAGTCGTGGTTGCACCGGCCGCGCCGGTTGCCGCCGCAGCCGTCGTCACCCCCGGTGTCGGCGCGCCCGGCGTCGGCGTTCGTGCCGGCACGCCCATGAACCGCGGCGGCCCGGTCAACCGCGTCGGCGTGCGCTGATCACCTCGCCCCGCTCAGGTCCGCCGAAGCTTTAGCGAAGGCGGATGCGCGGAGGTGGAGACGAACTCGGGCCAAGGGATCGCCTGCGTACGAACCCCGTCCATCGCAGGACAAGGTCCCGTCCCGAGCCCTCTCTCCGCGCGCCCCACACGGCGGGGAGGGGGTCTTCTTCAGCGCGACGCCGCATCATTGTCGGGAAAGCGCTGCGGCAATTGCAGCCGTACGCTTGTGCCCGTGGATCCGGAGCCGATGTCGAGCGCGGCGCCGCAGCGCGCGGCGCGGCTCTTCATGTTGCGCAGGCCGCGCGCGGCCTGGCCCGCCGTGAGCGCCTCGCCATTGTCCGCGAGCGCAAAACCCTTGCCGTTGTCCTCGATGCTGATGACGCCATAGGGGCCGTCAGGCCCTCCGTCCAGCGTTTCGATCGTCGCCTTGATATGTCGGGCGGAGGCATGCTTGACCGCGTTGGTCACCGCCTCGTCCAGGATTCGTATGATCTGGATGACGTGCCAGGGCCGCAGCTCCGGGTGTAGCGGCAGGCCTTGCGGCGAGGTCACGCGCCAGTCGAGCGCGATGTCGTGCGGTCTGAGCTGTGCCGCCGCACGCTCGCGCCAGGAGCCGAGCGCGAGCATCAGATCGCCGCCGATGTCGTCCATGGAATCGATGACGAGCCGCAGATCCTTCAAGGCAGCCCGCGCCGCTTCCGTAATGGTCGCGCCCGTGTTGCCGCGTTCGGACAGCGCGACGATGCTGATGAGCTGGCCGCCGAGGCCGTCGTGCAGGTCGCGCATCAGCCGGGTGCGCTCGTTGGCGAGCGCGGCTGCGCGCGCGCGCTCCTCTTCGCGGGCGAAACTCGCCTTCAGCCGCTCTTCGGCCTCGCGCACGCGCGTGACGAGCTGGCCGGCAAAACTGTCGACCTGGTTCAACGCACGCGCAAAGCGCCAGGTCAGGCCGGCACCGATCGCGACCAGCATCGCCGAATAGGACAGGCGCGTGACGAAGGTACGATCGTTCTGAATGATATCGAAGACCGAGAGCATGTCGTGAAACCAGCAGGTCAATACGATGGTGACGGCGCAGCCGAAGACGAAGCTCGCCGCGTCCTGCCGCTTGATCACGGCCCGGGTGACGATGATTGCGAGCAGCATCAGGCATACTCCGACCGTCGGGACACCGAGAAACAGAAAGACGATGCGCGGCAAGGGCTGGCTGGCGAACAGCCCGACCAGCAGGATGGTCAGGCCCGGTGCGAAGATCAGCAGCCCGAAGCGCGGCCAGCGCCAGCCGAAGAACAGCACCGCAAAGACGACGACGAGCGCGCTCTCGATCGGCGCCGACGCCAGCAGGATGGCGGCGAGCCGCGGATAGGGTGCGGGCGGCACCGGCGGCGGCACGAACGCCTGCACCGCGCCGACCAGCATTCCAAGCGCCAGCACGCCGTAGACCGGCTCGCGCCGCCGCATCAGCCACATGATGGCGAGGATCACGGCGAGCAGCGACTGCCACGCCGACAGCACCACCGGCACCGTGACGAACAGCAGCGCCCGCGTTTCAAAGGCGCTCCGCAGGCTGTCGTCAGGCCCGACATAGACGGTGTCGAGAAAGCCCTTCAGCGGCCCCCACACGAAGAGCCGCACGGTGATCTGGTTGGCTCCGTCGCGCAGCAGCGAGGACGGGATCACCGCGATCTGCGGCGTGTTGCGGTCGGGCCGGTTGGCGACGTCGTCGCGTCGGGAGTCCAGAACCACGACGCCGTTGACCGCAACCTCCACGGCATTGCTGAAGCGCGGCAGGTACACCGACCATGCCGTTCTGGCGTCGCTCGTCCGCCAGGTGAAGGCGCCCGTGTAGAGCGGCGGATCGGCAAGCGAGTAGCGCGACGCGGTGAAATGCGGCAGCGTCACCGAGCGGGTCGCACCGTCCTCATGCAGCGAGAATTCCGAGACCGCGTAATCGTCGGGATCGTCTGGCGGCACCAGTCGCAGCACCAGGATGCAGGCGATCACGATCAGCACCTGGAGCAGCACATAGGGGACCAGTCGTGAAAGCCGCAGCCTCCGTCGCGTCCATGCCGAGACGGCCGGCTTCGCCGCGATCTCGCTCACAGCTTGATCAGGCCCTGCTGCACCGCCTCGAACACCGCTTCGCTGCGGGTGTGCACCTCGAGCTTGCGGTAGATATTCTTGATGTGCCCGGGCACGGTCTGGCGCGACAGGCCGAGATGGCTTGCGATCTCGGCATAGCTGAAGCCTTTTGCGATGCCCCAGAGGATGTCGATCTCGCGCGGGGTCAGTCTGGCCGTGTTGAGCGCGGGGCCGGGCGGCGGCTCGGCTGTCACCTGTGTCCGCCGCACGATGAAGCGCGCGATCGAGGCCGAGATCGGCGAATGCCCGGCCACGAGGTCGCGCACGGTGGTGGCGATGTCGGTCGGGAAGGCGTCTTTCAGCAGATAGCCGGTGGCGCCGACGGTGATCGCGGAGATCACGCTCTCCTCGTCGCCGAGCGCTGATATCACCATGATCTCGGTGTCGGGAAAGCGCCGCCGGGTCTCGCGGATCAGCTCGATGCCGTGCCCGTCGGGAAGGCGCAGATCGGTCAACAGCACGCGCGGGGCTGCGTCGTTCTGGGCATTGCGGGCCTCGCCGAGCGTGCCGGCGGTCCGCACATCGTAGCCCGCCTTCACCAGCGCATCCTGCAGCCGCCAGCAGGTCGGCGCATCGTCCTCGACCAGCAGGATGGTGATGGTGTCGGCCGTCTCGCCCTGGTCCGTCATCGCTAGAAACCCCGGCCGCGCGTCCCCCGCGGCGTCGATGCCAAGCTTAGCCGCGCAGCCGCGATTGCAACACCCATAATCATGGGGGCGGATGCTCTCTCGACCCGGATGGTTACGGTAGGGTGGGCGAAAGCGTAACCCACCTCTCGCGCGTCGAGCCGTCGCTCGCGTGATCCGGCTGACCACCCCGCGCCGTCGCTCTTGGCTATCCGCCGTTGTCCATCCGCGGCGGCGGATAGCGCCGCGCCAGCATCGACAGCGACAACCGCCGCTCGTCTTCGGCAAGCTCCAGATAGGCCAGCACCTGCGACCGTTTCCAGCCGTCGACGCCGAAGTCCAGCGCCGCCCATTTCTGCGGCTCAGGCCCGTCGAGCCCACGCACCCACACGAAGTAGCGGGGCGGTTGGTCCTGCATCTCGGTCGCGCGTCGTCTTGCCATGGTCGGCTGCTCGGAGCTTGGGCTGAGCTCAGCGTAGCGCGCCGGTGTCCGAACGCAAAATCAGCGATGTCGCTCCGGACAGCGACGACGTGGTCAATACCAGAGATCGCTCGTCGCCACCCGATTGATGTCGGAGAGCCGCCGATCGGCATTGCCGCGGAGATCGAGGCTGGAAAGGAGTGCGAGCAGGTGATGATAGGCAGCATCGGCTACTGCCACCGGCAGCGGCGTCTCGTCATAGGCCTCGATGTAGCGGCCGACGAGGCTGCTCAAGAGCCGGCACAGACCTCGCTGCTCGGGATCGTCAGCGCTCAGGGCATCGAGTTTTTGCTGGAAGGTTTTGTAGGTCCGCAGACCGTGGTGTTGGCCTGAAAGCCAGTTGTGCAGGTCGTTCATGTCAGCTCCTTCGAGTGAGAGAAGAAGCTGCCGGTTTATACAGTGGGAAGGCGATGGTCGGTAGCGAGGGACGTGCAGGGTGGGTATGCCGAACCAGTCCTCGCCAAGGCTTCGGCGAGACAGCCTTCGCTGCAAGAGACGAGAGTCTGGCTTGCCGAGCCGTAGCTGCGAATGCTGGTGCCCCTGGCCGGAATCGAACCAGCACTCCTTGCGGAACTCGATTTTGAGTCGAGCGCGTCTACCAGTTCCGCCACAGGGGCCCTCGAGACGGTCCGGAGACCGGGCGTCGCGAAGCCGGCGGACTATAGCCATGGAAAGGGCGGGGTCAACCCGCGCCAAAGTGATCCGGTGCGTTCTCGACAGGGACGCGGGCCGGGGCTAGAGGCTTGTCACCGTCCCGTTCGAAGAGGCTGTCGTGACCGCCGATAGTGCCGCGATACCAGCGCTGAAGCCCGCAGCCGCCAGTCCGGCGCTGATCGCGTCGCTGGCGGTCACCTTGATTGCGGCCGTGACGATCGCAGGCGCCTGGTTCTTCCAGCTCGTACTGGAGATCCTGCCCTGTCCGCTCTGCCTGGAGCAGCGCTACGCCTACTACCTCGCGATGCCGCTCGGTGCGCTGACGGTGATTGCCGCGCGTAGCGGCGCGCCGCGGCCGCTGCTGCTCGCGGGGCTCGCGGTTCTCGCGCTCGCGACGCTCGCCAATGCGGGCCTGGGCGCCTATCATTCCGGCGTCGAATGGGGATTTTGGCAAGGCCCGACCGATTGCTCGGGGCCGGTCGTCAATCTCGGGAGCGCCAAGGATCTGTTGTCGCGGCTGGACACGGTGAAGGTTGTTCGCTGCGACGAGGTGCAGTGGCGCTTCCTCGGCTTCTCGCTCGCCGGCTACAACGTGCTGATCTCGCTACTGATGGCTGCGATCGCGGCCTGGGGATTTGCGTGGACGGCGAGGCGATAAATCTCGCACCTTGCGAGGCGACGTAGGGTGGGCAAAGGCGCATAGCGCCGTGCCCACCATCTCTCCACGACCTCAGCGGAAGCGGTGGGCACGCTTCGCTTTGCCCACCCTACGGCATCTAGCGACTCGCTAATCGTCCACGTCGTCCTGCGTGCGCCCGAACAGGTGCACGATGCCGGGCGTCGCGATGGTCACGAACACGAAGCGCGACAGGTGATGCGCGCCGACGAAGATCGGGTCGATGTGCAGGGTCAGCGCCAGCGCCAGCATGGCGTCCATCGCGCCCGGTGCGAAGGCGACGACGACGTCGGAAAATTTCACATGCGTCGTCAGCACCACGATGCCGACGAAGATTGCCGAGACCAGAATCGCCACCGCGAATGAGCCGAGCGCGGCATGGATGTGGCCGGCGAGCGTCTTCACCTTCATCCGCGCAAAACGGCTGCCGATCAGCGCGCCGATGCCGATCAGCGCTGCGCCGCGCACCCAGTTCGGCAGGCCGCCTTCGATCCAGCCGCCGCCATGCAGCACGCTGGAAGCGATCATCGCGCCGAACATCCAGCTCGCCGGAAATTTGATCAGCCGCAAAACCAGCGAGAGCGCGAGCGATGCGATCACGAGCACGAAGAGCTCGAGCGGCGAGGCGATCGCCGTCGTCATCGACGGTGCGGCCGAAGGCGCAACGCCGGCCAGCGCCAGCACCATCGGTAGCGCCGCGGTGAGGATGATCACGCGCATGGTCTGCACCACGGCGATGCCCGGAAGATCCGCGCCGCGCTCGACCGCCAGGATCGTGATCTGCGACAGCGCGCCGGGACTGCCGGCGAGGAACGCTGAGGTGCGGTCCCAGCCATGGACGCGCTGCAGATAATAGCTCGAGCCGAAGGTCGCGCAGAACGTGGCGGCCGCAAGCAGGGCGATGGTGAACGGATAGGTGCTGACCTGCTGGATCAGGTGCTTTGACACCACCGAACCGATCGAGATGCCGAGCAGCACCAGCACGGTCTGGGTCAGCATCGCCGGCATCGCGAGCTGGCGGCCGGCAATCGCGGCGATCCCGACGGCGATCATGGCACCCGAGATCAGCCCGCCGGGCAGGTTGGCGACCAGGAAAACGAGCCCGCCGGCGGCACCGATGACGAGCGTCTCCACCGCGCTGCGGATCGCGGCGCGGGAGGGCAGGTCAAAGGGCAGGGAGGCGGTGATTTGCTTCACGCCGCCTTATGGCAAATCGCACCCGTGCGCACAATTGCGGCCAGCTCATGCCGCAAATGCGCGCCGCTCCCCGCCGCACGAGGCAGGGAGATTGTGACGGGACTACTTCGCCTTCTCGGCGGGGGCGGCGGTGCCGGCCTTCGCGGTCTTGATGCATTCGGAGCGGAATTTCTTGCGCTCCTTGCCATGCAGGCCCTTGGCGTCCGCCTGCTTGGAGCATTCGAGCGACTCGGCCGAGCGCTCCTTCGGCGGCTTCTTCTCGGTGGTGGCCGCCGTGGTGCTCTTCGCATCGGTCTTGGCAGACGGCGCGGCGGTCTGCGCGAAGGCGGTGCCGGTGGCAAGGAGCGAAGCGAGGGCGACGGCGGCGAGGCGCGAGGTGAGGGTCATGGCGTTGAACTCTTCGTCTTCCGGAGTTGAAAGCGGGCGCCAAAGCTCGGCCCGCGATGCTGAACGCGACATGAATATTCGAGACGACGCGATCACTAAATTTTGGCCCCGAAAGGCATCGATTCCTTGTCGGGAGCCGCCGACACGCTAGGATAGTGATCCCAATTTGCTTCCCTTAGGGGGAGGCCAAGGAGGAGACCAGGGATGAAACAAGGGATGATGATTCAGGCAAGATTGTTGTGCGCGGTTGCGGTGTCGGGTTTCGCGGCGCTCGTCGCCTCCGCCCCGGCGCAGGCGCTGACCACGCAGGAATGTAGTGCGAAGTATCAGGCGGCCAAGAAGGATGGCTCGCTCGGCACCATGAAGTGGAACGACTTCCGCAAGGCCCAGTGCGGCGCGGACGCCACGGCCACGCCGACCGCCGCTGCGCCGGCTGCACCCCCGCCCGCCGAGCCGAAGCAGGCGAAGAAGGAGGCGGCTCCCGCCGCTGCGCCGACTCTGCCTGCCGGTCCCGCGATCTATCCGAGCGCGGTCGATCCGAAATATGCCAAGGAAACCGCCGGCAAGGCTCGCCTGCACACCTGTGTCGACCAGTACAACGCCAACAAGGCGACCAACGCCAATGGCGGCATGAAGTGGATCGAGAAGGGCGGCGGTTATTATTCCGAATGCAACAAGAAGCTGAAGGGTGCCGCCTAAGCCCTCAGATGACGCGGTGGCCGGAGCAAAGCTCCGGCCACTTGCTTTAGGCCAATCGACTTTAGTCCAGTAATTTCTCGGCCGACTTCGCCACGAGCTGTGCGCGCTTGCGCGGGCTGCGCTCGAACAGCAGGCTCTGGCCGAAGATGAAGCAGTAGAACAGGAACGCCTGCGCATCGGCTTCCTCGGGTGCGAGTCCCGTGGCGCGATAGAGTTCGGCCACGTTCTTCAGGCGTGCCGCGTCCACGCTCGCCACAGCCGCCGCGGCGCTATCGTCCGAACGCGCCCATTGCCGGATCGCAAGCTCGATCGCCATGCCTTCCGGGTTCATCCGTTCGGAATAGAGCTGGATCAGCGCCTTGAGCCGGTCGCGGGCGTTTTGACCCTCGAGGCTCGTCTGCTGCGCGATCGCCGCCGTGCGCCCCTCACGCCAGCGCTCCAGCATCGCACCGAGCAGCGCGGCGCGGTCGGCGAAGCGGCGGTAGAAGCCGCCCTTGGTGACGCCGAGATTCTTGGCCAAAACCTCGACCCTCACCCCCGCGACGCCTGACGCCGCGAGCTCCTTGAAACCCGCCTCGACCCAGACATCGCCCTTGCCGTCGCTCATGGAGCCTCTCCGATTCCTGGAGCCTCACCCGTTCCTGGAGCCTCACCGATTCTTGATACGGTACCGTATTGCTAACGCGCCGGGCGCCTGATACGCTACCGTATCAACAATGATAAGAGCGGCAGTTGCAATGCGGGAGGAGGCGACCTATCGCGGCACGGTCTATCCGTGGCAGTGCGATCACGTCGGCCACATGAACATCATGTGGTATGTCGGCAAATTCGACGAAGCCAACTGGAATCTGTTCGCGCGCCTCGGACTGACACCGGGCTATTTGCGCACGTCCGGCCGCGGCATGGCCGCGGTGCAGCAGAACATCAGCTACAAGCGCGAGCTGCTCGCCGGCGACATCGTCGAGGTCCGCAGCGTGCTTCTCGAAGTGCGCGACAAGCTGATCCGCTTCCGGCATGACATGACCAATGTCGAAACCAGCGAGATCGCCGCAACCTGCGAGATCACCGCCGTACATATGGACCGCGCGGCGCGCAGATCGGCGCCGTTTGAAGCTTTCATCAGCGAGAACGCGCTGCGGCAGCTCGCCGAACCGGTCATGGCGTAAGCAATGGCTGCGTTCGAGCCGAAGAACCCCGATTACCGCACCGCCGCGGTTGCCCTGTTCGCAGGACAGCCGGCGATGCACACGCTTGGCATCTCATTGACGAAACTGGCGCCGGGCGAGGCGGAGCTTGCGATGGATCATTCGCCCGCCCTCACCCAGCAGAACGGCTTCGTCCATGCCGGCATCGTCACGGCGGCGCTGGACAATGCCTGCGGCGTCGCCGCGTTCACGCTGATGCCGCACGAGGCCGACATCCTCACCGTCGAGTTCAAGACCAATTTGCTTGCGCCGGCGCGGGGCCATCGCTTCGTCTTCAAGGCCGAGGTCGTCAAGCCTGGCCGGACGCTCACCTTCTGCGAGGCCAAAGCCTTCGCCGAACGTGACGGCACAACGACGCTGATCGCGACCATGGCCGGCACGCTGATGGCGCTGCTGCCGCGGCCGCCGGGCGCCGCCCCGGCATAGCCAGCAAGGCTCGGCAGATCTGGGCCAAACGCGCTCCTGGCGCGATGACATCGCCCCATCGAGGCTCTATATGATGCGTAACAATTCGCGGGCCGGCACCGTACAGGCGGTGATGGGACCGAAACGGGACGAGATATGACGAAATTCAGGGACGACAGCGGCCTGGCGCCGACGCGGCGCAGGGCTCTGACGCTGATCGGAGCAGGCGCGCTGCTCGGCGGCGGCATCGCTTCCGCCGCCGCTGCGACCGACGACGAGGTGCTGACGGAAGCCAAGGTGCTGCGCGATCCGGATGTACCCGTCGCCGGCAACCCCGACGGCGATATCACCATCGTCGAATGGTCGGATTACAATTGTCCCTATTGCCGGAAGCTCGAACCCGAGCTTCGCCAGGTCGTCCAGGACGACGGCAAGGTGCGGCTGGTGACGAAGGACTGGCCGATCCTCGGTCCGGTCTCGGTGACGGCGGCGCGGATCGCGCTCGCTGCAAAATTCCAGGACAAGTACAGCCAGGCGCATGACACCATGATCGGCGTCAGTTCGCGACTGACTGAGCCGCGCATCAACGAGCTCCTGGCCGCTGCCGGCGTCGACATGGACCGTCTGAAGCGCGACCTCGCGGGTCGCGCCAAGGACATCGATGCGATCCTGAAGCGCAACAGCGATCAGGCCGAGGCGTTCGGCTTCAGCGGCACGCCGTCCTTCATCGTCGGAAAATTCCGCGTGCCGGGTGTGCTGACCATGGCGGAGTTCGAGCAGGCGATCGCCGACGCGCGCAAGGCGAAGGCCGGCAAGAGCAACTGAGAGTAATTGAGAAGGGTCATTGAGCCCAATCAAGCATGACAAAGGCGCCGTCGTTGCTGACGACGGCGCCTTATCATTGTCGCGGAATGCGGCCGGCTATTTCGACGAAATTCTCACCCAGTCCTTATGCGCGCGATCCCGCAGCGCATCCCAATCGGCCTTGGCGACATCCCAGTTGACGATGGTGCGATTGGTCGCAGCAACGTCGCTGCCGGCCGACGTCTGCATCGAGTCATGGATATAGACGCCGACGCCAAGCAGCAGCGCGCCCAGGATCATTCCGAACAACATCTTCATAGAGAACCTCCGGTGTCCGGCGACAACGCCGGTGCGGGGAGATGGTTCCCATGACCTTAAGGCGAGCGTATGGACGACTCATTCATCCCCCGTTCAGCCATTGCAGCAGCTCTGCGTTGATCTCGCGCGGATAGCAATGGCTGAGGTCGTCGATTTCGCGATAGGTGACGTTGGCGCCGGCCGCCGATAGCGCGCCTTGCGTCTGGCGCGCGACCTGCACCGGAAACATCCAGTCGAGCTTGCCGTGGGTAATGAAGACCGGTAGCCCCTGCAGCCGCACGGGATCAGCCATTTCCGCCATCAGCGGATGGAAGGTGGCCGAGACCGGCGCGAGATGCGTGAAGGGTGAGGCGGCATCCAGCCCGCTGACATAGCAGAAGGTGCCGCCGTCGCTCATGCCGGTCAGCAGCATTCTCGAGGGATCGACGTTGCAGCGGCTGCGAACGGTCTCGAGGATGCGCATCAGGTTGGGCGTGTCGGTGTCGTCGCCCATCAGTGCCCAGGTCGGTCCCGTGGCGGTTGGCGCGACCAGGATCGCGCCAAGACTGCGCGCGTCGCGCAGCCAGCTCCAGAGGAAGCCGCGGCCATTGCCGCTGCCGCCATGCAGGGCCATCACCAGCGGCCAGGCGCGGTCAGGCGCGTAGTATTCCGGCACATAAAGCGAAAAGCCGCCGCGGCTGCCTAGCTCGTTGTGATCGTGGAAAATGCCGGTGTGCTCGCCGGCCGCCGCGGTGAGCCGCGTCAGCAGGTCCTGATCCCCGCGCGTCGCGGTGGTGAGGAAGAAGCTGCTGACCGGCGGGAATTTTGCGGCGAGCGGATAGAGCGCTTCCTGCGCGCGGGGCACATGGCGCAATGCTCGGAACACCGCGACGAGATCGCCCTCGCCGCGTTGAACCGTGCGCAGGCCGGCGAAGGCTGCAAGCGTTTCATCGCAGGCCCGTTCGATCAGGCCGCGCATGTCCGCAAATGCCTGCGGCCATTCACCGAGGCGCGAATGCGCCGCTCGCAGGGCCTCATCCGGCGTATCGATTGCCTGCATAACGGATTCGAAGGCCGGCGGATGCAAATGGCGCGCGACGAAGCCGAGCCCTTCCAGCGCGTTGAGCAACGGCGGGAGCACGGCCACGATGTCGTCCACCACGGCC
Organism: Bradyrhizobium liaoningense; assembly: GCF_018130955.1. Taxonomy (GTDB): domain Bacteria; phylum Pseudomonadota; class Alphaproteobacteria; order Rhizobiales; family Xanthobacteraceae; genus Bradyrhizobium; species Bradyrhizobium liaoningense_C. The sequence continues at coordinate 11,693 of NZ_JAFCJM010000066.1, forward strand.
TCGCTCATAGTAGCTCCTCCGTGGCTCGCGCTGTCACTGGCGGTGTGTCGATTCAGTGCAGCTTTGGCTGCTTCAGCAGCTTGAAGCGATCCGTCGAGGTTACCGTCACGTCGAAGGTGACGCCTTCATGATGCACCGTGAGCGGTACGTCGACGCCCGCGGCGCCGAGCGACCACATCTTGCGATAAAAGTCGGTCTGGCTCGTCACCTTCTCGCCGTCGACGGCCAGGATGACGTCGCCGGTCTTGAGCTCGGCACGCGCTGCGGGCCCGTTGGAGGAGATGCCGATCACCACGACGCGGTTGTCGATCTCGGTCGAGAACAGGCCGAGCCAGGGGCGCGCCGGCGTGTTGACGCGGCCAAACTTGCGCAAATCGTCGAGGATCGGCCTCAAGAGGTCGATCGGCACGATCATGTTGACGTGCTCGGCCTTGCCCTCGCGCTCCCGCTCGAGCTGGAGCGAGCCGATGCCGATCAGTTCGCCGCGCTCGTTGATCAGCCCGGTGCCGCCCCAGTTCGGATGCGCAGGGTAGGTGAAGACCGCCTCGTCCAGCAGATATTCCCAATAACCGGCAAACTCCTGCTTCGCCACGATCTGGCTCGCGACGGAGCGCGTGCGCCCGCCCGCACCGCCGACCACGACGCGGTCGCCGATCCGCGTCGCCGCGGAAGAGCCGAGCGGGATCGGCTCGAGGTCGAGATGGCCCAGCGCCTGCACCAGGCCGAAGCCGGTGACGGAATCGAAGCCGAGCACGTGGCCTTGCACGACGCGTCCATCGCCACGATGCAGCCACACTGCCTCCGCCTCGGTGATGAGGTAGCCGATGGTGAGCACCAGGTTGTCGTCGATCACGACGCCGTTGCCGGCGCGCTCGGTGCCGAGCGTCTCGGCACTGAAGGCGTCCGGCGGGATGATGGAATGCAACCCGACGACCGAGGACAGCGCGCGGTCGAGATCAAAACCATAGTCGCTCGCGCGGGGCTGATGTGCCGGCGGCACTCTCCATTCGGTCATGGTGGGCATGGAGCTCTCCTGGGCCTGTTGACGCCGCTGTTCATGCGGCGCGAACCGTTTGGTAATCTAGGACGCGAAGCGCCGTCTTGAAAGGCTGCCGGAACCGTTGACCACGCGAATTGATGAGTGTCACATTTCCTGTCGTGCCGCCCCCGCCGCATGGCTGATGCTCCGCCGGGTGCTAGTCGACATCAAGCGAAGCTGCTAACCATTGCCGCTTCGTTTTGACTGGGATCACGGACCGAAGCATGGACAACCGCAGTGACATCTGGCGTGGCGTTGACACGATCAAGGCGCGCTTCATCGATTTGAGCGACAAGGTCTGGGGAACGCCGGAGGTGTGCTACACCGAAGCGCGCTCCGCCGCCGAGCATCTCGCCGAGCTGCGCCATCAGGGTTTTCGCATCACCGAGAATGTCGCCGGCATCCCGACCGCGCTGATGGGCGAATGGGGCGAGGGCGGACCCGTCATTGCCTTTCTCGGCGAGTATGACGCGCTGCCGGGTCTCAGCCAGGAAGCGGGAGTTGCGGAACACCGGCCGGTCGAGGCCGGCGGCCACGGTCATGGCTGCGGCCACAATCTGCTGGGTTCGGCGGCGCTGCTTGCGGCAACGGCGGTGAAGGATTGGCTTGCCGAGCACAAGGTGCCCGGTCGCGTGCGGTACTACGGCTGTCCCGCGGAGGAAGGCGGCGCGGCAAAAGCCTTCATCGTCCGCAGCGGCGGATTCGAGGACGCCGACATCGCCATCACCTGGCATCCGCACAGTTTCTGGGAAGTCGCGGTAACGCCGTCGCTGGCCAACACGCGCGCCGATTTCATCTTCACCGGCCGCACCTCGCATGCCGCGGCCTCGCCGCATCTCGGCCGCTCCGCGCTCGACTCCGTGGAGCTGATGAATGTCGGCGTCAACTACATGCGCGAGCACATGCCGAGCGACGCGCGCGTGCACTATGCCCTGCTTGATACCGGCGGGATCGCCCCCAACGTGGTGCAGGCCCATGCCCGCGTGCGCTATTCCATCCGCGCCCGCGATCTGCCGGGCATGAACGAACTGGTCGGGCGCGTCAGGAAGATCGCGGAAGGCGCGGCGCTGATGACCGAGACCAAGGTCGAGATGAAGATCATCTCGGCGGTCTCCAACATCCTGCCCAACGCCCCGCTGGAGCACGCGCTGCACAAGGTCATGGAAGAGCTCGGGCCACCGCATTTCGACGAGGCGGACAAGGCCTTCGCCTCCGACATCCGCGCGACCCTGACCGACAAGGACATCGCGTCGGTCTACTACGCGATCGGCATGGAGCCGACCGAGCGGCCGCTCGCCGACTTCCTGGTGCCGCTCGATGCCAAGCGCAATCCGCTGGTCGGCTCGACTGACGTCGGCGACGTGAGCTGGGTTGTGCCGACCGTGCAGGTTCACGCACCGACGGTTGCAATCGGCACGCCGTTCCACACCTGGCAGGTGGTGGCGCAGGGCAAGAGTCCGCACGCTCACAAGGCGATGGTGCAGGCCGCCAAGGCCATGGCCGGTCTCGGCATCAAGGCGCTCATGGAGCCGGAGCTGATCAAGGCCGCGAAAGCGGATCTGACGAAGCGCACGGCCAAGACGCCCTATGTCTGCCCGATGCCGGACCATGTCGCGCCACCGCTGGATATGTCCGTGGCCTGAGATCGCGCAGACGAAGGCTCGATACTTCGTCTGATCCGGCGAACAAATTTTTCGCAGTGCAGCGCGGCGGAAAGCGATTTTTCCCGCCGAATTGCCGAACCGGTAGGCGACGGGTCAGAGTTTTGCCCAAGGGACAGCCAAAAGACCGTTTGCATACACACGGTCGCAGTTGACGTGCGCCCCATTCGGTGTGCCATCTACTGCCAGACAAACCCGGCGGCCGCCCCAATCGGCCGCCTGCATCCATACGGGAACCAGACGGGGGACAACCATGCTGGACAAAGAACTGCGTTCGATGATCGGAAAGGTGAAGGACGGGCGGATGGATCGCCGCGCCTTCATCCAGCGTTTGGCGGCCGTCGGCCTCACCGCGCCGATGGCGAACCAGATCCTTGCCATCGGCGGCGTTGCCATGGCCCAGAGCCCCGCGGCTTACCCTCCGACCAAGCGTGGCGGCGGCGGTCCGCTGAAGCTGTTGTGGTGGCAGGGGCCGACGCTGCTCAATCCGCATTTTGCCACCGGCACCAAGGACCAGGACGGCTCGCGCCTGTTCTACGAGCCGCTTGCGAGCTGGGACGCCGACGGCAACCTCAATCCCATTCTCGCCGCTGAAATCCCGTCGATCCAGAACGGCAGCCTGGCGGCCGACGCCAAGTCGGTGACCTGGAAGATCAAGTCCGGCGTCAAATGGCACGACGGCAAGCCTCTGACCGCCGACGATCTCGTGTTCACCTGGGCATATGCCAGCGACCCCGCCACGGCGGCCGTGTCCGTCAACACCTACGCCGACATGACCGTGGAAAAGGTTGACGACCTCACCATCCGAATCCTGTTCAAGAACCCCACGCCGTTCTGGGCTAACGCCTTTGTCGGCGCCTATGGCTGCGTCATCCCGAAACATTTGTTTGCGGACTACAAGGGCGGAAAATCCCGCGAGGCGCCGAACAATCTGGCGCCGGTCGGTACCGGTCCCTACAAGTTCGTCGAGTTCAAGCCGGGCGACGTGGTCCGTGGAGAGCTCAACCCCGACTATCACATGCCGAACCGTCCGTATTTCGACACGATCGAGATGAAGGGCGGCGGCGATGCCGTCTCGGCAGCACGCGCAGTGATCCAGACCGGCGAGTACGATTTCGGCTGGAACATCCAGGTCGAAGACGATGTGCTGCTGCGCCTGGAGAAGGGCGGCAAGGGCAAGACCATCAACGCCGTGGGCGGCGACATCGAGTTCATCGCGCTCAACTTCACCGATCCCAACACCGAGGTCGATGGTGAGCGGTCCTCGTTGAAGACCAAGCACCCGATCCTCTCGGATCCGGCCGTGCGCAAGGCGCTTGCGCTGCTCGTCGATCGCGAGTCGGTCAAGAAGGCGATCTACGGTCGCGCCGGCCGGACGACCGCCAACTATCTCAACGGGCCGGAGAAGTTCGCGTCGAAGAACACCTCGTGGGAGTTCAACGTCGAGAAGGCCTCGAAGATGCTGGACGACGCCGGATGGAAAGTCGGCGCCGACGGCATCCGCGAGAAGGACGGAAAGAAGTTCAAGCTCCTCTATCAGACGTCGACCAATGGTCCGCGCCAGAAAACCCAGGCCATCGTCAAGCAGGCCTGCCAAAAGGCCGGCATCGACGTGGAGCTGAAATCGGTCGTGGCCTCGGTGTTCTTCTCCTCGGACGTCGCCAATCCCGACACCTATTCCAAGTTCTACGCCGACATCGAGGAATTCCAGATCCCGATGACCCAGCCCGATCCCGCCTTGCACATGAAGCGCTACATCTCGAGTCAGGTGGCCACCAAGGAGAACAAGTGGCAGGGCCAGAACTTCCCGCGCTACGTCAACAAGGATTACGACGCGTTGATTGCGGCGGCGGAAACGGAAACCGATCCGGTCAAGCGTGCGGCGCTCTACATCAAGTGTAACGACCTGCTGTGGCAGGACACCGTGTTCATTCCGGTGATGCACCGCCTCAAGGTGGAGGCCGCCTCGAACACGCTGCGGCCTGCGATCAGCGGCTGGGCCAACGAAACCGACAACATCCAGGACTGGTACCGCGAGGCCTGAGGAACCGGCGTAAGGTCCCCTCATGAGTCAGTACATCCTGCGTCGTCTCCTGATCGCCGTGCCGAGCCTGCTCGGCATCTCGCTGGTTCTGTTCGTCGTGCTGGCGCTTGCGCCGGGCGATCCGTTCTCGGAACTGGCGACCAACCCGAACGTCCCGCCCGAAGTGCAAGCCGCGCTTCGGGCGAAGTTCGGCCTCGACGATCCCATCTATCTTCGCTACCTGCACTGGCTCACCGCCATGGCGCATGGCGACTGGGGCTTCTCCTTCGTCAGCCGGATGAACGTCGACACCCTCATCCTGCAGCGCCTGCCGACCACGCTCTATGTGATCGGCTCGGCGCAGATCCTGGCGCTGTGCGTCGCGATTCCCGTCGGCGTCTATGCGGCCACGAGGCCGTACTCGGTGTTCGATCAGATCGCGAACGCGCTCGCGTTCATCGGCTTCTCGCTGCCGACCTTCTTCACCGGCATCCTGTTCATCCTGATCTTCTCGGTCACGCTGGACTGGCTGCCCTTCGTCTACTCGACCGACATCAAGGCATCAGGCTTCCGCTGGGTGCTCGAGATGATCCGGCAGGCGATCATGCCGGTAATGGTGCTCGGCCTGTTCCAGGCCGCGTCCATGACGCGCTTCGTGCGCTCGGCCATGCTCGACGTCATCAGGCTCGACTATGTCACGACGGCGCGGGCCAAAGGCCTCGGCCAGGCCAAGGTGATCGTCAAGCACGTGATGCGCAACGCCATGATCCCGGTCGTCACGCTCATCGCACTGCAGATGCCCGCGGTGTTCGGCGGCGCCATCGTCACCGAACAGATCTTTCGCATCCCCGGTATCGGCTCGCTGCTGATCTCCTCCATTCTTTCCAACGACACGCCCGTGGTGATGGCCGTCACCTTTGTCTTCGCGTGTCTGGTGGTGCTCTTCAACCTTATCGCGGACGTCCTGTATGGCTGGCTTGACCCTCGCATCTCCCTCCGCTGAGCGGGGCGTCTACTCGCCGTGGCGCGAGATGTGGCGGCGCTATCGCCGCCACAAGCTCGCCGTCGTCAGTGCGTTCCTGCTGCTGGTGCTGATCCTGGCGGTGGTCGTCGGTCCCTTCGTCTGGCGCGTCAAGATCAACGAGATCGACATCGTCGCCGGCCTGCAGGGACCGTCGCTCGCCCATCCGTTCGGCACCGATGATCTGGGTCAGGATATTCTCGCTCGCATGATCTATGGCGGGCGCATCTCGCTTGCGGTGGGCCTTGCCGCGATGCTGGTCTCCGTGTTCGTCGGTGTGCTGATCGGCGCGCTCGCCGGCATGTCGCGCGGCGCGCTCGGCCACGGGCTGATGTGGATGACGGACCTCTTCCTGTCGCTGCCGCAACTGCCGCTGCTGCTGCTGCTCATCTATCTCTTCCGCGACGGCTTGAAGGCGACGTTCGGCCCGGAGGGCGGCATCTTCATCCTGATCGTGCTCGTCATCGGGGGCTTGCGCTGGATGCCGGTCGCGCGTCTCGTGCGGGCGCAATTCCTGTCGCTGCGCGAAAAGGAGTTCGTCGAAGCCGCGCGTGCGCTCGGCGCCAGTCCGCTGCGCCAGGTGGTGCGGCACATCCTGCCGAATGCGGTCGGACCGGTGATCATCGCCGGCACCATCGACGTCGCGGCCGCGATCATCGCAGAGTCGACGCTGTCCTTCCTCGGCCTCGGCTTCCCGCCGGATACCCCGACCTGGGGGCGGCTCTTGTTCGACGCCAAGGATTTTCTCGACATCGGTCCGCACTGGGCGCTGTTCCCGGGCGGCGCGATCTTCATCGCTGTCGTCGCCATCAACTTCATCGGCGACGGCCTGCGCGATGCGCTCGATGCGCGACGGGTGATCTGATGGCCCCGCTGCTCCAGATCAAGGGCCTCAAAACCCACTTCGCCACCGACGACGGCATTCTTCAGGCCGTCGACGGTGTCGATATCTCCGTCAACAAGGGCGAGACGCTCTGCGTCGTCGGCGAATCCGGCTGCGGCAAGACCGTCACCGCGATGTCGATCCTGAAGCTGATCGCGATGCCGCCCGGCCGCATCGTGGAGGGCGAGATCATTTTCGAGGGCCGCGACCTCGTTCCGCTCACGAGCCATCAGCTCGACGATATCAGGGCCAAGGAGATCGGCTTCATCTTCCAGGAGCCGATGACCTCGCTCAACCCGGTGCTGACGGTCGGCGAGCAGATCGCCGAGAGCCTGCGGCGCCATGAGGGCCTGTCGCAGAAGGACGCGATTGCCCGCACCGTCGAGATGCTGAAGCTGGTGCAGATCCCCAACGCGGAAGGCCGCGTGCACAACTACCCGCACCAGTTCTCCGGCGGCATGCGGCAGCGCGTGATGATCGCGATGGCGCTCGCCTGCAAGCCAAAGCTCATCATCGCCGACGAGCCGACCACCGCGCTCGACGTCACCATCCAGGCGCAGATCCTCGACCTCCTGCAGGACATGAAGGATCGCTTCGGCATGGCCGTGATGCTGATCACCCATGCCATGGGCGTCGTCGCCGAGACCGCGCAGCGCGTGGTGGTGATGTATGCCGGCAAGGTGGTGGAGGAGGCAGCCGTCGACGATCTCTTCGGCGACCCCCGCCACCCCTACACCCAGGGCCTGATCCGCTCGATCCCGCGCATCGACCTCGACAGCGAGCACAAGACGCGGCTCGAGGCGATCGGCGGGTCGGTGCCGATCCTGATCAATCCGCCGGTCGGCTGCCGCTTCGCCCCGCGCTGCAAGTTCGCCATGAGCGTCTGCTCCGAGAAGGAGCCGCTGCTGCGCGAGGTCAAGCCCGGCCACCGCATGGCCTGTCATCTCGGCGACGTTGCGACGACGGGAGTTGCGTCATGAGCGAACCCCTGCTGCGCGTCTCCGGACTGAAGAAGCATTTTCCCGTGCTCGGCGGCCTCCTGTCGCGCCAGGTCGGCAGCGTCTATGCCGTGGACGGCGTGTCGTTCTCGGTCAATCGCGGCGAGACGCTCGGGCTGGTCGGAGAATCCGGCTGCGGCAAGTCCACCACGGGCCGCTGCGTGCTGCGCCTGATCGAGCCGACCGAGGGCGAGGTGGTGTTCGACGGGCAGGACGTGCGGAGCCTCGGCGGCAACGATCTGCGCGCGCTGCGGCGCCAGATGCAGATCGTGTTTCAGGATCCGTTCGCCTCCCTCAACCCACGCATGACGGTCGGCGCGATCCTCGGCGAGGCCTTCACCATCCACAAGCTCGCGCAGTCGGCAGCCGAGCGCGAGGCGCGGGTGGCGAGCCTTCTCGTCAAGGTGGGGCTGAAGGCGGAGCATATGCGTCGCTATCCGCACGAGTTCTCCGGCGGCCAGCGCCAGCGCATCGTGATCGCTCGCGCGCTCGCGGTCGAGCCGAAACTGATCGTCTGCGACGAGCCGGTCTCCGCGCTCGACGTCTCGATCCAGGCGCAGGTCATCAACCTCTTGGAGGACCTGCAGGCCGAGCTGAACCTGACCTATCTTTTCGTCGCCCACGACCTCTCGGTGGTCGAGCACATCTCCGACCGCGTCGCGGTGATGTATCTCGGCCGCATTGTCGAGCTCGCCAAGGCGAGCGACCTCTACCGCAACCCGCAGCATCCCTACACCAAGGCGCTGCTGTCGGCGGTGCCGGTGCCCGATCCGAAGTTCAAGCGCGCGCGCATCCGCCTGAAAGGCGACGTGCCGAGCCCGATGAAGCCGCCGAAGGGCTGCCACTTCCATACCCGCTGCCCGATCGCGCAGCCCCGCTGCTCCGAAAGCGCGCCGGAGCTGAAGGAGGGCGCGGGCGGCCATCTCGTGGCCTGTCACCTGGTGTGATGGTGCGCCGCTAATTTAGAGCCAGTCGCTTGCGACGGCGTCACGCGCTCTTTGCGGGCCAGGGGACGACCTGTCCCGACATCACCAGTCGATCGCGTCCGCCGTCCTTGGCGGCATAGAGCGCCCGATCGGCGGCCGTCACCAATGCGCTGCTTTCGGTCATGGGCCGGGATGGAGTGATCGTGGCACCGCCCGCGCTCACCGTCACGACCCGGGACGGCGGGTTCTGGGCATGCAGGATCGCGAGTTCATGCAGCGCCTCGCGCACCTGCTCTCCGACCCGCGCGCAACCCTTCGCATCGGTGTTCGGCAACAGCAAGGCGAATTCCTCGCCGCCGTATCGCGCTGCCAGATCGGCAGGGCGCTTGACCTGCGTGGCGAGTATCCGGCCCAGTGCACGCAGGCAGCCGTCGCCCGCCTGGTGACCGTAATGGTCGTTGTATGCCTTGAAGTGATCGACATCGATCAGAAGCAGTGAAAGCGATGTTTCATCGCGCTTTGCACGCGACCATTCTTCTGCAAGGCAATCGTCAAAGTGTCGCCGGTTGGCGAGCCCCGTCAACCCGTCGGTGGTGGCGAGCGTCGCGAGCTTGTCCTGCAAGTCCTTCTGCTCGGTCATGTCGCGCATGATGGCCACGATTCCGTCGATCTGCCCGGTCTCGGAGGCGCGCGTGACGTGCAGCGCCGACTCGACCCAGATCTCGCCCTTCTCGCGATGGCGTTGGCGGTAGATGAGCCGGGCCTCTTCGGTCTCGCCATTCTTCAGTGCGGCCATGGCTTGCTCCACCCGCTCCCGGTCCTCGACATGGACGCCGGCCAGGGCTGACGTGCCCAAGAGTTTGTCCGAATCCCAGCCGATGATGCGGGCGCAGGACGGAGAAACGTAGAGAAGCAGGTCATCGAGCCCGATGCGCGTCACCATGTCGCTGGACTGCTCGGCCAGAAGGCGAAACTGGGCCTCGTTGGCGACCATGGCCGCCGCCATGCGCTGTCGCTGTAGCAGTTGCCGCACCAGGTAGAGGCCGATCACCGCTATCAGCAAGGTCAGGCCGACGACGAACGTCATGCGGGTGAGGGCCTCTCTGCGCCAGGGCGCAAGGACGTCATCCTGCGCCTTGGTCGCCAGCACCATCAGGGGATATCGGCTGCTTCGCTGGTAGTAGCTCAATCGCCGCACGCCATCGAGCGGCGACGTGAAGTAATAGACCGCGGCGGCGGGGCGGCTGTTCCACTCCTTGAACAATGGCCTGTTGGACAAATCAACGCCGACATAGGTCCCGCTGTCGTCGCGGCTGCGCGCCAGCATGATGCCCTTGTTGTTGAGCAGCGACGCCGAGCCATTCGGCCCGACGTCGAACCGCTCGTAGAATTTGACGAAATAGGCGACGTCGATCGTGATCAGGGCGACGCCGGCGAAACTGCCGTCGGGATGATTGATGCGGCGCGACGCCGTGATGATCCACTGGCCGCCTGAGCGACTCTTGACCGGCCTCCCGATCAGGGTGGCGCGGTCCGTCGAGGCGCGATGATGCTGGAAATATTCGCGGTCGCTGTTGTTGAGCTTGGTGAAGTCGATCTGTTCGGTCGTGGCGAGCCACCGGCCGGTTTCGTCATAGATGAAAATGCCGCGGATGCGGTCCGATGACCTGCGTGTCGGCAGATAGACCTGGAGCTTGCTGATTGTATCGGGGCCCGTTCCATCGAGCTCCAGACGATGGACCAGTCCAGTGAGAATGGTATCGGCGATTTCGAACGTGTCGTCCGCGTGCTGCGTCAGCGACTGCGCGAGATTGGTCACGTCGACCTCGGCGTTCCTCAACTCGGCCGCCCGCGTCTCCCACTCGCGCCAGGCGCTCAAGGCCAGGATGGCCACGCAGGTCAACGCCACAAATCCCGCTGCCCACAGGGGAAGGCGGGTCTTGCCGAGTTCACTCCGGCTCATGACCATCTGGGTTTGCTCCGATATGGGGCAAACCTCTCACTTCCGACTTAACGGCATGTTGCAATTTCCGCACTGATTGTGGGGAGGTCTTCAGTCGGGGCGGCTTGTGGATAGTTCGACTGGTTCCCGAAGCGCGTTGTTAACCAAGGCGGCGCCGACGCGGATGACCGCCGCGGTCTCTGATTGCGGACAAGAGTATTGCGTCAGCGGCGGTCACGTGCCGCTCGCGTCTGCAAGCCTTGGAATGGAGCCTTCGCGTCGACCTCCTGGAATCACCCTTCCAGCGTGAAGCCGACCCGCAGCGCGACCTGGTAGTGGCGGACGGTGCCATTCTCGATATGGCCGCGCGTCTGGACGACCTCGAACCACTTCATCTCGCGAATGGTCTTTGCGGCGCGGCTGATTGCGTTCTGGATCGCATCCTCGATCGATTTCTCCGATGATCCGACGAGTTCGAGGATCTTGTAGACGTGATCCTTCTCGGACGAGGCAGGCATGGCGGACCTCCGTTGCAGGTGAGTAGCGCAGGCCGGATTATCGCTCCGTGCCGGAGCTCGAGTCCACTGCGCACGCCTGTGGTCTGAACGAACGCCACGCCCTCCGGGTTCCTCGCGGCGCAATTGCGCAAGCCCGCATGCATCGCGAAAGGTGGAGCGAGCGGGGCTGGCCTGCTAAGCGCGCCCCATGGACGCGAGCGGGCGCGACAGATCGATCGGCTTCATCTGCCTGGGCGTGACGGCATTCGGCTGGGCGCTGAACTGGCCGTTGATGAAGCTGCTGCTGCAGCAATGGCCGCCCTTGTTCGCCAGAGGGCTCGCCGGCGTCTGCGCCGCGCTCATCCTTGCCGCGCTGGCGCGGACCAGAGGCGAATCGCTTGCCGTTCCCCGCGAAGCGGTGCCGCGTCTCCTGTTTGCCACCTTCACCAACGTGTTCGCCTGGATGGGTTTTGGCACCATGGCGATGAAGTTCGTCACGGTGGGCGAGGGCGCGCTGATCGCCTACACCATGCCGATATGGGCCATGCTGTTCGCCTGGCCGGTGCTGCACGCCCGGCCGACGGTCCGCGACATCGTGGCGCTGGTGCTCGGTGTCGCCGGCGTGGCGCTGCTGCTGAGCGGCAACGGGTTTGCGTTCGGGGCCGGAAAACTCTTCGGTATCGCGCTGGCGCTGTCCTGCGCCATCCTGTTCGCGCTCGGCAACGTGCTCAACCGCAAGCAATTGCCGATGCCGCCGCTCGCCGTCGTCGCCTGGCAGGTCGGGCTCGGGTGCCTGGCGATGCTGATCCTCGGCGTGCTGTTCGAGCAGCCGAACTATGCGGCGATCACGCCGCTCGGAATCGGCTGCTTCGTCTACATGACGCTGATCCCGATGGGGGTCTGCTACGTCACCTGGTTCGAGACGCTGCGTCGCCTGCCGCCGACATCGGCCTCGACCGGCATGCTGCTGGTTCCCGTGATCGGCGTGGTCTCGGCGGCGATCATCCTCGGCGAACCCCTAGGCGTGCGCGAGATCGCAGCCATGGTGCTGACGCTCGGCGGCGTGACGCTGGCGCTGCAGAAGGCGTAAGGATTATTCGAGGACGCGGGCGGGCTGCTGGAGCCGGGGCTCGCCGCGCGCATCGGCGCGCTGCGTCTTCCGCAACAGCATGCGCAAGAGCAGCGCGAGCAGCGCCATCAGCGCAAGGCCGCCGACCGCCGGCGCAAAATGCTGGTCCAGATCGACCTTCTGGCCGTATTGCGCCGCAAGGCGCGCGGATTGCAGCAAGCCATAGGCGCCCGCGACCAGGACCAGCGCGTAGATGACGCTGCGCTCACGCGGGCTTGCCACTTTTGCGAGATCGGGAAACATCAGGGCGAGGCCGATCCCGACCATCGGCAGGTCGTAGTCATAGGCGTAGGGGCTGATCATGACCGACACCGTCGCGGTGACGCCGAGCGCGAAGGCGGGCGAGACCGCGCGCGCAACGGCGAGCGCGACGGCGCAAAGCACCAGCGCCGCAACGATCGCCTGCCCCCAGAACGCGCCGGCGGCCGGCACGCCCGCCATGTACAGCGCGGCATAGCTCGAGATCATGCGAAACAGCGGATAAAAACCCTGGTCGAGATAGCTCGCGGACTCCCGGATCGAGCCCAGCAGTGCGGCCCAGATCTGCGGCCCGAACAGCAATGTGCAGACGAGCGAACTCGCCAGCACCACCATCGCCGCGGTGGCGATCGCGATCCAGCGGCGCGTGATCAACAAATAGAGGCCGGCGGCGATCGCGAGGTGCGGCTTGATCACCATGGCGCCGAGCGCGAGGCCCGCCAGGACCTGGCGCCGGTCGACGTTGAGGCAGACGAGGCCAATCAGCGTGCCCGTGAGAAAGCCGTTCTGGCCGCAGCCAATGGTGATGGCGAGCGCCGGAAAGACGATGACGAGCGCCTGGGCAAAATTATCGCACGCGATTCTGCGCAGCGTCGCCAGATAAAGCGCAAGCGTCGCCGCGGTGAATACGAGGTAAGCCACGCCCACCGGCAGGAACGCGAACGGCGCGAGCAAAAGGTCGAACTGCGGCGGATAGGTCCAGGGCATGAAGCTGGTCGTGCCGCCGGCGGCCTCCGCCTGCATCTTCACGAAGGTCTCGAACCGGTAGACCTGGTCGAGATCGCCGCGCCAGACGCGCTGTGCGACGATGTGAAAGGCATCGAAGTCGGCAAGCTCACGGCCCTGCCAGGCGCCCCAGCGCGCGAACCAGAAGGTCTTGACGAGGACGACCGCGCCCAGCGCCGCGAGCACGAAGCGCACATAGAGCGTGCGCTTCGACGGCGAAGATTGAAGCTGCTCCAGCGTTTCGGCGAGCATGGGTGACGACCTCGGGCCAAGGTGCGGTGCGGCGAAAGCCGGACCGCCCTTCGGCGCCGAGATTGCCCGCGCAGGGCTTAAGGGACGGTAACGAACGTTAAGAATTGCGCCGCGCTAGCGACGCTGGGCCTGTGCCTCGCGCGCCAGCCGCTCCGCCCTCAGCCGCTCCTTGTTGGCGTAGAACGCCTTCTGGGCGGCTTCATGCTCGCGCATGGCTTGCGCGGCGTCGGCGCGGCGCGCCTCGTCACGGGCCTTGCGTTGTTCGGGGGTGAGGAGACGGGGGGAATGTGCCAAGGATTCATTTGTCATCGCCTTTCAACGCCCCAGGAGCCGAAAGGTTGCACGCTGGACCGGTACCCCGTGCCGCCGGCCCGGTTGCCTCGCCGCCGGGGCGATTTCTTTTCGGGCCGGGGGAATAAATCGAAAGGCGAGTTTTCATCCGTCTACACGCGATCCGCGTCCAAGCGTCGCATCGGCTGGAACCTCCTTGCCAAAGCCCGGCGCAAGTCTTTGTCTTCTCCTCACAAAAATGGGGCGGTCCGCAACGGATCGCGCTGAAAAAACGGGAGGACATCATGACCAAGACGAGCAAGGACGGCGCGTCCACGCGCCGCCGTTTCCTCAAGACTGCGGCCGCCGGCGCTGCTGCCACGGTCGCCGCGCCGGCCATCGTCAGTGCTCAGGGCGTGACCAGCATGCGCTGGCAGAGCACCTGGCCGGCCAAGGACATTTTCCACGAATACGCGCTCGACTTCGCCAAGAAGGTCAACGACATGACCGGCGGCGACCTGAAGATCGAGGTGCTGCCCGCCGGCGCCGTGGTGCCGGCCTTCGGCCTGCTCGACGCCGTCTCCAAGGGCACGCTCGACGGCGGCCATGGCGTGCTCGCCTACCACTACGGCAAGCAGAATGCGCTGGCGCTCTGGGGCTCGGGCCCCGGCTACGCCATGGACGCCAACATGCTGCTCGCCTGGCACAAATACGGCGGCGGCAAGGAGCTCCTGGAAAAGCTCTATGCCTCGATCGGCGCCAACGTGGTTTCGTTCCCCTACGGGCCGATGCCGACCCAGCCGCTCGGCTGGTACAAGAAGCCGATGACCAAGGCGGAAGACTTCCAGGGCCTGAAATTCCGCACCGTCGGCATCTCCATCGACGTGTTCAGCGGTCTCGGCGCCGCGGTCAACGCGCTGCCCGGCGGCGAAATCGTCTCGGCGATGGACCGTGGCCTTCTGGATGCCGCCGAGTTCAACAATGCGAGCTCGGATCGCGTGCTCGGCTTCCCCGACGTCTCCAAGGTCTGCATGCTGCAGAGCTATCACCAGAATGCCGAGCAGCTCGAGATCTTGTTCAACAAGACCAAGTTCGACGCGCTGCCGGAGAAGATGAGGTTCATCATCTCCAATGCGGTGGAGGCGGCGAGCCAGGACATGGCCTGGAAGGCGATCGACCGCTATTCGAAGGACTACGAGGAGCTTCAGACCAAGGACAAGGTCAAGTTCTACAAGACGCCGGATTCGATCCTGCAGAAGCAGCTGGATGTGTTCGATGCCGTGGCGGAGAAGAAGGCGAGTGAAAATCCCCTATTCAAGGAGATCGTCGAGTCGCAACTCGCCTTCGCCAAGCGGGCGACCCAGTGGGAGCAGGACACGGTGGTGAGCCGGCGCATGGCCTATAATCACTATTTCGGGCCGAACGCGAAGAAGAAGACCTGACCGATTTTTTGGGTTGTTGGAAGCGTCATCCGGGACGACAATCCCGGGTGACGCTTGTCTTGTTTCACTGTTTGATGATCTTGCGGAATCGCGGACCCAATGAACGCGCAGCGTTTTCTTTATACCATTGACGCCGTCAGCACCTGGACCGGCAAGACCGCGGCCTGGCTGGTCGTGGGCCTGATGGGCCTCGTCTGTGCCGAGGTGTTCAAGCGCTACATCCTCAACATGCCGACGGCGTGGATCTTCGACGCCTCGAACATGCTGTACGGCACGCTGTTCATGATCGCTGGCGCCTACACGCTGGCGCAGAACGCCCATGTCCGCGGCGACTTCCTCTACTCGTCGATGAAGCCGCGCACGCAGGCCACGCTGGATCTGGGGCTGTACTTCCTGTTCTTCCTGCCCGGCATCGCTGCGCTGGTCTACGCCGGCTGGGACTATGCGATGGACTCCTGGCGGATCAACGAGCATTCCAACGTGACCGCCGAGGGGCCGCCGGTCTACCAGTTCAAGTTCATGATCCCGCTTGCGGGCGTGCTCGTGCTGCTGCAAGGCGCGGCCGAGATCGCGCGCTGCGTCATTTGTCTCAAGACCGGCGCCTGGCCGAGCCGGCTTGCCGACGTCTCCGAGATCGACGTCATCGAGGAGCAGCTCGCGCACAGCGAATATGTCGACGAGGAGGCGCGCAAGGCCGCGATCGCACACGCGCAGGACATCGAGGAAGCCGCACGGCAGCGCGGCATGGGCGGAGATGTGCAGCGATGAGCGATCCGGCACTCGGGCTTTTGATGCTGGGCCTCATCGTGGTCGTCATCATGATGGGCTTCCCCACCGCCTTCACCCTGATGGGTCTCGGCATGTTCTTCGGCTTCTTCGCCTATCACCGCGGCGGCGAGGCCTGGGGCGACAATCACATTTTCGACCTGATGGTCCAGCGCACCTATGGCGCGATGACCAACGACGTCCTGATCTCGATCCCGCTGTTCGTGCTGATGGGCTACGTGATGGAGCGCGGCGCGCTGGTCGACAAGATGTTCTATTCGATCCAGCTCGCGTTCCGCCGCGTGCCTGCTTCGCTCGCCGTGGCCACCCTGATCGTCTGCACCTTCTGGGGCATCGCCTCGGGCCTCGTCGGCGCGGTCGTGGTGCTGATGGGCGTCATCGCCTTCAATCCGATGCTGAAAGCCGGCTATGACGTCAAGCTCGCCTCCGGCGTGATCACTGCCGGCGGCACGCTCGGCATTTTGATTCCGCCCTCGGTGATGATCATCGTCTATGCGGCGGTCGCCGGCCAATCCGTGGTGAAGCTCTATGCAGCCGCGATGTTTCCCGGCTTCTTCCTGGCCTTCCTCTATCTCCTCTACATCGTCGGCTGGGCGCTGCTGAATCCCAAGATCGCGCCAAAACTGCCGGAGAGCGAAACCAAGGTCCCGGTGCGGCCGTGGATCGCCGATCTCCAGCGGGCCTATTCGCGAAAGATGTTGCCGGCGCTGCTGGCAGCGACGCTCGCGCCCGCCAGGGCCATGAACCTCACGGCCGACGGCGTCCGCCTCGGTTACGTCACCCTGCTGCGGAGCCTTGGCTACGCGCTGGTGCCGCTGGTGCTGACGCTGGCGACGCTGTGGGCGACCTGGTGGTACGTGGTGATCCACCAGCAGCCGGATCTTCCGTCACCGGTCGCAGCCGCCACGCAGCAGCAGCGCGCGGAGGAGGCGTTGCAGCCGCTCGGTGCCGGCGCGCAGCAGGCCGTCGAACAGGAAGAGAAGCTCGAAGAGCTCGGCGGCGCGGCGAGCCGGTCGGACAGGCCTGCGAAGAGCGAGCCGGAAGCTCTGCAGCAGATGGGCAGTGCCGAGCTGCGCGGCAAGGCTGCGGCCGCCCCGGTCGATTCCGGGCCGCCGCCGGAGTTCTACACCTACTTTGCCTTCGTCGCCGGCATCTGCGTGCTGCTGCTGCTCTATTACTACTGGACCATGGAGGCCGAGCAGTTCGAGGTGCTGCGGCTGCTCGTCATCTCGGTGATGCCGCTCGGCATCCTCACCGTGGTGGTGCTCGCCGTGATCCTGTTCGGCATCACGACCGCGACGGAATCGGCGGCGGTCGGCGCGGCCGGCGCCTTCCTGCTCGCGTTCCAGGCCCGCACGCTAGACTGGAAGCGCACCAAGGAGGCGGTGTTCCTGACCGCGAAGACCACCTCGATGGTGTGCTGGCTGTTCGTGGGCTCGGCGCTGTTCTCGGCGGTGTTCGCCATCCTCGGCGGCCAGGCGCTGCTCGAGAGCTGGGTGCTGTCGCTCAACATGACGCCGGTACAGTTTATGATCCTGTCGCAGGCGATCATCTTCCTGCTCGGATGGCCGCTGGAATGGACCGAGATCATCGTGATCTTTGTGCCGATCTTCTTGCCGATGCTGAAGCACTTCAACATCGATCCGGTGCTGTGGGGCGTGCTGGTCTTCGTGAACCTGCAGGCCGCATTCCTGTCGCCGCCGGTGGCGATGTCGGCCTTCTACCTGAAGGGCGTGGCGCCAAAACACGTCACGCTGAACCAGATCTTCTCCGGCATGATGCCCTACATGCTGATCGTCATCGTCTGCATGGTGTTCATGTATCTGTGGCCCGGCCTGACACTGTGGCTGCCGAACTATCTGTACGGCGGATAGCGCCGTCGCTCTCGGGTGGCCTCCTGTTCGACCCCCGAATGAACGCGCGCGTCCGGGGGAAAGTGCCCGCTTCAGCCGGCGCTCCCTGCATAAAAGTATCAGCTTTTGCACACAGGGCTCTAGCTGCGCTGGCTGCCCCGCCCGAACCTGCGACAGGGCTCGGCATATCCTGACGATCATAGCTCGTCGGAATACGTCTCCCATCGTCTTTAAAAATTTCAAAAGACCTTCGGAGGAAATGCATGAAGTTGCTCGCAACAAGTTCGCTCGGCGCATTTGCAGCCGTCGCTTTGATGTCCGGCGCCATGGCCGAGACCAGACTGACGATCGCGACGGTCAACAACGGCGATATGATCCGCATGCAGAAGCTGACGGATGATTTCACCAAGGCCAACCCGGACATCGTGCTGAACTGGGTCACTCTCGAAGAGAATGTGCTGCGCCAGAAGGTGACGACCGACATCGCCACCAAATCCGGCCAATACGACGTCTTGACGATCGGCACCTATGAGGTTCCGATCTGGGCCAAGAAGGGATGGCTGGTGCCGCTCGACGATCTCGGCGCCGACTACGACATCGACGATCTCCTGCCGGCGATCCGCACCGGCCTGTCTCTCGAGGGTAAGCTCTACGCCGCGCCGTTCTACGGCGAATCCTCGATGATCATGTATCGCAAGGACCTGTTCGACAAAGCCGGCATCAAGATGCCGGAGAGCCCGACATGGGACTTCGTCGCCGATGCTGCCCGCAAGATCACGTCTTCCGAGACCTACGGCATCTGCCTGCGCGGCAAGGCAGGTTGGGGCGAGAACATGGCCTTTCTTTCGGCGACGGCAAATTCCTTTGGCGCACGATGGTTCGATGAGAAGTGGAGGCCTCAATTCGATCAGCCGGAGTGGAAGAACGCCTTGAGCTTCTACATCAAGCTGATGCGCGATGCCGGTCCTCCGGGTGCCTCGTCGAACGGATTCAACGAAAATCTCGCGCTCTTCAACGCTGGCAAGTGCGGCATGTGGATCGACGCGACCGTCGCGGCCTCCTTCGTAACCAATCCGAAAGATTCAAAAGTTGCCGACAAGGTCGGCTTCGCCCTGGCGCCGAACACCGGGCTCGGCAAGAACGCCAACTGGCTGTGGGCCTGGTCGCTCGCCGTGCCGGGCGGCTCGCAGAAAGTTGCGGCAGCGAAGAAGTTCGTCGCCTGGGCGACGAGCAAGCATTATCTCGAACTCGTGGCTTCCAAGGAAGGCTGGGCCAATGTGCCTCCGGGCACGCGCAAGTCCCTCTATGCCAATACCGAGTACCAGAAGGCCGCGCCTTTCGCCAAACTGACCCTGGACTCGATCAACTCGGCCGACCCCGCGCATCCCACGGTGAAGCCTGTCCCCTATGTCGGTATCCAGTTCGTCGCCATCCCGGAATTCCAGGCCATAGGTACAGCAGTCGGACAGCAGTTCTCGGGCGCTCTCGCCGGCAGCAGTTCGGTCGACGATGCTCTCGCGTCTGCCCAGACCATCGCAATGCGCGACATGACCAAGGCCGGATACATCAAGTGATGTGAGTCTCCCCGAACGCTCCGGCGTTCACAAACTTGGGCTGTCCGGCAGGCCGGGCAGCCTCTTCACGAACCAAACTGAAATCCGCGTTTGCGGCAACTGAGAAGAGTCTTGCAAATGAGACTGAAGGATAAGGTTGCGCTCATCACGGGCGGGGCGCGTGGCATCGGGCGGGCGTTCGCGGCAGGCTACGTCCGGGAAGGCGCCTCCGTCGTCATCGGGGATATCGACCTGGGCGCCGCCGAACGCGCTGCTGCGGAAATTGGGCCGGCTTGCTCCGCGATGTACATGAACGTTGCCGATGTCGGCTCGATTCAAGCCTGCGTCGATCGGGTCGTCGACAAGACCGGCAGGATCGATATCTTGATCAACAACGCCGCCCTGTTCGATCTTGCGCCGATCGTGGACATCACGCCGGAAAGCTACGACAGGCTGTTCAGCGTCAATGTGCGCGGCGTGCTCTTCACCATGCAGGCTGTCGCCCGGCGCATGATCGCGACCGGCAAAGGCGGCAAGATCATCAATCTGGCAAGCCAGGCGGGGCGGCGCGGTGAGCCGTTGGTTGCAGTCTATTGCGCGACCAAGGCCGCCGTCATAAGTCTCACGCAATCAGCGGGCCTGAACCTCATCAAGCACGGGATCAATGTGAACGCCATTGCTCCAGGTGTCGTCGATGGCGAGCATTGGGACCACGTCGATGCCCTCTTTGCCCAATACGAAGGCCTCCCAAGAGGCGAGAAGAAGCGTCGGGTTGGCGAAGGTGTGCCTTACGGTCGAATGGCAAAGCCGGAGGACCTGGTTGGTTGCGCTATTTTCCTGGCGAGTTCGGAAAGCGATTATGTCGTCTCGCAAACCTACAATGTTGATGGCGGTCAATGGATGAGTTGAAGAGGGGGTGTCGCTCGACAAGCAGCGATCTCGAAGGATACCCTGATTTCAGACGCCCGTCCTGATACGCGTCCTCGCGTGAACCGACTGCCTAAAGCTGGAAAGCTTCGCGGCGATGGCTAGAACCGACGATAGAGCCACGATTGAGCGTAGGGCGAGAGAAGCTCGGCCCCGGTTTGAGCAGGTGCTGACGGCGGAAAACGAGACCTTCCTCTGGCGGATCGACGATTACCCCTGGGAACGAGCTGTGTGGAATTTCCACCCGGAGTTCGAGATCCACCTCATCCGCAAGTCAACCGGCACGGTATTCATCGGCGACTACATTGGCGAATTCTCGCCGGGTCATCTGACGATCGTCGGAAGCAACCTTCCCCACAATTGGGTCTCTCACGTCAGCGCCGGAGAAATCGTCAAGTCCAGGGACCTCGTCGTGCAGTTCGATCCCGAGAAGCTGCGAAAGGCGAGCATCCACCTGCCCGAGATTGGCGCGCTGGAGAAATTTCTCGAGCTGGCCCTGAGAGGAATCCTGTTTTTCGGAGATGCGGCCCGAATCGGCGCAAATGCGCTTGAGGCGATGGGAGACGCGAGAGGGCTCGATCGACTGAACCAATTCCTCCATCTCCTCGAGACATTGGCGACTTCCGACAGCTACCGGGTTCTTTCGTCTCCCGGCTTTTTTCCGGATCTGAACTCTTCGGCTCTCAACATCATGCAGCGTTGCACCGGCTACATTTGCGACCACATGGCTTCCGATCTGTCGCTTCCCGATGTGGCCAGGGTGGCTGGCATGACCGAAAGTACGTTCAGTCGCTTCTTTCAGAAGAACTCGGGTCGAAGCTTCACGGATTATTTGGCCGAGTTGCGCATCGGCCGCGCTTGCCGGCTTCTCGCCGAAACGCAACAGCCGGTTTCAGCGATCTGTTACGAGGTGGGCTATGACAATCTGTCTAACTTCAACAGGAACTTCCTGCGGCGGCGGGGAATGACGCCATCCCGATACCGAGATCTTGCGCTGCGCAAATGTCCCACCGGCAGTCCATGCCCGTAGCCGCGGAACCCCGCGCCGCGCCCTGAATCTTTCGACGACAGCGTGCATCTCGCGGGTTGACGGGCCTACGGATCCAGCTCCGTATCCCAGTAGAGATAGTCCAGCCAGCTATCGTGCAGATAGTTCGGCGGGAACAGGCGGCCATTGCGGTGGAGCTGGTGCACCGTGGGCGCGAACGGCGTCTGCCGCGGGAACATTTTTGCCTGCTGCGGCGACAGATTGCCCTTGCGCAAGTTACACGGTGAGCAGGCCGCGACCACGTTCTCCCAGGTGGTCTGGCCGCCCTTGCTGCGCGGGGTGATGTGATCGAACGTCAGGTCCTCGGGCGAGCCGCAATATTGGCAATTGAAGCGGTCGCGCAGGAAGACGTTGAACCGGGTGAACGCCGGGTGCGTGGTCGGCTTGACGAAGGATTTGAGCGAGACCACGCTCGGGAGCTGCATCTCGAAGGAGGGGCTGTGCACGGCCCGGTCGTAGTGAGCGACGATGTTCACGCGGTCGAGAAAAACCGCCTTGATCGCGTCCTGCCAGGACCAAAGCGACAGCGGGTAGTAACTCAGCGGCCGGAAGTCCGCATTCAGCACCAACACCGGCCAACTGCCTTGCGAGACATGTGCGTTCAAGTAACGCTCCCGGCCTCCATATACGCTGCGAAGCAGCATGTACTGACATATTACATGCAGCGTGACGGGATTGTGAAGCCCGTCGAACGACTTATTCAGGCCGGCGCAATGCGGCGGCGGGGTGGCGAACGCTCGAAAAAGCCGCGATTTAAGGGGTAGGGCATGCGTATTGGACGCCGCTACCACATCTCCGCTGTCGTCCCGGGAGCGAGCTCGCCCCACTAACCACCATTGGCGCTACTCCCGCACCCGCTCCAGCTTCTGCAAACACCGGCTCGTGCGCACGATGGCCGGCATCTCCTCGTCCGGAAAGCTCGTCTTCCAGTCGGTGACTCCGACTTCGCCGACATAGATGTCGCCCCTGGAGTCCAGCGCGATGCCATGCGGCGCGAGGAACTTGCCGCTCGCAAGACCTGGGCCATCCTCGCCGCCGAGCCGCGCGATGCGCTTGCCCGTGGCGTCCACGATCGACAGCCGCGGGCCGAGATTGGGCACCTTGCGGTTGACGGCCATGCCGGGGCCGAGCTCGCCGATCACGAAGGTCGGGTTCTTAGCCCCGCCGCAGCAGCAGAGCGCACACGGCCGATGCAGATTGTTCCACTGTGTCTCGTATCTGCCGTTGCCGTCGAACACCTGCACGCGGTGGTTCTCGCGGTCGGCGACGTAGACATAGCCGTCGGCGTCAGCCGCGATGTTGTGCACGATGTTGAACTGGCCGGGATCGGTGCCCGGCTCGCCCCAGCTCTTGATCAGCTTGCCGTCCGGCGTGAATTTGTGGACGCGGGCGTTGCCATAGCCGTCGGAAACGTAGATCTCGCCCTTCGGCGACAGCGCGGTGTGGGTGCAGCGGTGGAAGGGATTGCCGCTCATGAACGGCGACGGTTTTTCGGGGATGCCGATCGTCAGCAGCACCTTGCCGTCGGTCGTGCACTTGCGCACGGTGTGGTCGCCGTCGTCCGTGCAGTAGAGATTGTCGTCGGCATCGATATGCAGGCCGTGTGCGCGGTTGAACAGGCCATCGCCCCAGCTCCGCAAGAAGTTGCCGTCGCGGTCGAGCACCACCATCGGATGGGCGCCGCGGTTGAAGACGTAGATCCGGTCCTTGCTGTCGACGGCGACGGAGGCGACGTCGGTGAGCTGCCAGCCGTCGGGCAGCTTTGCCCAGTTGTCGACGACGCGGTAGCGATGCTCGCCCGAGCCGAGAATGGCCGGCATGTGGTGTCCTCCTCTCAACTTGTCATTCCGGGATGCGCGCAAGGCGCGCAGGCCCGGAATCCATTGTGCCGTATACTGTGTGGATCGATGGATTCCGGGTTCGCGCTGACGCGCGCCCCGGAATGACGGCGGAATTATGCCGCGCCGATCTCCCGCCCCAGCAGCCCTTCCTCGATCGCCTTCACCTGCAGCGCCAGATATTTCGAATTGATCCGGCATTGCGCCAGGCTGCCGGCGATGAACCAGAGGCCGGGCTGCCTGGTCCGCGCGTACATGTTGCGCAGCTCGTGCCCGTCGCCAAAGCCCCAGATCGGGCCGACGCGTTCGGCGACATCGTCGCCGAACAGCTTGCGCACCAGATAGTCCTGCGGCTTGTAGCCGGTCGAGAGCACGATGAGGTCGGCGGGCACAGCGGTGCCGTCCTTCATGCGTGCGCCATCGGCTGTGAAAGTCTCGATGTCGTCGAACTGTCTTAGCTTGATCGCGCCGCTGACGATCAGGTCGGAGCAGCCGACATTGAAGTAATAGCCGCCGCCGCGGGTGAGGTACTTGAACTGCCAGCCGGTGCCGGCCTCGCCGAAATCGAGCTTGAAGCCGACGCGGGCGAGGCCATTCAGCAGCTCCTTGTCCAGCTCCTTCGACTGCTCCGTCAGCATCACATGCGTCTTCTTCGCGAGCGGTGTCGGCATCGAGGTCGCGATCAGGTCGTTGTCCTCGAGCGTGCCTTCATTGTAGGTCGCGTAAGCAAGCTGCGCGGACGGCTCGATATTCGTCACCAGCGTCGGCGAGCGCTGCATCAGCGTCACCTCGGCGCCGCTGGAGCAGAGATCCTGCGCGATGTCGTGACCGCTGTTGCCGGTGCCGATGACGATGGCGCGCTTGCCCTTCCAGTCCTCACCGTCCTCATAACGGCTGGAATGCAGCAGCGTGCCATTGAAGTTTTCCAGGCTCGGAATATCGGGCTGGTTCGGGATGCCGCTGACACCGGTCGCCATCACAACATGGCGCGGATGCATGGTGCGCTTGGTGCCGTCGGCGCGGCGCAGCGTGACCGTCCAGCGCGCTGCGGCCTCGTCGTAGACGCCGCTCTCGAATTCGGTGCCGGTCCAAAAATTCAGCTCCATGGCGTCGACATAGGCTTCGAACCAGTTGGCGAGCTTGTCCTTGGGGATGTAGACCGGCCAGTTCGGCGGGAACGGCATGTAGGGCAGGTGATTGACCTGCACCTGGTTGTGCAGCGTCAGCGCGTGATAGCGCTTGCGCCAATTGTCGCCGATGCGTGGCCATCGATCGACGATCAGCGTGTCCACCTGCAACTGTTTCAGCCGTGCCGCGATGGCGAGCCCGGCCTGCCCGCCGCCGACAACGAGCACGGCGGGATCGCGATCGCTGTAGTCGCGGGACGCGTTGCGCAGGTCGAGCCAGTTCGGTCCGCGGAAATCGCGCGAATAGGCCTGCCCGCGTGGCCGTGTCCTGTTGAGCTGCTCTTCAAAGCCCTTCAGCTCGTCGAGTGCGTGAGCAGCGTCCAGGCCTTCAAATGATCGCCGTCCGAGCCGTCGGGCACCAGCCGCAGGATGCCACTGCCGCGGCCCTGTGCGGTCTCGAAACTGAAGATGGCCTCGATGGTCTTGGTGCCGGCCCGCGTCACCCAGCGCGGCGGGGCGCGGTCGGCGGCGAGCTTGAATTCGGTCGGCGCGGCCGCAGGTGCCCGCGCGCCCATCTCGCCGATAATGGCCTCTCGGCCGGCGATGGTTTGCAGGTTCCAGCTCAGCGCGAGCACATCACGCCAGAAACTTTCGGCAACAAAGAGGCGGTCCAGCGCAGTGCGATCGAGCGTGCCAAGCGCATGCTCGAACTGGTCGAGCCAGGTTTGCGCGGAGACGGAAATATCCTTGGTCCTGTCCAGCATGCGCGACCTCTTGGCCGTCTTCGCGGCGTTTCCTCGAGAGCATGATCCGGAAAAGTGTGGAGCGGTTTTCCGGAAAGATCACGCTCCAACAACAGGACGCTATACGGTTTTGATGGCCGCCAAAAGGCGGCTACGCACCCAGCGCAAGCATGTGGCCCTGCTCAGGCGGAATGCGGCCCTTGAGCGTGTCGAGATAAATCCGCTGCACAGCATCGGGTCCGCGGCTCTCGACGACGGTGAGGCAGCGGTCGAGCAGCGGCGCAAAACCGGTCCAGGCCACGCCAAAGCGCTGGTCGATGCCGCCCGGTCCCCACTCCTTGGCCCGCTTGCGGATCTGGTCCGGCGCGAAGAACCAGCGCGGCTTTGCACCGGGCAGCACGGGCTCGTCGGCTTCGGTGGCGCGATGCGTCAATCCGACGCGACCGGAGTATTTCATCTGCTCGCAAAAATGCCGGTGCAGCTCGGCGCGCAGCGCGCTGCTGCCGGCCATGTCGACGAAGGCGACCGGCGCGCTCGCGGAGAGCGACGTCACGCGATCATAGGTGACGACATCGTCATAGCAGCCGAGCGAGCTGACGAAGCCGGTGTTTCCCGCCGAGGTCAGGCCGATCACCTTGATCCCGCGGCTGTGCAGGAGGTGCGCGAGGCCGAACGCGGTCTTGCTGGAGGCGCTGGAGAGCAGCGCGGTGCGCGCGCCGAAATCGGCATTCTCGGCCAGGAAGTCGTCGACCAGGAACGACAGCATGAACAGCGGCCGCAGCAGCGCCTGAAGGTCGCCTTGACGTCCCCCATAAGCGGGGTCGCCGGTGACGCGGGCATAGACGTTGTAGACGGGCGCTGCGACCTGCCGGTGCGCGGCCGCATCGCGCAGGCCGCGCTTGCTGACGTCGGCGGCTTCGATGACGAGATGGGTGGCCATCGGAAAGTAGCCGAACAGGCGCTCGCCGACGGTGATATTCGGATGCTTCGACGCGATGACGTCGCCAAAGCCCCATACCGGCACGTTGCCAAAACCAGTCGGCGCCGGAAACAGGTGCCAGTATTTCAGCTCATCGCCCATCACGGCGTAGGTGACGTTGTTGGCGGTGAAGGCGAAACGGTCGACCTTCACCAGCAGCGCGTCAGGCGGCAGCGCGTCAGCGTCGGGAAGCTCTGATACGATCACCTTGCACTGCTGCAGGTCGTTGCGCGCGACGACGAAGTCTGTCGATTTCATGACATTGATCCCGGCTCGTTCCGTGCCGGGATCAATGCCGTCATTGCCACTCGTTTTGCAAGAACATAGTTTGAAACGCTGTTCGAGCATGCCGAGCTTGCTGGCGCGAATCCTTCTCCCCTTGTGGAAGAAGGTGGCGCGAAGCGCCGGATGAGGGGTCTGCATCCGCGGAGACGACCCCTCACCCCGGTGAGCCCGGGTCTGTCTGCGGAGCTGCCCTCTCCCACAAGGGGAAAGGGCACAGCGGTCCTAACCGGCTACATGGGTAACAGAATAGACCGGCGACATGGGTAACAGGTCAACTGTCGGCAAGGAGGGCTTTGCCGATGGGTTGGAAGGAGACCTGTGCCGTGGACGAGCGGATGCGCTTTATGGTGGCGGTTGAGAAGGGCGAG
>NZ_JAFCJM010000067.1 GCF_018130955.1 Bradyrhizobium liaoningense
CTCGCCCTTCTCAACCGCCACCATAAAGCGCATCCGCTCGTCCACGGCACAGGTCTCCTTCCAACCCATCGGCAAAGTCCTCCTTGCCGACAGTTGACCTGTTACCCATGTCGTCGGTCTATTCTGTTACCCATGTAGCCGGTTAGGACCCGCGGCCACCTTCTCCCACAAGGGGAGAAGGAAGGCGGCTGCGCGTGCGAGCGCGCGGGAACATTTTGCCGCCGCGATCGCTCGGATAGATTTGGCGCGACTGATTCGGACAACGCCTCAAGCCCCCCGGAGACCCCTCCCATGAAGATCTCATCCGCCTTTCGCGCCGCGCTCGTTGCTCTCGCTGCTCTTGCAGGCCTCTCCACCGCGGCGCGGGCCGACAGTGGGTTTGTGACGCTCACGATCTACAAGGCGGGCTGGATCATCGGCGGCTCGGGCGGGTCGGGCGTGCTCAACTTCCGCGGCCGCGCCTATGGGCTGTCGACCGGCGGCCTTGACTACGGCCTGGTGTTCGGCGGCTCCAAGACCGTGCTGCGCGGCCGCGTCTCCAACATCAACCGTCCCTCCGACGTCGCCGGCGTCTACGGCGCCGCCGGTGCCGGCCTTGCGGTCGGCCACGGCGCCCGCGCCATCGTGCTCACCAACCAGAAGGGTGCGGTGCTGGAGCTGACGGGGCACCAGGTCGGCCTGATGGCGAACGCGGATTTGAGCGGGCTTGCGATCACGATGCGCTGACGCCGCGTTGTACATGCGTAGGGTGGGTTAGCGACAGCGTAACCCACCTCTTTGATTTCCGCGATGACGGAAGTGGTGGGTTACGCCTCGCGGTCTGCGCTTCGCGCCGCCGCGAAGCTAACCCACCCTACAAAGTTCGAGCCGTCACCCTCACTGCCGCATGCGCTGATACGTGCTGGCGGCAAGACCCCGCACATGGGGATCGTGATCCTGCTCCGACATCGTCTTGACCTTTGCGGCGAGCGAGGGCTCGTCGATGGTCGCGGCCGCCTTCATCGCGCGGATGCGCACGCCGGGGTCGGCATCGCCGAGCAGTTGGCCGGCGACCTTCGCCGCCTGTTGTGTCGGCAGCTTCGCGGCGGCCGCGGCGGCCGCCACCCGCACCACGTCGTGCCGGCTTTGCGCGGCCTGCGCCACGATCTCGTGCGAGGCGTCGGCCGAGATGATGCCGGCGAGATACGCCGCCTTCGGCGCGATCCGCGGCTCGTCCTCGGCGACCAGCGTCTTCAGATGCGGCAGCACCGCAGGCCCCAGCGCGAGCGCCAGTTCGGGATAGTCGAGCTCGTCCTTGTCGAGTTCTTTGCGGACTTCGTCGAGCGTGGGCATTGACGCCTCCTATACGGTGAGCGGGCTTTCGAGCATGGTGTTGATCTCGGACTGGATCAGGTCCGGCGGCGGATTGGTGATGTTCCAGGTGCCGCCGCCCATCATCAGCCGGTTGGGGTCGTCGACATGGGGAAGGCCGAGCACGTGGCCGCATTCATGCGCCATGGTCCAGGGCGAGGCGACCGACGTGATGACCGCGCTTGGACGTCCGGCAGGGTGCGCCGCGCAGCCGTTCAGTGGCGGCACGGTGGAGCGGACGAAGTAGACGCAGATGTCGTTTCCGCCCGCACTGTTGCGATGGCCGAACAGATCGTTCTGCTCGGCCGTGGTCGAGCCCACCACGCAGGTGCCGACGTCGAGGTCGTTCAGCGTGGGCAGATTGAGCGTTTCCTCGCTCGCGATCACGACGTCGATGCCGACGCTCGCATAGACGTCGCGCATCGACTGCATCATGGTCGCGCGCGCCACTGTGGTCGGCTCGCTCAGCACCTTCACATGCACGCGCAACTGTTCGGACTGGTGCCACCATGTGGAGTAGATGCGGCCGTCGGTGCCGGTCACGAACAGATCGAGATGATCGGGGAAGCGCGCGATCGGCGTGATCGGCGATTTCAGCGCGGCGCGGCCGCCCGAGACGTTGAACCAGTTGGCCCAGCCGCCGCTGGCGTCCCACCATGTGGAGTAGATGCGGCCGTCCGTGCCGGTGACGAACAGGTCGAGATGGTTGGGGTTGCGGGCGACCGCCGTGATCTCCGAGCCGAGTGCTGCCGCGCCTCCGGAAACGTTGAACCAGTTGGCCCAGCCGCCGCTCGCGTCCCACCAGGTCGAGTAGATGCGGCCGTCGGTGCCTGTCACGAACAGGTCGAGATGGTTGGGATTGCGCGCGACCGCCGTGATCGGCGATTTCAGCGCGGCCATGCCGCCGGAGACGTTGAACCAGTTGGCCCAGCCGCCGCTCGCGTCCCACCATGTCGAATAGATGCGGCCGTCGGTTCCGGTGACGAAGAGATCGAGATGGTTGGGATTGCGTGCGATCGCCTCGATCGGCGATCCCAGCGCGGCCATGCCGCCGGAGACGTTGAACCAGTTGGCCCAGCCGCTGGAGGCGTCCCACCAGGTGGAGTAGATGCGGCCGTCGGTGCCGGTGACGAAAAGGTCGAGATGGTCGGGGTTGCGTGCCACCGCCGTGATCTTCGAGCCGAGCGCGGCCATGCCGCCTGACACGTTGAACCAGTTGGCCCATCCGCTCGCCGCATCCCACCAGGTGGAATAGATGCGGCCGTCGGTTCCGGTAACGAAGAGATCGAGGTGATTGGGGTTGCGCGCTACCGCCGTGATCGGCGAGCCCAGCGCGGCCATGCCGCCGGAGACGTTGAACCAGTTGGCCCATCCGCTCGCCGCATCCCACCAGGTGGAATAGATGCGGCCGTCGGTTCCGGTGACGAAGAGATCGAGATGATTGGGATTGCGCGCAATCGCCGTGATCGGCGATCTCAGCGCGGCCGCGCCGCCGGATACGTTGAACCATGAATGCCAGCTCATGATGGCTTCCCTTTCGTTGCCGAAAATCTCCGGTAGGAAACCTATCTCAATGCAATCTCAGGAAGAGTAAGCCAGTTCACAGTGGCGAGGAGTTTTTTGCGGCGCGCGGTGATGTCGCATCGGGGGCGGCGGCTGGGTTCACACCGTCGTTGCGAGCGTAGCGAAGCAATCCAGAATCCTTCCGCGGTGAAACTCTGGATTGCTTCGCTGAGCTCGCAATGACAGAGGTGAGGGAGCGTATGGCGCGTTAGCCGATCACAAGCGAGGTCGCTCAGCACGCGACGGCGCCGCCATGCATGATTGTTATGGAATGAGAGCGCTAGGCATCGGCCTCGTGGGCAGCGGGACAAAGGTGCTGGGTCGGCTTCGCGCCATCGTGAGAAGTGCGAGCACGATCGCGGCGACTGCCAGAGTTTTCGCCATGAACTTCAATCAGTATATGCATGCTGAGGAAATCACGACCGTGAACAGGTCGACGTCAAATTCGTGCTCCAGGCTCAGGTCGAAGCGTTCCAGCCATTTGGCTTGGGCCAGGTAGGCCATCTTCTCACGCGCTCTGGGACATTCAAATTTGAGGCCGGCGAGATTTTGCAGGTGATGAACCATTTCGTGGACGAGAACGGATTGATCCGCCGGCGAGGTCCCGGTCCAATCTTCAGAGAGCAGGATGGTCTTCGACTTGTTGTCGTAGAGCGCCACGACCTGACGCTGACTGAGCCCGTTGAGCAGATCGTTTCCCGCCGGGTTTTGCGAAAGGGCTCCATCTGTAGCCCGCATCATTGCAAGTCGTGAGCTTGACGCGAGCTCGATCGTCGGATGCTCCTTGCTCGCGGGCAGATCGAAGTTTTGGGAAAGCCAGGCGACGATTTCGTCCAGAGAATCCGCGGCGCGTCGCCTTGCATCGGATTGTTGCGCAAGTGCAGTGGGATGAGCAGAGAGTTTCGCTTCCAGATCCCGGCAGTGCGCCTCATAACCGGTCGGCAAAATGGAAGATGCGATGGCCGCAATGGCAAGAAATTGTTTGAACATGAAATCCTCCTGAGAGGCTGTTCGAAACAGAAATGTTTTGGAGCAGATGGCGGCAACTGAAATTGTCGCGATCGTAGCACCTGGTTTGCGATGTCGGGTGTGAACCCTTTCACAGCGTGGAGCCCGTTTGCCGGCATGTAGCGGTGCCAGGGTGGGTCAGCCCGATCACAAGCGCGTGTCGCTCGGCACGGCGCAAGGCGTAACCCGGCCCGTCCAGCGAACGTCTTCGACGCCAAGGGGATCGGTTACGCCGAGTGAGCTGCGCTTCCGCCTTCGCTCTTCGAGCTTCGGCGGACAAGTCGCGCAGCCGCGGGGCTAACCCACGCTACGCAGCGATCCATGCGGCCAGCTCGCGCCATGGCTGCAGCGTCCAATGGCCGGAGGCGGCGCCGGACGGCGAGGCGAGCACGAAAACGTCAGGAAACGGCCCGTCAGCCGGTTGCCGCCCCAACGCGATCGTGCTGGACGGCTTGCCGTAAAACAAACTCGCCGCCTTCTTGCTGGTGAACGCAATCGTCTTCGGCCGATACTTTTCGATCTTGGCCCTGAAGCCCGCGACGTCGAAGGACTGCCTGGCAATCTGGTGATCCATCCCGGCGCCGGATTTTGAGAGATCGGTGAAGCCGATGCCGAACTCCAGCAGTGCTGCGAACTCGCCCGGCTGATAGCGCCGCGGCGTGATGCCGGCCTCAAACAGCGCGCGCCAGAAGCGGTTGCCGGGATGGGCGTAGTAGTGCCCGACGGCAGCCGAGCGCGTGCTGGCCGCGGTGCCGACGAAGACGACGCGGAGGTTTTCGCGGAGTTGGTCCGGGAGGCGGTGGGGCATCTTCATGGGACCAACGAGCTCGTTCAAGTAAATTGCATCGGCTGCGTTGGAGGGGGCCATTGCAGATTGCATATTGCCGAATAGGATGGTCTCAACATCGCTCCGTGAGAGGTTCGAGATGGCCATCAACAAGGACAAGATTGACGACGCGGCGCTGGCCTTGCTCTATCTGACCCTGCACGACGGCGATCGGGCATGGAAGGGCTTTGACTGGGGTGTGCTCGGCCGCCTGCATGACAAGGGCATGATTCATGATCCCGTCGGCAAGGTAAAGTCGGTGGTGTTTACGGACGAGGGACTCGAACGCGCGAAGACGCTGTTCAAGGAGTTGTTCGAGGAATGATTGCCCGCCGATGACCCGCGAAGAATTGTCTGCCGCCTACATGGCGCCCGGCCGTCACTATCACAACCTCGCGCATATCGAGGACTGCCTGGCCGCGCTGGCGCAGGTGGACGGTCTTTCGGTGGTCGAACGCGAGGTCCTGACGGAAGCCATCTGGTGGCACGACGTCGTCTACGAACCGACCCGGTCGGACAACGAAGAGTTGAGCGCGCAATTGGCCGAACAGCACGTCCGCGCCGACCTTCGGCCGGAGGTGGCCCGGCTGATCCGCCTCACCAGGACGCACGAGGTTCAAGCAGACGATCGCCTTGGCGCGATCCTGATCTCGATCGACCTCAGCATCCTCGGTGCGGAGCCCGCACGATACGACACCTATGCCGCGGCGATCCGGCAGGAATTCATCCATGTCAGCGATGCCGATTATCGCGTCGGCCGTGCCGGGGTGCTTCGGCGGTTCGCTGCACGGTCTGTCATCTATCCGGATGCCGCCTTCGCTGCGCGCTATGACCGGCGTGCCCGTGACAACCTCGCGCGCGAGCTGGCTAAGATGTCGCCGCCCCCGCTTGCCGAGCGGGTTGGCGATCACGATGCGGTGGGGCGAGGTGCGTAGGGTGGGTTAGCCGATCCCATATGCGGTCGTTCCGCAAGCAATGGCGAGAGGCGTAACCCACCATGTCACAAGCGAGGATGACATTGCGGAAGCCAAAGTGGTGGGTTACGCCGAGCGGACTGCGCTTCCGCCTTCGCCCTTCGAGCTTCGGCGGACAAGTCGCGCAGCCGCGGGGCTAACCCACCCTGCGAGCTGCTAGCGCGTCGGCTCCTTGATCCCTTCTTCGGTCGTGACCGCCTGCGCGGTCCTGGTGGAGCGGACCATCAGAAACGTTCCCGAGTTGCCCGGCAGACGCCAGCGGCCGTCGATCTCCGTCGCGTCGGCGTTCACCGTGCCCTCATAGACGACGGTGTCATAGCCGTAGCCGGGCGGCTCGTAACGCTTGACGAACGAGACCCGGCTTCCGGACCGATGGCCCGCGATCGATGAGTTGTGGGTGCTCAGCGTGCACTCCCGCATCATGCAAGGCTCGGTCACGCTTCCGCCAAGCGCGCCGCCGGCCTCGATCAGCGTCGCCGTGAACGTGACCATTCCCGCGCCCGGTTGAACGAAGGTGCCGTCCCAGACGCCGGTCAGATTATCGGTCATTCTAATCCGGGCTACGCTTGCTGAGGAACTAAAAAGGCCGGGCGTTGCCCGGCCCTCAGTTCTCGGATGGATGCCCGGGTCAAGCCCGGGCATGACGAGCGAAGAGTTACAACACCCGATTGCTCTCCTTCACCTTCTCCGCATCCAGATACACGCTTGAGCCCATCTCCTTGAACTTGGCGCTCATCTTCGCCATGCCGTCCTCGACGGTGCCCTGCATCGACATGCCCACCGAGTTCGGGTCGTTCAGCGTCGCCGCATAATCCCGCACGTCCTGCGTGATCTTCATCGAGCAGAACTTTGGGCCGCACATCGAGCAGAAATGGGCGACCTTGTGCGCTTCCTTCGGCAGGGTCTCGTCGTGGAAGTTCTTGGCGGTATCCGGATCGAGGCCGAGGTTGAACTGGTCGGTCCAGCGGAAGTCGAAACGGGCGCGGCTGAGCGCGTCGTCGCGGAGCTGGGCGGCCGGGTGGCCCTTGGCGAGATCGCTGGCATGGGCGGCGATCTTGTAGGTGATGACGCCGACCTTGACGTCGTTGCGGTCGGGCAGGCCGAGATGCTCCTTCGGCGTCACGTAGCAGAGCATGGCGCAGCCGAACCAGCCGATCATGGCCGCACCGATGCCTGAGGTGATGTGGTCATAGCCCGGCGCGATGTCTGTGGTCAGCGGTCCAAGCGTGTAGAACGGCGCCTCGCCGCACTCCTTGAGTTGCTTGTCCATGTTGATCTTGATCTTGTGCATCGGCACGTGGCCGGGGCCTTCGATCATGACCTGGCAGCCCTTGTCCCACGCGATTTTTGTGAGCTCGCCGAGCGTCTCCAGTTCGGCGAATTGCGCGCGGTCGTTGGCATCTGCAATCGAGCCCGGCCGCAGGCCGTCGCCGAGCGAGAACGAGACGTCATACTTGCGCATGAGCTCGCAGATCTCGTCGAAATGCGTGTAGAGGAAGCTCTCCTTGTGATGCGCCAGGCACCACTTTGCCATGATCGAGCCGCCGCGGCTGACGATGCCGGTGACGCGGTTGGCGGTGAGGTGGATGTAGGGCAGGCGCACGCCGGCGTGGATGGTGAAATAGTCGACGCCCTGCTCGCACTGCTCGATCAGCGTATCCTTGTAGAGCTCCCAGGTCAGCTTCACGGGATCGCCGTTGCACTTCTCCAGCGCCTGGTAGATCGGCACGGTGCCGATCGGGACCGGCGAGTTGCGCAAAATCCATTCGCGGGTGGTGTGGATGTTGCGGCCCGTCGAGAGGTCCATCACGGTGTCGGCGCCCCAGCGGATCGCCCACACCATCTTCTCGACCTCCTCCTCGACCGACGAGGTCACCGCGGAGTTGCCGATATTGGCATTGATTTTGGTGAGGAAGTTGCGGCCGATGATCATCGGCTCGAGTTCGCTGTGATTGATGTTGCTCGGAATGATGGCGCGGCCGCGCGCGATCTCGGAGCGGACGAACTCCGGGGTGATGAAGGCGGGCACCGAAGCGCCAAAGCTCTCGCCATCGGCAAGGGCTGCTTCCGCGCGTTCGAGCTGCTCCTTGCGGCCGAGATTTTCGCGCGCCGCGACGTAGATCATCTCCTTGGTGATGATGCCGGCACGGGCGAATTCGAGCTGCGTGATCTTGTGGCCGTCGAGGCCGCGCAAGGGCTTGTGATAGGCGGAGAAGGCGCGCGCCGCGTTGTCGGCGGAGATGCTGCCATTGTCTTCCGGCTTGATCTGGCGGCCGTCATACTCCTCGACGCCGCCACGCTCCAGCACCCAGGCCTTGCGGTTGCGCGCAAGGCCGGCATTGACGTCGATGGTGACGGAGGGGTCGGTGTAGGGACCTGACGTGTCGTAGACCGGCAGGTTCGGTTCGCCCGCGCCCTCCGAGAGGATGATCTCCCGCAGCGGCACGCGCAGGTCAGGCGCAGCCTCGGGCGTGGCAAAGATTTTTCGCGAGGAGGCCAGCGGGCCGGTCGTGACGGCGGGGACGGTCTTTTCGGGGTTGGAGCGGATGTTCATGGGATTCCTCCGTTTAATTCGTATGCGCGCTGTTGCTCTCGTCATCCTGAGGTGCGCGCCGTGCGGTGGAACCGCAGGGCGCGCCTCGAAGGGTGAACGAGCCGGGCCGTCGCCCTTCGAGGGCCGCTGAAGAAGCGGCCACCTCAGGGTGACGGGACGAAGAGGGGACGACCTGCATCACGCGGCCTCCTTGGCGAGGCCGAGCCATTGCCGCACCCGCGCGTCGGGGTCGGCGTTTTGGGTGACGTCGGAGACCACCGCGATGGAATCGGCACCGGCGGCAAAGATCTCCGCGGCGTGCTCGAACTTGATGCCGCCGATCGCGACCAGCGGAATGTTGCCGATGCGCTTCTTCCATTCCGTGATCTTTGGAATGCCCTGCGGGGCGAAGCGCATCGACTTGAGCGTGGTGAAGAAGATCGGGCCGAGCGCGACGTAATCGGGATTCGCCGCAAGTGCAGTCTCAAGCTCCGCATCGTCATGGGTGGAGATGCCAAGCGTCAGGCCGGCCTCGCGGATGGCTTTCAGGTCGGCGTCGACGAGGTCTTCCTGGCCGAGATGCAGGTGCTTTGCGCCGGCGACGATCGCCGCGCGCCAATAGTCGTTGACGACGACCTTGGCCTGCGTGCCCTGGACGGCGGCGAGCGCGTCGGCGACGATTTGCAGTGCTTCGGCGTCGTTCAAATCTTTCGCGCGCAACTGGATCGTGCCGACGCCGAGCTTGGCGAGGCGCGCGACCCAGTCGACGGTGTCGACGACGGCGTAGAACGGATCAGGATACGCGTGGCGATCAGGATACGGCATGCCAGAACGGGGTCCCAACGACAGGGGTTGAGGGGGAGGCGAAGTCGCGGGCTTCCATCAGCCCGGCCTCGCAAGCGGTACGGCCCGCCTCGACGCCGAGGCGGAAGGCGTTAGCCATGGCGACGGGATCTGCGGCCTTGGCGATCGCGGTGTTGAGCAGCACGGCGTCGTAGCCGAGCTCCAGCGCCTGTGCCGCGTGCGAGGGCGCGCCGAGACCGGCATCGACCACGAGCGTGATGTCGGGCAGGCGCTCGCGCAGCAGTTTGAGCGCGTCGCGGTTGGTGATGCCTTTTGCGCTGCCGATCGGCGCGGCCCAGGGCATCACGACCTTGCAGCCGGCATCGACGAGGCGCGTCGCGACCGAGAGGTCCTCGGTGCAATAGGGGAAGACCTCAAAGCCGTCCTTGATCAAAATGGTCGCGGCTTCGACCAGGCCGACGACGTCGGGCTGCAGCGTGTCGTTGTCGGCGATGACCTCGAGCTTGATCCACGACGTGCCGAACAATTCGCGCGCGAGCTTTGCGGTGGTTACCGCCTCGCGCACGCTGCGGCAGCCGGCGGTGTTCGGCAGCACGGTGACGTCGAGCTCGCGGATCAGGTTCCAGAACGCGTCTCCGGTCTTGCCGCCGGCCGCCTCGCGGCGCAGCGACACCGTGACGATGCTCGACCCCGAGGCGCGGATCGCCGCCTGCATGATCGCCGGCGAAGGATAGAGCGCGCTGCCGATCAGCAGGCGCGAGGGGAAGGTTTTGCCGTAGAAGGTCACCATTGCATCAACCTCCCTGTCGCGGCGTGATGATCTCGATTTCGTCGCCGGCCTTCAACGTCGTCTCGGCCCAGCGGCTTTTCGGCACCACGTCGTAATTGACGGCGATCGCGAAATGCGTGCCCTCGTAATCGAGCTCGCTCAAGAGCGCGCCGACGCTCAAAGCACTGATCTCGCGTTGCTCGCCGTTGACGATCACGCGCATTGCATCACCTCATTGTCGATCTGGCCGCGCTCGACATAGGCGAGCGTCAGCTCGGCGAGCGCCGGTGCGATCAGAAAACCGTGGCGGTAGAGCCCGTTCACGCTGATCCTGCTGCCGCGAATGCCGATGCGCGGCAGATTGTCGGGGAAGGCGGGCCTCAAGCCCGAGCCGAATTCGAGGATGCGGGCCTCGCCGAAGGCAGGATGCACCGTATAGGCGGCGCCCAAGAGCTCCAGCGCGGAGCGGACGCTGACGCCGGTGTCCTCGGCCTCGATCGAGGTCGCGCCGAGCATGAAGAGGTTGTCCTCGCGCGGGATCACGTAGAGCGGCCAGCGCGGATGGATGAGCCGCACGGGGCGCGCGAGCTGCACTTCGCTCGTCTCGATCAGGATCATCTCGCCCTTGACGCCGCGCAGCTCCGGCTGCTCGTCGCGCGCGGACAGGCCACGGCAGTCGATCACGATGCTTTTGGGATTAAGGTCTGCGAGATCCTTTGCGGTGACATCGCTACCAAACTTGATGGTGCCGCCGGCGGCGCGGATGCGCTCGTGCAGCTTTGGCAGCACGCGGCGCGGTTCGACATGGCCCTCGGCCGGGAAGAACAGCGCGTCGCGGAAGCGGCCCTCCAGCGACGGCTCGAGCTGCGCGAGGCCGGCCGCATCGAGCCGCTGATGGCCCTCGGTCATCCTCGCAAAGCGCTCGAAATCATTGCGCTCGCGGGCATGGGCCACGACGAGGGAGCCGTTGAACGGCGTATCCGGCAGTTCGCGCCGCCAGATGTCGAGCGAGCGCTCGCCGAGCCGGCTGATGATGGGTTCGGCGACCTCGGCCTCGCAATAAGGCGCGAGCATGCCGCCGGCCCAGTGGCTGGTGGCGTCCGTCATACCGGCGTCGCTGCGCTCGTGCAGCGTGACGGCGTGGCCGGCCTGAGCGAACAAAAGCGCCTGCCAGGCGCCTGCAATGCCTGCGCCGATGATGGATATCGCGGAATCCGGTCGTTTTGTCGTCTGGTACATCCCTGTCCCTTCGCCGGCATGACCCGGATCAGGTTCAAAGGGTCACCGCGGTCCTGGGCCTTCTGACCCATTTAGCGGTATCTCAGCTCCTCCTCGGAGCACCCCTCGGAACGGCTCTAATGTATGCCAGTGGCGGGATGTGTCAACGCATCTCACCGTCATTCCGGGATGGTGCATGAGCGCCAGACCCGGAATCCTTGGATTCCGGGTTCGATGCTGACGCATCGCCCCGGGATGACAGTTAGTGGGGAACCTGCGCCCGCGCGTTCCGCACCCTCTGCGCCAGCTTTTTCCGCGGTGGCGCGCCAAACGCCGACACCGGATTGCCGTTGGGCTCGAGCCAGGACTGGTTCAAATCGCCCTGCTGGGCGATCTCCTGACGCTGGCGCTTTGCAACGTAGTAATAGCCGCCCGCATAATAACGAATGGCACGGTTGTGATCGCCGTTCGCGGCGTGGTAGGCGCCGGCGAGATACTTCACGCCGTAGGTGAGGTTGGTGGCGGGATCGCGCAGGCCGGCGGCATCGCCGGTGTAGCCGAGGCCGCGGGCGGTCGCGAGCTTGATCTGCATCAGCCCGATGGTGCCGCCACGGCCGACGAGATGCGGCTGATAGCGGCTCTCGCGCATGATGACGCGGTGCACCAGCGCTTCCGGCACGCCGTTGGCGCGCGCCTGCGCGGCCGCCATTTCGGCATATTCGGTTTCGCCGGCGATTGCGGATTGCGGCAACACCACAACGGCCGCGAGCGCGGCAACAACAACTAAAGTTTTCATAACAACATCTCTCGATCTCTGAGTGACCTGCACCCGGCCGCGTTAGGCCTCCAGAAGACGGCGATGATGTGGCCAAACGCCGCCGCCAGCGATTTTGCGGCGCGGTCGTCGCGTTTGCGACTCAAAGCCCTCGTAGAGTTCGCGCAAGCGATCCGAGCGCGCTCGCGGCAGCAGGTCTGTCCATTCGCGCTTGGAGCAAAAAGCGACTATGAGAAAGCCGCTACTCGGGAGGGTGCCATGACAAGATCAGACTTCACAGGATCAGACATCGGCGAAATCCCCAAGCAGAACCCGTGCGCACAATGCGGCACGCCGATCCCGCATCCCGACTGGATCGAGCCGGGCGTGGGACGCATCTCCTATCTCTGGAAATGCCACGCCTGCGGCTATCGCTTCGAGGCGATCGCGATCTTCGATCACGCCGCCGCCGAGCACCAGCCGCTCGCAGCTTAATTAAGCCTCACGCCGCGAGCCGCGGCTGCTGCCAGACCGGCAGCTGCATGCGCACGATCAATCCGTGGGGCTTGCGGTCATGCAGCGACAGCTCGCCGCCATGGGCGAGCGCGATCGCGCGCGCGATCGACAGGCCAAGGCCGAAGCCGGCGGTGTCGTCCATGTTGCGCGCGTCGTCGCCGCGCACGAACGGCTCCAGCATCTCCCCCTTGCGCGCGTCCGAAATGCCGGGCCCGTCATCCTCGACGTCGATCGTGAGCTTTGTGCCCTGGACGTCGAGGCGGATCGTCACCTCGGCGCCGAAACGCACCGCGTTCTCCACGAGGTTGGTGATGCCGCGATGCAGATCGTCGGGCCGCGCGGCGGCGGTCGCCTGCGCCGGGCCCTCATAATGCACGGTGTGGCCCATGTCGGCGAACTGGTCGGCGATCAGTTGCAGCGTGCTCGCGATGTCGACCAGCGTCACGGCCTCGACCTTGCGGTCGTTGCGCAAGAGCGACAGCACCGATTCCAGCATCGTGCGCATCTGGTCGAGGTCGATCAGCATGCGCTTGCGGTTGGTCTCGTCCTCGATGAACTCGGCGCGCAGCCGCAGCCGCGTGATCGGCGTGCGCAAATCGTGGCTGATCGCCGCCAGCATCTTGGTGCGGTCCGACATCAGCCGCGCGATCCGCTCCTGCATGCGGTTGAGCGCGCGCGCGACCGCGCGGATCTCCTCCGGCCCGCGCTCCGGCAGCGGTTCGGCGGTGCCGTCGAGGCTGAAACCTTCGGCGGCCCTGGCAAAGGACGACAGCGGTTTTGCGAGCGCGTAGGCCGCCCACAGGCCCAGGAGCGTGACGCTGATCAGCGCAAACAGCAGCGTCATCATCCACGGCCCGCCCCAGAATCGCGGCGGGCGCGGGCCCGGATCAACGCGGCCCGCGATCATGCTGCCGTCGGGCAGCGTGATGCCGGCGCGATGAACCTCGCCGTTCGGCGCGAGTGCTGCGACCTTGTACTGATGGCCGAGATGCCGGCGGATGCCGTGCAGGTGCTGGCCCTCGGTCTCCTCGATCACCGGCGCAGCGCCGGGCGCGAGCTCCTCGATCTCGAGGTTTTGGAAGGCGCGCCTCACGTCGGCGATCAGCCGCGTCCGCTCGCCTGCGTCGGCGCTGCCGAGCAGGAGCGCGGCGTTCGCCAGCTGGTGCGCGCTGTCCGGCGGCGGGTCGGCGCGATCCGGCCGGCTGATCAGGAAGCTCAAGGTGAGGATCAGATGCAGCGCGACGATCGACGCCACGACGAGGGCGGCGATCTGCCCGCCGATGCCCTTGAGGTGGAAGAACCCGAACAGCCTCATGTCAGCCACTCAAGGATGTCGTCACCGCTTCGGTTCTCGGCGTGAACAGGTAGCCGCCGGAGCGCACCGTCTTGATGATGGTGGGATCCTGCGGGTTGGGCTCGATCTTGCGGCGGATGCGGCTCACCAGCACGTCGATCGAGCGCTCGAACGAGCCCGTGGCGCGGCCCTGCGTGAGGTCGAGCAGGCTGTCGCGCGACAGCACGCGGCCCGGCCGCTCGCAGAAGGTGCGGAGCAAGTCGAACTCGGCGCTGGTCACCGCGACGCGCGCGCCGTCCGGATTGCGCAATTCGCGCAGGCGCAGGTCGATGCGCCAGCCTTCGAAGGCGAGCGTGCTCGCGCCTTCGATCGAGCTTGCCGCATTGGCCGCCTGCTGGCGCCGCAGCACCGCGTTGATGCGCGCGAGCAGCTCGCGCGGGTTGAACGGTTTTGGCAAATAGTCGTCCGCGCCCATCTCGAGGCCGACGATGCGGTCGACGTCCTCGCCGCGCGCGGTCAGCATGATGATCGGCGTCTGGCTTTCCGCGCGCACCTTGCGGCACAGGCTCAAGCCGTCCTCGCCGGGCAGCATGACGTCGAGGATAAGCAGGTCGACGCGCTGGTCGGCCATGGCACGCGCCATCTCGCGGCCGTCGCTGACGGCGGTGACGTTGCAGGCGTTGTTGCGCAGATATTTCGCAATCAACGACCGGGTTTCGCGGTCGTCCTCGACGACCAGGATGTTGGGCGAGGGAATAGCCATGTGCTCTGTTTGTCGAAGATTCGGGCGAAACGGCGAAGATTTTTGTTTCCGTATGTTTCTGAGCGCCGCAAGAGCAACGTCCGGCAACAGCTGGAAAGGGCGTCGGCAAGGTCTCGTTAAGTCCGTTAACCATACCGTGGCTTGGTCTCTCACGAAACCCCGCAAACCCACGGAGCCCATATGAGCACGATTTCGGCGGCCTCCGCC
This sequence comes from Bradyrhizobium liaoningense, assembly GCF_018130955.1. Taxonomy (GTDB): domain Bacteria; phylum Pseudomonadota; class Alphaproteobacteria; order Rhizobiales; family Xanthobacteraceae; genus Bradyrhizobium; species Bradyrhizobium liaoningense_C. The sequence continues at coordinate 14,580 of NZ_JAFCJM010000067.1, forward strand.
GGCACCTACCAGTCGCCGCTGCAGCGCCTGCAGCAGGAATTGCAGTCGGAGGTCTCGGCCGGCACGATTTCGTCGTCGGATCAGTCGGCGCTGTCCACGGCGCTCACCGACATTGACACCGCGCTCCAGCAGAGCCGCGCCAGCGACCAGTCGAGCGGCACGCGCCCGTCGCCGGACGAGATGCAGTCGAAGATCGACGATCTCATTTCGAGCGAAGTGTCGAACGGTACGCTGACCTCCGACCAGGCCGAAGAGCTGAAGGGCGTGTTCAAGGCCGCCTTCGCCAACGGACCCGGCGGCGCCGGCGGCCCGGGCGGCCCGCCCCCGTCGGACGACAGCTCGAATTCCACGTCTTCCACGGACTCGACCAGCAGCACGTCCAGCGACACCACCACGGCGGAGATTCTGCAGCAGTTTCTCCAGGCGCTGCAGCAATCGCTGTCGTCGTCGACGTCCTATGGTTCGTCGGGCAATTCGACCAACTCGTCCAGCTCGCAAATCTCCGCGCTTCTCGTCGACTACAAGACCTGACCGGGCAGACCTGTCTCAGGCGACGCAGGTCAGCATGTTCCTCGCGAGGTTCGCGCGTCTCCCAGGAGGCGTGGAGCTCGCGGGGAACTGTGCGCTTGTGCACGCAGCGATGCGTCGTGCCTCACGTACTTCGCCGCGGAACTGCGCGCGCAGCGCAAACGATGCAAAACTCAGTGCGACGAAATTGCCGCAGCTTAGGAACTGTGGGTGATCGCGGCGGTTTTCTCCGTACGAGTTTTCGTCAAGGAGAGGACATCATGTTGATGAAATCGATCGCGGCCGGCGTTGCCGGTTCCGCGTTGCTGGCGACCGTTGCGTTTGCGCAAACGCCGCCTGCTGCTACCGACAAGGCCCCGGCCGCTTCTACGACTGTGACGACGACAACGACGTCGGCCGCGGGTGAATGGCGTGCGTCGAAGCTGGTCGGCCTGAAGATCTACAACGACGCCAACGAGAGTGTCGGTTCGATCAGCGATCTCTTGATGGACAAGAACGGTGACATCAAGATTGCGGTGATCGGCGTCGGCGGCTTCCTCGGCATGGGTGAGCATCTGGTGGCCGTGCCCTTCGACAAGCTGAAATTCGTGAACGAGGCTGTCGCCTATTCCGGCGCGGCCACCGCCCCGGCGAACCGCCCGGCGTCGACCACGACCACGGGCGCTGCGCCTGATCGCCCGGCGACGATGAACGAGAAGACCACCGCAACGACCACCACGTCGAAGTGGTATCCGGACCACGCGGTGTTCAACGCGACCAAGGACGATCTGAAGAAGATGCCGGAATTCAAGTACGACTAACGGACCTCGGATCGGCTAAGCGAGGCGCGCCCGGTTTGTCGCCGGGCGCGCTGTCGTGCCTTTTTGGTGTCAGGCGTTGCTGCCCTTGAGCCGTTCGTTGCGCCGGCGCAAGCCTTCCATGGTGGCGAGCAGGATGACCGACACCGTCGTCAGGATCACCGCCGCCGCCGTGATGGTCGGGCTGATGTTCTCGCGGATGCCGCTGAACATTTCGCGCGGCAGGGTGCGCTGCTCCGGCCCTGCCATGAACAGCACGATTACCACCTCATCAAAACTGGTCGCGAAGGCGAACAGCGCGCCCGAGGCAAGGCCGGGCATGATCAGCGGCAGGATCACACGGCGGAACGCATAGAGCGGCGAGGCCCCGAGCGAGGCTGCGGCGCGCGCCAAATTGGTGTCAAAACTTTGCAAGGTCGCGCCGACCGTGATCACCACAAAGGGCGTCGCGAGCGCGGTGTGGGCCAGGATCAGGCCGAGATAACTGCCGGTCAATCCGATCGGCGCGAAGAAGAAATACAGACCGACCGCGGTAATGACGCCGGGCACGACGACCGGCGACAGCACGAAAGCCAGCACCAGCGGCTTGAACCGGCTTTTCCACTGCGCCAGCCCCAGCGCTGCCAGCGTGCCGAGCACCATGGACAGTAACGTCGAGGCGACGCCGATGATGATGCTGTTCTTCAGCGAATTCATCCAGCGTGGCGAGTTGATGAAGTCGTCGTACCAGCGCAAGGAGAGGCCGGGCAGCGGATAGGTCAAATAGGAGCCTGAGCTGAAGGACAGCGGCATGATCGCCAGGATCGGCGCGATCAGGAAGATGAACACCAGCGTGGAGACGAGGATGGTTGCAGTCCACGCGATGCGCTGGCTGGGCGTGCGGAGGGAGGGATTGTCGCTCAATTCTTCATCCCTCCGGTGACCTGTTGGCCCTGCACCAGCTTTCCGTAAACGACGGCCAGCAGAACGGTGGCGAGCAGCAGCACCGCGCCCAGCGCCGAGGCCAGGCCCCAGTTGGCCGTTTCGGTCGTATAGAGCGCGATGAAGTAGCTGATCATCTGATCGGCGGCGCCGCCGACGAGTGCCGGGGTGATGTAGTAGCCGAGCGCCAGGATGAAGACGAGCAGGCTTCCGGCTCCGATGCCCGGCAGCGTCTGCGGCAGGTAGATCCGCAGGAAGGCGGTGACCGGCGGCGCACCGAGCGAGGCGGCGGCACGCATATAGGCAGGCGAGATCGCCTTCATGCTGCTGTACAGCGGCAGGATCATGAACGGCAAGAGAACGTGGGTCATCGCCACGCAGACACCGAAGCGGTTGTAGATCAGGCGCAGCGGCTCGTCGATGATGCCCAGCCAGTGCAGGCTGTCGTTGACGACGCCTTTGCTCTGCAACAGCACGATCCAGGCGCAGGTGCGGACCAGGAGCGAGGTCCAGAACGGTAGGAGCACGAAGATCATCAGCAAATTCGACCAGCCGGGCGGTAGCGTCGCCAGCAAATAGGCGACCGGAAAGCCAAGGATCAGGCAGAGTGCCGTGACGCCGAGGCTGATGATGAAGGTGCGGATGAAGACGTTGCGGTAGATGGCCTGATCCGGCGCCGCCGCGACGATCGCGCCGTCCACGTCCCTGACAAGATCGAGCGCCGCCAGCAGGTAGAAGCCGGTCACCGGGCCACTGGCGTCCTTGATTGTCGTCCAGGTGGCGCGCTCACGCCAGGCCGGATTGATCTTGCCCAGCGTCTCTCTGGCGGTGCCGGGCTCCGGCACCGCCTTCAGATTGCGTGCCGTGCTGGTCAGGATGGTGCGAAAACCGTTCAGGGCGTAGTTCAGCCGCTTGGCCGCGATGGCCATGGTGCCGGAGGCGCGCGCCGCCAGGATGTCGCTTGCCAGCGCCGCGTATGCCTTTTCGTCCGGCAGGTCCTTGCCGTCCCAGCCGGCGAGAGCAGCGACCGTTTGCGGCAGGACCTGACGCACCTCGCGGTCGTCGATCGAGCGCCACAGCATGCCGGCGATAGGGCCCGCGAAGGTGAAGAGCAGGAAGACGAGAAGCGGCAGCACCAGCGCCAATGCTTTGACCTGGCGTGTCCGCTCCGCGCGCCTCAATCGGCGCTTGAGCGGCACCTCGGTCGATGCATTGGCGCCGGATAGGAGCGCATCCGTCATTGGTCGAGCCTTGCGGGGCGAGCTATTTCGCGGCCCATTTGTTGAAGCGTTCGGTCAGGCGGTCGATGTTCTCGAGCCAGAAGGCAACGTTGATCTCGACCGCGTTCTTGATGTTGTCGGGCGCGGTCGGCAGGTCCTTCAGAACGGCCGGCTGGATCAGCGCGGCTGCGTCCTTGTTCGAGGTGCCATAGGCAATGTTCTCCGACAGTTTTGACTGGTTCTCCGCCTTGCCGGCGAAGTCCAGGAACTTGTAGGCGGCGTCCTTGTTCGGGCTCCCCTTCAGGATGACCCAGCTGTCGAGCGTGAAGAGCGCGCCGTCCCACACCATGCCAAAATTCTTCTTCTCCTTCTTGTTCGCGGTGTCGATGCGGCCATTGTAGACCGAGGTCATCGCCACCTCGCCGGAGGCAAGCAATTGCGGCGGCTGGGCGCCGGCCTTCCACCAGACGAGGTCGCCCTTGATGGTGTCGAGCTTCTTGAACGCGCGCTCGATCCCCTCGTCGGTCGCCAGCACCTTGTAGACGTCCTTCGGTGCGACGCCGTCGGCCATCAGCGCAATCTCCAGCGTGGTCTTCGGACCCTGACGCAGGGCGCGCTTGCCCGGAATCTTCTTGGTGTCGAAGAAGTCCGCCCAGCCCGCAGGCGCCTCTTTCAGCTTGTCCTTGTCGTAGCCGAGAACGAAATCGTAGACGATGGCGCCGACGCCGCAGGGATTGACCGACGCCGGCATATAGGCGGCCTCGCCGCCGATCTTGGAAAAGTCCATCTTCTCGAACAGGCCTTCCTCGCAGCCGACCGCCAGTTCGTCGCTCTCGACCTGGACGAGGTCCCAGGTGGCGGCGCCACCCTGGACCTTGGCGCGCAGCACGCCGACGCCGCCGTCCCAGGACTCGTCGTTCATGGGAATGCCGGCCGCCTTCTTGAACGGCTCGAAATAGACCTTCTTCTGGGCATCCTGATAGGCGCCGCCCCACGACACGACGGTGAGGTCACGCGCCTGTGCGACCGTGGCCAGCGCGGCGCTGGCGGTGAACGCCGCGGCGAAACCCAGGGCAATCTTGCCAATCTTGCGCTTCAGCATGGTCTTCGTTCCTTCTTGATGTGAGTTGTGTTGAGGTTGATGTCCGCTTGCGTTGGATAAAAGCTGCCGAGTTGGATCAGACCGGATCGAGGGCCAGGCAATCATCGGGGCGAAAAGTGATGAACACGCTTTCGCCTTGCTTCAGGCCGTCATGCGCGCCCGGCTGAAGCTTGACCATGAACTCCCCGTTGCCGGCGACATCGAGCACGGCCAGCGCGTGGTCGCCGAGATAGATGGTGTTCTGCACTCTGGCGGGCAGGCGGTTCGGTCCTTCGCTGGAGGTGCCGTCCAGGATAATGGAAGTCCGCTCCGGCCGCACCGACAGGGAGGTCGATGCGCCCACGCCCGATACGTTGACCGTCCGTGCGGTCACGGCACCGCCGCCAGCCAGCGCGACGCGGCAATATTCCTTTTCGATCGTCTCGACGGTACCGGCCAGCACGTTGTTCTCGCCGATGAAGTGGGCGACGAAGCTGTTCACCGGATGCTCATACAGCGTCTCGGGCTTGTCGATCTGCTGCACGATGCCGTCGTTGAACACGGCGATGCGGTCCGACATGGTGAGCGCTTCGCTCTGATCGTGGGTGACGTAGACGACGGTGATGCCCATCGTCTCGTGCAGTTGCTTGATCTCCAGTTGCATCTGCTCCCGCAGGCGCTTGTCCAGGGCGCCGAGGGGCTCGTCCATCAGCACGAGCTGCGGATTGAAAACCAGCGCGCGTGCCAGCGCCACGCGCTGCTGCTGGCCTCCGGACAGTTGCCCCGGCCGCCGCTGCGCCAGGGTTTCCATCTTGATCATGCGCAACGCCGCCCGTACGCGCTCCTGCGCTTCCGCCTTGTTGATCTTGCGAACGGATAGCGGGAAGGCGATGTTCTCCTCGATCGTCAGGTGCGGAAACAGGGCGTAGTTCTGGAAGACCATGCCGATGTCGCGCTTATGCGGCGGCATGTTCTTGATGGGCCGGTCAGCAAGGTAGATCTCGCCATGGGTCGGAACCTCGAAGCCGGCCAGCATCATCAGCGTGGTCGTCTTGCCCGAGCCCGACGGGCCGAGCAGGGTGATGAACTCGCCCTTCCTGATGTCGAGATCGAGGTTCTTCACCACGAGGTGCTCGCCATCATAGGTCTTCTGGATGCCGGAAAAGCGCACGAGCGGCGGCGTGCCGCCTTCTACGCCGTCCTCGGGCCCCGTCGATGAGCTCCGAGCCGCGACTAGCATCGGCTCAAACTACAACGATGAACATCTGACACGGTCATCGAAACTTCTTTGCCGCTGCGCATGCGCAGCGTCTTCTCCAAGGTTGCGCGGAATAGCTTAGCACCCTCCAACAAGAATGCCAGCGCCGCAAGTGATTATGAGTTCGTCACGACGCGCTCATCGGTTGCGCATTCGCATGTTACTTCTTCACCTCTCTCCCAAAGCGGCAGGGCAATCGCATATATGACCCTGGAGAGCTTGTACGCAGGCGTTTCCACATCGTCATGGCCGGGCTTGTCCCAGCCATCCACGACCTTTACCGCCGCTCGAAGAACGTGGATGCCCGGGACATCTAGCGCGAAGACGCGCTTCGCGCTTCTGCCCGGGCATGACGAGCTTGTGGTGCGGGCATCCCGAAGGAAAGTGATCGGCATATGCGATTGCCCTGCCCAAAGCGGGGAGAGGGAGAGAACTCACATCCCCGACAGCTTCGTCACATGGACGTTCAGGGTGCCGCCGGCTTCCGCGATGATCCGCAGGGTTTTCGAGTCGAAGGCGATGTCGGCGAGCGTCAGGCTCGAGATGTTGGCCTCGACGCGCACGCCGTCCTCGTTCTTCTGGTAATCGGCGATCGCGCCAGCGATCTTCTCGCGCGCGTTGGCGGCGATCGGCTTCAGGTCGAGCGTCGCCTTCTGCACCAGCGCCTGCTGGATCTGGGGCACCACCGCGCGCGCAGCCGCGCCCAGGAGCCCGAACGCAGCCTCGGACTCCACCGCAAGCTGGATATCGGCCAGCCGCAGCGTCTGCTGCGCCTGGTCGAGCATCGGCCGGCCCCAGATGTGCACGGTCGCTTCGGCACCTAACCCCAAGAAGCTCTTCTTCTCCTTGGCGCGCACCAGGAGCGAGATCAACAGACGCTCGCCCGACGGGACGACGTTGACGCTCTTGACGGTGACATCCACCGGGCCGGAGCCGTCCTCGGGATAGGTGTGGCCGACCATCTGCGAAGCCACGAGCTTGTTGATCTCGGTGAAGGGGACGTCGATCGGCACGCCGATGTTCACGCCGGTTCCGCTCGGCGGTCCGATCGATATCTTGTCTGGAAACGGACAGTCGGGCTTGGTCGGCGTCGAGGTGACGCGCGTCTCGGCTTCGATGCCGAGCAGCAGCGTGACCGCGGACGCGTCGACGCGCGGCTGCGACGCGATCGCCCGCACCGGCTTCAGTTCCAGCCAGAGCGGCGGCAGCGATGCTGACGCGCCGGAACCTTGCAGCGGGATCGAGCGGCAGGCTTTCACCCACTGCGTCCTGGCATTGTCGCGCAGGCTCGGGTCGTTGCGAATGCGCTCGCCGACCGCGTTGAGCTGCTCGCCGACCGTCTTGTCGATCAGCGGCTTGACCTGGGCGGGCACGTTGACCTTGGCACCGGCGACGTTGACGTTGGTGTCGCCGAGATTGACCTGCGCGCCGAGATTGGGCTCGAGATGCCAGTTGGCCGCGAGCTTGGGTCGCGAGGTGATGACGACATTGCCCTTGATCTCGGCGCTGGCGTTCAGGTTCTTGATGTTGACGGCGCCGATCTGCTTGGCGGCGTTATTGCCGAGCACGCCGCCGAGCGCGTCGCCGAGCGCGCCGGTGGCCTTCGACGACAGCGACCCCGTCACGTTGAGCTTGCCGGTCAGCGGCGTCGACAGCGTCAGCACGTCCTTGTCGCCGCTGGCGGCAATCGGCCCGCGCGAGGCCGTCCAGCCGATATCGGCGTTCTGGAGGATCTGCGAGATCGGGTTGTCGGCCTTGCCGGCAAAATTGCGCGCCGCGCCCTTCTCGGCGGCCTCGCGGATCGCCGAGATCGCAATCGCCACGGGGGCGATCACGACCGAGCTGCGCGCGGCCGGCGGCAGCGGAGGCAATTGCGCCACGGCCGGCGCAGGCCCCGTGCCGCGCGGCGACAGCCAGTCCATCGCCTTCAGGCTGATGAAAAACGACACCGCGATCACCGCGACCGCGATCAAAACAGTCTTCAAGTTCAACGTCAGACGCATCAATCCCCCGGCCGGCCCCTGGTACGCGAGTCTACAGGGCGGGGGAAGGCGGCGCCAGAGTGGCGGAAACCCGGCGAAAACGCTCGTTCAGAGCCGGAACGATCCCGCCTCCGAGCACGATCGAGTGAACGAAAAAGCCTCAGGGCGCATGTCGATCCGGGATCGGTCCGTTCGTCTATGGGGGCGACCGGCTCGCGCCCCGCAGCCGGAGCATTCCATGTCAGGAGGCTAAGGTGACAACCGACCTCAAATATATGGTTTTGACGGCGATGCTGACCGCCGCTTTGTGGATTCCCTATATCGTCTGCCAGGTCAGGACCAACGGACCGCTGGAGCCGAAGAACTATGTCGATCCCGCGCCGCGGCCGGTGCCGGCATGGGGCCAGCGCGCGCACCGCGCCTATCTGAACGCGATCGAGGTTTTCGCGCCCTACGCGGCACTCGTCCTCACCGCGCAACTGGCGGGAAAAGCAAACGCGATGACCGCGTTCTGGGCGGCGAGCTTCTTCTATCTGAGGCTCGCGCACGCCATCGTCTACTGGGCCGGAATTCCCTACTTGCGAACCATCCTTTTCACCCTGGCCTTCGTTGCGGAGGTCGGGATCTTCTGGGAGCTGATCAAATAGGCCCAGTCTCCGGGCGTGCTCAGGGATAACCCGATCCCGGCGTCTCGACGTCGACGACATCGATCCGCGCCGACGATTTGCGCTGCCGCAGCTCCTCCGGAGAGGTGGCTGCACTGATGCAGTACAGCGTCTTCCGATTGGCACCGCCGAACGCGCAGGCGATGCCGCGGCGGCCGGGTACGTGAATCCGCTGCCGCTCCTGTCCGTCGCGATCGATGCGGATGAAGGCGTCCTCGCCGTAGGATGCGACCCAGACCGCGCCGTCGTGGTCGAGGCAGATGCCGTCGGGCTCCTTGCCGCAGGCGAGCCTGCGACGAAGATGCAGGCCGCCGTCGTCGGCGACATCATAGTCGGCGAGACATTCGCCATCCATCTCGGCGACGACGAGCCGCTTGTGATCGGCGGTAACCGCGATGCCATTGGGAAAGCGCAAGCCTTCGGCGACGACACGCTTCGCGCCATCAGGCGTCACCAGGATGATACGCCCGTCAGCGCCGCACCCGGGCGGAGGCGGCAAGTTGAAGCCGAGATCGCCGACCCAGGCGCGGCCGAGCCCGTCGACGATCATGTCGTCGATGGTGCCGGTGGCGATGTCCGACAGGTCGGCGTAAGGCGAGAGCTGCCCGTCGGCGAAGGCCAGCAGGCGTTTTCGGAACATGGTCAGCACGATCAGCCGTCCGTCCGGCAGGACGCCGCTCCCGCATGGCGTGTCCTCGAAGGTCGCGTGCTCCAGGCGGTCGCCTGACGCGCCGATGCTCAGCAGCGTGCGGGCCATGCAGTCGACGAACCACAGCCGCCCCGCATGCCAGCGCGGCGCTTCAAAATATTTGCCGCCGTCGAGGACGGTCTTCAGTTGCGTCTCGCTCATTGGCGCTTCCCGGCGAGAAATAGCGTCATCAGTATCTCATCAAAGTACCGGCCGTTCTGCTTGAGGCCTTGTACCTCGCGGCCATACGCGACGAAGCCCGCGCTTTCGTAGAGACGCAACGCGCCGGCGTTCTCGCTGACGACGGTCAGTTGAAGCTGTTCGACGCGCGCGGCGGCATGCGCCACGACGGCCTCGACCAGGGATTTGCCGACGCCAACACCTCTCGCCGCGGGCTGCACATACATGCCCCACAGCACGGCCTTGTGCGCGATCTTCGTCCCGTCCTGCCGGCGAAATCCGGCGAAGCCGACGAGCTTTTGCTCGCTGAAGGCGCCGAATACCTCGGAGGTCGCAAGCCGTTCCTCGAACCAGGCGACCGGCATGTCGCGCTCGCGTTCGAGCGTGCTGGCGAAGGCTTCGGGATTCGCTGCGAGCGCTTCCAGCCTGATCTGCCTGTAGAGCGGGGCGTCGGCCTGCGTGAGGAGGCGGATGGTTATGCTGTCGGGGGCTTGCGGCATGTCCGGTCGCTTTTCACGTCAACGCAGCGTGACCGCAAAGACGTCCTCGAGCAGGCCGAGCATGGCCGACCAGGAGCGGCGATCGGCGGCCTCGTGATAGGCGAGGTCCGGGAGCCCCGCGCCGATGAGCTCGGGATTGGTGAAGCCGTGCGCCGCGCCGCCATAGACGTGGACCTGCCAGTCCACGCCGGTCTTGCCCATTTGCTGCTCGAACGCGGCGAGTTGGGCCATCGTGACCAGCGTATCAGCGGCGCCGTGACAGACCAGCACTTTTGCCTTGATGTTCACCGCGTCGTCAGGCCGCTCGCTCGTGAGCCCGCCGTGAAAGGCCACGACCGCGCCCAATGCTGCACCGGTTCGCGCCAGCTCCAGCGCCGTCGTTCCGCCAAAACAATATCCGATCGCGGCGAGCCTCAAAGGATCAACGGCTTCGTGCTGCGCCAGCGCCGTGCGCGCGGCTTCTGCTCTTTCGCGCCAGCGCGCGGTGTCGGCGCGCAAGCCGTTCATCAGCTTGTGGGCCTGCGGCACGTCGGGCGCCGTCCTGCCTTCACCGTAGAGATCGGCGACCAGCACGACGAGGCCAAGCGCGGCGAGCCGCTCTGCGCAGGCGATGGCATGGGTGCCGATACCGCGTGCATCCGGAAACAGGATTACGCCGGGCCGCTTGCCGGAGGCGGCGTCAGTACTGACGAGCATGCCCTGGAGCGCGGTGACGCTGTCGCGATACTTTAGGATCGTCTTGTTCATTCTGTCGTCCTTCGCCGGACGAACAGACCATAGCGGTTGTCTCGAAGCAACCTTCGATTGTCGCGCTGGCCGGCGCTGCGGCAATCTCGTTTACGGTTGCCCGCCCGCGGATTGCAGATACGCGATGACCTTGCCGGTCTCCTCGACCGAGAGACCCGTGTACGGCTTCATCTTGTTGCCGGACACGATCTCATCCGGATTGGCAATGAAGCGGGCGAGCTTGTCCTGGTCCCAGGCGAAGCCTGCGTCCTTCATGGCGGAGGAATAGGCGTAGTCGGGCAGTGAGCCGGCCTTGCGCCCGATGATCTTGTGCAGGTTGGGGCCGAGGCGATTGTCGCCTTCCTTCACGGTGTGACACGTCCTGCAGGAATTGTTGAACGCCTGCTGCGGCGCGCCATCGGAGGTCGCTTGCTGGGCCAGTCCCGCGGACGCGGCGAGGATCAGCGCAAGTCCACTCGTGCCTGCTATCAAAAGCCATCGCATGTGCGTCTCCCTCGCGTCGCGCTCGCACCGTCAGGCGCAAGGTCGCCCACGCACGCTGCAAACGAAAACGGCGCCGGTGAGTTCCGGAACCGTACGCGACACAATGCCCCTCGCAATCAGCGCGGCGGCCCCTCGCGTCCGGCCGGGCTTGTCGCTAGGGCGCGTCACAGAAGACGTCGATCTTCTGGGTCATGACATCAGTTGGATATTCCTGAATGTCGGACCTGCCGCAACTAATCCTGACGGAGAAGCCTTTCTTGCACTGCCATGTCGACAGGTCTGCGGACGCATAAAGCTGGGTTGGACCGACGCGACACTGCGTCTTGCCTTCGCAGGATCGCTTCACGTGGGCAAGGAAATCCGATCTGATATTGGGTGGAGCCTTGTCGCAGCCCGCGATATCGGCCTTTAGCACCTTCTGGATCTTCTTCTCGGCGAATGCATCTCGAGTGGCTGCGGTCGTCGCAAGGACGATCGCAAGCGCAGAAATTAGAGCCCGTCGCATCAGCTTCTCCCGAATTCAAAAAAGCAAACGGCCCCGGCGAATGTCCGGGGCCGTTCGTATGGCGATGCTCTGCAGACCAGCGCGTGAGGTCAGCGCGCGAGATCGGCGCGGCGATCGGTCATCGGCAGCACCACGACCTTGGTGCCGACGTTGACGCGGGAGTAGAGGTCGGTGACGTCCTCATTGGTCAGGCGGATACAGCCGGAGGAGACGCGCTTGCCGATCGTGTCGGGGGCGTTGGTGCCGTGGATGCGATAGATGGTGCCACCGAGATACATGGCGCGGGCGCCGAGCGGGTTGCCGGGGCCGCCGCTCATGTGACGCGGCAGATAGGGCTGGCGGGCGATCATCTCCGGCGGCGGGGTCCAATCGGGCCACTCGGCCTTCCTGGTCACCGACTGGATGCCGGACCAGGTAAAACCGTCGCGGCCGACGCCGATGCCGTAGCGAATCGCCTGACCGTTGCCGAGCACGTAATAGAGATAGGTGTTGGGCGTATCGATGACGATGGTGCCCGGCGCTTCACGCGTGGCGTAGCTCACGGTCTGGCGGCGGAAGCGCGCCGGCATCTCGACTGAGTCCTGATCCTCCGACGGTGCGGCCTGGTACGGCTGCTGGTAGGCCGGCTGATAGGGCTGCAACGGTTGGAAGGGCTGAAACTGCGGCTGCGGCGCGGCGTAGCCGGGCGGCGGTGCGAAGAGGGGGAAGAGCTGCACGGGCGCGGCCTTGGCTTGACCTGCGAATGCGATCGCGGAAACCGCCACTGCACCGAAGGCAAAGGCGCGCGAAAACGTCTTGAACGTGTCCAGATTCAGCATTGATCGCCCCTGTATGGATCGGATTTTTGATCACCACGGCCCGCGCGGTGTTCCGTTGCCTAGATCCGTAACGACAAAAAGTTTCGGGACGTTTGCGCGAGCCGGCGAAAAAGGTTTCGTCGCGGCAAGGATTGTTTCATGACGGTTTCATGGCTGTCCGCGCGCAGGCAGCGCGAAAAAGCTGTGCCGACACTTATGTGACGTCACACGCCTGAAATATCCATGGTTGAACGTCGGAAACCGAGAATCATCAAACTCTCGGGATTTTCCCATGCGGGTATTAATCGCAACCGACGCCTGGCATCCGCAGGTCAACGGTGTTGTCCGGACGCTGACCTCGCTCGCCAAGGCCGCCAAGGCGCTCGATGTCGAGATCGACTTCCTGACGCCCGACGGCTTTCCGTCGCTGCCGCTGCCGACCTATCCGGGCCTGCGCATCGCGCTGCCGAACCGCGGCGAGATCGCGCGGCGGATCGAGAAGGCCGCGCCCGAGGCGTTGCACATCGCGACCGAGGGCCCGATCGGCTGGGCCGCGCGCGCCTATTGCCGGCGGCACAAGCTCGCCTTCACCACCTCCTACACCACGCGCTTTCCGGAATATGTCTCGGTGCGCACCGGAATCCCTGATAGCGTCGGCTACGCCGTGCTGCGGCACTTCCACGACGCAGCGGCGATGACCATGGTCGCGACGCCGTCGCTGCGGCAGGAATTGTCCGGGCGCGGCTTCAAGCGGCTCGGCTTCTGGACCCGCGGCGTCGACACGACGCTGTTTCACCCCGATAGCCCCGCAGAGCTCGACCTTCCGCGTCCGACTTTCATGACGATGGGCCGCGTGGCCGTGGAGAAGAATCTCGACGCGTTTCTCTCGCTCGATCTGCCCGGCACCAAGGTCGTCGTCGGCGACGGCCCGCAGAAGGCGCAACTCGAGAAAAGATATCCCGACGCCGTCTTCCTCGGCGAGAAGAAGGGCGCCGATCTCACGGCGCATCTGGCGGCCGCCGACGTCTTCGTATTCCCGAGCCTCACCGACACGTTTGGCGTGGTGCAGCTCGAGGCGCTGGCCTGCGGCACGCCTGTTGCGGCATTTCCAGTCACCGGACCAAAGGACGTCATCGCCGATCACCCGATCGGCGCGATCGACGATGATCTGCGCGCCGCGTGTCTGCGCGCGCTCACCATGTCGCGCGAGACCTGCCGCAACTTTGCGCTGGCGCGCTCCTGGGAGAACAGTGCGCGTCAGTTCGTCGGCAATCTCACCTCACTCCAGCCCAGCCGTGTGCTGCGTCCCGTCCCGGTGCTGGCGCGGCAGCCGGTGCGCGGCTGAAATCCCTTAACCGAACCACAGCGAGAACCTCAGCGATGGCCAAGACCTTGAACCTTGACGGCACTCAGCAACTCGACCTCGACCGCGGCACGGTCGAGCAGGCCTATGATCGCTGGGCGCCGGTCTACGACCTCGTGTTCGGAGGTGTGTTCGCCAAGGGGCGGCAGGCGGCGATTTCGGCCACCAACAAGATCGGCGGCCGTGTGCTCGAGGTCGGTGTCGGCACCGGCATCTCGCTGCCGATGTACGCCAACAACGTCCGCGTCTTCGGCACCGACATTTCGGAGGCCATGCTCGACAAGGCGCGCCGCCGCGTCAGCGAGCTCAGGCTGAAGAATGTCGAGGGGCTGGCGGTGATGGATGCCGAAAAGCTCGAATTTCCCGACAATTCCTTCGACGTCGTGATGGCGCAGTATGTCGTCACGGCCGTGCCGAACCCGGAAGTCGCGCTGGACGAATTTGCCCGCGTGCTGCGCCCCGGCGGTGAATTGATCATCCTGACGCGCGTGAGCGCGGACGCCGGCATGCGCCGTTTCATCGAGCAGCGGCTCCAGCCGGTGGTGCGTCCGCTCGGCTTCCGCACCGCCGAGTTCGCCTGGTCGCGCTACGCGAAGTGGCTTGCCGGCGCGCATGGCGTCGAGCTCGCCGAGCGCCGTCTGATTCCGCCGCTCGGCCATTTCTCGCTGGTGCGCTTCCGCAAGGTCGAGGTCGCCAAGGCCGCTTGAGTCGCCTTGCGTTCGCGTGCGTCAGTGCGTCGCTGTCCATGTCATATGACATGATCATGATGTCACACGGCGTACATCGAATCTCTGTATCCCATACCCGAAAACCTTTTTGGGGGTGACGATGATCAAGAATTACCTCGAGCAACTGCGGATCCAGCGCTGGGACGACCACCGCTACTATCACCACAGCCGCATCAATCAGAGCCTGCACTTCATCAGCGCGGCTAGCTTCCTGCTCGCCTATGTCTGGCTGTTCATCGATCCCGTGGTCTCGGCGCTGGTCGGCTGGCTGGTGTCGATGACCTCGCGCCAGGCCGGTCACTTCTTCTTCGAGCCGAAGGGCTATGACCACATCAACCAGGCGACCCACGAGCACAAGGAGGAGATCAAGGTCGGCTACAACCTGCAGCGCAAGGTGGTGCTGATGTCGATCTGGGCTTTCTCACCGCTGGTGCTGCTCCTCGATCCGACGCTGTTCGGCCTGTTCACGCCGTGGGCGAGCGCGACCGACTTCATGCGTCAGGTTGCAAAAATCTGGCTCGTGGTCGGCGGCGGCGGTCTTCTGTTCCGCACGGTGCACCTGTTCTTCATCCGCGACGTCGAGACCGGCCTCGTCTGGATGACCAAGATCCTCACCGATCCCTTCCACGATCTGATGCTCTACCGCAAGGCGCCGTTCGCGCTGCTCCGCGGCGAGCTGATGGACCCCGGCCTGCATCTGATGCCCGAGCACACGCTCGGCCTCATCCCCGAGCCCAGGCTCGAAGAGCAGCACGCGTAAAGCGTGCTGCTGCTCCAAAGCACTCCGATGTTTCATGGTTACGTCATGCCCGGGCTCGTCCCGGGCATCCACGTCTTTGAGCGTTCGCGTGGACACGCGTGGATGGCCGGGCATAGGCGAGCGGAAGCGACGCCGTCCTTCGGACGGCTTTGCCCGGCCATGACGGCGGTTGTCGGATTGCCCTCAGCGCCCAAAACGCTTGGCGAACATCTCTTTCAGGATTTGCCGCTTGATTTGCTTATTGGTGAGCACGCCGTCGTGCCACCAGAAGCCGTCGGCCTTCATCTTCTCGGCGGCGCGGACGAAACGATCGGCGACTTCCGAAAAGTCGGCCTCGCTGTAGTTGAGGCTGAAGATCAGCCGTCCGGTGCCGACCCAGCTCAGCGACAGGCCCTCGGCGCGCAGATAATACTGCAGCATCCAGTTGTAGCGGGACGGCACGGTGTATTTCACCGTCCAGATCGAGGACAGGTTGGCGACACCCACCGGCAGGTCGCGCTCGGTCATCATCTTGTTGAGCTGTTTGGCGCGGCCGTCCCAGGTCGCATCGAGTCCGTCATAGACGGCGCGGAAGTTCGGGCTGGCGAGTCGACTCAAGAACTCGTCCATCGCCGTCATGACGTAGGGGTGCGAGTTGAAGGTGCCGCGGGCGAAGCAGATGTCGGCGGGCCGATCGTCGCGGAAGCGACGCATCAGCTCTTTCTTGCCGCAGACGACGCCGACCGGCAGGCCGCCGGCGAGGCTCTTGCCGTAGGTGACCATGTCGGCGCGCACGCCGAAATATTCTTGCGCGCCACCGGGCGCGAGACGGAAGCCGACAAAAACTTCGTCGAAGATCAGTACGATGCCGCGCTCGGTGCAGACCTCGCGCAGCTTCTTCAACCAGTCGGTATAGGCCTGTCGGTCAAAGCTTCCGCCGCGCGAGGAATCGACCAGCGAGGAATCGCCGGGCGCGTTGGCGTTCGGGTGCAGTGCCTGCAGCGGATTGACCAGCACGCAGGCGATGTCGTGCCGCGCGCGCAGGACGTGGAGCGTCTTCTCGGACATTTCAGCGAGGGTGTAGGTCTCGTGCGCGGCAATGGGATTACCGACGCCGGGCTGCACGTCGCCCCACCAGCCATGATAGGCGCCGGCGAAACGGACGAGATGCGTGCGCCTGGTATGGTAGCGCGCAAGCCGCACCGCCTGCATCACGGCCTCGGTGCCGGACATGTGGAAGGAGACCTCGTCGAGGCCGGAGATCTGGCAGAGCCGCGCGACGTTCTCGAGAATGACGGGATGGTACGGCCCGAGCACCGGTCCGAGCGCATGCGCGCGCTTCTCGGCGCCCTCGATGCACTCCTTGTAAAAGTCGTTGCCAAAAATGTTGACGCCGTAGGAGCCGGTGAGGTCGTAGGACACGTTACCGTCGACGTCGGTCACGGTGACGCCGTCGGACGATTCCATGAAGGTCGAGGTGCCCAGGTTTTCACGCACCAGGCGCGAGAACTGGAACGGCACGCGGTAGCTCTCGGTGAAGTGCAGGTCGGAGATTTTTTCCGCCGCCTCCTTGGTCATCGCGCGTCCCTTGGGGTAGCGCTCGGCGTAGAGGCCGGCGAGGCGGAAGAAGCCGTCCTGGCGCTGGGCCGCGATGTTCGCCGGCGCGCCGTCGCAAGCAAAGTAATCGTCGTCTCCGAATTCGTAGAACGGAAGCAGCCGCGCCACCCGGCGCGACATCTTGGAGTGCCCGGCGAGCGAGCGATGTTTGGCGCGCGAGAGCGCGATCCGCGCTTTCAGCTTCGGGAAGGCGGCGGCAGCGGACGCTGCGGCGGCCACGGACAATGAGAGAATCGGGAGTGTCGTTTCCATGACAACAAGCGCTAACCCTGTGAGCTGACAGATTCATGACAGTCAAAGCCCTCATCGCCTCTTTCACCCAGCAGGAAGACCTCAATTTCCTGCTCACCAACCGTATCCCCCGGGCGGCGCTGACCCGCTTCATGGGCTGGTTCTCGAAGATCGAGAATCCGCTGGTGCGCGACGGCTCGATCGCGCTCTGGAAGCTGTTCTCCGATCTCGATTTGTCGGAGGCGCGCAAGACGCATTTCAAGAGCCTGCACGACTGTTTCACGCGGGAGCTGAAGCCGGGCCTGCGCCCCTTTGACATGGACCCGGGAATCGTCGCCAGCCCCTCGGACGGCATCGTCGGCGCGCACGGACGGATTGCGGACACCGAGCTGTTTCAGGTCAAGGGCGCGCCGTACTCACTGCTGGACCTCGTCGGCGATCCCGCGGTCGTCGAGCAGCATCGCAACGGCACCTTCCTCACGGTGCGGCTGACCTCGAGCATGTATCATCGCTTCCACGCGCCCTATGACGCGCATATCGAGCGCGTGACGCTGATCCACGGCGATGTCTGGAACGTCAATCCGATTGCGCTGAAGCGGGTCGAGCGCTTGTTCTGCAAGAACGAGCGCGCGGTGATCCGCACGCATCTCAGTTCTGGCGAGGCCGTGACGCTGGTGCCTGTCGCGGCGATCCTGGTCGCCAGCATCCGGCTGCATTTTCTCGACATGGTGTTGAATGCGCAGACCTGGGGACCGGTCAATTTTCCCTGCGACGTCAACGTGAAGAAGGGCGAGGAACTCGGCTGGTTCGAGCACGGCTCGACCATCATCATGCTCGCGCCCGGTGACTTCGCGTTCTGTGACGGCATTGCCGAAGGCGCGCGCATACGCGCGGGTCAGCCGCTGCTTCGCCGAAGGTAGCCTTCATTCCGCCGTGTCGGCGCCCTTTATCGTCGTGGGGACAACACGACAGGTCACGAGCGATGGCGCGGGCGCCGGTTCTGGCGGCAGGTGGAATTGTGCTGCGGCGTGGTGCGACCCCGCTGATCGCGGTCGTGCGCCAACGCAAGCGCAATGAATGGGTGTTGCCGAAGGGCAAGCTCGACGACGGCGAGACGCCGAAGGAAGCCGCGCATCGCGAGGTGCTCGAAGAGACGGGACATGATGTGTCCGTGCACGAGTTTTTGGGCACGCTGGCCTATCAATCCGGCGGCCGCTCAAAGATCGTGCATTTCTGGCGCATGGAGGCCAATGGTGCGCCGGTCCGCAAGCTGATGAACGATATCAAGGCGGTGGATTGGGTGACGCTGGAGGACGCCGTCAAACGTCTCTCGCGCGAATATGAGCGCGCCTTCCTGAGCCATGTCGGCCCCGTCGCGTTCGCGGCCGCCGGCGTCGCGCCGGCGATCGAGGCCGAAGCAACGCCGCCGCTTGCGCTCGACGACGTCGAGGCCGCAATGCAGACGCTGACGCCGGCCGAAGCCGCCTCCGTCGACGCACTGCGTCACGGCCTGTTGCAGAAGGTGAAAGCCTGGCTGCGCGGCGAGGCGTGAGATTGAACGAGATGCCGTGCTGGCGGTGTACGTTGCTGTGCCCTCGCCCCTTGTGGGAGAGGGCAACTCCGTTGGGAGACAAGAGCTCACTGGGGTGAGGGGTCTGTCTCCGCGGATAGAGACCCCTCATCCGGCGCCGTAGCCGAAGCTTCGCTTCGGCGTTCTTAAGAACGGCGGCCGAAGGCCGCCTACGCCACCTTCTCCCACAAGGGGAGAAGGAAGAAGACTCAACGCCGCTCCTTCTTCTCCTTCGGCGCAGGCGCCGGCTTGCTTGGCGCTGCGACGGGCCGCTGCACACCGGGCAGTCGCTGCTGCAATCCGGGGACGCGCTGGACGCCGCCTTGCTGCGGCGGAAGTGCTGCCGGTGCGCCGGGTTGTCCGGGCTGCAATCCCGTGCGCGGTGTTGGCGTAGGCGTCACGCTCGGCTGCGCCGGCGTGGTGCCGCCTTGCTGCGGAAGTGTCTGCCCGTTACGCGGCAATTGAGTTTGCGGCGGGCCGCCGGGCTGCGTGGTCTGGCCGCCGCGCGGTGGAATCCCCGCCGGCTGACCGGTGCCTTGCTGCTGACCCTGACCCGCGCGCGGCGTGCCCGGAGTCTGCCCTTGTCCTGCGCGCGGCGCGCCCGGCTGCGCGGCACCGCCCTGCCGCTGCGGCGGCTGCGTGCCCTGACGGTTAGGCGTACCCGGCGGCGTCGGCTGACCCGGACGGTTCTGGCCCGGCTGGCCGTTCGGACGCTGCTGCTGTTGCGGTTGCGCCGGCACGGCATTCGGCCGCTGCTGCGGCGGTTGACCCGGCTGACCCTGCCGCTGCGGGCGGTTCGGGTTGAGCACGCCCGGATTGGCGCGGCGGAAGTCGCGCTGCTCGGTGACGATCTGCCGTCCCGTGGTCTGGGCCAAATGCACCTGGCGGACAAAACCCTGGTCGCGCGCGATCTGCTGCTGCGGGATGGTGATGGGCACGGCGGCGAAGCGCATGCCGCCGGTGCCGGGGCGGATCGCAAAACCGCTGGAGGCCTGCGTCAGGAATCCGAGCCGGCCGCCGCTGGTGCGGTCGTTGACCTCGATGCGTCCAACCCGTCCGTCGGCGTCGGGATAGAGCTTGATGTTGACGTTGTTGGCCGCCACAGCGCCGGCGCTCGTGCTTTCCGGCACCTCGACGACGCCGGTGGTGCCGCGGATGCCGAGCGTCGCGGTCGGCGTCGTGATCGTCATGTCGCCGGTCTTGGCCACCGCCGCGGCAACGAAGGCGACCGTGCCCTTGCCGACGTCGAAGATCGCCGCGTTCTGCTTGCCGCCGTCCTCATAGACGTAATTGTCGATGGTGATCTTTGCGGAGGCCGAGAGATTGAACGTCGTGGAATCGTTGAAGGTGATGCTGAGCGACGAGCTCGACGCCGTCTGCACGGTGTCGTTGAGATAGATGTCGTCGCGAACTTTCAGCGAGATCGAGTTCTTGTTGCGGATCACGGTCGCAATCCCCGTGACCGCAGCGACGTTGCCGATCGGCTCCTCGACCGGCTCCGCAGTCGGCGGCGTCGATGCAGCGGGGGTTTGCGGCGCGGCCGGTGTTGCGTCAGGCGTCGGTTGTGCCTGCGCAAGCTCCATTCGCCCGGACGCGCGGGCATCGCTCGCGCCAGCCATGACGGGGGTCAGCAATGGAAGCGCCAACAAAGGGAGCGCAATGGCGCAGCGGCGCCAGGCCAGCATCAATGCCACGAGGAGTCCCGATTGGAAAACAGGCGAGGTCGTCGGATTTCAGCCGGAGCCGGCTGAATGGCGGATGAACGCTTGTGTCACAAGCGCGCATCACGAGCAAACGCCACGCCCCGGTTTTCGGGACGTGGCGCCATCATCAGACCAAGATGTTGGATCAGCCGCGCTTGTGCGGATCGATGTTCATCGGCTTCGAGGTTTTCGCCGGCGAATAGTTGGCGGGCGTTGCCGCGGGCTCGGACCTGAAGACAGCCTTGCAGCCGTCGCTGAGCTGCGCGCGATTGCGGATCATGCAGGCGGTGACGCGGTCGACGTCCGGAATCTCGGAGCTGCACAGGCGCATCGCATCGCCGGTGCACATCTGCTCCTGCTCCTGCGTGTAAGCGTAGGATGCCGTCGAAAGCGTGCCCAGCACGAAGGTTGCTGCCGCGAGCATGGTGCAGTTGCGGATCGTCGAAGCGATGAAGGCCATTCCGTTGTCCCCTCAAGAAATGTCAGCGCCGGAGTGGCGCGTCGTCGGGCGGGACAAGTAGGGGAGGGTCGTTTCAGAAATTTGTCGTGCGAACGCAAAATGGTTTCGTCGCGTGCGGGATTTGTTTCATTAACTCTTTGTTTGTCATTCCGGGCGCGCAGAGCGCGACCCGGAATCTCGAAGTTGTGGAGCGGGATCCCACATTGCGCAATTGCGCAATGGGGTTCGAGGCTGCGCATCGCCCCGGGATGACGCTGCGCGTCAGCTCACGCGCTTCCAGGTCTGGCCGCCGCAGAACATGCCGCCGAAGGCGCAGCCCTGTACGCGCAGGGCATTCGGGCCCTTCATCGCGATCGTCGAGTCGTAGTTGCGGCCGGAGTCGGGGTCGTGGATGCGGCCGGTCCACTTGGCGCCATCAGGGCGCATGTTGATCAAGATCTTCTCGTTGGACTTCTCGGCGTAGCCGCAGAGATTGGCGCCGCACTGTTCGACGCGGACATTGCCCTTGTTCTCTTCGGTCGCCCACAAGCCGAGCGGCGTGGTCGGCACGGCAACCGGCGCAGGCGCCGCGGCAACCGGAGCCGGAGCGGTGACGATCGGCGCAGCAACGGGAGCCGGAGCGGGAACGGGCGCAGGCGCGGTCGTGGTCGAGGTATCGAAGCCGACGCCGGGCGCAGCAGCGGCGACCGCGGTGGACGGTGCCGGCGGCGCGGTAACGGTCGGAGCGACGGAAGCCGGAGCCTGGACCTGAGTCTGCGGAGCGGCCGGTGCGGGCGCGGGCGTCGTCGTTGTGTTCGACGCGACGTCGTCGTTATCCTTGGAGCCGAAACCTTTAAGGTCGATGTCCTTCAACGTGATCGGCTTGTTCGACAGGCCTGGCGCCACGATGGTGACGCAGTTCAGCGAGGCGCAATTCTTCGGCGCCTGGATGTGGATCTTCTGTCCTTCGATCTCGAAGGAGATCGAGCTGCCGGCATGCGCGACGGCGGTTGAGGCAAGGAAAAGAGCGGTGGCGGCGATACAGAGCTTCTTCATGACACCCTCCCAAGATGCTCGGTGAAATCGGTATGGCCTGGAGTCGGTGGAACCTTCAGCGTGGTTCGACCCTAGGCCGTGCGCCGCAAACCTTCTGTGACTGACGTCACGACGCCCGCTCCGCAAACCCTGAATGCAGGGTGAGCCAAGGGGAGCAAAGGGTGAGCAAAATCACATTCAGCCCAGATGACCTTCTCGTAAGTTTTGAGCCATCCTCTGGGAGGCTCCGATGAAGCGACTTGGAATGCTCCTTGGATTGTTCATCGTCCCGATGGCGATCAGCTCGTCCGCGGAAGCCGGCTCCTACTCTTTTGTGATCGGGGGCCGGCACATCCATATCGAGGCGCCACGGAACTGCAGGTCGAGCTCCTGCGTCTCGGTCTCGTCGTCCGGCCCGTTCGAGCGCAAATCCGAGCCGAGGGTCGAGGCGGCCGCGCCGATCGCCGCACCTCCGATCCCGCCCGCACAAGTGACCGCTCCCGCGCCGGCCTGCACGCCTTCACCTGCTCCGGTCAAACCCGCTGCGCCGATCATTGCTGCGGCGCCGCCGCCTCTACCGCCGGCCGCGCCGGTGCTTGCCTCCACCACTGCGCAGGATGTCGCGCTACCGCCGCTGCCGAAGGTCGAGCCGCCGAAAATCGAACCGCCGAAGACATCGTCCCTCGAGCCTCCGCCTCCCGCCAAACCGGACATCACGCCGGTCTCGCAGCGGAGCGAGGACGATCCCGTCGATGGGCCACTCGGCCAATGGGAAACCGAGGGCGGAAAGGGCACCGTTCGCATCGAGCGCTGCGGTGTAGCGCTCTGCGGCTTCGCACTGACCGAGGCCGCGTCGGACAAGGGCGAGAGCGTGCTCGTCAACATGAAGCCGAAATCGGCATCGGTCTGGAGCGGCAGCGTCTACAGTCGCGACACCGGCAACACTTATTATGCGACGATGACGCTGAAGAGCCAAAACAGGCTTCACGTCGAAGCCTGCGCACTCGGCCGCTTCTTCTGCTCCGGCAACTTCTGGACGCGGATCGAGGAGCGGCAGGGCAAGCTGCTGACGACGCAGCGACAGGGGAGTGGCGCGCGGTCGTAGATCCGCCTCACCGCTCGTTCGGTGCACCCTCTCCCCTTGTGGGAGAGGGTGCCGAGCGAAGCTCGGCGGGTGAGGGGTTTCTCCCCACGGATGAGATCGCGGGGAGAACCCCTCACCCGGCGCTTCGCGTGAGCAACCGGCGAGATGGGTAACAGTTCAAACCGACGACATGGGTAACACAATTCTTGTTTCGTTCAGGTCTGTTG
>NZ_JAFCJM010000068.1 GCF_018130955.1 Bradyrhizobium liaoningense
ACGCATAGAACAGTTGACCCTGCTCACCCTTGCACCGCCCCATCATCGAAACTCTCCGTCGATGGCCGCTTCACCTCCACGGAATCACGGTTCGCTCGGCTCCTCAAGACAGTTCTGCAACAAAATCAAGGGGCAGAGCGGACAAGGCATGCCTTCGCTGGCTGATCGGCTCGCGGTCGCCTCGGCGGGCAAGCCGCTCGCCGAGCACGGCGAACCGGTGCGGTCCGCGCAGGCCGAGAACGAACCCCGGTGTTTCCCCAATCTGGCCATCGGCGCGAACCAATTAGGCCACAACGATCTACAACTTTAGGTGCGTTCGGGCGGAGCCATGGGGGAAACGTGGCCCCGCCCATCAGGGGTGGCATTCGATGGATAACGTGGAGCGTTCATTCGCCGCCGCGGCGGCGACGGGCTTTGTCGTGCTGGTTTTGGGCCTCATCCTTCTGGCGATGATGTAGGCCGACCTCACCAGGGCAAGTGGAACGAAGGCGCAATCGCGCTTGGTCGGGTGCTTGTCTCAGTGAGGTGTCGCAGCGGCTCATCCCACACGCGGCGATAATGGCATAATGCCACCGATTTGCCCGACGTGTCAAGGTGATTTCGTAAAATCCGCAAGCCCCGTGCCGGCCGCCGCCGGCTACTTTGCATGGGGTTGTTTTCGAGCTTTTGCCGGACGGCCCCGGAAGGCCGGGGCCGCACGCCGATTTTACCAAGCTTCAGCTTGCCTCGGCGATCGTCCGATCGGTCGCATCCGACCGCAGGTTTTGGAAGAACTTTTCCACCTCGCGCGACAGCGTTTCGGCCGTCGCGGTGAGGCTGCTCGCGGCCGTCAGGACCGATGAAGCCGCGGTGTCGGTCTCGCCGATGGCGTCGCGCAGCGAGGTGATGTTGGCAACCAGCGTCTCGTTGCCCTGCGCGGCCGATTGCGCATTGGCGGAGATTTCGCGGGTCGCAGAGTCCTGCTGGCCAATGGCGCCGGCGATGGCCGTGGTGACGTCGTTGATCTCGCGCACCGCGCCGCCGATCTCGCGCACTGCCTCCACCGCGTTGCGGGTCGAGGCCTGGATCATGCCGACATTGTCGCTGATCTCGGCAGTCGCCTTCGCGGTCTGTCCCGCGAGCGCCTTGACCTCATGGGCGACCACGGCAAAGCCGCGCCCGGCGTCGCCCGCGCGGGCCGCCTCGATGGTGGCATTGAGCGCCAGCAGATTGGTCTGCTCGGCGATGGCCTGGATCAGGTTGAGCACGCCGTCGATGCGCTGGGTGGCCGCGGCGAGGCTCTCGATTTCGGTGATGGACTTTTCCGTACGATGGCCGGTCTGCTCGACCGCGGCTGCGGATTGACGGACCTGGCGGCCGATCTCCTCGACGGAAGCCGACAGCTCCTCGGCGGCGCCCGCGACCGCCGTGACGTTGTGCGAGGCCTGCTCGGTGGCGCTTGCCGCCCTGCCTGCTCGGCTGTTGGCATCCGCCGTGACGCGCGTGATGGTCTGCGCGGTCTCGCGCATCACCGAGGCATTGTCTGTGAGGCCGCGCATGATCGCGCCGATAGCCTCGCGGAACTGCTCCACGGAGGCTTCGACATGGCGCGCGCGCTCCTCGCGGGAGGACGATTCCTGCGACACCTGCGAGGCGAGGTTGCGGTTGCGGTCCATCGCGTCCCTGAAGATCTGGATCGCGCGCGCCAGCGCGCCGATCTCGTCGGCGCGCCCCGTATGCGGCACTTCGACGTTCTCGGCGCCGTCGGCGACCTGCTTGATGGTCGCGGTGATCGCGGACAGGGGACGCGCGATCGAGCGCGCGATGATGACGATGCCGACGACGACGAGCGCCAGCGCCAGACCGCCAAGGCAGGTCAGCACCAGGGACAATTGGCGGCTGGTCTCGGTCTGCTGCGAGATCAGCCTGGCTCGCTCGGCATAGACCTTCGACAGCGCCTCGAGATCCTTGTTCAGCGCGGAGCGGACGCTGCGGTTGGCGTCGTTGTCGCCCCATTCGCGCCCCGCGGCCGGGCCGATCTCGTTGGCGCGACGCACCAGTTCTTTTCGGAAATCGACGAACTGCTCGATGCGCTTCTTGAAGGTCGCAAACTGCTCGGCATCGTCGTCTCTGACGATGGTCTCCCAGCGCTTGACGACGTCGAGGATCTGGCCGTTGAACTTGAGCAGGCCGTCGCCGTATTTCTTCACCACCGCCGGCTCGGTCGACATGTAGACGCCGCGGGATTCCATCACGACGGCATAGACCAGCGAATTGACGCGCTCGACGTTCAGCGCCGCCGCGTTCGCCGTTTCGATCGCGGTCGTCAGCTCGGCGCCGCGGCGGCTGTTGTAGTCGGACAGCGCCGCGATCGCCGCGGTGAGCAGCGCAAACAGCGCGAAGATCGAGTAGAGCCTGGTTGCAAGCGTAAAGCGTCCCGCCAGGCCGGCGGCATTCCCAGATCGGTCAGTTTTCATGGTTCTCGGGCCCGAATGGCCTCTGTGTGCGACCGGCGAGCGCGGTCGGGTAAAATTGATGCAAAACTATGCAGAACGAAGATGGACGTGGCGTTAACGGGCCGGCGTTCCAGGCCACTCTTTGGTCGTATGAAAAGCAAACGATATCAGGCGTTTGAGCGCCTAATCGATTCTAACCGCCGCGAGGTCAGGGCGTTGCATGTCACGTCGCCGACATCGGCATGCGTAATGACCGTCAAACGCGCATCTGCTTCAGGCTAGACTGCGCTGGAGTCGGCCGTTGGCCGACCGATCCCGGAGGGGCTCTTGGTCTACCGCCACACCATCGACGCCACGACCTACACATTCCCCGATCTGCGCGACCTGCTCGCCAAGGCGACCCCGCCGCGCTCGGGCGATCGGCTGGCCGGAATCGCCGCCGACAGCGCCGAGCAGATGATCGCGGCCAGGATGGCGCTCGCGGACGTGCCGCTCGCAACGTTCCTGTCGGAAGCCGTCATCCCCTACGAGGCCGACGAGGTCACCCGGCTCGTCATCGACACGCACGACGCCGGCGCTTTTGCTCCGGTTGCCTCCATGACGGTCGGAGCATTCCGCGACTGGCTGCTGTCCGACGCTGCGACGACCGAGGGCCTCAAGCGCCTGGCGCGCGGCATCACGCCCGAGATGGCGGCCGCCGTCTCAAAGCTGATGCGCAACCAGGATCTGATCCTGGCGGCGCGGAAAAGCGAGGTGATTACCGCATTTCGCAACACCATCGGCCTGAAGGGGCGGATGAGCACGCGCCTGCAGCCGAACCATCCCTTCGACGATGCCAAGGGCATCACCGCCTCGATCCTCGACGGCATTTTGCTGGGCTCGGGCGATGCCTGCATCGGCATCAATCCGGCCAGCGATGATCCCACAACGATCGCGCAATTGCTCCGGCTGCTGGACGAGATCGTCGCGCGGCTCAAGATCCCGACCCAGGGCTGCGTGCTCACCCACGTCACGACGACGCTTTCGCTGATCGGGCAGGGCGCGCCGGTCGACCTGATCTTCCAGTCGGTGGCCGGCACGGAAGCGGCCAACCGCAGCTTTGGCATCGACCTGGCCCTGCTGAAGGAGGCGCGGCAGGCCGGGCTGTCGCTCAAGCGCGGCACGGTCGGGCAGAACGTCATGTATTTTGAGACCGGGCAGGGCTCTGCCTTGTCGGCCAACGCTCATCATGGCGTCGATCAGCAAACCTGCGAGGCGCGTGCCTATGCGGTTGCCCGCGCCTTCGATCCGCTGCTCGTCAACAGCGTGGTCGGCTTCATCGGGCCGGAGTATCTCTATGACGGCAAGGAGATCATCCGCGCGGGCCTCGAGGACCATTTTTGCGGCAAGCTGCTCGGCCTGCCGCTCGGGGTCGACATCTGCTACACCAATCACGCCGAGGCGGATCAGGACGACATGGACAATCTGCTGACGCTGCTGGCGGCCGCCGGCGTCACCTTCATCATGGGGGTGCCGGGCGCCGACGACGTCATGTTGAACTACCAGTCGACCTCCTTCCATGACGCGCTCTATGTCCGCGACGTCTTCGGTGTGGCCCGCGCGCCGGAATTCGACGACTGGCTGGCATCGACCGGCATTGCCGGCGCCGATTTCCGGCTCGCTGCTGACGCGGGGCTGCTGCCCGATTTTGCCTCCCGCCTCATCGCAGAGGCATGAGTGCGACAAATCCAGCCTGGAATTCACCGAAACTTCGGTTTTCGCCCTGAACCGCCGAAACCATTGGCGCGTCTGATGAATTAAGCCCATGCCACAATATTGAGGAATTTCGGGCCCAGCGTTACGCTGTGTGTCTGACCTGCGGGGTTGCAGGGCGTCGATGAGGATGTTCGATGCGAGCTGAGAACAACGGAACGATCCGTCATATCCTGTGTGTCTTCCCACGCTACACATCGTCCTTCGGCACATTCGAGCACGCCTATCCGCTGACCGCCGGCGTCAAGGCCTTCATGCCCCCGCAGGGGCTCCTGCTGATCGCGGCCTATCTGCCGCCGGACTGGCAGGTGAGATTCGTCGACGAGAACCTGCGCCGCGCTACCAGGGAGGAGTTCGAGTGGGCGGACGCCGTCTTCGTCAGCGGCATGCACATCCAGCGCCAGCAGATGAACGACATCTGCAATCGCGCGCATGACTTCGATCTTCCGGTCGCCCTCGGCGGTCCGTCGGTCAGCGCCTGTCCCGACTACTATCCGTCGTTCGACTATCTCCATGTCGGTGAGCTCGGGGATGCCACCGACGAACTGATCGCGCGTCTTGCGCGTGATACCTCGCGCCCCGAGCAGCAGGTCGTGCTGACGGCGAAGGATCGCGTCCCGATGACGGAGTTTCCGATCCCGGCCTATGAGCTCGCAGATGTGAAGAGGTATTTTCTCGGCAGCATCCAGTATTCCAGCGGCTGTCCCTATCAGTGTGAGTTCTGCGACATCCCCGGTCTCTACGGCCGCAACCCGCGCATCAAGTCACCGGAACAGATCATCGCGGAGCTCGACCGCCTGCGCGAATGCGGCATGACGGACACGGTCTATTTCGTCGACGACAATTTCATCGGCAACCGCAAGGCGGCGATGGATCTTCTGCCGCATCTGATCGAATGGCAGAAGAAGACCGGCTACGTGATGCGGCTTGCCTGCGAGGCGACGCTCAACATCGCAAAGCGCCCGGAAATTTTGGAGAAGATGCGTGAAGCCTACTTCATCACCATCTTCTGCGGCATCGAGACGCCGGATCATGACGCGCTGAAGGCGATGCAGAAGGACCACAACATGATGGTCCCGATCCTGGAAGGCGTCCGTACCATCAACTCCTACGGCATGGAGGTGGTGTCCGGCATCATCATGGGGCTCGACACCGACAAGCCGAACACCTCGGATGCGCTGCTCGCCTTCGTCGAGGAATCCCGGATTCCGCTGCTCACGATCAATCTGCTCCAGGCGCTGCCGAAGACACCGCTGTGGGACCGGCTCGAGCGCGAGGGCCGGCTGGTCAACGACGATGGCCGCGATTCCAACGTCGACTTCCTGCTTCCTTACGACGAGGTCGTCGCGTCCTGGAAGCATTGCATGGAGGTCGCCTACGAGCCCGAGAAGGTCTATGCGCGCTACCAGCATCAGTGCGACTACACCTATGCCAATCGCCTGAAGGTGCCGGTGCCCGACGAGATGAAGACCTGGCCCAACATCAAGCGCGGCCTGACCATGCTGCGCAACATCTTCTGGAAGGTCGGAGTGCTCGGCGATTACAAGCGCGTGTTCTGGAAGTTCGCGCTCGGGCGTATCCGGCGCGGCGACATGGAGGGCCTGATCGGCTGCACCATGATCGCGCATCATCTGATCACGTTCGCCCGCGCGGCATCCAGCGGCAAGCAAAACGCGTCGAATTACTCGATCAGGCTGCGCGAAGCGTCCATGCCCGCCGAATGATGCGACATGTCTAGCCCGGTCGCACTGGGACGTTCGAACCTCGACTTGCGGGCGCTGACGCCGGCGCGCGTGGCGCTGGGGCGAAGCGGCGCCAGCCTACCCACCAAGCCGTTGCTCGATTTCACGCTGGCGCATGCGCGCGCCCGGGATGCCGTGCATGCGACGTTCGACGCGCAGGCGCTGGTGGCCGAACTCAGCGCCACGGGCCTTGCGGCAATTGCCGTGAGGAGCAGAGCCTCGGACCGCGGGGACTATCTGCGGCGTCCGGACCTCGGGCGGCAGCTTGATGCCGCGTCAGCCGAACATCTCGCGGCGGTTGCGACAACACCGGGCCGGCTCGCGATCGTGATCGGCGACGGTCTCTCTCCGACAGCCGTGCATGCCCACGCAGTCGCGGTGTTGACGGGCCTTGTGCCCCGTCTCGCCGCCGACGATGCCGTCGCAATCGGCCATGTCGTTGTCGCATCAGGCGCGCGGGTGGCGCTTGGCGACGAAATCGGCGCCATTCTCGGCGCTGACATGGTGGTGATGCTGATCGGCGAGCGGCCGGGCCTGTCGGCGCCGGACAGTCTCGGGGCCTATCTGACATTTGCCCCGAAGCCGGGTCGGACCGATGCCGAGCGCAACTGCATCTCGAACATCCACCAGGCCGGGCTCGGCCATGACGAGGCCGCCTCAAAAATCGCCTGGCTGGTCCGCGAGGGACTGGCGCGACAGGTCACGGGCGTGGCGCTCAAGGACGAGAGCGCCGACCGCGTCCCGCGCCGAATCGGGGCAGTTTCATCCGAATGACACCGTGAGGGCCCACCGAGGCCGAATTCGACACATCTTTGTCAATTTGGCCCCCTCCCGCGCGCTTGCTTGTCCGGGTGCGGACCTGCTAAACCCCGTGCGGCGATTTCCCGCGTATTTTCAAGGCCAAGCCCCCCATCTGTATGGCGTTTTCAAGCCCGGTCGCGGGGCGCATCAAGCTCACCAACTGAGCCGATTTAGGAACTGGACAAGGCATGCTCGAAAAGCACAGCGAGAGTGAGGTTCATGTCGAGAAGGTCGAGCAGGGACCGGCGTCCTCCATCGCCTTCGGACTGGAGCGCCTCGGGCTGATCGCCGTCCAGGCGCCGGTGATCGCTTGCCTGGTGCTGGTCGCGCTGATCGTCGGCGCTGTTTTCGGCATCGAGCGCATCAAGATCGACGACTCGCTGTCGCAGCTGTTCCGTTCCAACACCAAGGAATTCCGTCAGTACGAAGAGGTGACCAAGAAGTTCCCGGCGGAGGAATTCGACGTCCTCGTCGTGGTCGAAGGCAAGACCTTGCTGGCGCGGAACAACCTCGAGAAGCTGCGCGACTTCGTCACCGACATGCAGCTCGTCGAGGGAACGCGCGGGCTGGTCTCGCTGTTCTCCGCGCGCCAGGCGCCGGCGCCGGGCAAGCTGCCGGCCGCGCTGTTCCCGGCCGAGCTGCCGCAGGGAGCCGACTACGACAAGTTCATCGAGGTCGTGAAAAGCAACGAGATCATCCGCGGCAAGCTCTTGTCCGAGGACGGCACGCTGGCGCTGATCGTGCTGTCGCTGGACCCGGCGGTGGTCGCCTCCAGCAAGCTCGGCGTCACCGTCGGCGAAATTCGCAAGCTGATGAAGGAGGATCTCGGCGACACCGGGCTCAGCGTGCAGCTCTCCGGCGTGCCGGTGATGCAGCTCGAAATCCGCAACGCGGTCGAGCGTGACGGCCTGACCTACAACATTCTCGGCATTCTCGCCGGCTGCGTCATCGCCATCATCTTCTTCCGAAAAATCTCCTTCATGGTGGTGGCGGCGTTCCCGCCGATGATTGCGATCCTGCTCGCGCTCGGCGCGCTCGGCTGGGCCAACTTCAATCTCAACATGTTCCTGAACGTGATGACGCCGCTCATCATGGTCATCAGCTTCTCGGACTCGATGCAGCTCACCTTTGCGGCGCGCGACCGGCTGATCGCAGGACAGGACAAATACACCGCATTCAAGAACGCGGTGCTGGTGGTCGGTCCTGCCTGCGTGCTCACGCACGGCACCGCCGGCATTTCCTTCATCGCGCTGCAATTCTCCGATTCCGACCTGATCCGGAAGTTCGGCGAGGCGGGCCTTGCCGCGACCATCATCGCGCTGATCGCCGTGCTGTCGCTGGTGCCGGTGTTCGGCGTCTTGTTCGTGCGCAACGAAAAGATCTTTGCGGTCAAGTTCCAGAGCGCGGATGCCGGCGTCCAGGCGCTGCGCAATTTCTGCTACTGGATTGCGGTGCGGATGGTGGGCCGTCCCGGCCTGTTCAGCCTGATCGCGCTGCTGTTCGTCGGCGGTCTCGGCGTGATCTACGCCAATCTCGAGCCGCGCTACCGGCTCGCCGACCAGGTGCCGGACAAGCGCCAGGCGGTCGCCGCCAGCAACCGGCTCGACGCCAAGCTGACGGGCGCCAACCCGGTCAACGTGCTGATCGTGTTCCCCCAGGGTGAGAACCTCTATTCGCCGGAGACGCTGCAAACGATCGCGGACGTGCACTCAACCGTCGAGAAGGCGGCCGGCGTCGGCAATGTCTGGTCGATCGAGACCCTGCGCCGCTGGCTCGCGGAAAAGGCGGGCAGCTCGGACGTTGCGACGCTCAAGGAATATGTGAACGTTATCCCTGAGCATCTGGTGCGTCGTTTCATCGATGCCGAGCAGGATGCCGTCGTGGTCGCCGGCCGCGTCCCGGACATCGATTCCAGCCAGCTCCTGCCGGTCGTCGACAAGCTCGATACTGAGCTCGACGCCATCCGCAAGAAGCACCCCGGCTACGAGGTCGCGGTGACCGGCCTTGCCGCCATTGCCGCGCGCAACTCGGCGAACATGATCGAGAAGCTGAACCGCGGCCTCACGGTCGAGTTCGCCCTGGTCGCGATCTTCATTGGCCTCGCCTTCCGCTCCTGGGTCGTGATGTTCGCCTGCATCCTGCCTGGCATCTTCCCGGTGGTGCTCGCGGGCACCGTGCTGTGGGCGCTCGGGGAGGGCCTGCAATTTGCGAGCGTCGTGGCGCTGACCGTCTCGTTCGGCCTCGGCCTGAGCGCGACCATCCACTTCCTCAACCGCTTGCGGCTGGAGGGCAAGCCCGGCGTCTCGTCGGCGCTCGCGGTGGAGCGTGCGACCGTGCTGGTCGGACCTGCGCTGATCCTGACCACGGTGGTGCTGGCCTGCGGCCTGGTCGTGACCGTGTTCTCGGACCTGCCGTCACTGCGGCTGTTCGGCTGGTTGGGCGCCTTCTCGATGGTGGCGGCGCTGGTCGCCGATCTCTTCATCCTGCGGCCGACGGCGATGTGGCTGATCAATCTGCATGAGAAGATCCACGGGGCCGGAAAGCCCGCGATCTGAGCAGCTTCATCCACTGGACATGGAATCGGCGCAGTCTGAATGACTGCGCCTGAGCGCCGGCCGGAGACGAGCCATGCGGGCAGCACGGCACGACGGCTCCATCGTGTAGTTTTCGGCGGGGTTCAGCCTAAAGCGCGATGGCTTTAGGTTGAATCGTCATCGCGCTTTAGCTCATTGTTTGAGCATGATCTCCGCGCAAACGCGTTCCGCGTTTGTCGCGAGGGAAAACCGCTGCACACTTTTCCGGATCATGCTCTAGGCCTCGATGCGGACGATCCCGTACGGATTGAACTTGAAGTCGTCCTCGGCGTAGTCCTGTTGCCGGGACAGCGTGAGCTTGCGATCACGCAGCGCAGCGTCAATGCCGTGCTCGGCCATGGCGTTGGCAATCTCCTCCATGAGCATCACCGCGGACCATTCGTTGCCGCGCGATTTCGCGACATAGACCTCTGGCAAGCCGACGAGGTGATAACCGACGGTCTCGTAATAGCTGTTACCGCCGAGCGGGCGTTTGGCGAAAGCAAGACGACACGCCTTGGCGACGGCGAGGGTTATGCCAAGGCCCTGACTGGTCTTTGCGCCCTTGCGTGCCTGATCGCCGAGACTGCGCCATCGCTCCAGGCCGTGGGCAACGCCGGCGCTTTCGCCCTTCACGGCAGTGGCGCCGGTCTCGATCATCTCCTCGACGATGCGCAGGGCCGCCGCCGAATAAGCCACCGCTTTCTGCTGCTCCAGCGGCGGGCTCAGCACGTAGAGCACCGCTTTGTGGTTGACCACGGCCGCTTCGTCCGCGGCAGACCAGGCTTTCGGGAAGACGCGGTCCCAGCAGACGCCGAACGATCGCTCCATGTGCGGATCGGGCTTGGCCTGCGAATAGGTGCGGTCGATCTCGAAGTTGAAATCCGCGATCGTCTTGGCCACCGCCTTCGGCGGATGCAGCAGGCTTTCGTCCTTGCCGAGGAAGCAGAGCACATGACGCGGTTTTACCGATGAAGGCTGCATGCTCCTTCCCTGCTGGTCATTGGCGAAGGCGCGACCGGCTACGAAGAGGCCGGCGGCCTTGAGCAGATGTCTGCGAATTGGGTCCATGTCCGCAACAATGTCAGCAAAAAGCCCCCGGCTCGCGAGAACCGGGGGCCGTATTCCCAGCGACGCGTGAAAGGCGTCAGCCCTTCGTCATCGTGATGTTGACGCCGCGAATTTCGCCCTTGGAGCTGATCTGCACCGTCTGCTTGGTGCCGTTGGTGCGCAGCGTCAGGCTGGCGGCAAATCCGTTGGCCTCGACGAACACGTCGATCTGGCCGCCGCCGGCGGTACCCTGCAAATTGCCGAAGATGTTGCGGCTCGCCTCGCTCCAGTTGCCGGAGATCCGATCGCCCTGGCTCGTGACGTCGCTGCTGAGGTCGAATTTGTAGCTGTCGCTGGCGCAATGCAGCGCCTGTTTCAGGCCGAGACCGCTGGCGGCGACCTTGTAGTCCGCCTTGCAGCGGATGCGCTCGGTGGTGCCGTCGGACAGCGACACCGTGCCGGTGCCCGTCCAGGCGCCGTCAAAGCCGGCAAACGGTCCGGACGACTGAGCCTGGCTCGCCGAGACCGAAAGGAGCAGCGCTGCGCCAATGCCGGCCGCCGTGATTGCCTGTCGTCCAAAGAATGTCATGTCGAATATATCCCGTTTTCAGTAGTGACGTCCTTTCAAAACAAGAACGTCTCGCCGCATCGAAGGTTTAGTGTTCCCCATGCAGGGGCAGGTTCAAAGTTTGACGGCCCCAAGTCTCGTGATCGCGACGTCTCGTGATCGCGACGTCTCGTGATCGCGACGTCTCGTGATCGCGACCCGTCGCAGCCATTTTTGCCCGCTTTGCGCGCGTTTCCGCCGCGCCTTACGTCGTCCATGTAGGGAGTGGCGATGCATGTCTGCAACAGGTCGAAGGTAAAACAAGAGGCTCAAAAATAATCCCGTAGTATCAAACTGTTACATCTGTCAATGAGAGGGGCGGGAAGCATGATTTGCGGGTGAGGTGCCAATTTGGCCGCATTTGCCAGTGCTTCTGCTCTCTCCGCTGCTGCGCTTTCCGTGGCAAGGCCATCAGAACAATCTATTCCGGTCGTCCGCCCTGTGCTGTCCGGGATTGGAACGATTCTGCCGTCAGAATGAAGGAACACTATGCGTAAATTTCTCCTCGCTCTCACCCTGGTGTCGGTATCGCTTTCGACGGCGGCTGTCGCCCAGCAGCGCGGCACCCCTGAAGAGCAGAAGGCCTGCACCCGTGACGTGCAGAAGTTCTGCCGTCCCGTCATCGATCAGGGCGATTTCACCATTCTGGCCTGCTTGAAGGAGAACCGCTCGAAGATCTCCGAGGCCTGCAATCAGGTCCTGAAGGCCAACGGTCAATAGGGCTCGCCGGGCCCCCAAAAAGGGTTCAATAGCGACCCGTTGCGCCGCCCCTGCGGGTCCAAATCCCGCACAGGTCCCGCAGGGCAGGGTATCGAGAGACAGGATTGGTTTTACGGTCGTATTCCCCTATATGGGGGCCGCGACGGTTCCGGCCGGCGTGAACCCGCGCAAAGCCCGAAAAAGCCTTGTCCAGCCAGACGATTGTTAACCAATCCTCGATGACCTCTGCGAACGAATTGAGATCCGGAAAGGGTGACCGCGACGAGAATTTTCCCGTCGCGTCCTGGATCATTCATCCGCGTCATCGCGCCCTCATTCTGGCGTTCTACAATTTCGTCCGCACGGCCGACGACATCGCTGACCACGCCACGCTGAAGCCCGACGAGAAGCTCGCTTATCTCGACCTGTTCGAGCGCGAGCTCCTCGGCAATGGCGACACGCAGGCCGAGGCGGTGATCCTGCGCCGGGCGCTGGCCGAGCGCGGCATGCCGCCGCGCCATGCGCTCGACGTGCTCGTCGCATTCCGGATGGACGTGACCAAGCTGCGCTACGAGACCTGGGACGAGGTCATCCATTATTGCCGCTACTCGGCGATGCCGGTCGGCCGCTTCATGCTCGACGTCCATGGCGAGAGCACCTCGACCTGGACGGCGTCCGACGCGCTCTGCGCGGGTTTGCAGATCAACAATCACCTGCAGGATTGCGGCAAGGATTTCCGCGCGCTCAACCGTGTCTACCTTCCGCGCGATGCGCTGGCCGCGAGCGGCGCGTCGGTCGAGCAGCTCGGGCTCGACCAGTCGCCGCCCGCCATGCTGCAATGCCTCCAGGCGCTCGCGGCGCGCAACGAACTGCTGCTCAACGAAAGCAGGT
Source organism: Bradyrhizobium liaoningense (assembly GCF_018130955.1). GTDB lineage: Bacteria > Pseudomonadota > Alphaproteobacteria > Rhizobiales > Xanthobacteraceae > Bradyrhizobium > Bradyrhizobium liaoningense_C. The sequence goes on from NZ_JAFCJM010000068.1 coordinate 12,551, forward strand.
CGCTGTGCGCCGAGGTCAGGGATTTCCGTCTCGGCGTCGACATCTCGGTGATCCAGGCCTACGCCGACCGCATCGTGCGTTTGTTGAAGGTGCGCGATCCCCTGCGCGAACGCGTGCATCTCAACAAGCTCGAGCTCATCACCTTCAGCCTCGCCGGGATCCTCGGCGAAATCGGCCGCCGCGCGATCGGGCGCCGGCCTGTCTCCAATCCGGGGCCCGCGCATGACGCTTGAGGCGACCTCGCCCAGCGCCAATTACGGCACGACCGCATCCGGCAGCTCGTTCTACGCCGCGATGCGGATCCTGCCGCGCGACCAGCGCGAGGCCATGTTCCAGATCTACAGCTTCTGCCGCCAGGTCGACGACATCGCCGATTCCGACGGTCCGCGCGACGTGCGGCTGGCCGCGCTTCAGCAATGGCGTGACGACATCGATGCGCTTTATCAGGGGCATCCGCCGGCGCGGCTCAAGGACTACGTCGCCTCCGTGAAGACGTTCGGGCTGAAGCGCGAGGATTTCCTCGCCATCGTCGACGGCATGGAGATGGACGTGCCGCAGGACATCCGCGCACCCGACATGGCAACGCTCGATCTCTACTGCGATCGCGTCGCAAGCGCAGTGGGGCGCCTGTCGGTGCGGGTGTTCGGCCTGCCGGAAGACGACGGCATTCAGCTCGCCCATCATCTCGGCCGCGCGCTCCAGCTCACCAACATCCTGCGCGACATCGACGAGGACGCGACGCTCGGCCGGCTCTATTTGCCGCGCGAGGCGCTGCTGCACGCCGGCATCACCTCGAACGATCCGAATCGCGTGATCGCGGAGCGCGCGCTGCCGAAGGTGTGCGTGCCGCTCGCACAGCGCGCCAAAGTGCATTTTGAGAAGTCGGACGAGATCATGAACCGCAACAAGCGCCGCGCCGTGCGCGCGCCGCGGATCATGTCGAAATACTACCACGCGATTCTGGACCTTCTGATCGCGCGTGGCTTCGCGGCGCCGCGCCAGCCGGTGCGTGTGTCGAAGGTCACACGCATCGCCATCCTTCTCCGTTACGCTTTCCTCTGATGCAAAAGACAGTTCACATCATCGGCGCCGGAATTTCCGGCCTCTCCGCCGCTGTGCGGCTCGCCAATGGCGGCTGGAAGGTCGCCGTGCACGAGGCGACCCAGCAGGCCGGCGGCCGCTGCCGCTCCTATTTCGACGGCGCAACCAATCTCACCATCGACAACGGCAATCATCTGCTGTTGTCGGGCAATCGCCATGCGATCGCCTATGCCCGCTCGATCGGCACTGAAGCCGGGCTGGTCGGGCCGCAGCGCGCGCAGTTTCCCTTTGTCGACCTTGCCACCGGGCAGCGCTGGCAGCTCGATCTCGGCGATAGCCGGCTGCCGAGCTGGGTGCTCGACGAGAGCCGGCGCGTCCCCGACACCGGCCTGATGGATTATCTCAAGCTGGCGCCGCTGATCTGGGCCTCGCCCGACACGCTCGTCGGCAAGTCGATCCCGTGCGAGGGCACGCTCTACCAGCGGCTCGTGCAGCCGCTCCTCCTTGCAGCCCTCAATGTCGATCCGCCCGAGGGCTCGGCGGGGCTTGCGGGTGCCATCGTGCGCGAGACGCTGCTTGCGGGAGGGCAGGCGTGCCGCCCGCTGATTGCGCGCGACGGCTTGAGCGCCGTGCTGATCGAGCCCGCGGTGAAATTCCTTGAGGAGCGGGGCCATTCGGTTCAGCTCGGCCATGAGCTGCGCGAGTTCGCGACGTCCGATGGTCGCGTCAGCACGCTGAGCTTCGGCGGCGAGGACGTGATCCAGCTCGGACCTGATGATGCTGTCGTGATGGCGGTGCCGCCGCGCGCTGCATCAACGCTGCTGCCGGGCGTGAAGACGCCGACCAAGTTCCGCGCGATCGTGAATGCGCATTTCCGTTTTGATCCGCCGCCGGGCTCGGCTCCGATCCTGGGCGTGGTCGGCGGGCTCGTGGAATGGCTGTTCGCCTTCCCGAACCGCCTGTCCGTCACGATCAGCAATGGCGACCGTCTCGTCGACATGCCGCGCGAGGAGCTCGCGCAGGCGATCTGGCGCGACGTCTGCAAGGCCGGCGGCGTTTCCGGCGAACTGCCGGCCTGGCAGATCGTGCGCGAGCGCCGAGCCACTTTTGCCGCAACGCCCGAGCAGAATGGCATGCGTCCCGGACCGGTCACGGCGCACAAGAACCTGTTCCTTGCCGGCGACTGGACTGATACGGGATTGCCTGCAACCATTGAGGGATCGGTCCGGTCCGGCGATCGCGCCGCGGATCTGGTCTTGGGCAAGGTTTCGGGCCCGCGATAGAGAGCGGGCCAATCGTCCCGGCACGGAGCGCCGGTTTTCAATTCGGAAAGAGATCAGAGAGAACGAACGAGATGCATTCGGTCAGCAAGAGCGCGAGCAACCGCGAAGTCTTGGAATCGAGCATTGCGTCGGCAACGCAAGGGTTGCTCGGCTTCCAGCAGCCTGACGGCCATTGGGTGTTCGAGCTCGAGGCCGACTGCACGATTCCTGCCGAATACATCCTGCTGCGGCACCATCTCGCCGAGCCGGTCGATGCCGCACTCGAAGCCAAGATCGGCAACTATCTGCGCCGCGTGCAGGGCGCCCATGGCGGCTGGCCGCTGGTGCATGACGGCGCCTTCGACATGAGCGCGAGCGTGAAGGCCTATTTCGCGCTCAAGATGATCGGCGACTCCGTCGACGCACCGCACATGGTGCGGGCGCGCGACGCGATCCGCTCCCGCGGCGGCGCGATCAACAGCAACGTCTTCACGCGCTTCACGCTCGCGATGTACGGCGTCGTGACCTGGCGAGCCGTGCCGGTGCTGCCGATCGAGATCATGCTGCTGCCGTTCTGGTCGCCGTTCCATCTCAACAAGATTTCCTACTGGGCGCGCACCACCATCGTGCCGCTGATGGTGCTGGCGGCGCTGAAGCCGCTCGCGCGCAATCCGAAGGGCGTCGGCATCGACGAACTGTTCCTGCAGGACCCGCGTTCGATCGGCATGACCGCCAAGGCGCCGCATCAGAGCATGGGCTGGTTCGTGCTGTTCCGCGCGCTCGACAAGATCCTGCGCGCCGTCGAGCCGTTGTTTCCGAAAAGCCTGCGCAAGCGCGCGATCGACGCAGCGCTCGCCTTCACCGAGGAGCGGCTGAACGGCGAGGACGGCATGGGCGCGATCTATCCGCCGATGGCCAACATCGTCATGATGTACGACGCGCTCGGCAAGGACGAGAATTTCCCGCCGCGCGCGATCACGCGCCGGGGCATCGACAAGCTGCTCGTGATCAAGGACGACGAAGCCTATTGCCAGCCCTGCGTCTCGCCGGTGTGGGATACGACGCTGACTGCCCATGCGCTGCTCGAAGCCGGCGGCCCGGAGGCCGTGGCGGCCACCAAGCAGGGCCTCGACTGGCTGATCCCGAAGCAGGTGCTGGACGTCAAGGGCGACTGGGCGGTGAAGCGGCCCGAGACGCGCCCGGGCGGCTGGGCCTTCCAGTACAACAACGCCCATTATCCCGATCTCGACGACACCGCCGTGGTTGTCATGTCGATGGACCGCATGCGCCGGGAGCACGGTGCGGCGGGTTACGATGTTGCGATCGACCGCGGCCGCGAGTGGATCGAGGGTATGCAGAGCGATGATGGCGGCTGGGCTGCCTTCGACGTGAACAACCTCGAATATTATTTGAACAACATCCCGTTCTCGGACCACGGCGCGCTGCTCGACCCGCCGACCGAGGACGTCACCGCGCGCTGCGTCTCGATGCTGGCCCAGCTCGGCCAGACCCAGGCCAACAACAAGGCCGTGGCGGCCGGGATCGCCTATCTGCGCAAGACCCAGCACCCGGAGGGGTCCTGGTATGGCCGCTGGGGCATGAATTTCGTCTACGGCACCTGGTCGGTGCTGTGCTCGCTGAACATGGCGGGGGTCGACCACAAGGATCCGATGATTCGGAAGGCGGCGGACTGGCTGGTCTCGATCCAGAACAAGGACGGCGGTTGGGGCGAGGACGCCGTCAGCTACCGGCTGGATTACAAGGGCTGGGAGGCCGCGCCCTCGACCGCCTCGCAAACGGCATGGGCTTTGCTTGCCCTGATGGCGGCGGGCGAGGTGGATCACCCCTGCGTCGCCCGTGGGGTGGAGTACCTGATTGCAACACAGAACCAAAAAGGGCTGTGGGACGAGCAGCGCTATACCGCTACAGGCTTCCCCCGCGTGTTTTATCTACGCTATCATGGTTACCCGAAGTTCTTTCCGCTGTGGGCGCTGGCGCGGTATCGGAACTTAAGGAACACCAACAGCAGGGTGGTAGGGGTCGGAATGTGACTTTGGGGACGGGGGACTATTTTACCGCAGGTAGTGCGATCGACCTGCGGCCGGTACTTATTGTGACTGGCCTGGTTCAGGAAGCCCGCATCGCGGCCGGGCCCGGAATGGCCGTCATCTGCTCGTCCAGCAGCCCGACGCAATTGCGCTCGCTCCTGACCGTGGTGGACCCCGAGACCATCCGGGGCGTGATTTCGTTTGGCGTGGCCGGCGGGCTCGATCCCAGCCTGCGCTCGGGCGACGTCGTGGTCGCCACCGAAGTTCTGGCAGGCGATGCCCGCTGGGCCGCCGGCCTCGCGCTCGGCGACGATCTCATCGACAAGCTCACCTCCGGCCGCCGCCGCGTCGTCCGCGGCAGCCTTGCGGGCGCCGAGGAAGTGGTCACGGGCCGCTCCTGCAAGGCGGCGCTCCACTCGGAGACCGGGGCTGCGGCCGTCGACATGGAAAGCCACATCGCGGCGGCCTACGCGGCAGAGGCGGGGCTGCCCTTTGCCGCGATCCGCGTCATCAGCGACCCCGCCCATCGCGCGCTGCCGGCGCTGGCCCGCGCCGCGATCAAGCCGAACGGCAAGATCGACGTCGCAACCGTCCTGCGCGGCGTCGCGCGCAATCCGGCCACGCTGCGCGCCCTGGTCTCGACCGGCATCGATTTCAACCGCGCGCTGCGCAGCTTGCGCGGCTGCCGCGACTATCTCGTCGGCGACGAAGGCCTCATCCCCGAGACGGCCTGAGCGCCCACGACGACGGTTTGACAGTCAACAGCCAAAGCCCGGCCGCGTCGCGGTCGGGCTTTGTCATTTGTCGCCTTGGGCTGTGCCTTGTCGCCGTACGCAATTCGAAACGATGGGAAACAGATTGATTCAAAGCTGGTTGTGGCGGCGTGGCTACAGTCATTTGCTGCCGGAATAGCTATCAGGCGGAATAGCTATCAGGAACCAATCTATTCAATGGCTGGGGACCCGAAATGAAGAAGTTTGCTGTCGCTCTTTCCGCGCTCGTGATCGGCACGGCGAGCGCTTCGGCGGCCGATCTGGCTGCACGGCCCTACACCAAGGCGCCGCCTCCCGTGGTGGCCGCCTACGACTGGAGCGGCTTCTATATCGGTGCCCATGTTGGCTGGGCTGAGACCGACCCGCGCTTCGATTTCAATGGCATCGGCCACTACAACCTGGCGGCGGGTGACAGCTTCCGCCTCAACGCCGATGGCTTCATGATCGGCGGCCACCTTGGCTACAACTGGACGATCAACAACTTCCTGCTCGGCATCGAGGGCTCCGCGTCCTACACCGACATCAGCGCGGACGCAGTCAGCCCGTTCTTCCCGGCATCTGATACGTTCCACGCCCGCATGCGCTGGATGGCAACCGTCACGCCGCGGCTCGGTGTGACCAGCGGTGCCTGGCTGTTCTACGTCAAGGGCGGCGCCGCGTTCGCTGATCTGAACACGAGGATTCAGGACACGGTCGACTACACTGACCGCAGCGAGACCCGGGTCGGCTGGACTGCGGGCGGCGGTATCGAGTGGATGGCCTCGCGCAACTGGATTCTGGGCATCGAAGGCAATTACTACGACTTCGGCGCGTGCTGCGGCGGCAATCGGGAAAGCCTGTTCCTGGCGACCAACGCTCCGCGCGGCGTGTTCAGCGATCACAGCACCCGGTTCGATACCTGGTCGGTGCTGGGCCGCGTAAGCTACAAGTTCGGTTCTCCGGTGGTTGCGAAGTACTAAGCCTCCGACCATCCGTTTTGTGAAGCCCCGGCCTCGGCCGGGGCTTTTGCGCGTCCTGCATCGGAAGGACGGGAATTATGATCGGCTGCAGCGCCAGCGTTGCAGGCAAGCAAAACCCCGCCTCGCTCGCGCGGGGCGGGGTGAGCGGGACGTCTTGCTCTTAAGCGCTCGAAGCCTCCTGCTGGGCAGCCACGGCCTCGTCGCGGCGGATGTCCGATAGTTACGAATGACTACGCGGACATTGAACGCCGCCCCGATGATCGCGTAGGGGCCTACGCGCGCGATCCATCCGATTACTGATGCCGGACCCTTCCGTGCTCAACGCTACTATCCAGAGCACACATCGGGCATACGAAAGTCTGCCGTCTGATGGCGCGCCAGCAAAGTCACCGTAACACAGCCGCAATGTTCGTCGCGAAAGTCTATCAATCTAACCCGGTGATTGCGTCTATTCGGAAGCCATATGCGCGTTTTGATTGTCGAGGATGACGCAGAGCTCTGCGGTTGGCTGCAGGCGACCCTATCGAAGGCAATCGGCACGGTCGATACCGTGTCATCCGTCGATGCCGCGCGCGCAGCACTGGCCGTCGCAAAATTCGAGCTAGTCGTCCTTGATCGCAGGCTGCCGGATGGTGACGGAGTCCAGCTCCTCCGTGAACTGAGGGCCCTTCGGCCGCGTCCGGGGACAGTTGTCCTGACGGCGTGGGACGATCCAAATGAGATCGCCGACGCCTTGAACAACGGAGCGGACGACTATGTCGGCAAGCCCTTCGAGCCAGCGGAACTCATCGCCCGGGCGCGCGCTGTCGTGCGACGCTGCTCCCTCGACCAAGGCGTATCCGTCGAAGTCGGCAATCTCCGATTCGACGTCAAAGATCGTTGCGCCTACTGTAATGACGTTCCATTCATGGTACCGCGGCGGGAGCTCGCGATACTGGAACTCCTGATTCGTCGGATCGGTCGGGTTGTACTGCGCGAGACGCTCAATGCCGCGGTGTACAGCTTCGACGACGAGATCGAGTCCAATGCCTTTGACTCCCATGTGAGCCGTCTCCGACGTCGCCTCCGCGAGGCTGGTTGCAGCGTAACGATCCGGTCAATTCGCGGCGTCGGTTACTTGTTGAGCTCCGATGCGAGTGAATAAGTCGATCGCATTTCGCGCCGCAGTCCTGATCGGCCTGATGTCATTCGTCTTCCTGCTATGCATGGGCATCGGGATCATCCTGATCGGCCACTTTCAGGAAAAGGGCGGCGACGTCGCAGCAGAAGTCGTCGACGCCCTGAAAGACGCGGTGACCCGCGACGATCAGGGACGGCTTGTAGTCACGCCGACGCCTGCGCTGCAAACCCTGCTGAGAGAGCATCCCTCGATCTGGTACATTGTCTCTGATGGGGTGCAGTCCACGGCCGGCGGAGAAAGGCAGGTTTCCGAGGTGCGGCGGGATCCAGCTCAGATTTCACGGACCAATTACGCGGCGTTCGAGCTGAAGCTCGGCACCAGCCAGTCTCACGCGTTTGTAGCGAGCCGTGAGACACGGGCCGGGCCGGTTTCGATCGAGCTCGGCGGCTTGCCAATCGAGCGTTTCCCCGCGCTGTTCGAGGCGTTGGTGGCGAGTGTGCTGCTGTCCGTGCCTCTTCTCGTCATCCTCGCGATCGCCGGGGTGGCAGCATTGGTGATCGTCCCGAGACTCATTGCACGCCCCGTCCGCCTCGCTGCTGCAGCAGCCGAAGTCATCGATGGCGTGCCTGGCGGCCGGCGCCTTCCAGAGGCCGCGGCACCCACAGAGCTGCGGCCGCTTGTGGTTGCGTTCAATAGGGCGCTCGAACGGATCGACCGGGCATCCGTGGCCCAGCGAAACTTCTTCGCCAATGCTGCGCATGAGCTACGCACACCACTGACGAAGCTCCGGGCGCATCTCGAAGCGATTTCCGATGAGCCAGCGCGCTCGCAGTTGGTCGGTGACGTGCAGCAAATCTCCGAGACAGTGAAGATGCTCCTGCACCTGGCACGCCTGACCGGCGAGCCTGTCGGGTTCGAGCAGATCAATCTCGTCTCCCTCGCGCGGACCGTCGTTGCTGACGCGGTCCCGGCCGCGCTCGCCGAGGGGGTCGAAATCGAGCTAATCGCCCCCGATCATCAAGTCGGAACCCGTGGCTCGCCAACAGCCATCACGACCGCGATCGCCAATCTCCTGCGCAACGCCGTGCGTCATGGCGCATCGTCTGAACCGATCACCGTCGAAATCCTGGAGCCGGCCCGCATCCGGGTCATTGATCACGGGTCCGGGATCGAACAGGGCAAGCGCGAGCAGGTATTTCAGCCTTTCGCGCGCGGCACGACGGATCGCGAAGGCGTCGGCCTCGGTCTGACGATTGTGGCGCAGGTGATGGCACTACATGAAGGGTCCGTCGGCGTCGAGGAGACGCCCAGCGGCGGGTCAACTTTCGAGCTCAAGTTCAAGGCGTTGCGATAGCCTTGTGATGGCAGAGTTCTCGATGCCGCAACGATCTGGCGAGAGAGATTTCGTTAACAGACTGCCGATCGCTCGCGTCAATGTTCATTTATTCAATCCATTGCCCCGTAATGTCCGGGTAATTCCAAACCGCGACATCCTTGGCGACACGTTCGTCGTTGGTGCGTTCGGCTCGACACTGGAGCGAGATTAGCAAATCGCCCGTCAGACCTTTCGCGGAACGCCCGCGGAGAGGGCGGGCCAACGTCATCGACAGAGCGTGGCGGCCTCTCGCCGAGAGGCCGAATCCCACAGTGGAATGGAGATCTGTTGATGATGTTTTCTTATCGCTTGGCACTCATTCTCGCGGTCGGCGCTCTGGCAGTTGCCCAGGCGTCCGCGGCGGATTTGCCGCGGCGCACTTCTGCGCCGGTGCCTTACGTCACGCCGCCCGCCTTCACCTGGACCGGCGCATATGTCGGTGTGCACGCCAGCTATGCTCGGCAGCAGTTCGGCAAATCGTTCGAGGACCGCGACAGCATTGCTGCTGGGCTCCAGCTCGGCGGGAACTACCAGATGGGCTCGATTGTGCTCGGCGCCGAACTCGAGGGCAGCCATCTCGGTGGCCAACGCGCCAAGGACTCGACACTGACGAAGACATCGGTGGATCAGAAATGGCTATTTGCCGCCAAGGGGCGGGTTGGCGCTGCATTCGATCGCACGCTTGTCTATGGTACGGCCGGCCTTGCGATGATGGAGATTGATGCAAAGGATCCCGTCGGCTTGACCGGTGGCGACAAGTGGAAGGTCGGTTATTTGGTCGGTGCAGGCGTAGAGCATGCCTTCACCAACAATCTGTCACTCAAAGTCGAATACAACTATGTAGCGGCTGCGCAGGACTACAAGGTTGGTGGCAACAAGGCTGAAGCGACTGATCACATCGTCAAGGCCGGTCTCAACTATCGCTTCTGAGATCAGATCGCTTGGCCATGGCAGGAAACCAGCGGGAATCCGGTGAACTGGTGCTGCCAGTCCTGCCATGGTCGACCTCGATACGCGCCAGAGGGCCGATGGCGCTTACTCGTGCAGGACGCTCGGACGCGGAGTGCTTCGACCACGGCAGCGATTTTTTTAAGGGAGAGCGAACCGGAGGGAGCGCAGCCCGCGCAATGCCTCCGCTCTCTCCTGGCGTTTGAGCTGAACAAACGAAAAGGCCCGATCGCCGAGCGATCGGGCCTTTTGTTGTCATCGACGCCGTTGCCGCTTACGCCGCCGTCGAAGCCTTCTGCTGGGCAGCCTCCGCCTCGTCGCGGCGGATGTCGGAGAGCTTCTTCTCGACCTGCTCCGAGAAGATGTACTGCGCCGGGCGCTGCTTAGTGAGGTCGATCTCCGGTGCCATCGGGCCCGAAGTCTTGATGCCGCGCAGCGACACCCAGGCTGCCTTCAGCGGGTTGGTCAGCGCGGCGGTCGCGGCCGTCGGCTCGTAGCCGCAATGGGCCATACAGTCGGCGCACTTCTCGTACTTGCCGGTGCCGTAGGAATCCCAGTCGGTGGTCTCCATCAGCTCCTTGAAGGTTTTTGCATAGCCTTCACCGAGCAGATAGCAGGGCTTCTGCCAGCCAAAAATGTTGCGGGCGGGCATGCCCCAGGGCGTGCACTCGTATTCCTGGTTGCCGGCGAGGAAGTCCAGGAACAGACCGGAATGCATGAAATTCCACTTCTTGCCCTTGCCGAGCGCAAAGACGTCGCGGAACAGCTTCTTGGTCTTGGTGCGGTTGAGGAAGTGCTCCTGGTCCGGCGCACGCTCATAGGCGTAGCCCGGCGACATCGAGACGCCGACACCGAGCTCGACGGTGAGGTCGAGGAATTTTGCGATCTCTTCGGCCGGGTGGCCGTCGAAGATCGTTGCGTTGACGTTGACGGTGAAGCCGCGCGCCTTCGCGGCCTTGATCGCTGAGACGGCGCGGTCGAACACGCCCTTCTGCGACACGGCCTTGTCGTGGTGGTCCTTCAATCCGTCGAGATGCACCGAGAAGAACAGGTAAGGCGAGGGCTCGAACAGGTCGAGCTTCTTCTCGAGCAGCAGCGCGTTGGTGCAGAGCGAGACGAACTTCTTGCGTTCGACGAGGCCGCGCACGATCTCGCCGATCTCCTTGTGGATCAGCGGTTCGCCGCCGGGGATGGCGACCATCGGCGCGCCGCACTCGTCGGCGGCGTCCCAGCACTCCTGCGCCGTCATGCGGCGGTTGAGGATCGCATCCGGATAGTCGATCTTGCCGCAGCCGACGCAGGCGAGATTGCAGCGAAACAGCGGCTCCAGCATCAACACGAGCGGATAGCGTTTGCGGCCAAGCAGTTTCTGCTTGAGCAAATAGCCGCCGATACGCATTTCCTTGAAGAAGGGTATAGCCATTACACGTTTCTTTCTGGGATTAGGAATTCAGGAAGGTCAGCTTGCGGCGAGTTCTGCCGGAAGCCGGAATTCGATGTTCTCCTCGCGGCCCGGGAGCACCGAGACCGTGACCGGTCCGATCCGTCTCAGGGCCTCAATCACGTCATCCACGAGAACTTCAGGCGCCGAGGCGCCGGCCGTGATGCCGACGGTCTTGACGCCTTTCAACCACTCCGGATTGAGCTTGCTGCCATCGGCGATCAGATAGCTCGCGACGCCGGCCTCAGTGCCGATTTCGCGGAGCCGGTTCGAGTTCGAACTATTGGCGGCGCCCACCACCAAGATCAGATCGACCAGCTTGCTCAAATCCCTTACCGCAGATTGGCGGTTCTGTGTCGCATAGCAGATATCCCGGATGTCCGGGCCTTGAATATCTGTAAAACGGGCCTTCAGGGCCGCAATAATGTCCTTGGTGTCGTCCACCGACAGCGTGGTCTGGGTGATGTAGGCCACCGGGGCGTCCTCCGGCAGCGTTAACGCTTTGACGTCCTCGACGTTCTGCACGAGCAGCACGGGACCCGGAACCTGGCCCATGGTGCCCTCGACCTCGGGGTGGCCGGCATGCCCGATCAGAATCAGGATGCGGCCCTTGGACATGTAGCGCTTCCCCTGATTGTGAACTTTCGTGACCAGGGGGCAGGTGGCATTCAGCACCGGCAGGTTGCGCGCGGCGGCCTCTTCCTCGACGCTGCGCGCCACGCCATGGGCGCTGAACACGGTCACGGCCATCGGCGGCACCTCGGAGAGGTCCTCGACGAAGATCGCGCCCTTGTTCTTCAGGCTCTCGACGACGTATTTGTTGTGCACGATCTCATGGCGCACATAGACCGGCGGGCCGTACTTCTCCAGCGCCCGTTCCACGATCTCGATCGCACGCACCACGCCGGCACAAAAGCCGCGCGGCTGCGCTAGATAAACTTCCATTGGACGCCCATCACGCAAGTTGCACCAAATTCGTTCAGTTGTCCCCGGAGGCACCCCGGTACTTACCAATGAGTTGCAATATCCGCACCATTGGTTTCCCGCGGGCGGTTCCGCCACAGTCCCCTTGGACCCAAGCGCACGGAGATACCGGGCTTTGTGTCAAAAAATCGGTCCTGAGGAAAGCCTGAAGGCGGTTTTGGTTCCCGACCGGGCAGGTCTTGCGGTACTATAGTACGTAAAGCCCGGACGGCCCAGTGCCTCACCGGTTCGTCACTTTACGGCCTCAAGTGGGGGGCTATACCGGCCCGACGCGTGGTTTTGCCATGTTCTTCCTCAATTTCCTCGAACCTTCACCGGGCTAGAACCACCCAAAACAGCAATAGGTTTCGCCTGGGAACTCCGATAAAGAGCGGGCGTTTCCGGCAAGCTGTTAACGCTAGAAAGAAATGATGTGCTGCAAAGTATAGTCGTTGCGATCGTCAGGGCCTGCACCCGGTTTGCCACCCTCGTTGTCGTCCTCGGGCTCCTGCTGTCGGTCGCGGCGGGCTACTATGCGGCGCATCACTTCGCCATCAACACCGACATCAATTCGCTGATCGCCCAGAACCTCGACTGGCGGCAGCGCGACCAGCTCTTCGACCGTGCGTTCGACCGCGACGCGACGATTCTCGCCGTCGTCGAGGGGGCGACGCCGGAACTGACCAATTCGGCCGCTGATGCGCTCTTCGCCAAGCTGAAAGACGACAGGACCAACTTCCAGTCGATGCAGCAGCTCGGCAGCGGCGAGTTCTTCGAGAAGAACGGCCTCCTGTTCCTGCCGACGGAAGAGGTCGGCAAGATCACCAGCCAGTTCGAATCCGCCGCTCCCCTGATCGAGATCATGGCGGGCGATCCGTCGATCCGTGGCCTCACTGGCGCGCTGGAGACGGGGCTTGCCGGCGTCAAGCGCGGCCAGGTCAAGCTCGACAACACCGAGCGTCCCTTCAACCTGATCGCCCAGACGGTCGAGACCGTGCTGAAGAAGGGCAACGCGACCTTCTCCTGGCGCGAGCTGGTCAGCGACAAGCCGCTCGAAGCGTCCGACAAGCGCGCCTTCATCGAGTTCAAGCCGGTCCTCGATTACAACGCGCTCGAGCCCGGCAAGGGTGCGACCGACGCGATCCGGAAAGCGGCGACTGAGCTGGATTTTGCGGGCAAGTACCAGGCGCGCGTGCGCCTCACGGGACCGGTGCCGATCGCAAACGAGGAATACGCCACCGTCCAGGAGGGCGCGGTGGTCAACGGCATCGGCACCGTCGTCGTCGTACTGTTGATCCTGTGGCTCGCGTTGCATTCGTCGAAGATCATCTTCGCGGTGTTCGTCAATCTGTTCGTCGGGCTTGCGATCACCACCGCGGTCGGTCTCATGATGGTGGGTTCGCTCAATCTGCTGTCGATTGCATTCGCGGTGCTGTTCGTCGGTCTCGGCGTCGACTTCGGTATCCAGTACAGCGTCCGCTACCGCTCGGAGCGCTACAAGGTCAACGATCTCTCGGCCGCGCTGGTGCTGGCCGCGAAGCGTTCGGCGGTGCCTCTGTCGCTCGCCGCGATGGCGACCGCCGCCGGATTCCTCTGCTTCATGCCGACCGACTACAAGGGCATTTCGGAGCTCGGCCAGATCGCCGGCGTCGGTATGCTCGTGGCATTTCTGTCGAGCATCACCGTGTTGCCGGCGCTGTTGAAGCTGCTCAACCCGCCCGGCGAAATGGAGCCGGTCGGCTACGCTTTCCTGGCCCCCCTCGACCGCTTCCTGGAGACGCATCGGGTGCTGATCGTCGGCGGCACGCTGCTGCTCGCGCTCGGCGGTCTGCCGCTGCTCTACTTCATGAAGTTCGACTTCAACCCGATGAACCTGCGCAATCCGAACGCCGAGTCGATTGCGACCTTCCTCGACCTGCGCAAGGACCCCAACACCGGGGCTAACGCCATCAACGTGCTGGTCAACTCCGAGGAGCAGGCCAGGCAGATCGAGGCCAAGCTCGAGAAGCTGCCGGAGGTTCTGCGCGTGATGTCGCTCGACAGCTTCGTGCCACCGGACCAGGGGCCGAAGCTGAAGCTGATCGCGCAAGGCGCCAAGGTGCTCAACCCCGCGCTCAATCCGGATCAGATCGACGCCGAACCGACCGACCAGGAAAATGTCGACGCGCTGAAGTCGTCGGTCGAAAGCCTGCGCCGGACCGCCGGCGGCGACAAGGGGCCGGGCGCGGTTGCTTCACGGCGGCTTGCGGACGCGCTGCAAAAGCTCGCCGAGTCCGACGAGGCGACCCGCAACAAGGCGCAAGCCGTGTTCGTCACGCCGATGAAGATCGTGTTCGACCAGCTCCGCAATGCGATGCAGGCCGGACCGGTGACGCTGGACAGTCTGCCGCCCGATCTCGTCTCGGCGTGGAAGAGCAAGGACGGCATCATCCGCGTCGAGGCGCTGCCGCGCGGCGACCCCAACGACAACGATACGCTGCGCAAATTTGCCGCCGCCGTGCTCGCCGCCGAGCCGACCGCGATCGGCGGGCCGGTGTCGATCCTGAAGTCCGGCGACACCGTCGTGAAGGCGTTCATCCACGCCGGCGTCTACGCGCTCCTCGTGATCGGCCTCTTGCTCTGGATCACGCTGCGGCGGATCACCGATGTGCTGATGACGCTGGTGCCGCTTCTGGTTGCAGGCGCGGTCACGCTCGAAATCTGCGTGTTGATCGGGCTGCCGCTCAACTTCGCCAACATCGTCGCGTTCCCGCTGCTGCTCGGCATCGGCGTCGCGTTCAAGATCTACTATGTCGTGGCCTGGCGCTCCGGCAGGACAAACCTGCTGCAAACCAGCCTGACGCGAGCGATCTTTTTCAGCGCGTTGACGACGGCGACCGCATTCGGCAGCCTGTGGCTGTCGAGCCATCCCGGCACGTCGAGCATGGGCAAGCTGCTTGCGCTGTCGCTCGTGACCACGCTCGCGGCAGTGCTATTGTTTCAGCCGGCCCTCATGGGCAAACCCCGCAATCTCAGGGAGTAGGCAGATGTCGCCGACGGTGTCGGCGGCGCCTTTCGGGCCGGGCTTCGCCGCCGCGGCGGTGCTCTTCGGAGCGCTGCCGGCCGCGGGCGGAGGAGCAGGGGGCGCGGCCATCTTGGGCGCGGCGCCCGTGGTCTTCGGCGCGCCCTTGGCCATGCTGTTGGCAGGGCTCGAGGGGATCGGCGGGGCAACCCGGGTCCAGGTCTCGCCGCCGCACAGGAAGCCGAGCACGCAGCCCTTGATCTCGAGCTGATCGGTGCCGACGGGCGTGATGGTCGAGGAGTAGAGCTGGCCGTCCTGGGCGTTATAGACTTGGCCTTCCCATTGATCGACGCCGGCCTTCTTCTTCATGTCGATCAGGATCGCCATGCCCAAGCTCGGTCTGCTCCGTTTCGAGACATCAGGATTGTGCTCGTCGCGGCCGCCCGGGGTCTTTTCCCAGGACACTGCGCCCCACATGCTGCCGTTGCATTGTGCCACGCGAATGTTGGCGACGCCGTCGGCGACCCGCCAGTCGCCGGTCGGATCGGCAGCGAGCGCCGGTGTCAGGCAGGTGTAACCACAAGCCAGTATTATTCCGGAGTAAAGGGATAAACGCATGATAGTTCCTCGGCAGTGCAACATGGTCTAAAGCTGTGCTTGCGAAGATGGTCCGAAAAAGGGCAAAAGGCCGCAACCATCGTTTTCTGTTGACGAAACAGCCATCAACCGAAGTATGTAGCGGATGCACAGTCCAAATCCAGACTTAGCCCAGCTATTTGCGGACCGCCAGGCGCAGCGTAGCTCCCTGCATAACCGGTACCTGAACGAGCAGTTCGTTCGGGTTCTCAAGACCATCGGCTACGACGTCGGTTTCCAGAAGGGGCAGGGGCAGTACCTCTACGACCGCGACGGCGCGCGCTACCTCGATTTGCTGTCGGGCTTCGGCGTGTTTGCGATCGGACGCAATCACCCCGTCATGCGCGAGGCGCTCAAGAGCGTGCTCGATGCCGATCTGCCCAATCTCGTCCAGTTCGACGTGTCGACGCTCGCCGGCGTGCTCGCCGAGCGGCTGCTGAAATATGTGCCGTATCTCGACAAGGCGTTCTTTGCCAATTCCGGCGCGGAGACGGTCGAGGCCGCCATCAAGTTCGCGCGCGGCGCCACGGGCCGCCCGGGCATCGTCTATTGCGCGCATGGCTATCACGGCCTGACCTATGGCGCGCTGTCGCTCACCGGCGATTCGAATTTCCGCACCGGTTTTGAGCCGCTGCTGCCGGGCTGCACCTCGATCCCGTTCAACGATCTCGCTGCGCTGGAGAAGGCGCTGTCGTCGCGCGAGGTCGCGGCCTTCGTCGTCGAGCCGATCCAGGGCAAGGGCGTCAACATGCCCACCGATGAATTCCTGCCGGGCGCGGCCGCGCTCTGCAAGAAGTACGGCACGCTGTTCGTCGCCGACGAGATCCAGACCGGCATGGGCCGCACCGGCCGCTTCCTCGCGGTCGAGCACTGGAACGTCGAGCCCGACATGGTGCTGCTGTCGAAGTCGCTGTCGGGCGGCCACGTGCCGGTCGGCGCGCTGCTGACCCGCAAGGCGATCTTCGACAAGATCTTCAACCAGATGGATCGCGCCGTCGTGCACGGCTCGACCTTCTCCAAGAACGACCTCGCGATGGCCGCCGGCATCGCCACGCTCGACGTGATGGAGTCGGAGAAGCTGATCGAGTCAGCCGCCAAGCGCGGCGCCGAGCTGCGCCTCGCGCTGACGCGCATGGTGCCGGGTTACGAGTTGATGAAGGAAGTGCGCGGCAAGGGTCTGATGATCGGCGTCGAGTTCGGCCCGCCAAAATCGCTGCGCCTCAAGGCGTCCTGGAACGTGCTCGAGACTGCCAACAAAGGCCTGTTCTGCCAGCTCATCACGGTGCCGCTGTTCAAGGACCACAAGATCCTGACGCAGGTGGCCGGTCACGGCAGCCACACCATCAAGCTGTTGCCGCCGCTCACCATCACCGAGGAAGACTGCAGCTGGATCGAGAAGGCGTTCGACGACGTCATCGCCGGCAGTCACAAGGTCCCCGGCGCGATCTGGTCGCTCGGCAAGACGCTGGTGGACAACGCAGTGCGGCGGTCGGCGTAAGTTCCGGTCGCGGCTTGGTGTCGCGATGTGCGACCTGCTGAAGCAGTCTGCCTAAAGAACCTCCCAATCAGCACTTAACTCTCCCTGCGTTGACCTGACCGGGAGAGGAGTGGCCGATGCCTGTGACTGGTGGCTGTCATTGCGGTGCGATCCGCTATGAAGTGAACGGCGACATGATTGTGCACGCGCTGTGCCATTGCACCGATTGCCGTCGCCATGCCGGGGCACCGATGGTCGGTTGGACGATGTATCCGCTCGAAGCCGTCAAGGTCGTTCAAGGCGCGCCGAAGGTTTATCGGTCCTCCGAGCATGGACGCCGGCATTTCTGTGCGGACTGTGGCACCGGACTTTTCTACATCAACGAAAACATGATGCCCGGCATCATCGACATCCAGAGCGGCACGTATGACGACCCCGATGCCGTTCCGGCCATGATGCACATCCAGGTCGCCGAGCGCGTCGGCTGGATGGAGCGGGCCCACGAACTGCCCGTATTCGAGCGCTACCCGCCGCAGGAGTGAGGGCGATCTTCGCTGTTAGCCAGCGGGCAGGTGGCAGACAGCCTCGATGTTGTGGCCATCAGGATCCAGGACGAACGCTCCGTAATAATTGGCGTGGTAGTGCGGCCGCAGGCCCGGCTGTCCGTGATCCGTTCCGCCAGCCGCCAGCGCGGCCGCATGGAACGCATCGACTGTCGCCCGGTCCGGGCAGGCAAACGCGACGTGCGCTCCCGTCTGCGGCTTGTCTCTGGTCCCGATCCAGAAGAAGGCCTTCCTGCCGACACCATAGCCCGCGCCCGTCGTGCCTTCGGCATAGAGGCGTTCGATACCCAGCGGACGCAGCGCGCGATCGTAGAAGGCCTTCGATCGCTCCATGTCGCTGACGCCGAACGTCACGTGGTCAAGCATGTTTGTCTCCGCGATCAAGCAGCTTTCGGCTTGTTTACCGCTTCAATGCGATCGAGAATCTTGCCGAGATCGCGCTTCGCGATCTGGATGTCATAGTCGTTCTGAAGATTGAGCCAGAGTTGGGCCGTCGTGCCAAGCGCCTTCGCGAGCCGAAGCGCTGTATCTGCGGTGATGCCGGTCTGCTCGCCGGCGATCCGCTCAATTCTCGTCCGGGGCAGGCCGCAGGCCTTGGCGAGCGTACCAGCGGATACTTCCAGCGGGATCAGAAAATCTTTCCGCAGAACCTCGCCAGGGTGCATGGGCTTGAGCTTTTTGGCCATGGCGAAAGTATAACGCTCGATCCTCGCAGATTTCTACCCAGCCAAGTCTACCCCTCCACATTCGCCCTCATCGCCGCCTCGAACTTGTCCGTGAACTCCACGAGCTCGTCCGCGCCGAGATCGCTGACGGCCCAGAAGTTGAGGCCGCGATTGCTCCAGTGCCGGCAGTTGAAGCCCTGCATCGTCTCCGTCTTCGGCGAACGGAGCGCGGTGTTCGCGGTCTGCGCCACGAACAGGTTGATGACGTGCTGCCGGCGCCGATAGACCACGGCGCCCAGCGCGCGGGCGTCGATGTAGTCGAGCCGGCCGCCGACCAGCGTAAAGCCCTGCGCGGTGAGGTCGATGACGGGCGGGGCGACGTCGAGCTTGCCGTTGAACCACGGCTTTACCGTGTGCTGGTCGGTCGAGATCACGTCGGTGAGGTGGCCGGCCTGGAGCGAACGCAGATGCGCCGACACCATCTCCGACAGGATGCGTTGCTGGTCGTCCTGGCGCAGCACGATCGCAAACAGACCGGTAGCGGCAAGCGCCGAAACTGCCGATCCCATGGCAAAGCCGCGCAGCACGGCGCGACGGTTTGGCCGCTCGCCCTGCGGCAGCGATGCCTCGATGCGTGCGCGCAGATGCGAGGGCGTCGTGTAGCGCAGATTGGTGTCCGCGAGCACCCGCTTCATCTCGCGATACGCGGCAAGCTCGGCCGCGCAATCCGCGCAGGTCGCGACATGAGCCTCGACCTCGCGCGCGTGGCCGGCGTCGAGCTCGCCGTCGATCAGCGCGTGAAGCAGGATTTTTGCTTCGTCGCAGGTCATTTCGATTGCTCCTCTTCCGCCGTCCAGGCCGCGCGCAGCATCGCGCGGGCGCGGGCGAGGCGGGACATCACGGTGCCGACGGGCGCGCCGACGGCATCGGCAATTTCGCGATAGGACAGGTTGTTGATCTCCCGCAGCACAAAAGTTTCCTTGAATGGCTCCGCCAGCGCGTCGATGAGCTTTCTGATCGCCGTGGCATCGCGGCGTCGCAGCATTTCTGTTTCCGGGCCGGCCTCGCTCTCACGCCAGAGCGGGGTCTGTTCGGCGGCCTCCGGCGCGTCCTCGATCGCCGACGGCCGGTTGGCACGGCGCGCATATTCGGCATTGCAGACGTTGCGGAGGATCGCGAACAGCCACGGCTTGATCGCCCCTCCGCGAAACGTGTCAAAATGCCTGAGCGCGCGCAGATAGCATTCCTGCACCGCATCCTCGGCGTCGGAGGCGTCGCGGAGCAGATAGCGGGCGAGCGTATAGACGTCGTCGAGATGCGGCAGTGCCGCCTCGCGGAAGCGCCGTGCCTTGTCCGGATCGTCGCTCGTCGGGGACATCGCCGCTCGCTGTGCCGTGTTGCCTGCCGTTGAAGGCGCGCGTGCCCGGCCGGCGGAGGGCCACCGGCCGGGCAAAATGGTGATGCCTTGGTTTGAACCGCTACTCAACCTTGATCATCCCCGTCATGTGGGGGTGCAGCGAACAAAAATATTTGTAGTCGCCGGCCGTCGTGAAGGTGAACGAGAACTTGTCGTCGGTGTCGAGGGTTTTCGACCGGAACTTGCCCGCCGAGACGATGGTGTGGGGGATGTCGTCGCGGTTGGTCCAGGTCACGGTGGTGCCGACCTTCACATTGAGCTCGGCCGGAGCGAAGACGAAATTGTCGATATGCACCTCGATGTCGTTGTCGGCGCGGGCAGTGGTGACCGGGAGCAGCACGGCCGCGGCCACAACGAGACCGAAGTCGCGGCGAGTGATCTTTGTCATCTGCAAAAATCCCCCTTCAGCCCTGAAGCGGCGTGTCGATGATTGCCAGCCGCTGGTCGCCCTGCTTGAAGTTGATGCTGGCAACGCCGAGCATGGAGCGGAGCCTTGCGTCCTCGACCTTCATCGGACCGGGCGAGGGGGCTGACCCCGGTGCCGGCTGCGGGAAGGCAGTCGAGCGCGCGGTGTGGAAGGTGACGTTGCCTTCGACTTTCTGCATGACCTGGTGGATGTGCCCGTTCAGCACGGTGACCGAGCCGAAGCCTTTCACAAATTCAAGCGCACGCGCGCCGTCCTCGGTGCCCCAGCCCCATTGCGGGTAGACCGTCCAGAGCGGGATGTGCGCGAACAGCACCACCGGAGTCGATTTCGATTTACTGCGGAGATCGTCTTCAAGCCAGGCGAGCTGCTCGGCGCCGAGATTGCCGAGGCCGCCGCCCTTGAGGTCGACGACGTTGACGAGGCCGATGAAGTGCACGCCGCCGGCATCGAAGGAGTACCAGCCATGGCCCTTGGTGCCGCGGCCGTAGCGCTCGCGATAGAGCTTCACTTCCTCGTCGATGAAGTCGTGCTCGCCGGGCACGTAGTGCACATCGAGCTTGGTCTGCGAGATGATGCGCTCGGCGTTGTCGAACTCGGCGGCCTTCGACAGATGGGTGATGTCGCCGGTGTGGATCATGAAGGACGGCTTTTCCGGCATCGCGTTGATCTTGTTGACCGCTTCTTCCAGCGTGCCGAGCGCGTTGGGATTGGCCGGCTTGTCGAAACCGACATGGCTGTCGCTGATCTGCAGGAAGGTCATGCCGGGCGCGGTCGCGGCTTGCGCGGAATCGATGATGCCGAGCGAGCGCGGCACGCCGCCGGTGATGGTCCAGAGCACGCCGGTGCCGGCCCAGGTCATGCACTCCAGCACTTTGCGGCGGCTCAGGCCGTCTTCGCTGTGGTCGTGATCATGCGTGCTCATGCCGCTTCTCCTTCGGCCCTGGATTGGGCTTTGGAGAGGTGATCGGGGCAGGAGCGGATTTATTCGCGGGAGCGCGATGACGATTTCGTGAGGGGCCCGTTACCCCATCTACGTCTCTACCGCTTATCTTGCAAAATCATCGCCGCGCCCTTCTCGGCGATCATCGCGGTCGGCGTATTGGTGTTGCCTGACGTGATGGTCGGCATGATCGAGGCGTCGACCACGCGAAGGCCTCCGAGGCCGTAGAAGCGCAGGCGCTGGTCGACGACGGCCATAGGATCGTTGGCTGCGCCCATCTTCGCGGTGCCGACCGGATGGAAGATGGTGGTACCGATGTCGCCGGCGGCCTTGGCGAGCGAGGCGTCGTCGTCGCCGACGGAGGGGCCGGGCAGATATTCGCTGGGCCGATACTTTGCCAGCGCCTTCTGTTGCATCAGGCGGCGCGTGGTGCGGATCGCGTCGGCGGCGACCTGGCGATCGTCGTCAGTCGAGAGGTAGTTCGGCGCGATGATGGGCTTCTCGTCAGGCGCTGCCGAGCGCAGGCGCACGGTGCCGCGCGAGGTCGGCTGGAGGTTGCAGGCGCTGACCGTGATCGCGGGGAATCGATGCAGGGGATCGCCGAATTTGTCGAGCGAGAGCGGCTGTACGTGGAACTGGATGTTGGCGCGTGCGCGCGTGGAATCGGAGCGCGTGAAAATGCCGAGCTGCGACGGCGCCATGGTCAGCGGGCCGCGGCGGCGGAAGGCGTAGTCGAGGCCCATCAGTCCGCGGCGGAACAGGTTGTAATAGGTCTCGTTGAGCGTGCGCACACCCTCGACCTTGTAGATGGCGCGCTGCTGCAGATGGTCCTGCAGATTCCGGCCGATGCCGGGCTTGTCCATCACGAGGTCGATGCCGAGCGGCGTGAGCCATTCGGCGGGCCCGATGCCGGAGCGATGCAGCACCTGGATGGAGCCGATCGCGCCGGCCGACAGGATCACCTCGCCCTTGGCGCGCGCCTCTATAGTCTCGCCGTTCTGCGCGAAGCGCACGCCGACGGCACGTCCTTGCTCGATGATGAGGCGATCGACCAGCACGTTCTTCTCGAGCCGCAGGTTTGGACGGTTGAGCGCGGGCTTGAGGAAGCCGCGCGCCGACGACCAGCGCCGGCCGCGCTTCTGGTTGACGTGAAAGTAGCTCGTGCCTTCGTTGTCGCCTGTGTTGAAGTCCGGGATGCGCTTGATGCCCATCTCCTCGGCGGCGTCGCCGACGGCGTCGAGCACGGTCCAGGACAGCCGCGGCGCCTCGATGCGCCACCCGCCACCGACACCGTGATGCTCGCTCGCCCCGAGGAAATGATCCTCCAGCCGCTTGAACACGGGAAGCACGTCGTCATAGCCCCAGCCGGTCATGCCGAGCTGACGCCAATGGTCGTAGTCGGCGGCCTGTCCGCGCATCGAGATCATGGCGTTGATCGCGGAGCAGCCGCCGATCACCTTGCCGCGGGGATAGGCGAGTGAACGGCCATTCAAGCCGGGCTCGGCCTCGGTCTTGAACATCCAGTCCGAGCGCGGATTGCCGATGGCGAAGAGATAGCCGACGGGGATGTGGAACCAGATCCAGTTGTCGTCGCCGCCGGCTTCCAGGATCAGCACGCGGGTCTTCGGATCGGCCGACAGCCGGTTGGCGAGGATGCAGCCGGCCGTGCCGGCTCCGACCACGATATAGTCAAACTCACCCTCGAGCCGCTTCATAGCCAATCACCCGCTGCCTTTTCGAAAAGGCCATAGCCTTGCCGCGCAGCCCTGTACAGCGGTGGGGAGGCTGGGTGGAATGCGGTATGCATGCTAGACAGTCGATTTCCACCTAACCGAAAGCTTGAGACCCTCCATGCCCATCGTGAACCGCGTCGCCGACCTTCAACCCGATATCCAGGCCTGGCGGCGGGACATCCACCAGCACCCCGAATTGCTCTACGACGTCCACCGCACCGCAGCATTCGTGGCGGACAGGCTGCGCGAGTTCGGCTGCGACCAGGTGGTGACCGGCCTCGGCCAGACCGGCGTGGTCGGCGTGATCAAGGGCAAGCAGCCGGCGGACGGCGACCTCAAGGTCATCGGCCTGCGCGCCGACATGGACGCGCTGCCGGTCGAGGAACAGACCAACCTGCCTTACGCGTCCAAGACGCCGGGCAAGATGCACGCCTGCGGCCATGACGGCCACACCGCAATGCTGCTCGGCGCTGCGCGCTATCTCGCCGAGACCCGCAACTTCGCCGGCGATGCCGTCGTGATCTTTCAGCCGGCCGAGGAAGGCGGTGCCGGCGGTGCGGCCATGGTCAAGGACGGGCTGATGGAGCGTTTTGGCATCGACCAGGTCTACGGCATGCACAACGGGCCCGGTATCCCGATCGGCGCCTTCGCCATCCGGCAGGGGCCGATCATGGCGGCGACCGACGAGGTCGACATCAAGATCGAGGGTCTCGGCGGCCACGCGGCGCGGCCGCACAAATGCATCGATTCCGTCATGGTCGGCGCGCAGCTCATCACGGCACTGCAATCGATCGTCGCGCGCAGCGTCGATCCGCTCGAATCCGCCGTCATCTCGATCTGCGAATTCCACGCCGGCAATGCCCGCAACGTCATTCCGCAGACCGCGGAACTGAAGGGTACGATCCGCACGCTGACCCCGGAGGTGCGCGCGCTGGTGGAGAAGCGTGTGCACGAAGTCGTCGCGGGCGTGGCGCAGATCACCGGCGCCAAGATCGACCTGCACTACAAGCGCAACTATCCTGTGGTCGTCAATCACGCCGCGCAGACCGATGTTGCGCGAAAGGTGGCGCAACAAGTCGCGGGCGATGCCAACGTCCACGAGATGCCACCGCTGATGGGCGGCGAGGATTTTGCCTACATGCTGGAAGCGCGCCCCGGCGCCTTCATCTTCTGCGGCAATGGCGACAGCGCCGGCCTGCATCACCCCGCCTACAATTTCAACGACGAGGCGATCGTCTACGGCACGTCCTACTGGATCAAGCTGGTCGAAACGTCGCTGGCGGCGTCGTAAGGCGCCTGCCTTCACCTCGCCCCGCTTGCGGGGAGAGCATAGGCCGCCTTCGGCGGCCGTTCTGAAGAACGCCGAAGCGGAGCTTCGGCTATGCGCGAAGCGATCGGGTGAGGGGGACTCTCCGCGAGTCTAATTCTCACCGTCCTTGTGGAGACTCCCCCTCACCCCAACCCTCTCCCCGCAAGCGGCAGGGCTATCGCATATGGCTGAGGGCTGCCATGAGGAAGGCATTGTCCCAGCCGGCGCGCTTGATTTTGCGCCGC
>NZ_JAFCJM010000069.1 GCF_018130955.1 Bradyrhizobium liaoningense
CTCATCTATGCCAACACCGTCGTGCAACGCGGAACGC
The DNA here is from genome assembly GCF_018130955.1 of Bradyrhizobium liaoningense. Taxonomy (GTDB): domain Bacteria; phylum Pseudomonadota; class Alphaproteobacteria; order Rhizobiales; family Xanthobacteraceae; genus Bradyrhizobium; species Bradyrhizobium liaoningense_C. The sequence continues at coordinate 38 of NZ_JAFCJM010000069.1, forward strand.
CGTGGACTGAAAAACTCCTCGGCGTTTAATGGTTGCTACGGCGATTGCATTCCGGACACGCGCCTACCCTACTCCGCCGCGATCTGGCGCGGCGCCGGCGGCGGGCTCGCGAGGTCGGCGGCGAGCTGGGCGTAGCGGGCCTTGGCATCAGTGATCGCCTTCTCCTTGACCGGGCCGTAGCCGCGGATGCGGTCGGGCAACGAGAGCAGCTCCACGGCGGTGTCGTGCGTGACCGGCGACAGCAGGCCGAGCACGGTGGCGACGTCCTTTTCGTAGCCGGCGATCAGGTCGCGCTCGATCTTGCGGTCGGCGCTGTAGCCAAAGACGTCGAGCGGCGTGCCGCGCAGGAAGCGGAATTTGGCCAGCCAGCGGAACACGGAGAGCATCCACGGGCCGAAGGCGCGCTTTTTCGGCCGCCCCTGCGCATCGACGCTACCAGCCAAAATCGGCGGCGCAAGGTTGAAGCTGAACTTGAAATCGCCCTCGAACTGGTCACGGAGCTGCTGCTCGAACTTCCCGTCCGTGAAGAGGCGCGCGACCTCGTACTCGTCCTTGTAGGCGAGCAGCTTTGCGTAGTTGATCGCGACCGCGCGCGGCAGCGCGTCGCCAAAATTGCTCTTCACGGCGGCGTCGCGGACCTGGTCGACCAACTTGCGGTAGCGTTTTGCCAGACGGCCGTTCTGGTAGGCGGTGAGATGCTTGCTGCGATGTTCGATGATCTCGTCGAGCGTCATCGCGTCCAGCGTCTTCGGCGCGACCACCTCGTCCGTTCCCTTCAGCATCTCGGCGAGGCGCGCGGGGTCGGCGACCGCGAGACGGCCGAGCCGGAACGCCTCCTTGTTCATCTTGATCGAGACGCCGTTGACCTCGATCGCCTGCTCGATGGCCTCGGCACCGACAGGCAGAAGGCCCCTCTGATAGGCATAGCCCATCATCATCATGTTGGTGGCGATGGAGTCGCCGAGAAGCTGCTCGGCCGGCTTGGTGAAGTCGAAGAAGGCGGACTCCTTGTGCAGCGCGGTTTCCAAGACCGCATTCAGCTTGCGGGTCTGGAAGTTGAAGTCGCGGTTGAGGATGAAGTCGGCCGTCGGGATGACGTGGCTGTTGATGATGCCGCGGGTCCGGCTGGAATCGCAGAGCGTGATGGTGTCCTTGGCGACGGCGACCACTTCATCGGCCGCAAGCACGAGATCGGCTGTGCCGGTGACGATGCGCGAGCATGTGACCTCGGCCGGATGATCCGACAGGCGCACGTGGCTCAGCACCGCCCCGCCCTTCTGCGCGAGGCCCGACATGTCGAGGATCATCGAGGCCTTGCCCTCGATATGCGCGGCCATGCCGAGCAGCGCACCGATGGTCAGGACGCCGGTGCCGCCGACGCCGCCGACCGCGATGTTGTACGGCTTGTCGAGCGACGGGCGTGACGCAGGCTCCGGCAATGCGCCGATGTCGGCAAGCTCGGCCGGCGCGCGGTGGCGCGGCGCCCCGCCATCGATGGTGACGAAGGACGGGCAAAAGCCCTTGAGGCAGGAATAGTCCTTGTTGCAGGAGGACTGGTTGATGGCGCGCTTGCGGCCGAACTCGGTCTCCAGCGGCTCGACCGAGATGCAGTTCGACTGCACCGAGCAGTCGCCGCAGCCTTCGCACACGGCCGGGTTGATCATCACGCGGCGCGCCGGATCCTCCATCAGGCCGCGCTTGCGGCGGCGGCGCTTTTCGGCGGCGCAGGTCTGCACGAAGACGATCGCCGAGGTGCCCTTGAACTCCCGGCACATCTTCATGACGTTCTCGAGCTCGTCGCGATGATACTTCTTCACGCCGGGCGCGATGGTGTCGGCGGGATAGGCATCAGGATTTTCCGAGACCAGATAGAGCTCGCGGATGCCTTCGGCGTGGAGCTGGAAGGTGATCTGCTGCGGCGAGAGATCGCCGTCATGGCGCTGGCCGCCGGTCATGGCGACAGCATCGTTGTAGAGGATCTTGTAGGTGATGTTGGCTTTTGAGGCGATCGCCTGGCGGATCGCCAGATAGCCGGAATGGAAATAGGTGCCGTCGCCGAGATTTGCGAAGATATGATTCTCGTTGGTGAAGGGCGCAATGCCGACCCACGGCACGCCCTCGCCGCCCATATGCGTAAAGGTCTCGGTCGAGCGGTCCATCCACAGCGCCATGAAGTGGCAACCGATGCCGGCGAGCGCGCGGCTTCCTTCGGGGACCTTCGTCGATGTGTTGTGGGGGCAGCCGGAGCAGAAATACGGGGTGCGGGAGACCGGCGCGGTGGGGATCATCTGGGACGCCTGGCGGCCGTTGAACCAGTCGGCCTTGGCGCGAAGCATTTCGGCGATCTCAGGGTTGAGATTAAGTCGAAGAAGTCGTTCGGTCAGCGAGCTTGCGAGCGAGGCGACGCTCAGCTCGGCGGCGAAGGTGAGGAAGCGCTTGTCGTGCTCGTCCATCTTGCCGACGATGCGCGGACGGACGTCGTCGCGCCAGTTGAACAGTTCCTGCTTGACCTGGTTCTCGACGATCTCGCGGCGTTCCTCGACGATGAAGATTTCCTCAAGTCCGACGGCGAACTGGCGTACGCCTTCCGGCTCCAAGGGCCAGGGCATGCCGATCTTGTAGAGGCGAAGCCCGATTTTGGCGGCGACCTCCTCGGTGATCCCCAGTTCGCGCAGCGCCTGCCGGACGTCCTCGTAGCTCTTGCCCGAGGCCATGATGCCGAAGCGAGCGTTCGGCGAATCCATCGTGACGCGGTTGACCTTGTTGGCGCGCGCAAAGGCGATCGCCGCAAAGCCCTTGTAGTCCTGGAGGCGGCGATCCTGTTCAAAACGGTCGTCGGGCCAGCGCAGGTTGAGGCCGCCGGGCGGCAACTCGAAATCCGTCGGGATGATGAAGGGCTTCATCTCGTCGGTGAGGTCGATCTCGGCGGTGGTCTCCACCGTCTCGGTGATCACCTTCATGCCGACCCAGCAACCCGAGTAGCGCGACATCGCGATGCCCAAGAGGCCCATCTCGATCATCTCGTGGATGCTCGAAGGATAGAGGTACGGCATCAGGGCCGAGATGAAGGCGTGGTCGGACTGATGCGGGACGGTCGAGGATTTTGCGCCGTGGTCGTCGCCGGCGAGGCACAGCACGCCGCCGTTCTTGGCCGAGCCCGCGGCATTGCCGTGGCGAAAGACGTCGCCGCAGCGGTCGACACCGGGCCCCTTGCCGTACCAGATGCCGACGACGCCGTCATACCTTGCGCCGGGCGAGAGGTTGAGCTGCTGAGAGCCCCAGATGGCGGTGGCCGCGAGGTCCTCGTTCACGCCGGGCTGGAACTTGATGTTGTACTGCTCGAGATGTTTTCGGGCGGCGAAAAGCTGCTGGTCGTAGCCCCCGAGAGGCGAGCCGCGATAGCCGGAAATGAAGCCCGCGGTGTTGAGTCCCGCGGCGCGGTCGCGCCGGATCTGGGCCATCGGCAGGCGAACCAGCGCCTGGATGCCCGTGGTGAAGACGTGTCCCGTGCTCTGCGTGTATTTTTGATCGAGACTGATCGGACCCTGGTTGATGCCCATGAAGCGTCCTCTTGCCGCCCTAAACCCTTGGTCCCGCCCGTTGTTTTCACTTATGCCGGGCCGACCGTCTCCGCCACTCTATGTCGGATATTTAACGCTCCGCACCACAAAAATGGGGCAACCCTTGAGCGATCATGAATTCGCAATTTCGTGGCTGGAAGGCCGGTCGCTTTTTTCACTTTATGTCAGCTTACCCCGGGCGTCGCGAAACGACGTAACGTCCCTATAATGGGGATCACGGCGAATGGTCGCAGGGAAGGCGTGATGATGCGGGCGATTCTGGTGTGTCTGGCCTTGTGCAGTGCAATTGCCGGCGCCGCAGGAGCTAGCGAGCCCTCGCCAGAGATGATCGCCCGCGGCAAGGCGCTGACCGAGGCCGGCGATTGCGCAAGCTGCCACACCGCCGAGCCCTTAAAACCCTTTGCCGGGGGCAAACGCATCGACACGCCGTTCGGTGGCATCTACTCGCCGAACCTGACGCCGGACCGGGAGACCGGAATCGGGTCCTGGAGCGATGCCGATTTCACGCGCGCGCTGCGCTTCGGCATCGCGCCCGATGGCTCGAACTACTATCCGGCTTTCCCGTACCCCTACTTCACCAAAATGACGAAGGACGACACGCTGGCGATCCGCGCCTATCTCGGCACACAGGCCCCGGTTGCGAACCGCATCAAGCCGCCGGAGCTGCGCTGGCCGCTGAACTACCGCGTGCTGATGCGCGCCTGGAATTGGCTGTTCTTCAAGCCCGGCCTGTTCGAGCCGGATCAGTTCAAGAGCGCGGCCTGGAATCGGGGCGGCTATCTCGTCACGGGGCTCGGTCATTGCGGCGCCTGCCACACGCCGAAGAATTGGTTCGGCGCGGACAAGCGGGAGCTCGCGTTTTCCGGCAGCCCGGTCGATGGCTGGTTCGCGCCGCGGCTCGACGGCGCCGCGCGCAGCGGGCTGCAGTCCTGGAGCGCTGGCGACATCGCCGAATATCTGCAAAGCGGCCGCAACGCCAAGAGCCATGCCGGCGGGCTGATGGCGGAGGTCGTCCTCAACTCGACCTCGAAGATGAGCGATGCGGACGTGCGCGCGATAGCGGTGTATCTGAAGGGCCTGCCGCCTGGGCGACGCGAGCCATTGGTGACGCCGCCAGAGGACGGTGAGATGAAAGCCGGCCAGGCCGTCTACGCACGCTTCTGCATCGCCTGTCATGAGGCTGATGGTTCGGGCGCGCCGCGCATCTATCCGCCGCTACCCGGCAACGCGCTGCTGCAATCAATCAACCCGTCCTCCACGATCCGCATCATCCTCGACGGCGCGCACACCGTGACGACGCCGCGCGCCCCCAACCCCGGCGAGATGCCGGGCTATGCCAAGCAATTGTCGGACGAGCAGATCGCCGCGGTCACGAACTACATCCGCAATTCCTGGGGCAACGCGGCGCCGCTCGTGACGGCGGCGCAGGTGGCGAAGGCGCGGAAGCGCGATTGATCCCCTCTCCCCGCAAGCAGGAGAGGCGAATAACTACCGCTCGTCGCCGGTGAAGACGAATTTTGGCATCTCCCATTTGTAGCGCACCGCGAGCAAACGGAAGCTGACGCCGAGCACGAAGGTCAGCACAGTCCAGACTTCGCTGTTGAGCTTCAGGCCGAATGCGGTGGCATAGAACAGGCCCGTCACCACCGAGACGCTGGCGTAGAGCTCGGAGCGGAACAAGAGCGGCACGTCGTTGCAGAGGATGTCGCGCAAGACGCCGCCGGCGCAGCCTGTCACCATCCCCTAGACAATGACGATGGGCAGTGACGCATCCATCTGCCAGGCGACGTCGCAGCCCGTCATGGTGAACACCACAAGGCCGATGGCATCGAGCACGATGAAGGCGAGGTTGAGCCGGTGCACCAATCGCGCGACCAAAATGGTCACGAAGGCGGCTCCGCCTGTCAGCGCGAGATAGAAGGGATTCTGTACCCAGGCGAGCGGATAGTGCCCGAGGAAGAGATCGCGCAGCGTGCCGCCACCAAGTGCGGTGATGCAGCCGAGGAAACAAACGCCGAGCCAGTCCATGCTGCGCCGGCCGGCGGCAAGCGCCGCCGTCATCGCCTGCGCTGCTAGCGCCACGAGCGACAGGAAATGCAGGACGCTATCGCTCGGCGGCAGGCTCCACATCGCCCCGGTTCCCGATTTTGAGGACGGAACCTACGTCGTTGGTTCCGGGATGAACAGGTTCATCCGCAAAGAACAGGTTCCCGATTCCCCAGCCGGGGGCAACATGCGACGAAAGCATGAGATGCCCGGAACTGAACTGCGCGTCCATCGGTTGTCTTGCCGCAATAAAACGAGGAGACCAATCGATGGCTGACGACCGTTTTCCGAACGAGTATCGACCGAATCTCGCCGACGATGAGTATCTTCGTGCGGCACGCCGGGACAGCGAGCTCCAGGCTGACCCGGAACTGGGCGAAGGCCCCGCCTCCAGCGGCAAGATTGCGCTGTTCGCAGTGGCGATCGCGCTGGTGCTCGGCGCCGTGTTCTATGGCCTGAACAATTCCAACGTGAACCAGGCTTCGACCGAGCCGCCCGCGAAGACAGCACAACAGACGGCGCCTGCGACCAATCCGGCCGCGCCTCCCGGCATGCGCGACGTGACGCCGCGCAACAACATCCAGCCCGGCGTGACCACGGGTGCGGCACCGAACAAGCCGGCCGCGCCGGATCCGGCCGCGCCGTCCGATGGCGGCAAGTCGCAGTAGTCGAGTCATACACACGGTAGCTGTCATCGCCCGCGAAGGCGGGCGATCCAGTATTCCAGAGGCGGCGACGGGATACGGAGAAGCCGCGGCGTACTGGATTCCCCGCCTTCGCGGGGAATGACGAGAGCGGAGTAAAAGCGGCGGGACCCACATCCCGCCGCTTTTCGTTCGCGCTAGCTGAACTCGTTCGCGCTAGCTGAACATCTTGTTGAGCTCGCCGCCGGGATAGCCGCTCGCGAGCTCCGTGAACGTCCCCTTCTCCGCCATCTCCTTCGCGGCGCGCATAAAGCCGCCCCAGGCGGCGCGGGCGAGCGAACCGCCGACGCTGATGCGGCGCACGCCGAGGTCAGCGGCCTCAGCGAGCGACAGGCCGGATGCCCCGATCATGAGATTGAAGGGCCTTGGCGCAACGGCCTTCACCACGTCAGCGATATCCTCGCGCGTCTTCAGGCCGGGCGCGTAGAGACAATCCGCGCCCGCCTCCGCGTAAGCCGTGAGGCGATCGATCACGAGCTTGAGGTCGGTCACGCCCCACAGATAAGCCTCGCAGCGGCCGACCAGCATGGTGCCACTGTCGCCGATCGCCGAACGCGCGGCCCTGATCCGCTCGACCGCGAGCGCACGGTCGTAGAGCGGCTTGTCCTTGTCGCCGGTGGAATCCTCGATCGACAGGCCGGCCACGCCGGTCCGAACGCCGCGTTCGACATGATCGGCGACCCTGTCGGGCTCGACCGCAAAGCCGCCCTCGAAGTCCGCGTTCACGGGGATGTCGGTCGCCGAGCACAATGCTGCCAGATGCTGACAGACCTCCTCGATCGTCACGTGGTTGTCGGCCTTGCCGATGGTCCAGGCAAAGCCCGCGCTAGAGGACGCAATCGCCTTGAAGCCGAGATGCTGCAAGGCTTTGGCGCTGCCGACATCGACCGGATTGGGCAGGATGAAGCATCCGCTCTCGTGCATCTTCTTGAAGGTGGCGCGCTTGTCGGCGGTCGTGACCGTCATGTTTCTCTCCCTGGTGTTGGCGGCGCAGAGATGGGGATGCGCCCTGGTCCGCGCTAGATGCGCTCTAGTGAGCTTCGTGCACAGCGCGGCTGTCCATCGGGGCTTCCTCGCGCTCCTTCATGCCGTAGTCTCTGATGACGCCGGCGATGCGCAGGCGATAATCGGCAAAATACGCCCCGCGCCCCTTCGCCTGGGCACGGCGGTGCTCCATCGTGTTGCGCCACGCCTGCACCGCCGCCTCGTCACGCCAGAACGACAGCGACAGGATCTTGCTCTTCTCGGTCAGGCTCTCGAAGCGCTCGACCGAGATGAAGCCGTCGATGGTTTGCAGGATCGGTTTCAGGTCGGCGGCGAGGTCGAAATAGTGCTGCCGGTGCTCGTCCTTCGGCCAGACCTCGAAGATCACGGCGATCATGGGCGCCTCCCTGGTTCCGCGTAGCGATGGCCTACAATACCACCTTGCGCAAGAAGGTCCGCTCCTCGGCAAGGATAAACTTGTGCTCCTCGGCAAAACCAAAGTTCGCCATGCCCTCGGCGTCCCCGCGCAGCCGCGCGCGATAGGCCTCGTAGGCGGCCAGGCTTTCGAACGTGATCAGCGCAAACGCAATGTTGTTGGCGCCTTCATGCGGCATGAAATAGCCGATGAGATCGCCGCCACATTTCGGGATGATGGTGAGCCAGCGCTTCGAATATTCCTCGAACTGCGCGCGCTTGAAGGGATCGAGCTGGTAGCGGATGAAGACGGTGACGGACATGTGGGACTCCTGTGTTTCTTAGTCATTGCGAGCGCAACGAAGCAATCCAGGAATCTTTCCGCGGTGACAGCCTGGATTGCTTCGCTGCGCTCGCAATGACGAGCATGTGGCTGGCAGACTACGCCCTTGCCCGACCACAACGCTTCGGTTATCATCGAAGCATGAAAGCAGGACCCGACATCGCCATGGTCGCTTCCCTTGTCGGCGACCCCGCCCGCGCCAACATGCTGACCGCGCTGATGAACGGCCGCGCGCTGACCGCGAGCGAGCTGGCGCAGGAAGCCGGCATCACGCCGCAGACCGCGAGCTCGCACCTTTCGAAGCTCGAGGCCGGCGGGCTGATCGAGCCGGAAAAACAGGGCCGCCATCGCTACTATCGCCTTACCGACCCCGATGTCGCAGGCGTCCTGGAAGGTCTTGCTGGCCTTGCCGCACGCGCCGGCCACATGCGCGTGCGCACGGGACCGAAGGATCCGGCGCTGCGGCGGGCGCGCATCTGCTACGACCACCTCGCCGGCGATCTCGGCGTCCAGATGCTCGACAGCATGCGCGAACGGCGCCTGGTCAGGCAGAAGAAGCAGGACATCGAGTTGACAGCCGAGGGCGAGCGCTTCCTCGCAAAGCATCTGCAGATCTCGCTCGACATGCTCGCCCATCCGCGCCGCCCGGTCTGCAAGGCGTGCCTGGACTGGAGCGAGCGGCGCCATCACCTTGCGGGCACGCTCGGCGCGACCATGATGCAGCGCTTCACCGAACTGAAATGGGCAGCGCGCGATGTGACACCAGGCAGCCGCGTGGTGAATTTCACCCGCACCGGCGAGAAGAATTTTGCCGCGCTGTTCGGCAATGGCGGCGACTAGGCAGCCCGACGTTTGAACTTTCCCGCAGCCGGCGCGACCTACGGAGCAAGACGCTTCCGAGACCGCCATGCATCGCCTGCTCCGATTGACGCCAGCCCTCCTCGTCGCCGGCTACGTCCTGCCCGCCCGCGCCGACCATCCGCCGAGATTTTCGGACTATCCCGCAAAAGTCTTCACCGGCAAGCCGGCCAAGCCGCGCCTGCACAACCAGTATCTTCGCGACGTCCGCGAGCAGTTTCACTACGCCGTCACCGAAGAGAAGGTCAGCGCGGCCGGCCACTACTACGTCGTCAAGCTGCCCTGCGGCTCGGCCTGCGTCGCGCCCGTACTGCTGGACGCCCAGTCGGGGCGCATCACGGAGCTGTTCACCGTGTCGGGCTGGCGCGAGGTCGGCGACGACTTCGACGCCGTGGTCAGCCGCGCCGACAGCCGACTGATCGTATTCCGCGGCGCGCGAAACGAGACCGGCATCATCGGCAACCACTATTACCTGCTCGGCGAGGGCGGGAATTTGAGGCACCTTTACACGATGAATACCGACGGCAATTTCGAGACCACGCCAAAAATCGAATGAACAAAAGGCCGCCGGCGACGACTAAGCATAAGGTGCCGGTCCCGGCGCCATCTGCCCCAAAGCCAAGAGCGCGAGCCGCCGTTCACGTCGCATTCAGGTCATGATTGCCAGTTTGGATTGTGCCGTGTCGACGTGTCGCCCAAAATTAACGTGTCGAATCGCGCTCATTGATTCATTGTGCGCCGCAAGCGCCGCTCCAAGGACGAGAAGGATCATCCTATGAAATACCTGTTTGCCGTAGCCATGGTCGCAAGTGCGGTCGTCGGGTTCACCGAGGCCGCAAGCGCAGCCGGCGGATGCGGCCCCGGCTGGTATCGCGGGCCCTATGGCGGTTGCCAACCGATGGCCGGTCGTCGCGTCGTCGTAGCCCCCGCCCCTGTCGTCGTGGCCCCGGCGCCGGTCGTCGTCGTGCCGCGCGCGCGCGTCTGCCCCTACGGCTTCCGCTGGTACGCCGGCCGCTGCCGCCCGTTCTGATCGGTTTGCGTCGCAATGTGGCCGTCCGGCGTCTCGCCTGGGCGGCCATATTCATTTTCGACCGCCCAAACGACGAAGGGGACCGCGATGGCGGTCCCCTTTTCCTTAGTACCAGTAACGGCGACGCCAGTGCCGGCGCCAATGACGCCGACGCCAGCCCCAATGGCGATGACGCCAGCCCCAGTGACGGCGGTGCCAGCCCCAGTGATGGCCGCGCCCGTGCCAGCGCACCTGCTCGGGCTTGAGTTCTGCCGCTTCCTCGCTGCTGGTGACGGCGGGACGGGCATCAGGATTTCCACGCGGCAAGGCACCCGGGCCTTCGATCGGTTGCGGCGTAAGCGGCACGGCTTGCGCGCTGGCCGCAAGCGCGGCACTCGCAGCCGCGACACCCAACGCGAGTTTCAAAAAGTCCCGGCGTTCCATGAATTCTTCCTCCGGATCGATCGTGAGTGATGCGGAGGGAGTGTCGACTGAACGAAATGAACGGCCGCTGAACTGCGCGTTCAGCTTTCCTGCGCCGACGTCACGCAGAAAATTCCTGCGCCAGCAGCAGCGTCTCGCGCGTGCGCGTCACGTCGGGCCAGTCGCGATTGAAATCGGCGATCAGCCGCTTCATGTCGTCACCCGTCGTGGCGCGATCGAGCGAGGCCTGGTCGTCGAACTGATACATCGCCTGATGCACGGCCGGATCCATCGCACTCCAGAACCGCCACGCCTTCTTCGCCCCGAACGACTTCACGGCATCAGGCAGATGTTCCTTCTCGTACCAGCGGTCGAACGCGGCGCGCCTGCCGGCATCGGTGACGGTGGCGCGGACGATGAAGAAGGCGGTGGGCATTGAGTTCCTCCCTGGACATTCTTATTTGAGAACGCGGATAGCACGGAATTCGGCAGCGGACGCGCATCGACACGATAGTCAATCAGATCGCCGCCGCGGACAACGGCCGTCATACTTTATTCAAAGACCGGATCGAACATTCCGACCAAAATACCAGGCGGGCTGGGGTCGTCCTTGAATGGATCAAGTCCATCAAACCAGAGGAGACAGCCATGGCAACAAAAGTAAAGCCGGTTCCCGAGGGATACCACACTGTCACACCCTATCTCGTCGTCGATGACGCGGAGAAAGTCATCCGCTTCATGAAAGACGCTTTCGGCGCCCAACCGGTCTTCGAGCCGATGATGCGGCCGGACGGCAAGGTCATGCATGCGGAGTTCAAGATCGGAAACTCCATCGTGATGATTTCCGACGCCTCGGAGCGTGCAAAGGCAACATCAACGATGCTGTATCTCTACGTGCCCAACGTCGATGCCGTCTATCAGAAGGCGCTCAAGGCCGGCGGCACATCGTTGATGGAGCCCGCGGATCAATTCTACGGCGACCGCAGCGGCGGTGTGACAGATCCGGCCGGCAACCGCTGGCACATTGGCACCCATATCGAGGACGTATCGCCGGCTGAACTCAAGAAGCGGGCGGCGGAGGCCATGAAGCAGCAGAACAAGGCGGCGTAGGCGACGTCCGAGCTTCGCAGGATGGGCTGAACGCAGTGAAACCCATCACGCTTTCCATGATGGTGAGATGGGTTTCACGATGCTCGCCGCTGCCAACTTCTAGTTTTGCGAACGCGTGAAGGGGACAAAACGCACGAGGGCGACGCTGCGCGTCGTCGTCTTGTCGGGGGTGATTTTTTCGACGACCGTGAGCTGCTGAGTGGTGTAAGCGGAGCCCACTGGCATGACGAGTCGGCCACCCACTTTAAGCTGCTCAATCAGAGGCGGCGGTGGCTGCCCAAGCGCGGCCGTCACGACGATGGCGTCAAAGGGACCGCATTCGGGCCAGCCATCGAAGCCGTCGCCAAGCCTGACACTCACATTGTCATACGCGAGGTCTTTGAGTGTTTTCGCAGCGGTCTCTGCCAATTGCGGGATGATCTCGATGGTGCAGACCTTTCGCGCCAGGCGTGCAAGGATGGCGGCCTGGTAGCCCGAGCCCGTACCGATTTCGAGCACGACGTGATCGGGCGCGACCTCGGCCAACTCCGTCATCAAGGCCACGATGTAGGGTTGCGAGATGGTCTGACCGAGGCCGATCGGGACCGGTCTGTCGGCGTATGCGATCGCGCAGGATCGCTCTGGGATGAACAGATGGCGCTTGGTTTGCGCCATGGCCTCGAGCACCCTCTCCGACAGGCCTTGCGGACCGAGGCTGGTTCCGGCGGACCTGGCGTAGCTCCGGATGGTCTCGACCATGGCGGCGCGGTCGCGAACGCACTGGTCGTCCTGTGCGGTCGCTTCCCGCGCAACGACAGCCATGGCCAACAGGAGCAGCATGCACCTCATGATCGTGCGCTCTCCAACAGATACGCAAAGAGATACGCAACTTCACATCGACCGCCGATAACCGTAGCCAGTCGCTACAGCTTGTAGCCGATCTTTCGCAGCAGATCCTTCCGCCATGCAATATCCGCGTCGGTTTCGACACCCAGCGGTGAGGCGCCGTCCACAACACCGAGCACGCCGCGGCCCTGCTCCGTTTGCGCGACGATCACCTGTGTCGGATTGGCGGTCGCGCAGTAGATGCGGCAGACCTCCGGCACCGCGCGCACTTGAGCCAGCACGTTGACGGGAAAGAACCCGTCACCGAGGAAGATCAGGAACGTGTGGCCGGCGCCGATGGCCAATGCGTTGTCGCGTGCAAGCGCGATGGCGGCTTCGTCATTCCCCGACCAGCGCACCAGCCGCTTGCCGGAGGCTTCGCAAAAGGCCAACCCGAAGCGGATGCCCGGGACCGCGCCGACCAGTGCCTCGTGCAGGTCTTCCACGGTCTTGATGAAATGCGACTGGCCGAAGATGAAGTTGGTGGCGTCCGGCTTGATGATGGGCACCACGGTGAGTTCCATGGCTGCGCTCCCAAGAGATAGACACGCAAATCATGGTAGGCCACCGGCAGGCGATTGCAAGCGGCCAGAGGCGGCCGATTTCGCCGCGCGCCGCCACCCGGAATGCGAAGATGCCGTCATGAGCTTCGCGGGTGACCATGGCGGAATCCCACATGCAACCGTCACATTGCCATGATCATATCCGCCAGCGCAGCGCACTCATCAAGGTTTCCATCCATGCCGATCCTCCGACCCCTGACTGCCATGTCCGCCTTCTGGATGCTCGTCTCAGCCCTCCCAGTCGTGGCGCAAGACGGGCCGCTGCCACGCGAGGCGCAGATCGGGCCGCGGCCGTTCTATCTCGTCGACAAGATGAAGGACGGGCCGCTGAAGGCGCAATTGTCCCAGTGCACCGGGCCATTTCACAAAACGGACTTTTCGATCGGCCACCGCGGTGCGGCGCTGCAATTTCCCGAGCACAGCAAGGAATCCTATTCCGCCGCCGCGCGCATGGGCGCCGGCGTGATCGAATGCGACGTCACCTTCACCAAGGATAGACAACTCGTCTACCGGCATTCGCAATGCGATCTGCACACCACGACCAACATCCTGACCGTGCCCGCGCTGTCAGCCAAATGCTCGCAGCCGTTCTCGCCGGCCGACACCGCGTCGGGAAAGAAGGCGTCCGCAAAATGCTGCACCAGCGACATCACGCTGGCCGAATTCAAGCAGCTCACGGCGAAGATGGACGGCTTCAATCCGGATGCGAAGACGGCGGAAGAATACCAGAACGGGACACCGCGCTGGCGCACCGACCTCTACGCCAATTCCGGCACGCTGATGACGCACGACGAGAGCATCGCGCTGATCAAGAGTTTCGGCGCCAAGTTCACGCCCGTACTGAAGGCACCCGAAGTGCCGATGCCGTTCGACGGCGACTACACCCAGGAGAAATACGCCGCGCAGATGCTGGACGCCTACAAGAAGGCCGGCATTCCCCCCGAAAACGTGTTCGCCCAAAGCTTCAGCCTCGCCGACATCCTCTATTGGGTGAAGACCGAACCGGCCTTTGCAAGACAGGCGGTCTATCTCGAAGAGCGCTATGAGAAGGAAGGCCTCGATCCGAACAAGCCCGAGACCTGGAAGCCCTCGATGGAGGAGTTGAAGGCTTCGGGTGTCGCGATCCTGGGCCCGCCGATCCGGACGATGCTGACGCTGAACGACAAGGGCGAGATCGTCCCCTCCGCCTACGCCAAGGCTGCGAAAGCCGCCGGCCTCGAGCTGATCGGATGGTCGCTGGAGCGCGACGGCCCGCTGCACAAGGGCGGCGGCTTCTACCACTCGTCGGTCAAGTCAGCGATCGACCGCGACGGCGACACGCTGACCGTGCTCGATGTGCTCGCAAAACAGGTCGGCGTGCGCGGCATGTTCTCGGACTGGCCGGCAACGACGACGTTTTATGCGAGTTGCATGGGGTTGAAGTGAACCCGCACACGTGCAAGCCAGCGCGTCACATCAGCTTCAACGGCACATCATCGACCAGTCGCAGGTCGATCCTGCCGATCAGATCCGCGCGGCGCGCCTCGGCCGCGTCGATCGCGGCTTCCGTCTGCTGCAATGTGCTGACGTTCGAGCCCAGCGACACGATCCCGCCCAGCACCATAGCGATCGACCCGAGCGCCGCGACCTGACCGGCGCCGAACAGCCCGAACACCATGAGAAGCAACAACGCGCCGCCGCCGCCGATCGCGACCTTCGACGCGAGAATGAATTTTCGGCATCGCTCAGCGATTTCGGCAAGCGCCTCGATCCGCGCTTCAATGTCCGAAATCTCGTCGGTCTGCTCTTCTTCGGTCATCGGAAGATCAAAGGTGCGGGATCACGAACAGGCTCTAGCTTCAGCCGGTAGCCCGCATGAGCGAAGCGACATGCGGGACTTGGATGGAAACCCGGATGTCGCTTCGCTCATCCGGGCTACGAAACCAGGCGCCCCTCACAACGGCAAATTGTCGTGCTTCTTCGCCGGCATTTCCGTCTTCTTGTCCTTCAGCATCGACAGCGCCCGCGCAATCCGCTTCCGCGTGGAGTGCGGCATGATGACGTCGTCGATGTAGCCGCGCTCGGCGGCGATGAAGGGCGACAGGAAACGGTCTTCGTATTCCTTGGTGCGCGCGGCGATCTTGTCGGGGTCGCCGATGTCGCTGCGGAAGATGATCTCGACTGCGCCCTTGGCGCCCATGACCGCGATCTGCGCGGTCGGCCAGGCGTAGTTCATGTCGGCGCCGATCTCCTTCGACGCCATGACGTCGAAGGCGCCGCCATAGGCTTTTCGGGTGATGACGGTCACCAGCGGCACGGTGCACTGCGAATACGCGAACAACAGCTTTGCGCCGTGCTTGATCAGGCCGCCATATTCCTGGCTCGTGCCCGGCAAAAAGCCGGGAACGTCGACGAAGGTCACGATCGGGATGTTGAAGGCGTCGCAGAAGCGGACGAAGCGCGCAGCCTTCCGTGACGCATCGCTGTCGAGCACGCCCGCCAGCACCATCGGCTGGTTGGCGACGAAGCCGACGGTGCGGCCCGCGATGCGGCCGAATCCGGTGACGATGTTCTTGGCAAAGGCCTCCGAGATCTCGAAGAAGTCGCCCTCGTCCACGACCTTCAGGATCAATTCCTTCATGTCGTAGGGCTTGTTCGGATTGTCGGGGATCAGCGTGTCCAGGGACATGTCGACCCGCTCGATGGAATCAAAACTCGGCCATTCCGGCACGCCGTCGGTGTTGTTCGACGGCAGGAAGTCGATGAGACGGCGCATCTGCAAAATCGTCTCGACGTCGTTCTCGAACGCACCGTCCGCGATCGAGGAGCGCGTGGCGTGCACCGAAGCGCCGCCGAGCTCTTCGGCGGTGACGACCTCGTTGGTGACGGTCTTCACGACGTCGGGGCCGGTGACGAACATATAGCTGGTGTTCTTCACCATGAAGATGAAGTCGGTCATCGCGGGCGAATAGACGTCGCCGCCGGCGCATGGGCCCATGATGACGGAGATCTGCGGGATCACGCCCGAGGCAAGCACGTTGCGGCGGAACACGTAGGAATAGCCCGCGAGCGCGGCGACACCCTCCTGAATGCGCGCGCCGCCCGCGTCATAGAGGCCGATGATCGGCGCCCGCGCCTTCATCGCCATGTCCTGGAGCTTTGTGATCTTCAGCGCGTGGGTCTCGGACAGCGAGCCGCCGAACACGGTAAAGTCCTTGGCGAAGACAAACGTCTTGCGGCCGTTGACGGTGCCCCACCCCGTGACGACGCCGTCGCCGGGCACCTTGGTCTTCTCCATGCCGAACTCGGTGGAGCGGTGCTCGACGAACATGTCGAACTCCTCGAACGATCCCTTGTCGAGCAGAAGCTCGATGCGCTCGCGTGCGGTCAGCTTGCCTCTCGCATGCTGCGCTTCGATGCGCTTCTCGCCGCCGCCGAGCTTGGCGCCGGCGCGACGGTCTTCAAGGGCGTCCAGGATATGTTTCATTTGCTCCCGCCAGTTCTTAGCTAAGACATGTTGGCGGGGGTTCTAACACGGCATTTTGCGAGCCGGGAAGCGGGTTTGCACCTGGCTGGCCTGCAGCCGCTAGACGCAAAAGCCCAAGGCTTTACAAGGCGCTAGGCGGGGAGATGGGCGATGGACGAGGTAGCAGGCGAGCGAGGTGCAGCAAGCGGCGGCGTCAAAGCCCTGCTCCGGCTGGAGGGGCTGGCGCTGTTTCTCGGCATGGTGCTGCTCTATGCGGTGTGGGGCGGCTCCTGGCTCGTGTTCGCCCTGCTCTTCCTGGCGCCGGACCTCAGCTTTCTGGCCTATCTCGCGGACAGCAAGACCGGCGCCATCGTCTACAACGCCGCGCACAGCTACATGGCACCCGTGGCGCTGATGACGGCCGGATTCGCGCTGGAATGGCCCCTCGCCCTGTCGATCGCCATGATCTGGCTCGCCCATATCGGCATCGACCGCGCGCTCGGCTACGGGCTGAAATATGCTGCCGGCTTCGGCTTCACCCATCTGGGGCGGATCGGGCGGCCGGGGAAGGTGTGAACGGCCCCGCCTCGCGGCCGTTTGGCGGCCGCCTTGGGTTGACCGATTCACCTGACTCTGGCTTGCTCCGAATCTCGATCAGGCGCCGAATGTGAAAGCGTGAGCTCAGTCATTTGGTACGGCGGCGGTCAGCGTCAAACGCGTACTTGCTCCGTTCCCTTTGACTGCGATTGCACCACAGATGTCCGCGACGGTCGTTCCCCTGCCGGAGAACAGCACTTCCGAGACCACCGACTTCCTGCGCCGGATGGCCAGCATGGTGTCGGGGCGCAATGGCGAGATGCTGCTGCGCGCCGCCACGATGATCGATGCACTGACGCACCGGGCGATGTCGGCCGAGCAGCTCTATCGCCGCCAGCAGGAGGAGAGCACGCGCAACGCTGAGCTGCGCGAGGTCGCCGAGCTCGCCTCCGACGGCCTGCTCCGGCAGCTCGATGGCCTGCGCGCCCAGCTTGCCGGGGTCACCGAACAGGCGACGATGGAGCGCGGCCAGTTCGAGGCCGAGCGCGCGCGCTTCGAGACGGAACGCGGCCGGCTGCTCGCCTTGATGCAGGATGCGGAAGCCCATGTCGGGCGCGTGACGGAGGAGCTCGAGACGCTCCAAAAATCCGTCGATGAGTTCAACGCGACAGCGGTTTCCGTGCCGATCGAGGTGCTGCGGCTGGCGCGGGCGCAGTTCGACTTCCTCTCGGACGGCTTTGCGAGGAATGGCGACCTGGTCTTGCAGGCGATGAGCGAGATCGGCGGCTGCGCCATCGACCAGGCGCTGGCGAACAAGGCTGCGGAGAAGTCTGCCTAGCCCCTCGCCGCTTGCGCGACGCGAATTGACAGCGCGCGAGGTGGTTGTTCTATTCAAGCAAAATAATGGGGAGGATGGCCATGCTGACGGCGCCGCGTGTCGTTGTCGCGCTCATTGCACTTGTTGTCTCGACCTTGCTGATTGGCATCGAGACCCGCGCGCAGTCGCTGCCGAAGGAGGTCGCCTCCCGCGTCGAGATCTACGCGATCCCCTCGCTGACCCTTTCCGACCAGCAATTCCTGAGCGGCGATGCGGCCGCCGGCAAGCCGGTGACGGTCGCCGGCGAATTCCGCGTGGCGCAGGGCACCGGCAAGCTGCCGGCCGTCATCCTCATGCACGGCTCGGGCGGCGTCGGCGCTACCACAGAGGCCTGGGTGCACACGTTCAACGCGATGGGCATCTCGACCTTCGTGATCGACGGCTTTACCGGTCGCGGCTTGACGTCGGTCAATCAGAACCAGGCGCTGCTCGGCCGGCTCAATTTCATCATCGACATCTATCGTTCGCTGGAAATCCTTGCAAAGCATCCCCGCGTCGATCCCGACCGGATCGTGCTGATGGGCTTCTCGCGCGGCGGACAGGCGGCACTCTTTGCGAGCCTCGATCGCTTCCAAAAGCTCTGGAACAAGTCCGGCGCGCAGTTCGCGGCCTACATCCCCTTCTATCCGGACTGTTCGACGACCTATGCGACCGACAGCGAGGTTACAGCACGTCCGATCCGCATCTTTCACGGCACACCCGACGACTACAATCCCGTGAAGAGCTGCAAGGCCTTTGTCGAGCGGCTCAAGGAAGCCAAGCGCGACGTGGTGCTGACCGAATACCCGGACTCCGCCCATGGTTTCGATAGCGGCCTGCTCGGCGTCAACACCATCACGGTGTCGGCGAATGCGCAGACGGTGCGCAACTGCCGCATCAAGGAAGGCGAAGGCGGCGTGCTGATGAACGGCGATACCAACGCGCCCTTCACCTACAAGGACGCCTGCGTCGAGCTCAACCCGCATGTCGGCGGCAATCCAGCCACCGCCGGCGACGCACGGAAGGCGGTGGTGAAGTTTTTGCAGGCGTTGTTCAAGCTGGGATAGCGACGCGCTAAAGCGCGATGGCGTTAGGTCGAATCGTTATCGCGCTTTAGGTATTTGTTTGAGCATGATCTTGTCGGAAAACCGCTGCGCACTTTTCCGGATCATGCTTTAGATCGCGCCGATGTCGGTCAGGCAGGCCTGCGTCAGCGGCATGCGCTGGGCAATGAGGCCGGGCTCGCGGCAGTCCATGTTGAGCGCGAACACGGTGTGCGCGCTGCCCTTCTCGGCCCAGCCGACCATCCAGCCGAGCGACGGCTCGCCGCGCTCGGCGCCGAGCAGCCCCGATTTGACGCGGATCACGCTCTCGCCGACCTTGGTCACCGGCAAGATGTCGGCAACGACATCCTGGCTGCGCTGGCCGATCGGCAGCGCACGGCGGCGCAGGCGGTCGACAAAGTCGATCTGCTCGATCGGATCGATGCGCAAGGCGCCGGTCAGCCAGAACTGGTCGATGCCGCCTCCGATGTCGCGATTGCCGTAGTCGAGCATGTCGACATATTTTTGCATCCGTGCCTCGCCGATACGGCGCGCGATCTCCTGGTAGACCGGCACGGCGCTGACCGCGATCGCACTGCGCAGCGTGTGGTCCTTGTTCCAGGCCTCGATGGGGCGCTTCACGCCGTCCCAGGGGAAGACGTCCTTGTCGGCATCCTGCACCACCCCTAGCTCGAGCGCGATCAGCGAGTTCGGGATCTTGAAGGTCGAGGCCGGCAACTGGGCTTCGCCCGAGCGGTCCTTGTCGCTCGCGATGATCAGATAGTCGTCGACCTTGTAGCCGACGAAGGTGCCGGCCGTGCCGGCATCCTTGAACCGCTTTGCAAGGCTGTCGCGGATCTCGCTGCGCGGCGGCGCCACGACGGCGAGCGCGCGTGATGGCAGGACGGTGGCCGCTGCGAGCAGGCCGAGAGTGGCGCGACGGGTAATCACAAGCGCTTATCCCTGAAGTTCGGAGACGGCCGCGACATTGCAGCCGGTATCGTGGTCAAACGATGACAGGGCTTTAGCGAATGCGCCCCGACAGGCGCAGCACGAACACCAGCACCTCCGCGACCGCCTTGTAGAGGTCCGGCGGGATTTCCTCGCCGAGCTCGACTTTTGACAACGCGCCGGCCAGCACCTCGTTCTCCTCGATCGGGATGTCGTGGGCTTTTGCGAGTTCCACGATCTTGGCGCCGATCGCGCCCTTGCCCTTGGCGACGACAACGGGCGCACCGCCCTTCTTCTCGCGGTCGTAGTGCAGCGCAATGGCGAGCTGGGTCTTCTCGTCGACGCTCATAGCGCGCGATCCAGGAAATGCCCGGCCTTGGCCGGTGCCGGTTGCGGCGGCGTGCCTTCGCGAATGACGATGTCGCCGGTCTTCAGCTCGGCCTTGGTCAGGGCGTCGCAGAGCTCACCGATGCCAGCGCGCAATTGCGCCACCGTGGCCGGCCGCTCCGCCCACATGCGTACCGAAGTTTTTTCGCCGATGAGCGTGATCAGCGCATGGATCGGGCCGCTCGGCTCGACATTGAGCGAAAAGCGCGCGCGCCAGGCGCGCTTTTCGGGGTCGGCCGCCTCGGTGCCGCCGTCGCGCGATATCTCGAATTGCGCCATCGCAGTACCCTGCGGCGTCGCAAAGGGAATTTCGAAATTCCACTGCGGCAACGTGGGATCGATGCGGTGACCGCTGGTGTCGACTCGATCCGGCAGCGAAGCGACTTGAAGCAGCGTCTGCCGCGCGATCGCGGCATCGGTATCGTCGAGCAGGCGATGCACGGTCTGCGACAGCGGCGCATCTGTCGCGAGCGATGGCAGCGCGATCGGCTGCGCCGACGGCAGTGCCCCGCGGAACGGCGGCGGCGCGGAGGCCGTGCGCGGATCGAAGACGTGAGTGTCCGGCGCCTTGTTCGGGGACAAGATGCTGCCGGGCGCGCGCGGCAAGTCCTGCACCGCCTCCTGCAACAGGCTCAGCGCCACACTGGCAGCAACAGCACGCGGCAACGCTGCTGCAGGAGCGTTGGCGAGCCCCTCGGCAAGTGCTGTCGCTGCACCCGTCGCAACGCGCGGTGCGGCTTGCGATGGACTCGCGTCCGGATCTGGCGCCAGCGGCGGAGCCTGCAGCGTCTTAAGCCCCGCCTGCTCCAGCGACGTCGCGGCCTGCGGTACGGCCACGGAAGGCGACGCGGCACCCTGCGTCGCCGTCTGCGGCTGGACGGATGCGTCGAGCGACCCCGAAGTGGCCGCGAGCGTCTGGCGCAGCACCAGCAGCGCGGCCTTGAGATCGGGAACGTTGCCCGATGATTGCGGCAAGCCGGACGCCAGCGACGCTTCGAACAGCAGCCCGGATTTTTGGAAGGCCGCCTCGATGTCGTCGCCGCCAAGCAAGGAATCGAGCGGCGTCTGCTGCGCAAGCACGTCGAGCATCGCCTGCTTCAGCGCGGGCGGCAGGCTGCTGCCGTTCACCGCAGCCGTGAGATCGGCGAACAGCGGCGCCTGGCTGCCCTGCTTCGTAACCGCCTCGCTGGAGGCTACGGACACGGCAATCTGCTCCAGCGGCGTGAGTTGATTGCGCATCACCGTCGTCGACGGCGCCGAAACGGCCTTGTCGACGAGTGCGGCGGCATTTTGCGTCAGCGTGACCTGATCGGCCGTCGCCTCGCCTGCCCCATTGACGATGGCGAGCCGCACGCCGGCCTCGTTCTTGGACACCGCAAGCTGGAGGTTCTGGCCCGGTGACAGCGCCACCTCCGACATCACGTCGAGCGAGAGATTTGCGATCGCGATCCGCACCAGATTGTCGGCGAGCACGCTGACCACCCTGGCCTCGACGACACTGCCGGCCTGCAACGTAAGGTCGGGCGTTGCTGCATCGGCCACGGAGGTGGCGGCGGCGACCGGAAGGATGGAGCTGACGGGCGTCGGCATCTCGAGGGGCTCGCGGAAAGCGGTCCCTACCCTAGCGCCCGCGTCGTAAACGTCTTGTTAAGGACCTTGCGGGCCCACCGCCTGAAGCACCCGGACGGCGGCGTCAAAATCCGTCTGCCTGATAGCGCGGCGGGCGGCCGCCTCCTCGTCCACGCCCCATTTTTCGGCGTTCCAGTCCTCATCGACATGAGCGGCGGCCCACACCTGGCCGGCGTCGCGCGCCCCGTGCGCCAGCGCCAGGGCGAGCAAGGCCGATCCGGTGAGCGTCGTGATCACATGCAGCGCCGCGATCGACCAGGCATCCCCCGGCAATGCCGCGCGCGCGGCCGCAATCGCCTGCTCGGGCTGCGTCACATGCATGATGCCTTCGGACAGGATGAAATGCGCGCCCAGCGTCTCGGCGGCCCAGAATAGAACGGGGTCCCAATGCGCGGCCTCACGCGCGACCAGCCCTTCGGGGTGCCCGGCGCGATAGAACAAAAGGTCGGACTGGAAGTATTTTGCGAGATCGTCGGTGACGAGCTCGACGCGATCGACCACGCCCTCGGTCACGCTGTTGGCAAGCCGCGTCAACGGCATTGTCATGGGATCGATCGTCTCCTGCTGCGCCGCCCATTCCCCGGCGACCGCCTCGGCAAGCGGACGCGACGGGATCACGACCTGACGTCCCGAGGGCGTGCGGATGGCCTTGCCGTCGAGCGTGACGGCAAAGCCGCCATCGGCCTCCGCAACGCCCGCCTCCTTGTAGAAACGCTTGCGTTGGGGCGCGCGGGTGGCCTGGCGCACCGCCTCCTGCGGATCGAGCGGGGATCGGCCCGCGGCTTCGTCAAACAGTTCGCGCATCGTACGTATCGGCCCTGATGGCAAGAGGCGGCTTTGTTTTGAGCATGATCTTTCGGAAAACCGCTGCACACTTTTCCGGATCATGCTCCTACTTTTAAGGTAAGAACGGCGGCCGATAAAGCGAGCCGCAGGAATGAGGGAAATTGCGGGCATTTTGGCCGTGTTCGCCGGGCTTTGGCTGACGACCGCCGAGGCCGGCTTCCGTTCCCCGGAATCGCTGGTGCGCAACGTCTACGCCCATTACGGCCAGGGTTCGCCGGACCTCTCAAAGGGCCTGCCGCGGGATGCGGCAACCGCCCGGCAGTTCTTCGACGCCAGCCTGCGCAAGGCTTGGAGCAGCCCGAGAGGAGAGCCCTACGATTTCCTGGTGCAGAGCCCGACCTGGCGGCTCGGCCCGATCGCGATCTCGGTTTCGCGCAGGCAGTTCGACAAGACCTATGTCGCCGCCGCCTTCGACAACAATGGCCGACGCGTGACGCTGAACTTCATCCTGGTCAGCGGTCCGGAGGGCTGGCTCATCACCGAAGTCGAGAGCCCGCATGACAGCCTGCGGATGTTTTTGGAGCAGTTCAGGAATTAGAGGCCGACGGGGTCCGCCGCGCGCCTCCGACAGAAAATGTCGAAAACAACCCCATGCAAAGTAGCCGAGGCCGGCCGGCGCGATCGTCTACGGATTTTACGAATTTCATTTGACGCGTCGGGCAAATCGGGTGCATAGTGGCATCATCGCGACCGTGCCGACGTCGAGAGCCCGCCAGCACCGCGGCGGAAGTCGCCCGCCAGATACTCGGTGTCGTCCTGGCGAACCAGGCTGTGCAAAAACTCAAGATTCGGAGAGCTCGATAGAACAGGATGCTACACGCCCCTGCTTTCAAGCTCTTTACTGACTACTTGGTTCTCTCTTCTGTCGCGCAAGAGAATCAGATTCTACGTCGAAACGAGCGCGCTGAGTTTTTTTACGGCCTGGAACGCCGGGACCCATAACCCCAGGCAGCAGTTTGGCGAAGACCGGGAGTCGCTTTGGTACTCCCAGAGTCCGCTCTTGATAGATCACGCGGTATGGGTCCTGGCGTTCGCCAGGACGACTCGGGGCTACTGGTTCGCGCAGCTCCGCGCATAGGTCCCGCGATCGGCGGGGCTCATTCCCGCAGCGGCGGCGGCATCAAGGCATTTGTTGAAGCGATCGCCGTGGGAGTTCCGCGGTATGGGCTTGTAGTTGTAGCTCGGCTTGGCGCCGAGCTGCGGAATCTTCGGCACTTCGATTTTCGGCGGCGGGGGCGGTGGAGGCGGCGGCGGATTGAATATCGACGTGCCGGGCAGCGTGGACTGCGCCGAGGCACCTTCGCCGGCAAGCAACCCAACGGTCACGAGGAGGAACGAAATCGTATGCCGCGTCATGGAGGACATGTTGTGCCCCTCGCATCGCCCCGCACAACCCAGAGCTTCCGTTCCGATAGAATCGGAACGAAAACTCTAGATTCTTGTTTTGACGCGCTTTCTTGACGCGAACCGGTGTCCACTTCGCTGGAAAACGCTCTAACTATTCTTCAGGTGCGTTCTCGATCGGATCAAATCGCGTTGCGTCTAACCCTAGCAGGTTCCACGACTGCTGCATATGCGGCGGCAACGGCGCACTTGCGTCGATCACGCCGCCGCGCGGATGCGGGATCACGATGCGGCGCGCCAGAAGATGCAGCCGGTTCTGAAGACCGCCCGGCAGTTGCCAGTTCTCGATGTTGAAGTATTTGGGATCGCCGACGATGGGATGGCCGATATGGGCCATGTGCGCGCGGAGCTGGTGCGTGCGGCCCGTCACCGGCTTCAGCGACACCCAGGTGAGCTTGCTGCCGGCGGTCTCGACCACCGCATAGTAGGTCACCGCGTGGCTCGCGCCCTCATCGCCATGCTGGGCGATGCGCATGATGGTGTCGTCCTCGCTCTCTTCCTTGGCGAGGAAGGTGGAGATGCGGCCCTGCCTCGGCTTCGGCAGACCCGGCACCAGTGCCCAATAGACCTTTCGCGCCGACCGCGAGCGGAACGCGCCGGTCAGGTGCGAGGCGGCAAAGCGCGTCTTCGCGATCAGCAGACAGCCCGACGTCTCCCTGTCGATGCGGTGCACGAGGCGCGGCTTCTGCCCCTTGGCGTCGCGCATCACCTCCAGCATCTGGTCGACGTTACGCGTGATGCCCGAGCCGCCCTGCACGGCAAGGCCGGCCGGCTTGTTGAGGACGAGGACGTCGTCGTCCTCGTAGATCGTCATCTCCTTGAGCGCGGCCAACGTCTTTTGCGCGGCCTCCGACAGCGGACCGGCGGCCTTCGGCGTGTCGAGCTTGAGCGGCGGAATGCGCACGCTCTGCCCCTCCTCCAGCCGGTCCTTGCTGTCGACGCGCTTGCCGTCGACGCGCAGCTCGCCTTTGCGGACGACGCGCTGGATGTGGGAGAACGACAGGCCGGGAAAGCGCGCCTCGAGGAAGCGGTCGACGCGCATGTTGTTCTCGTCGGCCGTGACGGTGACGGTCTGCACCTTGGTCGGCAGCAGCGCCTCGACAGGTTTTGCCGGCGCTTCGACCGGCGCGCGCCGCTCGGCACGCTCGCCGGCAAAGCGCGGTGGCTTGCTACCCGGCTTCGCCCCTGGCTTGCCGCCCGGACGCGGACCCGCCTTGTGCGGGCTCTTTGCCTTGAACGGACGCGCCTCGCGGCGTTCATCGCGCGAGCGGGGCTCTTGGTTGGTTCTCTTGATGCGGCGGCTCATGACTGCCTGCGTAGCCGAAAAGCGACCGTCCGTCACGGTGAAATCAGTACAAATTCGTTGTTGCGGTGACTACGCTAGTCACGAGTGACCTCTCACAGCCACCGTCTGCTCATGACATGGCGTTCGTGAAGGCGGGGAAATAGCCGCGCGCACCGGAACCATCTGCGGCAGCTCCGCTCAAGCCAAAAGGTGATATAGTTATCGACATGAAGGTCGAAGAAATCGCCGAAGCCGTTACAAGACTGCCGCCGGATGAACTTGCCCGCTTCCGCCGCTGGTTCGCCGCATTCGAATCTGGCCGCGCCAATCATGCCGGGGAGCTCGACTCCACGGCAACGAAGCTCGGCCGCTTTGCCGGTCGCGCGTTTGCCGAATTGAGACGGCGCGCGAAGGATGATCAGTCCTAAAGCGCGATGGCTTTAGGTTGAATCGTCGTCGCGCTTTAGCTCCCGCCCCGCTCCTTGCGCAGCTTTGCCCAGTAGTCCAGCCGCTTCCTGATCTCCCGCTCAAAACCGCGCTCGGGCGGGTCGTAAAAAGTCTGACGTCCGAGGGCTTCCGGAAAGTAGTCCTGGCCGGAGAAGGCGTCGGGGGCGTCGTGGTCGTATTCGTAGGACGCGCCATAGCCTTCCGACTTCATCAGGCCGGTAGGCGCATTGAGGATGTGTTTTGGCGGCAGCAGCGAGCCGGCCCGCTTGGCGGTCTGCATGGCCGCGCCGAAGGCGGTGTAGACCGCGTTCGATTTCGGCGCGGTGGCGAGGTAGACGACGGCTTGCGCGATCGCGAGCTCGCCTTCGGGATGGCCGAGGAAATCAAAGGCATCCTTGGCGGCGTTGGCGATGACGAGCGCCTGGGGATCGGCGAGCCCGATGTCCTCCACAGCCATGCGCACGACGCGACGGGCCAGGAACAGCGGGTCCTCGCCGGCATCCAGCATGCGCGCGAGATAATACAGCGCCGCATCGGGATCGGAGCCGCGCACCGACTTATGCAGTGCGGAGATCAGGTTGTAGTGACCATCGGCCGACTTGTCGTAGATCGGCGCGCGGCGCTGCAAGATATCCTGCAACTGCGCGGCGTTGAAAATCTCGCCCTTGCGCGCGGCGCGCCAGACTTCTTCGGCGAGTGTCAGCGAGGCGCGGCCGTCGCCGTCGGCCATGCGCGCCAGCACGGCACGCGCCTCGGCATCGAGCGGCAGCTTGCGGCCCTCGATCTCCTCGGCATGCGCAAACAGCTTTTCGATCGCGGCGGCATCGAGCGAGTGGAACACCAGCACGCGCGCCCGCGACAGCAACGCCGCGTTGAGCTCGAAGGAGGGATTTTCGGTGGTGGCGCCGACCATCACCACCGTGCCGTCTTCCATCACGGGCAGGAAGGAATCCTGCTGCGCGCGATTGAATCTGTGCACCTCGTCGACGAACAGCAGGGTGCCCTGCCCCATCTCGCGGCGGGCGCGTGCGGCGTCAAACGCCTTCTTCAGGTCGGCGACGCCGGAAAACACCGCCGAGATCTGCTCGAAATGCAGATCGGTGGCGTCGGCTAGGAGCCGCGCCACCGTGGTCTTGCCGGTGCCGGGCGGCCCCCAAAACACCAGCGAGCCGAGCGTGCGCGTCTCCAGCATGCGCGTGAGCGCGCCGTCGGGCCCGAGGATGTGGTCCTGCCCGACGACCTCCGACAGCGTACGCGGACGCAAGCGGTCCGGCAGCGGATGCGGGGCCTCGTGCTCGAGCCCCGCGGCCGCGAACAGGCTTGGCGCGTCGTGCGGTCGCTTCGGACTCATCCGCCCAGCGTGACGTTGATCTGCTGGCCGCCACGCACCACCGTGATGCGCCAGAGCCGCGGCTGATCTTTTGCCGCCTTCTCGAGGTCGCTCGTCCTGGCGATCTTCTGGTTGTTGACCGCAAGGATGATGTCGCCCTTCTGGAAGCCGACGCTGGCAGCCGCCGTGCCGTCGCCGATTTCGGTCACGACGACGCCTTCGGTGTCGGCGTCCAGATGCAGCTCGTCGGCGACCGCCGGCGTGATGGTGGAGATCTTTGCGCCCTGGAACGGCGAGCGCGAGGTGATGACGAGCTCGTTGCGGCCGGTGTCAGGAGCCGTCTCGAGCTGCACCGTGAGCTTGACCGGCTTGCCGGCGCGCTGCACGTCGAGTTGCGCAGTACCGCCGAGCGGGCGGGTGGCGAGGCGGTAGTCGAAGGCGTTGAGATCGTCGATCGCCTGCCCGTCGATCGCGACGATCAGGTCGGAGGATTTCAAACCGGCCTTCGCCGCAGGCCCGTTCGGCACGATGCTTGCGACCAGCGCGCCGGTCGGCGAGCGCAGGCCGAGGCTCTCCGCGATGTCGGGCGTCACCGTCTGGAGCCGCGCTCCGAGCCACGGCCGCTTCACCGCCTTGCCGCCGCTCTTGGCGGAGGCAATGACGACGCGCACCATGTTGGAGGGAATGGCAAAGCCGATGCCCTGCGAGCCGCCGGAGCGGGAATAGATCGCGGTGTTGATGCCGGCAAGCTTGCCCTGCATGTCCACCAGCGCGCCGCCGGAATTGCCGGGGTTGATCGCAGCATCGGTCTGGATGAAGAACTGGTAGTCGGTGATGCCGACCTGCGTGCGCGCCAGCGCCGAGATGATGCCCTGCGTCACGGTCTGGCCGACGCCAAAGGGGTTGCCGATCGCGAGCACGACGTCGCCGACCATCAGCTCATCCGAGTTGGTCAGATCGAGCGTCGGAAACTTCTCCTTCGCATCCTTCATGCGCAGCACGGCGAGATCGGTGCGGGAATCCTTGAGCAGGATCTCGGCCTCGAATTCGCGCTTGTCCGACAGCGACACCTTGACCTGGTCCGCACCTTCGATGACGTGGACGTTGGTGACGACGAGGCCGGAGGCGTCGACGATGACGCCGGAGCCGAGCGAGCGCTGCATCTGCTCGGGCTGCTGGCCCGGCACGCCGAAAAAGCGGCGGAAGATCGGATCGTCCATCAGCGGATTGCGATTCTGGACCACCTTGGCCGCATAGACATTGACCACCGCCGGCTGCACGCGCTGCACGATCGGCGCATAGGACAGCCGCAGTTCCGCAGGCGATGACGGGACCCGGCGATCCTGCGCCAGGGCCGGATCGAGGCTCCCCAGAAGGGCAACGGACATTGCGGTGAAAACGGCTGCGCGTATTGGTCGAAACATTCCTACCTCTCGGAAAAGACGCCGGAATATAGGCGCGTTCGCCCCCCAATTGAAGGGCAGTTTGCCCGCAATATTTGGTCCCTCCCGGCGCCGAAAGATGCAAGCCATGCGCGAATTCCGGCCATCCGGCGCGCTGCGTATTGGCATGACGAGCATCATCTTGCATGCTGATCCAGTCGGATTCGGTTGCGGCGAATTTGCATCAGCGGGAACCTCGACTTTCGCGCGTATCGTCGCCGGGCAGTCACCGATCAGACCTACGAATCTTCGGGTGGGAAAGTCGATCAAACAGGGGAGCAGTAACGTGAGCAGGAAACTCTTCACAACCGCGGCGCTGGGGTTGGCCGGCGCGTTGATTGCGACACAGGTCCACGCAGAGTCCACCAACAGCAGCGAGGAAATCGCGCTGCTCAAGCAGCAACTGAAACTACTCGAGCAGAAGCTCGACAGTCTTCAGAAGCAGACCGCGGCCAACACGGCGGCCACGGCGAAGGCGAAGGTGGAAGCCAAGGCCGAAGCGAGGGCAGAGGCAAAGGCGGAAGCGCGGGTGGCAGTCGCCAATGCCAACGCCGCCATTCCGGTCAAGGGTCCTGTCGCTCCTGCCGGCGTCGTGGTGACGATGCCGAACAACCGCCCGACCATCTGCACCGCGGACGAACAAAACTGCGTCGCCTTCACCGGCCGCATCCATTTCGACGGCGGCGGCTACGACTATCATCCCAACACGCCGGCGACCGTGCCGCAGCGGCTCGACGACGGCACCAATCTGCGCCGCGCCCGCATCGGCATCACCGGCAAATTCCTCTCCGACTGGAATTTCGGCCTGATCTACGATTTCGGCGGTACCTCGGACGGCTTTGGCGGCACGGCCGCGGCCGGCGCCGCCCCGGTCAGCTTCCTGCCCGGCGGCGCGGTCTCGGGTGTCGAGAACGCCTATCTGAGCTACATCGGCTTCAAGCCGTTCGGCGGCAAGATGGCGATCGAGGGCGGCATCATGGACCTGCCCATCACGATCGACGAAGCCATGAGCTCGAACGACATTCCGTTCATGGAGCGCTCATCCGCCAACGTGATTGCGGTCAACATGGCGGCGGGGGACTTCCGTTCGACCTTCGGCACGCGCTGGTTCAACGACAGCTTCTGGATCGGTGCCTATGTAACCGGCCCGACGACCGGTGCCATCCACTCAGCCTCGAGCATCAGCCCCAATGGCATGACCGAGCAACTTGGCGCAGCTGCGCGAGCCGCGGGCCAGCTCATCAGCGGCAAGGACTATTCGTTGCATCTCGGCGGCAACGCCCAATGGCTGCTCAGGACGCCGCATAATCTGGTGACGGGCGCGCAGACGCTGACGTTCAGCGATCGTCCGGAGTTGCGCATCGACCCGACGACGCTGATATCGACGGGCGCGATCGCCAACGTTTCGGGCGCACAGATCTACAGCGTCGAGGCGGCCGGCACCTACGGACCCCTGTTCGCACAGGGCGAATACTACTGGTACAATGTCGATCGCAATGCAGCGACCGGCCTCGCACCGATCGGCGCACCGAGCCTGAAGTTCCAGGGCGGTTACGCCGAAATCGCCTACGCACTGACCGGCGAGAACCGCGCCTACAATCCCGCAACCGCAGCCTATGGCGGCATCAAGCCGGCGCATCCGTTCTCGGTTTCCGGCGGCGGCTGGGGCGCCTGGGAAATCGCCGGACGGGTCTCGCAGATCAATCTCAACGATCAGCTGGGGACCCCAACCGGCATCGCCGGCGGACGGCAGACCGTCTACACGGCGGCGCTCAACTGGTACATCAACGGCAACGTCCGCTTCATGTTCGACTATCTGCACGGAGAGGTCTCGCGGCAGGCAAGCGCGGTCTCGGTCGCGAATGTCGGCTCGAAGTTCGATGCCTTTGCGATGCGCACGCAGGTCGCGTGGTGATGCAACAACGGCCCGGGAGCGGCGTTGCCGCTCCCGGGTGTTAGGCGGCGCGCTTCGGTTTCTTGACGCTCACAGGCTCCTCCGGCGCCGGCCCGCAGGACAGCCGCTCGTGGTGACTTTCGCCCCAGGCCTTCAGAATGTCGATCACCGGCCGCAGGCTCTCGCCAACCTCGGAGAGGCAATAGTCCACCCGCGGCGGCACCTCGGCATAGACCTTGCGGATGATTAGCCGGTCCTCCTCGAGCGCGCGGAGCTGTTTTGTCAGCATGCGCTGGGTAATGCCGGGCATCAGGCGGCGCAGCTCGCCAAAACGCCTTGTGCCGCCTTGCAGGTGGTAGAGGATCACGCCCTTCCATTTACCGTCGATCAGGTCCAGCGTCGCCTCGACCGCGCAGCCGGGGCGCCGGGCAAAGTCTCGTCGTTTCATGCGGGATTTTCCAATAGTATCCAAACAGGGACTATATCCCCGAATTTACAGTACTTGCAAAACTGGGGCTACCCCGACAGTTAGAGGCACACAATCACAGAGGTGATGGAGGCAACGCCATGAAGGCCGTCGGCTACAAAAAATCGCTCCCGATCGAGGACGCGGAGTCGCTGATCGATTTCGAGACCGCAAAACCGGACGCAAAGGGACGCGACATCCGCGTCGCCGTGAAGGCGATCTCGGCCAATCCCGTGGACTACAAGGTGCGCAAGCGCGCCGCCCCGCCCGAGGGCGAGTTCAAGATTCTGGGTTTTGACGCCGCCGGCGTCGTCGACGCGGTCGGCCCCGAGGTGACGCTGTTCAAGCCGGGCGACGAGGTGTTTTACGCGGGCTCGATTTTGCGCCAGGGCACCAACGCGGAATTCCACCTGGTCGACGAGCGCATCGTCGGCCGCAAGCCGAAGACATTGTCGTTCGCGCAGGCAGCCGCCCTCCCCCTCACCTCCATCACCGCATGGGAGTTGCTGTTCGACCGGCTCGGCGCTGTCCCCGGCAAGAGCAACGATCCGCGCACGCTGCTGATCACAGGTGGCGCCGGTGGCGTCGGCTCGATCCTGATCCAGCTCGCGCGCCGCCTCACCGGCCTCACAGTGCTCGCGACCGCAACGCGGCCGGAGTCGCAAAAATGGTGCCTCGATCTCGGCGCGCATGCGGTGATCGACCACGGCAGGCCGATGAAGGAGCAGGTCGAAGCGTTGAAGCTGCCGCCGGTCGCGCTGGTGGCGAGCCTCACCTTCACCGACCAGCACTACAAGGCGATCGCGGAGTTCATGGCGCCGCAGGGAAGGTTCGGCCTGATCGACGATCCCCCCGAGTTCACCATGAGCGTCTTCAAGGGCAAGGCGATCTCGGTGCACTGGGAATCGATGTTCACGCGCTCCTCGTTCCAGACGCCGGACATGATCGCGCAGCATCACCTGCTCGACGACGTCGCCGACCTCATCGACAAGGGCGTGCTGCGCACCACGCTCGACCAGACCCTTGGCACCATCAATGCCGCCAATCTCAAGCGCGCGCATGCGCTGCTCGAGAGCGGCAAGTCGCGCGGCAAGATCGTGCTGGAGGGCTGGTAGGCGCCTTGCTTCGTAGGTGGGTTACGCCAGCGGACTGCGCTTCGCGCAGCCGCGGTGCTAACCCACCCTACGGCTTTTGCTACGGTCTCCAGCGCCGGCGCGTGTCGTTATTTCGTCTGAGTCGCCGCCTGCATCGCTTTCCAGTCGAACTTGTCAGCTAGCGCCAAGGCCTCTTCTTCAGCCACGCCTTCATAGGCGAGGCTGAACATCGCGTTCTTGTCGAGCGCTACGACCAGCGTGCCGGACTTGTCCTTGCTGTTGTAGGCTTTCAAGACATTCATGCCGCGCACGGTGGATGTCACCATGCGCCCTTCCGACGTCTGCATATTCATCCCGCTTTGAATCGGCGCCAGCGCGCCCGCGGCGGCCGGGCCGATGATGATGGAAGCATGAGCCTTCGCCTCGCCGCGCTCGTAGTCACGGGTTGCCGTCGTCATGTTGGTGTCGGACATTTGCATCGACATGCCGTCCGGCTTCTCGCCCTGCCATCCCGCCAGATCAATCAAGAACGGCAGGAGACGTTGAAACGGCTGATCGGCGCGTACAGTCGAAAAAGGCAACAAAACCGATAACGCCACAAAGAAACACAGGATCCGGTATCGCGGCTTAAGCATCATTCTCCCCTTGAGGTAGCAGGGCAACATAGCAACCTGTGGTAAGGCTTGAAAGTCCCCACATCGGATGGCTGGAGGACTGACGCTTGGCATGCGAAGCCGATTGCGGCATCATGAGTCTGTGGCCCCGGCAATGAGGGCCGGTTGAGCCCGCCCGGGCTGAAAAACAAGCAGACACATCATGACCGAACCATGCGACCTGTCCGCGGTCGCGGCACGCGCACTGATCGGCCAACGCAAGCTCTCGCCCGTCGAGCTGACGGACAGTTGCATCCGTCGCATCGAGGCGATCGACCCCGCGGTCAACGCCGTCGTTGCGCGCTCGTTCGAGACCGCATGTAAGACAGCACGCGAGCACGAGGCCATGGTGATGCGCGGCGACAGGCTTGGCGCCGTGCATGGGCTGCCGCTCGGCGTCAAGGACCTCATCGACGCGGAGGGGTTACCGACCAGTTTTGGCAGCGTGCTGTTTGCCGATAACGTTGCGAAACAGGATGAAGCCATCGTCGCGATGCTCAGGCGCGAGGGCGCAATCGTCATCGGCAAGACCAACGTGCCGGAATGGGGCGCCGGCGGCAATACGCGCAACGCCGTGTATGGCGCGACCGGCAATCCCTTCGATCCCGATAGATCCGCCGCCGGCTCGTCCGGTGGATCGGCCGTCGCGCTCGCGACCGGCATGGTGCCGCTCGCGACCGGATCCGACACGGGCGGCTCGGTGCGGAATCCCGCATCGTTCTGTGGCGTCGTCGGCTTCAGGCCGTCGCCCGGACTGATCGCCAGCAACAGCCGCAACATGGCCTGGTTGCAGATCTCGCAGCTCGGGCCGATGGCAAGGACCGTATCGGATGCCTGCCTCATGCTGTCCTGCATGCTGGATCGCGATGCCCGCGATCCGCTCTCGGCGATCCTGCATGCCGGTGGCGCACCGGCGCCAACGCTCTATCGCAATCCGCCGCGCGCCGATCTCTCGAGCCTGCGCATCGCGGCGACCTGTGATTTCGGCTTCGCGCCGACCGAGCAGGCGGTTGCCGGAACCTTCAGAGCCAAGCTCGGCTCGTTCGAATCGGTGTTTCGCAGCGTCGAATGGACCCACCCTGATTGCACCGGCGCGGACGAGGTGTTCAGCATCTTGCGCGCCGTCGCCTTCCTCGGCCGTCACCGCGAGCTCGCCGAAAAGTTTCCGGACAAGGTCGGGCCCAACATTCGCGACAACGTCACCGAGGGGCTCGGCTATTCCGCTGCCGACGTCGCGCGTGCACTCTCGATGCAGACCGACCTCTACCGGCGCTGGCAGACCTTCTACGCCAGCCACGATTTTATCCTCGCGCCCGCGATCACCATCAGTCCGCGGCCGTGGTCGGAACTCTATCCGGCCGAGATCGACGGCCAGCCGACCAAGAGCTACTTCCACTGGCTCGCGATGGCCTATGCCGTCACCAATGTCGGGCATCCCACGGTTGCGATCCCCGCGGGCCGCGACGGCGCCGGCCTGCCGTTCGGCATCCAGGTGATCGGCCCGCGCGGCGGCGATCTCGCGACCCTCGCGGTGGCGCGCGAGATCGAGGCCGTGCTTGCAAGCAACCCGGACACCGCCCGCCCGCTTCCCGACATCGCCTGGCTCGGCCGCCAGCCGCCGATTGCCGGCAAGCCAGGATTTTTGGCCTTCGATTGAAAGCGGCACGACGATGGAACGACAGTTGCGACGCCGTGCCCCGTGTTTCTCTTGTTCAACTACGGATGAATGACGCGATGAAAACAACGGCTCTCACGGTGGCGCTCGCATTGATCGGCTCGATCTCCGCCAACTCGCTCGCCAGCGCGCAAGGAACCTATCCGGAAAAATCCCTGCAACTGATCGTCCCGTTCCCGCCGGGCGGCGCCTCCGACGTGGTGGCCCGCATCATCGGCGGCGAGCTCGAAACCCGGCTCGGCAAGCCCGTCATCATCATGAACCGCCCCGGCGGCGGCACGACGATCGCGGCCAAGGAGGTCGCGCGCGCGGCGCCCGACGGATACACCCTGTTCTTTAGCTCGAACTCGAGCTTCACGCTGCCGGCCGCCGTGAAGGAAAGCGTGCCTTACGACGCGGCCAAGGATTTCGAGCCGCTCGGCCAGGTCGGCAAGATCACGCTGGCGCTGGTCACCACCAAGGACAACCCGATCAAGGATGTGCCTGCGCTGGTCGCTGAAGCAAAGGCCAATCCGGACAAGCTGTCGCTGGCATCCTTCGGCGTCGCCACGGTGTCGCATTTCGCCGGCGAGCTGTTCAAGTCGAACGCCGGCATCAAGATGGTGCATCTGCCCTACAAAGGCAGCGCGCCGGCGATGAACGATCTCATCGGCAAGCATATCCAGTACCACGTCGACACCGTGATCGCCGTCAAGCCACAGATCGAGGCCGGCACGGTCAAGGTGCTCGCGGTGTTCTCCGGCAAGCGCACCCCCTTCCTGCCCGACATGCCGACGCTCGCCGAGCTCGGCTATGGCAGCATCGACTTCTCGTCCTGGGGCGCGGTGGTCGCGCCCAAGGGGTTGCCGCCCGCGGTTCGCGACAAGCTCACGGCGACGCTCGAGGAGATCATCAACAGCCCCTCCGTCGTCGAGCGCTTCACCAAGGTCGGTTTCGAGCCGGGCTTTGCGCGCTTTGACGACTGGGCCGGCGCGGTGACAAAGGAGACCGCTGAGATGAAGGACATCGCGCAGAAGGCGGGGATCAAGGAGGAGTAATCTCCTCGCGAGAAATCGTAGGGTGGGCAAAGGCGCGCAAGCGCCGTGCCCACCGCTTCTCACGCGGCGCGCAAAGGGGTGGGCACGCTTCGCCTTCGCTCTCCGAGCTACGGCGTCGCTTTGCCCACCCTACGCTCTTACGCCGGCAGCACACCTTCGACGAAAAGCAGTCGACGCTGCAGCGCCGACTGCCGCAGCTTCAGCGCTTCGGCATACTCAGCCGACCGGTACCATTCCTTGAGCCGCGCCATGGTCGGGAATTCGACGATGACGATGGCCTTCGGCGGAAGGTTGCCTTCAGCGAGTTCGGCGGCGCCAGCCCTCACCAGATAGCGGCCGCCATATTGCGCGATCGTCCTTGCCGCAAGCGTACGGTAGGCCTCGAATCCTGTGGGGTCGCGCATCTCGACTTCGGAAATCACATAGGCCGCCATGATCGGCTCCTATGCAATCGTATTGACGATGCCGCCCTCGGCGCGGAGCGCCGCGCCGTTGGTGGCAGAGGCTTCCTTGGACGCGATATAGACCACCATATTGGCGATCTCGTCCACGCTCGCAAAGCGTTGCAGCAGGGACGACGGACGGTGCTGCTTGACGAAGTTGGCGGCCGCCTCGTCCACGGATTGTCCGTTCTGCTTGGCGAGGTCCTTCACAAAGGTCTCGACGCCTTCTGACATCGTCGGTCCCGGCAGCACGGAATTGACGGTGACGCCGGTGCCGCGGGTAAGCTGCGCGAGTCCGCGCGCGACCGAGAGCTGCGCGGTCTTGGTCATGCCGTAATGGATCATCTCGACGGGAATGTTGAGGCCGGACTCCGAGGAGATGAAGACGATGCGGCCCCAGTTGCGCTTGAGCATGCCGGCCAGATAGGCACGCGACAGCCGCACGCCACTCATCACGTTGACCTCGAAGAAACGGCTCCAGTCCTCGTCGGGAATGTCGACAAAGTTCTTCGGCTCGAAGATGCCGGCATTGTTGATCAGGATATCGACGTCAGGAAGCGCGGTGACCAGCGCCTTGCAGCCGGCCGCGGTCGAGACGTCGGCGGTGATGCCGCGCACCTTGGCGCCCGTCCCTTCGAGCTTGCGCGCGGCAGCATCGACCTTGTCCCGGCCGCGGCCATTGATCACGACATCAGCACCGGAGCCCGCGAGGCCCTTGGCGATCGCGTAGCCGATGCCGGCGGTCGAGCCCGTGATCAGAGCGGTCTTTCCGGAAAGGTCGATCTTCATCTGTCATCTCCATTGATGTTGATGGAGATATCGGACGCGATTGATCGAGCGCAATTGGCGCTCACCCAGGCGTGAGCGGCTGTAGGGTGGGCAAAGCGAAGCGTGCCCACCAACTTCTCGCGCACCTCGACAGAAGTGGCGGGCACGGCGCAAGTGCGCCTTTGCCCACCCTACGACCGCACAATCGGGATAGGGGGGAGCCTCGCAGCTCCTCCCCTCCCACACCACCGTACGTACGGGTCCGTATACGGCGGTTCGCT
>NZ_JAFCJM010000007.1 GCF_018130955.1 Bradyrhizobium liaoningense
CTCGCACGGCAGCCTGCACGCCAAACCACCGATCAGCCGCCTCGCCCTCCCGGAGAACGACCTCTTGAGATTCCACAGCTAGGCCGCTCCGGCGCGCATTTTTCCACTGTCGCGACAGTCCGGCTAAGTTCCTGCAAAACCGCGTCTTTTTGCTGCGGTAAACTGCCGCATCCAAGGCGGCCCTTCATTACAAAAGTTTAACCCCGCCGCCAGCGCACGGTAAGGCGGAGATCCCCATCTTTGGGGGCGTAAGGTGCTGGTAGTCCGCACCAAAGAATTCCAAGGCCCTGGAGACCTCTGCATGACCGATCGTCCCGATCTCTCGAACCTCCCGTCCTACCGGCAGCCCCGCCGGTCGTTGTCCGCTGCCCGCAAGCTCGCGCTGATGGCTTCGGTGGCCGCCGGCCTCGGTGTCGCCGTCTATGGCTTTGGCACGTCGACGTCGCCGTCGGATCTGTTCACCAGCCCGGCGCATGCGCAGGTCAACACCGAGGTTCGAAAGGTCGAGCGTCCCATCGGCTTCGCCGATGTGGTCGAGCGCGTAAAGCCCTCGGTGATGTCGGTGAAGGTCAACATCAAGGAAAAGACCGCCAGCAACGACGACAATGACGATTCGCCGTTCCAGCCGGGTTCCCCGATGGAGCGCTTCTTCCGTCGCTTCGGCGGTCCGGATGGTGTTCCCGGCCTGCGCGGCGGACCGCGCGGCGGCGGACGTGCCGTCACCGGCCAGGGCTCGGGCTTCTTCATCTCCGCTGACGGCTTTGCCGTGACCAACAACCACGTGGTCGACGGCGCCGACAAGGTCGAAGTCACGACCGACGACGGCAAGACCTACACCGCCAAGGTGATCGGCACCGACCAGCGCACCGACCTCGCTCTGATCAAGGTCGAGGGCAGCTCGAACTTCCCGTTCGCCAAGCTGGCCGACGGCAAGCCGCGCATCGGCGACTGGGTGCTCGCGGTCGGCAATCCCTTCGGCCTCGGCGGCACCGTGACCGCCGGCATCGTCTCGGCCGTCGGCCGCGACATCGGCAACGGCCCGTATGACGATTTCATCCAGATCGACGCGCCCGTGAACAAGGGCAATTCCGGCGGTCCGGCCTTCAACATCGACGGCGACGTGATGGGCGTGAATACCGCGATCTACTCGCCCTCCGGCGGCAGCGTCGGCATCGCGTTCTCGATTCCCGCCTCCACCGTGAAGACGGTGGTTGCCCAGCTCAAGGACAAGGGCTCGGTCAGCCGCGGCTGGATCGGCGTGCAGATCCAGCCCGTCACGTCGGACATCGCCGACAGCCTCGGCATGAAGAAGGCTGAAGGCGCGCTGGTCGCGGAGCCGCAGGCCAACGGTCCGGCCGCCAAGGCCGGCATCCAGTCCGGTGACGTCATCACCTCCGTGAATGGCGAGCCGGTGAAGGATGCGCGCGAGCTCGCCCGTACCATCGGCGGCATGGCGCCGGGTGCGAGCGTGAAGCTCAACGTGCTCAGCAAGGGCCAGGACAAGGTTGTGAACCTGACGCTCGGCCAGTTGCCGAACACGGTGGAGGCCAAGGCCAATATCGAGGACAGCGACAAGGGTGCGGAGCAACGCGGCACCGACGTGCCGAAGCTCGGCATGACGGTCGCTCCCGCCAACAGCGTGGCCGGCGCCGGCAAGGATGGCGTCGTCGTCACCCAGGTCGATCCGAAGAGCGCCGCGGCGGAACGCGGCTTCAAGGAAGGCGACGTGATTCTCGAAGTCGCCGGCAAGAGCGTGGCGACCGCCGGTGACGTGCGTGAGGCGATCAACGCCGCGCGCACCGACAACAAGAACAGCGTGCTGATGCGCGTGAAGAGCGGCGGCCAGTCGCGCTTCGTCGCCATCCCCCTCGCCAAAGGCTAACGGCGAGGCGTCTACGAGATGAAGGGAGCCGCCGGCATCAGTCGCCCCCGCCGCCGGCCCCCTTCCGGGGAGCGAGCAACGCCCGCTCCCCCAGCCTACCTTCCGGTGGAATACGCCCCCCTCCGTCGGAAGGGCCTAAGGGCGGTGAGGTCCCCCAGCTTCACCGCCCGCTCTTTTCTCAGCCCGAGAGTCTCCCGCTCAGCTTGCATGCATTTGCTGCCCGCGCCATGTTGATAAAAGGTTGACCTCCTTGACCGCCGCCGATCGCACGATGCGCCTCCTCATCATCGAAGACGACCGCGAATCCGCCGATTACCTCGTGAAGGCGTTTCGCGAAGTCGGACACATTGCCGACCACGCCAGCGACGGCGAGGAAGGCCTCGCCATGGCCGAGAGCGGCGACTACGACGTGCTGGTGGTGGACCGCATGCTCCCCAAGCGCGACGGCCTGTCGCTGATCGGCGCGCTGCGCGACAAGGGCGACGCGACGCCGGTCCTGATTCTCTCAGCGCTCGGGCAGGTCGACGACCGCATCAAGGGCCTGCGCGCTGGCGGCGACGACTATCTGCCAAAACCGTATTCCTTCGCGGAGCTGCTGGCGCGCGTGGAGGTGCTGTCACGCCGCCGCGGCGGGCCCGCCGAGGACACCGTCTACAAGGTCGGCGATCTCGAGCTCGACCGCCTTTCCCACCGCGTCGCCCGCGGCAAGGACGAGCTGACGCTGCAGCCGCGCGAATTCCGCCTGCTCGAATATCTCATGAAGCATGCCGGCCAGGTGGTGACGCGCACCATGCTGCTGGAGAACGTCTGGGACTATCATTTCGATCCGCAGACCAACGTGATCGACGTGCACATCTCGCGGCTGCGCTCAAAGATCGACAAGGGCTTTGAGCGGCCGCTGCTGCACACGATCCGCGGCGCTGGGTATATGATCCGTGACGGGATCAGATAAGGCACGGAGCCTATTGATTTTTTCTAAGTGTTTTGATTTTTGATTGCCAAATTCTTACCACTTCTTGGCCGTCAGCTCAAAATAAAAGCCCCGCTTAAGCGGGGCTTTGTACAATCGGCTTCCCAGCGTCAGGCAGCGTTTCGAGCCACACTCTCAAATCGTCTCGCAAGATGATTGTGCGCCTGCCGTGTTTCTTGGCCCTAAGTTTACCGGCGCTGATCGCCTCGCGAATGGAAGTCAGCCCGATCCCGGTGAGGGCACTTGCCTCCTCAGGGGACACCGAGAGTCGTTCCGAGAGCGGTACCTCTCCCTTCTGTCCGAACTCGTTCATCTCGTAAGCTCAATCTTTTGCGCGGCACGATAGTGTGGCGGATCCAATAGACTTTAGACTTCGAACTACGTTGGCAGTGCGGGCAGTTGCTTGGTTTGAGTACAGAGCAGTTGATGGCCATGAGCATTGCAGCATTCTTTCGGTTAGTGGCTCAAGACCAAGACCAGCAAACTTGCTGCATCATGCGCCCAGATCGCGATACTTACGCCCTCCAGATACGCCTAGTCGCTACCAGGTCAAACCGATCATATTCGTGTTATCATCGCATCTTTCGCCCCCCGTTTCGCATCTAAGCTAAATCTTGGGCCGGACGTTGCGAGGTCCGAGACGTTTCGCAGAAGCTTACCGGCATAGTGCGGAGCAATCCCGATCTCAGCAATCTCATGTTCGACTGGATGCTGCGCCGGATCGATGCACGGCGCGGCGAAGCGCTGGGGCCGGTCAATCGCGTGGTGTCCGATTCTGAACTGCAACACGAAGCATTTGCAGTGGCGAGGACGTTGGCGAACGGTCCGGCGAGCGCTTTTGCCTCTATCAAAGATAATCTCGATCTATCGATTTCCTGACGTCATTGGATCAGGAGGCCGAAAGTATAGTCGTTGCAGGGGGCACTGCGCAGCACGCTGAAGCCGTCCGGGCTTTTATGAGAAACGTCCTCCCACTTTCAGGTGAAACTCCTTCGGTTCATTGCCTTGAAATCCTACCGGGGCGCCTCGCAGCCGCACAAGTTGAAGATGCCGAGCGATTGTTCACTTGACTTCGGCGATACGAATGGAACGCGTTCCGATCGGAGCGCCGGTCGCGCGGTCGATGGTGAGGGGGTCGATCTCCGTTCCCTTCTCGGCGTCGAAGAACCGGGTCACCTTGCCTCCGCCGCGATGCTTGCGTCCCCACGCGCCAATCGCGAAGAGCACCGGCAAAAAGTCGCGCCCGGCTTCCGTCAGCACGTATTCGTCCCGTGGCGGACGCTCTGAATAGCGACGTTTCTTCAGCAACCCCTCGTCAACCAGGGCTGAAAGCCGACCCGTCAGCATCGTGGGCGCGATACCGAGACTCTTACGAAACTCGTCGAAGCGGGTCATCCCTGCATGGGCATCGCGCATGATCAGCATGCTCCATGCATCCCCGACAAGCGACAGGCTACGGGCGATCAGGCAAGGCTGGGTTGAAAGTTTTTTCATGTCAGTCTCTTTTTAGTAGTGACTTGATACTAAAATGATAGTAACAGGCTCTTCGTCGATGTTCCACGAGAAACTGAGAGAACCGGAGCCGGTGAGTGGAACAGAACGCCGAATTGCGCTGATCTCAGGTGCTTCCGCCAGTATTGGGCCGGTGTCAGGCCGGCGTTGCGGCGCGATCACTACGTGCATCTCGTGGTGCGCAAAGGAGCAGCCGCGCGATCCGACCGAGTCCCTCCGATCTTGGGGATTACGGTTTCAGCCGAACTATGGAGCAAGTGATGCCCAATTATGTCAGCCACGCCGGATCGGTTGTGCGCTATGTCGACGCGCCGAATCTTTCGATCAGTGCTGCAGGAACTACCTTTGCCTATCGCGACATCGGTGCACGCACTGGCGTCCCGCTGATCCTTCTCAATCATTGGGGTGCGGTGCTCGATAATTTCGATCCACGGATCGTCGATGGGCTCGCCACCAGGCATCGTGTGATCGCGATCGACTACCAAGGTATCGGCGCTTCAAGCGGGAAAGCGCCTGCCACCGTTGGCGAAATGGCGCGAGATACGATTGCTCTGGTCGCCGCGCTGGGCTTTGAAAAGATTGATCTGCTCGGCTTTTCCCTCGGCGGTTTCGTGGCGCAGGATATCGCGCTGAAGGCCCCTGGTCTCGTGCGAAAGCTCATTCTGACCGGCACGGGCCCGGCAGGCGGCAAAGGTATCGAAAAGGTTGGGCCTGTGTCCTGGCCGCTGATGATCAAG
This sequence comes from Bradyrhizobium liaoningense, assembly GCF_018130955.1. Lineage (GTDB taxonomy): Bacteria > Pseudomonadota > Alphaproteobacteria > Rhizobiales > Xanthobacteraceae > Bradyrhizobium > Bradyrhizobium liaoningense_C. The sequence goes on from NZ_JAFCJM010000007.1 coordinate 5,102, forward strand.
GGCTTGCTGACTTTGCGAGACCCAAAATTCTACCTGTTCTTCACGTCCACGGCCAATGGCCGCCGAGCCGCAAAGGCCTTTTTGGAAAGGCTGAAGGAGCGCAAGGCCGATCGGGACAGAGGAGCCACACCAGAGGCTTTGTTGCGGCAACTCAAGGCGATCAAAAGCTGGGGCCAGCAGACGCCTCAGGATCTCGGCAGCATCCGCATCCCCGTGCTCATAGCGAATGGCGATAACGATATCATGGTGCCGACCGCGAACAGCGCCGACATGGCGCGCCGTATCCCGGGTGCGCAGTTGATTATCTACGAAGACGCCGGGCATGGCGGAATTTTCCAGCACTACGCCGACTTTGTTCCGAAGGCCCTGTCTTTCCTTGAAGCCTAACACCACGGCAATACTTCGAATGGAGAACAGCATGAAGGCGTTCGTTGTCGACAAATACAAAAAGAAAGGCGCTCTGCGCTTGGCCAATTTGCCGGAGCCGGAGATGCGGAACGAAGATGTTCTGGTTCAGGTTCGTGCAACCGGCGTGAACCTTCTCGACTCCAAGCTCAGGGACGGAGAATTCAAGCTTATATTGCCGTATCGTCCACCTTTCATTCTGGGTCACGATGTTGCTGGGATAGTCGTCAGGGCCGGCCGCAATGTCAGGCGGTTCAAGGTCGGCGACGAGGTCTATGCACGGCCGCGCGATCATCGGGTTGGAACATTCGCCGAATTCATCGCCATGAATGAAGCGGACGTAGCGCCAAAGCCCAAGAACATCAGCATGGAAGAGGCCGCCTCTATCCCGCTGGTGGGGCTGACCGCCTGGCAGGCAATGGTCGAGGTGGGCAAGCTGAAGCCTGGCCAGAAGGTCTTCATCCAGGCCGGCTCGGGTGGAGTGGGGACTTTCGCCATCCAGCTCGCCAAGCATCTCGGTGCGATTGTCGCGACGACGACGAGCGCGAAGAATGTCGAACTGGTCAAGAGTCTCGGCGCGGACCTGGTCATTGATTACAAGACGCAGGATTTCGAGAAGGTCTTGTCGGGCTACGATCTGGTCCTGCACAGCCAGGACGCCGAGGCACTTAAAAAATCCCTGCGCGTGCTCAAGCCGGGCGGCCTGCTCGTCTCAATCTCCGGGCCGCCTGACCCCGAATTCGCCAAGGAAAAAGGCATGAACCTGTTCCTGAAGCTGGTGATCCGCATGCTGAGCCGCGGTGTGCGGAAGAAAGCCAGAAGCCTTGGTGTGCGCTTTTCATTCCTGTTCATGCGCGCGCAGGGGCAGCAACTGAGCGAAATCACATCCCTGATCGAATCCGGCGCGGTCCGTCCGGTCGTGGACAAAGTATTCCCGTTCGAAAAGACCGGCGATGCGCTCGCGTATGTCGAGGCTGGGCGGGCAAAGGGCAAGGTCGTTATCACGGTGGCAGATTAGCATCCTCGGCGGGCCCCATCGAAAATCACGATGACAATTGTTCGCGGCCGAGCGCCCAAGCGTCGGACTTTCCGACGCGGGTATTTGCCAGATTCATGGCTCGAGCAGATCAATCAGGCCGTGACCTTTATTGCTCGCGCTTCGGCAAACGTCCGGTGAGAACGACGCCAAGGATTTGATCTGAGGTCAGTGGGAATGCAGCTGATATGGCCGCGTTTGTTGACGGTGGCACTGAGCTGGCAGGTTTGATATCCCGCGAATTACGTTGCATTATGAGGACATGGAGGCCTTCCGGCCTCATTTCCATGACATAATCATAGTCTTGGAGAAGACGGGCGGCGACCCGTCGCACTTCCCCATCGAAGACTCCCGTCACAGCCGAATCTAACGCGCGGTCTGTACGATAGCGCAAACTGAACTTCGCCTGCATAGCGTCAAGCAATTCTCTGAGCTGAACGCCGCGGGCCTCCAAGTGCACCGCGTTCGCTTCTCCTTCGATCAGAAAATCCCCACAAGAGGCGTCGATGCTACTCGTCACGAGCATTCCCGAGGAAATCGCAAGGATAAGGATCCGGCTTGCAGATCTGTGCGGCAGATTATTTTGCGATTTTCGAGGATAACAATTCATGGACTTTTCAGAGAGCTGTTGATCGACGTAGGCATGCTCTGCATGCGTGTGGCAAATTCGCCATTTTTTCCGCTGTCACATCGCAAAAACGTTGCGCTCGTCTTCGGAGGCGCGGAGCGCGCCAATGGCGCGCTCCGACTGTTCGATCATCGATTTTCGGCTCGTTCGTCGTGGCCATGATCGTTATCGTGGTCACCGCCCTCGCGCGAACATTCGAAGCTCGACGCATCGGTCGTGGTTGCTCCGTGCCCTTCGTATTTCGCGATCTTGGGGAAAGGGCACAATGGGCGCTGGAACGCGACGCCTTGGGTCCGGTCGTCGTTTCGGTATTTGGTCGCGATTATCTTTTCCGGAGCTCTGCCGAATTCGACCCAGCGATCGAGAGCCGAGAGGATATCACTCTCCGGATCAGAGGGGTTGGGCCCGGTAGCACCACCTTGGCCGAATGCGTTCGCGCCTGGTCCGCCGCCACAATGGGCCATGCCCGGGACCATGAATAGCCGATAGAATTCGTTGGTGCGCTTCGGTCCCCCCATCGCTTCATTGACTGCCTTGAAGTAGTCGATGTCGCTTTGCGGAGAAATCGCGGTGTCGGCCCAACCTGTGTATTGGATCAGTTTGCCACCGTTTTGCGCGAAAGGCTGCAGGTTCGGATCGACGGAGTTCAGAATTGCGCCAGTTCGTATGTGAGCCTGGCGGAGATTCTCCTCGATGCTGAACGTGTTGGGATTCCATCCGGAATTTGGGAACACCATGTTCTGGAAGTAGCTGTTTCCGAACAGGCCCTGCAGACTTAGAGCCGGGTTGCCGGGACCGAGAATCCAGAGCGGCCAGTCGACGGCGACGTTCGCTTCACCGCCCGGGCCATAGCCAGGGAAAATTCGTGGCGGACCCGAGAAGATCTTCTGGACGGCTTCTAACTTGTCGGGTGCGAGACAACTTGCGGTGTTGGTCGCCCCGCAAGAAAGCTTTTCCAGCTTGAACTTGCAGGCCAACGGGTTATTCAGAAACTTGTCGGTGTTTAAGCCGCCGTCGTGGCCGGCGCACTGTGCGAGCACGGCATTGCTTACCAGGTCGACATCTGCTTGGGAGAGATCGCCGGCCTTGGTGGCGGACAGGGCTCTTTCGTTCCACAAGAAGCCGGTGAAAAGGTTGGTCCAATTGTTTGCGGGCGCACCTGCAGCGATGCCGTCGAAATCGCGAGGAAAACGCTGTGCTTCCATCAAAGCTTCGCGGCCTCCGTCCGAACAGCCCATGAAATAGGATCGCCTGGCGCCGGCGGATTTGAAGGCTTTGATGATCGCTTTGGAGACGTCCGTCGTCTCCTTCAAAGCGCGGTAGCCGAAGTCGATCAGCTTTTCCGGATGCCCGGCCGCCCAGCTTGCGTCGACAACACTAGCCTGGTGGCCGTCATCGGTTGCTGCAACGGCGTAACCCCGCTGCAGCGGGTCGGCCATTTGCTGGTAGGAGATCGCGCCGCAGAAGCCACCGCAACCCACCTGGAGATACTTCGAATTCCATCCCGTTTCGGGGATCCAGACCTCGAAGCCGATGCGCGAGTCGCTTGTGGGCGTGGTAAAGCCTGCGACCCTGCAGAAGTCCGGCAAGCCGGTGATGGATTGAGGCGGAGTTGTTGGCGTGACGAACGTTCCCGCAGGAACGCTCTGTGCAGTCGTTATCGTCGTGTTCGGTCGATGAAAGCTGCTCGCCAGCTGCGAGCAAGTTGTCGCTGAAGCTGGTGATGCCGCGAATCCGATCATGGCGGCTGCGGCGGCGGACTGCAAGTATCCAGAGGCTCGTCGCCAGCGTCGTTCGCTCTTGGTCATCTTTCACCCTCCCTTGCTCCTGCCTGATTGCCTGAGCTGTCAATTTGGGTTCCGCGCAACGACGAGCCGAAAATTGAGAACAAGTGCCGCTGGCTCACGCTGACGAGCATGCTTGACCTCCCTTCTCTCGCCTGCCGTTGCGCAGACCATCTTTGATCGTTTGCTGATCGATCATTCTTAGGTCCATATCGTGGACCCCGATTATGTGTTTGTTCAATGCTACGAACCAAAACAACGGCTATCAAGGCACTGTGCCCTGCGCGAAATGCTATTTCATCTTGGGCGGGTCCAATATATGGACCAACAAGTGCATCGCCGACCGGAGGAGTCTTCATGATAGATGCCGATCTCGCCGAAGGAGGAACGGGGACCCAGAGCCTCGAACGAGCTGTTACTCTGCTTCGAGAGGTGGCATCGCATGGTAATCGCGGCGCGCGACTAACCGATCTTGTCGCAGACTCCGGACTCAGCAAAGCGACGGTACGCCGGCTGCTTGCCGCTTTGATTAGAGAAAGCCTTTTGGAGCAGGACGAAAGCACGCGCCGCTACTATCTCGGTGCCGACACCTTCGTCCTTGGTACCATCGCGGCGGCACGCTTTGGCACGCATAACCTTAGCGCAAATGCGGTTGCCCGACTGTCGGCTCTGTCGCATGCCAAATACGTCGGAGATTCGATTCCGCTCGCAGCACTGCTGTGCGACCGGCACAAGAGTTCGGAGCGGGGATCGGCGGTGGCCCTCGTGTACGAAAGCGCTGCCGGACACACCTCCCGTCTCACCTATACGGAGTTGTCCGACCACTCGAGGCGTTTCGCGGCGGTCCTGCGTGGCCTCGGAGTAAGAAAGGGAGACGCCGTCGCAACTCTACTCCCGAAGGGGCCGGAGTTACTGATAGCAATGCTCGCCACTTGGCGCCTGGGAGCGATCCACGTGCCGCTCTTCACGGCATTCGGAAGCCCTGCCATATCGTTTCGATTAACTCAGAGCGGGAGCAAAGTGCTGATCACTACCCGCTCACTTCGAAGCAGCGCGTTGTCGGACGTTGTGAGTGGAGTACGAGTCGTAGTTGTCGAGGGTTATGGAGCTCTGCCCGGACATACCAAGGATGTCTCGTTCTGGTCCAATCTCCACATGGCGACAGCTCTGGACAGTATCACCAACTTTCGCGGAGAGGACCCCTTCATCCTTCTGTACACATTAAGCGTCGGCGGAACCCCTAAGGGTATCCCTGTTCCAGTGAATGCCTTGGCTGGAATTGAGGAACACATGCGACTTGGCCTCGACCTGCGGGATGACGATGTTTACTGGAATCTCGGCGACCCGGCATGGGGCGGCGGCCTTTACTATGCGATCATAGGCCCGTTTCTGCTTGGACGGGCCACCGTGCTTTGCGACGGCCCCTTTGATGCCGGTCAGATCTATCGCGTGCTGGTCAAGCACAAGGTCACGAACCTTGCGGCGTCCCCATACTGGTATCACGCGATGCGAAATTTAAAGAAGCTAGTGCCTGCGTCCGGTGAACTCCACCTCCGCGTCGCTTCAAGCGTCGGCGAGCTCCTGCCGGACGAACTGATAAACTGGGCCGCGGAAGGACTTGGTGTGCGACTTCACGACCACTATGGGCAAGCCGAGACGGGCGTGTTCGTATCCAACCATCAGGCCGTGACGCTGCAATTCCGTCGGCCGCCAGGGTCTATCGGCCATCAAGTGCCGGGTTTCAAAGTGGTCATTTTGGATGCTGCCGGCCGTGAATGCCCGACGGGCGCAGAGGGCGAAATTGCAATCGATACGGAGAAGTCGCCACTGCACTGGTTTGAGCGATACTACAACGAGACCGAAGGCACGATAGTTCGGTATCGGTTTGGCCGCCGCTACTACCTCACGGGCGATCTCGGCCGGATGGATGCGGTGGGCAATGTCTACTTCCTGGGAACGAAAGAAGATGCGATTAGCAGCAGTGGCTATCTGGTCGTACCGAGCCAGCTCGAGGCGGCGTTGACTTCGCATCCCGCCGTGGCCGAGGCGGCCATCGTTGCAAAACCGGATAGATTGCGAGGCGAAGTGGTCAAGGCGTTCGTCGTCTTGAAGTCCCGGCTAAGTCCGTCGCCTGCTGTTGCGGAAGGAATTGCTCAGCATGTCAGAGAGCAATTACCGCCTTATTCGCTGCCGCCTGAAATCGAGTTCGTCACTAAATTGCCGCGCACGTTCGGAAGCAAACTTCGGCGCGAGGCAGAGCCGGGAGTTTCCGAACGAAAAAAAACCAGGTCAAAAGGTTAAACGCGCAGAGGAATCGGAGATGAGCTCTCGTGCGTTGGCGATCGTGGCCCTCCGCGCGCTGAGCCCCGCAAGAGCGCTAAGCGTGGGGCGAGTGACTTAAATGCGTTCTGATCAAACGGCGCGCGGTCGGGCAATCGACGAGAAGCATTGGCGTTGGAGATCTAACATGGTCGGTATCTTTCGATATACCTGAGCGATCCAAGGTGCCTAATTGACGCTAGGTTTATTGTGGATACCTAAAGAGCTTCAAACAAATTGGAGCCTTCTTATGCCTTCTTCTGACACCAGCGCGCTGTTCCGCCCCTTCTCTCTCAAGACGCTTGAGCTGAAAAACCGAATCGTCATGGCTCCAATGACGCGCACCTCTGCTTTGAACGGTATTCCAGCTGATTCGAATGCTGCCTACTACCGGCGTCGCGCGGAAGGGCAGGTGGGCCTGATCCTCTCGGAAGGCACAGTTATCGATCGGCCCTCGTCCCGCAACGATCCGAACATTCCCTTCTTTCACGGTGAAGCGGCCCTAGCAGGGTGGAAGCGCGTAATTGATGCTGTTCACAATGCAGGCGGCCGAATGGGACCGCAAATCTGGCACACCGGCTCGACCCGCTACACGGAGTGGGAGCCCGAGGCGCCGGTGGAGAGCCCGTCCGGCCTCGATGCGCCAGGCGTGCCGCGCGGCGAGGCGATGAGCGAGGAAGCCATTGCCGATACGGTAGCAGCCTTCGCCAAGGCGGGAGCGGATGCGAAGCGCCTGGGTTTCGACACGGTAGAAATTCACGGCGCACACGGCTACCTCATTGCTCAATTTTTCTGGTCGGGCACCAACAAGCGTAGCGATCGCTACGGCGGCGCGTCGATCAAGGAGCGGTCACGGTTCGCGGGCGAGATCGTGGCCGCGGTCCGCAAGGCGGTCGGTCCTGATTTTCCGATCATCCTGCGGGTAAGCCAATGGAAGCAGCAGGATTTGAGCGTGCGGCTGGCGGAAACGCCCGCGTTGATGGCAGATTGGCTGCTCCCGCTGGTGGAAGCCGGAGTCGACGTTCTGCATTGCTCACAACGGCGCTTCTGGGAACCAGAGTTTCCGGAAATTGACGGGGAGAATGGGCTCAATTGCGCAGGATGGGCCAAGAAATTGACAGGTGCGGCGACGATCAGCGTTGGCTCGGTCGGCCTAGATGGCGACGTCCTCAACGCCTTTGCTGGCAAGGGGTCTAGCACGATGGGCCTGCATCGCTTGATCGAGCGGATGGAGCGGGAAGAATTTGATCTGATCGCAGTCGGCCGGGCTCTGATCACCGACCCCAACTGGGTCGCGAAGATTCAGGGGAGCGATCAGGCCGCCTTTAAGGGCTTTGACCCTGCGTCGCTGGCCGAACTCGTGTGACGCCAAGTCGCGTGAGCGGGAGCATGGTTCCTTCCGCTCACGGGCCACCTCATTCCGGATCGATAGCGCGCGCGATGAATGGATGTTTGCATTACTTGGCAGTTGGTCTGCTAGATCTCAGATGATCTCTGATTTTTGCATCCGCTGGGCCATACCTTTGGAAGCCACACATTCGCTCCTCCTCGCTGCCCAGCACCTAGCCGCTTTTCTGCGTTGAAATATCTGTCGTCTCCAGCAACTCTCGTTCTTGTGGTAGTCCCGAAGCGCAGCAACACTCGCGATAGGTTGCCTTGAGAACAGTGCTATGGCTCCTCCGACGGTGTAGACTGGCGAGATCGCCGAGAGCGAGACGTTCCGATCCTTCACATTCAGGATGCCGGGGGCACGAGGGCTGCTTTCGAATCGAGACTTGCCGCTATCCGGGACATGCTTCCGTCGTCAATGCAGCACGGCGCGAACCCTGTCCAGCGTCGGAGTTAATCCTCTGCAATGTGGCGGCTCGGACGGCTATTCGGGCATCACGGCAAACCCTGCTTTAGGCGCCGCGGTTGACCTGCTGGTGGGCCATGGCGGCACCGCCATTCTCGCGGAAGCGCCCGAAATCTACGGTGCGGAGCACCTGCTAACGCGTCGTGCAGCGGACGTAAAGATCGGCAACGATCTGATCCAGCTGGTCTGGCGGAAAAACTATACGAAGCGCAATGGCGCGCAATTGAACAGCAATCCGTCGCGCGGCAACAAGGCTGGCGGACTGAGTACGATCCTGGAAAAGAGCCTGGGCGCGGTTGCAAAGGGGGGACAATCACCCTACAGGCAGTTTATCGCTACGCGGCGGTCACGGCGAAGGGCTTCGTCTTCATGGATACGCCGGGAGGTACGATCCGGTCTCGGCGACCGGGCAGGTGGCAGGCGGCGCCAATCTGCTGGCTTTCACAACTGGCCGGGGTACGCCTATGGTTGCAAGCCGACGCCCTCGATCAAGCTCGCTAGCACGCCTATGTTCGAGCGCATGCGCGAGGACATGGACATCAATTGCGGTGACGTCCTCGACGATGCGTCGATCGAGCAGAAGGGCCTCGAGATTTTCCAGAAGATGCTTGCCGTTGCATCGTGCAAGCAAAGCAAGTCGGAACTCATCGGCTATGGAGACCCGGAATTCGTGCCGTGGCAGATCGGCGCGATATTATAGCGCTTTTGTAAGAACAATCTTGGTGACAGCCAAATCGACTGAGCGCAGACGCGCCCCGGCATTCTGATCTTGGCACGCGTTACGCTGGATCATCTCCGTTTGCCAGACCGTTGAGGCGCCGAAGCGACTGGCGCCGATGGCCATGCCAGCATCGCAAGTTCGGCAACTCGGCGAAGCTCTCCGGACGTGGCGCCGGCCTGCGGCAAGTTCATCATGGCCTGCAGCACTCCGAGGAAGTGCAACGACAGACCTGCGATGTCCGAATCCGGTGCCAATTCTCCGCTGGCGACAGCCTCTCGCAAAAGTCTGACGAAGATGGCGCGCTGGCTCATGAGGCCCTCCCGTGCGACCGCCTGGCTCGCAGGTGGCAGATCGGCCATTTCCGTGCAGGATCGAGCGAGCATGCAGCCGGGGGGGCGCGACGTCTTGCCCTCCCTGGGTAGGAATTCGTGAAAGAGAGCTGCAAGCTGCTCGCGCTTCGTACTGGCTTGAACCGCATTCATCCGCTTCAGAACGCGCTGCGCGTAGGTCGAGAGGACCTCCTGGAACAAACCGTCCTTGTCCCGAAAACGCTTGTACATGCTCGAGCGCGACAGACCCATCGCGGTCGTAAGTTGATCGATCGACGATGCTGCGTAGCCATGGCGCCAGAAGACCTCCATCGCGGAGCTGATCACGGCACTGTCATCAAATTGGGGCTTTCCGCTCATGAAATTCTCGCTTGACATTATGGAACGATCGTTCCAAGAATCTTGAACCGATCGTTCCAAGAATATGCAAAGGATCCTCGATGCTCAAGTCCTTCCGGACCAACGATGGTCGCCCCAGGATCGCCGTTGCCGGCGCGACGGGCCGCGTCGGATCAGCCCTCATCGCTAGCCTGCTATCCGAACCTCTTCATTTGGTGGCGCTGACTCGGAATCCGGACGCACAGCGCGTGCCGTCCGATGTTTCTATCGCGGCGGTAGACTTCGATGTGCCGTCTAGTCTCGAAGACGCCTTGCGTGGCGCCGATCGGCTTTTTCTTGCCCACGGCACCTCAGCTCGGCAAGTCGGCAACGAAATCGCACTGATCGATGCAGCTGTCCGAGCAGGCGTCGGTCACATCGTAAAATTGTCCGCGATGGGGCCGCCCTCTCGGTTGCATCCGATGGACTGGCACATGCAAATCGAGGCGCATCTTGCGACTCTCGACGTCGGCTACACAGTTTTGCGCCCATCAACCTTCGTCGATATTCTGACACGGGCCGGCGCTCAAGTTGCCGATGACGCATGGGGCGGCGCGGCGGGCGATGGACTGGTTAATTTGATCGACACGCGCGACGTTGCGGATGTCGCGCGCGCTGCTCTTCTGGACGACGCGCACCCGAGTGCTCAGCGCGCCTATCACCTGACCGGGCCAAGAGCGGTGAGCATGCCAGAGGTCGCCGAAGAAATATCGAAACTGCTTGGGCGGACCATCACATATCAGCAGCGAAGTGCCGCGGAGCAACGCGAAAAACTGCTCGCCTCGGGATTGAATGAATTTGTAGCTGACTTGCTGGTCGGACTGGATCGTCTTTTTTACGACTCGGCGTTCGCTGAAACGACGTCAACGGTTGAAAATGTGACGGGCCACGCACCGCGGTCTACCGCGGGCTGGCTGAACGAAAACATCTCGAAGTTTCGGAAGTAGATCAATAGATTCGCAAGTTTGGGGAAGCCTCAAACGATGTGCTGCAAGTTCTATGACAGAGTGTTGCTCCATGGTTAGCAAGCGCGATGTTTCATTCCGGTGGAGGGCGGCAGTTTCTTTTCACGCTTGGCTGTTCGTGCCCGATGGGAGGGGCAATCCGGCAGTAACGATGGCCCACGGCTTCGGCGGCTATCGATACTCACGAGATGTTGTAAGGCAGAATGTCCCGTCGATCGCGATGGACTGTCAAATTGCTTTTCAATGGAGGAACGGCGCGCTGCGGGCAGCTCGCTCGCTCGCAGATGCGGCACGAGATGCCGATGGGATCGTAGGCCGTCTTGCTCATCAGATCGAGACCGTCGGCGTATACGAAGTCTCGAGCGTAGGAAATTTCGCAACCAAGCGCGATCGCGTAGCGCGGCCGAGGTGTGCCGTACCCACCGTGGCCTTTAGCAAGCTCAGTCGCAATGCAGAGAAAGCGCACTCCATCAGGAGTTTCAGCGAGTTGACGGATGATGCGACTCGGTGACTCGAACGCCTGATGGACGTTCCATAGCGGACATGCGGCGCCATAGCGCGCGAACTGCAGCTTTGCGGCGCTGTGACGTTTGGTGATGTTTCCGGCGCGGTCGACGCGTGCAAAGAAAACTGGTACGCCCTTTTGACTTGGGCGTTGCAAGGTAGACAGACGGTGCGCGACCTGCTCAAGGCTCGCGCCGAAACGAGTTGCTATCAGCTCAAGATCGTGACGCAAGTCCTTCGCGGTCGCGAGGAATGGCTGATACGGCAGTATCGTTGCGCCTGCGAAATAGTTTCGTAGCCCGGCTTTGCAAATCTCTCGCGCGCCGGCCGTACGGAATTGGGCCCGCTCCGCAATCTTTTCAACTTGCTCTTCATGTTCAAGCGCTGCGATCTGAAACGCCATCTGGAAGCTGCGGGTCGCGGCCGGCAGATATGGATTGAGGAAGAGAGTCTTGGATGATCGGTCGAAGCGTCTCAAAGCGCTATCGCCAGGATCCGTTCTGCCAATTTTTAGGTCATGCCGAGCCTCCAGATATTTGGCGAGGGATAGGCTGGCATCGCTACTGGGTATGTCGAGCTCTTGCGTGAGCTTCTCAGCGGAGACGTCGAGATCATGAATGTAATTGTCGACGAAATGAAAGAAGTCGCGAACCTCTTCATAGGGAGTCGGTTCGGTGGTCCAGCTACCAAGGTGACCGTCGAGGCTTGCAAGTTGTTCGCTGTTGCGCCGATAGGCCTGGTGGCAGTTGAGGAGTGCTTGCGCGAAGCTCGGAGCGTTCTGAGCGATTAGCTTTAGCTCCTGAAAGCTGGGCGTATAGGCTGCAAACACGGGATCTGCCAACGCTTCCGTTAGCATCGAGATCAAGCGGTCGCTATCGTTCGCCGATATCGAGCTGAAATCAATTCCGAACCGCTCCGCGAGCAATACAAGCACAGCGGCCGAGACCGGACGCTGGTTGTTTTCGATCTGGTTAAGATAGGTGGTCGAGATGCCTAGCCGGTCCGCAAAGGCGGTTTGGGTCAGCTTCGCCGTCCCGCGGATCTCGCGGATTTTTCGTCCGATATAGAGCTTGCCAGAGCGCATTTTCGCAATTTCGCAGTTTGCAATTCGCAACATCGTACCATGCGCGTTTATACCTTTTCAACCCTTCCCAGCCTTGGACTTCGCACGTATCAGCCCGCTCCGCCGAATTGATTGTGCCTAGGCCTCAAGATTCACCTTGCCTCCTGCCGAAACTTTCGGACTGGCCAAGAGGTCGAAAAATTCGGCCTCGCAAAGTAGCCCAAGACGGAGGCGCAGCTGATGCTTGCAGTACTCGAAAGCCTCGACGCGCGTCGTGCCGGCGCCAAGCTCGGTGGCGGGGAGAAGCGCATCGAGGCGCAGCACGCCCGCGGCAAGCTGACCGCGCGCGAGCGCATCGAGCTCCTGCTCGACAAGGGATCGTTCGAGGAGTTCGACATGTTCGTCGAGCACCGCTCCACCGAGTTCGGCATGGAGAAGAACAAGATCCCCGGCGACGGCGTCGTCACGGGGTGGGGCACCGTCAACGGCCGCAAGACGTTCGTCTTCGCCAAAGACTTCACGGTGTTCGGCGGTTCGCTGTCCGAGACCCACGCTCTGAAGATCACAAAACTCCAGGACATGGCGATGAAGGCGCGGGCGCCGATCATCGGCCTCTATGACGCCGGCGGCGCGCGCATCCAGGAGGGCGTAGCTGCCTTGGCGGGCTATTCCTACGTGTTCCGCCGCAACGTCATCGCGTCAGGCGTGATCCCGCAGATCTCCGTGATCATGGGCCCCTGCGCCGGCGGCGACGTCTATTCGCCGGCGATGACCGACTTCATCTTCATGGTGAAGAACACCAGCTACATGTTCGTCACCGGCCCCGATGTGGTGAAGACCGTCACCAACGAGGTGGTGACCGCCGAAGAGCTCGGCGGCGCCTCGGTGCACGCCACGCGCTCGTCGATCGCGGACGGCGCCTTCGAGAACGACGTCGACGCGCTGCTGCAGATGCGGCGCCTGATCGACTTCCTGCCGTCCAACAACACCGACGGCGTGCCGGAATGGCCGAGCTTCGACGACACCGCCCGGATCGACATGTCCTTGGACACGCTGATCCCCGACAATCCGAACAAGCCCTACGACATGAAGGAGCTGATCCTGAAGGTCGTGGACGAGGGCGACTTCTTCGAGATCTCCGAGACGTTTGCGAAAAACATCGTCACCGGCTTCGGCCGCATCGCCGGCCGCACGGTCGGCTTCGTCGCCAACCAGCCGATGGTGCTGGCCGGCGTGCTCGACAGCGACGCCTCACGCAAGGCCGCGCGCTTCGTCCGTTTTTGTGATGCCTTCAACATCCCGATCGTCACCTTCGTCGACGTGCCGGGCTTCCTGCCCGGCACCGCGCAGGAATATGGCGGCCTGATCAAGCACGGCGCCAAACTGTTGTTCGCCTACTCGCAGTGCACCGTGCCGCTCGTCACCATCATCACCCGCAAGGCCTATGGCGGCGCCTTCGACGTCATGGCGTCCAAGGAAATCGGCGCTGACATGAACTACGCCTGGCCGACCGCCCAGATCGCCGTGATGGGCGCCAAGGGCGCGGTCGAGATCATCTTCCGCAGTGACATCGGCGACCCCGACAAGATCGCCGCCCGCACCAAGGAATACGAAGACCGCTTCCTGTCACCGTTCGTCGCTGCCGAGCGCGGCTACATCGACGACGTCATCATGCCGCACTCGACGAGAATGCGGATCGCAAGGGCGCTGGCGATGCTGAAGGACAAGAAGACCGAGATGCCTATCAAGAAGCACGACAATTTGCCCTTGTGACAATGTTCAAACGCATCCTGATCGCAAACCGCGGCGAAATCGCCTGCAGGGTCATCAAGACCGCCCGCAAGATGGGAATTCAGACGGTTGCCGTCTATTCCGAGGCCGACCGCGACGCCCTCCATGTCGAGATGGCCGACGAGGCCATGCTGATCGGCCCGCCCGCCGCGGCCGAGAGCTATCTGGTGATCGAGAAGATCGTCGAAGCCTGCCGCAAGACGGGCGCCGAGGCCGTGCATCCCGGCTACGGCTTCCTGTCCGAGCGCGAGGCGTTTCCGCGCGCACTGGAAGCCGCCGGCATCGTCTTCATCGGTCCGAACCCGGGCGCGATCGCCGCAATGGGCGACAAGATCGAATCCAAGAAGGCGGCGGCGAAGGCCAAGGTCTCGACCGTGCCGGGTTATCTCGGCGTGATCGAGGATGACAAGCACGCGGTCAGGATCGCCGACGAGATCGGCTACCCCGTGATGATCAAGGCTTCTGCCGGTGGTGGCGGCAAGGGCATGCGCATCGCGCATTCGAAAGGCGAGGTCGCCGAAGGCTTCAATCTCGCGAAGGCGGAAGCCAAATCGTCGTTCGGTGACGACCGCGTCTTCATCGAAAAATTCATCACGGATCCCCGCCACATCGAAATCCAGGTGCTCGGCGACAAGCACGGCAACGTGATCTATCTCGGCGAGCGCGAATGCTCGATCCAGCGCCGCAACCAGAAGGTCATCGAGGAGGCGCCTTCGCCGTTGCTCGATGAGGCCACCCGCCGCAAGATGGGCGAGCAGGCGGTCGCGCTGGCCAAGGCTGTGAACTATGATTCCGCCGGCACCGTCGAATTCGTCGCAGGGCAAGACAAGAGCTTCTACTTCCTGGAGATGAATACGCGTCTCCAGGTCGAGCATCCCGTCACCGAGCTCGTCACCGGCGTCGACCTCGTCGAGCAGATGATCCGCGTCGCCGCCGGCGAGAAGCTCGCCATCGCGCAGAAGGACGTCACGCTGACGGGGTGGGCGGTGGAATCGCGTGTCTATGCCGAGGATCCGTTCCGCAACTTCCTGCCGTCGATCGGGCGTCTCGTGAAATACCGCCCGCCGTCGGAAGCGAGCCATGACGGCATCACCATTCGCAACGACACGGGCGTACAGGAAGGCGGCGAGATCTCGATCCATTACGATCCGATGATCGCAAAGCTCGTTACCCATGCGCCGTCGCGCGCGGCGGCGATAGAGGCGCAGGCAACTGCGCTGGATTCGTTCTATGTCGACGGCATCCGCCACAACATCCCGTTCCTATCGGCGCTGATGAGCCATCCCCGCTGGCGCGAGGGCCGGCTCTCGACCGGCTTCATCGCGGAGGAATTCCCGCGCGGCTTCGCGCCGCGCACGGCCGAGGGCGAGCTCGCCCGCCGCATCGCCGCGGTCGGCGCCTTCATCGATCACGTGCTCGGCGAGCGCAAGCGCCAGATCTCGGGCCAGATGGGAGGCCGCATCGTGCAGCGCGAGCGGCGCCGCGCGGTGTGGCTCGAGCGCGAGGAGGTCCCGCTCGAGGTCGCGCGCGAGGGGACCGCGATCGCGGTGCGCTTCGTCGACGGCGAGGGCAAGATCGGCCAGCCGCACCTGCTGGAATCGTCGTGGACGCCGGGCGATCCGGTCTGGCAGGGCACCATCGATGGCTACTTTATCGCCGTGCAGGCGCGTCCGATTGCGAACGGCATCCGGCTCGCCCACCAGGGCGTCGAGGTGCCGGTCTATGTCTGGACCGAGACGGAAGCCACCTCGGCCCGCCTGATGCCGATCGCGACCGCCTCCGACACTGGCAAGAAGCTGTTGTGCCCGATGCCGGGTCTCGTGGTCTCCATCGCGGTGACCGAGGGGCAGGAGGTCAAGGCCGGCGAAGCGCTGGCGGTCGTCGAAGCCATGAAGATGCAGAACGTGCTGCGCGCCGAGCGCGACGGCACCGTAAAGAAGGTCCACGCCAGCGCCGGCGCGACGCTCGCGGTCGACGCGTTGATTCTCGATTTCGCATGAATCGCGACCAGTAAAAGACCTGTATCGCCAGTGCGTCGATCGACGACTGGACCTAAAGAGACCGCGAGACAAGGAGGTCAATCGTGTTCCCCGACGAGTGGAAGAACATTGCCGAGAAGGAATTAAAGGGCGATCCCGCCAGGCTCGTGCGAAGAACGCCGGAGAATATTGTTATTAAGCCCGTGTATACGGCGGCCGACCTGAACGGTATCGACCACATGGACTCCTTGCCTGGAATGTGGCCGTTTGTTCGTGGTCCGCGGGCGACGATGTATGCCGGCCGGCCCTGGACAATTCGACAATATGCGGGATTCTCGACGGCAGAGGCATCAAATACCTTCTATCGCGCCGCACTGGCATCTGGACAAAAAGGCCTGTCCGTCGCGTTCGATCTGGCGACACACCGCGGCTATGATTCGGACCACCCTCGCGTTGTAGGGGACGTCGGCAAAGCCGGCGTGGCCATCGATTCAGTCGAAGACATGAAAATTCTCTTCGATGGCATTCCTCTTGGGGAAACGTCCGTCTCGATGACCATGAACGGTGCGGTGATTCCCATCCTGGCAACCTTCATCGTCGCTGGCGAAGAGCAGGGCGTTCCGCGGGAGGCCCTTTCCGGAACGATCCAGAACGACATTCTCAAGGAGTTCATGGTTCGAAATACATACATTTATCCTCCACAGCCGTCGATGCGCATCATTGCAGACATTATTGCGTACACGGCGCAGCACATGCCCCGGTTCAATTCAATATCGATCTCCGGCTACCACATGCAGGAAGCTGGAGCGACGCTCGTCCAGGAACTTGCATTTACGTTGGCTGACGGACGTGAATACGTCCGATCGGCGCTTGCCAAGGGCCTCAATGTCGACGACTTCGCCGGACGGCTTTCGTTCTTTTTCGCGATCGGAATGAACTTCTTCATGGAAGCGGCAAAGCTGCGTGCTGCTCGCCTTATTTGGTCGCGTGTCATGGCGGAGTTTCAGCCCAAGAAGCAATCGTCCCTGATGCTTCGCACTCACTGTCAGACGTCTGGAGTCTCTCTTCAGGAGCAGGACCCTTATAACAACATCGTGCGGACCGCCTACGAGGCGTTGGCTGCCGTGTTAGGGGGAACGCAATCGCTACATACAAACTCTTTCGATGAAGCAATTGCGCTGCCAACCGAATTCTCGGCGCGAATTGCGCGCAATACCCAGCTGATCCTTCAGCATGAGACAGGCGTCACCGACGTCGTCGATCCTCTCGCGGGATCCTACTACATTGAGCGTCTGACGGACAATTTAGCCCGCGAGGCTTGGCAGCTCATGGAAGAAATCGAAAAAATGGGAGGAATGGCGCGCGCGATCGCGACCGGCTGGCCAAAACGGCTGATCGAAGAATCTGCGACACGGAAACAAGCTGCGGTTGACCGCGGAGATCAGGTGATCGTCGGGGTTAATCGCTATCGGCTCGAACAAGAGGAGCCCATCGATATCCTGGAGATCGACAATTCCAGCGTGCGAGCGTCGCAGATCAGGCGTCTTGCGGAACTGAAGAGAGCGCGAGATCCAAAACAGGTCGAAGGGGCGCTGGCCGCGTTAAATCGCGTGGCCCGAACGGGGGACGGCAATCTGCTGGATGCGGCGACGGACGCCGCCAGATCTCGTGCCACGGTTGGCGAGATGTCTGATGTAATGCGAGAGGCCTTCGGTGATCACGAGGCTATCCCGGATGTTGTTTCGAGCGTGTATGGCGCTGCCTATGGAGACGATCCCGAGTTCACGAACCTAGTATCTCGGGTCGGCGAAGTCTCGCGGGCGATCGGCGCACCACCAAGGATCATGGTAGCAAAGCTTGGGCAGGATGGCCATGATCGAGGTGCTAAGGTTATTGCGTCCGCATTCGGAGATATCGGTTTCGATGTGATTGCCGGTCCGTTGTTTCAGACGCCAGCAGAGGCGGCGACGATGGCAGTTCGCGCTAACGTACATGTGGTTGGTGTCTCATCACTTGCGGCTGGTCACAAGACGCTTGTCCCGCAGATAGTTGAGGAGCTGAAAGCGGCTGGCGGAAAGAACATCATCGTCGTTTGCGGTGGAGTGGTGCCCCGACAGGACTACGATAATCTATTCCGCGCCGGAGTGGCCGCCATATTCGGGCCAGGTACGAATGTGCTCGAGGCTGCCCGAGCGATTCTTGATCTTGTCGAGGGTCGGCGAAGGAACCGCCTAGTTTGAAGCTTGGCGGAGCGACCTCTGCGGAGCGCGCTTCATAATCAGACACTGATGAAGAGACGACTTCAAATGAGAATTGGAAGGATCCCTCAATGATCGCGCGACCATTAGATGATTCGATGCGGCCGTCCTCTGTTTTGGAGATGCGGCTTTCTTTCTTCGCCTGACCGTTGACAGCTTTTTGTTGTCGCCCTTAGGAAGTCGATGGCTCCGTGGACGCCCGCAAATTTCAACGGATTGTTCAGATGAGAAAAGTGCTGGCAGCAAAACTTCATGGCATTCACGTTACGGAGGCCAACCTTAGCTATCACGGCTCGATCACGCTCGATCCGGATCAGTGCCATGAGGCAGGCATTCTGCCGATGGAATTCGTGGAGATCTGGAACAAGAACTCCGGGGCGCGAATTTCGACCTATGTAATATTTGGCCAAGCCGGCTCGCGTTGTTGTGTTCTCAACGGCGCCGCCGCGCGTACTTGCCAGGTCGGCGACCAGATCATCGTCTGCAGTTCGACGTACGTGAATGATGCCCAAATCGCTGGTCTAAGACCAAAGATTCTTGCCTTCGATCGCAACAACCACATTGTTGATCGCCTGACATATTCACTTACTCGGGATGATGCGGAGCGCTATCGCTTCGAAATCTTAGGTGAGGCAGGCGACGTAAAGCCCATACCACATCGAACGATGGAATCGAACTAGGGCCGGCTGACGACATAAGGACCGAAAATGAGCCACACCTCGGAAGCCACAGTCGAGCGGGTCTCGATTCCAGGGCTGCAACGGTGGAAGCAGGACGGGCGGCGCCTCGTGATGACGACCGCCTATGATGCAGTCACCGCACGCATCGCGGATCCGATTGTTGATATGATCCTTATCGGAGACAGCGTCGGCAACGTCTGCCTCGGATTCGAGAATACGCTGCCGGTCTCCATGACGATGATGAATCACCATCTCGAGGCGGTTGCGCGTACGAAACCTCGATCCTTGCTCGTGGCCGATATGCCATTTCTGAGCTTTCATCTTAGCCGAGAGGAGACCATCCGTAACGCCGGAGGTTTCTTGCAACGGGGCGCCGACGCCGTAAAGCTGGAGGGCGGAGCCAAGCGCGTCGAAATGATACGTGCCTTGGTCGACAGCGAGATTCCCGTGATGGGGCATCTCGGCCTGACCCCGCAGAGCGTCAACGCAATGGGTGGATTCAAGGTGCAGGGCCGCAAGGCTGACGACGCTCTGCGCCTGCTCGACGACGCCCATCGGCTACAGGAGGCCGGCTGCTTCGCTCTGGTCCTGGAAGGCATTCCGGCCGAGCTCGCCGCGCGAGCGACAGAAACGCTGACGATACCTACCATCGGAATTGGCGCAGGTCCTAGGTGTTCGGGGCAGGTTTTGGTGTTTCACGACGTGCTTGGCTTAATTGAAGGCCACGTCCCAAAATTCGTCCGTGCCTACGCCGACGGATTTCGGGTGCTGCAGGATGCGCTGTCGCGTTGGGTTACCGATGTCCGCAATGGTGCATTTCCGACGCCGCAAGAGTCCTATCGGCTTCCCGAAGGCATCGGTGAGACGATCGCAAACTGGACGCCTTCAAACCGGACCCGATGTGAACAATGAAGACAATCACGACAGTCGCCGAGCTTCGTCGCGCTCTCGCAGAGGTTCGAAAAGCCGACAAACGTGTCGGATTTGTACCGACAATGGGCTATCTGCACGACGGCCACTTGGCGCTGATCGAGGCCAGCCGGGCGCAATGCGACGTCACCGTGGTTAGCGTCTTCGTCAATCCCACTCAGTTCGGGCCAAACGAGGATCTCAGCACGTATCCACGTGACTTCCAGCGCGATGAAGAACTGTGCCGCGATGCCGGTGTTGCGATCGTCTTCGCGCCCATCGCGAAGGAAGTCTATCCGGCCCAATTCGAGACCTTTGTCGAGCCGGGCGAGCTTGCGAAACCACTCTGCGGCGCTTTCAGGCCGGGACATTTTCGTGGGGTCGCGACGGTCGTAAGCAAGCTGTTCAACATGGTACAGCCGGACGTCGCCTTCTTCGGGCAAAAGGATTTTCAGCAGTGTGCGGTCGTACATCGCATGGCCATCGATCTCAATCTGCCGATCGAGATTGTTACCGTGCCGACCGTTCGGGAAGCGGATAATCTCGCCATGAGCAGCCGCAACCGGTATCTCAGCGAGGAAGACCGAAGGCGGGCGCTCGCCATCAGTCGTGGGCTATTCGCCGCGGCTGAGGAGTTCCGCTTGGGAGAGCGGAACGTGAACGAGCTAATTGCAATTGCCAAGAGGCATTTGGAAACAGTCGACCGGCTGCAGTACCTTGAGCTCGTCGACGGTGACTCGCTCAAGCCCGCCGTAAGTCCGCTGCACCGCCCTGCGGCGCTATGCGTGGCGGCCTATGTCGGCTCGACGAGGCTTATCGACAACGTGATACTTCAGCCAACTCCGTAGCGCGACTGGGGCGAAAGAATCGTCTCGATTGATGCTGTCCGACGCGAAGCGCCTCCCGCGAGCCGTCCTCACCTTCGACCCGCTCGACCACCCTTGGCTTGTTCCTGTGCTTTTGCATGAACCGGCGAAGATGGCCGGGCACCGGGTCCAGGATGCACATGCACAGCCTTGGCTGCCAGCGGTTCACCGCATTCCGAGCAGACCATGACGGGGTCGAACAGCTTTTGGCAGTTTTTGTGTTCGTGCAGCATCGGCCGACCACGGGAATCGGCCATATGCACGTTGCCCCAGTGCACGATCGACATAATGATCGGGTACAGATCCAAGCCCTTCTGGGTCAGGATATATTCGTAACGCTTTGGTGCTTCCTGATAGGGAATTTTCCGCAGCACGCCGAAGCGCACCAGCTTCTTCAGCCTGTCAGCGAGCAGATGGCGGGTAATCCCTAGCGACGCCTGGAAGTCGTCAAACCGGCGGGTGCGCAGAAAGCACTCGCGAAGTACGAGCAGACTCCAGCGATCGCCAATCACCGCGACGGTGCGGGCGAGTGAGCACGGCTCCTCTTCAAGTGCATCCCATTTCATCAACTTCCTCCGCGTCATCTGATTCTGCAATAAATTCTAAAAGAGAACTAACGTCATTTCAATAGGATGCGTGATTTTTAGTGCGTGATGGCAAATGCCACATTGACAGTTCTATAAAAGAACTTATGGTTCGGTCACGTCAAAGGAGGCGGCAGTCAAACCGCTGACGCATCGAAGGGAAGAGGGCCGCCATGGTTGCTGGAGTGAAGGTCGAGTTTCACTTCGATTTCGGAAGTCCGAACGCTTATCTTGCTGAGCTCGCATTGCCAGAAATCCAGAAGCGTACCGGCATCAAGTTCGACTATGTGCCGGTACTCCTTGGCGGCGTCTACAAGGCAACGGGCAACATGTCGCCGGCGGACTCGCTGCGCGGGATCAAGAACAAGCCGGAATACAATGCCCTCGAGACCGCGCGCTTCCTGCGCCGCCACAACATCACGAAATTCGCGCAAAACCCGTTCTTTCCAGTGAACACGTTGGGCCTGATGCGCGGTGTCGTCGCGGCCGAATTCGAGGGCTGGTTTGAGCCGTATTTCCGCGCCGCCTATCATCATATGTGGGTCGAGCCCAAGAGAATGGACGACCCCCAGGTGTTTCGTGAGGCGTTCCTGTCGTCTGGTCTCGACGTTGACCGCATCCTCGCGCGCGCCAAGCAGGATGATGTCAAAAAGAAGCTGATAGAGAACACCACGCGTGCCGTGGAGCGCGGCAGCTTCGGCTCTCCGACTTTCTTCGTCGGCGACGAAATCTATTTCGGCAAGGATAGTCTGCGCGACGTTGAAGAGGAAATCCTCGCGCAGCTCGCCAGCGCCCGGCGCGAGACGGCGTGATCATAACATCTTAGCAAAAGTAACAGGCAAAAAGCCGTTTCTCAGGGAGGGTGCCGTGGTCTCATTGACCCAGGAGACAATTGGGAGCGTGGACGGTCTACCAAGCCGGATCCATCAAGTGATGGCGCCGCATGTCGCAGCAACGCCGGATCGCGTGGCGCTGGTCGACGACACGGCTGCGCTGACCTATCGCGAACTCGATGCTGCGGTTCAGGCGGTCGCTGACAAGCTGCGTACGCTTGGCATCCGCGCCGGAGACCGCATGATGATCGTCAGCGAGAATTCGATCCCACTCGCCTGTCTGCTGCTCGCCGCGAGCTTGCTCGATGCTTGGGCGATCGTCGTCAATCCGCGGCTATCGCCGCGCGAGGTAGACCAGATCCGGGACCACAGCGGGGCAAGGCGGGTGTTTTTCACTGCCGGGGTGTCGCAGGAAGCCGCCGCCCATGCTGCACGGTGCGATGCGCCGGTGCAGGAGCTTGGGCCGTTGCGCGGTATCGGCGTGACCGCGCTGGACACGGAGACAGCGGCGGAGCCGGTCGAAGCCGATGGCGCCAGGCAAATCGCAGTTCTCATCTACACCTCTGGCACCACGGGCACGCCCAAGGGGGTGATGCTGACCCACCGCAATCTCCTGTTCAGTGCGCGAGGCACCGCCGGCTGGCGCAGGATGACCGCAGCTGACGTGCAGTATTGCGTGCTTCCGATCTCGCACATCGTCGGCATCTCTCTGCTCGCCATGACCTTGATGGTCGGCGCGAGGGTGCGCCTGGTTGCAAAATACGATCCGGCAGCCTTGGTGAAGGCGATGGCGGAGGAGGGCGTCACCATCCTCAACGGTGTGCCTGCGACCTATCAACGCCTATTGGAGTACCGCCGCAATGTTGGCCTACCGAAGATCGATCGCGGCGCCCTGCGCTTGATCGCGGTCGCCGGCGCGCCGCTGGACCTCGAGCTCAAGTCGCGCGTCGAGCAGGAGCTGGGCTTGCCCCTACTCAATGGCTACGGGATCACGGAATGCTCGCCAGGCATCTCCGGCGTGCGGATCGAGTCCCCGAGGGCGGATCATGCGGTGGGGACCATCCTGCCGGGCCTCGAAACCAAGCTCGTGGGCCGCGACGGCAGACCGGTGGCGGGAGATGCGATCGGTGAACTCCATGTCCGTGGGCCGAACGTAATGCGCGGCTATTACCGGGCACCGGATCTGACCGCGAAGGCGATCGATCCCGATGGCTGGTTCAACACCGGCGATCTGGCTCGCTTCGAAGGCGATGTTCTCTACATCGTTGGGCGCACCAAGGAGATGATCATCCGGTCAGGATTCAACGTCTACCCAGCCGAGATCGAAGCCGTGCTGAGCACGCACGACGCGGTCGTGCAATGTGCCGTGGTCGGCCGGCCGGTCGAGGGCAATGAAGAGGTTGTCGCCTTCGTGCAGCTCATCCAGGGTTCGAAGGCGACAGCGCAGGATCTGATGGCCCACATCGCTCCGCAACTCACCTCATACAAGCGACCTTCGGAAATCCTCCTGATCGACGCGCTGCCTGCGACGTCGACGGGCAAGATCCTGAAGCACAAATTGGCTGAGTCGCTGCGCAGTCCGCGTTGATGCTTTGCCCGCAAGAAGATCTCTCGGAACGAAGGAAACAGGCCATGCAGAAGAGAAACGCCACCGCAGCCGTAATTGGCGCCGGGGACTACATCGGTGCCGAGATCGCCAAGAAATTCGCGGTCGAGGGATTTTCGATCTATGCCGGCCGCCGCAACGGCGACAAGCTCGCGCCGCTGGTCAAGGACATCGAAGCGGCCGGCGGCGAGATTCACGCGCGCTCGCTCGACGCACGCAAGGAGGAGGAGATCATCTCCTTCCTCAATGACGCCGACAGCCACGCGCCGCTCGAAGTCTGCATCTTCAACATCGGTGCAAACGTCAATTTCCCGATCCTCGAAACTACAGAGCGCGTCTTTCGCAAGGTGTGGGAGATGGCCTGCTATTCTGGTTTCCTCGCCGGGCGTGAAGCGGCGCGGCTGATGACGACCCGCGGCGGCGGCAAAATCTTCTTTACCGGCGCGACGGCGTCGCTCCGTGGCGGCAGCGGCTATGCCGCCTTTGCCAGCGCGAAATTCGGCCTACGCGCCGTGGCGCAGGCGATGGCGCGCGAGCTAGGTCCGAAGAATATCCATGTTGCGCATCTCATCATCGACTCCGGCGTCGATACGGAGTGGGTGCGCCAGCGCAGGCTTGAGGCGCTCGGTCCCAATGCGCTTGACGATTCTAACCTCTTGATGCCTCCAGCGGCCGTCGCCGGCGCCTACTGGCAGCTATACCAGCAGCCAAAGACCGCCTGGACATTTGAGCTCGAAATCCGTCCGTTCGGCGAGAAGTGGTAGGAACCGGTCCGATGGAGCTCGCAATGTCGCCGGAAGATGTGGCGTTTCGCGACGAGGTTCGCGCGTTCATCAGGGATCATTACCCCGAGGAAATGCGCGTTCCGAACCCCGAAACCGATCTGACCAAGGAGCAGTCGCTGCTCTGGCACCGGATACTCTACAAGAAGGGTTGGATCGCCCCGCTCTGGCCCAAGGAGTATGGCGGACCCGGCTGGTCGATCACGCAGCGCTTCATCTTTGAGCAGGAGACCTCCCGGGCGGGGACGCTGCCGCCGCTGGCGTTCAGTGTCACCATGGTCGGTCCAGTTATCTACACCTTCGGCAATGAAGCGCAGAAGAAGAAATTCCTGCCGCGGATTCTGTCCGGGCAAGATTGGTGGTGTCAGGGCTATTCGGAGCCGGGCTCCGGCTCCGATCTTGCGACGGTCCGGACCAAGGCGGTGCGCGACGGCGACCACTACATTGTCAACGGCCACAAGACCTGGACCACGCTGGCGCAGCATGCCGACTGGATATTCTGCCTGGTGCGCACCGATCCAAACGCGAAGCCCCAATCCGGCATCTCTTTCCTGCTGATCGACATGAAGTCACCGGGCGTCACCGTGCGGCCGATCATCACAATCGACGCCAGCCACGAGGTCAACGACGTCTTTCTCGAAAACGTGCGCGTCCCAGTCGAGAATCTGGTTGGCGAGGAGAATAAGGGTTGGACCTACGCCAAGTTCCTGCTCGGCAACGAGCGCACCAGCATGGCCGGCATCGGCCGCTCCACCCGCTACATCGGCAAGTTGAAGCAGATCGTGAAGGCCGAGATACCGGCCGACGATCCCGCCCATCTCGAATTCCTGCGCGACATCGCCCGCATTGAGCTCGACGTGCTGGCCTTGGAGGCGACGGAGCTGCGTGTCGTCGCACAGATGGCGCGCGGCATCGATCCGGGTCCGGCGGCCTCGCTTTTCAAGATCCGCGGCACTGAGATCTTCCAAGACATCACCGAGCTCACCCACCGCGCGATCGGCAATTACGGCCTTGCCATTCGTGAGCATCCGGCCAGCGCCAACCGCTTCATGCCGGGGCCCGATTACGGCCACACTGCGTCGGAGAAATACCTTAACGCGCGAAAGCTCAGCATCTACGGCGGATCCAATGAGATCCAGCGAAACATCATCGCCAAGGCCGTGCTCCGGCTCTAGTCACGCCGGATCTGGGAGGGTCGGATGGATATTCAGTTCACGGAAGAGCAGGAATTGCTGCGCTCCAGCGTCCAGCGGCTGCTGCGCGACCAGTATGATTTCGAGGCGCGACGCAAGATCGCGGCGAGCGAGGAAGGCTTCAGCCGGAAACAGTGGGCGGCCTTCGCCGAACTCGGTCTGCTCGCTGCGCCGTTCTCGGAAGACGCCGGCGGTCTCGGCGGCGGCCCGCTGTCGACCATGATCATCATGCACGAGTTTGGTCGTCATCTCGTGGTCGAGCCATTCATCGAGACGGTGGTGCTGGCCGGCGGCTTGGTCGAGCACGTTGGCACGCCGGAACAGCGGCAGGGTTTCATTCCTGGCATCATCGACGGCACCAAGATCTGGGCGCTTGCTTGGACGGAGAAGGCATCCCGCTTCGATTTTGCCAATGTCGCGACGCGAGCACGGCGCGAGGGCAACGACTACGTTCTGAACGGTGCCAAGACCATGGTGATCGCCGCGCCCTGGGCCGATTATCTGATCGTCTCGGCGCGGACCTCGGGCGGCGAGCGCGACCGTGGCGGTGTTAGCCTGTTCGTGGTCGACCGCCGCGCCGCCGGTCTCGATCTCCAGAGCTTCAAGACGATCGACGGCCGCCGGGCCGCGGATGTCAGCCTGCGCGAGGTCCGCGGACAATTGCTCGGACGGGAAGGCGAGGGCGTTGCCTTGCTGGAAGCCGGTCGCGACCGGGCCATCGGCGCGCTCACTGCCGAGGCCGTCGGCGCCATCGGCGAACTGAACGCCGCGACACTGGACTATTCGAAGACCCGCAAGCAGTTCGGCACCACCATCGGCTCATTCCAGGTGCTGCAGCACCGCATGGTCGACATGTTCATTGCTCATCAGGAAGCGCTCTCCCTGATGCAGCATCTGAGCCTGAGCCTCGGCACCGGCGATTCCGGCCTGTCGCGGCTCGCCTCCGGTGCCAAGTCGAAGATCGGCTATGCCGGCAAGTTCGTTGCCGACCAGGCGGTGCAGCTTCACGGCGGCATGGGCATGACCGACGAGCTCAACGTGGGGCACTATTTCAAGCGAATCTCGTCCATTAACATTCAGTTTGGCGATCCCGCCTTCCACCTGCTGCGTTACGCGCAGCTGGGTGCGGCCGCGTAAGAGAAGAGGCCAGCGTGACCACTGAAGCAGTCATCGTCTCCACCGCAAGGACGGCCGTCGGCAAGGCCTATCGCGGCGCGCTCAACAACACCGACGGCCCGACCATGGCCGGGCACGTGATGGCCGAAGCGGTGAAGCGCGCCGGCATCGCGCCTGATGAGGTGGAAGACGTGGTGATGGGCTGCGCGATGCAGCAAGGCACCATGGTGATGAACGTGGCGCGCAAGGGCGCGATCCGCGCCGGTCTGCCGGTCACCGTCGCCGGCACCACCATCGACCGGCAATGCGCGTCCGGACTTCAGGCCATCGCGGTGGCCGCACGCTCGGTGATGCTGGACGGCGTCGAGGTTGCCATCGGCGGCGGCATCGAGTCGATCAGCCTCGTGCAGAACGAGCACATGAACAAGTTCCACTCCGTCGACGATGAGCTGATGGCGATGAAGCCCGAAATGTACATGTCGATGCTGGATACCGCGGAGGTCGTCGCCGAGCGCTACAAGATCGGCCGCGACAAGCAGGACGAATACAGCCTCGAATGCCAGCGCCGCATCGGCGCCGCCTTGCAGGCCGGCTGCTTCAACGACGAGATCGTGCCGATCACGACCAAAATGACGCTCGTCAACAAGGACACCAGGGAGGTCACTTACGAGCAGGTGACGCTGAGCAAAGACGAAGGCCCGCGTCCGGAAACCACCGCGGAAGGGCTCGCCAAGATCAGGCCGGTGTTCGAGGGAAAGACCATCAGCGCGGGCAACGCGAGCCAGCTCTCGGATGGCGCTTCGGCCTGCGTGATCATGAGCGACAAGATCGCGGCCAGGAAAGGCCTCAAGCCGCTCGGCATCTTCCGCGGCTTCGTCGCCGCTGGTGTCGAGCCGGACGAGATGGGCGTCGGCCCGGTCGCGGCGATCCCGCGGCTGCTCAAGCGTCATAATCTGAAGATCGACGACATTGATCTCTGGGAGCTCAACGAAGCCTATGCGGTTCAGGTGATCTATTGCCGCGACAAGCTCGGCATCGATCCGGATAAGCTCAACGTCAACGGCGGCTCCATCGCGATCGGCCATCCCTACGGTATGACCGGCTCGCGCCTCACTGGCCATCTCCTGATCGAGGGGCGCCGGCGCAAGGCGAAATACGGTGTCGTGACCATGTGCATCGGCGGCGGCATGGGCGCGGCCGGCCTGTTTGAAATCGTTCACTGAGCGGCAAACGCGGGGAGATCATTCGTGAAGACAGCGATCACTGAACTGTTCGGCATCCAGCATCCGATCATCCAGGGCGGTATGCATTATGTCGGCTTCGCCGAGATGGCGGCAGCGGTGTCCAATGCCGGAGGGCTCGGCATCATCACCGGCCTCACCCAGAAAACGCCCGAGCTTCTTGCCAGGGAGATCGCCCGCTGCCGCGACATGACCGACAAGCCGTTCGGCGTGAACCTGACCTTCCTGCCGACACTGTCGGATCCGCCTTATCCGGAATATATCGCTGCGATCCGCGAGGGCGGCATCAAGGCGGTGGAGACCGCGGGCCGCAGCCCGGAAGCCTACATGCCGGCGCTGAAGGCCGCCGGCATCAAGGTGATCCACAAATGCACCTCGGTTCGTCACTCGCTGAAGGCCGAGAAGATCGGCTGTGACGCCGTCAGCGTCGACGGGTTCGAGTGTGGCGGTCATCCCGGCGAGGACGACATTCCGAACATGATCCTGCTGCCGCGGGCGGCGGATGAGCTGAAGATCCCGTTCGTAGCCTCTGGCGGCATGGCAGATGGACGCAGCCTCGTCGGCGCGCTCGCGATGGGCGCCTCCGGAATGAACATGGGCACGCGCTTCGTCGCCACCAAGGAAGCCCCGGTCCATGACAATGTGAAGCAGGCGCTGGTCAAGGCGACCGAGCTCGACACCGTTCTGGTTATGCGCGCGCTGCGCAACACCGAGCGCGTGCTCAGGAACAAGGGCGTCGACGAGCTGCTCGAGATCGAACGCGAAAAGGGCGCAAGCTTGAAGATCGACGACATCCTCGACCAGGTGGCCGGCGTCTATCCGAAGGTGATGGTCGATGGCCAGATGGATGCGGGTGCGTGGAGCTGCGGCATGGTGGTCGGGCTGATCCGCGACATCCCGACTGTCAAGGAGCTGATCGATCGCATCATGAGCGAAGCGGAGACGATCATTCGTCAGCGGCTGACTGGCTTCCTCGACGGCAAGGTCCAAACGGACAAGGCGCGCGCAGTCGCCTGAACCGCGAATCTGCGCAGGGCAGGGTTACGAGCCGGAATGGGCCGTCGGCCGAACATCGAGGTCTGTACCACATGAGCGCACCTGTCTGTCTGATAACCGGCGTTGGGCCGGGCACGGGATCGGCGCTGGCAAGACGATTTGCCGAGGGAGGATACCGCCTCGCTCTTCTCGCCAGGAACCAGGAACGCCTCGCCGCGCTGGCGCACCAATTGCCAGGCGCAAAGGCCTATCGATGCGACGTGTCCGATGCTGCGCAAGTTGAGCTCGTGGCATCCACCGTCGAGCAAGATCTGGGCAGTCCCACCGTCGTCATCCATAACGCCGTCGGCGGCGCATTTGGCAAGTTCAGCGAGATCGATCCGGCGATCCTTAATCGTAACTTCCAGATCAACACGATGGGACTGCTGTATCTGGCGCGGCGGTTTGCCCCGGCGATGTTGCAGGCGAGCCGTGGGGCCATTGTCGCGACCGGAAACACATCAGCGTTGCGAGGCAAGCCGGGCTTTGCCGGCTTCGCGCCGACCAAGGCGGCGCAACGGATCCTTGCCGAGGCGATAGCGCGTGATCTCGGACCGCAAGGCGTCCACGTCGCCTACGTCGTCATCGACGCCGTGATTGATCTCGAATGGACCAGAAAGCGTTGGCCGGACCGGACGGACGACTTCTTTATCAAACCGCGGGCGATCGCGGATGAGATCTGGCACGTCGTTCACCAGGACCGCAGTGCCTGGTCGTTCAATGTAGAGATCAGGCCGTTCGGAGAAGCCTGGTAGTTCGCGAGCCAGCCAGGCAGAGCCGCTCAGATCATAACAAGCTTAGGAGGACATGCGATGTTGATAAGGAGATTGGTACTTTCCGTGGCCGCGCTGGCGGCATTTGCCGCGATGCCGGTTCATGCCGATGCACCCGGCGTGACGGAATCGGAGATTAAGGTTGGGGCGACTTTCCCGTTCAGCGGTCCCGCGTCTCCGCTCAGCAACACCGGCAAGGGCCTCATTGCGTACGTTCGTTCGATCAACGACCGTGGCGGCATAAATGGCCGCAAGATCAACCTCGTGACCTATGACGATGCCTATAGTCCGCCAAAGGCCGTCGAACAGACCAGGAAGCTGATCGAGGGTGACGAGGTGGCACTGCTGTTCAGCCCACTCGGGACACCGGGTCTCAGCGCGACCGTCAAATATGTGAATGGCAAAAAGGTGCCACACCTCTTCGTGGTCAGCGGTGCGACCAAATTTGCCAATTTCACCGACTTTCCGATGACGACCACGGGACTGCCGAGCTACAATACCGAAGGCAAGATCTACGCGAAGTACATCACTCAAACTGCGCCCGATGCGAAGATCGCGATCCTCTACCAAAACGACGACCTCGGCCGCGACTTCGTCGCGGCGTTCAAGGAGGTGCTGAAAG
Organism: Bradyrhizobium liaoningense; assembly: GCF_018130955.1. Taxonomy (GTDB): domain Bacteria; phylum Pseudomonadota; class Alphaproteobacteria; order Rhizobiales; family Xanthobacteraceae; genus Bradyrhizobium; species Bradyrhizobium liaoningense_C. The sequence continues at coordinate 35,357 of NZ_JAFCJM010000007.1, forward strand.
CCGATTTCGACCGGAAGGTGGCCGCCTCGCCCTACGAAGTTACCGAACCCACCATTGAGTCCCATGTGGTGTCGCTCAAGGCATCGGGAGCCCAGGCCTTCGTGATCGCGGGCACGCCCAAATTCACCGCCCAGGCAATCAAGAAGGCGAACGAGATCGGCTGGTCGCCGCTCACCATCATCAACTATGTATCGAGCTCGGTCTCCGCAACCATCGTGCCGGCCGGAGCGGACAAGGCGGTCGGGGTTGTTGCAGCGACCGTCACAAAGGACCCGAACGACAAGAGGTGGGCCAACGACCCCGGTATGAAGTGGTATCGCGAGTACTTCGAGAAATATCTTCCCGGCTCCGACATTGGCGACAATAATTATCTGTTCGGAACCCAGCAGGGCCAGATCCTGGAGCAGGTGCTCAAGCAATGCGGCAACGACCTGTCGCGCGAGAATATTCTGAAGCAGGCGCGCAGCATCAAGGAACTCGTGCTTCCGACGCTGATGCCCGGTATTGCGATCAACACTGGCCCGAGCAACAGTATGGCGTACACGCAGCTTCAGCTGCAACGCTGGACTGGAAACTCCTGGGAGCAGTTCGGCAGCGTTCTGAATGCCGACCAGAACTGAATCAGTAGTAGGGCGAGTGCTGGTGTTGGCTTGAGCGGAGCAATTAGACTGTAACCGAAACCAGTCCTGTCGGAGAGTTTAGGCAAGGGCATCACAGGCGTGAAAATGCGACGTTACTTGAGGCTGCCATGGGCAGAACCCCACATGGAGGGCAGCCGGGAGAGCGAAAGACAGTTGGCCAACATACTGAGCTGGTCGGATCTCGAGTGATCTCACAGTTGAGGCGAACGTGGTAGCCCAGGCGATTTGTGCGCGGTTCCTCTGCTTGTGATGCTGCGGACGGCTCTTCGGCGGCACGAGAGTGTCAAGGAGTGGGGGCCGTTTGAAGCTTTCACATTCCGAGGGGCAAGTTATGCGTCGTTTCGACACGTCGGTCTGTCGCGAAGTCGGTCCCTAAGTGCATGGCGTTGATGCAGCGGGCCAGGAGATCGAGGCTTGCTCGTCATCCCATTATTGGTCCCGCGAGACACGCGCGTTGGAGCATGCGGCGGGGTTGATGCCTCCGGCTACATGAAGCGCCTGTGTCAAGCGACAGAAGAAACCAATCCGACCGGTTTACTGACTTAACTATGGAAAAAACTGGTTGATCAAGTAGGAAATACATGTAATCTAATAGGGAGTAGGATGGACCGCGTCCCAGGCCTAGCTCGGACCGCGGCGTCACCATGGAAAATATGAAGCGGGCCTGCATCGCTCGGGCGCTGCGCATTCGGGGAGGAAGTTGGAATGATGTCTGTGAGCGAAGCCGTGCGGGCGAGGCGATCGACGAGGGCGTTCATTGATAAGCCCGTTAGCGCCAATCTCTTGCGAAGCATATTGGAAGCTGCGGCTAGGTCACCATCAGGGGGCAATCTGCAGCCATGGAACGTTTACGTGATGGTCGGTGACGACCTGGCTGAACTGAAGAAGAAAACCCTCGATAACCTCAAAGGGGCAAGAGAGGGTGGGGAATTCAAGGTCTATCCGGACCAACTGCCGGATACGTTCAACGCTCGGCGCAAGAAAAACGGAGAAGATCTTTATGCGTCGATAAAAGTGCCGCGCGAAGACAAGGCAGGACGTCTGCAGCAGTTCGCCCGGAATTACGAGTTTTTTGGCGCGCCCGTGGGCCTGATCTTTGCGATCGATCGTTGTTTTGACAAGCCCCAGTGGGTACACCTCGGTATGTTTATTCAGACCGTGATGCTGCTGGCGGAAGAGGCCGGCCTCGGTACGTGCGCGCAGGAGGCGTGGTCTGCTTGGCCGAAAACCGTATCAGCGCATTTGGGCTTGCCACCAAACCTCGTCGTCTATTGCGGGATGTCCCTGGGCTATGCCGATCTGGCTCACCCCATCAACAACTTCACGACCGATCGCGTGCCGGTGGAAGAATTCACGACCTTTCGCGGATTTTGATCCACCGGGGCTTTCGACGGGCAACGGTTCATTCGAATTGAATGAACGGGTTAGGGAAACTGCGCACTGGATGTCGGTGCCGACTACGCTAGTTCGGCGCTGTCCCAGCTCAACTACGAGCTGCCCCGCTGAGTAGGTGGCCCGACTGCGCATAAAAATACTGTCGACTATCCAATGAGGTCAGCACATTGCGCGCATCCGCAACCGTGAATATCCTGCTCGCGGTTCGCGACGTCAGCGTCGTGTTCGGCGGCATCATCGCGCTCAACGGCGTGTCGTTCGACATGCACAAGGGTCAGATCCTCGGATTGATCGGCCCCAACGGCGCCGGCAAGACCACGCTCTTCAACTGCCTCTCGCGCCTGTACCAGCCGTCGTCCGGCGACATCCTGATGGAAGGCGCGAGCATCCTGACGCGACCGCCGCACCGGATCGCCGAAATCGGCATCGGCCGCACCTTCCAGAACGTGGCGCTCTTTCCGAACCTGTCGGTGATGGACAACGTTCGCGTCGGCGCCCATTCGAAGACTTCGAGCGACATCATCAGCGACTCTCTGAGGCTCGCCTGGGTCCGGCGCAGCGAGACCAGCGTCAACAAGAAGGTGCAGGAGATCCTCGCCTATCTCGACCTCGAAGAGGTCGCCCATACGACCGTCTCCGGCCTGCCGTTCGGCACCCAGAAGCGCGTCGAATTGGCGCGGGCGCTGGCGGCGGATCCAAAGATCCTGCTGCTCGACGAGCCCGCCGGCGGTCTCAATCATGAGGAAGTCTATGTGCTCGGCGACCTCATCCGCCGCATCCGCGACGACCGCCACATGACCGTGCTGCTGGTCGAGCATCACATGGGCCTCGTGATGTCGATCGCAGATCACGTCGTGGCGCTGAATTTCGGCAAGAAGCTCGCGGAAGGCACGCCCGCCCAGGTGCAGGCAGATCCCGACGTCATCAAGGCCTATCTCGGGAGCAAGGACCAATGACGACGCTGCTCAACGTCAAGGACCTGCGCGCCTATTACGGCCAGGTCCAGGCGCTTCATGGCCTTTCCTTCTCGCTCAACGAGGGCTCGCTGACGACGCTGCTGGGTGCCAACGGTGCCGGCAAGACCACCACGTTGCGTGCGATCTGCAACATGGTACGCTCCACCGGCGGCATCGAGTTCGACGGCAAGCCGCTGAACAACAAATCGACCGAGAACATCGTGCGCTTCGGCATCGCGCATGTGCCGCAGGGGCGCGGCACCTTCACCACCATGACGGTGGAGGAGAATCTCCAACTGGGGGCCATCACCCGCAAGGACAATGCCGGCATCATCTCCGACATCGAGCGCATGTATGCGCATTTCCCGGTGCTGAAGCAGCGCCACACGCAGCAGGCCGGCACGCTCTCCGGCGGCGAGCAGCAGATGCTTGCGGTCGCGCGTGCACTGATGCTGCGGCCGCGGCTGATGCTGCTCGACGAGCCGTCCTTCGGCCTGGCGCCACTCGTGGTGCGCGACCTGTTCGGCATCCTCGGCAAGATCAACCGCGAGGACAAGGTGTCGATCCTGGTGGTCGAGCAGAACGCCCAGCTCGCGCTCGAGCTCGCCGACCAGGCCTATGTGATCGAGACCGGCCGTATCGTGATGTCCGGCAAGGCCAAGGACATCGCGAACAACGAAGAAATCCGCAAATCCTATCTGGGTTACTGAGGAGCCGGCCGATGGAGCTTTTTACCAACCAGGTGCTGGCCGGCATTGCCACCGGCGCCATCTATGCCTGCATGGCGCTCGCCGTGGTCATGATCTACCAGGCGATCGACCATCTCAATTTCGCGCAGGGCGAGATGGCGATGTTCGCGACCTTCATCTCCTGGCAGCTGATGCAATGGGGCGTGCCCTATTGGGGCGCCTTCGTGATTACGCTGGCGCTCTCCTTCGTCGGCGGCATTGCGATCGAACGCATCCTGTTCAAGCCGCTCGCGAAGGCGCCGGTGCTGACCAACGTCGCCGGCTTCATCGCGCTGTTTGCGATCATCAACTCGTCGGCGGGCCTGATCTGGGACTTCACCATCAAGCAATATCCGACTCCGTTCGGCTCCGCGCCGCTCCTCGGCAGCCAGCTAATCTCGACCCACCAAGCCGGCATGATCGGGGTTACCGTGCTGCTGCTGCTCGGCCTCTATTTTTTCTTCCAGTATACCCGTATCGGCCTGGCGATGCGTGCGGCCGCTTCGGTGCCGGAATCGGCTCGCCTCGTCGGCATCAACACGAGCTGGATGGTCGCGCTCGGCTGGGGCATGGCGACCGCGATCGGCTCGATCGCCGGCATGCTGGTCGCACCGGTCGTCTTCCTCGAGCCCAACATGATGGGCGGCGTGCTGATCTACGGCTTCGCCGCCGCGGTACTCGGCGGCCTGAGCTCACCGCTCGGCGCCGTCACCGGTGGCTTCCTGGTTGGCATCTTCGAGAACCTGGTCGGAACCTACATCCCCGGCGTCGGCAATGAGCTGAAGCTTCCGATCGCGCTCGCGCTGATCATCTCCGTCCTGGTCGTGAAACCGGCGGGCTTGTTCGGCCGGCCTATCGTCAAGCGAGTGTGATCATGAGCGCAGCAGAAGACGTCGTCACGGAAGGTCAAGCCGTAGAGGCTGTTCCGAAGCGAGTCATGACGTTGGGTACCGGCACCTCGCTGGTGGTGCTCGCGGCACTAGTCATCCTGCCGGTCTTCGTCAAGAACTTCATCATCTTCCAGATGACGATGCTTCTGATCTACGGGCTCGCGGTGCTGGCGTTGAACATCCTGACAGGTGGCTCGGGCCAGTTCTCGCTGGGCCAGAGCGCGTTCTACGCCATCGGCGCCTATACGACCGCCGTGTTAATGGAGCAATTCAATGTCAACTACGCGCTGACGCTGCCGATTGCCGGCGTGGTCTGCTTCGGCTTCGGCTACCTGTTCGGGCAGCCTGCGCTGCGGCTTTCCGGGGTCTATCTCGCGCTCGCGACGTTCGCGCTCGCCACCGCCTTGCCGCAACTGCTGAAGCTCGGTTATTTCGAGGGCTGGACCGGCGGCGTGCAGGGCCTCGTCGTCACCAAGCCCGACGCGCCATTCGGCCTGCCGATTTCGCAGGACCTATGGCTGTATTATTTCTCCCTGGCAATTACGATCGCGATTTACGTCGCCTCGGTCAACCTGCTGCGCTCGCGCTCGGGCCGTGCCTTCATGGCGATCCGCGACAACGAGATCGCGGCCTCCGCAATGGGCGTTGACGTCGCGCTGTACAAGACGCTGGCCTTCGGCGTCTCCGCGGGCATCACCGGCGTCGCCGGCGGCCTTGGCGCCATCGCGGTACAGTTCGTGGCGCCCGACGGCTACACCATCACGCTGGCGATCTCGCTGTTCCTCGGCATGGTCGTCGGCGGCGTCGGCTGGCTGCCCGGCTCGATCGTCGGCGCGGCCTTCATCATCTTCGTGCCGAATATCGCGGAGGGCATCTCCAAGGGCCTCTCCGGCGCGGTGTTCGGTGTCCTGCTGTTCCTCGTCATCTACCTCGTGCCGCATGGGGCGAGGGATATTCTAAGACTCGTGGAGCGGAGGAGAACCTGAAGGCATATCTGGCGCGGCTATTTCTCTAAGGCCATCACTCCTACTTTTGAGTCAATGATCCAGTCCGTCGCGCTTGACCTTTTCGGACGTACATGAGTTCGTCGCGAAGGTGCGCGTTCGAGAGCATCAGTATGCGTAAGGCGGACCGTCTGCTGTTTCTCCCGCCCATTTGGGTACCTTTACGCCACGTGGAACGACAAGCTCGGATTTGCCCCTAGAGAACAGTATCGCGTCGCGAGAGTGACCGGAGGGTCGAGCCGATTGCTATCCGGGCGCATCTCCCCGGCGTTCGGCCCAATCGGGGTAGCGCGCCGAGACACTCGATTTCAAAAACTGGTTGTTTAAGTAGGAAAAATATGCGAACAAGTAGGAAAAGATCGCGGTGAGCGGCACGTCTCAAACGCAGATCGCAATGAAGCAATCAACCATTTAGTGGGGAGGACTTTAGATGAACGCATTGAGGTGCCTTAGCTTCGCTTGCATGTTCGGGCTGATAGGAAACGCAGTCCTTGCTCAGTCGCCCAGCAAATACGACCCGGGCGCTTCGGACAGCGAAATCAAGATCGGCCAGACCTATCCGTATAGCGGTCCGCTCTCATCGGTCGGCGAGCTGGGGCTTACTGAAGCGGCCTACATGGCCATGATCAATGAGCGCGGCGGCATAAACGGAAGGAAAGTGACCTTCATCTCGCTGGACGACAATTACAGCCCCGCGAAAGCCATTGAACAGACGCGTAAGCTTGTTGAGCAGGACGAAGTACTTGCGATATTCAACCCGTTCGGAACTCCAACCGCCACTGCTACTCAAAAATACCTCAACGCCAAGAAGGTCCCGCAGCTATTCGCGGGTACTGGTAGTTCGCGGTTCAACGATCCAGCCTTCCCTTGGAGCAGTTCCGTCATTCCCAGCAATCTTGCGGAAGGGGTCGCGCTCGGGAAATATGTAGCCGAAAAGTTCAAGACTGCAAAAGTCGCGATCCTGTTTCAGAATGATGACTTCGGCAAGGACTACGCAAAAGGATTTAAGGACGCGATTGCGTCGTCTCCCGGCATTCAGATAGTGAAGGAGGCTGCCTACGAGGTTACGGAGCCGACGATCGATTCTCAGATCACTCAGCTCGCCGCGACAGAAGCAGACGTCCTGTTGAACGTCAGTGCGGGCAGGGCGGCAGTCCAATCAATTCGCACGCTCTCAAACCTAAAATGGAAGCCACTTCACCTTTTGAACGGGAAGTGGGCCAATATCGACGTATTCGAGCCGGTCGGAATGGAAAAGGCGGTCGGCATTATCTCATATCAATACATCCAATCCGCGTACGATCCGACCTGGGAGACAGAACCGGCTGCGCTCGAGTACAAGGAGTTCATGAAGAAGTATCGTCCCGGCGCAAATCTGTATTCCGTGATCAATGTGCAAGGCTATCTATACGGGCGACTTCTCGCTCATATCCTGCGCGAAGCTGGCAACAACCTCACGCGGGAGAATATCAACTCCATCTCCATGAATCTCCACAATGTGGACCTCGGCGGTCTCCTGCTGCCGGGCGTGAAGATAAACACCTCGCCTACACAAAGACATCTCATCTCAGATCAAATACTCACGCAGTTCGACGGGAAAAGATTCGTTCCAATTGAATGAACCGCCGAGCGCCGGGCGCTGCGGCTCTGAGCCGGGTGTCCGGGCCCACTCTACGCTTCGGCCGCCTCCCGGCCGGACCAAGGGCTCGCGCCGGCGAGTCCTTCAACTAAGCCCGGTATAAGTGAATACCGGGCTTTTTTTCCCTCAGCATCTTAGTCGACATCGAAGGATATAGATCATGACCCCAGCCCTCGAAACAAAATACGTATTCACCATCACGGCACATGTCGGCGAAGTAACCTCCGCGGGCGACATCGGTACCGGCATCCGCCGGATCGTTCCGATATTGGGCGGCGAGGTGAGGGGCAAGATCAACGGTAAGTTCTGCGCTGCCGGTGCCGACTTCCAGATGATCCGACCCAACGGATTGATGGAGATCGAAGCCAAGTATGCTTTTGAGACGGACGACGGTGCCGTTGTCTATGTCGAAAATAGAGGCCTCCGCTTCGGTCCCGCCGAATTGTTGCAAAAGCTGAGTCGCGGCGAGGCGGTCGATCCCAAGCTAGTATACTGTCGTACCGCGCCAAGATTTGAGACCGGTCACGAAAAATATAAGTGGTTGATGCAGCATATCTTCATTGCCTCCATCGCCCGCCTCGGTGACCGCGTAGTGATCGACGTGCACCAAGTGCTGTAAGTCTTTCACAGTGCCGCCCGCGAAACAGCGGCCATCAACCCAAGATCCTTATTTCGCATGAAACCATTCTTGGTGGTCGTCTTTGATCCAAGCTCTCAGTCAACACCCACAACCGAATCTGCGGTAACTTCCAATCATCGGTGCTCGCAAGCCCCTTCGCGATTACGGTAGCGACGAACTCGTTGTACCGTCGCCCAAAAATGCTTTACAACCATCCTACGGGCCTTGGAGGCACGAGAGGAATCGGTTGTGGGATTTAGCAGCAAGAATCAGAGGGTGCAGTCGTCCGCTGTCCGGCCCAATAAGAAACCAAAACGGGCCGCAGGGAAGCGTGGAGCGGAGCCCGATGCGGCAAGCCTCAGCTCTCGCGACAGTTTGCTGCAGACGGCAGTTGAGCTGTTTGCCAAAAAGGGCTTCGATGGCGTTTCGACCGGAGATATCGCGGCCGCCGCAGGGTTCTCTCAGGCCATCATACACTATCATTTCGGGTCGAAAGATCAGTTGTGGAAGGATGCCATGACTTATCTGATGCACGATCTTGACAAGCGATTTCCATTAGATCTTCAGGAACTGCGTGATCTAAATCCCGTAGATCAACTCCGTGTCATTGTGCGGAGGTTCATCGCCATGTCGGCGTCGAGGACCGAGCTTGCGAGCATTTTGGTGCTAGAGTCGATCGCGGATAGCGAGAGGCTGGAGTGGCTTGTGCGCAGGCATTTTCAAAAAAGAATAGATGTGCTTGAGAATATTGTGAAGGCGGCGATAGCCACAGGGGTTGCGAAGGACTTGCCCCCCTTCCTGGTTACTCACGGCATACTTCTTTCGTCTTCGTTCATCTTCTGCCTGGCTCCGCTGATAAGGCTTGCGCACGGCGTGGACATGAAGGATCGGAAGGCTGCTGGTGCGATCCCAGACGCACTGCTCGACTTTTTCCTCGGCGGCCTGTTGCGGCAATAGTGACTTTAATCATGCGCGGATGTTGACGGCTGTGACTGGTTGATCTAATAGGAATGCTAGTCGAACACATAGGAAATTCGGGAGAGGCGCCGCATGAGCGAGATCGATCTCGTTGACAAGGTTCTTCTGGTGACCGGCGGAGGGCGCGGTATAGGCCGTGAAATTGCGCTCTTTGCGGCAAAAGAAGGCGCTCGGGTCGTGGTCAACGATTTGGGGAGCGCACCCAGCGGCTCCGGCAGCGACGCCTCCATCGCCGAGGAGGTTGTTGCCGAAATCAAACGGGCCGGGGGAACGGCCGTGGCGAACAGCGACAGCATCGCTAGCGAAGCTTCGGCCAAGCAAATCATTGCAGCGGCACTCGACAACTACGGTCGCATCGACGCGGTCGTGAACAATGCCGGAATGCTGCGTGACCGCATGTTCTACAACATGACGGAGGAGGAGTGGGCCTCGGTCATGCAGGTCCATCTTTTCGGTTACTTCTATGTTTCGAGAGCGGCCGCGCCGCACTTCAAGGCGCAGGCTTCCGGATCTTACATCCACTTCACGTCTCCGGCGGGATTGATCGGGGCGGTCGGACAGGCGAACTACGCCGCCGCAAAGATGGGCATCGTGGGAATGTCGACCGGAATTGCGTTCGACATGGCCAAATACAATGTCAGATCGAACTGTATCGCTCCTTCGGCATGGAGCCGTCTGCTCGCAAGTGTCCCGATACGGTCCAAGGAGGAGGAAGAGCGGGCGGCCATGTTCCAGAAGAAGATGGGGCCGGAAAAGATCGCTCCGCTCTGCGCCTTCCTGGCAAGTGACGCTGCCAAGTCGGTCAGCGGTCAGATCTTCAAGGTGCGCGGCAACGAGATATTTCTGATGAGCCAGCCCCGGCCCATCCGATCGGTTCATCGGGATGGCGGGTGGGGCATGCAAAGTCTTGCGGATGTCATGCTGCCCGCGCTTTCGCCGTCTTTCTTCCCGCTGACGTCGCACCTGGACGTGTTCAGCTGGGATCCGGTCTGAGGCTTCGACATGACACTTGACCATAGCCGCCTGATGAACTGGCCCTTCAAGGACGTCGTTCGCCATTACGACGACAAGGATACTATCCTTTACGCGCTCAGCTTGGGGGTCGGGGCAGATCCGGTCGATCCGCGTCAACTCAAGTTCGTCTACGAGAAGAGCCTTCAGGCATTTCCGACAATGCCCATCGTTCTGGGCATGACGGACACGGGATTCCTGACTGACCCGGCTATCGGCATCGACTTGCGCAAGATGCTGCATGGCGAATCGAGCCTTACGATTCATGCTCCTCTTTCGCCCGTGGGCGGAATTATCAGCCGAATGCGCATCTTGGACATCGTCGACAAGGGGGCAGGCAAGGGAGCGATGCTCTACTTCGAGCGTGGCATCCGGGACGCTGAGAGCAATTATCCGTTAGCCACCGAGCTGGGCTGTTTCGTATTACGGGGTAACGGTGGCTTTTCCGGCGAGGTTAGAAAGACGCCATCCCCTCGCGCTGTTCCGGATCGCGCTCCCGACCACGTCTGTGCGCTGTCGACTCTGCCGCAGAGTGCGCTGCTGTACCGACTGACAGGAGATCGCAATCCGTTGCATGCCGATCCCAGTGTCGCAACGGGCGCTGGATTTGAGCGCCCGATCTTGCACGGCTCATGTGCCTACGGCATCGCGGGGCATGCCTTGCTGAAAGTGTTGTGCGACTACGAACCTCAGCGCCTTCAACGGATGGACGTTCGATTCACGGCGCCCGTGTTTCCCGGAGAAACCATCCAAACGGAAATCTGGCGAGAGCATCAGGGCTCAGCCCTTTTCCGCTGCAAGGTGATCGAGCGCAACCGGGTGGTGCTCGACAACGGTTTTGTCGAGTACGCGGCTACGAACGCCACCGTCGATCCGAGCGGCTCAGCCAGTCACTAAGGAACATCTACATGGACAAGGGAAAACGTTACGTTCCGACCGCGACGCCCGAGACGAAGCACTTTTGGGACGGTACGCGTCAAGGTCGTCTCGTGCTTCAACAGTGCCGCCAATGCGAGCATACCTATTTTCCGCCGCGACCGTTTTGCTGCAAATGCGGTAGCCGCGATGTCGCTCCAAGAGAATGCAGCGGGCGGGCTCGGCTGTACAGCTATGTGATCAGCCATCGCGCAGCACCTGGCTTCGAAGCGCCTTATTCAATCGCGGTCGTCGAACTGGAAGAGGGGCCACGGTTGATGACGAATATCATCAACGTCCCGCAGACTCCGGAGGCGCTCGTCCTGGACATGCCGTTGCGAGTGACGTTCAAGGAACTCTCCAACGAGATAACACTCCCGCTCTTCGAACCCCAAGGAGAAGCATCTTGAGCAAGGCGCAAGCGGCCATCGTCGGAGCAGCGGAAACCACTAGGATCGGCGTCGTGCCGGACATGTCGCAGTTGCAGCTTCACGCCGACGCGGCGATTAACGCGCTTGCGGACGCCGGAATCGCCGCTGGAAAAATCGACGGCTTAGCAACGGCAGGCGAAGATCCTGTCCTGTTAGCACACTATCTGGGCATCAAGCCGACTTGGATCGACGGTACGGCGGTCGGTGGGTGCTCGTTCATGATGCACGTGCGCCATGCCGTCGCCGCCATCCGGCAGGGCCTGTGCAGCACCGTGCTCATCACTCACGGGGAGAGCGGAAAGTCGAGGGTCCCAGCCCCCTTCTTTCCTTGGCCTCCCCAACCGATGAGTCTGGTTGGTCAGTTCGAGGCGCCGTTCGGAGTTGTCGGCGCTCCCACCATGTTCACCATACCTGTCCTGAGATACCTGAAGACCTACGGGATATCCCTGGAGAAATTGGCCATGGTGCCGGTCATCCAGCGGCAGTGGGCGGCGTTGAATCCGAAGGCCACGTTCAAAGATCCAATCACCGTCGACGACGTGCTCGCCTCTCGCATGGTTGCTTATCCTTTCACGCTGCTGATGTGCTGTCCGCAGACTGACGGAGGGGGGGCGTTGATCATAACTGCGCCGGAGCGTGCCACCGAATTCTCCAGCAGCCCGGTCTACGTGTTAGGGTCGGGCGAAGCGAGCGAGACAACGATGATCAGTCAGATGGAGGACTTTACGTCCTCGGCGGCCTTCAGAAGCTCGGGCGCGGCGGCGTTCAAAGACGCCGGTATTAGCCACCACGACGTCGATCACCTGATGATTTACGACGCCTTCGCTCACCTGCCGCTCTATGGCTTGGAGGATCTGGGCTTCTGCGGACGCGGTGAAGCTGCGGACATGATTGCGGAGGGCCATACGGCACCCGGCGGCTCTCTGCCCGTAAACACGAATGGGGGCGGACTAAGCTACATGCATTCGGGCATGTACGGCATGTACGCGTTGCAGGAGAGCGTCCGCCAAGTTCGAGGAATTGCGCCTGCTCAGGTCCCGAACGCAAAGATCTCGGTGGCCCATGGTGTCGGCGGAATGTTCAGCGTAAGCAGCACTATCGTGCTCGGCAACCTCGTTCCCTAAGTGCGCTCGCGTATCACTGCGGAGCATGACAAAATGGGACCGTTGAGCGGGATCCGTGTTGTTGAGATTGCTGGAATTGGCCCGGCGCCAATGTGCACGATGTTGTTGGCCGACCTCGGTGCATCCGTACTTCGCATCGAGCGCGATGGAAGCCCCGATCTCGTTGATGATCTTCCTCGCGGCTGCAACATAATTCTACGCGGGCGGCCATCGCTGCAACTCGATCTTAAGAACAGCGATGCTCGTGATTTCGTGCTCAGCGTAGTGGGAAAAGCCGATGTGCTGATTGAAGGTTTCCGCCCCGGAGTCGCGGAGCGGCTCGGAATCGGACCGGAGCCCGCCATGGCGCTCAATCCGAAGCTGGTTTACGGCCGCATGACTGGTTGGGGACAAGACGGTCCGCTGGCGATGCGAGCCGGCCATGACATCACGTATCTGGCGTTGAGCGGCGCGTTGAACGCGATAGGTCGCAGGAATCAACCCCCGACGGTTCCACTCAATCTGGTGAGCGACTTTGCCGGCGGGGCGCTGTATCTTGCTTTGGGTATCCTGTCAGCGTTGGTGGAGCGTCAGAAGTCAGGTCTCGGGCAGGTAGTTGATGCCGCGATGATCGACGGCACTGCGTCGCTGATGGCTGCCTTTTTTGGCATGGCGGCGGCAGGCAACTTGACGTCCGAGCGTGGAACCAATTTGCTCGATTCTGGCGCGTACTTCTATGACGTGTATGAGTGCGCAGATGGCAAATGGCTGGCAATTGGTGCGCTCGAACAGCGTTTCCATGACGAATTGCTGCGACAGATTGGCATTGATCCAGGTCTGGCCGATTCACGAGCGAATCGAGAGAACTGGCCGCGCATGCGGGAGCTGCTGAAGGAGCGATTTCGTACGAGAACACGCGACGCATGGCAGGCGCAACTCGAGCCTCTCGACGTTTGCGCCGCGCCGGTGCTGTCGATGTCGGAAGCCCCGACACATCCGCACCTGCGTCATCGCCGGACTTTCGTTGACGTTGAGGGGGTTGTGCAACCGGCCGCAGCGCCTCGCTTTAGCCGCACGCCGGCGAATGATCCGGGTCCGGTTCCGGAGCTAGGTGTGGGCGTCGATGATCTGCTGCGTGAATGGCAGATCGACCCGAAACAACGACCCAGCCAACGTACGGTGCTTTCATAGGCCCTTAAGCAAAGGGCACTTGGGAGTCTTGTACTTAAGCTTTGGTGAGGCCGCAGGAGCCGTCGAGTGGCGCGCTGGGCTCATAGATGTCTCTCGTCGTCTACGACGATACGCGAGCCCGTGCTGGCGTTAAGGTGAGCGATGCAGGCCAAAACCGCCGAAGCGACATCATGGTTCGATCACGCGCTTCAGAGACATCGTCTTGGCGCCGGCTTCGAGTGCCGCTCCGTCCCGACTGGGGCGTGCGAAGAGCGTCCGGACCTGATGCACGCGACGAACGAGAATCGGCGCTAATCAGAAAACCGCACGGAAGTCCGGCCGACCTGCGAAATACGAGCTTCTAACAGGCCAGTGGCACGGACCGGCAGGACGCCGCTAAGGCTCCCTGTCGTCACGAGCTGTCCCGCCTTCAATCCCCCGAGATAGTCGCTTTGCGCGTTCGCATAAGCCAGCAAAGGCAATAGCGGATCCCCGGCGGGATGGGATGCAGGGGCCTGATAGAGAGGTTGTCCATCCAGCGTCACAAGACAGTCGAGGCCATTGACCTCGCTGAGGGCAGAGAGCGGCACGCTGTCGCCGACGACATAGGCCCGGTTTCCAAGGTTATCCGCGAGAAATGATAAGAAAGACACATTTGCCACGCTATCGAACCGTCCCCCGATCACCTCAATGCCCAACACAGCGTTTTCGATCGCGTCGAGAATATCGGAGCGCTCGTAAGTCCCGGCCTCACGCCTTGGAAGATCTGTACGGAGGCGAACCGCAAGTTCGACCTCTATCGTGCAGTTGCGAAATAACGAAATGTCTGATGAGTCTGGATATAAATCCAAGAGCGGGGCGGCGACCGGCAATTGCTGCGGCCCTATCGCCACTTTCCAGCCGCCCACGGGCCTAGCTAGGCGCTCCTGCACCAAAGCTTGTACTTGCATGGCACTCGCTGGACTATGCGGCACAGGAAGAGAGGAGGAAACAACTCCCCTTCCGGTCAAGTGGGCGCGAACCAACTCGTCTGCGAGAGATTGTCCTTCGGAAGGGGGCGAATGCTGAAGAGCCATTCTGACCTCGTTACCTGTTGACCCTATCCCGGCCGATGATGACACGACGAATCGACTGCTAGCGCGCTGCCCCAGTCAGGGAGCGATCGCATGGACACTGCAAGTGCGGAAGGGACCGCTCACCGCGGACGTACTATCAGGCTGCGTCAGCTACGACGGTCTGCCTCTGTTCGCCCAGTCCTTCGATACCGAGCGTGATGATTTGGCCGGGGCGTAGATAGGCTGGAGGTTTCATCCCTTGGGCGACGCCGGCGGGTGTTCCCGTGATAATCACGTCACCAGGGTGAAGCGTCATGAGCCCGCTGAGATAGCTCACAAGCTGGGCAACGCTAAAGATCATGTTCGCAGTCGTGCCGTCCTGGCGCCGGACGCCGTCAACATCGAGCCAGAGCCGGAGCGCTTGGGGGTTCGGGATCTCATCGGCGGTGACGAACCAAGGTCCGATCGGCCCGAAGGTATCGCAGCTCTTGCCCTTGGTCCACTGACCGGTACCCTCGCTCTGCAGCGCCCTTTCAGAGACATCATTGGCAAGGAAGTAGCCCGCCACATGTTCGAGGGCACGCTCCTCGGACACATATTTTGCCTTCGTTCCGATTACGACCCCCAACTCGACCTCCCAGTCCAGTTTGTTGGACCCGCGCGGTTGGACGATGTTGTCATTGGGACCGACGATGGCGCTCGTCGCTTTCATGAACACGACGGGCTCGGCGGGCGCCTGATTACCCGTCTCTTGTGCGTGATCGATGTAATTGAGCCCAATGCAGATGAACTTGCCCACGCCGCCGAGACAGGGGCCGATCCGATCTACTTGGCTCACGATAGGCAGCGTTTTGGGATCGCGTGCTGCAATCTGTCGAAGCCCATCGGGGGTCACAGACGCCCCATCCACGTCTTGGATGATCCCGCTGAGATCCCGAATTGTGCCGTCACTTTCGAGAAGAGCAGGCCGCTCCTCGCGAGGCGGTCCGTAGCGAAACAACTTCATATTTGAATCTCCATGAACGGTGAGTGGAGTGAAGAAGGCTACCATCCCACACGCTTGGCTTTATGGTGCGATCATTGCGCCTTGGTCAGCGCCTCGTCATAGCGCTTGACGACTTCTGCGTAGGCGTTCTCGGGTGACTCATCTTTCAGCACCATCCGCTGGAAAGCTTCGCCAAGAATAGTGTGGAAGGTTGATAGGATCGGGGAATAAGCCACGGCACGGCCGCGCTGGCTCACCAACTCAGCCCACTGCTTTTGATTCTTGCCTGCATCGCTTTGCAGATACGGCGTAGTATATGCCGATTTTCTGGACACCACCTCGCCGCCTTCGGCGGCGATCGCCTGTGCCTCTGGCGAAATCACAAACTTCATGAAGGTCCAAGCGGCATCCTGTTTCTTCGAATGCTTGTTCAAGGCGATGGAATAGCTGTAGACAGTCTGCTTGTCCGCATCCGAGAACGATGGTGCAGGAGCCCAACCCAGATCGTCACCCGCCCCTTGCGCCTGAATAGTCTTGAAGCGATACAAACCAAAATTGGTCATCGCTATGGTCCCGGACCTGAGGCCGTCATGAACCTCGTTGATCCCCATCTGTGCGCTACGCAGTGACGTGACCTTGCATTTTGTAAAGAAGTCCTTGATCGATTCTCCGGCGCGGATAAAATTCTCTTTTGAGAACGCGATCTTTCCATCCGGAGCGAAGTACTGACCGGTCGGGCCAACAAGCATCGTGCTCAGGAAGAACTCAGCGAGGCTTTGTGCGCCTCCGATACCCCCGGTCGCGCCAAGCGGGACGGCAAATCCAATGACGTTCGGCTGCTTAAATTTCGAGCCGGCCGCGCAAACGTCGTCCCACGTCTTCGGCGGCGTCACACCCGCTTCTTGAAGGGCGCCCTTGCGGTAAACAAGGATGGGGATGCGAAAATCCTGAGGAATGCCATAGAGCTTTCCGTCGATCTGCGCCGTCGATAGGGGCAACAGCCAGTCATCATCCGGAATCCCCTCCTTTTTGACGAGGTCGTTGAGCGGGACGAGATTGCCCGTCGCCGCGTACTCGGGAAGCCCGAAGCTGACAACACGGATAACATCTGGCGTATCGCTGCGGGATTTTACTGCCCTAGTGACCGATTGGCCGGTAGGGTCGACCAGAAGGCGAATTTTGATGTCCGGGTGCTTATTCTCGAAAGCCTGGATCATCTTCGTCTGGGCTGCAGATCGAGGATCATTGGTATTGTTTGGATCGAGAAATGTCGAGTAGACGACTTCCGTCGCTTGGGCGGCGGCACGCTCCATGAATGAGGCGGATACGCTAGCGCTGATAGTTAGTGCCGCTGCTGCCTTGATCATTGCGCGTCGTGACGTAGCATTCATGGGTGTTCGCCTTTCTCTCGTTTGTTACGCTGACGTGCAGGTCCGAGATTTCGTGGCGTCAGCCTTTCACAGCTCCTGCCGTAAGGCCGGAGATGAACCACTTTTGAACAAGGCCGAACATGAGAATGACCGGCATCGATGCGATGACGACGAAGGCCATCATGTACGACCAGGAGATGCCGACCGCGTCGAAAACTTGGTTGACCAGGGCAACTTGAAGAGTTCGCTTGGCTACGTCGGGTGCAAAGACCGCAACCGTGATGTAGTCATTCCAAGTCGTGACGATGCCGATCGTCGCGACTGCAGCGATGCCCGGCCGGATCAGCGGAAGGATGAGGTTCCAGATGATTTGAAACCGGTTGGCGCCATCCATGAAGGCGGAGTCTTCAATCTCCACGGGGACGGCTTCGACGAAGTTCGCAATAAACCACACGGTTTGGGGAATAATTCTCGCCGACAGAATGATCGTCACAACGATCCCGCTATTGAGCAGCCCAATCGAGTCGAGCAGGTAGAACGTGGGGACCAAGAGTGCGACGCCCGGCACCATTGAGGTTGCAAGAATCGTGAGCATCAGCGCCCGCTTGCCTTTGAAGGAAAACCGCGCGGCTGCGTAGCCCGCGGGGATCCCGACCAGGAGTGCGAGAGCCACGGCGCCGACGGAGTAGGCGACGGAGTTCCAGAAATCTCGAAGGAACGACTGGTCGCGGAAAACTTTCAGGTAGTTTTCCAACGTTGCAGTACTGGGCCAAAGCGTCGGCGGGACGGCCACAGCTTCGACTTCGGTCTTGAACGAAGTCGCCAGAGCCCACGCCACAGGCCCGAGCACAATGACGGCAAAGACGAAAGACAGGAGGATTGCGGGAAACCGCCCACTTGGACGGCCAGAGGACATGGCGGCACTCATTTAATAAATCCTATCCAGTGACGCGACCAGTGAGCCGGGTGTAGACCACACCCAGGGCTACGTTGATCAAAAGAACAACGATCGAGACGACCGCCGTGGGTCCAATATTGACGGCTTGGACGGTTCCACGGAACGCTTCGAAGCTTAATGTCGTCGTTGAACCCAGCGGACCGCCGCCAGTCATGACGATAATCAGCGTCATAAGGGTCAGATACATAATCGACAGGGTAAGTGCAGTGCTACCCAACGTCGGAAGGATGTGCGTCAGGGTGACATATCGAAACTTGACGAGCGCCCCACCACCGTCAATTTCCACTGCTTCGTAAAGCTCTTGCGGAATTGACTGCATGGCAGCGGTGGCCATGACCATGACGTAGGGAAACGACCACCAAGCGGTGACGATAATGATCAGGGGCAATGCAAGGCCCGGGTCACCCAACATGAGGCCAGGCTCAAGCCCAATGACCTGCATCAAGTAGGGAATAGGCCCGAACGACGGGTTTAGAAGCCAAAGCCAGATGCTGCCCACGACTGACATTGACAGCGTCCAGGGGAATAGAATGAACACGCGCAAGACAGAGCCGGTTGGGCCCGCGTTGTTCAGGACGAGGGCCGCGGCCATGCCCAGAACCACCGCGCCTGTGAGCGACCCCACGACGTAAGTCAGCGAGACAAACACAGTGTTCCAGAACGCGGAGGAGCTGAGGACCTCCGCATAATTGGCGAGGCCCACAAATCCCGTGAGCTCATAGTACCTTGTCTTTTGAAAGCTCAACCAACCAACAAAGAATGTAGGATAGAGCGTAATCAGAAACAGGACCAATATCGCTGGTGCGAACCAGAGATAGGGAATCCATGAAAAACGAACTCCGTTGTGGGTGTCCGGCGTGTCCCCAACACCAACCCCGGGGGAGGTGGTCGCGGCCTGTGTGCGGCTTGCTAACATTGTAGTTCCGTGTGAGTTCTCTCGACCACGGCCGCTTTGTCGATGCAGCCAGGGAGCAAATTATTCGGCACTTAGGAAAGGCGGCGGCCGTCGCGTTCGCTGAAGACGTGAACGCGCGAAACATCCGGCCTGACTCGAATGGTTTCGCCGGGTTGTGGAAGAACCGAATCTCGAAAAATGCAAACGATGCTCTGAGATCCGTGGCGAGCAATGACCTGCGTCTCGGCTCCCGTCGGTTCGACGACTGCTACTGTGAGAGGCAATCCGTCATCGCTCCGAACCAGATGCTCCGGCCGGACGCCGTAGACAGCGTCGGAAGACAGATGTTCCAAGCTGGCCGGCAGGGCCAGAGCCGACCCGTCTTCAAGCAGGAACCTGCCTCGTTCGCAGCGGCCTTTCAGAAAGTTCATTGCTGGAGAGCCGATGAAACCAGCCACAAACATATTTGCAGGATGGTTGTAGAGCTCAAGCGGAGCGCCAACTTGCTCGACAATTCCATCATGCATCACGACGATCTTATCAGCCATGGTCATGGCCTCGACTTGGTCGTGGGTTACGTAAACGGTCGTGGTCTTGAGGCGCTGATGCAACTCCTTGATCTCGGTGCGCATCTGCACGCGGAGTTTCGCATCCAGGTTCGACAGCGGCTCATCGAAGAGGAAGACCTGCGGATTTCTGACGATGGCGCGGCCCATCGCGACGCGCTGGCGCTGGCCGCCCGAGAGTTCGCGAGGATATCGGTCGAGAAGCTTGGTGAGGCTGAGGATCTCCGCAGCACGCCCTACGCCCGCTTCGCGCTGCTCACGCGGAGCCTTTTTCAGCTTCAGGGAGAAGCCCATGTTCTCCGCGACGGTCATGTGGGGATACAGCGCGTAGTTTTGGAAGACCATCGCGATGTCACGCTCCTTTGGTGGAACGCTATTCACGGTGCGGCCACCGATCTGGATCTCCCCGCCCGAGATATCTTCGAGGCCGGCGATCATGCGCAGCAACGTCGACTTCCCACATCCGGACGGCCCGACCAGCGTCACGAACTCGCCGTCACGAATGTCGACTGTCACGCCGTGGATCACTGGTGCGGTCCCGTACGTCTTCCGGACCGCCTTGAGCTCAACGTTCGCCACTAGTTTCCTCCCTAGTCCGCAGAGCGGTTGTTTTGCTTGGCGTCCGATCGTTAATGGAATGCTATTCCGTTAGTGAGTCGTTTGTCAATGCGAACTTCTCGCCTCAGCACGATGTCGCGAGGCAAGTCAGAATCGGATAGTTAGATCAAGAGGTTGGGGTAGATTACACCGTCCTCGCCTGCTTCGCAGGAGAGGCGATTCGGTATGGCCAAAGGGCCGAAAGCTCTTGTGCGGCTGCCTTTACCTGTTCCCCCAACTGCGGAACGACGAGCGGAGAAAAGCGATGGATCGGACCCGCGACACTTACGGTTCCTACGACCTGGTCGGCCACGCGGATTGGGGCCGCCACGGCAGCGACTCCCGGCTCGGCCTCTTCGATTGCGGAGCCCCAGCCTCGCTCCAGTGTCTCGTCCAGGGCGGCCGAGAATGTTTGTTTTGTCGTAATGACCCGAGGCCCTCCGATGTCCGTGCGTCCTAGTCCGCTGGCGACTGCGCGGGCCAGAGCTTCGTCTCGATCGAGAGTAGACAGCCAAGCTTTTCCATTCGCTGTCATATGAAGGGGCACCTTCGCAACGAGCTCTGGCTGGTAAATCAAGCCGGAGCGGGCGCCTTGCGAGTGAGCAATCCACGTCAATCCGTCGGGGTCGACAATCGCGATTCTACCGAGGCCCTCTGTTGTGTTTGCCAATCGATCGAGGATTGGCTGGCAAATGTCAGGTATGCGCGTTCCTACCAAGAGGCGCTGCCCCACCACTGCCAAGCGCAAGGACAAGCGATAGAAGCCGCTGTCAGCCTCCTGCTCAGCCCAGCCCAAGTCGCACAGGGTGGTTAGGAGCCGATGAGCTCCGCTCTTTGGCACGTCAAGACGTCGGCTGATCTCGCCGAGCGACATAGCGCCGGCGTTCTCGCTTAGCAGGGTGATGAGGTCGAAGCAGTGTTCGACGAGGGATTTGACAAGCCGCATGACACCACTTAGAAGGTGATTACTGGAACGTCATTCCATTAGCATAATTCGCTGAGTTTCGCAAACCTTGGCTACCCAATACCCGCTGAAAGAAACCGGGAGCTACCATGCAGCAAGACCTGTCGGGAAAAATCGCCGTGGTCACGGGAGCTGGCCGCGGATTGGGGAAGGCCATCGCCGATGTTCTGGCGGGCCGCGGCGCTCATGTGGTCATAACCGATCGCACACTCAAACCCGCAGAAGAAGCCGCGGACGTCGTCCGCGCTCGAGGTGAGAGAGCCAGCCCGATCGCCTTCGACGTGGCGGAGCAGAGACAAGTCGAAGAAGCCTTCCGAAAAATCCGGGAGGCTTACGATCGTGTCGACATCCTGATCAACAATGCTGGGATCGGTGATTTTGTCAGTTTTCCGGAGATTAGCCCTGAAAAATGGGACCGTATGATCAACATCCATTTGAAAGGTTCTTTCAACTGCTGCCAGGCGGTTCTTGCTGGGATGAAGGAGCAAAAATACGGCAAGATCGTCAACGTGAGTTCAGTGGCCGGTAAGCGCGGCGATTTTATCGGAAACGCGCATTATACCGCTGCCAAAGCTGGAATTATTGGCTTGACGAAATCTCTCGCGCTCTACGCGGCCCCATTTGGCATCAACGTCAATGCCATCGCGCCAGGATTGGTTGCAACGGAGCTTAGCGACGAAATGAGCGGCGAGATGAAGGCGACGACCATCTCGCGCATTCCCGCTGGTCGCCTTGGTCGCCCAGAGGAGATCGCGCGGGCCACTGCTTTCCTCGTGTCAGAAGACGCAAGCTACATCTTCGGAGAGACCTTAAGCGTCAATGGCGGCTCCTACATGGATTGATTGCCTCGACAATCGGGTTGTCACGGAGCTCCTATGAAGGTCGCAATATTCGACGTCAGCCACTGGCATTTCCCTTTGTATCTCTCACCGCTGGGAGATCCTGATATCCAGGTGGTGGGCATCTCAGATAGCGAGGTGTTTGCTGGCGCACGTTTTGCGCGGCAATTGAACTGTAAACTCTTCGACTCTAACAAGGATCTTCTTGAACAAGATTTCGACTTTGCCTTGGTGTTCAGTCGTCATTCCAGGATGGCGGAACTGGCCGAGCGGCTAATCGACCGTGGTATTCCGTTTCTGATCGAGAAGCCCTGCGGACTCAATCTTCAAGAAGTTCGTCGGATCCGGCAATTGGCGGAGCAGCGTGGCGTTTACGTCAGCGTTCCGTTTATTAATCGTGTAAGCGACTGGGCTTCGCGACTTTCGCCCGCCGAGGGATTTACGCCGGAAGGCTTTCAGCATTTCTCGTTCAGATTCGTTGTTGGCTCTGTCGAGCGCTATGAGCGCAACGGGTGCAACTGGATGCTGGACAAGCAGCATGCAGGCGGCGGTTCACTGCTGAATGTTGGAATTCATTTTATCGACCTGATCGCGACTCTGACTGGCGTCCCGATTACTCACGTTTCGGCGCAGTCACGCACATACCGCCCCGACGTCACCGTCGACGAGCAGGCCGTCCTCACCTGTCAAAATGCGGCGGGCCAGATCGGGGTGATCGAGACGGGGTACCTGTATCCGTCGACAGCAGAGGATCAGCGCGACTTCGCGTTCTCTATCTCGCATGGTTCCTCGTACATGCGGGGCTACGCAGATCAGCTCTATGTGAAGGCACGCGACGAACAGCAGGGGCGGTCCACTACCGTCGAGTACAATACGGACGAGTATTATCCAGTGTTCCTAAGGCGCAGTTGGGCGGATCTGGCCCAGGGGCGTCCGCCTTTTGCAGGTTTGCGCGAGGCAGAACACGCGATTGCTGTCATCGAGGCAGCATACCGTTCCGCAGCCAACGGCGGCGCGCCCCAAACGGTCGAGCATGCGCCGTAGATCCCTTACCACCGAATGGCTCTAGCCAGGTGCGATGCTTAGCGCGTTCGTCGACCTCTGGGTCGATCGAACCGGACAGGAAACAGACGAGAAGGGAGACACCCATGTCGTTGTCAGGATCTGGCGTCATCGCCATATGGAACGATATCACTGACGAGGGACGTGCCAACTTTTACGAATGGCACGATAGAGAGCATATTCCGGAGCGGGTCGGCATACCGGGCTTTCTGCGCGGCCGTCGCTATATCGCTTTGTCAGGAACGCCGGAATACTTCACGCTCTACGAGGTTCAAGACAAGTCTGTGCTCACGGGAGCAGACTATCTGGCGCGATTAAATAGCCCGACCGAGTGGACCACGCGCTCAGTTCAGCACTTCAGGAACACCTCTCGATCGCTGTGCGACGTCGAGGTCTCGCTTGGAGTGGGATCTGGTGGCTTCATCGGGACGATACGCTTTGATTGCGAGCCAGGCCAGGATCCGGAAATTCTCAAGACGATCTCCGGCGCCATCCTGGCTGAAGTGTCGAATGCTCCTGCGATCTCGGCAGCGCATATCTGCCGGGCCGATGAGAGCGCGAGCAACGTCAAGACGGCCGAGCAACGCGGGCGCGCTGCAAACATGATTCCTCGTTGGGTACTGATGGTGGAAGGAACCACGCAGGAAGCGGTCGAGCATGTCCTGTCGACTCATTTGAGCCACGCGGTGCTGGGTGACTTGGGCGCGCCAGAAGCCCTGCACGGGGTGTACCGTTTGCAATTCGATCTCGTCGGCACCCGATTAGGTCAACCTGCCGCCTCGAGGGCCGCCTGACACGGCCAACCACCAAGAACAGCGCGCCTCCCACGGTCGCCGCGCGGTTTCACAAACAGGAAACCGGAACGATGCACCCAGTGATACGCCTTCACACCGACGATAATGTCGCCATTGCGCGCACGGCGTTGCTGGCTGATACGCCGGTTGCGGACGGGGTCGTAACCTCCGTTCGCATTCCCGCAGGACACAAGGTCGCTGCGCGGCCGATCGCTCTAGGCGAGCCTGTACGCCGCTACAATCAGGTTATCGGCTTTGCGACCACCAATATCGCGCCGGGAGAACACGTCCATGTTCACAACATGGGAATGGGGGATTTTGCGAAGGACTATGCCTACGGCCGAGACGCAAAGCGGACTGACTACGTCGAAGTCCCAGCCACATTCGAGGGCATTCGCCGCCCGGACGGCCGCGTCGCAACTCGCAACTACATCGGCATTCTCACTTCGGTGAATTGCAGTGCGCATGTGGCGGCCCTCGTTGCCGACGCCTTCAAGCGACATCCCTTTGTCGGGATCGAGCCGCTAGCCGCCTATCCGAATGTCGATGGCGTCGTTGCGCTAACGCACAAGACCGGCTGCGGCATGGCGGAAGGAGAGCCGCTGCAGCTCTTGCGTCGCACACTCGCCGGTTATGCCCGCCACCCCAATTTCTCTCACGTCGTCGTGCTCGGGCTCGGCTGCGAGGTGAATCAGATTGGCGCAATGCTCAAGGAGCACAATCTGACCGATCGCATCCGCAACATGGATATCCAGGCGATGGGCGGCACCCGCAAGACGGTAGAGGCCGGCGTGGATTTTGTGCGGGAGGTTCTCACCGATGCGAACCACGTGCATCGAGCGACCGTTCCCGCGAGCGAGCTCAAGATAGCACTGCAATGCGGCGGGTCGGACGGTTACTCTGGCGTCTCGGCCAATCCCGCCCTTGGCGTCGCAAGCGATCTAGTCGTGCGCAATGGCGGCACGGTGATCCTGTCGGAAACCACGGAAACATACGGCGCCGAGCATCTCTTCACCCGTCGTGCCGTCAGCCAGGAGGTCGGCGAGAAGCTGGTCAGCCTCATGACTTGGTGGGAGGAGTATACCCGCAAGCACGGGGCGGAGATCAACGCAAACCCGTCTCCTGGCAACAAGGCTGGGGGGCTGACGACAATTCTCGAAAAGTCGCTCGGCGCCATGGCCAAGGCTGGCAGCACCAACCTCGTGGACGTGATCAAGTACGCAGAAGCCGTGACCGCGAAGGGGTTCGTGTTCATGGATACGCCGGGCTTCGATCCGGTTGCAGCGACTGGTCAGGTTGCTGGTGGCGCAAATGTGGTCTGCTTCACCACCGGGCGAGGCAGCGTGTTTGGCTGCAAGCCGGCGCCGTCGATCAAGATCGCCACCAACACTCCTCTCTACCGGCGCATGGAAGAGGACATGGACGTAAACTGCGGCACGATCCTCGAGGGCGAGGAGACCGTGTCGGAATCCGGACAGCGGATCTTCGACCTTATTCTTCGGGTCGCCTCCGGCGAGCGCACCAAGAGCGAGCTCTTCGATTTTGGATCGGCCGAGTTCGCTCCGTGGCCACTCGGCGTCACTGTCTGAGTGGCAGCATGATGGATGTCGACAGAGATCGCCACGACGCGATCGGCACCCTGCACAAAATGCCAGAAGCCCGGGATTGAATGGGCTTCGCGGCGCCAAGATCTGATTTCAACAGGAGGAATAATCGATGAGAGCCTTGGTGAGTGGCGGAAGCCGCGGGATCGGAGCGGCTGTTTGCTTGCGGATAGCTGAAGCCGCGCTTGCGAGAGGCGAGCGTCCGATGATCGCGGTCTGTGGTCGAGAGGACTCTGAACCGCAGGAGGAGGTTGCCCGTGCGGTGCGGGTGATGGGGGGCGAAGCCATTGCTTTGTCCGGGGACCTAAGCAACGTCGACGTCGCCGCCAAGCTTGTGGATGCAACCGTGGCAGCATTCGGGGGCCTCGACGCCCTGGTCTGTAATGCCGGCGTCGCGAGCCCCGGGAAAATCTGCGATCTGTCGGTTGCCGAATGGGACAAGATGTTCGACATCAACCTTCGGGGCGCCTGGCTGCTCGCCAAAAGCTCCTACCCTCACCTGAAACAAAGCCGTGGCGCAGCCTGCTTCACGTCTTCGATGTCGGGCCAAGTGCCGCACGCGGGATCGGGCGCGTATAGCCCGACCAAAGCGGCGCTTAGGATGCTTGCGCAGACGCTCGCCTTGGAGTGGGCGCCAGACGGAATTCGCGCCAATGTCGTTTCTCCGGGCATGACACACACTCCAATGTCCGCGAGAGTATACGCTGATCCGGAGATCAAGAAGGCGAGAGAAGCGCTGATCCCTCTTTCTCGGATCGGTGATCCGAAAGATATCGCCAACGCGATTGAGTTCATGATTAGTCCGCTATCGAGCTACGTCACTGGTCAGGACCTGTGTGTCGACGGCGGATTTAGCAAGTCGATTCTTAGCCACATCCCGGGACGCCCTAGCTCAAAGCTTTAGGGCGCTTGACGGAAGATTTTGTGGGATCCGTCGCCTTAAGAACCTGCGATCAGCTGTTGTCGGCAGCCTCTTAAGGTCAGATGGGTTCCGGACATCCTTGCGACGCAAACAAAGGTCTAGGAGTGCGCATCAAATGATCATCAATACGTTCTCGTACATCTGGTCTGCGACGGCGGTGGATGCCGCGTGTGACCTCACCCGGCACGGCTATCGTGTGTTCGAGGTGCCGATCAGCTCGCCGCATTGTTGGCCGGATGATATGACGCGGGCCGCGCGGTCGGATGGAAAAAAGCGTTTGCAGGATTGCGGTGCAAGCGTGAGGTGTCTCAACGCCGGTGGATTCGATATCAATCTGGCTAGTCCAGCAGCAAATATGAGGCGCAAGAGCACGGATCACATCAAGAGTGTGATCGAGCTGGCTTACGATTGGGGTGCAGCCGAAGTGGTGATCTCACCGGGAACAAGGCGCCCGATGATTTCTCCATCGCTTCCGAAGACATTTGGCTGGCTATACGAAAGTTTGGACGTTCTGTTGCCTCGGGCCGAGCAGGCTGGCGTCCGACTTTTATTCGAAAACACGCCATATTGCTTCCGACCTACATTCGATGAAATGCTCGGGCTCGTAAAAGAAGTTAATAGTGAAAATCTGAAGATTGTTTATGACGTAGCGAACGCAGCGTACATCAAAGAAGATCCCGTCTCGACTCTGCTGTCTGGGCATTCAGCAATTGGGCTCGTTCATATCTCTGATACCGGCCTTGAGGAATGGGCCCACGATCCGATCGGCACTGGGATCGTCGATTTTGTAGAGCTAGCAAAAGCAGTCGAAGCTACCTGCAAAGTCGAAAACGTCGTCCTCGAAATCATTCGCGAGGACGAGCCCCTGGAATCAATCAACACGGGCATCGCGGAGCTGAATAAGAGGGGTTGGAATCTGCAATCCCTCGCCCGGTAGCAGCACCCAAGTTTTACTTGAGCCGTAAGATCGACCTTAGCCTCGGGCGCGGAGTTGTCCGCGGCCTAAGACCAAGTAATCGACGATATCTAAGAGGGGAGGATTGAATGAGTTCGACAAGGAATAAAACAAGGCTTTCCCGCAGGTCGCTGGTTGGTGGCATGGCTGCGTCCGCCGCCATATGCGGTCTCGGGATTGGCAAAGGATATGCCCAGTCGGGCGCCGTGACAGAGGTGATCTTCAACGGCTCTTTGGATCCTGGAAATCTCAACGACCCTCGTTCTGTCGCGCAGAACCGCATGATTGAGGCGTTCGAGCGGGCGAACCCCTCGATCAAGATAAAGCATGTTGTCGATCCGACCGGTGCCAACGGAGCGCGCGCAGCGCGAGCCAAGTCCAATTCGCCAGACGTAATCCGTGTCGCGAACTTCCAACAGCCCGAGTATGCGGCAACCGGATCGATCTTACCTCTTGATGATCTCGTCGCCCGCGACAAGATCGATATGAATGATTGGCTGATCCCGTTGGAGCAGACCAAGGTCAATGGCAGGCTTTGGGGATTGCAGCAGGATTTCAGAATTCCAATCCTCGTCTACAGGAAGAGCCGCTTCTTGGAGGCTCAAGTCACCACCCCGCCTCGGACCTACGATGAAGCTGGCGACCTTGGTGCCAAGCTGACGAAAGGCTCCAACATCGCTTATGCCATTCCTCTAGGAGTCACCGGCGGGATCGGCGGTGCTCAAGCGTTCAACGAGTTCATCGTCAGCTCGATCCTTGCGGGAAACACCGGAGCCCTATTTGCTCCCGACGGGCGTAAGATCGCGTTCCCAGACGAACGGCTTCTTCTGGCAGCCGAAACGATCCGTGGCGTGTTTGCCAAGAAGGCATCCACGAACGTCTCTCTCCAGTATGGCTACAACGAGCTGCAGGACGCGCTGCGTTCCGGAACCGTGGCGTCGGCGACGTACGGCCTGTACCGCTTCAAGACGATGGATCGCTCCATCGCCAACAATGATCTTGGATGGGCAGTGGCACCCTCAATCCAGGCCAACGACAGGCAAACAGTCTACGGATTCCAGCTGAGTATCAACGCAAACTCGTCGCGAAGAGACGCCGCGTGGGAGTTCGCAAAATACATGGTAAGCCCCGAAGCGCAGATCATCGCCGCGAGTGGGGGCGAAGTCGTCGCCCGGGCCAGTGCGTACAAGGACCCTTCGCTCTTGTCTCCGGAAGCTGCCGACCAACAGGGCTGGAAGAAGCTCGTGCAGGAGCGTGGTCGGCTCGTTACGTATTCGGTGATCCAGTCAACGTTCAACCAAATCGTCGGCGAGGCTTTTCAGCGTATGATTTTGCGCGACAGCCGGCCGGAAGCCGTCCTCGCAGAAGTGAAGTCGCGCTACGAGGAAGCACTCGCTAAGGCGTGACGCGACAGGGCAGCTTTGTAGCTGCCCGTTAAAGGTATTGTTCGTGGCCACATGAACGTGAAGGCGATCTTGTATGTTTTGTATAGGACCCATCCTAAGCAAAATTTCTACACTCAACCGCTCGAAAGGATGACTAGTTATGAAGTATCGCTATCTGGGTCGAACCGGGCTTCAAGTCAGCGAGTACATGCTCGGAACGATGAGCTATGGATCGGATGGAAACACGGATGAGCGTGAGTGCATTAGCATCGTACACACGGCGCTCGATCGCGGAATTAATTTCATCGATACCGCAGACACCTATTCTCATGGCGAGGCTGAAGAAATTGTCGGAAAGGCAATCGCTGGCCGACGCGATAAGATCGTTCTTGCCACTAAATTCCGGTTACCGGCGAGCGATGAGCGAAACCATCAAGGAGGGTCTCGATACTGGATCATGAAGCAGGTCGAAAACAGTCTGCGTCGCCTGAAGACTGATCACATCGACCTGTATCAGATGCATCGTCCCGATCCGAACACCGACCTCGATGAGACACTGGGTGCGCTCACTGACCTTGTCTCTCAGGGCAAGGTCAGATACCTTGGCTGCTCAACATTCCCAGCTTGGTATCTCGCTGAAACGCAAGCCGTGAGCCGCTTGCAAAAGCTGTCGCGGTTTGTGAACGAAAGTTCTCCCTACTCGCTTTTCCAGCGCACTGTCGAACGGGAAACAATGCCGGCCGTCCAGCAGTATAGGATGGGGTTCACGGCATGGAGTCCCCTCAACGGAGGCTGGTTGACCGGGAAGTACCGGTCCGACGGAGCGGTGCCTGCTGGGTCCCGGGCCGAGCGAGTTCAGGGTCAATGGGGAGAGCACTATCCCATTTTGCAGACGCGTTTTGATATGCGACGCCCAGGTAACCAGAAAAAATTCGAGATCCTGTCCAAGCTTGAGTCGATCGCCGAAAAGGCCAATCTACCCCTCATGTCTATGGCGATGGCATTCCCACTTGCGAACCCGGCGGTGACCTCGGTGATCGTAGGCCCCCGGAAGCTTGAGCAATACAAGGAAATGGAATTGGGCTTTGATACGCAACTGAACGCATCAACGCTGGATCCGATTGATGCGCTTCTTCCTCCAGGCAACCTCATTGAAGAAGCTGATCGCGGGTATGTTTCGCCGTGGATGACGCCAGAGGTGCGCCGCGAGGGAGTGTCGAAGCTTCGGGCATAGGACGGCACGCCGGGGCATTCGGGTTATCGAGACGCCACGTTTGAGGAACTGTGTTCGTGGAACAGAGGCCTTTGCCGATCTAGGACCAATTCCGACTGTTGAGGCAAAGTGGAAATGGCACCCATGCCGCAAAATTGGGGTATAGGTAGGCGGTTGCTGCTTTGGATCTTGACGGCCCACGATACGAAACAGGCGCCGGCTCTTCTTGCGATGTTGCGGCCAGCCATGCCTGTCCTCGGCACACCGCGAATTCGTAGCTCACCACGATCAATTTCTGGTTTATTTCTTTATGTCGGGAAGCACCGGCGAGGTTAGGCAGGGAGCAGGAAGCAAGCTCTCTGACTTCGAGAATGCGCGAGGTGATCCACGACCTAACTAGATGCAGGTATGTGCATATAGTCGGCGTTGGGCCGGCTATGATCGTTCACCACGCGAGGTAAAAGCGGCTTTCGTCCGCTTTGAAATCGAACTGCTCTTGTGCGCGATGTGTGTGTTGAGGCTGCGGCCGAATGTACACCGGCGGCAGGCAGGGCTCATAGATGTCTCCCGCCGTCGACGACGATGCGTGAACCTGTACTTGCTCTGAGGTGAGAGACGCAGGCCAAGATGGCCGAAGCCACGTCGTCGGGTTCGATGACACGTTTGAGGGGCGTCGCTTTTGCGCCGGCCTCGAGTGCCGCTCGGTCCCGGCCTGGCACGAAATCCGTGGCCACGGCGCCTGGGGACACGGTCAGCAGCCGAACTTCTGGCCCGAGTGCGCGCGCGAGCGACGCGGTCATGTTGTCGAGGGCGGCCTTGGAAGCGCAGTAGGCGACGTTGCTGCCCGACGCCGTGAAGCCAGAGATCGAGGACACGTTGATCACGACGGCATCGCCTGAGGCGCGCAGCACCGGGAGGAGCGCGCGGATTGCGGAGTACGGCCCACGAACGTTCGCGATAAGGATCTCCTCGAACAGCGCGTCTGTGAGTGTGACTAGATCAGCATGATTGATGGCACGCGTGAAGCCGGCGGAATTGACAAGGATGTCCAGCTTTCCTTGCCTCGAGGCGACGTGCGCCGATAGCGCTGCGAAGCTTTCGGGATCGTTCAGCGACAACCTTGCGACTTCGTGCGATCCGCGGGGCAGGCTGCCAAGGAGAGCGTCGGCGCGCTCCTTGCTGTGATGATAACCGATGATCACGTCTGCGCCGGCGTTGGCCAGGCATCGGACGGTCGCGGCGCCGATTCCGTTACTGCCCCCGGTGATGACTGCGAGGCGGCCGGCTAGGAGGTCGTTTTTACTCATTAGATGCATCCCGTTGTTTGCTGATTGATTTCTATCAAAGCAATTCGGGAAGCTCTGTCACCCGAACACGGGACAACCGGCGCTCGAAAATGCCGACAGCATCCGGTGCCGCGTCAGTTTAGAACAAGACGCATTAGCTGGTTTTGCGACGAGATGTTGAGCCTGGCGTAAGCCCGCTTTTTGTAGGTCAGGACGGTGTTCAACCCGACACCAAGTTCGAGCGCTATTCCCTCCGATGTGACGCCGCGGATAATGGCGGCACAAACGTCGGCCTCGCGTGAAGTCAGGTTCGGAGCGACCGCCGCGAGACGTTCGCGATAGTACGCGTGCGAATTCGGGCGGTTGGCCGCTTGCTGATCGGCATGACGACGCACCAGCGCGAGCATCAAGGGAGCCTTGTCTCCGATACGATTTATTTCGTCCTCAGTGAAATTGTTTCCTCTGGGTCGGTAGAGGTTGATGCGAAGTGTGCGGCCGTCTCTGGTGTCAGACAGACTAATGCGATCGTCCAGCCTTACTGCGGTGTAGCAGTGGTGACGGTATTCCGAATGGATGACCTCCGATGCGCTCGTCTTCAGGATCCAGCTTCCTTGATTTCCCGCTTCGCGCAATTGGCCGTTGGCGAGGTCGTACTGGTAGTATTCGCGGCAGTATCGTACGGCGACGTCCTGCGACACTTTTGCCGGCCCCGTGTTCTCGGCGAAAATTGTCCATGGCTTCGTGTCGGCGTCAAAGGCGAAGGCCGTCATATGCTCGGGCATCACCCAAGCGGAGGCGGCCCGGAAGAGCGAAGCCGAAAAAGCTGGCGTGCCGAGGTCCTCAATGAGGCTCGTGAGGGCCGGAATGTCACCAGTGCCGGGCGCGGGGCGGATGAGGCGATGGGCTCGCATATAAGCTCCCTGATTTTTCCTCTACCTTGCGATGTTGTTTCGTTCGTTATAAGGGTATGCGATCTTGTATGCAATATTGCTTACGAAACGTCCGACCCCGATGTATGCCTTCGAGCCTCCTACACGGCTGACCAGCGTGTTTGAAACCCTGCGCCGCGAGATCGTCGCGGGAGAGCTTCGCCCGAATTCACCTCTTATCGAGCTCGATTTGGCGGAACGTTTTGAGGTAAGCCGAACACCGGTGCGCGAGAGCCTGCAGCGACTTGCTGCCGCTGGACTGGTCGTCCCCCGCAAACGCGGTTGGGCGGTTCGCGAATTCTCGACGGAAGAAATCCGAGAGAACGCGGAAGTACGGTTGGCTCTCGAAGGTTACGCGGCCGGCCTTGCAGCGATCCGCGCATCCGCAGCACAGATTGCCGAGCTGAAGGCGATCCACGAACGGAGGCTCGCGCTTCACTCCAGTAATGAGAAGATGCGGGTAAAAACAAACCGCGAATTTCACGACGCGATTATGGTCGCCTCAGGAAATGGCCGGTTGACGAACGCAATCTATCACTCGGGCCAGTTCTATTTCAACGCGCCGATCGCACGGGCGGCGACGGGTGACGAATTGGCGCTGGGCAATGCGGATCATGAGCTCATCTTATCGGCGATCTCCCAACGCAACGCAGACGCCGCGGAACGAGCGATGCGGGCTCACATCAAGCGAACGTTCGCCGTCTTCTGGCGGCTGACCGGTAAGGATGTCGCCGGTCCTCCAGATGTTGCCTGACGGAGAGCCCTCGTCGCGTCGGGGCGGTTCTGTTCACCTGAGCGGTAGCGTCGTGTACGCCACGTTCTTCGCTGCGGAGAGGTGACTCGGAGCCGGCCAATGAGTGTATCGTCGATGGCCGCAGTCAGTCCGTAAACAACTCGGCGAGCGCAGCGCTACGCAGGCGACGCGCATAAGTCTATCCCGCGGCCCGACCGCCTGAACAGCGGTTGGTGCTACCAATCGATATCCCGTTTCTATCTTACAGCTTAGTTCAACCTCCCAAATTGATCAATCGCATTTCTCGATAAATCTATCGGCCGGCCATCGTTTCCCGTCTGTGTTGCCCCTAGATGCGATAAAGGTGTTGACGTCCAAAACTTGGAATTGAGGAAGATGATGGCGAAGCTGACCCCCCAGCGGGCACGTGCGGGCCGCAAAACGGACGGTCAAGAGCCGCGCGAGAAGTTGCTTAAGGCAGCCATGGAGCTATTCGCCAGGCATGGATACGAGCCGGTATCCACGGGACAGATCGCGGCGGCTGCAGGTCTCACGCAATCGATGGTTCACTACCACTTCGGCAAAAAGTCCAAGATATGGAAGGCCGCCATTGAGCGTCTCATGTACGAGCGCGGCCTCGTCTTCCCTATTGGCCGCCTTGATCTTCAGGATCTCGATCCGCTTTCGCGTCTAAAGGTCATGATCAGGAAATTCCTCGCAGCTAATGCCGCAGATCCCAATCTCAATCGCATTCTTATGCACGAGGGCATGGTACGCAGCGCCCGGATGCGCTGGCTGGCTCGTCGATATATGATCGCCGGTTACAGACTTTTTGACCAGGCGATCGAAGAAGCGGTCGAGGCGGGAATGATACGCTCACTTCCGATAATCAACGTAACGAACATCATCGTTTCCGCTTGTACCATGACCTCGAGCCTGAGCGTCTTAATGGATGAGGTTTACGAGGTGGACATAACGCGTGAAGAGTATCTCTCGTCATTCAGTGACTCGCTCGTAGAGGTGCTCTTTAAGGGTCTGGAAACGAAACGGCCGGAACTTGAAGATAAACGCCGCTGACCATGGTTCAGTGAATTCGATCCACTCGGTGTCGGTGGTCCATTGTCTTCAGAATCCATTGCGAAATGCCGGATTCAGGACTTTCCAGTTCTGACGGTTTGACCGTTCCAATACGTGGCACCGCGGCCTCCGGCGATCTCCGCCTCGACTTGTTTGATGCCCTACACCGGTCGCAGCGAAGGTCGCTTTCCGCAAATCGTTGAGACCAGGCGGCGCAGGTGCGCCGATTTGAGGCGCCGGAAAATCAACTGTTAAGTCAAACCAATTTACAAATAGGTCTATTGACAATCCGCGAGGCCTGGCTATTTTCCTGCTTGCAAAGGCTGGCAGAGAGATCGAGCCCAAATTTCGCGTCTGAAGCCAGGGGAAGAGCAAACAAGGAGCGGCAAATGTTCAAAGGTCGGAACGCGAAATATTGGAACGAATTCAAGGTTGGAGAAGTAATCGAAACCGCTGGCCGAACCATTGAGAGCGGCGATGTGAACCTATTCGCGGGGCTATCCGGCGACTTCAATCCCGCCCATATCAACGAAGTGCATGCCAAGAAGACGCAGTTTGGCACGCGCATTGCGCATGGACTTCTCACGCTCGCCGTGACCTCCGGTCAGATGAATGGTACGGGCTTGTTCGAGGGAACAACGATCGGCTTTCTGGGCATGGACAAGGTTCGTTTCTCCAATCCGGTGAGATTCGGCGATACCGTGTTGACCACGGCCGCGATCACTGAGGTTCGGCCAAGCGCCAAAAAGAAAGATCGGGGCGTGGTTTCGATGACCATCACGGTGAAAAATCAAAAGGGTGAGACGGTGCTTACTTACGAACAGGCGCTACTCATGTCGGGCGCAACCTAGGTAAGTATTGTCCGTATCGGCCGCGGCGCCGAGCCAAAGCCAGGGATCGACCGGCGACTTCCGGTCGATACTCGCATCAGATCGACAGCCGATTTCCATCATGCCGGTGAAAACAATGTCCCAGGCCCAAGCGAACGTGGCATTCGATACCTCGGTGAAAGCATTGGCTGCGATCGCCGAGTCTCACCCCACCAAGGACGCCTTCGCCTTTCCCGCCGAAGCAATCTCTTTCCGGGATCTGAACGACAAATCCACTGCCTTAGCCAAGGCGCTTCTGGATCTCGGCTTCAAGCCTACAGAGAATATCGCGCTACTTGCTCAGAATTCGATCCATTGGTTGATTGTTCAGTTGGCGGTCGCCAAAGCTGGAATGGTGCTGGTCCCACTAAATACATATTACAAGGTCGAAGATCTGACTTACGCTTTGTCGCATTCGCGGGCTCGCGCGATCTTCTTCACTCCCGCTTTCAGGACGAATAAATATCTCGAATTGGTTAGAGAGGCGACCAAGCATAGCCAGAACAATCCGACCAAAATTATCATCGGCGGACGCGCTGAGCAATGTCTGTCCATTGACGAGCTGATCGCGCAGGGGACTACCTCGAGTGCGTCTCTTCCATCTGTGCACGGCAGCGACAACGCCGCGATCATATACACCTCAGGTACCACGGGCTTCCCGAAGGGAGCGATGCTGACGCATGAGGGCGTTATGGCCAATGGTCGGAGCGTTTTTTCGAGGCTGAAAATAGGCTTTGATGACCGTGTAACTTCCATTGTTCCCATGTTCCATGCGGCATCCTTCTGCGTCGGGATCGCTGGATGCCTGACGGTTGGCGCGACATTCCTTGGGATCGAAGCCTTCGACGCTGTTGAAATGTTCGAGATCATCCAGCGTCATCGAGCCACCGTCCACATCGCTGTTCCTACTTCATTGCGTATGATGCTTGAGCACCCGCGCCGGAGAGAGTTCGATCTATCGTCGCTCAGAGTTGGCACCTGTGGGGGAGCAGATGTGGAGCCCGACATGCTGCGCCGATGCGAAGCCGAATTCCCGATTCCATGCATGGTTCAGGGGTATGGGCTGACCGAGTCGTCGGGGCTCGCTTGTTGTCCCGAGGTCGACGATCCGAGTCGTTTCGAAGCCGCGGGCCTGCCGTTGCCGGGATACAGCATTCGGATCGCAGACGCGGAGAACGGTGCAGTCCTGGGACATGACGCGATAGGAGAAGTCCAGGTCAAGAGCAATCTGATCATGCGTGGTTACTTCGCAAACGACGAGGAAACGCGAAAGGCGATCGACGCAGACGGGTGGCTAAAAACCGGCGATCTTGGGCAAATCCGCCTCGACGGAAAGTTGGTACTCGCCGGTGGACGCTTGAAGGATATGATCATTCGCGGTGGCGAAAACATCTACCCTGCGGAAGTCGAGCGAATTCTCTTTTTACATCCGGCTGTAACCGAAGTTGCAGTGTTCGGGATCAAGGACGAGCACTTTGGCGAAATAGTCGCTGCCGCGGTTAGGTGCGGAAACGTTACTGCAGCCGAACTTGCCGATCACTGTGCGAGTCGAATCGCGAAATACAAAATTCCAACCAAATACTTCCGAATCGAAGTTTTTCCGCTCACGCCAAGCGGAAAGATCCGAAAGGTTGCGTTGAAAGAAATGGCGGCCGACGGAAAGCTCGACGTCCTAGCTTGACGGTCAGTTGGACCGCTCCGCAATAGGCGTGGCCGTGCATCACTTAAGACCTACCTGATTTCGCGGAGTTTGGCTTCGGCATTCGAAGCTCCCTAGTTGCAAGCCTCTGCAGGGACACGACTGAAGAATCAACCAGCATAAAAGGTTACACGGGAGGTCCAAAAATGTCTGAAAGGAAGAGCGCGAAGCCTTTGGATGTGATCGTCATTGGCGCCGGCTTCGCCGGCTTGTACGCGCTGCATAGGCTCCGGAAAGACGGATATTCCGTCCGCGTTCTAGAGGCCGGCAAATCGATTGGGGGCACCTGGTATTGGAACCGGTATCCCGGCGCGCGCTGCGACATCGAAAGCATGCAATATTCATACTCCTTTTCGGACGAAATCCAGCGCGAATGGAAGTGGTCGCAGCTGTATGCGCCTCAACCGGAGATTCTAAGCTATATTAACTTCGTTGCTGACAAACTTGACCTTCGTCGCGATATTCAACTCGAAACCCGTGTGGTCGCCGCCACTTTCGACGAAGACTCCCGGACTTGGACAGTCCGCACCGAAGCGGGTGAGGCGTTCGAGGCTCCATTTTGCGTGATGGCGACCGGTTGTTTGTCGGTTCCGATCGTTCCCTCGTTCCCTGGAATGGAAAATTTCAAGGGCGACGTCTACCGTACGTCGGATTGGCCTCACGAAGGCGTTCAGCTCAAAGGCAAACGGGTTGGGCTCATCGGGACGGGCTCGTCAGGGATACAGGTGACGCCGGTGTTGGCCGAGCAAGCAGAGCATCTCTACGTGTTTCAGCGCACGCCGAACTACTCCATTCCTGCACTGAATCGGCCGATCGACGATGAGTACGAGCAGGCGTGGAAGCAAAACTATCCTGAGCGGCGGAAAGCAGCTTTAGCCACTCGCATTAACACGCTGAGCGACTTTGGTACTATCCCGGGCAGTTCGGTCAGTTACGAGGAGCGTGAACGCGAGTTCGAGCGCCGCTGGACCAAAGTCGGCGGATTCGGATTCGTGCATGGTTATACCGACATAATGACCGACCCGGTCGTGAATGCTCACGCCTCCGAATTCGTCAAGAAAAAGATCGCGGCATCTGTTCGTGATCCAGAAGTGGCGAAGAAACTCATGCCGAGCGACTACGGTATCGGAGGCAAGCGCATCTGTGTCGACACCGCGTATTTCGAGACGTTCAATCGAAATAACGTCACGTTGATCGACGTCAAGAGCGATCCGATTAGATCGTTCAATCCGAACGGCCTGTCTACGCAATCGCGATCGTTCGAACTGGATACGGTTATTCTCGCCATCGGATTTGATGCGATTACTGGCGCACTGCTCAAGATCGATATCACCGGCCGCGATGGTTTGAAGCTGCGAGACCGCTGGGCCGAGGGACCGAAAAATTATATCGGAATGGCAGTCTCCGGCTTTCCGAATATGCTTATGGTTACGGGGCCTGGAAGTCCGTCGGTCTTTACAAACATGGTGGCGTCAATCGAACAGCACGTCGATTGGATCGCCGACTGCATTGCGCATCTAAAGCGCAAGGGTGTGTCGTCCATCGAGGCGCTGCCCGATGCGGAAGACAAATGGGTGTCACACGTCAATGAGGTGGCAAACGGCACTCTCATGCCGAAGGGCAACTCCTGGTATGTGGGCGCAAATATACCTGGGAAACCGCGGGTTTTCATGCCCTATCTTGGGGGAGCACACGTCTACAAGAAAATTATCGAGGATGTGGCCAGCAAAGACTATGAGGGATTTGGGTTGGCATGAGCCAACTGGGGCTTCCACGGAATTAGGGCGAGTGCTCATAAAGACGCAGATGTCTGAGTATCTACCAATATGGCCGCCTTGGAGGAGTTAGCTCGTTCGTATCGACGTTGGAGCGGCTCCTTGGGCCGACAGCGCCGAATCGTTCTCACAGCCCAGCAGAGGAGTGCGCTATGTCCTGGAGGTCGAAGCCGAGTTGGTACTTCGTGGCGAAGAAGGAACGCACCATCCCACCGGAGCTTCAACGTTTTGTCGCAAAGCGCAGGGGCGCAACTGTCTTTGAGACCGACACTCGCAAAGCCGAAAACGCAGTTCAGCAAGCATCTGTGGCAGCTTAAAGTGCATCGAGCCTGTTTCAGCAAACCAGAAGGAAGTCTGGACGACGCGAAAGGCGAAGCGCCGCTGGCGGAATTTGTGCGCAACTATGGCGCCATCATCGACGCGCTGACAGCGACGGTCACTAATGCACAGGCCGGGTTAAACTGGCTGAGCGCTCAACCGCCGCACCTGGAAGAAGTCCGACGAACTCTCAATACAATCGCTAACGACGGCATGCGAGCAGGCAAAATCGTCGCTCGACTTCGGGCGCCCATGAAAAGGTTCCCCTCTGTGGATGACCCCTCTTGATCCTTGAGGGATACCTCCGAGGTGGCCGAAGCAAAGTCGCCGTTTGGCCGACTCAGACCTCCGCCGGACCCCCTTCTGTGCGCTGTTAAGAGCAAAGTAGATATCAAACGCGCCCTGGTCCGCAGTGTCCCGATTTATGAGTACGCGCCCTGCCAAAGTAGTGCTAGTTGGGAACGTACTGTAGCTCGGTGAAGTCGCTCGAAAGGTTTCGTGTCGCGCTGCGGCCCGGGGGGAGGGCCGATGCGGAGGATCTTCCGGAGTTTCTGCTTCGTGATCGAGCAACAGTAAGTGATTGCGTTACTCGTGCTAAATCGGCGACCGATGACCTCTTCGTCCTATGAAGGATCGAGGAAAGCCGAGACAGTCCCTGCCAAAATCAATGGACACTCATCCATCGGATAGTGACCTGATTCCGGTAAAAGGGTCAGCCGTGCGTTTGGAAGTCGCTTGAGCCATGTTTCTCGAATGAACTGCTCTGGAATACCCAAGTCGTGCCCTCCGGTCACGACAAGTGTTTCGTTAGCAAGCGCAGCCGCTTCGCGATCGAAATCGTCCAGGGCCCAGGATTCGAAGTATCCCGCAAATGCGCGCGCAGAACAGGTCGTCATCGAGAGGGTTGCGACGCTCTTCGACCAGTAAGAGGGTAGGCGCCCCCCTGTCGATGTATTTATGATCGCTTGCCGCGCGTCGAGGTGCTCGGCAGCAGAGCGAAAGAACTCAAGGGCGTCTGCGTCTAGCGGGGCTTTGCCGGCCCAGACGGGCGTAATGGCGCAGATGCGTTGAACGCGGTCTGGTGCAAGTGTCGCGGTCCGAAGCGCTGCCTTGCCGCCCATTGAGTGACCGACGACTGAAAACTGCGCCCAGCCAAGGCTGTCGCAAACTGCGATCGCATCTGCGGCGACTGTTGCCATGTTGAAAGGACCCGTAGAGCCCTTAGCGCTGCCGTACCCTCTAAAATCGGGGATTGCAAAAGCAAAGCGATCCGGATCAATCCCCTGAAGCATAGGCTTGAAGCATTGGGCGTCCCCGAACCATCCATGCAGCAACACCGCGCGATGAGGTCCGCTGCCGTAGGTGATATGGCTCACGTTCGGTCTTCCTTCAAAATCAGCGTGCAACGCTTGTGCTCGGTCCGACGTATGGCCAAAGCCGCGGCACGTCGGCGCGCTTTAAGCTCTGATAGCAACCCACGTGACAGCTTGACCCGATACAAGATCAAAAATAGCCTAAACGATTAGTAACGTCGCGGTCCTTACCAGGACAGCATAACAACTTTACCGACAGGGAGGTTCGTCATGAGTTGGAAGGACTCCAGTCGCGTCCTGCGTATGCAGGGCTTGCTGCCGAACGTCATGTCATCTGTTTTTGTCGAGATCGACATGATCAATGCCTCTGAAGTCTTCGGTCAATATACCATCTCTGAACTAGAGGGCATGCGCATCGTTCGTGGAACTACGCGCGGCGGCCGGTATCAAGTGCTCCGAAGCGCACGACACATTCGCCAGGCGTCACCGCAGGCAGTCTTCGTATGTTTGCCACTCATTGGCGAACTGACTATTCAGCAACACGGGCGGCGGTCAGACATTTCAAAAGGCGACATCGGACTGCTCGATTCACGCGACGAGTACGCGATCGACATTTCGGAGGGTTCCGATATTCTTTGGCTCAGTTTTTCGCCTACGCAAGTCGAGGCGCGGTTAAGGGGCCTTTCCGATAATGTTGGACGGCGAATAAGCGGATCGAGCGGAGTTGGACTTATTGCGTCCAAGTTTTTACGCTCCGTCGGAGCCGAAGCTGATAGCCTTGCCAATTCTTGCTCCTCGCAAATCAATCTAGCAGCGATCGATCTGATCTCGGCGGCAGCGTCGGAACGGGGCTCATCACATTCCTTCCCCCGCGTCAAAGCAAGCCGAAAAACATGGGAGCGGGCCTGCGACTACATTGAACGCCATCTTGGCGACGAGAACTTGTCACCGGCTAAGATTGCAACCGCGATCGGGATTAGTACCCGCTATCTGAGCGAGTTGTTTGCGTCTGAAGGACAATCCCCAATGGGGTGGGTAATGCTTCGCCGCTTGGAGTCTTGCAGGATGGCTCTAACGCGTCAGCCATGGACCCCCGGCGTTGTCACCAGTATCGCCTTTCAATACGGCTTCAGCAATATTCCAAGTTTTAACAGGGCGTTTCGTGAAGCCTTTGGACAAGCCCCCCGAGACGTCATGCCGATAAACAGGAATTGACGCCCGGCCGCCCATTGACTTGCGAACCCGGCCGGCCGTCTGATTGCCAGGCGGCTTGGTTGCATATGAAATGGCGAAGCCGTCACGGGGCCCGTTCGGTCATCGCGCGCAACCGATTTGTCTGAAAATGCCGATCCTGGGATCGTAAATTTTATGTGCCTTGCTCGACCCGGTTGCGCATAATGCATTGTCCTTCAGAGTGCTCTGCAAGCAAAGCTGTTTCGCCTTGGATGCTAAGCGCTGCGCGCGTATGCGTTTAAACTATCGTTCGAATCTGCTTCATTGAGCACAGAATTGGAGAGGCAAAGTGCGCAAGACGATCTCGCTTTTCCAGCGCCATTTCCGAGTCGGACGATGATCGAGCGCATTGACCACTTCGTTATCACCGTCCGTTCGCTCGAAACGACCTGTGCTTTCTACGAGCGTGTGCTCGGGTTTAAGCGCATTGATTCGGCGCCACTGCCATGACGTTCGGCAAGCAAAAGATCAACGTTCATGAAGCCAGCCGCACCTTCGATCCGAAGGCCTTGGCGCCAACGCCGGGCGCAGCCGATTTCTGTCTCATCACCCGGATGCCAGTAGAAGAGATGCGCGCCCATCTCGAAAGCTGCGGCGTCACGATCGAGCTCGGACCGATTGAGCGCGACGGTGCCGAGGGTAAGATGATCTCGCTCTACTTTCGGGATCCGGACAGCAACCTCATAGAAATTGGCCGCTACCTGGAGCTGTGTTAAGCGGCGAACGCGGGCTCCGCTCGCGCGACATAAAGCCTCCGATCGCGGATCCAATCCGCACGTTGGAGTCGTTTGTCTCGACGCCGCGCATCAAGCAGCCGGATACGATCTTCGTTAGCGCCGGCGATCGTTTACGGAAGGCGGTTCTCGACTATATGCGGCCGGAAATCGTCAGATCACGCTGCGATCCCATTGTTGGTCACAAAGCGCCATTGGCAGACTCGCATTCGAGCGCGCCGAATTTTTGTTGCGGGCGAATGACCGAAGCAATTTCGATGCAGGAAGGGTTCGTGCAATGGGTCGCTCGGCTTCGTCAGGACCCTGAAACTTAAGAGCGGAGATTGCATGAAGAGGTTCATCCATCCATGCGGTGAATTACGCGTCGTCGGCGCTGCACAGTGCTCTGCGGGCAAAGCGGTTTCGCCTTAGACGTCAAGCAGCGTGCCGCGTTGCCGTCTAAATATCAGCTTGCAGAGGGGTCCGCACGGCACGGAACGAGCGAGTATCCCGTCGGGGAGGAAACTGTGACTGTGCAAGAGTTGAAAACACGTCAGGCTGCCGGTCGTCTTCAAGGTTTGTCCGATGGAGCTGAACTGCAGAGTCATATCCGAGTTGGCGCGGACTTGCCGACGCTTCTTATGACAACCGCCCACACGACCGGCGACCTTTCGGTGCTACGCAACGAATGGCGCCCTGTTGATGTGCTCGGCGTAGCCCAGTGTAATGTTGCTGACGAAGAGAAAGCGATTATTCGCGAAGAGTGCTATCGGCGTCTGGCCGACCATAAAAG
This sequence comes from Bradyrhizobium liaoningense, assembly GCF_018130955.1. Classification (GTDB taxonomy): domain Bacteria; phylum Pseudomonadota; class Alphaproteobacteria; order Rhizobiales; family Xanthobacteraceae; genus Bradyrhizobium; species Bradyrhizobium liaoningense_C. The sequence goes on from NZ_JAFCJM010000007.1 coordinate 77,739, forward strand.
GCGAGGAGGGGGGGCGCCGGTCCGACCGACCTATGATCTCCTCCGTGGCATTGGGGAGTGGTTTCTCGGTAGCTCCATCGAACCTCTCATTCCATTGCTCGCCGAGGAATTGATCTTCGATGGGCATGATTTGCGTCAGCCGCAATGGAACAAGCAGGCAATCGCGCCGGAGCGTCCGTTTAATGTCGCAATTATTGGCGCCGGCGAGAGCGGCATAATCGCGGCGGTTAGGCTAAAGCAAGCCGGAATACCTTTCACAATCTATGAGAAGAATGGTGAGGTGGGCGGTACCTGGCTTGAAAATCACTATCCGGGTTGCCGGGTTGACATCAATAGCTTCGTCTACAGTTACGCCTCAGCGCCTCGTGTCTGGAGCGATTATTTCGGTCTACGTGACGAAACGTTGTCGTATCTTCAACAAGTCGCGAAAGACAATGGTCTCTACGAGTATATCAAGTTTGGCTCGGAGGTCGCGGAGGCGGCTTGGAGCGACGAGGAGCAAGGTTGGAAGTTGACGGTCAATATTGCTGGCAAGATTGAAACCGTCTCTCCGAACATGGTCGTCTTCGCGGTCGGTCAGCTCAACCGTCCGAAAATGCCCGAGATCGCCGGTATCGATAGCTTCAAGGGGGAGGCATTCCACTCGGCGCAATGGAACCACGACTTCAAATTCGAAGGTAAGCGAGTTGGAGTCATCGGTACCGGCGCGAGTGCGTGCCAATTCATCCCTCAGATTGCGAATGTCGCCGCGAAAGTCACGGTGTTCGCGCGAACTGCAACGTGGCTCCTGCCGACGCCGAATTTACACGAGCGGGTCGAGGGTAGCCAGCGATGGCTTCTGAAGAGTCTTCCGGGCTACGCCCAATGGTATCGCGGAAGTCTCCTGATGCTGCAAATACCCGGGATTTTGGATCATGTCGTCGTTGATCCGAAATACGCTGCTAGCGAGCAGGCGGTTTCCGAGAGCAACAATTTCGTCCGGCAACAATTGCTGCATTGGCTCGAAGCCCAGATTGCGGACCGGCCAGATTTGCGCGGCGCAATTATTCCGAACTCACCGGTAGGATCTAAGCGCATTCTTCGCGACAACGGTACATGGGCTAAGACGTTGAAGCGCAACAATGTCGCTGTAGTTAAGGAAAATATCTCGGAAATTACCCCAGGTGGGATCACGTGCGTCGACGGCACCAATCACGATTTCGATGTAATGGTCTATGGGACAGGATTTCACGCCTCCAAGTTTCTGTTCCCAATCAAGGTTCGGGGGGTCAATGGGAGTTCTCTGCAGGATGCCTGGAACAACGGCGCGCGCGCCTATCTCGGCATGACGATTCCTCAATTCCCCAACATGTTCTGCATGTACGGCCCGAATACGAATCTGGTGGTGCATGGCGCAAGCATCGTGATGTTTTCCGAACTGACGGCGAAGTACATCGTCGATGCGATTCGTGTAATGCTGGAGAAGGGCGCGCGCACTATGGACGTGCGGGAGGAAGTATTCGCGGATTACGACAGACGGGTGGACGAAGCAAACAAGGCCAGGGCTTGGGGATATTCAAAAGTAAACAGCTGGTACAAGGATGCAAGCGGACGAGTAGGTCAAAACTATCCGTTTACCGCGGCAGAGTTCTATCAGAGAACGAACGCGATCGTTGCCGCTGACTTCCGCTTTGGGCTTTGCAGCTAGATCCACGATCAAGCGATCGAACAAGAGTAGTGCGAATAGCCGAAGTATGCAGGCGGCCACTTTTGGCCCTGCAGGGGCTGAGCTCGCTAAACAGCGCAATTGCAAGCGGAGGAAGTTATGGCACTTGATCAACACGTGAGTGAGCTACTCGCATTTTTGCAGCAGGCGGGAGCCAAATCGTTCGAGTTGATGGACATTCAGGAGTTTCGTGGGGCCGTTGGGAGCGCCGTCGGAACGCAGAAGCCGCCACAAGATGTTGCGAAGGTGCATTCGGTCGACATCCCTGGCCCTGCCGGAACGCTGCAAGCCCGGATTTACGTGCCAAGAGGACAGCTGCCTCTCTCGGTAGTGGTGTATTTTCACGGCGGCGGATGGGTCGGAGGTGGTCTTGATGTTGTTGATGAGCCATGCCGCGCGTTAGCCAATAAAGCAGGCGCAATCGTTGTTGCTTCAAGCTACAGGCTAGCTCCCGAGAATAAGTTTCCATCGGCGCTAGATGATGCTTTCGCAGCACTGACGTGGGTAGCTCAGCACATCGCTCGGTTTGGCGGAAATGTTGACAAGCTTTTCGTGGCGGGCGACAGCGCTGGAGGCAATCTTGCGGCAGCGACAGCCCTGATTGCGCGCGATCGGGGTGGTCCCAAGCTGGCCGGTCAGATTCTGCTTTATCCCGTAGTCGATGCGAAGTCCGACTATCCCTCGATGCGTGAGCATGCTGAGGGATACTTCCTTCACACGGCGGCACTGTCCTGGTTCTGGGAACATTATCTCTCGGCCGCCGAGGACCGGAATAATCCCTATGCGAGTCCTATCGCCGGAAACCTTGCGGGCCTTCCTCGCACCTTGATCGTCACGATGGAGTACGATCCCAGCCGAGATGAAGGCGAAGCTTACGGTGCCAAGTTGGCCGCCGCCGGCGTCGACGTTCGCGCCGTCAGAATGGATGGACTCATTCACGGAACGTTTTGGTCGTCGGGCGCCGTTCCACGCGCAGAGGAGCTTTACGATGAAGTGGCCAACTTTCTGCGGTCGCAGCCTGGATAGTCCAGTTCGCGCTGTGACGTCGGCGGCGGGTATACGACTAGCTCCCCATTGGATTCGACCAGCTGCGCAGCTCACGTTCGTCGCGGTACTCTCGATAGGTGTGTTCGGGCGCGCATCCAGTCTCCTGGAGGACGCCTTGCAGATAATCGGTTCGAGTATGGCTGCGAACTTGTAGCCGTGCGCTCGACATAATGGTGGGCACGAAAGGACTTGCGATGCGAGGCCAGACATTTGAAATCGTTCGAGGAGAGCTGTTTCTGCTGGGCGGCGTCGAGCAGATCGACGAACGGATAAGCTGGTATTCAGCGGAAGATCGAGGGAAGTTCGTTGCGTATAACTCATATTTGTTGAGAAGCGGAAACGACTGCCTCCTGGTGGAATCGGGCGCGGCTGCCCATCGTGGGATCATTCGCGAGCAATTGCGGAATCTACTGCGTGATGGAGACCATTTTAAGAGGATCGCGGTCACGCGCAATGAACCGGAATGTGTGTGCAACATACCCAACCTGGTCAAAGACTTCGGAATTGAGGCCGTTCATTCGGCGCCCCAGATGAGCTCTTTGCAATTTTTTCCTAGCGATTCTGCGGAAGTGCGTTCTGAAAGCTTCGACAAGCGCAGCGCGGAATTGTTGATGCTCGAGTTTGGAGTGCAATGTATTGCCGCGGATGAAGGCGAGAGCATCTCCATTAATGGTGAAGTCCGTCTTGAGCCGTTTAAAACACCGCTCCGCGTGCTGCCGTCACTGTGGTTTCACGATGCAAACACGCGCACGCTGTTCTGCTCCGATATTTTCTGCGCCGCGGTGTCCAAGACGCCCGCGATTCGAACCAACTCGGACGTCCTCTCCAAGGATGAGGCGATAGCTTTGATGCTGCGTGAGCTCGCCATGAAATTCGAATGGCTCTCCCGAGGACATCTGAGCGGGATCATAGCAATCTTGGAAGAGTATTTCTCGCAGAGAAATATAGAGGTTCTCGCGCCTACTCGGGGGCAGGTCATCATCGGAGCAGATGCCGTTAACTCGCGACTGTGGGGGCTGATCGAGGCAATGAAGATGCTGGATGCGCGCAACCTGCCGCTTCATGCCTCGTCTGTGCTGTCGCGCTGATCGTCCAATTCGGATCGAACGTCACGGGAGCGAGGCTATGGAAGACGATATGAAATATGTGGGCTTCGGGGCGCGTAAGCTTACTAACGGCATTCATTTGATGACGGGATGTTTTCATCTGGCTGTAGACGGACGTGCGTTTCATACGCATCTTTCTGCTTACCTCGTTATCGGCGAAAGCGGCAATATGCTCATTGATACAGGGCACCCGAAGGACTTTAGAAAGATTGCCTCGTACATCCGGTCTGTTGTTGGCGACGATCTGACCTTCATCTTTCCTACGCATGAAGAGTATCCTCACGCGGGAAATCTGGGTCTTTTGTTGGACGCGTTCCCTCGTGCCATAGTCGTCGGTGAAACACGGAACCTGCACCTCTATTTTCCGGATCAGTATATCAGGGAGCGATTTCAGCAGAGTGATGCCGGCGATGTAATTGACCTGGGCGGTCGTCGCATAACAGTACTGCCTGCGGTGATCCGGGATCTGAAAGCATCATATTGGGCTTACGATGACTTTGATCAGGCGCTTTTTGTCTCCGATGGTTTCGCGTTCTCTCACTCTGACTCCAATGACTGCGTTTTGTTGAGTGAAGAGCTCTCGCAAAAGCCGACGGTGCACGACGCGCGTCAGATACTGGACCTGGCACTTTATTGGTCGCGCTTTGCGGACAATAGCACGGTCGTAGTTGAACTCCGGCAGATGCTCAACGAGTACTCGACTAAAATTATATGCCCCGCTCACGGCAGTGTCATCACCGAGCCGGCCCGGCTGGTACCTGTGATGAACGAGGCATTGCTGGAGCGGCCTTAGCCGGGTCGCAATCGATTGGACTGCCTGTGCGAAACTGCGGGCGTCTCCGATGCGCGAACACGAATAGGCTGTTCAGTACAAAAACAGTGTTCGCAAGTGTGTACCGGGGGAAGAGCGATGCAAACTGCCCGTGTTAGCGGCATCTATGTTGTGATCAGCGACATGGATCGCGCTCAACGGTTCTACGAAAAAGCGCTTGGCTTGGTCACGAAATTCCGCGACCGGTCGTCCTGGTGCCAGTTCGACACGGGGAGCGTGACATTTTCCCTAAGCTCACCTGAGGAAGCGGGAAGTACCCAGAGCGTGATGGTTGTCTTCAAGGCCGGACAATTAGCTACCGTTCGGGAGCAGGTCGAAGATGCAGGTGGCACCCTCCTTGCTCTGCGGGACATGGGTGCGCACGGCACCGTCGTGACCTTTGCCGATCCGGATGGGAACGAGTTTCAAGTTCTCATCTCGAGCGGAGGGTAGCGGGCCTCATCGGGCGAAGCAGCGAACCAGGCCCGGTTCGGCGAGCGCGTCTTTAGAGTTCTGGCATATTCGAGTCGTCCGGTCGTCATATCGCGATGCGATGCGAAAATTCAAATGCGGAGTCGCTCCGCAAAGGCAGTGTCAACACGACAAAGAGCGAATGGCACCGATCGGTTTCAGATGTCACATCGGAATGTGACATCTAGCTTGCGTCAATTGTGCTTAAACGATGCCGCTCGCGTCGAGTACCAAAATTCAGATGCCGAGCATTAGAGAGCGCGGGACCGCACAATGGTCGGCGGATGTGAAGAGCAAGCGCTAGCGGCGTTCTAACGTAGAAGGCATTCTGTGATGAAGTTCGGCATATTCGACCAGAACGATTGGGGCGGCTTGCCGCTGGCTCAGCAGTACGAAGAGCGTCTGAAGCTGGCGGAGCTCTACGATGTGAGCGGTTTCTACTGCTATCACATGAGCGAGCACCACGGGACCTCGCTGAGCACGGCGCCCTCTCCGAGCGTTCTCATGTCCGCGCTGACGCAGCGCACCCGAAATCTGCATTTATGCCCGTTGGTATATCTGCTGCCTCTCTACCATCCCGTCCGCCTTGCGGAAGAGATCTGCATGCTGGACCATCTGAGCAAGGGTCGATTCCAGTTCGGGGTTGGTCGCGGGGCCTCACCCTTTGAACTTGCCGCGCTTGGCGTTGAGCCCGAGCAAGCGGCGAAGATGTATGCTGAGGCCCTGACGATCATAAGAGCATATTTCAAGTCGGAATCGCTGACGCATGAGGGCGAGTTCTGGAAGGTCAACGACTTCGCCGTCGAGATGACGCCTTTCCAGCAACCGCATCCCCAGATTTGGTACGCAGTCGGATCACCCGACTCGGTGGCGTGGCCAGCGCAGAATAATTTCAATGTTGTATGCGGCGGACCCGCGCCGCGTCTGCGGGAAATTTCTGACGCCTACCGTGCCGAATGGAGGAAATCGGACGTTGACGGCCGTCCTGAGCCCCTGATTGGAATCAACCGTTACGTGATCGTGGCCGATACTGACGACAGAGCTCGCGAGATCGGGCGCAAAGCATGGCCGAAATTTTACAGCAGCTTCATGAAGCTGTGGGTGAAGAACAACGCCCAACCGATCAGAATGAAGCTTCCTCCTGATTTCGACAGTCTCGTCGAGAGCGGCCAGGCTGTCGCGGGCTCCCCAACGACAGTGGCGTCCGCACTGGCCGATCAGATTATCCGAGGCGGGTTCAATTACTTCATGGGGAGCTTCGTTTTCGGTAGCATGCCCTTTGCCGATGCCTGTGCCTCGATCAAATTGTTTTCCAAAGAGGTGATGCCAGCACTCGAGGCTGTCGAGGTCGTGGCAGCTTAAGTCCTCAAGTCTTCTGCTAGAGCCAGGTAAGCTGATGAGCTATCAATTTGATCATCGAGAACTCCGCGATGTATTGGGTTCATTCGTCACTGGGGTGACCGTGGTTACGACGGTGGATGAGGAGAGGCGCCATCACGGACTGACGGTGAATTCGTTCAGCTCGGTTTCTCTTGATCCTCCGTTGGTACTCTGGAGCCAATCGAATTCGTCGCCGAGCTATCCCATCTTCTCGAAGAGCGGCCGCTTCGTGATCAATATCTTGGCTGAAGATCAGATCGACCTTTCGAACAGGTTCGCCCGCTCGGGCCCAGACAAGTTCTCGAACCTGGAAATCGACATTGGCAACCACGGCCTTCCCATCCTCAAGGACACCAGCGCCTGGCTGGTCTGCAGGTTTGTTTCGGCAATTCCCGGAGGCGATCACACGATCTTCCTCGGGGAGGTAGAACAGATCCGGCGAACGGCTAGGAGGCCGTTGGTGTTCGGTGGCGGGAAATACCTGGTCGCGGATACTCATGACCTGGCTCCGCCACAAAGCGGAAAAACGCCTGGCGATGGTCCGTTTCACGCAATGCGCCTCGGCGGCCGCGTCATAGCGCGGTTGGCTGCAGAGTTCGACCAGTCGTTTGCCCTCGCCGTCTGGGGTAGCCACGGACCGACTGTGATTAATTGGGCGCCGTCACTGACTTCGCCGCGAAAGACCCTGCCTGTCGGACTCGTGCTTCCGGTCACACTGACAGCACCGGGAATCGCGTTTGCCGCGCATTTGCCAAAGAGCGTGACCGAACCGTTCGTCGAAGCAGAGCTTTCGCCTTCCGCGATCGAACGTTGGAGCGCGGATCTACAGACTGCACGCGCGCATGGTCTAGCCATGACAATCAACCGCCTTGGCGGCGGAGACTCCGCCCTGAGCGTGCCCGTGCGTGACGCGAATGGGCATGCGGTCCTTACAATCACGGCAGTCGGCGACACAGGGCAGTTCGAGCCAAGACTCGATAGTCCGCTTGCAGAGGCGCTACGTGTCGCAGGCCGAAGCCTGTCCCGACGCCTCGGCTACGTCGGTGAAAATGGGCACGTTCATGGGACGCCACAAGCCGCTGATCCGTAAGGTGACCGCGAACCGAAACCCCGAATAGAGACGGACTGCCCCCGGCGAGCGTCTAGTGCGCTGTAAATGGCAACCGTCGCAGCAACGCCGCCAGCTTCAAGGACGCGGTGACAAAATAGGCCCGAACTGGCTGATCGAGAGCCATCAGCGTCGTCGACAAAGTGCAAGTGCAAACCATGCCAACTTAAAAACAAAAGATGAGGGGGAGTAACAAAATGAAGTCGAGCGTCACGTCAGCTGTACCGACAAGGGTCCAATGGAGGATGGTGCTGATTCTGTGCCTCGTCAATGCGGTCGCTTTCATTGACCGAAACGTCCTGCCGCTGCTGGTGCAGCCCATCAAGCGCGATCTCAGTATCACCGATACAGAGATGAGCTTTCTCATCGGCGCCGCGTTTGTTCTGCCTTACTTCTTCATAACACCATTAGTCGGTTCGCTGGTCGACAAGATCTCTCGCCGTAAGATTCTGGCGACCGGGATAAGCGTTTGGGGCGCCGCGACGATTTTTTGCGGTTCGTTTGTCAATTATACGACGCTTTTCGCTGGACGCTTGGGGGTTGCCACTGGCGAGACAGTCTCTGGCCCGGCCGCCTTGTCTCTAATCAGGGACGTCTTCGATGCGGAATTCAGAGGGAGGGCGATTGGTGTTTGGTCGATGGGCGCGAGCGTGGGCGGCGGCTTGGCTCTGGTTGGAGGAGGCATGATCCTTCTGCTCGTTGGCGATTCCGTGGGATCGTTCCACGGCTGGCAGGTGGTGTTGATCACTTGCGGGCTCTTATCTCTGCCGATCGCGGCGCTGGTCTACACCTTTCCCGAACCCAAGCGTCGTCCGTCGGCCACCGGCCAGGAAGCCACAGTGCGGCAAGCATTCGACGACCTGCGCTCACGCTGGATGATCTTCGTGCCGCTTTTTATCGCCAACGGCGCAACGATCATGTTGCTGGTCGGATACTCGTCATGGGTCCCGGCGTTTCTCGGACGCACATGGCATATTCCGCCCAGTCAGATTGGATTTGCGCTCGGCTTAATCATTCTGTTCTTGAGTACGGCCGGCCAATTTCTCTCAGGCTTTGCCATAGATTTCGCGTTGAAACGGCTGGGTAAGCCTGGGGTGCCACTGGTCGGCGCGATCGGATGCGTCCTCATTGCAATTCCCGCCGTCGTAGCGCCCTTTAGCAATTCAATTATTGTGACCTGGACGATGCTGGCGCTCTTCAACCTGCTTGCGTCGGCACTATTCACCGTTGGTACAACGACCATAGTGCATGTGTCGCCCAGCACAACAATCGGCAAAATTTCTGGAATCCATTTCTCTTGGGTTGGTATCACTGGTTATGCGCTCGCTCCCACTTTCGTGGCGGTGCTTGCGGATAAGTGGTTCGGCGGTGGATCTGACGCGCTGGTATACGCCCTGGCAACCGCGGGTGGCCTGCTTGCCGCGCTCGGTGGGCTGTGTTTGATCACCGTCTTTTGGCAGTTGAAGCGAAACTCGGCGGCGACAGTCACATCAGAAGTGAAATACGCGGGATAGAGGTCATGCGAGAGGCCTGCGATGCGAAAAGATTAGTGAGTACCGATTCCGTCCAAGCTGATCTTTTCGAAAGTCGAAAACACGTCAATCTGCAAAGGTGACGCGCCCGACCGGGGTGTCATTCGGCGATCGACCGGCGCTGGTCGCTGCTCACTAATCCAACCAGGGTGGAGATCTTGATGAAGGCAATTATCATTGGAGCCGGGATCGGGGGCCTCACTGCCGCGTTGAGTCTGCACGCAGCCGGCATTGACGTTGAAGTCTTCGAAACGGTCCGCGACATCAAGCCGCTCGGCCAGGGTATCAACCTGCAACCGAATGCTGTGCGTGAGTTCACCGAACTTGGGCTGGGCGAAGGTCTCGCGGCGACAGCAATCGAAACTTCCACACTATCCTACTACAACAAACTCGGCCAACTGATCTGGAGCGAACCACGCGGTCTGCGTGCCGGCTACAAATGGCCGCAATATTCAATTCACCGCGGCGACCTGCAGGCTGTCCTGCTTACGGCGCTACGCGAACGGGCCGGCGAGGGCAGTCTTCATGTCGGTTTTCATTTCGAGTCCTTCGATCAGGACGAGAACGAAGTCCGCGCGCATTTCATCGACCGGCAAAACCAGAGGTCGGCCGGAACGTTCAAGGGAAATATCCTGATTGGAGCTGACGGTATCAATTCCCGGCTTCGCCGGATTTTATACCCCAATGAAGGGCCACCAGTGGATAGTGGTCGGGTCCAGTGGCGCGGTTCGGTTATCGCTGATCCCTTTCTGGATGGTCGCACCCAGGTGATGATTGGCCACCGCGAGCAGCGCGCCGTGATATACCCGATGAGCAAAAAGATCGCCGCCAGCGGTAAGTCGTTGATCAATTGGTTGACGGTCCTGGGTGGGCAGTGGACCCTCGACAAGCAAGAGGTCTGGGACCGACGAGTTCCCAAGGAGCGGTTTTTCGCACCTTTCGCAGACTGGAAGTTCGATTGGATCGATGTCACAGCTCTGATCGAGCAGACCACAGAGATTTACGAGCATCCAAAAGTCGACCGCGATGCATTACCAAAATGGAGTTTCGGACGCGTGACTCTTTTAGGTGATGCCGCGCATCCAATGCGCCCGATCGGTTCGCAGGCGGGTACCCAGGCGATCATTGATGCCAGGGTGCTTGCGAAGGCCCTCGCCGAGTCGCCCCTCGATTCCGCCGGCGCGTTGGTCTCCTACGAAAGGGAGCGCTTGCCGGTCGTCACTGAAGTCATGCTCCGCAATCGCGCGTACGGGCCTGAAATTGTCATGCAGATGGCTGAGGAAAGAGCCCCCAACGGCTTCACGTCCATTGAAGAGATCATTCCGCGCCATGAGCTTGAAAGCATCGCCCGAAGCTTCAAGATCGCAGCAGGCTTCGATCCTGAAATTCTGAATCAGAGACCATCGCTGAGTGTTGCCGGATCACGGGTCTGAGCCGCTTGGTTCCCGCGGTCAAGCGGCCCGTGAACTCGGATGTCACTTGATTGTGGGACATAGAATGGTCGGCCAAAGCGATAGAGTGTCCGTTCTATGAAGGAGGCACTCGTTGACTAGTACAGATCTTGATCGTAGCCACGACCCGTTGCGCCTCAGTTGGGTGACGAGCGCAAATCTGCCGAACTCCGATTTCCCGGTCCAGAACCTGCCTTTCGGGGTTTTCCGCGAAACTGGCTCGGGCAACGCTCCACGTGGCTGCGTCGCGATCGGTGGCCACGTCCTTGACGTCGCAGCCGTGTCGTCGCTTCTGGGGGAGGTCAAACCTATCGCGGACACACTGATCGCTCCCGATCTACGGCCGCTGATGTCGCTCGCTCCTCGTGCATGGACGGCCCTGCGCCTAGCATTGTCGGACTTGCTGTCTGCGGGGAATGCAGATCACAGGCGTGTTGAGCGGCATCTTCATGCAAGCGACGGGGTGGAAATGTTCTTGCCGGTACGGCCGGGGAGTTTCGTAGATTTCTTCGCCTCCATTCAGCACGCCACCAACGCAGGGAGCATTTTCCGGCCAACCGCACCTCTACTGCCGAACTACAAATACGTGCCTGTGGCCTATAACGGCCGTGCGTCGACCATCGTGGTCAGCGGAAGCCCGGTCAGCCGCCCGGCGGGGCAGACGCGCGTAGACGGGGAGGAAGCGCCGTCGTTCGGGCCCAGCCAGCGGCTCGATTTCGAGACGGAACTCGGCGTCTTTATCGGCGGCTATTCGGAGCGCGGCAGGCCAGTGACGCTGCGGGAGGCTTGGCGACACGTATTCGGCTTCTGTCTACTCAACGATTGGTCGGCGCGCGATATCCAGGCTTGGGAATACCAGCCGCTTGGACCCTTCCTGGGCAAGAGCTTCGCCACCACGATCTCACCATGGGTAGTGACGGCGGACGCTCTCCGTCCCTTCCGCGTACGCTTGCGCGAACGCCCGACGGGCGATCCTGCGCCGCTTCCGCATCTCGCTGATGACGGAGATAGCGCTTGCGGTGCGGTAGATGTGATGCTCGAGACGCGGCTCGCGACGACGAGAATGCTAAAGGAGAACGCCGGCTCCGCAGTGCTCGGCAGGACTTCCACGCGCGAACTATACTGGTCCGTCGGGCAGATGGTCGCTCATCTGACGAGCAACGGCTGCAATATCGAAGCGGGCGATCTCTTTGGAAGCGGCACGGTCTCGGGCGATGCGGAAGACGCCCTGGGTAGTCTTCTCGAGATCACTCGCGCCGGAAAGGAGCCGCTGCAACTACCAGGCGGCGAGCAGCGCACTTTTTTGGAGGATGGCGACGAGATCGTCATCACCGGCCGCTGCGCGCGGAATGGCTTCGCACCCATCGGTTTTGGTCGATGCGCCGGCCGTATCACAGCGTCGCCCGCGGGTTGAAGTAGGTCGTCCCGTCTCTCTGTTGACCACGGTGGCCAAGAGGTTCGATATCAAAGTGCGGCAGACCTAAGGGTCCAGACCGGTCGGTGTGGCCTGTCCTAGCCTCGGCCTGCTATGAACACGGCGCCCGGAATGAGAGCTCGGTTGGTTAATTCGGACGGAAGCGAAATCAAATCGGCCGAGAAGATGAAAATCAGCGAGGCACCATGACTCAGAGTGAGAATTCATCAATGCGTCCCAGGGAGGTTGCGGCGTCCTCGTTTCTGCAACGGTTGGTAGCTCGTGGCGTCGAGTATGTATTTGCCAACGCGGGTACCGATTTTGCGCCCATCATCGAAGTGTTGTCGGCCGCCGACGGTGACCGGAAGTACCCGACATTCGTGACTGTGCCACATGAGAACCTGGCGATGGCCATGGCCAATGGTTATTACCGCGTCACGGGGAAGCCGGCTGCCGTAATGCTGCATGTTACCGTCGGGACGGCAAACGCTATCTGCCAGATCATGAATATGGCGCGTGATAACGTTCCGGTATTCCTTTGTGCAGGTCGTACGCCAGCAACGGAGACGGGACATGCCGCCTCGCGAGATGTCTATATCCATTGGGGGCAGGAATCGTTCGATCAGGGAAGTATGCTTCGCGAATACGTTAAATGGGACTACGAACTCCGAGCCGGTCAACCCATCGAAGCTCTAGTCGATCGCGCTCTCGACATAGCAATGAGTGAGCCACGCGGGCCGGTTTACCTGGCATTACCGCGAGAGGTACTTGCCGACGCAACAGTACCAATGCGACGCGATAGCGTCCGACCACTTGGCGTCTCGTCAAGCGCACCGTCGAGACATGTCGTGGATCAAGTGTTACGGATGCTGGCCGAATCGCGGTCCCCCCTGATTCTGACATCATCGGCGGGCCGATCGCGAGAGGGAGCGGTCGCGCTGTCGAGGCTCTGCAGTTCTCAGGCAATTCCGGTTCTTCAGATCAATGCAACGGACGCCAACTTACCCAGCAATCACCTGATGAATCTTGGATTCGCGCAAGATCCTGGGCTTCATCTTCAGGACGCTGACCTCGTTCTTGTTATCGACAGCGCCGTACCGTGGTTGCCCCGCTTTTCCAGACCCAGGCCAGCCACTAAGGTGGTGCATATCGGCGCTGATCCCCTAGTGAGCCGCCACCCCTTTCGAGAGTTTGAAGCCGATCTGTTGGTAGCCGGGAACGTCGCAACGACACTTGAGATGTTAAATGAGTTGGCAGGAACGCTCGAAGATGACGTTCGACGGAAGAGACAGGATCGGATTGCTGCGGAGCGGGCGAAAACGTTGCAAGCTAGGACCGATCTCGTGCGACGTTCGCGAGACGAATCGCCCATCCACCCAGCGTGGCTTGCGCACTGCATAAATGAGGCGAAGTCCGAAGGATCTATTATTATCAATGAACTCGGTACTGCGGTGAGCCGCTTGGAGTTTTCGGGGCAGGATCGCTACATTGGAAGTTCGCCGGCTGGCGGACTAGGGGGCGGTCTCGGCACGGCACTTGGTGCAAAGCTCGCCGCACCAAATAGCGATGTCATTGCGATCGTAGGGGACGGCTCGTACATGTTCGGAAATCCCGTTCCGTTTCACTACGTGCAGCGAGCACAGAATCTACCAATTCTGACGATTGTTGCGAACAATCACCAATGGCTTGCGGTGAAGCAATCTACGCTCGCCGTCTATCCAGACGGTGCAGCATCGAGGGTGAACGCCATGCCTGTCCAGGGCCTCGATCCATCTCCGGCCTTCGAGAGAGTGGCGGAATGCTGTCAAGGCTGGGGCGAGGCGGTCGACGATCCAGCTTTGCTTCCCGATGCGCTAGCGCGCGCCTTCAAGAAGGTGCGCTCGGGAATCCCCGCTTTGTTGAACGTCCATACGCAGCCGATCCGATAACCCCGGGATGAAAGCCGCAGGACGGCCAAGCTTAACGACCGGCCGGTAGAACGTATCGCTGCTTGCCTCCGCAGTGTTCGGCAAGGCGTCGATGGACGAACTGTGTCGACTATAGTGCAGATGCTCGCTCATCAGGCGAGCAACCGCCGCAACATCGCAGGCGATCTCTTTGTAACCGGGACAGTCCTAGGCGATGCATGCCGCGGACGCCAAGGCCGTCTTCCCGAAGTCACTCGGACAGGAGTCCATGTCACGCACAGGCGGCGACAGAATATGCTGTTGGAGGGGGCCAGACATCGTCCTCACCGGGTGGTGTGTCAGCATGGCTTCCGGCCGGCTTTCGGTCGATGCGCCGGCCGCACCACGGCGCCGCCGCGGGCTGACGTGAGCTGTCCCGTGTCACCCGCTCATGGGACTGACCAGAGCAGCATGGGTCTGCATGATTAGATGCATTTTGCGGGCTCAGCCGGCCTCGTCAAGTGACCGGGGCTGGTCCGTGCCGAGAGCTCGGCGTGTCGTCACACGAGGAAAGTCTGTCATGTCCAGCGAGCGCGCAGCGTCTGTCCTGATTGGCGGTGCAGGGCCTGTCGGCCTTACGCTTGCACTCGATCTTGCTCGGCGCGGCATCGAGGTCGCGATCATTGAGCGGCGTGGTAAGGGCGATGCACCCGACCCGAAGTGCAACCATGTCAGCTCTCGGTCAATGGAGGTCTTTCGACGGCTCGGCGTTGCATCAAAGCTGCGTAACGCCGGCCTACCCGAAGATTATCCGCACGCAGTCGCTTACCGCACCGCTTTTACCGGGCGTGAGTGCGGTCGGATCCACATCCCGTGCCGGCGCGACCGCTTCACCGATCGGACCGGTGTAGATTCGAACTGGCCAACGCCTGAGCTCCCGCATCGCGTCAACCAGCTCATGCTCGAGCCGATCCTATTCGACTACGTCGCAGCAACGCCACGCGTCAAAATTTACAATCGCGTAGAACTCGAGAGTTTCTCCCAGGATGAGGGTCAAGTCACTGCCGTTGGCCGCGATCTCGATACCGGAGAGGTCCACACCTATTCCGCCCGATATCTCATTGGATGCGACGGGGCACGATCGACGGTGAGGCGGGGGCTCGGCATCAAGCTCGAAGGCGACGGAGAATTCATGCGCGTGCAGGCGACCTTTATTCGCGCCCCCCAGCTCATTGCTCAACAGCAGCACGAACGAGCCTGGATGACCTACTCGCTCAATCCGAAGCTGAGTGGCAATGTGATCGCGATTGATGGGCGTGAGCTATGGATGATCTTCAACTTTCTCCGGCCCGACCAATTCGATTTCGATGCGGTGGATCGTGACGGCAGCATTCGCGCAATTCTTGGCGTCAGCCGTGATTTCAGCTATGAGGTGATTTCGAAGCAAGACTGGATCGGACGGCGCCTGATTGCTGATAGATTTCGCGACCGGCGCATCTTTCTCGCCGGCGATGCGGCCCACCTCTGGGCACCGTATGCTGGCTACGGCATGAATGCCGGCATTGCGGATGCGATGAATTTGTCGTGGCTACTCGCCGCGAATCTCAACGGCTGGGCGCCTGCGGCGATTCTCGATGCCTATGAGGCGGAGCGATGGCCAATCACTGAGCAGGTATCGCATCTGGCGATGTCGCAAGCTGAAGAAGAGACGCGGCGCCGCAGCTCTGTTCCTGCCAACATCCTTGAAGAAGGACCTGAAGGTGAGCAGGCCCGCGCCGAAGCTGGTCGTGTTGCTTGTGAGACGAATACCAAGCAATTCGCGGCTGCCGGCCTGAATTTTGGTTACTTCTACGACGGTTCGCCATTGATCGCTTACGATGGTGGCGCGCATCCGACCTACACACTTGGGAGCTTTACCTCGTCGACGGTGCCCGGGTGTCGTGTTCCCCATTTTTGGTTCGACGACGGCCGCTCGCTCTACGACGCTCTTGGGCCGGAATATACCTTGTTGCGATTCGATCCGTCGGTCGATGTCGGCCGAATCGTTGCCGCCGCGCAGGAGCGTGGATTTCCACTCACGGTGCTTGATGTGGTGTCGAAAGAAGCAGCTGCGCTTTATTCGACAAAGCTGGTGTTAGCGCGACCCGATCAGCATGTCGCTTGGCGTGGAGACGATTTGCCGAGCGATTCGTTCAGGTTGATAGACCGTTTGCGCGGAGCCTTAGCAGGGAAGGCAGGAGAGGGTGAATACCTAAGGCGTATGGGTTAGCGATGCCGCCACTGACTGTTAGAGGCATCGCGGCCCAACCGGGTAATACAAACAACGGTTGTCCTGATCAACACCACCGTGGCTCTCACCAATTGCCCGGGGCGGAGGAAGAACTGCCCCCTTGGCATATAGCTCCCCGTGACTGCGGTTCAAGTCGCTCAAAATATCTCCGACAACTTCCCGCAGGTCAGCAGCAGTGTGGTTCACCGTCGCGCGCTGATCCACCGCATATTTGAACAGCACGTTCGCGAGGCAGAAACCCCTGTCGCCCGCGCAACTGGCGAACAGTGCACCCGCGCCGGTCAGTCTTTGCCGGCCGTTTAACGGCGTCGCTCGTGAGCTGAACTAAGCCGTTTCGTGTCACCCGCTCATGGGACTGACCAGGCCGGCGCGGCTCGGCATGATCAACGTCCCGACTCCACGTCCAGACAGGCGTTTCGTATCATGACAATCCCTCCCTTCGAGTTCAGTGAGGCCGTCCTCTCGCCGCGCGACGGTTCACCGGCCTACATGACCGGATTTGAGAACTCTTTCGCGACCGAGGCGGTTCCCAATGCACTGCCTCTGGCGCGGAATTCGCCGCAAAAAGCGCCGCTCGGCCTGTATGCCGAACAGCTTTCTGGCACCGCGTTCACGGCCCCACGTCACAGTAATAAGCGCACCTGGTTCTATCGCATCCGACCCTCTGTCCAGCATGGCCGCGGCTTTCGCCAGGTCGATGCCGGACTGATCCGGACCGCTCCTTGCCGCGACGAGTCAAGTCTGCCGATCGCGCAGATGCGATGGGCGCCGATCGCCATTCCGGACGAGCCGTGCGACTTTCTCTCCGGTCTTCGTACCATCGCCACGTGCGGCGATGTGCACCTGCAGTTAGGGATGGCGGCCCATGTCTACGTCGCAAACCGTTCTATGGAGGACCGCTACCTCTACAATGCCGACGGCGAACTGCTGCTCGTGCCGCAGGAGAACTCGATCCGTATATTCACCGAATGCGGGGTCCTCGATGCCATACCGGGTGAGATCGTCATCGTTCCAAAAGGGATGAAGTTCAAGGTCGATCTGCCGAGCGGACCGGCGCGCGGCTACGTTTGCGAGAACTACGGCAGCTATTTCACGCTGCCTGAACGAGGCCCGATCGGCGCTAACTGCCTTGCCAATCCCCGCGACTTCCTGGCGCCCGTCGCGCGCTTCGAGGACAAAGAGAAGCCATGCCAGCTTTTCGTGAAGTCGCTCGGCCGCCTGTACGTGACGGATCTTCCGCAGTCTCCCCTTGATGTCGTCGGCTGGCATGGCAACTTCGCACCAGTGAAATACGATCTGCGCCGGTTCTCGCCAGTCGGATCGGTTCTGTTCGACCATCCTGATCCATCGATCTATACCGTGCTGACCGCGAGCTCTGAGATCGCCGGGACAGCCAACGTGGACTTCGTGATATTTCCCGAGCGTTGGATCGTAATGGAGGAATCCTTCCGGCCGCCATGGTACCACATGAACGTGATGAGCGAATTCATGGGGCTCATCTACGGCGTCTACGATGCGAAGCCGGATGGCTTCGTTCCGGGCGGAATGAGCTTGCACAATGGCCTGATCGCGCATGGTCCGGATGCGGAAGCTTTCGAGAAGGCGAGCCATAAGGCCTTGGCCCCCGAACGTTTGTCGGGGACGATGGCCTTCATGTTCGAGACCCGTTATCCGCTGAGCGCCACGGCTTACGCTTCACAGCTGCACTTGCTCGACGGCACTTATCCGAACTGCTGGGACGGGCTTAGCCGACAGTTTGGTGGGAGGAAGCCCTTTGGCTCGACCTAAGCCGGAGCCGTAGCGCAGTCCTCATATGCGTCAGCGGCGGCAACATCCTCGATGCCGAGATAGATGCCGCGCGAACATCCGGCTCGATAGGGCTCTCGGCCAAGTCTCACTCATGATCAGCGTCAGGCAGGCAGCGATGATAGACGACAGACTAGAGAAGCAGTACGCGCTGGGGCATCTGCGACCCGATCTGCATTTTCTTCCGGATTGGAATGGGCGAAGCACGGCATTTCGCCAAGCCAGCAAGTGCCAGTTGGACCTATCATACGGAGCAGGCCCACGTGATCGGCTGGATTACTTCCCGAGTGCCGAGCCGAAGTCCTCGCCCACGGTGGTGTTTATTCACGGTGGCTACTGGCAGAGAGGAGATAAATCCTCATACAGCTTTCTTGCCGAAACATTTGTCAAAAACGGCGTTTCCTTTGCAGCGATCAACTACGACTTTTGCCCCGGGGTCCGCATGACCCAGATTGTCGATCAGGCTCGTAAGGCCATGGCCTGGCTGTGGCACAACGTCGATGGTCTGGGCGGAGACCGGGAAAAGTTGTCCATTGTTGGCCACTCAGCCGGAGCGCATATTTCAGGAATGATGATGACGACCAACTGGCCCTCTTTTTCGGAGGGGCTACCGCAAGATCTGGTTAAAGGCGCCATCTTGGTGTCGGGCATCTATGACTTGGGGCCACTACTGGCGACGTCCAACAATGACCAGCTTCATCTCGACCCGGATGAAGCATACAGCCAAAGCCCTGTAAATCAGACAAGGATATCCAACGTTCCGCAGCTTGTTGCTTGCGGAAAAGATGAAACGCAGGAGTTCAAATGGCAGTCCGACCGTTACGTAGCGATCTTCCGATCGTTGAACAGGAATATCTCGCGCCACGTTGTTCCGGGCAACCATTTCGACGTTCTCAATGAGCTATGCGATGAGCGTAGCAGCTTTCACCGAACTGCCTTGCATTTCATTGCCTCACTTTCGGACCAATAGCCTGACTCGCTGGCTGTGAGCCGAGATTGAGCATTGAGCGCTCGAGCGAGCAGGAACAGGATCAAGCGGACTTTCGTTCCGGTCGATCGACTAGCTCCAGTGTTTTGGCTTGAAGGGTCTCAAAATGAAATCGTCTGCGCATGTCCCCGGCTCGAGGCTCCCTAAGCGGTTTCGTGATCGTCTTCGCCTTCCTCTCATCGCCGCTCCAATGCTCCACGTTTCTGGACCCGACCTGGTCGTTGCTGCGTGTCGAGCCGGCATCATTGGAGCCTTCCCGACCCTCAATCCCAGGGTACTTCAGGTCAGTGGCGGGCTCGATGCCTGGTTGTCGGACATCAAGCGCGGCCTTGGGGAGGAGCCCGGGGCGTTCGCGCCGATCTGCCCCAATTTGATCATGAGAGCCGATGATCTCGACGACCACGTGGATGCAATCCTGCGATATGACGTCGAGATGGTGATTACAAGCGTCGGCTCTCCGAAGCCAATCATGTCGCGTCTCAAGCAGGCCGGTGTTTTCGTCTTCGCCGACGTGGCCACAGTCGAACATGCTCGGAAGGCGATCGACGTCGGAGTAGACGGATTGGTTCTGCTCACTGCTGGCGCTGGCGGTCAGACGGGATGGCTCAATCCATTTGCTTACGCTCGTGCCGTCCGAGAAATCTTCGACGGACCTATTGTGCTCGCTGGAGGCATAAGCGACGGGGTGGCGCTGCGGGCGGCAGAGGTCTTGGGGTGCGATCTCGCCTACATGGGAACTAAGTTCATTGCCGCACGCGAAAGCATGGCGGCGGATGCTTACCGGGAGATGTTGGTCCGATCATCGATGGATGATATCGTGTTAACGAAGGCCTTCAATGGCCTTTGGGGCAGCTACCTTCGTCCATCGATAGTAGCGGCCGGGCTGGATCCGGACAGGCTCGATGAGTCAATTTCCGCGGCCGAAGCGAAGCAGCGGTATGGCTCCCGCTCGACCGGTCCTAGGAGGTGGACCGGTCTCCAAAGTGCGGGCCATTCCGTATCAGGCGTGCGGGCCGTCGAGACAGTCGCGGAAATCGTCGAACAAACTTTACAAGAATATGAAAACGCTCAGAATCAATGAGGGTCTTATCGGCGGCAGGAATGATGAGTTTCAAGCGCGATCGGGCGTGGCATTCCAAGACCTGACGGTTGGCGCACGCAGGCTCACGACATGTTGCTCAGGCAACCTTCGGCGTTCGAAGGTGTTGAATCGGGATGCTCAAGCCGTGCCTTGTTCGATCACATCGTCGATGATGGATCTGACCGTGTTCGATGATGGCCTCGGCGCTTCGAGCTATTCGTCGACGGCTGCAAGGCGTGATGCTGGAGGTTCTACCTACTGCTTCCGCCGTGAAGTCGCATGTTTTCGCGACAAGTGATCTCGCCTTTGCCGTTGGGTGGGGATCGTCAGATCTCCCCGCGGTGCTGAACGTTGCAACATGCATTCCGGGCGTTGCCTGAATGGACAGCCGTGAAGTTGCGCGAGGTCGGTGCGGCCCGTCAGATATTCGGGCGGTGGTCGGCGCGGTAACAACGCCGGATGGATCCAGAGCTTCCGTCGGCTGGCTAAGCTGCGCGATCGGCCGGCTCTCTGCACAATGGTGGCGCTGGTCGAAGCGCGACGACTTAGCGCGGAGGGGGTTGCGCTCCAGCTCTCGAGAAACCAGCGATCGATAGCTTGCTTGCGGTATGCTTTGTCCTACTAACGCGACTTCAAGTGCCTGATTGACGTGGGGCTTGCTCAGTATACGTATGCCTCCATCGAGGCGCCTTCGATGCCGATACTGTGCGCGACGACCGCGGCGGCGAAACCTTCCAATGACAACTCGAGAATCATGAGGACCCTATGCGTAGCAATCTTCAGTTCTATATCGACGGATCGTGGGTGCAGCCCAGCAGCCAGGCCGTGATCGACGTCATCAATCCGGCGGATGAATCGGTGGCCGGCCAGGTCGCGCTCGGCGACGCCAACGACGTCGACAAGGCGGTCGCCGCGGCGCGCAAGGCGTTTGAGACGTTCTCGCTGACGTCGGTCGAGGAACGGCTTGCGCTGTTTGACCGGATCATCGCCGCCTATCAACGGCGGATCGGCGACCTGGCCTTGGCGGTGTCGGAAGAAATGGGCGCGCCCCTGTGGCTTGCAGAGCAGTTGCAGGCACCGGTGGGCCTCGTCCATTTCCAGATCGCTCGCGCCGCGCTGGCGAACTACAGCTTTGAGCAGGGCATCGGCACCACCGAGGTCGTGCGCGAGCCGATTGGCGTCTGCGCCCTCATCACTCCGTGGAACTGGCCGGTGAATCAGGTGACCTGCAAGGTGGCCGCCGCATTGGCGACGGGGTGCACGATGGTGCTGAAACCGTCCGAGGTATCGCCCTTTTCCGCGACGATCTTAACGGAGATCCTGCAGGATGCCCAGGTGCCTGCCGGCGTGTTCAACCTGGTACATGGAGACGGACAGGGCGTAGGCAACGCCCTGACGAGTCATCCCAACGTTGATCTCGTCTCGTTCACCGGCTCGACGCCCGCCGGCATCCAGGTGGCGCGCAACGCTGCGTTGACAGTGAAGCGCGTGCATCAGGAACTGGGCGGCAAATCGCCGAACATCCTCCTGCCCAGCGCCGAGCTGGCATCGGCGGTGAAAGCTGGCGTGGCCCAGGTCATGCTCAACAGCGGCCAGTCGTGCAATGCGCCATCTCGGATGCTTGTACCGGCTAAGCGGATGGCCGAAGTCGCTCAGCTTGCCCGCGCTGCAGCAGAGGAGTGGGTCGTCGGACATCCGGCCAGCAACGCCAAGATGGGTCCGGTCGCGTCCGAGGCGCAGTGGAACAAGATCCAGCGCCTGATCAAGGCTGGCATAGATGAAGGCGCGACGCTCGTCACCGGCGGCCTTGGCCGACCCGAGGGACTAGATACAGGCTTCTATATCCGCCCGACAGTTTTTGCCGACGTGACGAACGATATGACCATAGCGCGGGAGGAGATCTTCGGGCCGGTGCTCTCGATCATTGGCTACGCGGACGAAGCGGATGCAGTGGCGATCGCCAACGATACGGTGTTCGGCCTCGCCGCTTATGTTCAGGGCGAACACTCTGCGGCAGAGGCGGTGGCGCGGAAGCTGCGGGCCGGACAGGTGACGCTAAATTATGCCGACATGGATTTTGCGGCGCCGTTTGGTGGATACAAGCAATCCGGCAACGGACGCGAATGGGGAGAGGTCGCGTTCGGCGAGTTCCTGGAAACCAAGGCGATCGTTGGCTTCCGCAAAGCGGCCTGACGTGCGCGCTGATTTGATAGCCGGGCCCGCTCGGCTTTCGAACCAGCTAACACGAATTCAATCCGCATAAAGGTTTGACGAACTGGATCCGGTCTGGAGAAGCGGAACAACGCGTTTCGGTTTCCCCTCACCGGACCAAGCCCAGCGATAAACGTTGATGGTCGGCGACGACCTGGCTCACCTGAAAAGCAACGCACGGAGGAGGCGCCGTCTTTCCAGGCTCACTGCCGGACACGCCTGTACAACGAAAACCATTGGGCATCTTTATGCGGCAATAGAGATGCCCCGCGAGAGTGAGCTTTGCGCAGATGGTCGAATATGTTGACCTCAAACGCGAATTCCACCCATTGCGCTTTCACCGGCAAGCGTGCCGTTTGTTGTTCGAGCATACCCCAACCATCGGTGCCCTCCTGGACAACGCCACACGGCCCTAACTTCGGTCGCTCTCCGGCGCGATGGGTCTCCGCACGGAAGCGGCCGGACCGCCATTTGTGAGGATAAATGAAAGTCGGAAAGAAGATCCTGATCTGCGGGGCCGGCATTGCCGGCCCCGCATGCGCCTATTGGCTGCACAAATACGGCTACGCCGTCGTCGTCGTGGAAAGGGCGCAGACCCTCAGGGATGGCGGTCAGAACGTCGACATTAAGGGTGCAGGGCAGCAGGTCATCAAGATGATGGGCCTCGTTGATGAGATCGAATCCAAGGACACCCTGGAACAGGGCCAGAAGTATCTCGATGCCGCGGGCAATCTGATCGCCACCTTTCCGAAGGGAGCCATCGGCACGCTGACGAGCGATTTTGAGATTCTGCGAGGCGATTTCGCCCGTGTCCTCTTCGAAGCCACGAACGCCGACTGCGAATATCGCTTCGGGAGGTTCGTCACCGACCTCGAAGACACCGGCGCTTGCATGTCGGTCACCTTCGACGACGGCTCAGTAGAAGACTTCGAATTGGTGATCTGCGCCGAGGGCACCAACTCCGCAACCAGAGCCAGGATCCTGGCCCAAGAAATCCGCTTTCGCTACCTCGGCGCCTCCATGTCGTTCTTCAAGATTCCTCGACGCCCAGAGGACGGCAACTGGGCTTATTCGGTCAACGGCGTGGGCGGCACATTCATCACGCTACGACCCGGGAACGAGACGGAGACGACCGTCCTGACGACCTTTCTCCGGAAGAAACTCGACATCGAGGGCGACAATGTCGCGGCGAGACGGCGGTTGCTGCTCCAGGCGCTCAAAGGCCGAGGCACGATCGCCGATCGGATCACCGCGCAGCTCGATACGGTCTACGACTTTTATTTTGGGCCGATGAGCCAGGTAAAGGCCTCCACCTGGTCGAAAGGCCGGTTCGTCTTGGTCGGCGACGCGGCGCACTCTCCGACGCCGTTCACGGGGACAGGTACGGCTCTCGGTTTGGTTGGCGCCTATGTGCTCGCTGGCGAGATCGGACGATGCGAGACCCACACTGAAGCCTTTGGCGCCTATGAAAAGTTGGTCCGCCCCTATATCGAAGTGTCACAGAACCAGTTGAGTCCCCGCCTCATTCGGATACTGCATGCGAAAACCTGGTTCGGGATTTCACTTACGCGTCTCACTCAGAGGACCTTCGCGAGCACCGTCGTGCAAAAGCTGTTCAGACCGAGCCCGGCGAAGCGAGAAAAGCAAGTCGCAGAGGATTTCGTATTTCCGAGCTACGATGGCGGGAGAACGATGCGTTGAGCGCTCTTGCAAGTTGCTCATCAGCACGACCTTTGTGACGTGACAGTGCTGTGCCGTGGGGATGCACGCTTCATGCGGCCTGCCCAACGTTTGTGCCCGCCGGCTCTTGAGCGATGCCGCCACTTTGGCCATCATGCTACCCGGTCATTTTCGCAGCAGCCCGCTGCGTCAGCGCCTGGCTCACCTCAAGAGCCAATTCGAGAGATCCTCAAAGGGGCGCGAGAGGAGGAGGCAAGGTCTTTCCGGACTCGCTGTCGAACACGTTCAAAGGGCAGTGCAAGAAAACCTGAGGATCCTTATGCGGCAATAGCCCCGCGATGGTAGGCTTTGCCCGGATGGCCGAATATGTTGACCTCAATCGATCTCGAGCGCGAACTCCACCCGTTGCGCTTTGACCGGCAAGCGTGTTCGAGCATGGTCCAACCAACGGTGCCGTTCCGGGCAACCCAGTACAGCCCTAAGTTCGGTCCCTCTGTTCGCCGGCACCTGATTCAGTCGATCGGCTCGACGATGATCGGGCACTCAGCCCTGATGACATGTGATCGAACGCCTGTCGCGCCTCTTGGACCTGTGGCAGCATGGCAAGTGTCCAAGCGTGAAGCTCTCTAAGTGGCTGCTGCAGAGTACGGCCAAGGTCTGTGATCTGATACTGGACGGCCACCGGCGACGACGACATCACCTGACGCGAAACTAGCCCATTGCGCTCAAGGCGGCGAAGGCATTGGGTAAGCGCTTTCTGGGTGATCCCTTCGAGCCGGCGCCTGATCACGTTGAAGCGCTGCGGTCCATCGTTCAGAACGGCCAGAACCATCGCCGACCACTTGTCGGCGATCTCGTCGAACAATGCGCGGCTCGGACAGTCCGATGAGAAGCATTGCGGCTGTAGCTCGAGCAAGGCGGTTTCCTCCGATATACCAAGGCGATTTAGGGGGCCTAGTTGACGCTTGGTATATTCTAGATACTTAGCACAGGCGTTATTTGCAACAGAGAGACCTGTTCCATGTCGCACGCCAACACGAGCTGGACTTATTTGAGGGAAATTTGAGCGAATTCGCGCCGCGCAAGCGCACGAGCGGCTGGACGATCGCTGCGCCGATTTTCGGGAGGCGCACACCGCAGCCTAGAACGTGCCCAAGCAATCATCCGAGTTCGGGAAATGGGAGCAAGCGATCGCGATTTGAGCTTGCGGGCCGCTTTTTGAGATCTCCTACGGCCGCGCTTCATGCGGACCGGCTCGCTCGAATGAGAAAGCAAACAGGTCGAGGGCAACTGTGCTCTGACCGAAACGCTCACGCCGCCCGTACTGAATCTAGGAACTCCGCGACTTCGTTCTCGAGCCGGCTGCTTTGGCCGGCGAGCGCCTTCGCCGAAGCGAGCATCTGAGAGGAAGCGGCTCCGGTCTCGTTGGCGCCTTGCCTCACATCAGCGACGCTGGCCGAGACTTCCTGCGTGCCGTGCGCGGCCTGCTGCACATTGCGAGATATCTCGCGCGTGGCCGAGCTCTGCTCCTCGACCGCAGATGCGATGGCTGAGGCAATCTCCGACATGCGCGCGATGGTGTCGCTGATCTCCTTGATCGAGCCGACCGATTCCTGTGTGGCGCTCTGGATGCCGCCAATCTGCTGGCCGATCTCGCCCGTGGCCTTGGCGGTCTGCTCCGCCAGGGCCTTCACCTCCGAGGCGACCACGGCAAAGCCGCGCCCGGCTTCGCCGGCACGCGCCGCCTCGATGGTGGCGTTGAGCGCCAGAAGGTTGGTTTGGCCCGCGATCGCGTTGATCAATTCGACCACGTCGCCGATCCGCGCCGCGGCCGTGGCGAGTTCGCTGACCCGTTCATTGGTCGTACGGGCCTGTTCCATCGCTTCACGAGCAATCTTCGCAGAATCATGCACCTGGCGGCTGATTTCATCGACTGAGGAGGCCATCTGCTCGGTGGCAGAGGCGACCGATTGCACATTCCTGGATGCCTCTTCGGAGGCGCCCGCGACCACTGTTGCCAACTCCAGCGAGCGCCCGGCCGTTGTCGTTAGCGTGCCGGCGGATCGCTCCAACTCACTTGCGGCCTCCGAGACTACACTGATGACCTCGCCGATCGCGGTCTCGAATTCGGAAGTGAAGTGCTCAACGCGCTGGCCCCGCTCGATTTTGGCCTGCGCGTCCGCCGCAGCAGCAACTTCGGCCGCTTTCTTTGCCAGGAGCGCTTCCTTGAAGGTCTCGAGCGACCCTGCCATCGCTCCGATCTCGTCGGCACGATCGCCGGCAGGGATCGCGACATCGTTGCGGCCCTCGGCCATCTCGCCAATCACCTCGGTCAGATTTACGATCGGAGCAATCACACGGCGGCGCAAGAGCATGGTCACACCGACAAGCAGGCCGAGCAGGGCGACGACGACGGCGGTGGCGACACCCAAGAGGATGCGAGCTCGATTGCGTTCGTTTGTGGCACGTTCGCGGGCTTGGGTGATCGCGGCATCGCGAATGTCGAAGAATTTCTGTACGGCGGGGAGCACCGAGGCCGTAAATTGATCGGCATCGAGCGCGTCCTTCGCGTCGCCCATCCTGGCGGCGATTTCATTGTCAATGATCGAAGCCGCACGACCGAAATAGGCATCCTTGGCATCTTTGAGTGCTGCCGCGAGCGGGGCCGGATTGCCAAGCTGATCGATTCCGGCTTCCACAACTTCGCGGTCGGCTTCGATCCGGCCCTGGGCGCGGTCCATAATCGCCTTTTCTGCCGCAGCAACTGGCCGACGAGCGCTTACCGCTGGTGACAGGGCGGCCGCGCGGCCTCCGACGCTCGCACGCAGGTCCTGCGCGGTGCGGGCGATATTCAACAACGTCGTCAGGGAAGCGTCGGAACTAGCGACCTTGTTTTGCAACCGGTTGAGCACCGGTTCGAGCGTGGCGGCGGCTTGGGCCACAACGGGCATGAACCCCATTGTCGCTTGTTGGTCACGGGACGCGAGCGGCACCAGCAGGGCAGCATCGGCCCGGCTGCGAATGTCAGCCAATTTGGATGCGGCCTGATTGAGAGCGTCGGCAATGCCGCCATCATCATCGAGCTCGGCTAAAGCTTGGCGGGCCTTTGCCAAGGCCGCATCAGAGGACTGTTTGGTCTTGGTCGTCGCATCAAGCTGGGCGTTGGTGGCCGGTCCATCCTGGAACAGTGCGAGGTAGGGCGAGCGATGACCAATGACATTTTGTGAAAAGAGCAGGACAGCACCGAAAGCCTCGACCGCCTTGATCGCATCCGATTTGTCGACCATTGAACGATATTGTCCGACGACGATCTGCGCTGCGGGCAACACCGCCAGCACCGTCACAGAGGCCATCGACACTGCAAAGAGCTGACCGATCTTCATCGCTGTTCCCACCACATTGTTGTGTTTCAATGAGATGATGGAGATAAGCTAAAATTTGCCTAAGCGGTGTACTGGTAGATCAAATAAGTTGACTGTTAATTCAAATAGGTTATATTTGATGATGAAGCGGTGCGCGGTCATTTCTATACCGCACGTAATAGTAACTAACCGGGAAAGGCGACCGGCCCGGAGGCGGCGAGCGACCGAGAGACCTTCTCGACAACAGCGCGGACGAAGCCTCGCACCTCGACGAGGTCGCCAGTAACGCACAACGTGGCCCACCATGCGAGCGGGGACTCCCGCGATTCTTGGGGGTGACAATAACGGAACACGCCTTGATCAATGTCCGGTGGTCGCCGTCAGGTGCGGCGGATAGCGCTCGCCTGCGACTCGTATCGCCGCGGCGGATTTCTCGATCTTATCGAGGTCGGCTGCAGTCAGCTCCACGTTCGCAGACTTGAGGTTTTCCTTCGGGCGGCGCGAGGATTCGCGCATAAGCGGGCAGAGCATGCCCGCTTCGTCGAGGCCAGTGCCCCTCGCACCTTGGCACGCCACGGCCCCGCTGCTTCCCTGAATTCCGAGCGCCCTTACCAAAAAGCTTAACATGCCTGAATTACCAGCCAGAAGATTCGGTCTAGGATGAGGTTTTCTCTCTTGGGGCATTTCATGTTCGACACCGCCACCACCGCCTTTTTGCGCGCGGTTCTCGATGTAGTATGCGAGAGCGTCTCGCGCAGCGAGACCGGAGCACGTGTCCATGTAACCTCGAAGATCCTCGAGGCAGCCACAATGGGCGAAGTTTCTCCCGAGGGTCTCAGGCAGGTTGGCCGTGAGGCTCTGTCTCACGCGGCCACCATGTGGCGCTGATCCGGAGCGGCCGTGAACTTCCAGGTGACGGTTCTTAAGATCCTGGTGGCCTATCCGGATGGATTCGCCTTGATGGAGGACCTCAAACGCGACATGGCCGTCCTGGCGACTAGCGGACGCGATTGGGCGGACCGAACCAGACGCCTCGCGGCACAGGTCCCGGATCTCGACATCTGGTCACAAGGGCTGGTCGAACGCGTAAGCGGCGGGTGGCGATTGACTTCCAAGGGGCGGGAGGTGCTCGAATTTATGGAAGCCCGGCCGGTAACGCCCCAACCCGTCGAAGCAGTCTCGATCGATCACGGAGCGTTACCCGAAAAAGCGCTCGTTCCTCCGCTCCCGCTGCCTGCCGACCGTGCGAAGCGGCGCCGTGAACGCCGGGAGGCCCGCGAACGGGCAAGAGCAAGCGCCTCTTAAGGTGTCATCGGGACCAAAGAATTGTCGCCAGCTCTGCGCGGCGGCGCTATAGTCCCGGACTGTAGCTCGCCTCCTCAGCCTCAAGCGCACCGCCGTTGCTTGTTTGCGGCCATGCCGCCGCGATCTACCGATCGCGCTTCGATTCGGCCACTAGGCAGCCGAGTTGCGCACCGGGCACATCAAAGAGCCGGTACGGCCCGAAACGCGAACCCATGCGCGGTCGCCGGGCCGTACCACGCCCGCGTCCCCGCATTCATACCCTCAGCGAAACCTGAAGAGTCCAGCGCGTGCAAGCATTGCGCCGAAACTGACTGCTCTGCTTCTAACGATCGCCTCAATAGATCTTGAGAACACGCTCGCCGGATGGTCCAAGCTGTAATGATCACGAAGCGTCCTGCCGGCGTAGTCTTGGCGGAACAGGCCGCGGTTGCGCAAGATTGGTACCACCTGCTCGGAGAACAAGTCGAAGCCGCCGGGCGGGAAGGGCGGCATGACGTTGAAGCCGTCGGCGGCACCGTTTTCGAACCAGAGCCTGTTGCGCTCAAGGCGGCGAAAACATTGGGTAAGCGCTTTCTGGGCGATCCCTTCGAGCCGGCGCCTGATCACGTTGAAGCGCTGCGGTCCATCGTTCTGCACCTTCAGAACCATCGCCGACCACTTGCCGGCGATCTCGTCGAACAGTGCGCGGCTCGGACAGTCGGATGAGAAGTATTGCGGCCGTGGCGCGAGCAAGGCGGTTTCATCCGATATACCAAGGCGATTTAGGGTGCCTAGTTGACGCTTGGTATATTCTAGATACTCAAGGCGGGGGTTTACTGCAACAGAGAGACCTGTTCCATGTCGCACGTCAACACAGGCTATTTCGCCCCTTCAGCCCACGTCCCTGGCGTACGGCATCGTCTTCGCACCATGACGCGCGGGCTGCCGGCGTAGGTGAATCCTTGCGCTCTCGGTTGAGCGAGCTTTGGGGTCCGAGCATCCTGCAGCCAACGGCAGAGTGCTGACGGTTCACGATCAGGATCTTCCGTACAGGAATTGCGGGTGCGGGATGTTGTCGTGAAAGCTAGCCATGCGTCGCTCTGTTCCTATCGGAAGTTGCAATTGAGAAAGCGCAGCGGCGCGTCCCGGTCTCGGGTGCGAACATCGCGACTAGCGAACTCAATTCGACTTTCTGACGCCGGACGTCATCACATCGCTAGGATTTGGACGAGCTTTTAGACTAATGAATTTGGTCGAGGATTCATTCCAGGAGTTCGTTGACGCCATCCAGACGGCGGGCGATGCGGATGCATTCGAGAGGGTCGCCGTACGGTTAGCGCAAAAGTTAGGCTTCCAGCAATTTGCATATCTGCGCCTCACCGGCGACAATACCGTGCTGATTTCATCATATCCGCCCCCGTGGACCAGCCGATATTTTCATCTTGGATATCAGCACCTCGATCCCGTGGTCCTTCGCGCCCAGCGCGAACGCGACCTGTTCAGCTGGGGCGGGGCGAGCCGCGCGCCCGCCGGAAATCGAGCGCAGCGTCAGTTCTTTGACGAGGCGACGACCTTCGGTATTCGATCCGGGATCACTGTGCCGATCAGAGGTGGCTTCGGACGAACTGCCGCCTTTACGTTGGCGACGAGCGATCCCGAGATTGATCTGCATCGGCGCGTTGACGAATGGAAAGATGTCATTCAGCAAGTAGGTCTTTATTTCCATGTCCACGTGGCTGCCAGGCTTGACGCCGCGTTCGGTGCGCATCGGCCTGCTCATGATGAACTGACGCAGCGCGAGCGTCAGTGCCTTGCGTGGACGGCGCAAGGAAAGACGGTCGCCGACATTGCAGTTCTCGTCACCATTGCGCCGCGGACGGTGGTCTTTCATCTTGAGAACGCGCGCCGCAAACTCGGCGCGGCATCGATCGCCCAGTGTGTTGCGATTGCCCTGCGGCGGGGCTTGTTGGTCTGATCGCGTCCGACTCCATCACTTGCTATCTGAGGAATGTGCTGGCGCTGGTCCGCCGCGACGAGTGGTGCTTTGTATCCCAGCCAAAATGGTCTAGCGTGATCCAGCAGATCGATCCGCGCCTGCAAAATCTGACAGGCGATTCCTGGGGCGTTTCTAGTGTCAAAGGCCTCCGATAACAAAAGGAGGTCGGCATGCATGCCATCGCGCTTCAAACGTCCCAATTTGCTCGTCATCTGGATTATTTAACGTCGATGTATCGGCTTCGCCGCCGCGTCTTCAAGGACCGGCTCGACTGGAGCGTCTCGGTTTCAGGAGATATGGAAATCGATCTCTATGATGCCCTCAGCCCGACCTATCTCCTCGTGGTTTCGGAGCAGAGCGCGGTCGTGGGTTGCGTGAGGTTGCTGCCTACCACCGGACCTACAATGCTGGCTGACACCTTTGCCAATCTGCTTGGCAATAGAACGGCGCCAAGAGACGAAGGCATTCTCGAAAGCTCGCGATTTTGCGTCGACACCACTCACTCCGTCGAGCCCAGCCGCACCGGGCTTAATCGAGCAACCTTTGTGCTGTTCGCCGCGATGATCGAGGCGATGCGCGCCAGAGAGGCGCGATCGATTGTGACCGTAACCGATTCCCGAATGGAGCGTATTCTAAGGCGAGCGGGTTGGCCTTTGGAGCGACTTTCTGAGCCGCAGCCGCTTGGGCAGACCATGGCGCTTGCGGGCTTTCTTCACGATTCAGATCAGGCGCTCGAGGCCATGTACCGGCAAGCCGGCGTCGGCGGACCGGTTCTTGTCTCAACTGACTTGGAGCGTAAGGCCGCCTGATTTATCGTCCAGTCGACGCCGGAGAGCCTCCGTATCATGCTGGCCAATCCGCGCCACAGCTGCGTCGTTCTCTTGAACGTGACGCGAGGCGAGGGGTGGGACGCTCAGGCGTTCCCCCTTCGCTCCGGAGCACGTCAGCCATTGCTGCCAGCTTGCTCCGAGATATTCGGCGTTCCTCAAATCGCAGTTGGCGAGTATGAGCCGAGCGTTCTTCCTGATCGGATTGCAGCATCCATCGAGCATCTCGATGTTGATCCCTTGTCTTTATGGCGGGATCCGCGACTTAAGCCGCGGCTCGTACAATCGGACGTTGGCGTCATCTTCCTGGGCGGCGCGTTTCTTGAGGAAGAGGTGCTAATCGCGGCACTAGAAGGCGCAAGGCACGGCTATGACATCCGGCTGCTCTCGGATTTATCAGTCGCACGACATGAAGCCGATCGTCCCCTCGCTTTAGCTCGGCTCGCCCATTACGGAATCTTCGCGACCACGATCCGGCAAGCTCTGCTGGAATGGGCAGTGTCGCAGGCCGATCAAGCCGTCAGCCGTAAGATCCAGGAACTGCTTTCGCAGTAAGGCGCCTCCCGCAAGCGCTCAGCTTGCAGGACGGGCTCTCGTAAACCGAGCCCGCTTCCCGGTCTCGGCCTTCGGCTTCGATCCCTGGCGCACCACACGTCGTGACTGACGGCCTCCGCTCTATGGATCGACTACGAACTTCGATCGCCTTGCCGAACTCCGACAATGCCCCTCAAAGCAATACTTTGCGGAGGCGGCCGCAAGCGGCCGGCGCATTTTGATTGCCCCCGGCAGGCGCGGTGGGCGGCGCTCCCGCATAGCCCCGAACCGGCAGGCCGCAACCGCGCCCCGTCATATCTCTCGATGAGGAATGTTTGCGTGGCGCGGTCCTCCGCTTGCGCTCCGGCTGTTCCGGTGCGGCCTGCCTCGCACGTTCGTGGCTTTCCGGTCGCTCTTCGCCGCCCACCCCGCCTTTCGGGGGCAGGACGCGGAAGAGAAGCGAACGGAGATCGGCATGTCCAAGCGTTCAACCCACCATCATGCGACCGAGCCGAAACCAAGCCTCTATGAGGAAATCACAACCCACATCGTCGCGGATCTGGAGGCTGGCATCTTCCCATGGGCCCGGCCTTGGGGAACAGGTGGCGGAAATCAGGTCTTTGCGCTGCCTAGGAATGCAGCCACCGGCAAAGCCTATTCAGGGATCAACGTCTTAATCCTGTGGGGCCGGCTGTTTGAGTGCAGCTTTGCCTCATCGCGGTGGCTCACCTTTCGGCAGGCCTCAAATCTCGGCGGGACGGTGCGCAAGGGCGAACATGGCGTCACTGTCTGCTATGCTGACCGCTTCGTCCCCAAGAGCGAGCAGGGTGATGCAAGCAGCGCCAAGCAGGGCCAGCCAGAAGCCGACGGCGCGGCGGTCCCGTTCCTGCGGCGCTACACCGTCTTCAACGTCGACCAATGCGACAACTTGCCGGATCATTGCCTCGTCGAGGCACCAGCCTTGCCTGAGCGTGAGATCGTGCCGCAGGCGGAAGCGCTTGCTGCAGCAACTCGCGCCGATATCCGCATTGGTGGCGCGAAGGCTTTCTACTCGGCATCAGAGGATACCGTCCGCATTCCGCCGCAGCCCGCGTTTTTCGAGCAGATCAACTATTACCGGACGCTGTTTCATGAGCTTGGGCACTGGACCGGCCACCCCTCGCGCTTGAACCGGGATCAGCTCGGAACATTCGGTTCAAAACGCTACGCCAATGAAGAATTGCTCGCAGAGTTGACAGGAGCCTTTGTCTGCGCCGCGCTGTCGATCAAGCCCACCGTTCGCCATGCCGACTACCTGGGTTCTTGGCTGAACGTACTTCGGGAAGATAGCCGCGCGATCTTCCGCGCCGCCAGCAAGGCCTCGAAGGCTGCCGACTTCCTGCTTGCGTTCGGAGCCGACGGCGCGAGCTTCGCTACCTTGACGGGAGCCGAACGCGGTTCGTGACGGGTCCGACCAGGCAAACCACGGCGCAGCCCTCGAGATCACAACAAGCTCGATGCCCGCGGGAGCGTCAGTGTCGCTTGGGCCCGCTCGAATGGCTGATGGCGCAGCCAAATTTTCCGAACCGAAATCGGCCTCTCAACAGGCCTGCTCAGGACAATCGCCCTGAGCGATCTGAGGATTTCAACCGTAAACGTCCGGCATAGTCACCGAAACGCAGACGACCGCGGATTTCCAAGGCCGTGCTGCTGTCGATGGTGGTGCCGACCATGCTTAAAGGGCTCAACTGATCTCGGATATCTGACGGAGGGCTCAATGAGAGAGGATCCCTGATATGCCGAAAGCCGGACCGTGCGGCGCGATGCTCGCCCTTCCGATCCGGCTTTGCCGTTGGCACAATCCGATCTCAAAGCGGTGCAAAATGAGCCGGAGCTATGTGCTACGGCACGTTTGGGTTAGCCTCGCGAGAACGGAAGCGGGGTAGAGAAGAACTACTTCTTTTTCTTCTTGGCTTTTTTCGCAGTGGTCTTCTTTGCCGCCTTCTTCGCTTTCTTGGCCATGAGCCCTCCGTCAATCCATAAAAGCTAAAAGTGCAGACCGGGAATCAGCATGCACGAAAGCAACCATAACGTCGAATGCGCGAGATTGACATCGGGGCGCGCCGCCTAACGTGTTGCGGCTTGGAGTCGAGCCGCAAGAACCCGCGCATGGCGCAAGAGCACGGCCTCGCGAGCAGTTCTCGGGAGGCCGGTCACCGTGGATTTGAGATCAAGGCGAACACCATCCGGCAAGCTCTCCTGGGATGGGCGGTCGCTGGCCGATCAAGCCTTCAGCCGTAGGGAGCTTCGAACCGGCAGGTCGGAACCGCGCTTCGTCACATCTCTCGATGATGAATGTTTGCAGGGCGCAGTCCGTCGCGCTCCGCCCGTTCCGGCCTGCCTCTCACGTTCGGGGCTCGCCGGTCGCTCTTCGCCGCTCGCTCCGCCGTTTGAGGGCAGGGCGGAGAAGATAAGCGAGCGGAGATCATCATGTCCAAGCGTTCAACTCACCTTTGTGCGCGTAAGCCGAAACCTGGCCTTTAGAGGAGGTCGCGGCCCACGGAGGAGAACGGAAGTAAGCTGTAAGCGGTACGATCAAAGCACAGTGAACTCCTGCGCAAATGTGTCAGAAACGTTTCCAGTAAGAAATCGGCAAAGTAGGTAGAGCCATGCGCGTTGCCCTGTCTGTTTTCTACGAGACGCGTTCCTTGAAACACAAATCGGAATGACTGCTCTATGAGAATTGAGATCGATATAGAATCGACGATCCCTCTGTATGAGCTAAACTGCAGCGACATTTGCAGCCCCTCCAATCCGTCGACCGAGCGCGATTGAGGCCGATGCTGTCGGGAAGCAACTCTCCACTCCTGTTCATTCGCGACGTCAGCGTCGTGTTCGGCGGCATCGTCGCGCTCAACGGCGTGTCCTTTGACATGCACAAGGGACAGATCCTCGGCTTGATCGGGCCCAACGGCGCCGGCAAGACCACGCTGTTCAACTGTCTGTCCCGGCTCTATCAGCCCTCGTCCGGCGACATCCTGATGGAAGGCGCAAGCATCCTGACGCGGCCGCCGCACCGGATCGCCGAGATCGGCATTGGCCGCACATTCCAGAACGTGGCGCTGTTTCCGAACCTCTCGGTGATGGACAATGTCCGCGTCGGCACGCACGCCCGGACGTCCAGCGACATCATCAGCGACTCGCTGCGCCTGGCCTGGATCCGCCGCAGCGAGACCGACGTCAACAAGAAGGTGCACGAGATCCTCGCCTACCTCGACCTCGAGGAGGTCGCCCACACCGTCGTATCCGGGCTACCCTTCGGCACGCAGAAGCGCGTCGAGCTGGCCCGCGCGCTCGCGGCCGACCCGAAGATCCTGCTGCTCGACGAGCCCGCCGGCGGCCTCAATCACGAGGAAGTCTACGTGCTTGGCGACCTCATCCGCCGCATTCGCGACGAGCGCCATATGACGGTGCTGCTGGTCGAGCACCACATGGGCCTCGTGATGTCGATCGCCGATCACGTCGTCGCGCTGAATTTCGGCAAGAAGCTCGCGGAAGGCACGCCGGCCCAGGTGCAGGCGGACCCCGACGTCATCAAGGCCTATCTCGGGAGCAAGGACCAATGACGACACTGCTCAACTTCAAGGACCTGCGCGCCTATTACGGCCAGGTCCAGGCGCTCCACGGCCTGTCTTTCTCGCTGAACGAGGGATCGCTGACGACGCTGCTGGGCGCCAATGGCGCCGGCAAGACCACCACGCTGCGCGCGATCTGCAACATGGTGCGCTCGACGGGCGGGATCGAGTTCGACGGCAAGCCGCTGAACAACCGCTCCACCGAGAGCATCGTGCGGTTCGGTATTGCCCATGTGCCGCAGGGCCGCGGCACCTTCACCACCATGACGGTGGAGGAGAACCTCCAGCTCGGGGCCATCACCCGCAAGGACAGCGCTGGCATCGTCTCCGACATCGAGCGCATGTATGCACACTTCCCCGTGCTGAAGCAGCGCCACACCCAGCAGGCCGGCACGCTCTCCGGCGGCGAGCAGCAGATGCTCGCGGTCGCGCGCGCCCTGATGCTGCGGCCGCGGCTGATGCTGCTCGACGAGCCGTCCTTCGGACTCGCGCCGCTGGTCGTGCGCGACCTGTTCGGCATCCTTGGCAAGATCAACCGCGAGGACAAGGTGTCGATCCTGGTGGTCGAGCAGAACGCCCAGCTCGCGCTCGAGCTCGCCGACCAGGCCTATGTGATCGAGACCGGCCGCATCGTGATGTCTGGCAACGCCAAGGACATCGCGAACAACGAAGAAATCCGCAAATCCTATCTGGGTTACTGAGGAGCCGGGACAATGGAGCTGTTCACCAACCAGGTCCTGGCCGGCATTGCCACGGGCGCGATCTATGCCTGCATGGCGCTCGCCGTCGTCATGATCTACCAGGCCATCGACCATCTCAACTTCGCGCAAGGCGAGATGGCGATGTTCTCGACCTTCATATCCTGGCAGCTGATGCAATGGGGCGTGTCCTACTGGGCCGCCTTCGTGATCACGCTGGCATTCTCCTTCGTCGCCGGCATCGCGATCGAGCGCATCCTGTTCAAGCCGCTCGCGAAAGCGCCGGTGCTGACCAACGTCGCCGGCTTCATCGCGCTGTTCGCGATCATCAACTCCTCGGCCGGCCTGATCTGGGACTTCACCATCAAGCAGTATCCGACCCCGTTCGGCTCCGCGCCGTTCCTCGGCAGCCAGCTGATCTCGACCCACCAGGCTGGCATGATCGGCGTCACCGTGCTGCTGCTGCTCGGCCTCTATTTTTTCTTTCAGTACACCCGTATCGGCCTGGCTATGCGTGCTGCCGCTTCGGTGCCGGAATCGGCTCGCCTCGTCGGCATCAACACGAGCTGGATGGTCGCGCTCGGCTGGGGCATGGCGACCGCGATCGGCTCGATCGCCGGCATGCTGGTCGCACCGGTCGTCTTCCTCGAGCCCAACATGATGGGCGGCGTGCTGATCTACGGCTTCGCCGCCGCGGTGCTCGGCGGCCTGAGCTCGCCGCTCGGCGCCGTCACCGGTGGCTTCCTGGTCGGCATCTTCGAGAACCTGGTCGGAACCTACATCCCCGGCGTCGGCAATGAGCTGAAGCTTCCAATCGCGCTCGCGCTGATCATCTCCGTCCTGGTCGTGAAACCGGCGGGCTTGTTCGGCCGGCCTATCGTCAAGCGAGTGTGATCATGAGCGCAGCAGAAGACGTCGTTGCAGAAGGCCACCAGGCGGTCGAGGCGGTTCCGAAGCGAGCCATGACGCTCGGCACGGGTACCTCGCTGCTGGTGCTGGCGGTGCTGTTGCTCGTGCCGGTGTTCGTCAAGAACTTCATCATCTTCCAGATGACGATGCTCCTGATCTACGGCGTTGCCGTGCTGGCGCTAAACATCCTGACCGGCGGCAGCGGGCAATTCTCGCTCGGCCAGAGCGCATTCTACGCCGTTGGCGCCTATGTGTCGGCAGTGCTGATGGAGCACTTCAACGTCAACTACGCGCTGACCATTCCGGTCTCGGCGGTGGTCTGCTTCGGATTCGGCTTCCTGTTCGGCAAACCGGCCCTGCGGCTGTCGGGCGTCTATCTCGCGCTCGCGACCTTCGCGCTCGCCACCGCGATGCCGCAGCTCCTGAAGCTGAACTTCCTCGAGCACTGGACCGGCGGCGTGCAGGGCCTCGTCGTCACCAAGCCGGACGCGCCGTTCGGCTTGCCGATGTCGCAGGACATGTGGCTGTACTACTTCACCCTCGCGGTGACGCTCGCGATCTACATCTTCTCGGTCAACCTGCTGCGCTCCCGCTCCGGCCGCGCCTTCATGGCGATCCGGGACAATGAGATCGCGGCCTCTGCCATGGGCGTCGACGTCGCGCTGTACAAGACGCTCGCTTTCGGTGTCTCCGCGGCCATCACCGGCATCGCAGGCTCGCTCGGCGCCATCGCGGTGCAGTTCGTCGCGCCCGACAGCTACACCATCACGCTCGCGATCTCGCTGTTCCTCGGCATGGTGGTCGGCGGCGTCGGCTGGCTGCCTGGCTCGATCGTCGGCGCGGCCTTCATCATCTTCGTGCCGAACATCGCGGAGAGCATTTCCAAGGGCATGTCGGGCGTCGTGTTCGGTGTGCTACTATTCCTCGTCATCTACCTCGTGCCGCAGGGTGCGAGGCAGGCCGCTAGCAAATTGAGATAGGCATAATCGGTGACGGGTCAAACCGAGACGCTTTGGTGTCCCGGTTGTGCCTTGCACAAGCTGCTTGCCCGCCCTAGATAAGCCGGCAAGCCGCAGAACGTGCTCCGGCAGGCCGATCTCGCCGGACTCTTCCGTCGGCCAAGGCGTGGTCGCAATTCCTGGAGCAGTTTCGGTCCTGCCATAGCCAAAAACGAAAGTAATTCGCAACCCTATCGTGCTGACCGCAAGATCTTGCAGCGCGTCCAGCGTGGCGCGTGGCACGGCTGCACCGCTATAGCTGCACCTAGGCGCGCTCGTTGAAGTGCTTGCCTTTGTCGCTGCGCTCGGCCTTCTTCTCGCTGCGGACGTCGGGCGCCACCGGCGATTTCGATCTAGACGTCTTTCTCAGTCATCCGGGTAGTTCGACCGAGATCATCAGGGCCTTGTCGGTCTCGCTGAGGTCGATCTTGGGCCAGCCGAATTGCCCTTCCATCAGCGGCGCCAGACGGTGTCGCCGAAGCCGCACGGGGCAGGAGGTCTCGGCCTGCACATTTGCTGCAACCCCCTTGTTTCCACACGATCAAAGCCCGACTAAAGCTGGCTCCGCGGCGGCGACCATCGGCGTTCTCAGAATCGTATGATAAGGCCCTCGCGCCCTAAATTAGTGCCGATTGCCGGATTGAGATGGCGTTGTTTCAAGAAATCTTCAGGCGGCGGGCGTCATCTGTATTTTCCCGGCGACACGCCATGATATTTTCGGAAGGCCCGGCTGAAAGCTGCCTCGGACTGATAGCCAACTTCGTTTGCCACGACACTCAATGGCAGCTTGCCGCCCTCGAAACGTCTGGCAGCTAGCGTCATCCGCCATGCAGTGAGGTAACCAAGGGGCGTCTTGCCGACCCGCTCAGTAAAGCGTCGCGCAAACGCTGCTCGTGACAGTCCAGCCTCGCCCGCCATATCATCCACCGTCCAATCGGAATGCGGTGTTGCGTGAATTGCACGAAACACTCGCGCCAGTCGCGGATCGTGCATGGCTGACAACCACCCTGTGCCATGTCCGGCTTGAGCGGCTGCGTTGCGCAAAACATAAATCAACAGGCCATCCGCCAATCGCTCGACCAGCATCTCATTACCCTGGCGATCTCCGTCTAATTCCGCCGTCAGCAGCGCCGACAGACCTGCAATACCCGGATCCCGAGCAATGTCTGCAGCCTTAAGGTGAACGAAAGGCGGCAAGGCGGCTGCACCAATTTGCCCCCGGATCGCATCTGGCCGGAATTGTCCGCAGAATATCTCCGTCGCTGGGCCTGCATTGACCAGATCAAAAGTACGTTGGGCAAAGATCTCGACCGGGTCCGCCTGCGTTTGTGGACTATCGACGACTTCGTGGGCCGGGCCGTCGCTCAAGACGACCAGATCACCTTCACTCAGTTTGGTGTCGGCACGTCCTGCTATCCGCAGCCAAGCACTGCCCTTTCGTATGAAGTGAAAAGCTAGCGCAGACCCGGCTTCCAGCCGGAAGCCCCACTGTCCGCTGGTCACGCTGCGGGCCAACCGATATTTCGGACGAGCAAACATGCGCAGCCAGTCGCCTAACACGTCCACGGTATGTTCCCCCGATCGAGACGATCTGCAAATTTATCGCGCGTTTCCATCATTGTCCATCTTGGCGCTCTACTCCAGTTATAGGGCTACAACGACGGAGGCCCTCTATGGCAAAGGCAATCTTGGCAACTGCGGCAACCGGCGCGGTCGGCCAGCGTTTGCTCAGCGGACTACCTGCAGACGGTGGCCGGAACAGCCGCCATCGTGATCGACTGATGGCGCGTTGCAAATGTTCATGTGTCAGCCACGATGAACACGCGTCAGCAGAAACCGCCTCCTGAACCAACTCGCAGAACACCTCGGCTTCGATCACTGTTGACATGATCTGTCACCAACTGCGCTTCGCTACAGACGCGTTCGCTTCCAACATAAAGCATGCTTAATCAAATGAGACGCATCGAGTATCAAAAGTATGGCGGACCGGAGGGTATGTACCTTGCGGACTTCAAACTGCCTGATCCCAAGACGGGCGAGGTGGCGATCAAGGTCCACTTCGCGGCTCTCAACCCGGTCGACTGGAAGGTTCGCAACGGCGACCTGAAACTTGTGACCGGCAAGACCTTTCCGCGCGCCATGGGCTGCGATTTTTCAGGCACGGTGCTCGCAATCGGTGCCGGCGTGACGCGCGTCAAACCTGGAGACGCGGTCTTCGGCCTGACACACGTCAAAAACTGCGGCGCTACGGCCGATGCCGTCATCGCGAAAGAGACTTGCCTGGCGAAGAAGCCAGAGACCGTTTCGTTCGAGGATGCCGCATGCCTCGGTACCCCTGGCGTTACCGCCTGGAACGGCCTGATCGACAAAGCCCGTCTGAAGGCCGGGCAGCACGTGTTCGTGAACGGCTGCACTGGTGCCGTTGGAGAGGCGACCGTCCAGATAGCCAAGATGCTGGGCGCTACAGTGTCTGGCAGCTGCGGCGCACAGTCACTTGCGCGGGCCCAGGAGATGGGCCTGAAGACCGTATACGATTATCGCGCCACTGATCTTTCCACCATTGGCGACCGTTTCGA
The DNA here is from genome assembly GCF_018130955.1 of Bradyrhizobium liaoningense. GTDB lineage: Bacteria > Pseudomonadota > Alphaproteobacteria > Rhizobiales > Xanthobacteraceae > Bradyrhizobium > Bradyrhizobium liaoningense_C. Next base: position 118,504 of record NZ_JAFCJM010000007.1, read on the forward strand.
CGTGGTTTACGACACCGCCGGAACGATGCCCGTCGCCTTGGGTTTGAGCCTGCTGAAAGGCGGAGTTTTTCTCGACATCGATCCGACGCCAATGAAGCTCCTGCGCGCATTGTTCAATAGGCGATTGAAGCCGATCATCTGCACGGCACGCGCCGACATACTGGACGGATTGGCGAAGGTGGCTGTGAGCAAAAAGCTCCGGCTGCCAGTCGTCGAAACGGTCCCCCTGGCCGATGCGATCCCTTTGCTGACGGCCCTCGAACGCGGCCGCAAGCTGCCCGGCAAGGCGCTGGTCGCGATGCAGTGAGCGGACTGGGGTCGCAATTAGTTTGCGTCGGCATCAGACCTGGCCTCGGCGCAAATCCTCCCCCATCGACCGCCGTAAGCTGGCGGAGGAGGTGCTCGCCAGTGCTGGACGCATCGATTGATAGGTCCTGAGCCTAGGTACGCAATTGATTGAGGCTAAACAGGAGAAGATCACGTCCATCTTCTTCTCCAATACCCGCCGACGCTTCTTGTCGGCCATCGACTTGGCAGGGATACTCGGGCTATCGAACTTAATGCCATCACGATTTAATGGAACAACCTCAAATCAGAACCGACGATCGCGATCAGGATATGGCCGGAGATGGTGCGGTCATGCGATGGCCACGCCATCTCCGGTTTTCGTAACATCACCATTGATAACGCAGGATGCCTTTGCCGGCGTAGCTCCGCGTGACGGAGGAGAACTCGCCTTCGAAGGTGCCGGCGAGCGAGATGCCATTCCGCAATGTCAACTCGGCAGACGCTGTGGTCAGCGCCGCATCGTGGGATGGCGCCGCGCCATTGACCACGAACGAAGCGCCGGGAAGCGTCTGAAACGTTGCGGCGATCGCGCGATCGGTATCGAAATCATGCGCCCACGCCGCGCGGCCACGCAACGTCAGAATCGCGTCGCGGATGGCAAACGATCCGTCGGTGCGAAAACCAAGCTCGGTTCGTGATGAGGCCGCGTCCTTCGCGGCATAGTTCAAAGCCGCCATGCCGGTCCCGACGATCACCTGCTCCGCATAGGCCGGCAGATAGGCCGTGGTCGTCTGCGCAGCCGCATAAGGCGTCAGTCCAACCCACGGAGTCGCGAAGCGATAGCCCCCTTCAATGCGGCCGGACAGTACGTTGGCATTGAACTGGGCGCGAAGGTGATCTCCGCCAGAAATTGTCACGGTGCGGTCGGTCGCGATGTCCTGCCAGCCATAAGCCAACGCGCCAGCGAAATACGCCGCCTGGAAATTGTGTCTGACGAACGCGCCGGCTTGGAATAAGTCGGAGCGCCCGCTGCCAAATCCGTTGGCGATGCTGAAGGATGTTGCGCCGCCACCAAGCGCAAAGCCAAGCAGCGTGTCGGCCGAGAGACGATAGTCTGCGCCGGCGGCCAGGCCGTAGATGTTGCTGGTCGTTGTGTTCGACCCGACCGTGGCGTTCCCATTAGTGGTTTGGGTCCCGCCAAAGCCTGCCACCCACGAGCTCCAGGGGCTGGCGATCGGGTCGATCTGCGGCGGAGTCTTAGTAGGTGCTACCGCAAAAGCATTACGCCCCAACTTCGAGCGCGGCATGTCCGCTGACGCAAAGGCATTGGCCGGACCGACGTTGTCCTCCGGTGCAAATCCCGCTGCCTCGCCCGATCCGACATTGCGCGCGCGGTTGCCTAGAAACGGATCGAGCAGTACGCTCATGAATTGCCCCGCGGCGTTGAACGTCGCTTGCTGCATGCCCGTTGGCGCCTGGCCGGAGAACTGGTCGAAAGCCTTCGCCGCGACCTCGCGGCTAGCCAGCATCACAAAGTCGCGCGGTCTCGTGCCATCTGGCGCTGCATCGAGCACGGTGGCCACCGCGGCACCGTTGCGCGACGCCGCAACCGAAGCGAAACTGACGTCGTTGCGCTGGATTGATAATGTCAAAGAATTGGCTGCCGCTCCTGAAGCGGGATTTATGGAGTTGGAATAGTCCAGAACAACTTTCAGAAATAGCGAGTTGATCGTCGGATCCGTGAATCTTCCGCTGATACCTCCGCCGGCGGACAACACGGTCACCGGCTGCGTAAAATTGGTCCAGTGTCCCCCTTGCTCCAATACGACCTGAAGCGCTCCGTTCTCAAGCGTTGCGTTGCCAGTCACATTCAACTGGCTGTGCAGGCTGTTTGCTCCCATAAAGACCTGATAGGCGCCGCCCGGCTGAAAGGCCATGTCCCCATTTATCGTCAGAGTGCCTGCGCGGCGCTCCGTCGTAAAGATTTCCGGCGCCGAGGTGTAGAGCGCCGACATGCCGGCATACCGCTCTTGTCCCGGCGCCACGATGCCGGCCACAGTGGTGGTGCCGACCGAGCCTGTACCAGTCAGCCGGCCTTCCGTGCCCACCACGACCGGACCTGTCAGCGCGCCGTTGACTTCCAACGTGCCGCCGTCGATGCGCGCACCGCCGACTTGCGCATACGTACTGGGAGAGCCATCCCCGTTTGTTGCGCCTAGAACCAGAGTGCCAGCGCCTGCCTTGTCCAGCATGCCCACCCCCGTGATGCTGTTGCGCCAGACGTCGAGCGTGCTCGCCGGAAGATCTGCCGTGAAAACACTGCCAATGAGCTGGTTCGTCACAGTGTCCCTGAATCCGATCACCGCCGGCCCGTCCATCGCCTTGTCGAGATTGATCCGGCCCCAGCCGAATATTTCATTGACACCATAGGTGTCCGCCCCTGTAAGAGGGACATAGTTGGGATCCATTGTCTTGGGGTCGAGACGAGTGGCGCTTGTCAGTAGCACCGTGCGAAGATCGGCGCCGTTCAGATACGGAAAGCGCTGGGCCAGCAATGCAAACGCGCCTGTCGTGTCCGCCGCCGCATTCGACGTGAAATTACCAGGAGCTGACACGCACCAGTACTTGGCCAGGCCACAACTCGTAGTAATGGCGGACAATCTCGCGTCGGCCGCGCTGTCATCGAGGGCGACAGCCGCGATCCAGTGAGATTCCAAGTCCGGTCTGTAATATGGCGCCGCGGCTAGCACGTGAGGATATAGTCCGGGGCGGTAGCCGGCCAAAACGTTACCGGCCGCGAAAACGACAACCATATCTTTCGCCGCCGCCGTTCCCAGCGCGTTCACAGTGTCCACATAAGGCTTCAAGGTGGGGTCGAGCGTGTTGTAATTGCTTGGATTAAACGCATCGGTAGCCTTGAGCTGCTGCTTGATTGCATCCTGCTGGGCGAAGTCAATAACAAGGGTCCCATTCACAAATTTGATTGGATCCACCAGATCAGGCGAGGTCCAGCTGTTGTTGATCGCGCGCACCTGAAGTCCAGCCATCTGGGTGATGTAGTTGGTTAGACTTGCAGTATCTGGGAATCCGACAACAGTGCCGAGACCGTGGTTAGCGACAACGAGCATGGAATCAAAGGCAACACCGTCGATGCCACCGCTGGCCCCCTGACCACGACTGCCCGCGATCTCCCGAGCAATGAGGGAGCCGTGACCAGAAATGCCGTTAAAGCCTGGCGGGCCTCCATATGGCACGTCGCCCTGCACTGGATCTCCCCAGGGAGAGACGCCTGATAACGATATGGCTCTTTTCTGCAGCCCCGCGTCCGTGAAAATCACGCCTTTCAGCAGGTCCGGATCGGTGAAATTCGAGCCCGTATCGATTTGCCCGAGCGCGATACCGTTGCCGGAGAAGCCGCGGGCGTAGGCGCTTTGCGTGTTCATCGCGCCCAATTGTGAGTTCGCAACAAAGCTCGGCGTCGCCCACGCGCTCGTCCGCGCGCTCCAGTCGGCTCGCGTCGTGAAAGCCCAAGAATCGGCGAACGGTGATACTGGGAGAGGGTTCAGAGGAGGCAAACCATTGTTCGCCGCGCCCTGCTGCGCCTCGGCCGCGGTCACGGCGGCGGTCATCATCGCTAGACTAATCGCGGCAGCCGATACCGTACCCCGCGCCAGGCGTCGTGCATCATTCTTCCGTCGTTCCATTTTGTTCTCCCTGGTATTGTTGCTCTCTGTTCCGGATGCTTTGCTGCATCGTCTCGACCCCCGATAAACCCGCGGCCGTTTTGTTGACGTAATCTTGGCCAGCTCACACAGCCGGCATGCCGTGCCCCACCTACTGGTGCTCCATTCTCCAGCTGAGCGGCCCGGCGGTTCACGCCGGTGCATCAAGGCGACGAGGGGGATAAGGATCAGGCCGCAAATCGCTCCTGGTGCAGCCTTCGACACTTCCTCGACAACGTTAGGCAGGAATTGGATGACGCTCGCTCCGAACACTGCAAAAGCCGTGGCAAGACCGCGGACCGCGATGCCGACCTGGAGACTGATCGAGACGACCTGCGTGGGCTGTCAGGCAAAACAATCTGAATAGCCAAACGCCAAGTGCGCCCGCAACGCTCGTACTGTTCCATCCCCCGCGTTGGCGCCCGCTCAAATCAATCGTGGTGGATCCGTATGCATTCTCCGGCGGGAAATGTCCGCTGGTCCTCAACGCCACAGTTTTGCACGAGAACGCCCAAACGTTCCTGCATGCGCGCCAGCCACGACCATCTATGCGAAACACAGATTGCCCTCCACTGGAGGCAACAGTCCTGCACCGCGCGCAGCTGGATCGCCAAACAGCAGTCTCTGCTCAACCAGATTCGGAATAGCCACCGAAACGAGCAGCCTCGCCATGGAGGCGATGCGGACAATCGAGTCTAACTCTATGGTCAGCTGTTGCTCGTGATTCTGAAAACCTAGCGCTCGCAACTGGGCGATCTGGTCACACTGGCCGATGGGAGTGTCAGCGCGCGGAACGATGGTGTCATCAACGTCCCGCCGGATGATATCAGTCAAAGAAGCCAGGCAGGAGCGGGACAACCTAACGGCACCACGACCGACGATGTCCATGGAATCAGTAGCGATCGCCCCTTCCGACATGCAGGCCTCCCCCAACGTCGGTTGCTCTGCGTCAGCGACAACCGTTTCGTTTTCCTAGAGTTCAGTTGTTAGCATGAGGGGAGGGAGGCGGTTTGTTGCCTACTCTCAAGTCGTTCGGCAGAGACTCTACTTGTCATCCACCGGAGAAATCAGCATGCATTGATCTGCCAGGAAGAGAATGCCAACACGCCCCAAACGATTGCTCGCGTCGCCTTGCGCCGCATGGTGCAAGACGGGGCGCGGGTTTATTGAAACGACCATGGTTGGTGAATTGGTCGAAGCATCAAAAACGAGAACGGCGGCTTCTCTTTGATAGTTAGGACACACGCATGTGTATTGGCGAAAAAAATGGCGAGAGCGTTGTGTTCTCGCCAAGGTTCTTCTGGGAGGATAGTTAAAATAGAACAGTTTCGTAAATTCACTGCCGCCTGTCGGTATTTCGACCGAAAGCACGTGCAAGCAAGTCGTGGGTTTAACGGAGCGACCTCAACGTTTCTTAGCACGAATCTAAGAGCTCTACTTGAGGCATGAGATACGTTGGTTTGTCACTAAAGCGCAGGATGGATCTGCCCAAAGAGCTCTCATCCAAATTCGTTGATCGACAATCGACGTTCTGGCGTCGGCCCCCCTTGGGAAGCTTGGCCAACAATGTAATTCAGCCTCAAACTCGGAGGGCAACATCGATCTCAGAGCCGCGTACGCCCCGGCGAGGTTCCAAAGCGCTTCTTGTATGCTCGAGAAAACTCCGCCAACGATTTGAAACCAACTTCGTATGCGACCTCAGACACTGTGCAGGTGCGCCCCTTTTGGCAGAGAAGGGTGTGAGCCGTTTCCAGTCTAAGCTCTTTGACACGCTCCATGACCGTCTGGCCACTCCCGCGATAGACCTTATGTAGGTAGCTTTCGGAAATGCCACATGCTCTGGCTATCATAGATGGAGACAGGTCTGCCCGTGCGTGGAGCCGGGCGATGTGCTTCTCGCTGCGCTCGCGCTGCGCGAGGAGAAGTACACCTTCCTCCGATTCGGAAGCGTCTGCCGCCGCAAAACAAAACGCAGCGATGTCGCAAATCTGCTGCTCCAAAAGCGTTGCCGAACGCGTTTCGAGTGGACTCGTCAAGGCGCTTACTTTTATCAGAATGTCCTGCAAAAGTTCTGGTAGTATTTGGCTAGCGTCTACGCGGAGAAAGCTGCTGTTAAACTGTTTGCCTATCCGCTGCTTCATTCTGCAAATCGGAATTTGAATATTTAGCGTTTCGTATGAGTTGCATGCAAAAAATTCTGCGGGGCGCGAATTATCAAGCAAGAACATTGAACCCGGCCCGAGCGCGAGTCCGTCGTTGCCCATCCGAATACTTGCCTGACCTCGTTGCGGAAATGCGAGCGAGTAGAACGCCTGCTCCGGGTTGGCTTCGGTCCGTCTGAACCGCAGGCCTTCAAAAGATATTCGATTAGCTCTCAACGAGGCGACCCGGACCGAATGCAAATCGCCGGAGAACGATTGGTGCTCCTCCGGAAAGAGCTGCACTCTTCCCCAGATTGATCCGAAAGCAGAAGACCAATACTCGACCTGCTCAGCGAGTTGCACATCGGAAGTGCGAGCGACAAGTATTTCGGTCGAGCCGGGTTGTTTCCACATTGATGGGCCATGCCTTGAATTAGCGTCCAGTATGCCAATGGCGGGGAAAGCACGCAACTGGGAGTGTTTGGGAGCGCCAGGAACAAAGCACAGTGAGCCATATCGCAAACCCAGCTCGCGAAAACCTGTCAAGGAGACGCACAGACCTCAGGCCTCTTAGGCCCCGGGCGATCCAACAGGGCAAAGGCGAGAGTTGACCCCGTATGAAGTGCGTCACGCCGGAAGAGGTGGGCTTTTGCCCAACACGGCTTGCCCGATTGGGTGAAGTGATCAAGCAGCAAGTTGAGAGCGGGATAATTCCCGGCGCAGTCGTGCTATTGGCGCGTTTTGGTAAACCGGTAATCTTCGAATCATTCGGATATTGCGATCCGGCCAGGGAAGTCCCGATGCGGCGGGATTCCCTGTTTCGGCTGGCTTCGCTCACAAAGCCGATCACGTCGGTCGCGGCAATGATCCTCGTCGAACGCGGCATGCTCTCGCTCGACGAACCTGTCGCGCGTTACCTGCCGGAATTCGACGGTCTCTGTTGTCGTTCGAGCGCCGCCACGCCGCCGATCAAAGTTCACGACCTGCTTCGGCACACCTCAGGCTTCACATACGGCGATTTCGGGTCTGGGCCTATCCACGAGAGCTATCGCCGCCTCAACGTGTTGGACCCGCAGCAGACCTCGAGCGATCTGGTTGAGAAGCTTGCGCGGATAGATCTCCTCTATGTTCCTGGAAGCACTTTCGAGTATGGCATGTCCACGGACGTGCTCGGGCTGATCATTGAACGCCTTTTGGCCCGCGATCTTCAGGGGGCCTTACATGATCTTGTGCTCGCTCCTATGGGATTGGACGATACCGGGTTCCTGCTCTCCAGTAGGTCGCAATCGCGTCTTGCCCAGCCTTTTCGAGACCAGGCATCGGGTCGAATGCCGTGGATGCCCGCATTCTGGGAGAGCAACGTATCGCCATCTTGGTATTCCGGCGGGGGCGGCCTGCTCTCAAGTGCTCACAATTACTACGCATTCCTTCAAACGCTTTTGGATGACCTTGTTCATGACCAAGGCGTTCTCCTGAGTCGTGCCACGGCTAGCTGGATGGTTGCAAACCATCTTCCGGCGCAGGTGAACTTTGGAGCGTACATGCCAAGTCTCGGCGCGTTGGCTCCTCTTCCAGAACTGGGGCAAGGATTCGGTTTGGGCTTTCTGATTAGAACTCATCGCGGTCTAAACTCGCTTCCAGGATCTGTCGGTGACTTCTCTTGGGCCGGGATATCAGGAACATATGCCTGGGTAGACCCAGCCGAAGAGATGGTCTGCGTCTTCATGATGCAGGCTCCCGATCAACGCCATCACTGTCGGCGGCTCCTTCGTCAGCTTGTTTATCAGGCACTGCGCGGCGGAAAGAACCTTTAGGAGAACATGGAATTATGTCTCGATGTCGTATCGCAATCGCAGTTCTGTCTGCGCAGTTGGCCTCGGTTGCTGCTTTCGCGGCAGAGCCGGGAGTGTCGGAAAACCAAATCAAAGTCGGGCAAACGACGTCTTATAGCGGCCCAGCTTCTCAATACGGCCTCATAGGCAAAGTGCAAGACGCCTACTTTAGAATGCTGAACGAGAAAGGCGGAATCAATGGGAGGAAAATCGAACTCCTGTCCCGAGACGACGCCTATTCGCCGCCCAAGTCGGTCGAGCAGCTGCGAAAGTTGGTCGAAGACGATGAAATTGCGTTCATGTTCAACAGTTTTGGAGGACCAACGAACGCTGCACAGGCCAAATATCTCAACAGGCAGAAGATACCGCAATTGTTCGTTGCGACAGGAGCGCACTATTGGGGTGACGTGAAGGACTATCCCTGGAGTATGGGGTGGCAACCAAGTTTTCGGTCTGAAGCAAGAGCCTTTGCGCGGGACGCAATCGACAAGAATCCGGCTGCGCGCATTGCGGTGCTCTATCAAAACGATGACTTCGGTAAGGACTATCTGCTCGGGGTCAAAGACGTGCTCGACAAGCAGAATTCGGCAAAGCTAATCTCAGAATTCAGCTATGAGACGAGCGCCCCCACGATTGAATCCCAATTTGTGAATGTGCGAGCGGCCAGCCCCGATGCGGTCATACTCGCAGCCATTCCAAAGTTTGCCGCGCAGTTCGTACGCAAGCTCGTTGAGATGAATTGGTCCCCCACTGTTTATGTAACCGGTGGCGCCTCATTGGTGCCCGTAACAACGGAAACAGTGAAGGGCAGAAGCGATCTCTCCCTGTATACGGCGACCTTTTTCAAGGATTGGAACGATCCTAAATGGAGGGAAGACCCTTCGCTCGCGGAGTACTTCGATTTCATGCGAAAGTATATGCCGGGAGTGCAAGACAACGATTTCGCTCCTGTTTACGGCTATTCGGTCGCTCAAACCGTAGTCGATGTACTGACCCGTTGCGGAGATGACCTCAGCAGGGGAAACATCATGAAGCAGGCCTCAGATATAAGGGACTTGGCCCTACCCCTGCTCGCGCCCGGTATCGTTCTAAATACCGCTCCTGACGATCATTTCCCAATTGAGCAGATTCAGCTCGGCAAGTGGGACGGCTCAACCTGGCGACCGGCGGGAGCGCTGATCTCAGTGAGGTAGCCGCTCCACTGCATCCACACCATAGAAGAGCCAATTAGGGTAGGGTAAATGCCAACTGTCGCCGTGCTGGGCTGCGGGTTGATCGGTTCGAGCTGGATTGCCGCGTTCTCGACGCAATGCCAGACGGTCAAAGCGTGGGATCCACAACATTCTCTCATTCAAGCTGATACTTCAAGTTCAATCCAATGGTGCGAGACGCCTGAAGACGCTGTAGAGGGCGCCGATTTTGTTCAGGAAAGCGCGCCCGAGGATCTCGCTGTTAAACGCGAGTTGTACGCAAGGCTTTCCAACAAGCTTGCATCACATGCGATCGTTGCCTCTTCTTCGTCAGCTTTGCTGCCGTCCGACCTCCAGGCGGGATTAAGCTTCGCCGAGCGGGTTCTCGTGGGGCATCCCTTCAATCCGCCTCATCTAGTCCCGCTGGTTGAAGTGGTCGGCGGCCGCGATACCGCTCCTTCGGTGCTCGAGGAGGCCGTGCGATTTTACACGGCAATCGGTAAGCGTCCGATTAGGTTGAACGTCGAGCGAAAAGGCCATCTCGCAAATCGCTTGCAGGCAGCGGTATGGCGTGAGGCGGTCGACGCTGTCGCGACAGGACAGGCGACCGTGCAGGATGTGGACGCCGCTATGATTTACGCATTGGGTCCGCGATGGGCTCTCCTGGGGCCCTTTGCAACGTTCCACTTAGGTGGTGGCTCAGGCGGCCTAGCTCACTTCATGGACCATCTCGGGCCCGTATTTGAAGACCTTTGGGACGATGCTAAGCGTCCAACTATGACGTCCGAACTCAAACGCGAAATAATTGACAGCACCCAAAAGCAAATGGGTGGCCTTTCAGTCGATGAATTGACGGAACTTCGGAATGGTCGCCTGAAATCTATTTTGATGAGTGCGGCACTGCAATTCTCGCCCGAAACAAGGCGGAGAGATTGAACCCGTGAGGTGCCGTTGGATATTATTCCGGTGCCGAACAGTCGGGAATGCTCGATCGATTGGGCATGCAAGTGCTTGATTGTGTCCGCCAAGAAGAGCAATTGGTTGGACAAGTGAAGCTCGTCGATTGACATCGCGACACCTTGGCAAGCGTACATTGCGCCTTCGAAAATGTCGCCGCAAGGTTCGGAGGTTGGGGCAAGAGAACGGCCCCGCGAGCGGCTTTCGGTGACCGGTTGGCGTCAATCGCCGAATTCCAAATCAAGGCGAACACGCTGTCGCCGCCCAGCTGGCGGCGCGACCAAGCTTGGCTTAGAGTGGGCGATTAAGGGTATCGCAGCCGCCGTCAGCGACAGGCTCACACGTCCTTGCCGTTGTTTCATCGTAGCGGATTCAACCGCGCGTGGCTCGACGCCGCGGGTGAATACCCCCTAGTCAAGATGGCCTCAGCTCTCTTGTCCCGTTTCGGCGGAGTTCTATATGGGTTAGGAAAATGAAAGACGCATACGGCCGGCGCTTGTAGCTATCATTATCGTTCTTGGCGCCGCCCCGATCGTCCGGGTCTCTCCTCGCAGTTTCCGTTTCAGCGGGTCCGACACCCTGCGCGTGGCGAAGAGACCTATGGGAAGCGCTCCGCCTGCCAAAACCCTCGCCGCCAACTTTTTTCCCCGCCGGACAAATGCGTCCGGCTCCTCGCGGCCGCTTCGCTTCAAAAAAGCTTCCGGCTCAGGTGCTCCGCGTGCGCTGCGCCCCGCATGCGGGTTCGAAGGCGTTTCGCTTCCCATAACGGTCTCGCCATCGCGAGGGGATCGGCTCCTCGCGAGCAACAGAAGAGGACAAGACCATGACCGCGATCGGATACGTCACCAAGAACGACAATGGTAGCTACAAGGGTCAGCTCAAGACCGTCTCAATTCGCGCCGATATCGATATCATCCCGAACCGCGACAAGAGCGCGGAGACCCATCCCGACTTCCGGGTCTTTACCCAGGGGGTCGAGATTGGGGCAGGGTGGGTCCGCCGCGGCGAGAACAGCCGCAAGGACTATGTGAGCCTGTCCTTGGCGGCGCCCGAATTCGGCCCGCGCAAGCTCTACGCCAATCTCGGCCGCGCCGCCGGCCAGGATGACGACAGCGTGTTTGCCCTGATCTGGAATCCGGCGGACTGACGCCAATCGGCCCCGCGAGAACTGCTCGCGGGGCCGTTCTCTTGCCCCATTTGGACAGGACGATCCAAAGTTGTATTGGAATTTGTTGGGACGCCTGTTTGATCCATTCAGCTAATGCGAGCCGTGGTCTTGCCCATGATCATGCGGCTTCCTGTATTCCCGCCGACTATGACGGTGGCGATTGGGCATGGGAGTTCCTACGACGCAATGCCGATTACGTCGCCGATTGGCGAAGATCCGTACCTCAGCACTTGCCGTGCATCACGCTCAACGACGGCACCAAGCTATTGCGCCTCAGGCGGAGGTTCCCGCGGGCCGAGAGGTGGGGACTTTACGCCTTCGCCGATCCAAGACTTTGCGCTCACGAGGCAACCGCGTTCTGGCATACCAATACTTTGAAGCGGGTCGTTCGGCTGAATGCGAGGAAGCCCATCGAGGGCGAAGAGGCGAAAGTCCGACGGCTTGCTGACTTCAATGCTGATCGACAGGCAGTGATAGGTATCGACGGCGTTCCACTAGTCATGATGAAGCGCAATGGTGTTCGCGTGCCTCTCGAAATCCACGGGCTTTCGGTCCTGACCGCGGCTTTCACGCCGGTCTTTGAGCTGCACGATCTCGATGACCTCGCGTCTCAAGCTGAGCTTCTAAAGCGTCTGCAGCGCTTCACCGAGGCGGACTTTAGAGCGTTTCAAAAACCCTCCGCGGCAGCCGACGAGCGGCTCCATCAGGCTCTCATTGCGCTGGACGAGAGCCTGCACGGTAAGACATATCGGCAGATCGCAATTGCGATCTTCGGAGAGAAGAAAGTCACTGAAGAATGGCACGGGCATAGTCAATTTTTGCGCGATCGCACCCGACGCCTCGTCGCCAAGGGCACCGAATTGATGAAGGGCGGTTACCGCGACCTTTTGAGCTGATCGAAATTTGTCATTCTCTTTTGACGAAGTTTGCTCGCGCAGGATGGCGAAAGAGAAACTCTGAACTTCGCCACTCCACAAAGCCTCTCCAATCTGACGACGCTTCTTCTTGCACCTCTTGGTTGTACGAGGTGTGGGAAGGAAAGCTGGATGATCACGAAAGCTGACGACAAGGAGCCGGACAAGCCGTTCCTCAACACTGCGGAGGCGGCCATCTGGCTCAGGCTCACGAAGAACACGCTGGAGAAGATGCGGGTCCAGGGCAGGGGACCGACCTACCGCAAACATGGACGCTACGTCCGCTACCACATCGAAGACCTCGTCGAATGGTCGCATGCGAGCAAGAGGAGGTCGACCTCCGATGCCGATTGACCGCATGAGACTATGGCGCCAGGCCTCAACGCTCTCAGCCATGTGCGCCGGCATCATCACGCTTCTGATGTCGTCCGCTCCGGCGGTGCCGCTGCTGATCTACAATGCCACGGGCAGCGCGCCGCTCGGTTTCTACTATCTGGAGCCGCGCCTGCCGGTGCGCGGCGAGCTCGCCGTCTTCAAGCCACCTCCTGGAATCGAGCTCCTGATCATCGCGCACGAGATCCTCCCCATGCCGGTGCCTCTTCTAAAGCGGGTCGAGGCCATCGGCGGAGACGAAATCTGCCGCACCAGGGAGCCGATCGGCAACATCTCCATCAACGGAAAGGTCGTTGCCGAGGTGCTCGACAAAGACCGGCAAGGGCGGCCTCTGCCGGCCTGGGAGGGCTGCATGCGGCTCGTTGAGGGCGAATACTTCCTGCTGCAGCCCCACCCGAATTCTTTTGACTCGCGCTACTTCGGGCCGGTGCTTCGGTGCGACATCCTGGGGGTCGCGCGTCCACTGTGGACATGGAATCCCGATATGTGAGCGGTTGGCGACGACCGGCGCGCGTCTGAAGTAAGAACGCGCGCCCGTCATGTTTCCCCCTCGGCTCGAGGCCTGATCGCCTGCAACGCGTCAGGCCTGCAGGCAAGGTCGTTCAGCACTGGGCTGACAAACCTCCACGACGCCCCGTCGGATCATGACGGTGGTGATCAAGAGGATTGATCGCACCAGCTCGCGCACGGGTTAGCATGCGAAAAGCACTTTTCTTTTAAGCAGGGGGACTTGAGGGGCGCTGCCCCTCACCCCTGCAAGACCTTCTTTCGCCCTCCGGTGCAGCAAGTCGGTCGCACGTCGCAGCTCACGCGGCTCGGTGCAACCGCGTTGCGCACCATCGGATTCGCGCCGGCGCACCGGCGCCGAAACAAGCTCTTGCCCCCGAAACCCCGGTCTCGCCGACGGGCAGGCGGCATGGCGAAGGCCATGCGCGCCGCGCCGATCAAACGCCCATCAAGGGCCCACAAGCGAGACACACGATGGCAAAACTTACGAAGGCGGAGGCCAAGGCACATGCCGAGGCTGTCGAATTGCTCAAGAAAGACGTCCTCACCTATGATGAGCGTGTGTTTGTGCTGGACAATTGGCACGAGGGCGCAAGCCACATCAACGGAGCGGCGGGGGCGTTCTTTACCCCTAGCGGGCTTGCCGGAGACTTCGCAATTGATGCTTACGGCGGCCGAACGGTCGACCTTTGCGCCGGGATTGGCGCGCTCGCATTCCACGTCTATTGGAGGGCACACTATGCGCGCGGTCGCGACGAGCCACAGAAAGAGATCGTCTGCATCGAACGCAATTCTGCCTATGTCGAGGTCGGTCGCAAGGTGCTGCCGGAAGCCAATTGGATTTGCGCCGACGTGTTCAGTTTGGACCTGACAAGCCTCGGTCGTTTCGGCTGCGCGATCGCAAATCCCCCATTCGGAGCCACTCCGAGGATCGGAAGCGGACCCCGGTATACCGGACGCTCTTTCGAGTTTCACGTGATCGATATCGCTTCCGGTATTGCGGATTATGGCGCGTTCATCATCCCGCAGACGTCTGCACCGTTCCAATATAGCGGCGTGCAGTGCTACCGCGAACGCAAGAGCGCGGATTATCTCAAGTTCACCGAGCAGACCGGAATTCACCTCGAAGCGGGCTGCGGCGTGGACTGCTCTTTCTATCGTGACACATGGAAGGGCGTCGCGCCCAATGTCGAAATCGTCTGCGCCAACTTCGAGGAAATCCCCCGCAACAAGGCTCGATCTTCGGCCGAGCCTGAGGCCGAGCTGCGCGCTCTCTGGAGCAAAAACGGCGTTCCAGTCGAGCGGCAGGACGCGATAATTCGCGAGGTCGAGGCCAAAGCCAGGGGCGGAATTCGGTTTGACGAACGCCCCCTCCAGGCGGACTTGTTCAACGATCTTGGACCCTACGCGCCCAAGCGCTGACGGTCTTTGCGGCGAATTTCGTCTCGCAAATTGTCTGAGCGAGCCAGGCTGCCAAGCCTGGTTCACTCGGTCGGCCTCTGTGCGCCTGATGAACTTCAGCGCTCGTCGGACAGCCCAAAGGCCCGTTGTACAGCGCAGCCATTTTTCATTCAGACGCTGATCACCTTTAGCCCATCTGCGAACTTGCGCCGTGTCCGACGGAGGTCGTCTCATCAAGCCCAGAGCGGACCAGACTTGCTCAACCTGAGTTCTTAGCGATTTTACCCTGAGAGGACTTTTGACCGTTCTCATTCCGTGCTGGGGTCGCCGTTTATTCCCATTCAACGGACGGCGCTGCCTGTTGCCGACCCCAGTTGGCCTAGTTTGAATTGCTCGGTGGCCTGTTTTGTTTTTCTGGCGCATAAAGATGCATGCCAGAGTCTCATCATCGATCCTGTCCATGCGGCGCTGTTTACAGCCGCACCGAGGCGATGGCCCCTTCGCGGGAAATAGCCAGCTTCGAGTGCTCGGTTTGCGGCGCAACCATGGAATCGTGGAACACCGCTTGGGTGCCCACATATCGCTTGATAGCTGGCCCAGTTCGTCTGCCTCACAGTAGCAACTAGCGACACGCAGAGGCATTAGCGAGCGATGGCGGAGTCGTTCGGCAATTCGTTCACTATCGTTGAGGCGACCTCGGACGAGGTGCCATCCACAAAGCAGTTGTGGCTTGCCTTAGCCAAGCCTAGCCAGGCGTTGACATTGGTCCTCGCCGCCGTTCCCGAAGGCTGGACGGCGGAAGTTGTTCCAGCAATCCTCACGGAAAAGCAGCAAAAGATGTTCGAGGAACTAAACCTCGGCCCGGGTGACGTTTATAGGATCGATTCAGAGTAAGGCCACCTCAGTTGCCGGCCACTTTTACTTTCAGCCTACGGTGACTTCCGCTGCTAGCCCTTCAGCGACATCGGAAGATTGCTGCTTCTCCACCACTGTTCGGGCCTAATCGGAAATCGGTCGGCCAGCTCCTTTATGAGTACCAGGACCCTCGCGTACGCGCGCAAGAATTCGCGGAGGAGTACGACAATAACGTGCTGGGCGATGCCTTCGGCCCGCGCTCTACTCGTCGCTTCGCTCCTCACCGAGCCACCCTCCGGGTGTCTCGGCCCTTCGGGTAACGATCGCTATCGCGGGCCAAGTCGCAGCGGCTCTTTCGCAATGAATCGGTCACCTGTCGACGTGTTCGGGCAGGCGCTATTGGAAGCATCTACCGCAATGACCCGAACTGCGTTTCGTCGTAAATCGCCGAGTACCGAGTGTTTGTTGGCTTGGAATTTGGGGCTTGGGAATCAGCGACCGGGAGACGACGACTTTTGATCTCGTCGTAGGAAAGCAAAAAAGCGGGAGGGCAAGATAAAAGCACTGGCGCCACGGAGCGCCTAAGCCGTTGTCTGCACATCCAAGATTTGGCGCTCTCTGGATCTTCGCTGTCGCCAGGTGAGACCCAACGCAATGGCGAACTTGGGCAATTGCGTCTGCGTCTTGGCGAGCCCTCGTCGGCTTCACATATCGGCGTCTTCTCCAAACGTCGGATGCATGCCATGCGAGAGATCGAAGACGAATTCGAAGTGAAGCTCGGGCGGATCGGCAATCGCAGGACCAAGCGTGCGGCCAGCTATCTTCGACGGGTCCGCCAGGAGGCGGCCAAGGCCGGCGCCAGTGCGCGGCCAGGTTCGTCGTTCACTGGCGGCCGCATTGGCCGTGGCCACGCGCAGGGTGCGGTGTTGGCCGGGCGCGGACGAAGCCAGGGGCAACGCCGTGTCGTGATCAAGGCCCGAATCGTGCGGATCAAGTCAGGTGACACCGGTGCTGTGCGAGCGCACCTCCGCTACGTCCAACGCGACGGCGTCACGCGCGAGGGCGAGCCGGGGGAGCTATACGACGCCAGCAGTGACCGCGCCGATGGCAATAGCTTTACGGAGCGCAGCGCCGGCGATCGCCACCAGTTCCGGTTTATTGTGGCGCCGGAGGACAGCGCGGAGCTGGCGGACCTGAAACCCTTCGTCCGCGACCTCATGCGGCAGATGGAGCAGGACCTCGGCACCAGGCTCGAATGGGTCGCCGCTGATCATTTCAACACCGGCCATCCCCATACCCACATCGTCTTGCGCGGCAAGGATGACCGAGGAGACGACCTCGTGATCGCACGCGACTATATCGCTCATGGTTTCCGATCGCGGGCAGCGGAACTGATCACGCGAGAGCTCGGCCCTGAAACAGTGATCGGAGTCGCGCGCAAGCTCCAGCAGGAGGTCACGGCCGAGCGGCTCACGCGGCTTGACCGGAGCATCCTGCGAGATGCCTTTAGCGGAGCTCTTGAGCTGGGTGCGCTGTCTGGACGGGCGCCCGCCTGGCAAACGGCGCGGATCGGACGGCTGCGAACCCTGGAGCGGATGGGGTTGGCGGAGGAGACTGAACCGGGGCGCTGGCGGATCGACCCTGAGCTCGAGCCGAAGCTCAGGCGCATGGGGGAACGCGGCGATATCATCAAGACCATGCATCGCGAGATGGCAGCCGCAGGAGTTACGCGGGCGGCCAGCGACTACACGATCTTCGATCCGGAACGAAGCGCTCATCGCCTGGTCGGGCGGGTTGTTGGCGAGGGGTTTGCCGACGAACTGACGGAGCGCCGTTATGTCGTGATCGATGGGGTGGACGGGCGGACGCACTATGTCGAGATTGGTACCCTTCGCGCCGACGAAGAGCCGCCTGTCCGGAATACGATTCTGGAGCTCAGGGCGCGCGTCGCTGAACCGCGCGCAATCGACCGGACGATCGCAGAAATCGCCGCCCGCCATGGCGGCATCTACAGCGACCGTTTGCATCGGGAATTCGACCCGCAAGCGTCGGGCGAATTTGTCGGATCCCACGTGCGGCGCCTGGAGGCGATGCGGCGCGAAGGGATAGTCAGCCGTCTTGCCGATGGCAGTTGGAGCGCCGGGCAGGATTATCTGGACCGGGCGCTTCGATACGAGGAGCTTCAGCAATCGCGCAGTCCGGTCCGGGTCGCGGTGCTGTCGTGGCAAAGGCTTGAGGATCTGCCGCAGGCGCTGGGCGCAACTTGGCTTGATCGCAAGCTTGTTGGGAGGGAGACAGCTGAGTTCGCGTCGGCCGGCTTCGGCGGGGAGGTCGAGACCGCATTGCGAGCAAGGCGGCAATGGCTGATCGAGCAGGGGCTGGCGCGAGAGGAGGGTGGCCAGCTGCGTTTTGCGCGAAACATGCTTGAGACGCTCCAGGCCCGAGAGCTGTCGCGGACCGCGGCTGACATATCCGCGCGCACCGGCCTCGAACCTATCGACGTCAAGGCCGGCGACAAGATCGACGGCGTCTATCGGCGCATGCTGACGCTGAACAGCGGACGGTTCGCCTTGATCGAGCGGTCTCACGAGTTTGCGCTGGTGGCCTGGCGGCCGGTGCTGGAGCGTGCGCGCGGGCAATTGGTCACCGGTCAGGTCGGGGGCGAGGGCATATCCTGGTCGATCGGCATCAAGCGCGGGTTGGGCCTATAGATCTACGTAAGTCACTGATAAATATAGAAGTTATACTATTTTTGCGGAAATAGTATAACGGGCTTGCCCCTGCGGGGAATGGGTTATACTATTTTCGCGAAAATAGTATAACTGGGGTTCCCGGCATGACGTCCGCCCGCCTCGATATCACCTATCAAACGCTATATTCGGAATTGGCCCAGCGTAGCCTCGATGAAAGCTTCACCTCCGAATTCTCCTCGAATGGAAGATTCGTGGCCGTCGAGGTCAAGGACAAGAAATACTGGTACTTCGACACACCCAAGCCCGAGGGTGGTGGCCAGGATCGCCGCTACGTCGGTCCAGTGGACGATCCCGAAATCACCAAACGGGTTGAGGCATTCAAAGATTTGAAGGCCGACCTGAAGGGACGTCGCCGCCTTGTGTCCACGCTGACCCGCGAAGCCTATCTGCCGCGCCCCTTACCCATGGTTGGCCAAGTCGTGGAGCAACTGGCCAAGGCTGGCTTCTTCCGCATGAGGGGAGTGCTCGTCGGTACTGTGGCCTACCAATGTTACTCCGCCGTGCTTGGCCGACGCCTCGATGCGGTCGCCATGCAGACTGGTGATGCCGACTTTGCGCAATTCCACGAAATCTCGGTAGCCATCAAGGACTCCATACCTCCCATCCTGGAGGTACTTCGACAAGTCGACCAGACCTTTCGTGAGGTCCCAAGCCAAGCCGATGGCAGGGTTTCCACCCAATTCGTGTCGAGAGGCAACTTCAAGGTGGAATTCCTGACACCGAACCAGTGGTCCGATGATCAGGCAGGCAAGCCAGTTCCGATGCCGGCGCTCGGTGGTGCGGCGGCATTTCCGCTGCGCTTTCTCGATTACCTGATCTACGAGCCCATCCGTGCCGTGCTGCTGCACGGTGCAGGCGTGCCGGTTCTCATTCCATCTCCAGAGCGATATGCCATCCACAAGCTCATCGTCGGATCCCGCCGGAAGCAAGACCGCGACGGGACGGCCAAGAGCGCGAAGGATCGGCTTCAAGCCAGATCGATCATTGAAGCAATGATCGAGAACCGGCAGCACGCTGATCTTGCCTCCGCCTTCATGGAGGCATGGGATCGTGGTGACCAGTGGAGAGCTGCGATCCGCACCAGCATTGCAACCTATGACGATGACTTCCAGACGTTGCTCCGAACCGAATTTGCGAAGGGTGTATCCGAGTTCGGCTCCGATCCAGCCAATTACGATCTGGCAGACAAGTCCACCGGCGAGCCGGCTCCAACGCCAAAATGACCTTGGGGCAGGCCTAGTACCGGTCTCGAGCTTCCCTGCTCCAATATCGCCTCGACCAGCAGCAGCGGCAGCACAAGCCTGCATCAACATGATCGCCTCTGCCACGCGGGTGCTGCCGATGAAGATGCCGATATCGGCATGCCGATTACGTCCGCGTCACCGATCATGCTGGAGACCGCGCCTGGCCTAACATGACCGTGGCAGTGATCGGGCTGTCCACGCCTTGCTGGCTCTTATTCGCCAAATGGCATGTTGATCGCTGACCCGTCCGACCCATCGCGCCTGAGTACAATTAGACGCAGCTCAGTCTTACAGAATCGCATCGTGGTGCTTCATGGTCGTGCCGACTCGCGCATGGTCGCTATGGTGCTGAGCGCCAATCGCAAAGGCTCAGTGGGTGACATGGCAACGAGATGCAATTTGGGCCAAGTGTTCACGCGCTGTTGAGGCGCTCGATGACGCTGCGCTGACCTTGATCTTCAAGTCCGGCGCCTGATCAGACTTGATCAATCTCGCGCTCGCTGACAGCGCGACTTTTTATTTCGATTGAAGGCCTGCCGCATTCACCGTTTTCATCGCGCCGCTCACGTTGCGTGAGTATGGGGCGAGCGGGATGTTTCCAGCAAAAATCTATCTCGGTCAGATCACCGTCGTGCTCGGCATCGTCGTTGTGTCGACCTGGGGCGCGACGCAATGGACTGCCGCAGCTCTCGGATATCAGCAGCGCTTGGGTGAGCCCTGGTTCCTGATCATCGGCTATCGCGTCTATCTCCCTTGGCGGTTGTTCGAATGGTGGTTCGCCTACGAGGCCTATGCGCCCGAGATCTTTGAGGAGGGCGGAGCGATTGCGGCGGCTGGCGGCATCGCGGGCGCGCTCTTTGCGATCGTCAACTCTGTGTGGCGCGCGCGCCAAAGCCAATTGGTGACGACTTACGGTTCGGCTCGGTGGGCGACGTCGAAGGAAATCAAGGCGGCCGGCCTGTTCGCGTCCAAGGGCGTTTTCCTGGGGCGTCTCGAGAACAACTATCTGCGGCACGATGGACCGGAACACGTCATGTGCTTTGCGCCGACCCGATCGGGAAAGGGCGTCGGACTGGTCTTGCCTACATTGCTCTCGTGGACGTCGTCAGCCGTGGTGCACGACATCAAGGGCGAGAACTGGGAATTGACCTCCGGCTGGCGTTCGACCTTCTCGCATTGCCTTCTGTTCAATCCCACGGATGAACGGAGCGCCCGCTACAATCCGCTGCTGGAGGTGCGCAAGGGAGCCGCCGAGGTCCGCGACGTCCAGAACATCGCCGACATCCTGGTCGATCCCGAAGGGGCGCTCGAACGCCGCACCCATTGGGAAAAGACCAGTCATTCGCTTCTGGTCGGTGTCATCCTTCACGTCCTTTACGCCGAAGAGAAGAAGACACTAACCCGCGTCACCGAGATCCTGGCCGATCCGGCGCAGTCCTTTGAGAAGACGCTCCGGATCATGCTGGCAACCAATCACCTCGGCACCGAGGCCGAGCCGAAGGTACATCCTGTCGTCGCCGCGACGGCACGAGAACTGCTCAACAAGTCCGAAAACGAACGCTCCGGCGTTCTGTCAACCGCCGTGAGCTTTCTTGGGCTCTACCGCGATCCCGTCGTCAGCCGAAACACCGAATCTTGCGATTGGCGCATCGCCGACCTCGTGAGTGCCGATAAGCCGGTCACGCTCTACCTCGTCGTTCCGCCGTCGGACATCAGCCGGACCAAGCCGCTGATCAGGCTGATCCTCAATCAGATCGGCCGCCGGCTGACCGAGACGCTGAATACCAAGGCAGGCGACCGCAGGCACCGTCAGCTCCTGATGATGCTGGACGAGTTTCCTGCGCTTGGCCGGCTCGACTTCTTCGAGAGCGCGCTCGCCTTCATGGCCGGTTACGGCATCCGCGCCTACCTGATCGCCCAGTCGCTCAATCAGATCGCAAAGGCTTATGGCGAGAACAATGCGATCCTGGACAATTGTCACGTCCGCATTGCTTTCGCCGCCAATGACGAGCGCACCGCCAAACGGATTTCGGACGCCCTCGGCACCGCAACGGAACTACGTGCACAGCGCCGCAAGGGACTCGGATCATGGGCAAATACGACAGCGTCGTCGCCTTTGGCCAGAAGCGGGCGCTGGTCGTCTGGACGAGACTCATCTTGCCGAACGGCAATTCGATCGTGATCGAGAACCTTCCGGCCACAGACGTCGCAGGCTATGCCGGCCTTGAGGACGAGGTTGACTTCCATACGTGGCAGTTACTCAAAGGCGTCGCTCTGGCAACCCTGATCGGGGTGGGGACCCAGCTATCTATCGGCAACGACGAAAGTGATCTCGTGAAAGCACTGCGAGAAAGCACGCAGCAAACGACTAATCGTGCCGGCCAGCGCCTGGTGGAACGCGAGCTCGACGTGCAGCCGACGATCACGGTGCGGCCAGGTTGGCCGCTACGGGTGATTGTTTCGAAGGATCTCGTGCTGAAGCCCTACAAGGACGTTCAGACAATTGCGAAGGGCAGGTGAAGGGTGAAGCTGGCGAAACTGCCTGACCGGACACCGGTGAAGATGAGCGTCGTGCTTACGCCAAGCCTTGCGCAGCGGCTGCGCGAGTATTCCGTTTTCTATGCAGAGACCTACGGCAACAAGGAAGAAGTAACTGAGTTGATACCGTTTATGCTTGAAGCGTTTCTTGACAGTGACGCAGATTTTAAGAGAGGCGGCAAGAAGAGACACGGCGAACCAATGGGCACTGCATCCTGAGTGGCAATTCTGCGTTCCTATTTCGCCTTACCTCCGAGAAGACGGATCGTGCGCTCAACCGCCACGACGGATTTGTGAAGGCGGCCGAGCAATGTTCTCAGCTCTGCTTCCGTCGCCTCTTCCTTATGGAGATTATGGCTGGCCACGAACGCGTCCACCAGGTGGTCAATGGAGACGCTCGTTCGTGCCGAAAAGCAATCAGATGCCGGTCCAGTGACGGCGGAGGCAACCTGTCCGTCGTCCAACAAAGTGATTTCTACGGAAGCATTCTCGAGAACCGCGCGTTCGATCACTTGGGTAGGAATTTCGATCGAGGCTATCACGGTTCCGGTCGACGCATCACGGTAACCAACGGTTATAGTGTTTTGGCAGCACTTGGCGAAGGCGCCAAATGTCAGGTCCACCTGTTCTACTGACATCGCTCTCTGAACTTGCATCAGAAGTCGCCAGCGTAGTCGCTTTATGACTCATAGTCTATGGGCTGATTGGGTTGTTTCTCTCGATTTTCCTGCATGCGCTTGCAGGACCGAGTCGGCTTAAATATTCAGGAATTGCGCCGAGCAAAGAGACTCAGCCAGGAGGAGCTCGCCGATAGGTGCAAGGTCCATCAGACCTATCTGAGTGGCGTCGAAACGGGAAAGAGGAATCCCTCTCTTTTAGTGCTCGAGCGAATAGCTAGGGCTTTGGACGTCGACCCCGAGGAACTAGTTCGTCGTCGACGGCGGCGAACCGGCGGAGCCGGTGACTCTTAAACAGAAGATCCCAGATTCGAACCTTCGTGCGCCCACCAATCTCTCAGAAAAATCAGTAGATTGGCGAAGCAGCAGTGAAGAAGACCGGCCGAGACGAAAAACAGGACTGTGCGCCGGTGATTGACCGGCACGTTCCTCGAGGTGACCAGGGAGGAGCTCGAGAACGTCGCCCGGACCATCGAGGTCGACGAGTTCGTCGACAAGACCGACACCGATCCGCTACCTGATCTGCGCCTACTACCTCAAACCTGACGGCAACTGCGCGGTGCTATATGCGCAGCGCCGACCTGAGCTTGGCGAAAGCACGCGCGATCGTGATCCAGATTCGGCTGATCCAAGGCCGCTGCCGCTCGTCGTGAACGACATGACGCGCGATCTGATTGCGCATGACGGCCGACGCCTGGGCTGTCGAGAACGCAGGCAGCCACTCGATGTGGCCGCCCGCGATGATGTAGTGCGACTTGCAAGGCGCGTCGCAGACCGAAATCGAGGGCCGGACGGTGGGTGTGCCATTCTGAGCAGAGACTTGGTGGCTGTCAGGGACCAGCAGCATTACCCGATGTCCGCAGCCGCACGCGCAGGAGAGGGCCGCCACCTCGAACTCCTCGGAGTGATAGAGCACTCCCTGCGCAAGGTGCTTCGGCAAACGCTCGACGGCCTGGTAAGTGAAGCGCATCGCGGTCATGTTACTTGTCGATCTCCAGCGTCGCGGTGTCGAAGATGGCGCAGGTTGCCTCGTCCAGGCGTTCGAGCAGCTTGAAGTGCTGCTTGAACCTGATCACGGCCATGACGGCGTTGAGAGCGTTCAGCTCGGTGATTTGCGCCTGCTTGCGGTACTCATTGGCCTTGGCGTTCTCCGTTGGCAGCCGGGCAGTTCCGACGTTGTCGTCAAACGCCTTCCGGTCGGTACCGGTCACGCGGACGAATCCGGTAAGGCCGCCGACCGATCGATCGAGTCCCATGCCGCAGTCGACGTATGGAATGCCGCGCGTGCTGAACCAATCGACGATCAGGAGGCGGGCCGGGCCATCGTCGACGGACACAAAGACGAAGTCGAAGGAGTTCAGGCGTTCGATGTTGGCGGCGGTGATGCGCTCCGGAACCGGATCCAAGCCCGCGTGCCAGTTCCCATACTGACGGGCCAGAACGTTTACCTTGAGCTCGCCGATGGCGCGGGGAACGAAGCCCGGTATCCGGAAGATCGTGTGGACGTGCACCTTGTCGTCGTCGAACAGCGCGATGCGCTCGAGATGCGTCCTCGCGATGAAGTCCAGGATGTAGGATCCCGTGCCGCCGAGGCCGATGATCGCCACGCGCTTTCCACGCAGCAGGGAGGAGATGTCGTTCATATGGTACCTGGAGGACATCGTGTCCGGGAAGCGCAGGGGGCTGCCTTGCGCCGCCGCCTTCACGGCGATGCCGCGCAACGGCGTCGCATCCGGGTAGGCGGCGAGCGAGGGGCCGGTGATCGCGTCGAGATAGGTCTGCACCTTCTCTTCGAACGAGCGATAGGCGCGGTTCTCGCCGTTCTCCTGCAGCTTGAACGAGAACGACTGATTGGCGACGAGATCCGGAGTGATCGTCACAGGATTCGGTCCGCCGCCTAGCCTGATCTGGCGCCCTTGCTGGTCGAAGGGGCGGGTACCTCGCCACCATGCCTGATGATCGGACGGCGGGTCGATCACGGCGCCATTCAGGTCCAGGGGACTGGCCCAATCGCCATGCTGAAGCGCGCCCTGATCATCCAGATAGGGCAGGCCGTAGATGATGAAGTAGCCGCCCACAAAGCCGAGCTCGTAGCCGAGCTCCTCGAGATCCTTGACGAATGGATTATGACTCGCCAGTTCCGGCAACCCTAAAGCGCATGCCATCTTTCACCGTAACCTTCTGTCCAGGAGCCAAAGTGCCGCTCGGGTTCTCCGCGGGGCCGTGGGAATACTTCACGAGGTACTCGTTCGACGGGCTGCCGCCTCTGCCGAGATAGAGCTCGACGACCTGGGCGTACGAGATGTGCTTCTGGTCGATCTCGTGCTCGTCGGTGTTGACGAAGATCTCGAACACCTTCTGGCTGTAGAAGTGCTCGTCTTCCTTCAGGTGGATGGTCTCGCCGTCGCGAGGGATCGGCTTGTCTTCCTTGTCCCCATTGACCTCCCGGTACAGCCGCTCATGGGGCGGGATCTGGGCGAGCCCGTAGAGGGCTTCGCCAGTTGCGGGGTTGGGCGAGTCGTAGGGCTCGCGGTTGACGTGGATGCGCACCAAATGCGCGACGACATCGACAGACATTTCAGTACCTTCCTGCCTCGCGGCGCTTGCATTTCACGCACGGGGTTGTATAGCTGGTGTCCAGCCAGACAACATCCGGGCGGTTAAAAACGCCCAGTCCGCGCAACGGGTGAGGGCGTGTTGTCCAGCCAGACAACAGTATGATTGTGGCAAGATTTTGTCGGGAGGACGGATGCCGGAAACGGCGCTTGGGACCTGGTTGAAGGATCTGCGGGACCGCCGCGGCATGAGCTTGCGGGAGGTCGCTGAGCGCAGCCGCGTCGACCACGCCTACATCTACCGCCTCGAGACCGGCACGAAGGAGGCTCCCTCGGAGGAGGTGGTCAACAAGCTGATATCGGCGCTGACGCCACCGGCGCGCGACGCGGAGATACTGCGCTTCCTCGTCGACCACACCAACATCGACATCAAGCTCGTCGAGTTCGTCCGAGGCGATCCAAGCATCACCTTCGATCAGTTCCACATGCTGACGACGGTCGTAAACCGCGGTGCGCGCCCCGACTATGTGACCTCGCTCGCCCGCATCCGTAAATTCATGACGTAGGTCGGCAACATGATTGATGAACTCGGCATCGCTATCAAGGCGCGTGAGTTCATCAAGCGCTGTGGACCGTTGGCCCTGCCAGTTTCGGTCGATGGCTACGCCTCGCAGATTGGCGGGGAAGTGCTCAAAGAGGCGTTGGAGGAGAACGAGGACGCCTGGTCCTTCCGCGACAAGGGAGGCAAGTACCGGATCTGCGTGAATTGCACCCATAATGCGAGACGCCAGCGATTCAGCGTCTGCCACGAGGTGGCCCACGTCGTTCTCGAGATCACCTCCGATCATGTGACGCCGAGCTGGAGCTATTCGCGCCGCCCTCCGGGTGAGATCGCTTGCGACGTTTTCGCGGCCGAGCTGCTGCTGCCGTATCAGTTGTTCAAGCCGCGCGTCGACGGCGCCGACATGTCGATCTCGGCGATCGGCAGCCTGGCGGACGAGTTTGACGCGTCCCTGATCTCCACCGGCTCGCGTTTCGCGACCTTTTCTCGCGAACTGTGCGCCTTCGTCGTCTCCGAGGGAGGCAAGGTCCGGTACAGCGCCCGCTCTACCCGGCTTCGCGAAGCGAAGGGGTGGATCAGGCCAGGCTCGCCTCTGCCGACAGACTCCTACAGCGCCCGTGTTCGCGCCGGTGAAAGGCCGTCGGGGGCCGAGGACGCCGATCCAGATTCATGGTTCGAGGATTTGGCGCGGGATGGGGCGCTCTTCGAAGATGCGCTGCATTTGGGGCATTGGGACCAGACACTGACGCTGCTATGGTTGGACGACGAGCATCTATCGGCACCGGCCTCGGAACGAAAGCAGTGGGACGAGGACTCTTACAAGCTGCGCGAGCTCGACGGAGTGCTTCCGTGGCCTAGCGGGAAGAAGCGCAGGTAGATGGCAGCTTGTGCGGACAGGACGAAGTTAGGGTGCGCACCAAGCGTGTGGGCCAGCGTTTCGTCGCCCAGTAGCTACGTCGGTTATCCACGATCGACTTGCCTGTGCCCCGATGCCGCAGCTGCGGGGGAAGGACGCTCGGGCGGGTGCCCCCCGCGTGGCCGCTGCCCTTCTTCAGGAGTCGAGACCACGGCAGCAAAGAGGTAGGCTTTAATTCATCAAAGGGGCGAGTCCCGCCAGCAACGACGGTCAAGGGCGAACTTTGATGCGAAATGCCCGAAAATGTGAGCAAAATGATCGAACGCCGGGGCAAATTTGACAATTTTCGGGAATTTCCCATTATCTCCTGCCATACAAACGAATTCATTACCTGATTCGGCAAACAGCCCCAAAATGATGGAATATAGCGCTCCGGTCGAAAGCAACCTATCGAAAGCCGTCGTGGATACGTTCGCTGCGGATGTTGCCAACCAATTGAGCTATGTTCCTGGAGCGGACCTTTCGCCAATCGTCGGGAAGCTGGGCGGCAGAATAACCACCCAAAACGTTCTGGACTTCAATCGCGTGCCATCCGGTTCAATCCGGATTGATGCCCCCGGCAGGTTCGAGATCTTTTTGGCTGCACACACCGGACCCATGCGGGATCGATTTACGATCGCTCATGAACTCGGCCATTACGTGTTGCATTACCTTTATCCGAACCGCAACGGCCGCAAGGTCGAGAGACTAGAAGCTCAGCGTTATGGTTCAGGGCGCGTTGAGTGGGAAGCGAATTGGTTTGCCGCCGGATTTTTAATGCCGGTGGCACAGTTTCGAGAGCGCTACGGCCTGTTGCAAGGCTCCCATGCGGCGCTCGCAGCCGAATTCGGCGTTTCTCTCGAATCTATCAGGATCCGAATCCAGTCACTCGGTCTCACACGTTGAGTAAGACAGTGCGTTCATGGAAGCTGGGCCCTTCACGTCTACTCTCCGGATCTTTTTGAGCGTCGATATCGTCGGGTCGACAGCGTTCAAGCAGGCTGCAAAGGATCACATCCCCGAGCATTCGATTGGTGATGAACCGCCTCCTGCTGAGCCATGGTTCTCTCCAATAGCGCAATTTTACCGCGGCATTGAGCGAACGTTCGCACGCGAATGGGCCCTTTGTGTCGAATCGTCCCAGAAGCTCGGCTGGCCAACGGGCCCGGCGCCGGAACTTTGGAAGAGCGTTGGTGATGAACTGATCTACACCAAACGCCTCACCGATCACCGTGAAGCGCTCACCACGATCAATGCGTGGATGAAAGCCATTCAGTCATACCGAAAACGGCTGAGAGAGCAGTTCAAGTCGCTCGATCTCAAGACCACGGCGTGGGTCGCGGGATTTCCCGTGCACAACGCAGAAGTTGTATTCCGATCATCTGTTCAGGGACTGCGGGATGCCGAAGATGAAGACGATGAAGTATTCAGCAATCTTGCGCTGCTCAATGAATATTACAATAGCCCACGCAATCCAGAACTGACGAAGGATTTTATCGGTCCGGCGATCGATACGGGATTTCGCCTTTCGCAACTTTCAACGCCGCGACGCCTCGTCATTTCGGTTGAGTTGGCCTTGTTGCTAGTTCATGCCGTCCGAACACAGCCCCACGAATATGCATACGAGAGGCTCAGGTTCTTCTTTGAGGGACGACACAGCCTGAAGGGCGTCTTCGGAGGCCTACCATATCCCATATTTTGGATCGACATGCGTCCATCCCCTGAGCTCGAAGCCAGCGAAGACGAGCTCAACAACAAGAAGCCCCTCGGCACCGATACCGTCTTGAGCTTTTGTCATGAGTTCGTGAAGGCGAGCGATGGCTACTGTTTCACCCCGTATATCGTCGACAACATCGATCCTACGTTCAATCAAGTTCCTGACCATCACACGCGACGCTTGGCGGGGCTCAAAACATATTGGGAAAGAGAGGCCCAAAAGAGGTTGGATGAAGAGACCGCTGGACTCCAGATAACCGATGGAGTTTTGCAGACGTCTGACGAAGGTCTGAAGAAAATCCTGCGTGACCTCGAAGGGGGATCTTCTTCGCCGGACCAGTAGGACGTGTGTTTTGAGTGCGGCACCCATCGGAGCCGGGCTGGTGGCGTTGCCCCCCAATTATCCCATCATAACCAATGGGAATGGTTCGGAAGCGAACGCTGCGACGCCAATGGAGCCTTTGAGTCGGGGACAACGACTTTGGTTGGCTTGAAAGCCAGTTGCAACCACCGGTAAATAGCATCGACCGATGGACTGGGGGAACGAATGCCGCGATCGTTTTTCTTTGGCGCTTGTGCCGTTGCACTGACGCTCGCGTTTTTCATCGTGCCCTCCAGCGCCCAGCAGAACACTGCTCCAAGGGTGGGAGCTCCGGAAGCGCAGACTACTGCGCCCTTGCAGTCGCCACAGAAGATCGATGAAGCGTCGACCGGTGCAGGTGCAACGATTACTACTCCCAGTGATCCGCAAAAGCAGTGCGTAAAACCGGGCGAATTTGCCATCGAGCTTCGATCGGGCCGAAACCCGGTCGGGCCGCCCATTGTCATTGGCACTAACTTCATCCCGACCAATCAACGAGTCGACATCGGCGTTCGGGCGCCTTTTGTCGATGGCGTCCGCTACTTCGCCGGTATCGACTACGGCGACGACACCTATCTGTTCAAGCGGCAAGACGTCGTAACGCACCGCGCCACCGATTCCGACCCCCTGGTACAGAAGCGCCTGCTCGAGGCCGACCAGACGATAGTCACGCTGAACATGGGCGATGACCTGGCATGGTTCTGGAGCAGAGTCGATCTTTACCTCTACACCTGCAACAGTCCCGTGGGCCAATCCCCCTGGCGGGTCTCGTCCGTGACTGTCCGCCTGAGCCCCTACTGGCTTAGCGTTTTCGCCGTCATCGCAGAGGTGCTCGTACTGTACGTTTGGATCGCGTTTGCCCTCCGCAAGCAGGATCACACGTTCGGATCATTTCTCGGTGCGCTGAACCCCGCACAGGTGTCGGCCGGCCCGGACGGGAAGGGTAGCCTGTCGACGTTCCAAACGCTGGCCTTTTCGCTCGCAGTCGCCGCGCTAATCACGCTTCTACTGCTGCAGACAGGGACCTTGGTGGACCTCTCGGGGTCGATTCTGGCGCTGCTGGGCATCAGCGGGATTGGAGCCACGATCGCGAAGGGCACAGACACTCAGCGCAATGCGCTGTCGGCCGATAATAGGGCGTGGCTTCTTCGCCACGGCTGGATTCCAATGGCCAAGACCGTCGTCGACCCGTCAGGCGCCACGTGGCGCGACTTCTTCACCACCGACGGCGTGTTCGATGTGTATCGATACCAAAGCTTCATCTTTGGCCTGGTCGTCATCGGCGGGCTAGTCGCAGCCGGCGTCAATCAGCTTTCGACGTTCGCGGTCCCGAACACGATCCTTGGCATCGTTGGGCTCAGCCAAGTCGTCTACATCGGTGGCAAGCTCGTTACCCCGACCAACATTTCCGACCTGAATGCCGCGATAGCGGACCTTCGCGCGGCCGAACAGAAGTTGAAGGCAGCGGCTGTAGCGAAAAAGCAGGGGCAAGTGGCGAGCTTGGCGGAAGCCATTCCGCTGATTGGACAGGACGCTTACGACGCGTACCGGCAGAAGGCCAGAGATGTCGCGGCGATATTCGCGGATGCGACCGGCATTGTCGTCGTCGATGCCTCGCTTGAACCAGTCGTCGCTTAAGAGGGTTGAGGGAAATGGTCGAAAAGCCATTAGACGATACGAAGACCTATCCGCACATGGCGCACTGGTTCGACCCGGTGTTGCTGCTTCAGTTGCTCAACAATGTGGTCGTTTCGTCGATATTCGGACAATATGCCGATAGGCGCCTAATGATCGCAGCGCTGGACACAGTGCCGCCCGAAGAGCACGCGAGGAGGGCTGAGGAGTTTCGGACGCGCCTGAAGCCGGACGATGAGGGCGGAGTCTGGATCGATTGGGTCGCCGATCTCGGCGACGGCTTCGACAGCACCTACGCGGTGGCGAGCCTTCTGGCCAAGAAACAGTTGAAGGTTGGCGACGTCGACCTACCACGCGGAGAGGCGCTCGTCATGGGCGGCGACGAAGTATACCCAAAGGCCACTCGGCAGGCCTACACGCACCAGCTTTGGCAGCCCTACGCGTGGGCTGCTCCCGACTCCAATAAGAAGAACGACGCGGGAAGGCCGTTGCTCGCGATTCCCGGAAACCATGATTGGTACGACGGGCTGGTGCTCTTCCTCGCGCTATTTTCCCGCGAAAAGCCGTGGCATGTCGGTGCCTGGCGTTCCTACCAACGTCGCAGTTACTTCGCCGTACGTCTCTCCGAAACGTGGTGGCTGTGGGCGACCGACATCCAACTCGCCGACAACATGGACCAGCCTCAGTTTGACTATTTTAAGCATATCGCGGCGCATATGCCCGAGAACTCCAGGATCATCCTCTGCAGTGCCGAACCTGGCTGGTTGTACACGGACAGCAATAGAAACTCGTGGGAGATCATGGAGTACGCTGCCGGGATCGCGATGAACGCTGGGCGCGGACATACCATTCCGATATTGTTGTCCGGCGACACGCATCACTACAGCCGCTACGTCGGCAGGGACGATCGGCAGTACGTAACGTCCGGCGGAGGTGGGGCCTTTCTCCATCCGACGCACCAACTCGAGCAGGACGTCTCGGTGCGCCTCGTCGACCATCGCGAGGCACTGAAGCTCGGCACCATGCCGGATCCAAACGATCCAAAGAAGACCACGGCGGCGGCTTACCCGTCGTTCGCGACGAGCCGGGCGCTGACCCTACGGAACGCCTTCTTCGCATTCACGAACTGGGACTTCTCGCTGCTGATGGGGGGCATCTACTTCCTCTTCGCGGTGCTGATCTCGCTGCGGGACCGGCCGGACGTCTATGCGCTAATCGCCGCGGTCTTTGGCGCTTCCCTGATCGGGTACACAATCAAGCAGGAGGTCTCGACCAGGTTCAAGATCTGGTCCTCAAGCGCCGTGCATGCGGCGGCCCACGCAGCCGTGCTCATCTGTGCTGCGCGGTACGCGATCGCCTTCAATAACCAACATTTCGCGTGGAATGGCGAGTGGTGGGAAGTGTGGAAGTGGTTCGGCCTGCTTGCCGCGGAGATGGTTGCGGTGGGTTTCCTGATCGGGAGCACGCTGTTCGGCCTGAACATGATGTTGACTTGTCTATTGCTCAGGATGAACCGAAATGACGCGTTCAGCTCGCTTCGGATCGGGGCGTACAATAACTTCCTTCGTATCCGGCTGACAAACGATGGCTTCGACATGTTTGCCATCGGACTTGAGAAGGTGCCCCAGCGGGGCGACTGGATCGCCAACTCCAAACACAATAAAGACGCGCCCGATTCTGAGATTCCGGTCTTCGTTCCCAAAACCGATCTCAAGCCGCATCTGATCGAGCAGGTCTCGCTCCGCTTCGGTCCAAAGCAAGCCGGTCCCATCGCTTAGTCTCGCGCGGGGCTGCTGATTATCTCTCCATGGACAACGAGCGCTGACAGGACCGATTCCAGTTCACCGAACCTTCGGCGTTCGTGGCTTCGGCCGACTTGAGTGTTGAGGGAAAAATTTTGTCCGATGCAGGTCGCGCTCCGAAGCTGGCGCCATCGAACTCAAGCGCCGCTTTCCCAAGATTCAGATCAGGCTCTACGACGCCGACGCCCAAACCCGGTTCGATCCCGGCCCATCCTTCGTCCGCCAGTCGGTTGAAGGTGCCTTCCAGAACTCGAACGGTGGTGGCCACGCGGTCTAAGGCCAGGTGTTATCGTACAATTTCAACAAATGAGGGAATATATCGATTCCCTCTACATCAAATTGTATTAGGCGGCCCCGGTCAAGCGATCGCGAAGATCGATCACAGAGTCTAATGGGTTCCCAGTTCGAAGGCTGGGCTCTTAGGCGCTCGCTTCCTTAATCCAGGGGGCGCCGTCATGGCTTCGTTCTTTGTGGCTTGAACTCATCGGCCACGATTGCAAGGCGGGTAGGTCCCAACCAGCGAGGCGACAAATTGCTCCATCGAGGGCTGTGTGGTCTTCGGCAGTCTGGGGAGGTCTTCAGGTCTAAGGTTCTGTGGCGCGACCGCGTAATCGATCGAGCGTCGGCCAGGACGAGCGCTCGCCACTGCGACGGCACGGACCATCCCGAATTCATCAAGGCTCTCGACAAGGTCGTCCGCCTCCTATCCTTACCGCAATGCGAATGGATGTCGCCGCGGGGCGGCAGCAATGAAAGCCGCGATGGGACCTTCGTACGGCGCGTGCTGTCCAGCCGGTCAGAGCGCGAGAACGGGCGGAGGCCGCAGCGCTATTTTTTCTGAAGTTCCGTTATCCACAACCAAAAGAAGGTCCCACGGCTTGAAGTTGCGGACGCTCTTCCTAGTTTTTTGTGTTGGGTAGGGGGACAAAATGCGCGAACACGAATACGCGTTGCTCGGTGCAATGAACCGAGCTCATGTTGGACGATATCTCGGCTTGGTGTCGGCCGCTGCATCCGCGCTGATCGTCTATATTTTGTTGTCGGCCGTCGACATCGCTCATCGCTTTGGCTGGAACGTAACGCTGACGCCTTCGATCCTCTCGCTCGTCGGCGCCGCGACAGTCTTTACGGCGCTCTATTGGTTGTTCGACCGATTTGCCTGGAAGTGGCGCTTTCTCAAGCTCGTCATCAAAGTACCGGACATCGCCGGTCAGTGGGACTGCCAAGGTCAGACCATCAATCCCGATGGTTCTCAGGGCCATAGCTGGCGAGCGACGATTACGATCCTTCAGAGCTGGGATCGGATCAGGGTTCTGCTCAAAACAAATCAATCGGGATCGAACAGCATTTCGGCCGCGCTTATTTGTGACGACGCGGATGCCTATCGCCTTCTCTACCACTACCGCAATGTACCCCGAATCGATGAGGTCGATCTCCAGAGTCACCTTGGTTTCGGCGAACTGGTCTTTGGGCGCGATTTAGGTTCGGCCGAGGGTGAGTATTTCAACGGTCACGGCCGCAATACGTTCGGTACGATGAAGCTGACGAGGATCTGATGGCTCGCAACATTGGAAATCGACTAACCAAACTGGAGCAACGGCGGAAAGGTACAGACCGCTTGACGCGGGTCGCGCAGGACTCGCGACCGGACATCATCACGAAAAGTCTCCAGGCTGAATCGTGGCAAGGCCGTGCGCGGAGCCAGTCTTACACACGTTATGCTTTGGGGGCTATGCAGGAAGTCGGGCCGGACTATACTCGGATCAGCATCGAGACCGCCCAGCGGGTCGGTGCCCAGCTCAAGTCAGGTCTGGAAACTGCTGGCATCTCGGCAGAGTTCCGTTTGCAGGGGTCTGTGCCGCTCAACGTTCATATCCGCGGCGTCAGCGACGTCGATCTGCTGACATTGGATTTAGGCTTACTCACTTATTCAACAATGGGGGCGCTGAGCATGCGTGGCGGATACTATTCCTCCGTCCCAACCCCAAAAACGTCGATCGGCGAACTGTTCAAGCTCAGGGTCGAAGCCGAAAAAATCCTGAAGAACAGATATCCTGCGGCGACCGTCGATACCTCGGGCGGTAAGGCGATCAGTGTCTCAGGCGGATCTCTCGCGCGGCCGGTCGATGTCGTGCCGAGCCATTGGCATGACGGACATGAGTACCAACTCTCTCAGCAGGAGCACGATCGAGCGGTCACGATCTTAAATAAGAAAGTGCCGGAAACCATCGACAATCTCCCCTTCCTTCACATCAAGAGGGTCGGCGAACGCTGCGATAGCGTGTTTGGCGGACTGCGCAAGGCGATCCGGCTCTGCAAAAACGTGAAAGCCGATGCGATCGAAGAAGGAACCGCGATCAATTTTCCAAGCTTCGATATCGCGGCTACGATGTATCACGCAGACCAAGACGCTCTAAAGGTGGGTTCTTTCTATGAGTTGAGAATCCTGGGTGAGGTGCAGCGCTTTCTCGACGTGCTTTTCCATAACGAGACGTACGCCAAAACACTTCGCGTACCGGACGGTTCTCGGATCATCTTCGACACGCAGGAAAAGTACGAGGGTATGAAGCGGCTGTCGGTCGAGATCGACGATCTCATGAAAGAGGTCGCCAAGGAGCAAGTGCCCTTCCTGCATATCCCGATTGGGCAGGAATTGACCAAGAGCCGCGACGCGATTTGGTCTGTACAGGTGCCTTCCTAACCGGCGCCAAACGTCCTTGGCCAACCCATACTCGGCTCTTCGTTTACCCCCCGCTTTCGCGCTTACCGGAGGTCGCATCTCTTCTGGCGGTCGCCCGAGAGTGGCTTACGAATTTACAAGATTGCAGTTTCCGCTGAATTTTGATTTGTCAGCAGTATTGTCCTAAATCCCAAGGTTGCGCTACCGTTTTTGTGCATAAGTCTGCAAATTTTTAGAAAAATCTCCTGCGTTCCTCTTGAACAGTTCCATGACGTTCCCAAATCGTTCGCACGAAATGGGGATCACTCGCGCGAGGCCCTCCCAATCGTCAAGTCGATAACGACCGCCCCGTAAGGGGGGCCGAACGCAGGAGCATGCCTTGCCTTACGAGATCGATTTTTTGCGCGCAGGTGACAGCAACGGCGACGCCATCATTCTTCGCTGGGGAGCCACGAAGGAGGGTCCGTTTTCGATCAACATCGTCGATGGTGGCTTTGCTGATACCGGCGATCAAATCATTGAACACGTCGAGCGCTATTACGCGAAGCCCGCCAACATTGCCAATGTCGTGCTTTCCCACGCGGACAACGATCACGCGACCGGTCTCATAAAGGTACTCGAGCATCCTCGGTTCACCATAGGCACGCTCTGGATGAACCGTCCCTGGGACTATGTCGATGAGGTGATCGACAGTTTCCATGGCGCCTATACGCGCGAGGGCTTGATCAAGCGGATGCGCGAGATGCATCCATACCTCGTCGAGATGGAGGAGATCGCGAAACGGCGCGGCATCGCCATCCAGGCGCCGCTTCAGGGTACTGTGATTGGATGCTTCACCGTGCTTGCACCAAGTCGCACCCGTTACGTCAGCCTCATTCCCGATCTGGATAAGACGCCGACCGCCTATGGCAGCGCCCTCAAGGGCGGCTTTGGAAGCGGATTGGTCAAGGCCATCGTCTATGTCGCCGAAAAGATCCTTGAGCGGCTTGATTTCGAGACGCTCGACGACAAGCCCTCGGCAACATCAGCTTCCAACGAGACCTCGGTCGTGCAGTGGGCCTTGATCGACAATAAACGCATCCTCCTGACCGCCGATGTGGGCCCTGAAGGGCTTGCCGAAGCAGCTCAGTATGCCGAGGACACTAGTCTCACGATCCAGCCCGATATTATGCAGATCCCGCACCACGGCAGCCGACGCAACGTTACTCCTGCGGTCCTCAACCGATGGCTTGGCGATTATCCGGCGTCCTATCGGGGAGACGCGATCGCCTCGATCGGCAAAAATGCCGACATCTATCCGCGCAAGAAGGTGACCAATGCCTTCACGCGGCGCGGTTACAGCGTCTACGCCACGCGCGACGGCTGGATCAACTTCTACAACGGGTATGATCGCCGCGCGAACATGGGCAATGCCCAAGTCGTCCCCTTCAACCCCGATGTTGAGGATGACTAGGACCATGCTCAAGTTCGACAAATACACGTTGTTTGCGCGGTTGGTCCCGGCCATCATTGCTGTTGCTCCTGCCATCGCATTGACCTGGGCGGTGATGACATCGGGCGCCGAGCTCAAGCTGGTGCACGGTATTGCCGGCACCGCGCTCGCTGTCTTGCTTTGGGCTTTTGCTGACGCCACCCGGCGGCGCGGTAAAGCCATCGAGCCCAGCCTGATCGAGGGGATGGGAGGGTTGCCCAGCATCACAATGCTCCGGCACCGGGATCCGACCTTCGATGCGGCGACCAAGACGCGAATGCTGGCATTCCTGGCCGCAAAGGTTTCTTCGGCTGCTCCGACGCTAGAACAGGAAGAACAGGATCCAAACACCGCGGATGCCTTCTACAAGCAAGCAGGGGACTGGCTTCGCGAGAACACGCGCAACAAGAAGAAGTTCGACATCCTCTTCCATGAAAACATCAGCTACGGTTATCGCCGTAACCTCTATGCCTTGAAGTGGCCCGCGCTGGCGCTCAACGTCATGATCGTGGTGGGGTGCGTGGTGCAATATGTCTACCACTGGCCGGCATCGACAGAGCTGGGTCTACTGCCGGTGTTCGTCATCGCCATTCTGCACGCCTGCTACCTCCTTGCCTACTCGACGCGGGCGGCCGTAACCGAGGCCGCCCGCACCTATGCGCGGCAGCTGCTCCTCAGCTTTGAATCTCCGCATCTGCAAAAGAATGAAAAGAAGGAGCCGGCAGTCGCGCCGCGTACGAGGCGTAAGCGAGCCTTGACGGACGGCAAGCCGATAGAAGCGGAGAAGCAGGAATGACGATCATTAAGAGCTTTGCCGTCGGTAACGGCGATACTTTTTACATCAAGCATAACTCGGACAATTTCACGATCATCGATTGTGATCTCAATGATGAGAATGCCGACCGGATTATTGAAGAGCTCCTGGCGCAATCGGCACACAAGGGCGTGTCGCGATTTATCTCGACACATCCCGACGACGATCATTTCGGCGGTATCGAACGGCTTGATGCGGCGATGCCGATCCGGAATTTCTACGTCGTGAGGAACGGCGTCATCAAGGACGACGAAACCGCCTCGTTCAAGCACTATTGCAAACTGCGCGATGATCCAGGCAAGGCGTTTTACATCGAGAAGGGCTGCGTCCGCCGCTGGATGAACCAGGATAACGACGAGCGCGGCTCCTCGGGGATACGGATTTTATGGCCGGACACCTCGAATGAACACTTCAAGGACGCGCTTGCTGATGGCGAGGCAGGCCTCAGTTACAACAACATGTCAGCGGTCATTCGCTACAACATGGTGGACGGCGCAAGCTTTCTGTGGCTCGGCGATCTTGAAACGGACTTCATGGAAGCGATCACGGACGACATCAACCTGACGAAAACGACGGTGGTGTTCGCCGCGCATCATGGGCGCAAGTCAGGCAAGATCCCCGATCGTTGGCTTGAGAAGCTCGATCCACAGATTATCGTGATCGGCGAGGCGCCTTCCCGGCATCTTCACTACTACACCGGATACACAATCATAACCCAGAACAGAGCTGGCGATATCACCTTCGATCTCTTGGACGACAAGGTGCATATCTATGTGTCCAATGCGAACTACTCACACAAGAAACTGGCGGACGAGAAGCAGAGCAGATTTCCAAACTATGTCGGCAGCATCACGGTCGAAACCGAATACACCCTAAAGCCCGCCAAATATTACATCACGTAAGGCCACCCACCCCGAGCAAGCAGAGAGTAACAATGGCAAAGAACGAATTCTTCGTCGAACAGCGCCCGGATGGGCGTTACAATGTGTTGCGTCCCAATGCGGATCGCGCGAGCGCCACCACCGATACGCAGGCCCAAGCGATTGAAAGGGCCAGGTCGATGGATCCTGAAGCTGCGATTCATGTCGAGCGCGTGCGCGATATCGGGCCCGGCCGCGATAAGTGGCGAAGGATTTAGCCTTATCCCGGTAAGCGGTCGCGCGACCGGATTGCGTCCGTGTTACCATGAGTTCTTGCCAATATCGATGCCGATCACGGCGATTGCGCAGTTGGATTGCTGAGACATGGCGGGCTCCTTGTCTTCGCTGCCCCGGGCCCAGCTTTGCACGCTGTCGGGGTCGGAGCACGGCCGGACCATCCCATTGGGGGACACGATTCCTCGCGCAAGACGTTGCTGATTGGAAGAGCAAGTTCTTTCGCGAACGCGATCGCCAAGGAAACTGGATTGATTACCACGCCGCCGGTACTGGCAAGCTTCAATTGGTGCCCGACGCCGAGACCCGCAAGAAGCTCGAAGAGGACTACATTGCGATGGTCGAGGCTGGCTCGCTTTTTGGTGAGCCTGAGTCCTTTGACGAGCTCATGAAACGCTGCGAGAGTCTGCAGAACCGCGCTAACGGCGTGCCGCAACCGCCCGGCTGCGATCATCTTACCTAGCACGGCTGCATTTTAGGTGCTGAGCAAGAACGGGACGGCGTCCCCGACGCATCAAGGGCAATGCTGGCAGTGCGGGGCGTATCCCCATTCTTCCGCGTCTGGATGTCCCGTCCGGCCTTGTGCACGACGGGTCCCCGCGCTGGGACGCGCCCACCCCACTCATTGGCGCGGGCCCAGTTCCGGTTGCATGCGCAACCGCTGAGGTCTGGTTCTGTCGAGCAGAGGGCAGCGCGACTACCTTGCCGCTAGTAGACAGCCAACTCGAACATCATTCCGACAAGAGTAAATTCTACAGTGATCTCAACGGGCAAAAAGGCTGCAAATTGTCGGAATGCGCTTTGAAAGAACAGCGAAAATTCGAAGACTTCCAAGCTGAAGACGAGGGTGCCATGTCCACCGAAGTGTTGGTCCGTACGGCAGAGCTGAAAGGCTCCTTTAGCAGTTGATCTGGACCTTTCGTCTCGACGACTGCGATAAGTTATTGAAATAACAGCAAATGCGAGCGCCACAAACCCACAACGCTCGCAGGTACGGACGGCGCGGAGCTTCGTCTGCTCGCGTATCGCCCCCTAGCTTGTTGGCACCCAGGCCGTGTCCCTCGGCGGTGGGGCTTTCGGCCCAGCTTCAGTCGACAATTGGTAGACCGGCAAACGTGCCGCCGTTTAACAAGGGCGTCAGGGTCGTATTGTACGAAGATTTTGGTTGCTTGTCAGGCGAGAGCTTGTAGGTGGCGATGTAGCGATGGGCGATGTCGTTCCGAGTCGGCCGGCGCCGACTTTACCTGGATCGGCCTGGATACATCGAGCGGCAGTGCTCGCCGGCTGGAGACGTTGCGCACCGCGAGACCAGAGCGGATGCTCGCGACGCCGGCGATCCGGGATATGCGTGCAATCAGATTTTCGAGGTCGGATACGTCGGATACAATGGCACGCAACAGATAATCCTGATCTCCGACCATGAGATAGCAGTCCATGATTTCGGCGATGCGGCCGACTTCAGTCGCAAAGCCGTCGCGGACACTCTGCACGTGTTTTTCCAACGTCACCTGGATGAACGCCATGACGCGCAAGCCGACAATCTGCGGATCGACCACGGCGACGCGCCGATTGATCACGCCGAGCCGCTCCAGATTCTTGACTCGGGCAAGACAAGGGGACGGGGAGAGGCTGACCCGCGAGGCCAGCTCGACATTGGTGAGACTGGCGTCATTCTGAAGTTCTTGCAGGATCCGCAGATCGATTTTGTCGAGCGTGTCAAAGCTCATCGAGACCTCCTTAGCTTTCCCCAAATACCCGCAGGGCGAGTTTTTCTGGGTAAGAGCCGCAGCTTCGGGTATTCCAGGAAGCTAAGGCGGCTCTGGAGGTCTGTATTTCGCTAAATTGTCATCTTATATCGAAAAACAGACAACTTTGAAATTCATGTCATAAGCCGCCCTTCGAACTGACCAATATCGATCCAATCGCCTGATCAGGATTGGATCAAATTGCTCAATCGGCGTGCTACGTTCTCGCCGGGTTGGGTCGAAGGACCCAGAAACGCGGTGCAGCAGAAAAGTCGGCACGGAGCGCTCCGAGCAATCGTTTCTGCCGTCGATCGGGTCAAGCCTCTCGCAATACGGTAGCTCATTCAACGCGGAGCCCGTTATTTTATCGGGCATGATGGATGCAGACATTCTCAAGATCAGGCGTGAGCCGGACCTCGTCGTCCTCACGATGAACCGGCCTCCCGCAAACGCCCTTAATTATGCATTGATTGCGCGATTGCTCGAAGAGATCAGGCGCCTGGAATCCGAGCGGGAACCACCCGGCATCGTTCTGACCGGCGAGGGAGATCGCTTCTTCAGTGCTGGCGGCGATATTCGCGAAGTCACCGGGCTGCAAGTCGCCGCGCAGCGCATTCGATTTTTCCATGCAGTGTTGTGCGCTTTCGAACGCTATCCGGGTCCCGTGGTCTGTGCTGTGCGCGGTTACGCGGTCGGCGGCGCCCTCGAATTCCTCCTGCATTCCGATCACGTGATTGCCGACCACAAGGCCCAGATC
Source organism: Bradyrhizobium liaoningense (assembly GCF_018130955.1). Taxonomy (GTDB): domain Bacteria; phylum Pseudomonadota; class Alphaproteobacteria; order Rhizobiales; family Xanthobacteraceae; genus Bradyrhizobium; species Bradyrhizobium liaoningense_C. The sequence continues at coordinate 159,231 of NZ_JAFCJM010000007.1, forward strand.
GGCTTTCCCGAGATCAATCACGGTCTTCTGCCGGTGGCCAAAGGCATGCGCCAGGCCGCGCTGCGGCTGGGAAAGCGGGCGGCGCAGATCTTGCTCTACTCAGGAGTCCTCGTCGATGCGGCGAAAGCGATTCAGATCGGTGCCTTCGACGAAGTGGTTAACACCGACGCCGTACTGGATCGCGCGATCGATGTCTGCCGGGACTTCCGAAGCAAGGACCCAAAACTCTTTGCGGCCATCAAGCGATCGTTGAATTTGACGGGCCAGATAAGCGACGACGAGCTTGAACAGATGACGGTCAGCGACCTCAGCCAATATCTCGACAACGACCAGTCTGCAGATGCCCGCGCACGGTTCCTCGCCCGGAAATGAAAGAAAAATGGTCAAGAACACACCCACAGGCGCTTTGAAGCTCGAACTCATGACGTTCGAAGACGTGTCGAACGCGTTGAGTGACGGCTTCGATACTGTGCTCATCCCCTGCGGTGCGATCGAGCAGCATGGTCCCCATCTGCCGCTGTGCATGGATGCCGATCACGCCGAACATCTGGCGGTGCTGATCGCGCAAGAGCTCGGCAGGACGCTGATCGCGCCGACCATCAAGGTCGGTTGCTCCGCGCATCATCTGGCGCTGTCGGGGACGATCTCGTTGCGCAAGGAGACATTCGAAGCGGTGTGCCAGGATTATTGCACAAGCCTCGTCCTTCACGGCTTCAAGCACATCCTGCTGTTCTCCGGCCATATCGGGAATTTTCCGGTTTTGGCGGACATGCTGCCGCGGTTGCGGCAGGCAACGAACGGCAAGGTTCGCATAGCCGCCTATACGGACTCCCAGGCCTGGATCGGATGCTGGAAGCACTGCGTGCAGGAGGCAGGCGGTGATCCGGACCATGTCGGTGGGCACGCCGATATCGCCGAGACGTCGCTGATGCTCAAGCTTCGGCCGGAGAGCGTCCGCGTCGATCGCTTCGCGCGCGGCCATCTCGGTGCGCTGACTCCCGATCAACTGGATCTAATGTGGAAGAACGGCATCGTATCCGTGTCCAAAAACGGTATCGTCGGCGATCCGCATGGCTCGACGGTCGCAATCGGTGAACGATGCCTGCATGACGTCGCTGGCCTCCTGACGAAGTTCTTTCGCGCGGTCGATTGACGCGACGACGTCCTCCCGTCGGCAAGGATTCAGCCCCGCAACTTCCATTGCGGGGCTTTTTTCTTTGCCAGGATTGCGAGAGCCGCATACGACAGCGCACGTTTGTCGCGCAGCATAAAATAGGGAAGGTCGCATCTCGCAGGGTCACCTTCGGGAGAAAATGTTGCGCGAGCTGTGACACTCTCCCTGCATCAAAAGCGACACCAAGGGAGCGCTGAATGTCACTCAAGTTTGGATTGTGGTCGGAGCAGGAAACGCAAGTCGGACACAGCTATGCTCGCAGACTGCACGAACTTGTCGACGAGGCCAGGCTGGCCGAGAAGATGGGATTCGACTTCGTCGCGCTGTCGGAGCAGCATGTCGCACTCGGCGGCATCTCGAGCTCCGCACCCGAAGTCGTGTTCGGCTACCTCGCCGCCGTCACCGAGCGGATTCGCCTTCGCACCGCAGTGACTCTGATGCCCCAGCGTATCAACCACGCGCTGCGTTCCGCCGAACGGCTCGCCGTCAGCGACATTCTGTCCCACGGGCGCATGGAGATGTATTGCGGGCGCGCCAATACGACGATCGCCATGCGCGCTTTCAACGTCGACCCCAAGGAAACCCTGCCGCAGATGGAAGAAGGCATGGCCCTGTTGCGTAAGGCGATGCGCGAGGACATCTTTACCTTCGAGGGCGAATACTACCAGGTTCCCCCGCGCATGCTGGTGCCGAAGCCGGTGCAGAAGCCCTATCCGGTCATCGGCATCGCTGCGACGAGCGAGCGCAGCCACGCCTGGGCCGGTGCCGAAGGCCTCGCTCTCATGAGCGCGACGATCTACCAGGGCTTCGAGAATCAGCAGAAGCTGATCGATGCCTATCACAAGGCGTGGAAGCGTGACGAGACCGGTCCTCTCGATCGCCCGCGCGTCGGCGTGCCGCTGTTCTTCGGCATCGGCAAGACCGATCAGGCCGCCAAGGAGGACTACGCCGAAGCGCTGATGCACTACGCGCGCATCTCGACTGACGCCTATCCGCGTCTCGCCAAGCTCGCCGACGACTATTCCTACATGAGCGAGAGCGTGCCCGCGATGGAGCGTGCAGGCCGCGATTGGGACTATCTGCTCAATCACTCAGGTACGACGGTTTGCGGCAGCCCCGACACCGTCATCCGCCAGATCGAGAAATTCCAGGCGATGGGCATCCAGGAGGTGCTGCTGCATCTCGACTCCGTCACTCACGAGAAGATCATGGAGGGGATCGAGATGGTCGGCCGCTATGTCATCCCCCACTTCAACGACCGCAACAACGTCGTTCGCCCGACCGACGAGATCCTCGACAGGATCAGGGCAATGCGTCCGCAAAATGAAGCGCCGGCGGCCAAGTCGGCCTGAGGAGAGAGTCATGACACCCCATAGCTACACCTATCTGCTGGTTGAAAAGCGTCCCAGCGGCGTCGCCGTCGTGACGATGAACCGCCCCGAGATTCTTAACGCTGTGAACTGGGAGATGCACGACGAGCTAGAGCGCGTCTTCATCGACCTCGATTCCGACAAAGACGTCCGCGCCATCGTTCTGACCGGCGCCGGCCGGGGCTTCTGCTCGGGCGGCGACCAGAAGACGCTCGACAAGAGCACGGTTCCGTCGGCGACCCGCGGCGGGCGTCATCTCATCCGCAACATTCTCGAGGTCGAAGCGCCGATCATTGCCGCGGTCAACGGCGCCGCCGTTGGTCTCGGCGCGACGCTCGCCCTGATGTGCGACATCGTGTTCGCGGATTCCAGCGCCCGATTCGCCGATACGCACGTGACGGCCGGCGTCGTCGCCGGTGACGGCGGTGCCGTCATGTGGCCGCTCCTGATCGGGCCGGCGCGCGCCAAGCACTATCTGATGACGGGCGATTTCATCTCCGCAGAGAAGGCCGCTGCGATCGGGCTGATCAATGAAGTGGTGACCGGACCTGACGTCCGCGATCACGCGATCGAATATGCCGAAATGCTGGCGAGTGGCCCGCGCGACGCGATCGTCTGGACCAAGTATTCCGTCAACAAGATCATCAAGGAATACACCCACCTGCTGCTCGATACGTCGACTGCGCTGGAAACGCTGACCTTTGCAAGTCCCGAGCGCCGCGAAGCCGTCGCGGCCTTTGCCGAAAAGCGCAAGCGCTTCGCGGAGAAATGACGATGACCGTGCCGTCGCCAGCGTCCGGCGCCCAATATGCCAACGTGACAATCCCGAGCCTGCTGCAGGCCAGAAGCGTCGAACGGGCCGGGGAGGTCGCCTTCCGTCAGAAGCGGAACGGCCAATGGCTTTGCACCACCTGGCAGGAGTACGCCTCGCTGGTCTGCCGCATCTCAGCTGCCATGAAGGCTGTCGGGCTCAATCGCGGCGATCGGGTCGCGATCATGGGCGACGTGTCGCAGGAGTGGCTGCTGGCGGACATGGCCACGATCTGCTCCGGCGCCGTGACGGTTGGCATCTACTTTACGTCCTCGCCCGAGGAGGTCGACTATTACCTGCGGGACTCGGGGGCGCGGATCGGCTTCGTCGGCGGGGAGCCGCAGCTTCGCGCGTTTCTCGCCGGCAGCCGGGCGGGCGCGCTCAACAAGATCGTCATTATGGATCCCGGCTGGAGCGGGGCGTTGCCGGCAAGCAACGTCACGACGTTGGTAGACTTCATCGGTGCGATGACGGTCGATGCTGCCGCGGCCCTCGCTGAAGAAGCCGTCATTGCGAAAGCCTCCGACATCGCGACGATCGGCTATACTTCGGGAACGACGGGTTATCCCAAGGGCGCCATTCTCAGCCACACGGCGCTGCTTGCCGGGGCCCATACAAACATCACGTTCTGCCCGCCGCTCGCCACGGAGCCGCAGCGCGTCGCTGTGCACCTGCCGATGTCGCACACCGTCGCGCGCGCGCAAGCCACGACGAAGCCGCTGATCACGCGGGTCGTACCGCATTTCGGTGAAACCACGGCCGAGTTCGCTGCGACGATCCGCGAAGTTAAGCCGACCTTCTACATGGCGCCGCCGCGGTTCTATCAGCGCAATGCCGCGCTAATCCTGAGCAAGGTCCAGTCCGGCTCCGCGCGGTTCCGCCAGAACTACAAGCACGCGATGCGGATCGCTAAGACAGTGCTGGCGCATCGCCAGGCCGGCCGCGAGGCAAATCCCTTCCTCGATGGTTTGTTTGAAGTCTGCCGCGAGCAGGTGTTTCGTCCCCTTCTTGCCGAAGTCGGCTTTGATCAACTCACCTATCCCTATACTGCCTCGGCCCCCATGCCATCGGAGGTGATGACCCTGTGGCAGCTCTGGGGACTAAACCTCAAGGAGTGCTACGGCCAGACCGAGATGGTCGGCGGCAATCTCGGCCAGATGGCGGATTGGTCGAAGGCCGGTACGGTCGGCATCCCGGTCCAGGACCCGGCGTGGGAAACCCGGGTTCTCGAAGACGGCGAGATGATCGTTCGGGGCCCGGGGCTATTCACCGGCTATTGGAACAAGCCTGCCGAGACGCAGTCCGCTCTCAAGGACGGATGGCTCTATACCGGCGATGTCGTCCAGGTTCAGCCGGATGGATCGTTCAAGCTCGTCGATCGCAAGAAGGAGATCATCAACACCTCGGGCGGCAAATCGGTCAGCCCGACCCAGATCGAGAACGAGCTGCGCCAGAGCCCCTACATCTCCGAAGCCGCCGTGATCGGCGAGGGGAGGAAGTACCTAACGGCGTTGATTGAGGTCGACGCTACCACCGGCATGGACTGGGCGAGGTCACGTGACGACCAGGTGAGGGAATACAAGGATCTCGCCAAGTCCGAGATCGTGATCCGCCTGATCGAAGGCGAGGTAGCGAAGGCCAACATGCGTCTTGCGCGCGTGGAGCAGATCAAGTCGTTCCGCATCCTACCCGAGGAGCTTTCACCCGACACCGGCGTCATGACGCCGACGCGCAAGAAGCGACGCAAGCCGCTGATGGAACGCTACAAGTCGCTGATCGACACGCTCTATGACGATTCCGAAGAGCAGCTCATCAAGGAGCAATTGTCGCCGGCATCGAGATCGCACGGGGTCAGCCCATGAAGATCAAGCACGCATACCTGACGGCGTCGGACCCCGAAGCCCTTGCGCAGTTCTATCGCGAGATCGGCATGCCGGTTCGCTTTGCGGATGGCGAGCGGTGGATCCAATTCGCAACGGACGGTGCCGCATTCTGCATCGCCGGCCTCGAGGAATCGGCGGTGCAGCCCTCTTCGAATGCCGTCGTGGTTCTCGAAGTCGAGGGGCTCGAAGCCGCGCTGGCGAAAGCCGTCGATGCCGGCGGGACCAAAATCTCGGGCATCCGCGACATGGGCAGCCACGGCCGCACCGCCCAGATCCGCGATCCCCAGAACAACCTGATCCAAGTTTTCGAGCGAGCCAAAGCATGAGCAGGGAGCCGTTTGTTGCTCGCCTAGAACGATCTGCCAACGCAGGAAGAGAAGCCATGACTGCCGAAGCTCAATTCGATCCAAACGATCTCGTCGACAGCATCTCGTTCAAGAGGGCACTCAGAGGTGTGACCGGTGCGGTGTCGATCGTGACGTCTGGATCCTACCCCGCGCGACACGGCTTGACCGTCACCGCCGCCTGTTCGCTGTGCATCGAGCCGTCGACGGTTCTCGTCTGCGTCAACAAATCGGCAGGTGCGCACGACACGATCGTCAAGACCCGTTCGTTCGGCTGGAATGTGTTGTCGTCATCCCATGTGCCGCTGGCTCAGAAGTTCTCCGGCCAGGACGGCAGCAAGGGCGACGTTCGTTTCGCTGAGAAGGAGTGGCGTTCGCTCAGAACGGGAGCACCGATTCTGATTGATGCCCTTAGCAGCTTCGACTGTCGGGTCATCGGCGTACATCCGACCGGCACGCATACCGTGTTTGTCGGTGCGGTACTCGCCGAGATGCATCGCGAGGACCTCGAGCCCCTCGTCTACGGGCAGGGACGATTTGCCGTACCTGCAAACCTCGATCGCGCCGGACCTGAAAAGTCGGCCTGATTTACGCACGCATCAATTCTTCATGGACGGAGACTTCGATGATCAACCTGAAGGGACCAACGATTAACCGACGCACGGCGATGAAGGGCGCTGCAGGGTTCGCAGCTGCGACGATGGTTCCCTGGATTCGCGCCGCAACGCTACTGCCTGTCAAGGTTGGTGCGATCATGCCGAGTAGCGGCATACTTGCGTTTCCAGGTCAGGCCTGTGTTCGCGGCATTGATCTCGGCGCCAAATTTGCTAGGGAGCGTTATGGCGTCGACATGAGCGTCGTCCACGCGGACACGCAGAGCAAGCCGGAGAACGGCAGGATTGCGGCCGACTCTCTGATTCAGCAGGGCTGCAACGTTCTGATCGGGGCGTGGGACTCCGGTGCAACCATCTCGGCGCTTCAGGCCGCCGAAGCGGCAAAGGTGCCCATGGTAGTGCATGTCGCGAGCGCTAATCAGGTCACCTCGCAAGGCTTTACGCAGGTGTTCCGGTTCTATCCGCCCGCAGCCACGATCGTGCGGCAGTCGCTTGCCGAAATGAAGGCTCTGGTCACAAGCGTGAAGGATCCTCCCAAGGGCGCAGTCGTGCTGCATCTGAGCAATACGATGGGAACGTCCACGGCAACCAGCCTCGATGCCGCTTGGAAAGAGCTCGACGTGCCGGTCAAGCTGCTCGAATACATCCCCTACGACGAGAAGGCGCGCGATCTTTCGGTCGAGGTGGCGAAGGCGAAGGCATCCGGTGCCGATGCCCTGGTGTCGGTTACGCGCGTCAACGACGCCATCATGATCGTTCGGGAATGCATCAAGCAGGGATGGAACCCGAAGTTGATGTTCTCGCCGAATGGCAACGGCGTGCCCGACAAGGCGTTTTACGACGCGCTTGGAAAGTATGCCGATGGCGCGATGTCGTCGAACCTCTGGTACAATCCGAAAGGCGAAGATACCCGCACGATCGTGGACAGATTTCAGTCTACCTATCCCAACGAATGGATGGACGCGAATTCTGGGTGCGCGTTCGAGGCGGTCCATATCGTGGCCGATGCGGTCGCGCGTGCCAAGTCGGCGGTCTCGTCCGAGATCCACGCGGCGCTCAAGGCGACGGACCTGAAGCCCATCCTCATGTACAGCGGCCCGATCAGATTTGATGCGACCGGGCAGAACACCGGCGCGGCCGTGGCGGTTCTTCAAGCGAAGGAATCGAAGCCCCACGTCGTCGGCCCCGACGGCATCGCCGAGTACAAGCCGCAATATCCCCTTGCACCGTTCGGGAAGCGCTAGATGCTGATATTATGGGGCAACGTTCTCGTAAGCGGGATCCTCATGGGTCTCGTTTACGGCATGATTGCGCTGGGGCTGACGATCATCTTCGGCGTTATCCGCATCGTCAATTTTGCGCACGGTGCGATGGTCGTTTTAGGCCTCTATGTCGGCTATTTCGCCGGAGCTTGGTGGGGCATTCCGACCATCGTTGCGGCCGTCAGCGCCGGCGCACTGCTGTTCGTTTTCGGCCACTCGCTGGAGACGTCGGTGGTAAAGCGGTTCGTCACGCGGCCGCACCACATCCAGTTCATTCTCTTCATTGGCATCTCGCTGGTCCTCAGCGGAGCGCAACTGATCGCGTTTGGACCCGACCCGCGCCCTTCGATCTCGCATCTGTCCTTCGAGACCATCGCTCTTGGACCGATCCGGCTTGACCTTGCCAGGCTGCAGGCGGCCATCGTCGCGGCCGTGATGATCCTGGCGCTCGCCGGATTCCTCAAATACTCGACATTCGGTCGCTTCATCCGCGCCGCCGCCGACAACCGGCTGGGCGGCCTGATGGTCGGGCTGCCGATCCCGAAGATCTACGCCATCACGTTCGGCATCGGAGCGGCCTGCGCCGGCGTCGCCGGTGCGCTGATATCGCCGTTGTTCGATGCCCAACCTTTCCTCGCCGTCGACTTCACCCTGCTGGCGTTCGTCACGGTCATCGTCGGCGGTCTCGGAAGTTTCGTGGGCGCCCTCGTCGGAGGGTTGACCATCGGGCTCACGGAAGCGGTCGCAGCACTCCTGTTTGCGCCGTCCCTGAAGTCCGCGCTGTCCTACGGCTTGCTGATGATCGTCCTGATCGCGCGTCCAAGAGGGTTCTTCGGTGCAAAAGAAACGTGACGCCTTGCCGGACCGTGGCGCGGTTCTCGCCAGCCTTGCGGCCTTCAGCGTCCTTTCCGGACTTGGCGGCGTGCTGAACCCCTACCTGATCTCGCTGCTGACGATCGTCTTCCTGTTCACTTTTATCGGGCAGTCATGGAGCATCATGCTGGGCCTCGGGGGACAGCTCTCGATCGGTCACGCGCTGTTCGTCGGCATCGGTGCCTACTCCGTCGCGGTTCTCAACATCCGCTACGGCCTGAGCCCTTGGTTCGGTTTGGTCGTCGGGATGGCGCTGGCAGCCACGGTCGGCGCAGCACTGGCCTGGTTGAGCTTTCGTTTCGAGGTCCGGGGCATCTATTTCGCGCTACTGACGATCGCCGCAGCCGAGTTTGCTCGGGTCGTCTTAAGCGGCTGGGAATTCGTCGGCGCCATGCAGGGGCTCTTCTTCCCGGCACAATCCGGGCCGAACTCGCTCTGGATGTTACGCGGCGATGCGCGCTTTTATTATTTCGTGGCGCTTGCCGCGGTCTTTCTCGGCATCAGCGTCACGGCTCTCATTCGCCAATCCTTCCTGGGCTATGTTTGGCGCGCAATGCGGGACGACGAAGAAGCCTCGCGCGCGCTGGGTGTACGTACATTCCTGCATAAGATCGTCATCGTTTCGTTCTCCGGGGCTTGGGCGGCGGTTGGCGGAGGATTGCTCGCGCTTGTTCAAGGCTCGGTATTCCCGGATTCGATCATGGGCATGGGAATCTCGGTCGACATTCTGGTCGGCCCGGTGGTCGGCGGATTAGGAACGGCCTTCGGGCCGCTGGTCGGCACACTTATCACGCTGCCCCTGGATCATCTCGCGAGTGCCATCGGCAACAAGTTCGGGATTCCCGGGCTTAACAATGTCGCCTACGGCTTCGCCTTGATCGCCGCCGTCTGGCTGCTGCCGGATGGCATCGTACCGGTCATGGTCAATCTGGCCAAATCAGTCACCCGATTTTCCTGGTTCGGTTACCTCCAGATGGAGCAGGTCAAGAAGTGAGCGATCTTCTCGAACTCGACGGTGTCTCGCGCCGGTTCGGCGGGTTGCTCGCAGTCGACAATGTCAGCTTTCGGCTCAAGGGCGAAGGGATCACCGCGCTCGTGGGGCCGAACGGCGCAGGCAAGACGACATGCTTCAATCTGATTGCCGGGGCCTTTCCGCCCACCCAGGGATCGATCAGATTCCGCGGCAAGCTGATCTCCGGCTTTCCGGCCGAGAACATCTGCCGGCTCGGTATTGGCCGTACATTCCAGGTGGTCCGGCCTATGCGCGACATGACAGTGATCGAGAATGCCATGGTCGGCGCGTTCAGCTGGACACGAAAAGTAAGCGAGGCGAGGGACGCTGCCCGCGAGGCTCTCGACTTGGTGGGACTCGGTCCGAAGGCCGACGCCGCCATTAGCAAGCTAACACTCCCCGATCGCAAGATGCTCGAAACTGCCAAGGCTCTGTCGACCCGGCCACGCCTGCTGCTGCTCGACGAGGTCATGGCAGGGTTGCGGCCCCCCGAAGCTGCGGCGGTGGTCGCGGTGCTTAGGCGCCTTGCCGAGAAGGGCTTGTCGATCCTGCTCGTCGAGCACGTCATGCGTATTGTGATGGAAGCCGCCGAACACGTCATCGTCCTCCATCATGGCGCGAAGATCGCGGAAGGCACGCCGCAATACATCGTCAGTCATCCGGAGGTTATTGCCGGCTATCTCGGGGAGGGGTTCCGTGCCTAGCGAGCCGCTTCTCACGGTGCAATCTCTGACGGTCGGTTATGGCGGATCCATCGCGCTCAATGGTGTGTCGCTCAGCATCTATCCGGAAGAGCTGCTGAGCGTCGTCGGCGCAAATGGTGCCGGCAAGACATCTCTTATTCGGTCGATCGCCGGCGTCGTCCGGCCCCTGGATGGCGAGATACGTTGGCGCGGCATCAATATTGCGGGCCTTCCACCGTGGGAGATCTGCGAGCTCGGCATCGCGCAAGTGCCCGAAGGGCGCGAGCTGTTTCGAAACCTGTCGGTCGAGGAGAATTTGCTCATTGGGGGCTCGCTCAAGCGCGCTAGGGCTCGCAGGTCGGGCAACATGCAGCAGGTCTATGGGCTCTTCCCGCGATTGCTGGAAAGGCGGCTGCAGGCCGCGGGCACGCTGTCCGGCGGTGAGCAGCAGATGCTCGCGATCGGCCGTGCCATCATGGCCGAACCCGAGCTCATCATGCTCGATGAACCCTCGATCGGGCTTTCACCGGCACTGACCAGCGCAATGTTCGATATCGTAAAGATGCTGCATGCCAAGAAGACTACCATCCTGCTGGTCGAGCAGAACGTCGCGGACTCGCTTTCGATTGGAGATCGTGGCTATGTGCTCGAGAACGGAAGTGTTGTTCTTGAAGGCACCGCCGCCGCTCTGCTCACCAACCAGGATGTCCGGCGCGCCTATCTCGGGCTTTGACGGCGAACCTGCGCCCTCGCTCGTCAAGGCGTGGTCGAGGTGCCGCTCATCTTTCGATCGGCCAGGTATCGGCGGGGACTCTTGCCCAACGCCTTCTTGAACATGGTGATGAAGGCGCTCGGCGTCTCGTAGCCGAGATCCTGCGACACCGTCTGAACCGATATTCCCACCGACAGCCGCTGGAGCGCAACCAGGATATGCAGACGCTGGCGCCAGCGGCCGAACGTCAGACCCGTCTGCTTCTGGATGAGGCGCGCCAGCGTCCGTTCGCTCATCGCATAGCGCTCCGCCCATTCGTCGAGCGTGCTGCGGTCGCCAGGATCTCGCAGTAGAGCGGTCGCCAGCTGTTGCAGACGAATGTCGCGCGAGATTGGCAGATACATCTGCTCGGAATCCATCTGCACCAGTTCGTCGAGGAGGACCTGCGCGAGCCGACTGGTCGGCCCGCCTACGGAATATAGTGGGGGGAAAGAGGCAAGCCTGTCGATCAGCTCACGCACAAGGGGTGAGATCGTGAATGTGCAGCATTCGGACGGCAGCTTCATCGCTCGGGGATCGATGAAGACGCAATAGATCTTGCCGAATGACGAGACGCAATTGCTGTGCTGCACGCCACCGGGGATCCAGACGGCCCCTTGCGGCGGAACGATCCACAGCCCGTCGGGCGCCCGGCACATGACTGAGCCGCGCGAGGCGACCACCAGCTGCCCCTTCAGATGCGTGTGCATCGGAAGTTCATCGTCATTTTGTCGTGTCTCGATGGCGATGGAGACAACCGGACGATCGAGAAAGTCGGGATCGAGCGGCTCGTAGTTGATTCGTAAGTCCGGCAGTTGCATCATGCGAAAGCCGGCTTCATCCCGTGATGCTTTTGCCTGCATTTCAGATGGGCGGTACACGACCTTGCTCCAATAAGTGCGGCTGCTCAGCAACCTCGGCGCATCGATCGTTGCTGCCGCGAGATTGTCACCGAGCATATCGAATCTTGCTTGGACTCGCCAATGGCAAATCGCCGCTCTTTATGGAACCGCAGCATGATCTGCCGTGGCTGGCGTAATCCGCGGCAGAGAAGGCGGCGCTAGAAAGTAGTGATCCGATTTCGGCAGGAACTGCTTGCGGCGGTGATGGTATTCATCGTTCCGTCGGACCTCCGCAGCGGGGGTGCCATGGTGTTGGGAAACGATGGGGAAGCCAAGCTCGAGGCGCGTTATACTGACTGTTCAGGAAATCGAGTTCGCGTTCGCGTGCAAGACATTCGTTCTCGAAATGGACCCGCGCGCAGGGAATCAAATTATCATCGAGGGGCATGCCATCGCCGTCCCTGATTCTGGGAAAACCAGGCGAGCCTTTCTGCATTATGGCCTTACACGCCTCTTGCGAGTTTTTAACAAGGCAATCGAGCAGCGGGCGATTCCGCTAGAGCAAGTTCCGGGGCTCATCTCCAACCTTGCCATATTCAACGAGAAAATTCTTCGCGCCTTTGACGTGGTTGCCGAGTGATAAGTAGACTCGGCGTGAGCATCGCTACTGTCACACCAGAATGACCAGCAGAGATTCAAGAAAGCTTTGGGAAGAGCTTTAGGGTGCACCTTAAGCACCGCCTCACCATTGCTGGTAAAGATGGGTTACAAGCCTGAGGCAGGATGGTGGGTGCACAAGGGATCGAACCATGGACCTCTCCCGTGTGAACCACAATCCGTAGATCCGAGCTAACCAAATCCGGCCATATTAGGCGCAGCGCTAGGTCGAAATCTACTGTAACACCCACCGTGTTGCCACCCGCCCCATTCGTAACCCAAAACCCCCGAACCCGAATCGCTGCTCAGGAGGAGCCATGGCAGAAAAACGAAACGTTCCGAGGCGGCTGTTCAAGTACCGCGCGTTCAATAATCTCACACTCGATATGATCATTGCGGACAATCTCTTTTATGCCGATCCGAGCACATTCAATGATCCGCTCGATACGCGGCCGTCGCTCAACACCGACCTTCCCGCCACAGACCTCGATCGCGCGTTACGCCAACTCGTCGAGCGGCGCGTCAGCGCGGAGATGAAAGCCGCGGCTAAGACAATCAGGTACAAAGGTCCGAAAACCCTGGATCATATCGATCGACTTAGCCGCCTACAGGCCGATCGGGTCATTTCGGAAATCAGCTACAACGCTACCGACCCAAGCTATGAAATAGATGACCCTCTTCAGTTTTTGCTTGGTAGCTATCTGGAGAAGGAACTGCTGCTGCAATATGACAAGGGCATTGTGTCTATGGGGCAGCGCGCCACCTGCCCGTTGATGTGGAGCCACTATGGCGATCAGCATCACGGTGTCTGCATCGGCTACTCGGTGCCGTCTGATGCGTTCGATGATCTCCATAAGGTAAAGTACGGCGGCACGCGGCTCGTCGATGCCAGCAAGGTCCTAGCGATGCTCGACGGCGACAAGGACGCTCGTCGTCAGGTCGACGAGGCCGTTCTGTTGCGAAAGGCGGCGAGCTGGCGATACGAGCAGGAATGGCGTTTGATTGGACCGCGCGGGGTGCAGCGTTCCCTACTGGAGCTCGAAGAGGTGATTTTCGGAATGCGCTGCAAGGAAGCCGTGAAGTACGCTATCGTCACGGCGCTGGATGGCAGGCGACGCCCCGTTCGTTTCTATGAAATGCGCGAACTCCACGGGACCTTCAATTTGAAGAAATATCCGCTGGACGACGGAGAAATGAGGACCTTTTTTCCGAGGCGATCTCGTGACATCCACGAAGCATTCCAATCCGCCGCCGCTTCCTACGCGGAGGGGCAATCGTCGTGATGGATTTGCCTCGCATGGAAGGAAGCTCACGACTCCCGTATCTGCTGATGAAAGCTGGCCTGTCTGGCGGTTGTGGCAGTCGGAAGCCCAGCTGCGGATAGGGCGTTGTCGACTACGGCTCTCACGCTCTCCATGCTGCTGAATTCAATGGCGAGTGCGATCATCGAGCGTATACAAGCCCAAGGGGGGCGGGGGGCTCGTGAACCGAGCCGCGCTGCGTCTCGACCTTGCTGCTTCGATTCGTCGCGTTAGAGCTTTGGTGCTCCTCGCCGGGGACACTCGGAAAAGGGGCTCGCCTGCGGCGATCGCTATCACTGCCCCGTTCCCGGGTGCCGCTATTGAACCGGTCTCGTCGCTGCACTCGGACCCGCGTGCCCCTTCGGGTCGCTCTATGCTCACGCTCTCCGGGTGCCATTTTCCGTTGAGGCGATGCTCCCCTAGCGCACGCCTGATCGGGCCTGCGGCCCAGGCAGATTGTGAGACTGGGCCGCCGCTTCCGCGCTGGCCGCTCTTTTTCGAGCGAGGAGGGTTGAGACCGGCTAAGGCGCAGCTTGGCGCATCTCGCCGAATCAACCAAAAGCGAGCCGGAAAGCCGATCACCCCCAGGTCTAAGCCGGTACCGAGCAACTTCGTCGACTTAATCGAGGCGCTGCGGCGGTCCGTGGGCAGGAGGCGGCGCCGGCAAAGGCGGCCAAGAAGCCGAAGAAGGCCCCCGTCGGACAGAAGAAATGCTGATGCCAATCGAAGGCAAGAAGCCAAAGGAGGCAGCGGCGAAGAAGTCGGTGCCGCGGCCGCAGCGAAAGTCGGCCTAAGCGCTATCGTATTTATCACCGGCAGCACCGACGGACTCGGCCGGGACCCGGCCGAGTCGCTTCCTCGTTAGGCGACCAGTCTGAGCTTCTGTCGCTTTCTTTCGGCCTGCTGCTTCCCTGACTCGCGCGACTTGATGAAGTCAGCCCACGCCTGGAGCACCTCGCGTCGCCGCTGGATCATCTCGCTGTCCCAATACGACAGCTCGGCCTCGTCGCCGACTCGATGCGACAAGCAGAACTCAAGGACTTCGCGGCGAAAATTGTGCTCTTTGTTGTCTGCGCCCCAGTTTCTGAAGCTCGTGCGGCAGCCATGCATGGAAGATTTGACGGCGGTGCGCTCGATAGCTCCAACAAGGGCGTTCGCCCGGAACGGCTGATGTTCCTCAGCGTGGTCCGAGGGGAATACATACTTATCTGTGCGCCGCATCGATTGGATGATCTCGATGGCCTGATGCGACAGCGGAACGAGATGCGGTTTGGGCTCTAAGTCCCCCTTTATCTTCATCTTCTCAGCCGGAACCATCCATGTCTTCGCCTCGAAGTCGAGTTCGGTCCATTCCATGAGCCGGATTTCTTGGCTGCGCGACACGGTGAGGATGCCCACTTCTGCGCAGCGCGCGGCATTGCCGGGATCAGAGCGCAGCCCTGTCATCATTTGCGGCATCTTCGTGTATGGCGCGGACCGATGTCCCTTTTTGCGATTCAGCTTGCGGGGTGACGGCAGCAGGTGTTTGAGGTTGCCGCGCCATGCGGCCGGATTCTCACCTGAGCGAAGCTTCAAGGCTTTGGCAGCGTCCATCAACCGCTCAATTCGCTGGCGCGTCCGCGACGCTGTGACAGGCTTGACGGTCCAGGTCCGCTTGAGTGCCTCCAACACGTGCTCGGTGGTAATCTCGTGGACTTTCTTCTCGTGCAAGCTCGGCACGTCGCGGATGGAGCGCTGCCATTGGGATAACTCCTCTTTGGACAAGCCCCGGCACCAATCAGGGTACTGCTCCTCCGCAAATTCCTTGAATGTTTTGCTGCCTTGAGCGGTCGCCCGCTTCTTGACGCGCGGATCGATACCCTCGCGCTTCAATGCGACTTTATATTCGCGGGCCTTCTCGCGCGCGCTGCTTAGGGTCAGAACGTCACCCCCTGCGCTGTCGCGGTCGCCAGCCTTGGCGAACTCCATCTGCGCCCGCTTGCCCTCGAGGTCCGTGAAGCGGAAGGCCCACACCCGATCACCGCTCGCGCGCACGACCAGATAGAGACCCCCGGTGTCCGCATGAACGCCAGCTTGCAGGGATTTAACTTGGTTCGAATTGAGCGCCACTTTAACGTTCCCCTTTCGCTTACCACTTACCGGCACGGATGCTTTGGCCGCCACCGTCAGTAATTCCACGGGAACCGGTGCGGATGTGTGACCGTCACGGATACTTTCAAAGGGAGCCGTGCGTCACCTTACCACTTTTTTACCTGGCCCGGCTGGCGTTCGGCGGTTTTAGGCGAAGACAGACGATAGCTTATAAGCCCAAGATACTGTAAACAAAAGAGAATGCGAAGGGTGACGATGCTCGGTGATAGCAGACGCAGCGCTGAAATTGGATACATGATCCGTGACGGCATTCGGTAAGACGCCGGCGCGTCCATGGTCTGCCAACTAGACCTGGCCGCGTCGGCATCTATCGTCACTTCCGGCCAACGGTGTCGCTATCGATCCGCTTGATGGCCGGGGGATTCCACACGCCGGTCAGCGCGTCCGACTTCGGCGCATAGAGGCGCATGGTGAGGCTGAACGGACCTTTGGGTGCGGGCAGCCAGTTGGCTTCGTGATCGCTGCCGGGATTTTCATTCTGGAAATAGATAGTCAGCGAGCCGTCGGCGTCGCGCTTGAACGGCATCCAGCTGCTCACCGCAAAGCGATTGACCGGATTGGCAACCTGGAAGCCTTCGTTGTCATATAGCGTGATTGACCAGAATGCCTCGACCGGCGGCAACTCGTCTTTGGTGAAGCGGATGATGTATTTGTTTGCGCCGTCGAGCGGCTTGCCGCTTTCATCGCCAATGCTGCCCGGGTAGATCGCGTCCTCCGGCAGATTGGCACCGAGTCCGATCTGGGCGACGATCGCGCGCTTCAAATAATAGGTGCCGTAAACGCCCATCGTGTCCGTGTTCATGGACCAGTTGTTGGCGACGCGCGCCAATGTCGGGACTTTCCATGCCATCAGCTTTTGCGCCTGCGCCGGCGCGTCGTCGATGGCCTTCCGCACTGTCGCGTCAACCTTGGCTGTGTCGAAGCTCTTGCCCTGCTCGAAACCAATCCGCTTCATGCGGGCGATGATCGGCTCATCGGTGATGTGTGGCGGGTTGACCTTGAGCAACTCCGCGGCATAGGCGAAGAATTTGTCGCCCGCCATCGTGTCGACTTGTCTCTTCGGCGGCGTCTTGACGTCGACGTTGGGATCGATGGTTTGCGTTACCGCGACCGGAGGCTTGCCCCATCCAGACAGCGGCGTGATCTTGTAGCCCTTCTGCACCTCGTGAACTGCGGCATAGTCGGCGGGCCCATCGGTCTTGGTGCGACCGATGACCCATACATGGGGCGTCGGCGCATTGATGCGCGTGAAGCCTGCCGGCACGTCTCCATTCCAGCCCGGCGGCACGACCAGGAAATTGGCTGCCTTGGTGCCTGTCGTGCGCAATCCCGGCGAAGCGAACACGTCGGACCACATGTCAAGCATCGGTAGAAGATAGAAGCGGCCACCGGTATCAGGAACCGAAACGACCATGGGCTCCTGCGTCAGGTCCAGCCAGGCGCTCGAATACAACGTGTCGAAATTGGGCCGCACGACCGCCCTCATGTCCGCGGTCGGGTAGGCCAGGATATTGTCGAATGTGTTGGGCGGACCGCCCATTCCACCGGTTTTGGCATCGGTATTGATGAGTTGCTTGCGCGTCAGGTCCATCGTCACGAGCGGATAGAAGTAAGTATATGCCTCCACGGCGATGGCCTGTGCCTCGTCCGCAGAAATCGATTGAGCAGCGCTCGGGACCGATGTCGGGACCATGAGAATCAGACCCGACAAGACCGCTGCTAATGATGACAGACGCTTATTCATGATGGTTCCTCCTGACTATCCCTGCAGTGGCGAGCAATAATCCTGCTTTGCTGCTGCGGATTTTCCAATTTTCCTTCAAGGGCGGAGAATGGACAGTGGACGAGCCAGCTAAGACGCGAAGCGCCGTGGTCCGGTTGATCTACATCAAGAACGTCCGCGAAGGGGCGAAGCCGGAGATCGAGCAATCCGCCGTCTCAAGTCTGCTCCAGCTCCGGAAGCGGACCCCGGAAGCCCGCGAGATTGCACAGATTTAAGTAGAGAGGGGCTCTTTCTGCCTTTATCATGAGAACCGTGACGGCGCGGTTCGCCATAGCCGATAAGGGATTGTAGCCGCTTGCCAAAAGGACCAACCACCCCTGAGAGGACGGCGAGGAAAATGGTTTTGAATTTACCATTTTGCCGGTGCCGTACATGATCCGTGACGGCATTCGGTAAACTGATCCGAACCACGGCGTTCCGGCTGATGCTGGTCTATCTGCTGTTGTTCGCGATGTTCGCGGCGTCGCTGCTCGGCTATTTCGCCTGGAACACGCGCCGGCTGATCACCGAAGAAATCACGCAGACGGTCAACGTCGAAACCGCCGAGATCAACGACATCTACATCGGCCGTGGCCTGTACGGCCTCGCGCGTGCGATCGAATACCGGTCGCTGCGGCCGAACGCCAACCTCTATCTCGTGACCAACCCGTCCGGGCAGGCTATTGCCGGCAATGTCGGCTCGCTCGCGCCCGGCGTGATGGCGACGCGCGGCTGGATCGAAACGGCCTACCGGCGGATGGAGGAGACCGACAGCCGCGATCATCGCGCGCTGGTTTACGTCAGCGAGCTGCCGAACGGCTTCCGCCTGCTGATCGGTAGGGATCTCGACGAGCGCCGCCGCCTGTTCGGCATCGTCGCAAGAGCCGCGCAATGGTCGATCCTCATCGTGGTCGTGCTGGGCCTTGGTGGCGGCATCTTCGTCGCGCGCAGAGTGCTGCGCCGGATCGATGCAATGACCGGCACCGCCCAGCGCATCATGACCGGCGATCTCAGCGAACGCCTGCCGGTCGGGCGCAGCGGCGACGAGCTGGACCGCCTGGCCGAAAACCTCAACGCCATGCTGGAGCGCATCGAGGCCCTGATGGCCGGGCTGAAGGAAGTCTCCGACAACATCGCACACGACCTCAAGACGCCGCTGACGCGGCTGCGCAACCGCGCCGAGGAAGCGTTGGCGAAATCGGGTAGCGAGGGCGAGTATCGCGCGGCACTCGAACGTACCATCGAGGAATCCGACGGGCTGATCCGCACCTTCAATGCGCTCCTGATGATCGCGCGCGCAGAATCCGGCCAGGCCCGCGGCAATATGGACGACTTCGACGCCGCCGACGTTGCCAATGGCATCCACGAGCTCTACGAGCCGCTCGCCGAAGATGACGGCATGATGCTGAAGGTGAAGACCGAACCCACGCCCGTCCACGCCAACCGCGAACTGATCAGCCAGGCGCTCGCCAATCTCGTCGAAAATGCCGTCAAATACGGCAAGCCTGTTGCGCAGGCAGCGGGAACCGTCGTCAGCATGGACAGCCGCCAGATTTTGATCGAGGCGAAGCGCGAGGGCGGTCACGTCCTGCTCAGCGTCACCGATCGCGGCCCCGGCATCCCCGAAGGCGATCGCAAGCACGCGATCGAGCGGTTCGTGCGGCTGGAAGCGAGCCGGACACTACCCGGCTCCGGTCTGGGGTTGAGCCTCGCGTCGGCCGTGGCCACATTGCACGGCGGTGAATTGAAGCTGGGCGACGCCCATCCCGGCCTCGTCGCCACGCTGGTGCTGCCTGCGCGGGCGGGCGCCAGCGACAGGGTTGCTCCCCTAACGCAGGATGTGTCACAGAAGGTGGCATGACTCTCTCCGCGCCGGGAAACGCGGACAAGCATGGTGTCGCTCTTGCCGCTCGCTTTGCGGAAGCGCCTCATGTTGCCGCTTCCACCACCGCCGAACAACGCCTTCGTGACTGGCTGGCCGAGCTCGATCCGCAAGCCGCGGCTGCGATCGAGGCGCAGTTGGTGCATTCATTCGCCCGGGAGATCCTGGCGGGGATCGCGGACTTCTCGCCATATCTGTTCGAGCTGGTTCGTGCCGATCCGGCACGGTTCATCCGGCTGCTTCAGAGCGATCCCGATGCGCATTTTGCGTCGCTGATCGAGGGCACCAGACACGCCGTCCTCGCCGCATCGGACGAAGCCGAGGTGATCCGGCTGCTTCGCCGCACGAAATCGGAAGCCGCGCTCCTGACCGCGCTGTGCGACATCGGCGGCGTCTGGCCGGTGATGCGGGTGACGGCGGCGCTGACCGATCTCGCTGTGTCCTCGGTGCAGACGGCACTTGAATTTCTGCTGCGACAGGAAGCCGCACGCGGCCGCATCTCGCCGTCGAATCCCGACGCGCCCGAAGAAGGCTCCGGCCTGATCGTGCTTGCAATGGGCAAGATGGGCGCGGGCGAATTGAACTACTCCAGCGACATCGACCTGATCGTGTTCTTCGATCCGGATGCGACGACGCTGGCCGATGACATCGAGCCCCAGCCGTTCTTCGTCCGGGTCACGCAGGGGCTGTCGCGCCTGCTGCAACAGCGGACCTATGACGGCTATGTGTTCCGCGTCGACCTGCGGCTGCGGCCAGATCCGTCCTCCACGCAAGTGGCGATCTCCCGCGACGCGGCGTTGCATTATTACGAGCGGGAAGGGCGCACCTGGGAGCGCGCCGCCATGATCAAGGCGCGCGCCTGCGCCGGCGATATCAACGCCGGCGAAGCACTGCTCGCCGAAATCTCGCCCTTCGTCTGGCGCAAGCATCTGGATTTTGCGGCGCTTGCCGACGTCCACGACATGAAGCGGCAGATGCAGACCTATCGCGGCCAGAGCGAGATCTCCGTCGAAGGACACAACGTCAAGGTCGGCCGCGGCGGCATCCGCGAGATCGAGTTCTTTGCCCAGACCCAGCAGCTGATCGCCGGCGGGCGGCATCCTGAGCTGCGGGTGCGGCCGACGCTGGTCGCGCTTGACGTGCTCGCCACCAGCAACTGGATCACCTATCAGGCGCGCGACGAGCTCACGAACGCCTACGAATTCTTGCGCCGGGTCGAGCACCGCCTCCAGATGATCGCCGACGAGCAGACCCACGCGCTGCCTGACGACAAGGAGGCGGTCGAGCGCTTTGCGTGGTTCTTCGGCTACACCAGCCGCGAAGCCTTCGCCCGCGACCTCCTGCGCCAGCTCGAAATCGTCCAGGGCCACTACGAAAAGCTGTTCGAAGGCGATCCGACCGGCACGGTCCAGCTGCCGGCGGTCGACTACGGTGCGGGCCCCGACGACCAGCGCCTGTTGCAGCATCTCACCACGCTCGGCTTCAAGAAGCCCGCCGCGCTGGCCCAGACCGTGCGCGACTGGATGACCGGCAACTACCGCGTATTCCGCAACGGGGCGACGCGCACCGCTTTCATCGAGTTCGTGCCGGCGCTGATCGACGGCCTCGCGCACGCCGAGGACCCGGACCGTGCCGTCGTCGCCTTCGACCAGTTCCTCCAGGCCCTGCAGCGCGGCGGTCGCCTGATCACGCTGCTCAGCCAGAACCGAGATCTCGTCGCACTGGTGGCGCTGGTGCTTGGTGCTGCCCCGCGGCTCGGTGAGATGTTGGCGCGGAAGCCGCAGCTCATGGACGGCCTGATCGACCCGCGGTTCTTCGGCGCGATGCCGGATCGGCAGGAATTGTCGGCGCGTCTCGCCGCCACGGTGCGCGATGCGGACTCCTACGAGGAATTTCTCGACCGGCTCCGCCTGTTCGGGCAGGAGAGCCTGTTCCTGATCGGCACGCGCATTCTGTCCGGCACCGTCTCGGCGCAGCAGGCGGGCACGGCGTTCGCCGACGTCGCCGAGGGCATCGTTCACACCGTGCATGGGCTGGTCGCCGATCGTTTCGCCGCCCAGCACGGACGGATCAGGGGGCAGGAGACCGCCATCATCGCCATGGGCCGGCTCGGCAGCCGCGAGATGACGGCATCCTCCGATCTCGACCTGATCCTGCTCTATGATTTCGACGCTGACGATCCGGACTCCGACGGCGCAAGGTCGCTGCAAGGCGCACATTACTTCGCGCGTTTCACACAGCGCCTGATCAGTGCGTTCACGACGCGAACCAATTACGGCGTGCTCTACGAGATCGATATGCGGCTGCGTCCCTCGGGGCGCGCCGGTCCCGTGGCCTCGCACATCCACTCCTTCGCCGACTATCAGGAGAACGAAGCCTGGACATGGGAGCACATGGCGCTGACGCGGGCGCGCGTCGTCTCGGCATCGCCTGCGTTCCGCGACGAGATCGAAGCCGTCATTCGCCAGGTGCTGACGCGGCGCCGTGATCGCGCGACTGTCGCCAACGACGTCGCCGAGATGCGGCGGGCGATCGCGCTGGAGAAGGGCGAGGACGACATCTGGGACCTGAAGCTCGCGGCAGGCGGTCTCGTCGACATCGACTTCATCGCGCAATATCTCCAGCTCGTCCACGCCGCCGACAAGCCGGAGATCCTCAGCGTCTCGACGCTTCAGGTGCTGGAAAACGCCGCAAGACTCGGCGTGCTCGATGCGTCGGAAGCTGAGATCTTGCGTTCCGCGGCGCGGCTCTATCACGACCTGACGCAAATCCTCAGGCTCTGCGTGATCGGAAAGTTCAATCCGGAGACGGCAGGTGTGGATCTTCAGCGCGTGATGGTGCGGGCCGGGGACACCCCCGACTTTTCCGCGCTGGAAGCCCGTGTCCGTGAAACGCAGACCGAAGTCAGGCGCGTCTTCAACGCGCTGGTCGGTTAGTGCCACAAACTCCGTCGTCATGCCCGGGCAGAAGCGCGAAGCGCGTCTTCGCGCTAGATGTCCCGGGCATCCACGTTCTTCGTGCTGCGAGAAAGGTCGTGGATGGTCGGGACAAGCCCGGCCATGACGGATGGCGTTCTTGGTGTGCCTGCTTCGAGCTGACGGTTTTCAGATTGATGAAAGCGGTCTAGTTGAAGGCCTGATGAGATTCTTTTGAGAGACTTACGATGATCTACCCAATACTAAAATTGCTCCATATCATGAGCGCCACAATTCTATTTGGTGGAGGCATTTTTGCTGCCTTGCTAGGTACAATTGTATTTGGCTCCAAGAAAGTAAAAGTCATTGCCGAAGTCGGGCCTCATATTGTCAAGGTCGAGTCGTACCTGACTGTATTGTCCGCGCTGGCTCAAATCATCACTGGATGGTGGATGGCATCACTGGCGGGATTTCCAGTTTGGACGGGATGGCTTGGGTGGGCCTTGGTACTATTTTGTATAGCCGGTCTTTGCTGGATCCCTGGTGTCTGGCTGCAGCATCGCATGGTTGATCTTTGCAAAAAGGCTAGTGAGACAAGCTCAGAATTACCCGCTGTGTATCATGAGCTCTTCAAGAATTGGACCTTTTTGGGCCTCCCATCAACGGCAGCCATGATTGGGATATTCTATTTGATGGTTTTCAAGTCAGTCTGAAAGCCTTCGATCAGCAAGGTATTGGAAGTGGGAAATCAAATAGACCGCTTTCCACTGCTGCAGGATTTTCCCGCGGAGAAATCGAGGGGGCGATCAAGAACCTGACGCGCGGCCCGGCCATGACGGTGCAGAGCCGTCTGGGCAGGATATGGCGCCACTCCTGCCGACGATGGCAATATACCCCTGATTTGCCCGACGGGTCAAGCGAAATTCGTAAAATCAGCAAGTCGTCGACCGACCCGTCCGGCTACTGTGCATGGGGTTGTTTTCGACGTTTTGTTGGACCGCCGCCTTAGTCCGGCAGGAATGCCGCGGCGCCGGTCGCGGCATCGATCATCTGCCTGACGCTGGCGCCGTAGAGCGCGGACAGTTTTTCGAGCGTCAACACATCGGCGACCGGACCTTCGCCGACCCGCATGCCCTTGCGCAAGAGGTAGGCGCGGCTAGCCGCCGCCATCGCGTGGTTCGGATCATGCGTCGTGAACAGCACGCCATGGCCGGAGGCGGCAAGCGCCCGCAACTCGCGGATCACGCGGCCCTGATTGCCAAAGTCGAGGCTCGAGGTCGGCTCGTCCAGCACGACGAATTGCGGCTCCTGCGCCAGCGCGCGGGCGAGCAGCGTCAATTGGCGTTCGCCGCCCGAGAGCATGGTGTAGGGACGTTCCGCAAGATGCGCGATGCCGAACCGTTCGAGCATGCGCGCGGCAATCGTGCGATCGGCCGAGGTCGGCCGGCCGAACAGGCCTCCATGCGCGGTCCGCCCCATCAGCACGACGGTCTCGACCGTGAAGGCAAAGGTCGCCGCATGCGACTGCGGCACATAGGCGATCAGCCGCGCGCGCTCGCGGCTGGTGAGGCCCGCGAGCTTGCGCTCGCCAAGCCTGATATCTCCCGCCTTGGGCGGAAGCAGCCCGATCAGCGTCTTCAAGAGCGTGGTCTTGCCGCCGCCATTGGGACCAAGCAGCGCCAGCACCTCGCCGGTCGCAAGCTGAACGTTGAGGTGGCTACCGACCACGCGGTCGCGATAACCGATGGAGAGATCGTGCCCCGACATGATCACGGCGCGGACCACGTCTTGGAGACGCCGGCGAGCAGCCAGATGAAGAACGGTGTGCCGACGAAGGCGGTGAGGATGCCGAGGGGAATTTCCACCTGCGCCGCGGTGCGCGCCAGCGTGTCGATCAGCAGGAGGAAGCCGCCGCCCATCAGCGCCGCCGCCGGGATCAGCCGGCCGAAATCGGGGCCGACCAGTGTGCGTGCGATATGCGGCACCACGAGGCCGACCCAGCCGATGATGCCGGCGGTCGCGACGCTGGCGGACGTCACCAGCGTAGCGGCGGCGATGATCGCGATGCGCAGGGGCCCCGTGGAGACGCCGAGCGCGCGCGCTTCCTCGTCCGGCAGCGACATCACGTTCATGCGCCAGCGCAGCGCCAGCAGGATGAGCGTGCCGATCATGACGGGCCCGAGCAGCGGAATGAGATCGGATGGGTTCGTGGATGCGAGGCTGCCGAGCAGCCAGAACGTCATCGCCGGCAGCTGGTTGTAGGGATCGGCGAGATATTTGATCAGGCCGACGCCGGCGCCGAGCAACGCCCCGATCACGACGCCGGCAAGCACCAGCACCAAGACGGGATCGCGCGCTGCGACTGCGGAGCCGACCGCATAGACCATCGCCACCGCGACCAATCCACCCGCGAAGGCCAGCGCCTGGATCGCGAACACGCCGAGCGAAAAGTAGATGCCGAGCACTGCGCCGAGTGCGGCGCCTGAGGAGGCGCCGAGGATGTCTGGCGAGACCAGGGGGTTGCGGAACAGGCCCTGGAATGTGGTGCCGGCGACGGCGAGCGCCGCGCCGACCAGGCTCGCGGCGATCACGCGCGGGCCCCGCACTTGCCAGATCACGGTCTCGACGGCGGCGGGCACGCTCGACGCATGGCCGGACAGCTTTGCCGAGAGCACGGCGATGAGGTCGCCGAGACCAACCGGATAGCGCCCGACCGTGAAGGCGAGCAGCAGCCCCGCAAGCAGGACGGCGAACGAGATCAACAGACCGGGGAGGGGCGAGCGGGACATCGCCGGCAGACTATCAGTCCCGCCCGGCGAGCACACGGTCGATATCGGCGTCGGACGGTGCGATATGGTAGAATCGCGAATAGAAGTCCCGCGTCAGCTCGCGCATGTCCTCGGGGAAATGCTGGGGGTAGAGGATCTTTGCCAGCCACCAGAGCCCGATCAGCCGGTTGACCGAGGGCGGGAAGTCGACCCAGCCGAACGGCAGCTTTGGCGACAGGTGCACGCGGCCGTCGCGCACCGCCGTGACGCCGGCCCATTGCGCATCGCTGCGCACGTTGGCGGCGAAGTCGCGGTCGATGGTCACGATGACAGCCGGATTCCACGCCAGGACCTGCTCGACCGAGACGGTGGCGAGCCCGCCCTTCTGCTCGGCCGCGACGTTGCGCGCGCCCAAAAATTCCAACGTCTCGACATTGATCGAGCCGCCGAGCCCGGTCTCGAGCCCGCGCGGCCCGCGTGCGTAGTAGACCCGCGGCCGCTCGTTCTCGGGGATGCGGTTGACGCGCGCGGTGATGGTGGCGAGCGTCGCTTCGGCGTAGGTCGCGAGCGGCTCGGCATCGCGACGGGTGAGGGCGCCGAGCAGGCGATAGGTCGCCGCTGTCGCATCGAAGCGGCCGTCGAGCAGCGCGTAGGGAATCCCGGTCTGCTCCTGCACGCGCGTGGCCAGCGAGACAAGGGTTGGCGTGGTCGAGCCGACGTCGAGGATCAGGTCAGGCTTTAGCGCGATGACCGATTCCAGGTTCGCGGTGTTGCCGCGCCCGGTAAGCCGGCCGACCTCCGGCCGCGCGCAGATGTCCGGCAGCAGGAATGCGCATTCCTCGGAACGGTTGGCGCGCGTCCAGCCGAGCAGCAACTCAGGTGCGAGCGTGTAGAGCAGTATTGATGCGGGAGGCCCGGCAGGAAAGACGCGGCTGACGGTTGCCGGGATCTCCAGCGCGCGGCCGGTGGCGTCGGTGACAGCAGCCGCGCGCACGCGGGTGGTTCCGAGCAGGAGTGCGGGGGCGGCAAGCAGCGTCCGGCGCGTCAGGCCCATCGTCAAAACCCTTCCGATCATTGCCCGACCTGTATAAGGCCGCCTGATGAGGCTGCAATGACCGTCGGAGCGCGGGCATGGCATATGCGCCATGCTCCGGCGGCTTTGAGGCGGGGCTAGGCCGCCTTCTTCAGCGTTTCGAGGGCGTCACGGACGGGAGCATCCAGGCCGGCGCCGCCGGCGTCGAGATGGGCGAAGATCGCGCGCTTCATGCGGGGATCCCAGAACTTCTTGATGTGCTCGGCAATTCCCGGCACCGCCTTGTCATGGCCCTGGCTGCGGAAGAACGTTCCGATCTGGTTGGCCATGTAAATCAATCGGTCAGGCGACATTGGCAACCTCTGTGGTGACGCAGGCCGCCACGCGGCCGCCATGCGTAAAAACTTCGAATCCGTCGCTGCGGGCGATCGCGACCAGCGTGATGCCGGCGGCCTCTGCGGTGCGAACCGCGAGCGCGGTCGGCGCGGAGACGGCAACCATGACAGGCGCGCCGATCGCAGCCGTCTTCTGTACCATCTCGACGGAGACGCGGCTCGTCAGCAGCACCATGCCGTCGCTCGCATCGGTCCGGCTGCGCGCGAGCGCGCCGGCGAGCTTGTCCAGCGCATTGTGGCGACCGACGTCCTCGCGCAGCGCCACGATGCCGCGGGCAGGGGACCAGAACGCGGCGGCGTGAACGGCGCGGGTCTGCCAGTTGATCGATTGCAGAGGCGCAATGGCCTGCATCGCCGCCATGACCTGGTCGTGCCTGAAGCGCTCTCCTTGCGGCACGATCGCAGCAGGCCGGATCGCCTCCGCAATGGACTCGACGCCGCAGATCCCGCAACCGGTCGGGCCCGCAATGTGTCGCCGCCGCTCGCTGATCAGGCCTGCGGTCTCGGGCGCCAGCCACATCCGAAGCTCGATGCCGTCATCGAGGCGCACGATTTCGAGCGACTGGATCTCGTCGACCGATGTCACGATGCCCTCGCTGAGGCTGAATCCGACCGCAAAATCCTCGAGGTTTTGCGGCGTTCCCATCATGACGGCATAGGTGCCGCCATTATAGGTCAGCGCGATCGGCGTCTCCTCCGGGATCAGCCGCGCGCCCTCGGAGGCCGCGCCGTCGCGCCAGATTTCGCGGTCGATGGCCTGTACCGCCACGTGCATGGGTTCACTCCGCGGCTTCGGCGGGTGCGATGCGGCGGGAATGCCGCGCCTGCGCGTCATAGGCCTTCTGCCAGTCCGACGGTCCGTTCGACGGCGAGATCTGCACCGCCGTGACCTTGTATTCAGGGCAGTTGGTCGCCCAGTCCGAATACTCTGTTGTGATCACGTTGGCCTGCGTGTCCGGGTGGTGGAAGGTGGTGTAGACCACGCCCGGTGCGACGCGATCGGTGATCTCGGCGCGCAGCGTGGTTTCGCCGGCGCGGCTCTTCAGCCGCACCCAGTCGCCGTCGCGCACGCCGCGCTGCTCGGCGTCGTGAGGATGGATCTCGAGCCGGTCCTCGCTGTGCCAGACCACGTTGTCGGTGCGGCGGGTCTGCGCGCCGACATTGTACTGGCTGAGGATGCGGCCCGTGGTCAGCAGCAGCGGATAGCGCGGGCCGGTGCGCTCGTCGGTTGCGACATATTCTGTCACGACGAACTTGCCCTTGCCGCGGACGAAGCCGTCGATATGCATCACCGGCGTGCCCTCGGGCGCCTTCTCGTTGCAGGGCCATTGCACCGAGCCGAGCTCGTCGAGCCGCGCGTAGGACACGCCGGCGAAGGTCGGCGTCAGCGCCGCGATCTCGTCCATGATCTCGGACGGATGGCTGTAGTTCATCTCGAAGCCCATGGCCTTGGCGAGGCCGATGGTGACTTCCCAATCGGCCATGCCGTTCTTCGGCGTCATCACCTTGCGCACGCGCTGGATGCGGCGCTCGGCATTGGTGAAGGTGCCGTCCTTCTCCAGGAAGCTCGAGCCGGGCAGGAAGACGTGGGCGTAGTTGGCGGTCTCGTTCAGGAACAGGTCGTGGACGATGACGCATTCCATCGCCGACAGTGCCGCCACCACATGCGACGTGTTGGGATCGGATTGCAGGATGTCCTCACCCTGCACATAGATGCCCATGAACGTGCCTTCGATCGCGGCATCGAACATGTTGGGAATGCGCAGGCCCGGCTCGGGGTTGAGCTTGACGTTCCACAACGCCTCGAACTGGTCGCGCACGGCCTCGCCCGAGATGTGGCGGTAGCCGGGGAGCTCGTGCGGGAACGAGCCCATGTCGCAGGAGCCTTGAACGTTATTTTGGCCGCGCAGCGGGTTCACGCCGACGCCGGGCCGGCCGATATTGCCGGTTGCCATCGCGAGGTTGGCGATTGCGATCACGGTCGTGGAGCCCTGGCTGTGCTCGGTGACGCCGAGGCCGTAATAGATCGCGCCATTGCCGCCGGTGGCATAGGTCCGCGCGGCCTCGCGCAGTACTTTTGGGTCGACGCCGGTCAGGATCGCGGTTGCTTCCGGGCTGTTCTTGGCTTGCGCGACGAAGGCCGCCCATTCCTCGAACTCGCTCCAGTCGCAGCGCTCGCGGACGAAGGCTTCGTTGACGAGGCCTTCGGTGACAATGACGTGGGCGATCGCGGTCATGACCGCGACGTTGGTGCCGGGCATCAGCGGCAGGTGCAGCGCCTTCACATGCGGCGCCTCCACCATCTCGGTGCGGCGCGGATCGATCACGATCAGCTTTGCGCCCTGGCGCAGCCGCTTCTTCAGGCGCGAGGCGAACACGGGATGGGCCGAGGCCGGGTTGGCGCCGATCACGACGACGACGTCGGTGTGCTCGACCGAGTCGAAATCCTGCGTGCCGGCGGAGGTGCCGAAGGTGGTGGCGAGACCGTAGCCGGTCGGCGAATGGCAGACACGGGCGCAGGTGTCGACATTGTTGTTGCCAAAACCGGCGCGGATCAGTTTTTGCACCAGATAGGTTTCTTCATTGGTGCAGCGGGACGAGGTGATGCCGCCGATGGCGTCGCGACCGTACTTCTGCTGGATGCCGCGCATCTTCGTGGCGGCGAAGGAGAACGCCTCGTCCCAGGAGACTTCACGCCAGGGGTCTTCGATCCGTTCGCGGATCATCGGCCTGAGGATGCGCTCCTTGTGGTTGGTGTAACCCCAGGCGAAGCGGCCCTTGACGCAGGAATGGCCGCGATTGGCCTTGCCGTCCTTGTAGGGCACCATGCGCACGACTTCCTCGCCGCGCATCTCCGCCTTGAAGGCGCAGCCGACGCCGCAATAGGCGCAGGTGGTGACGACGGAATGCTCGGGCTGGCCGATCTCGATCACGGATTTTTCCGTCAGCGTCGCGGTCGGGCAGGCCTGCACGCAGGCGCCGCAGGAGACGCATTCGGAGCCCAGGAAACTCTCGCTCATGCCGGGCGAGACGCGGCTGTCAAAACCGCGGCCCGAGATCGTCAGTGCAAAGGTGCCTTGCACCTCCTCGCAGGCGCGCACGCAACGCGAGCAGACGATGCATTTGGAGGGATCATAGGTGAAGTAGGGGTTGGACTCGTCCTTCGGCATCCAATTGTCGTTGGTGCAGCCGTCGGTCTTGGCGAAGACGTGGTTCTCGCCTTCATAGCCATAACGCACGTCGCGCAAGCCGACGGCACCCGCCATGTCCTGCAATTCGCAATCGCCATTGGCTCCGCACGTGAGGCAGTCGAGCGGATGGTCGGAGATGTAGAGCTCCATCACGCCCTTGCGCAGCTTCTTCAGCCGTTCGGTCTGGGTGTGGACGACGAGGCCGGGCATCACGGGCGTGGTGCAGGAGGCCGGCGTGCCGGCGCGGCCCTCGATCTCGACGAGGCAGAGGCGGCAGGAGCCGAAGGCGTCGACCATGTCGGTCGCGCACAGTTTTGGGATCTGGTGGCCGGCGTCCATCGCGGCGCGCATGATCGAGGTGCCCTCTGGCACCGTGACTTGGTTGCCGTCGATGGTCAGCGTGACCATCGTCTTCGATTTGGAAGCTGGCGTGCCGAAGTCGATTTCTTCGATCAGAGACATTTTCGTTCTCCTATTCCGCGGCCTGAAGCGTCGGCGCCGGGACAAAGTCCTCCCGGAAATGCTTCAATGCACTGAGCACGGGGTATGGTGTGAAGCCGCCGAGCGCGCAGAGCGAGCCGAATTTCATGGTGTTGCAGAGGTCCTCGACCAGCGCGAGGTTTTCCGCCACGCGCTCGCCGTTGATGATCTTTTCGATGGTCTCGACGCCGCGGGTCGAGCCGATCCGGCACGGCGTGCACTTGCCGCAGGATTCGATGGCGCAGAATTCCATCGCGAAGCGCGCCTGCCTGCGCATGTCGACGCTGTCGTCGAACACGACGATGCCGCCATGGCCGATCAGGCCGTCGCGGGCGGCAAAGGCCTCGTAGTCGAACGGCGTATCGAACAGCGCGCGCGGGAAGTAGGCGCCGAGCGGACCGCCGACCTGCACGGCGCGGACGGGGCGATCGGTGAAGGTGCCGCCGCCGATCTCGTCGACGAGCTCGCCGAGCGTGACGCCGAAGGCGGTCTCGAACAGCCCGCCATGGCGGATGTTGCCGGCGAGCTGAATCGGCATGGTGCCGCGCGAACGG
Organism: Bradyrhizobium liaoningense; assembly: GCF_018130955.1. Lineage (GTDB taxonomy): Bacteria > Pseudomonadota > Alphaproteobacteria > Rhizobiales > Xanthobacteraceae > Bradyrhizobium > Bradyrhizobium liaoningense_C. The sequence continues at coordinate 189,939 of NZ_JAFCJM010000007.1, forward strand.
CCCATGCCGAAATCGGCATAGGCCTTGGCGCCTTCGGCCATGACGAACGGCACCGCCGCGAAGGACAGCACGTTGTTGATGACCGTGGGCTTGCCGAACAGGCCGTGATGGGCGGGCAGCGGCGGCTTTGCGCGCACGATGCCGCGGCGGCCTTCGAGGCTTTCGAGGAGCGAGGTCTCTTCGCCGCAGACATAGGCGCCGGCACCGACGCGGACCTCGAGATCGAACTCCTGCTTGGAGCCGCCGATGTCAGTGCCGAGATAGCCGCCGCGCTTCGCAGCCTTGATGGCGGCGTTCATCGCCTCGACCGCATGCGGATATTCGCTGCGGATGTAGATGTAGCCCTTGGTTGCACCGACCGTGATCGCCGCGATCGTCATGCCCTCGATGACGAGGAAGGGATCGCCTTCCATGATCATGCGGTCGGCAAACGTGCCGCTGTCGCCTTCGTCAGCGTTGCAGACGATGAACTTGCGGTTCGCGCTCGCCTGCGCGACCGTCTTCCACTTGATGCCGGTCGGAAAGCCCGCGCCGCCGCGGCCGCGCAGACCGGATGCGGTGACTTCAGCGAGAACAGCGTCGGGGCCGAGCGACAGCGCGCGCTCCAGGCCCTTGTAGCCGCCATGGGCGCGGTAGTCGTCGAGCGAGCGCGGATCGATCACGCCGCAGCGGGCGAAGGTGAGGCGGGTCTGACGCTTCAGCCACGGGATCTCTTCGGCCGCGCCGAGTCCGAGCGGATGCGGCCCGCCGGTAGCGACTGCGTCGAGCAGGGACGGCGCATCGGCAGGCGTGACGGGTCCGAAAGCGATCCGGCCCGCGGGCGTCGCCACCTCGACCACCGGCTCCAGCCAATAGAGGCCGCGGGAACCGGTGCGGATGATCTCGATCGCAAGGCCGCGCCTGGCCGCAGCCTGCTCCAGCGCGAGCGCCACATCGTCGGCACCGACCGCAACGGCGCCGGCATCGCGTGGGACGAACAGACGCATCGTCATCGCTGCGCCTCCGCGACCAGCGCGTCGAGGCGCGCTTCATCGAGCCTGCCGACGAGGCGGCCATCGAGCATCGCGGACGGGGCGGTGGCGCATAGGCCGAGGCAGTAGATCGGCTCCAGCGTGACGCGATCATCGGCGGTGGTGTGGCCCAGCGACACGCCGAGTTTGGCTTCAGCGCGCGCCGCGAGGCGATCGCCGCCAGCGGCCTGGCAGGCTTCCGCGCAGCACAGCTTCAGCACGTGGCGGCCGGCCGGCTTGTGCCGGAAATCATGGTAGAAGGTAAACACGCCATGAACCTCAGCGCGTGACAGGCTGAGCGCCTGCGCCACCATCGGGATCGCAGGCTCCGGCACGTAGCCGAAGGCCTCCTGCAGGGCGTGGAGGATGACCAGCGTCGCGCCCTCCTGTCCCGCATGTTCGGCGATGATTTCAGCGCCGCGCGCTTCGCTCCAATGTTCACTGACCGCTGTCATTCTCGTTCTCAACCAAAGGGTGACCGACCCGCCTATGAGAATTGGAATCATTCGGAAATCAATAAAGCTGTCTCATGCTGCGATCGGGAATCCGGATCGATAGGGACCTGCAATCGGACGATACGAAAATGCGATAATCGCTGCGTTTTCGCGTGTTGGAGGGGGCGGCCCGTGATAGCTTGGACGGCGTGAAAATACGCAAGGGGACTGACGCTTGATCGACAAGCTTGAACTGCTGCTGGCGCTGGCCAAGGAGCGGCATTTTGGACGGGCGGCGGAGGCGTGCGGCGTCACCCAGCCGACCATGTCGACGGGGCTGAAGCAGCTCGAGGAGATCCTCGGCGTCATGCTGGTTCAGCGCGGCTCGCGCTTCCAGGGTTTTACGCCGGAAGGCGAGCGTGCGCTCGACTGGGCGCGCAGGATCGTCGGCGACACCCGCGCCATGCGCGACGAGATCAACGGGTTGAGGCACAAGCTGTCCGGCGAGATCAGGATCGCGGCGATCCCGACCGTGCTCGGCATGGTGGCCTCATTGACGACGCCGTTCCGCGCAAAGCATCCCGACGTGCGCTTCCGCATCCAGTCGACGACGTCCTCGGAGGTGCTCGGGCTGCTCGAAAATCTCGAGGTCGATGCGGGGCTGACCTATATCGAGAACGAGCCGATCGGCAAGGTGCGCACCATCCCGCTCTACAACGAGAGCTATCGCCTCCTGACCGCACCCGACGCGATGTTCGGTGATCGCGACACGGTGACGTGGAAGGAGGTCGGACAGGTGCCGCTGTGCCTGCTGACACCAGACATGCAGAACCGCCGTATCATCGACCGTGCACTGCGCTCGGTCGGCGCGGAAGCGCGGCCGACGCTGACCTCGAACTCGCTGCTGGTGCTGTTCACCCACGTCAAGACCGGGCGCTGGGCGAGCGTGATGCCGGCGAAGCTTGCGGAGACGCTGGGCCTCTCGGACACCGTGCGCTCGATCCCGATCGTCGAGCCTGACGTCAACTACAGCATTGGCCTGGTGATCCCGCAGCGCGATCCGATGACGCCGCTGATCGCCGCGCTGGTCAACATCGCACGCGAAGTTGCGCCGACGCTGCAATCCTGAGGGGTCAGGCGGCGGCGGAAATCCGGGGCATCGCCTTTTTGGCGTCGCGCGGCAGCGTCACGCGGACGACGGTGCCGACGTCGATCTTCGAGCGCAACCGCATCGAGCCGCCGTGGAGCTGCGCCAGCGAGCGGGCGATCGCCAGCCCCAGTCCCGAGCCGTGATAGGTCTTGGAGAGCTGGCTCTCGACCTGCTCGAACGGACGCCCAAGCCGCGCCAGCGAATGCGGCGCGATGCCGATGCCGGTGTCGGCGATCATCAGCACGATCCGGTCCTCGAGCTGCCGGCTACGGACGACGACGCGGCCGCCATCGGGGGTGAACTTCACGGCGTTGGAGAGCAAATTGACGATGATCTGCTTGGTGGCGCGGCGGTCGGCGACAACGGAGATAGTGTTGTCGATCTTGGCGTCGAGCGTGAGGTTCTTATCCTCGGCGCGGCCGGAGACGACGCGCAGGGACTCCGCGAGAGTCCGCGACAGGTCCAGCGTCTCCATGTCGAGCTTCATGCGGCCGGCCTCGATCTTCGACATGTCGAGGATGTCGTTGATGACTTCGAGCAGATAGTGGCCGCTGGTGAGGATGTCCTGGCAGTATTCCTGGTACTTTTCCGAGCCGAGCTCGCCGAACATGCCGCTCCCCATGATCTCGGAGAAGCCGATGATGGCGTTGAGCGGCGTGCGCAGCTCGTGGCTCATATTGGCGAGGAACTTTGACTTGGTCTGGTTGGCTTCCTCGGCGCGGGTTTTCTCGCGCTGGTACTTTTCGGCGAGGTCGGCCAGCTCGTTGGTCTGGCGTTCCAGCGCGGCCTGCGAGCGCTTGAGGTCGATCACGGTGGCGCGCAGGCGCAGGTCGTTGTCGACGAGCTTCTGCTCGTGCTCCTTGATGCGCGTGATGTCGGTGCCGACAGAGACGTAGCCGCCGTCCTTGGTGCGGCGCTCGCTGATATGCAGCCAGCTGCCATCGTCGAGCTGGGCCTCGAAGGTGCGGGCGCCTGGCGCCGGGTTGGCGGTCTCGTTGTGCCGGGTGCGCACCTCCGGCATGCGGCCGACCTCGAGCACGGTCTCGTAGGAGGTGCCGGGGATGACTGCGGTGTCGGGCAGCCTGTGCAGGCGCTGGAAGTGCGAGTTGCAGAGCACCAGACGGTCGCTGGCGTCCCACAGCACGAAGGCTTCAGGAATGGTCTCGATGGCGTCGCGCAGCCGCAGGTCGGCCTCCACCGTCTTCTCGGCGAGGCTCTTCTGCTCGGTGATGTCGACGGCGATGCCGATCAGGTGCATGCCGGAATCGGCCGCGCTCGTGAGCTCGCAGCGCACCCGCAGCCAGATCCAGTGGCCGTCGACATGCTGCATGCGGAAGGTCTGGTCGATGTGGTCGATCTGTTCGGAGATGAGCTGGTCGGCGATCGCGAACAGGTCGATGTCGTCGGATTTCACCAGCGCGTTGACCTCGCCGAAGGTAAGCAGCTCGTTGCGGCCGTCCAGCCCGAGCATCGAGAACATCGACTGCGACCAGAAGATGCGGCCGCGCGACAGGTCCCAGTCCCACAGGCCGCAACGGCCGCGATTGAGCGCGGTGTCGATGCGCCCGCGCACGGCGTCGTTGATCAGGTCGCCCTCGCGGGCGCGGGTGGATTGCCAGTGGAAGGCGAAGCCGAGGATCAGGACGACGAAGCCGGTCGTCGCCGACAGGGTCACCGAGAGCGCCGCGTCGGAGCCCCAGATCGGCTCGATCTTCTCCTGGATGACGGTGACCTGGCCGGGCAGCGACCTGATGGTGCGCGACGTCACCATCGCGCCGTTGCCGTTCGGCAGCGTCAGCTCGGAGACGCCGCCCTGCTGCGGCGGCGCCGTGAGCAGTTGCGCTGTCGTGATGGCGTCGAGCAGGCGGTCGTTGCCGCCGACATCGGTTTCGACGGGAATGCGGGCGAGGATGCGGCGCTCGGCGCCGGCAGAGGTGACGACGACGTGGCGGCCGTTCGCCGTGCCCCAGGACGGAATCAGGTCGGGCAGCAGGGTGGGCAGCGCCTCGATGTTCTTCAGTCGCTCGGCGCGGATCGAGGTGAGACGGTCGATGCGCTCGCCGAGCAGATCGGCGAGCGCGGAGATGTCGCGCTTCATCACGGCGCGCTTCTGCCGGGTCTGGTCGACGACCTGCACGAGCGCGCCGAGGCAAATCGTGATGAGGAAGGCGATGATGAGCGTCGGCACAGCGCGTCGCAGCGCCGGCTCTGCAACCAGGAGCCGGTGGTAGGCAGGTTTCGCGATCGACTGCGCCAATCCTTTGATCGAATCGGATTGGACGCACGCGTTCGCGGCGTCTGCGCGCGCCATGCCTTCGGCCCCCCACTGGCTCAGAAAAAAACTTCGCTGCTACCCGGTTCGGAAGAGCCCCAGCTCGCTTCCGAATCACAGCGATTTGAATCCAGTTTTCCCGGGCTGTCGAGAGTCAACGATTCGTTAATACGAAATAAATCTTGTCCAACGGAGACTTGGCGCCGCGGCGTTCCGAAAAATGACGTGGCGTGTGAGTCCGAAACGAGAACGTGTGACTCGCGCCTCACGCGCGCGGCGGCTCGGCGTGACTGATGACGCGCTTCACGCTCGGGAACGCGCGGCGCAACGCGCGCTCGATCTCGTCGACATGCTCATGCACGCGGATCACGCTCATCGAGGGCACGGCGCGGCAATGGAAGTTGACGATCTCGCCGGCGTCGGTGTTGCGGACGCGCACATTATGGATGTCGTGGATGTCGGAGCCGGCGGCAAACCCTGTCAGCGCCGCGGTGATGGCTTCGACCCGCTCTACGGGAGCGTCGATGCCGTGCGGCAGTTCCGGTTCCAGTGGCTCGATATGGACGTCGACCTCCACATCCTCGCCAAAGTCGTCCTTGACGTTGCGCTCGAGCGCGTTAGCGACGTCGTGGGCCGCAACCAGCGGCATCTCGCCGTCGACCTCGAGGTCGAGGCTGACGATCAGCTTGTCGCCGAGGTCGTGCACCGTGACGTGATGCACGGCGAGGCCGGAATTGCGCGCGATCACCATGATGCGGTCGCGCACGGTCTCGTTGTTGCGCGCGACCGGCACGGCCGCGAAGGTGAGGTCGGCATCGCCAAGCGCCTTGCTCACGGCCTGCTGTGATTGCTGCTTGATGGCGTCGATGCGGTCGATCGGGTAGGTGCGGGGCACCTGCACGATGGCATCGATGAAATAGGTCGAGCCGACCATGCGCGCGCGCAGCCGTTCGACGTCGACCACTCCAGGCACGCTGCGGATCGCGGCGGTGGCGCGCTCGGCGACCCCGTCCGGGGCCCGGTCGACCAGCGTCTCCACGGTCGAGCCGGCCATCCGCAAGCCCAGCAGCGCGATCATCACGGCAACGGCTGCGGCAGCCGCCGCGTCGCCCCACCAGAAGCCGAGGGCTGCGAGGATGAGGCCGGCGATGACGGCGAACGAGCCCATCACGTCGGACGCGAAGTGGAGCGCATCGGCGGCGAGCGCCTGGCTCTTGGTCTCCCGCGCGGCGCGATGCAGCGCGCGCGCCCGCCAGAGATTGACGACGATGTCGATCACCAGCACGACGAACGGCACCGCCGAGATCGTCGGCGGCGGCGTGCCCTCGCGGATCCGGCTATAGGCCTCGACCAGGATGCCGCCGGCGAGCACATAGAGCAGCGCGGTGACGCCGAGCGCGGAGATGCTCTCGAGCTTGCCGTGGCCGTAGTGGTGCTCGTCATCCGCCGGCTTGTCGGAGACCCGCACCACCGCCCAGGTGATGATGGTCGCGACCAGATCGATCGAGGAGTGCAACGCCTCCGAGATCAGCGCCAGCGAGCCGATGGCGATGCCGACGACGAATTTTGCGATCGCCATGCCGCCGCTGGCAAAGATCGAGATCGCCGCGACCGAGGTTTTTGAGGTTTCAGTGGTCATGGCCGGGGATTTAGCAGGCCACCGACGAACATCAAGCGACCATCCACAGGTGCAGACGCGACTGAGTTGCAGGAGCGATTGGTGTTGTCATTCCGGGGCGGCTCGAAGAGCCGAACTATGGTGCGCACTTGCGCACCTGAGAATCTCGAGATTCCACAATTCGCAATTGCGAATTGGGGTTCGATGCTGCGCATCGCCCCGGAATGACGGTCCTAGGCCTCACACCGTTACGACGATCTTGCCGAGGTGCTTGTTGGCCTCCATGTGCTCGAACGCCTTGTCGATATCGGCGAAGGCAAACACCCTGTCGATAGGCAGTTGCAGCTTGCGCTGCTCGACCGCACCCCAGATGTCCTTGCGGACCTCCTCAAAGATCTCCCGGACCTCCTCGATGGTGCGGGTGCGGAAGGTGACGCCGATATAGTTGATGCGGCGGGCCGCATGCAGGTCGAAATTGAAGTCGGCATGGGTGCCGCCGAGCCGGCCGACATTGACGATCCGGCCCTTGACCTTGGTGGCCGCCAGGTTCTGGTTGGCGACCGGGCCTGAAACCTGGTCGATGACGAGGTCGACGCCTTCACCGCCGGTGGCTTTCAGCACCTCCTCGACCCAGCCCGGATCGGAGGAGTCGACGGCGAGGTCGGCACCAAACTCCCTGAGCCGGCCGCGGCGGGTGGCGTCGGTCGAGGATCCCACCACGAGCTTGGCGCCCTTCAGCTTGGCGATCTGCATCGCCATCAACCCGACGCCGGAACTGGCGCCCTGGATCAGCACGGTCTGGCCCGGCTGCAGGGCGCCCGCGGTGACGACCGCGTTGTGCATGGTCGCGAGCGCGACGGGCAGGGTGGCCGCTTCCTCAAAGTTCATGTTCGAGGGCGCGCGGAACAGCCGGCCGTGATCGGCCAGCGTGTACTCCGCGAAGGCCGCGCCGCCCGACCCCATGATGCGGTCGCCGACTGTGAGGCCCTTCGCATCGGGTCCGAGCCCGGCAACTTCGCCGGCCCACTCCATCCCGAGCACGGTGCCGGCGCCGCCGGCCGCGCCATGAGCGTGGCCCTTGCGCATGCCGATGTCGGCTCGGTTCAACCCGCAGGCGCGGACACGTACGAGGACCTGCGTGCCCTTTGGTTTTGGTTGAGCGACGTCGGAAATCGCTGCTCCGTTAGGGCCATAGACGTAGGCCTTCATGTGTCACCTCTGGAACTTGATGCGCTTGATTCAATCGCTCTTGTGTTCACTCGGCCGCCTGCGCCTTGGGTCGCGCGATCATGCTTTCGAGCCTCTCGCGGATGATGGCCTCCGCCTCGCGCACGATGCGCGAGATCAGTTCGGCGCAGCTCGGGATGTCCTGGATCAGGCCCTGCACCTGGCCGGCCGACCAGATGCCCTCGTCGGAATCGCCGGTCGCATAGACCATCTTGCCGCGGGCGCCCGCGACGAGCTCGCGGATGTCCTCGAATTTTGCGCCTTCCTTCTCCATGGCGACAACCTTGCTCGAAACGGCATTTTTTGCGACGCGGGAAGTGTTGCGCATGGTGCGGAAGATCAGCTCGGTCTCGCGCTCGTCATTGGCGACGATCTTCTCCTTGATGAGCTGGTGGATCGGGCTTTCCTTGGTGGCCATGAAGCGGGTGCCCATGTTGATGCCTTCGGCCCCGAGCGCCAGCGCCGCGACCAGGCCGCGGGCATCGGCAAAGCCGCCCGAGGCGATTATCGGGATCTTGACTTTGTTGGCGGCGGCCGGGATCAGGATCAGGCCGGGCGTGTCGTCCTCGCCCGGATGGCCGGCGCACTCAAAACCGTCGATCGAAATGGCGTCGACGCCCATGCGTTCGGCCGAGAGCGCATGGCGGACGCTGGTGCATTTGTGCACGACCTTGACGCCGTTCTTCTTGAATTCGTCGACATGTTCCTGCGGCTTGTTGCCGGCGGTCTCCACCACCTTGATGCCGCTTTCGATGATGGCGGCGCGGTACTCGGCATAAGGCGGCGGCTTGATCGCGGGCAGAATGGTGAGGTTGACGCCAAAGGGCTTGTCGGTGAGGTCGCGGCAGCGCGCGATTTCGCGGGTGAGGTCCTCCGGCGTCGGCTGGGTCAGCGCCGTGATGAAGCCGAGCGCCCCGGCATTCGCCACCGCCGCGACCAGCTCGGCGCGCCCGACCCATTGCATACCGCCCTGGACGATCGGGTGCTCGACGCCGACAAGCTCGGTGAAACGTGTCTTCAGCATGGTCGCCCTCTGTTTCCTCTGGCCCGTGGTTTTTCGCGCGGCCCGTTGTTGGTTGCCTTCGGCGGGAGGATGCCGGCCAGGTCGGCAAAAGTCTATCGACGTAGGGTGCGGTCAGGGCAGGGCGATCATGCCGGGGGCGAGGGATGTGATTCCGTGCGGCGGGATAATTCTTTCGTCTCTCATGTCCCGGACCCGCCGCAACGTCCAAGCGTTGCTGCGCAAGGCCGGGAGCCATGCGGCCACGGCTCGAGGCGGTGAGATGGGCCCCGGCTCGGCAGCGCACCAACACAGCGCGTCGAAGAGGCGCATGAACGCGCTCACGGCGCTGCGCAGCGTCAGGGGCATGAGAGTGCGGCACACTCGCTCGCCAGTCTCGTCATTGCGAAGCAATCCAGCAATTAATCAGACCCGAGACGACGCGCGCATGTGCTGCAATCATCTCGTCTGGATCAAGCCAAGCAGCCGCCGTCGACCGGAGCCAGCTCGCCTCCGGCTATCATTTCCCGAGAATGTTCGAGCGCATCTTGTCGGCGAACCAGACCACGAAGATCGCAGCGAACGAGAGCGCGAAGTACAGGCTCGTCCACAAAAGAGCATTGCCGGCATTCGTCATGGCGCTTCCTCCCTTGCACCCAGAAATGGACTTTCTTCTTGCGCGGAGGATAGGAGCGATCGGGGCGGCGAAATTGCGCTGGATCAATTTTGCTGCGTCGCCGCACGAAGATCGTCATTCCGGGGCGCGACGAAGTCGCGAGCTATGATCCGCAATTGCGCATCATGGCTCGTCGCTTTCGCTCCGCCCCGGAATGACAGAACGACTTCGATCAAGTTCCGGACCTTCGCTCTGCACATCCATCCTGTCCGGCGGAAAGGGAAGGCGACTTGCAGGTCGCATCACTGCTGTGTGATGCGCTTCGAGCAAGTCAGCGCGTCTTAGCCATGTCAGATCGGCTCGCGAGCGTGGTTTGCCGCGCGCCGGAAATTGGAACTCAGCGTGACGGCGTACGGTGTTACCCATTCGCATTTTGCAGTTGCGTCTGCACACGCATTTGCTTCTAATTTCTCACAATGCGGCGAGAAGAAAAAATGCCGCCGCCGAGTTGTGCGGAGTGCGTTGTTGAGTGCGAAATCAAGTCAATCAAGTGACTCCAATCCCAGTGCAGGTCGAACCAACAGATTTGAACATATGCTAGGACCACTGTTCCGCGACGCTCCGAATGGGGAATGCCGCGGATATCTTGCCGTGGGGTGCGCCCAGTGATGCATCCCGGCCGAATTGGAAATCACCTCCTTGCGGCGCTGCCGGCGCCGGACCTCGACCTTCTGCTGCCCGACCTGGAGACGGTGGCGCTCGATCAGGACGCAGTGCTTTCGCGCACGGGCGACCAGATCGACCATGTCTTCTTCCCCCATAGTGGCGCTATTTCGCTGATGATCGATATGGCGGACGGACAGACGGTTGCCACCGCCGTCGTCGGGCGCGAGGGGGCAGTGGGCATTCTCTCGGTGCTCGGCCCGGCACCTTCAGCCATCACCGCGGTCGTTCGTGCGGCGGGCACCGGCTCGCGGGTCCCGGCGTCGCGATTCCATGCCGCGTTCAGCCGGAGTCCAGCGATCAGGAGCGCTGTCCAGAACCACGTCAGGGCGATGCTGACGCAGCTCCAGCGCGGCTCGGCCTGCAACGCGCTGCACCCGGTCGAAGCTCGCATGGCCCGCTGGCTGCTTCAGCTTCGCGACCGCATCGACCATGACATGCTTCCGCTCACCCAGCAGGCCTTGTCGGAAATACTCGGTGTGCGGCGTACGACGGTGACGCTCCTGATGCGCAATCTGCGCATGCGCGGAGCGATCAGGTCCGATCAACGAGGTCGGATCGAGATCGACAAGTCCCGGCTCGAGGCGGCGGCGTGCGAGTGCCACGACACCATGCGTCTCGAAGTCGAACAGATCTACCCGGCGACTGCGAACCATTGTCGCGCGGCGGCGGACAGCCTCAGGAGTTGAATCGGGGGCCGCCATGCGAGGCGGTGCCGGACATTGATGCCGCATCGAGCCTCGCAAGCTCGTGCAGCACCTTGGCCGTCTCGCGCAGCTCGTTGCGCGCGGGGCCCGGCTTCAGCCTTCGAGCTTCGTTGAGAAATTCCCTCGCCTGCATCAGGAAGGTGGATTCTTCGGTTGAGGTCTGCAAGCGCGCCATGGTGTCCCTCCCATCGCGATCATTGAACTGCGTCGGAAGCGATTCCGTCGCTTTTTTGCAGGAAAAACCGGCCGGTCGGAATTGGCGCCTCTGTCGGCGCGTTTCACTTGGGGGGCATGCACCGCAAGCCTTGTACGAGCGCCCGGGGGAGGTGCTCGAGGCTAGCGCTTCTTTCCAACCGGCCGGATCCCTCCTTGAACGAATCCTCTAACCTGACGTGAGCTACCGCGTAGCAGGCCATTTAGTATGACTTTTGTTTCGGCTTTCACTCGCGGCTTGATCGCGCCTCTCAAGCGAAAGCATTGCCGCGACGCTCGCTGACGTCACGCGTGCTCTTGCTCGAGGTGCGATCTGTTTTTCGATGAAAACCCCTGCCTGACTGACTATGCCTCACTCAAGCCGAGTTGATGGTTCGGTTTGCGACTCTCGCAGAAATATTTTTTTTAGATTGTCAATATACACGATCGTATGTTTACTGCGTCTGTGAATAACGAGCAGATCGTGGAGCCGGTCTGACGCGATGGCAGGGCTGGCGTCTTTCACCTGAGGACGCCAACGCATGTGAGCCTGCTCAACAAAAACAAGAAACCAAAAACGGGAACCAACGGGAGGTTGGGGAATGGAAACAGTACGTCGCTTGCGCGCGCAGGCGTCACTCTGCCGACAGTCGGCCGCTTATCATCCCGACAGAAGCTGGAAGCTGCTCGCCGAGGCGGAGTTCTGGGAGCACCTGGCCGATGCGGTGCTCGCTGAACATTTCAAGGAGTGCACCGCCAGCTCACTTGACGTGACGCAGTCACGACCAATTGCAAACGCGAACGACAAACAGTGGACCACGATTGCTGTCGCGTGACGTGTGCAGGATGGGTTGAGCTCTCGCGAAGCCCATCATCGCGCGGCGGTTCGCAAGCGGTAACGGTGCGCCCGCTTACAGCCGAAACTCGTTGGTGAGTTCTCCGATGCCGTCGATTGCGACGGTGACGGTGTTGACCGGCTCCTTCATCACGCCGACGCCGACCGAGGTGCCGACGGCGATGAGGTCACCGGGGAGCAGCGTCATGTCGTGGGAGATCTTGCTGACCAGCTCCTCAGCGCTGAAGATCATGTCCGAGATCGGATAGTTCTGCCGCTCCGCGCCGTTGAGGATGGTGCGCACCACGAGCTTGGCTGGATCGAGGCCGGTGGCGATCACAGGGCCGAACGGGCCGTAATCGTCGATGCCCTTGGCACGCGCCCATTGCGGGAAGGTCGGGTCGCGCGTGAGGATGTCGTTGGCGGTGATGTCGTTGACGCAGGTGTAGCCGAAGATGAAGCGGCCGGCTTCCGGCGGCGAGACGCGGCTGGAGGTCCTGCCGATCACGATGCCGAGCTCGCCCTCATAGGTGGTCTTGCCGTCATAGGAGGAGGGGCGGCGGATCACCGCGCCGGGCGCTGCGACGCTGGTGGTGGCCTTCAGCAGGTAGAGCGGCTCCGGCGGCTCGGGCTGATTGAGCTTTGCGGCGAGCGCGTGAAAATTGTTCCAGAGCGCGACGATCTTGCTCGGCGCGGAAGGCGCAAGCAGCTCGACCTCCGACAGCGCCAGCACCTTGCCGTTCGGTGCCGAGGTGCCGAACATCTCGCCGTCATGCACGGCGATGCGGCCGGCCTCCAGCGTTCCGAATCCGGTTTTGCCGCCGTGGCGGAAGCGAAGCCATCTGGTCACCGCCGCCATCACGCCACCGCCCGCGCGAGGCCGGACGCGACGGTCGTGCCGTCATAGAGGCCAGCGATACGGGCGCGCTGCGCCACCAGCGCCAGCACCGAGTCGAGCGCGGGCGTGGCAATGCCGGTCAGGCGGCCCATCTCCTGCACCACGGTGACGAGCGGATCGATCTCCATGGGCCTGCCGCGCTCGAGGTCCTGCAGCATCGAGGTCTTGTGCGCGCCGACCTTGCGGGCGCCCTCGATGCGGCGCTCGACGTCGACGCGGAATCTTACGCCAAAGCTTTCGGCGATCGCCTGCGTCTCCAGCATGATCGCCCGCGACAGCGCGCGCGTGGCGGGATCGGTGCAGATCACGTCGAGGGTTGCATGCGACAGCGCGCTGATCGGGTTGAAGCAGACATTGCCCCAGAGCTTTAGCCAGATCTCGTCGCGGATGCGGTCGAGCACGGGCGCCTTCATGCCGGCATGGACGAAGAGGTCGGCGAGGCGCTGCACATCGCCAGTGATCTCGCCGGAGGGCTCGCCGAGCGGAAAATTGTTGCCGTAGACGTGGCGGATCACGCCGGGCGCCTCGATCTCGGTGGCGGGATAGACGATGCAGCCGATGGCGCGCTCGGCACCCAGCTCGCGCCACTGCCGGCCGCCGGGATCGATGCTCTCCAGCGTCGAATTCTCGTAAGCGCCGCCGTGCTTGTAGAAGTACCAGTAGGGGATGCCGTTGACGGCCGTGATGATGCGGGTGTGGGGCCCGAGCAAAGGCTGCATCTTCTCGATCACGCCGGTGATGGAGTGCGCCTTCAGCGTAATGATGACGTAGTCCTGCACGCCGAGCTCGGCGGCGTCGTCGGTGCAGCGCGGATGCACGGTGTGCTCCTCATCGCCCATGAGCAGGGTCAGGCCGCGCTCGCGCATGGCGGCGAGATGGGCGCCGCGGGCGACCAGGCTGACGTCGGCACCGGCGCGCGCCAACTGCACGCCGAGATATCCGCCGATCGCGCCGGCGCCGTAGATGCAGATCTTCATGGAAGTTCCTCGCGGGCAGAAGCCAGATTTTGGGACGAAAGGTCCGGTCCGGCTCGGACGCATCCGAGCCGGGGCCGGCAGTCGCAGGGGAAGTGGCTCTAAAGCATGATCCGGAAAAGTGCGTAGCGGTTTTCCGAAAAGATCATGCTCAAACAAAGAGTCTTAGGCCGCGTGCGGCGTGCTCGCGGCGACTTCGTCGAAGGCGGCCGAGACGTCACGCATGCTGACGACGCCGACGAGGCTGTAATTGTCGATGATCGGCAGATGGCGGATGTGATGCCGCTTCATCAGGTGGCGGACATGCTCGAGGGTATCAGTGGTCGAGCAGGAGACGAGCTGCTGCACCGAGACGAGCTGCGAGATCTTGACGTTGACGCCGTTCGCGCCGTGCTCGGCGATTGCGCGGACCACGTCGCGCTCGGTGAACATGCCGACCGCGGTATTGCCCTCGGAGCGGACGACGTCCTTCACCACCAGCGCGCTGATGTTGTTGGCGCGCATCAGCTTGGCGGCGATTTCGACCGTTTCGTTCATCCGCACCGTTACAACGCGCGACGTCTTCTTGCTCAGAATGTCTCCGACCAGCATTGCAACCTCCCTGGATCAATCGTGCAGGATAAGTCTGGTATACATTATGCCAATTGTCAAACCGAAGATGCGGTTCAGCCGAAAATTTAAACGGCAGGATCGCTGACGTTCCCGGCCCAAATGAAAAGGGGCGCCGTTGAGCGCCCTTCTCAGGTATTGCGGATCTCTGGCCGCTCAAGCCGTCTTCGGCTTTCTCGTGGCCTTGCCTGTCGCGGTGTCCGTCTCGGTCGCCTCGTTGCCGAGGATGAAGGAGCGCCGCAGCGGCTTGATGACGAACAGCGCCATCAGCGCCGCCGTGGCGTTCAGCGCCACCGCCACGACGAACACGGCCTTCCAGCCATAGGTGGTCGAGATCACGCTCGCGAGCGGGACCAGCAGGGACGCGGTGCCCTTGGCGGTGTAGAGCATGCCGTTGTTGGTGGTTGCGAATTTGGAACCGAAAGTGTCGCCGCAGGTCGCGGGGAACAGCGAGTAGATCTCGCCGAACACGCCGAAATAGATCGCAGTCGCCAGCACGAAGACGACGGGCACGTGGCCGTAGGCCGACAGCGTCAGCAACATGAGCGCGGCCGTTCCGAACGCGATGAACATGGTGTGCTCGCGGCCGATCGTGTCGGACACCCAGCCGAAGAACGGACGTCCAAAACCGTCGAAGATGCGATCGAGCGAGATCGCAAAGGTCAGTGCGGCCATCTGGAAGCCGGCCAGCGTGACGGGCGTGTCGGCGATCTTGAAGTCGTGCGCGATCGGACCGATCTGCGCCGCCGTCATCAGGCCGCCGGAAGCGACCATCACGAAAACCAGGTACATCACCCAGAAAATCGGGCTGCGCAGCACCTGCGGCGGCGTGAAATCGATCTTGGTCTGCGGCAGATTGAGCTTCTTCTTGCGCGGCGGGATCGAGACCCGCGGCGGGCTGATGAAGAAGGCGAGCACGAAGACGATCAGGCCCTGGCCGATACCGAATTTGAGGAACGCGCTCTCGTAGCCGCTCGACGCGATCATGCTCGCGATCGGCACGATGGTGAGTGCTGCGCCCGCGCCGAAGCCGGCCGCGGTCGCGCCGGCAGCAAGCCCACGCCGGTCGGGAAACCATTTCAGCGCATTGCCGACGCAGGTGCCGTAGACGGCGCCCGCACCCATGCCGCCGACGATCGCGGCCGCATAGAGCAGGGTGAGGGAGTCGGCGTAGGAGTTGAGGATCCAGGAGAGCGCGATCATCACGCCGCCGAACATGATGACGACGCGCGGGCCGTACTTGTCGACGAACCAGGCTTCGACCGGCACGAGCCAGGTCTCGGTCACGACGAAGACCGTGAAGGCGAGTTGGATCGCGGCGCGACCCCAATGATACTTGGCATCGATCGGATCGACGAACAGCGTCCAGCCATATTGCAGGTTGGCGATCATCGCCATGCAGACGATGCCCATCGCGAGCTGGAGCCAACGGTAACCACTTCGCAGGGGCGCGGCCGTAACGGCGCCGTCCGTATCGGTCATCATCAATGTCCTCCCAATGCGCTCGCCGGTTGTGACCTAGTGTCGCAATGTTGTGGCGTATTGTCGCAAGCGCATCGGGCAATCTGGTATACCATATCCCAGAATGCAAGCCCTATCTTGAGGGAACCTGCATCAAATCCGCTCCCTCGTGAAAGCAGAAGCAGCGCGAATGAAAACGCCCGGCCCCGAGGGGCCGAGCGCGCTTTTTCGTCAGGAAAAGGAGGGCTGCGTCAAAGCGTGGATTTGGCGACCACGACCTTGCGCCAGGGCTTGAGCACTGCGATCGCCAGCGCCGAGGCCAGGATGTTGGCGCCGGCCGCGATGATGAACACGCTGTCCCAGGTGCCCGACGACTGTTGCATGTAGTTGGCGATCGGGACCAGCAGAGCGGCCGTGCCCTTTGCGGTGTAGAGCAGGCCCGCATTGGTGGTCGCGAACTTGGCGCCGAACGTGTCGGTGCAGGTCGAGGGGAACAGCGAGTAGATCTCACCCCAGGCGAAGAACACGAAGCCCGAGAGCAGCACGAACCAGACCGGATCATGGCCCCAGAGGTAGAGCATCCAGATGCCAAGGCCCTCCATGCCGAAGGCGATGAACATCGTGTTCTCGCGGCCGATCATGTCGGAGATCCAACCGAAGAACGGACGCGTCAGGCCGTTGAGCACGCGGTCGATCGTGGCAGCGAAGGTCACCGCGGTCATCGTCACCGCCATCAGCGTGACCGGCACGTTGTCGACCTTCCAGTCGGCCGCGATCGGCTTCAGGTTCGCCGTCACCATCAACCCGCCGGCGCCGACGATCACGAACATGAAGTACATCAGCCAGAAGATCGGCTGACGCAGCACTTCGGTCGGCTGATAGTTGCGGCGGCTCTGCAGCAGTGCCGCATTCGCCACGACGTTCGGCACCTGTCCGGCCTTCGGCGCGAGCAGGAAGAAGGCGAGGATGCAGATGATGATGCCCTGGCCGAGACCGAAATAGAGGAAGGTGGTCTGGAAGCCCGAGTCCTTGATCATCGCCTGGATCGGCGCAACCGTGAGCGCGGAGCCGGCGCCGAAACCGGCGGCCGTGATGCCGGCGGCCAGACCGCGCTTGTCGGGAAACCATTTCAGCGCATTGCCGACGCAGGTGCCGTAGACGCCGCCGGCGCCGATACCCGCGATGATCATGCCGAGATAATAGCCGTTGAGCGAGGTGGCCTGGGCGTTGATCGCCCAGCCGATGGCGCAGAGCACGCCGCCGACGAGCACGACGATGCGCGGGCCGTATTTATCGACGAACCAGCCTTCGACCGGCACGAGCCAGGTCTCGAACAGCACGAAGAGCGTGAACGCCCACTGGATCGACGCGCGATCCCAGCCGAACTTTTTCTGGATGTCGGGGACGAAGAACGTCCATCCGTATTGGTAGTTGGCGATCATCACCATCGCCAGAACGCCCACCGCCAATTGCGTCCAGCGATAGGCATCGCTCACGCGCGCGGCAGTGGGGGCCGCTGTTGCCTGCACCATATCCGTCATGAATCCTCCGACGCGCCTTGCTTATCTTATCATTCCCGAATGCGCGGCGGGCATCTTGGTATTCATTATGCCAAGATTCAAGCGACGGGCTGGGCTGAGAGGTGCGGCGAAATATCGCGGGAGATGCTCACATCATCCCATGACGGCGGAATTGTAAAGCCCATCCATGCGCAGCCCGAAACCACCACCGGTTCGCACTTAATACTTTGATTTCGTAAGATATATTCCTCGCCGCACTCAGTCCGCCTGCTGCGGGAAGCTCACGCCTCCACGGCTTTTTCAGATTCCGCTGGGCGCGCGGGGCAGCGCACGTCGAGGTGCGACGGTCGGGCGATCGTGTAAAGCGTGGAATTCTTTATTCCAGAAGCGACGCGAGAGGGCGGATCGCGGCGCGCTGGCGTGCGCGCGATTCACGCGGCCGCGGTGCGCAGCCGGCTAAAGCCTTCCTGGATCGCGGACCAGAACAACGCGACCAGGCCGAGCACCATGATCGTGCTGACGAGGCCGTTGGAGAAGAACACGCCGAGCGAGCCCTGCGATCCCAGCAGCGATTGGCGGAAGGCTTCCTCCGCCTTGTCGCCGAGCACGATGGCGAGCACCAGCGGCGCCAGCGGGTAGTTGCACTTCTTCAGGAGATAGCCGAGCACGCCGAACACCAGCATCAGCATCACGTCGAAGGTGCTGTTATGCACCGAGTAGGCGCCGATCGCACAGAGCACCAGGATGAGCGGCGCGATGATGCCAAAGGGTACGCGCAGGATCGCGGCGAAGATCGGGACGCAGGTGAGCACGACAAGCAGGCCCGCGAGATTGCCGAGATACATCGAGGCGATCAGGCCCCAGACGAACTCCTTCTGCTCGACGAACAGCATCGGGCCGGGCTGCAGGCCCCAGATCAGCAGGCCGCCAAGCAGAACCGCGGCCGTAGGCGAACCGGGCACGCCAAGCGACAGCATCGGCAGCAGCGCCGAGGTGCCCGCAGCATGCGCGGCCGTCTCCGGCGCGATCACGCCTTCGATCTCGCCCTTGCCAAAGTTATTGCCACGCCGCGCCAGCCGCTTGGCGATGCCGTAGCTCATGAAGGAGGCCGGCGTTGCGCCGGCGGGCGTCACGCCCATCCAGCACCCGATCAGGCAGGAGCGCAGCGAGGTCATCCAGTAGCTCGGCAGTTCACGCCATGTGTGCAGTACGACCCGCAGGTTGATCGTCGCGTTGCCGCCGCGGAAAGCCAGCCCTTCCTCCATGGTCAAGAGGATCTCGCCGATCCCGAACAGGCCGATCACGGCGATCAGGAAGTCGAACCCGTTGAGCAACTCGGTGACGCCGAAGGTCAGCCGCAACTGCCCCGTGATCGAATCCAGCCCGACCGCCGCGAGCGCAAAACCCATCATCATCGCCGCGATGGTCTTGAACGGCGGCTCCTTGCTCAGGCCGACGAAGCTGCAAAAGGCGAGGAAGTACACGGCGAATTTTTCCGCCGGGCCAAATCGCAGCGCGAAGCCTGCGACGAGGGGGGCGACAAGCGTAATCATGATGACGGCAAACAGCGCGCCCACGAAGGAGGAGGTGAAGGCGGCCGTCAGTGCTTCGCCGGGTTTGCCCTGCTGCGCCATCGGATAGCCGTCGAAAGTGGTCGCCACCGACCAGGGCTCACCGGGTATGTTGAACAGGATCGAGGTGATGGCGCCGCCGAACAAGGCGCCCCAATAGATGCAGGACAGCATGATGATCGCCGATGTCGGCGGCATGCTGAAGGTCAGGGGCAGGAGGATCGCCACGCCGTTGGCGCCGCCGAGCCCCGGAAGCACGCCGATGATGACCCCGAGCGTGATGCCAATGATCATCAGCATGATGTTGTAGGGCTGCAGGGCGACCGCGAAGCCGTGAAACAGGTTGGCTAACTCTTCCATCTCGATGCGTCCTGCAACAATAACCAAATGACGGCGCAGCCCTTACAGGCCGAGCCACTCCTCGAGCGGCCCCTTGGGAAGCGGGACCAGGAACCAGCGTTCGAAAACAAGGTAGGTCAGGACCGGCATGCCGATGGCCACGGCGATGGTGGTCAGCCAGCGATAGCCGCCGAGCCAGCGCATGAACCAGGCGATGAAGACCGTTGAGGCGACGTAGAGTCCGATGAACGGCATCGAGCCGACATAGATCGCGGTGGGCACGACGACGCTCATCACCTGGCGGAGCTGTCCCCAGGTCGCGAACAGCCGCCCGCCATGGTCGCGTTGCGCGCTCCAGAGGTTGATGGCGCTCGCGCCGACGATGGCGGCGCCGACATAGAAGGGGAAGAAGCCGGCACGCGGGCCTTCAGCACCCCAGTTGATGCCGGCCTTGATGCTGCCGAAGATCACGACCAGGCCGAAGGCGCCGATCAACAGCGCCGTGCCGGTTTCCAGCGTCTTGTGTGCCGGGCCAGATTCGGATCCGGGTTGTTCAGTCATGGGACCTCCAGGCAACGTCGCGGTCTTTCGCGTGCGCGGGCCGACGGGAGGACGGCTTGCGTCCTCAGCGGTCAGCGCTGTCGCGGATCAATTCGCAGGTCAATTCCCTGGCGCGAGGAAGCCGGCGTCCTTCATCAAGCCTTCGTGGCGCTTCTCCTCCGCTTCGATCCACTTGGCGTAGTCGGCCCCGGTCAGGAAGGTCGTGTTGAAGGCGCCGCTCTTCATGAACTCCTGCCACTCCGGCGTGGCACGGACCTTCTTGAACAGCTCGACGTAGTACTCGATCTGATCCTTCGTGGCTTTCGGCGACATGAAGACGCCGCGCAGCATGAGATATTCCATTGCAAGCCCCTGCGACTTGCAGGTTGGAATATCCTTCCAGGCCTTGCCATCGGCGATCGGCTCGTCATAGGCCATTGGCTGGGCGTCGAACACGCAGAGCGGACGGAGCTTGCCGCCGCGCCATTGCGCGATCGCTTCGATCGGATTGTTGACGGTCGAATCGACGTGATTGCCGACGAGCTGAACGGCGACTTCGCCGCCGCCCTTGTAGGGGATGTAGGTGAACCTCGCATCGATCGCCTTCTCGATGCCGACCGTGATGATCTGGTCTTCCTGCTTCGAGCCGGTGCCGCCCATCTTGAATGAGCCGGCCGGTGCCGCCTTCGCGGCTTCGACGTAGTCCTTGACTGTGTTGTACGGTTTCTCCGCGTTCACCCAGAGCACGAATTCATCGAGCGCCAGCATTGCGACCGGGGTCAGGTCCTTCCAGTTGAAAGGAATCCCAGTTGCCAGCGGCGTCGTGAACAGGTTCGACAGCGTGATGATGATCTTGTGAGGGTTGTTCGACGCCGTCTTCACATCGAGGAAGCCTTCACCGCCGGCGCCGCCGGCCTTGTTGATGACGACCAGCGGCTGCTTCATCAGATTGTGCTTGGTGACGATGCCCTGGATGGTGCGCGCCATCTGATCGGCACCGCCGCCGGTGCCCGCGGGCACAATGAACTCGACCGGACGGACCGGCTCCCACGCCGCAGAGCTTGGCGCACTGCAGACGCACGACATCGCGATTGCCGCAAAAGCGACATTCAGAACGAATGGTTTCATCTTGTTTCTCTCCCTGTCGAACCTTGAACGCGGCCGCTCTTTGTCGGCTCGCGTCAGCCCATCCCGATTCACATGTTTGGGGTCACCCTTTACGGTCGATCTCCCATGGCAGCCTCACCAACCAGAAGTTTATGAGCGGGGACAAGGCGCGGCATCCGCTCCTTTGGGCTAAGGTTCCACCAAGGACCACGAGCGTGGCTCGCCCTCGGTCGTTCCCGTCCCGCGTTATGCATCCCCGTCTTGCACTTTTGGGTGTGCAATTCCTCTTGGTTGCCGAATGGTATGCGAGATGCCAGCAGACAAACAATTGGATCAGTGGGTCACGTCGCCGGACCAATCGTCGCAGTTCCAACCGCGGACGATGCGAGGGTAAAACGAAAATGGCCCCGCCGTACGGGGCCATTCAACAATCCAAGCGCTTTAGGGTTCCAAAACCGGCGCGCCGTTTCGGCTGCGCGGCGAAGGCCTTCCTACAGGCCGAACCGGGGCAGATCGCCGTTGCGGATCGAGATCCGGGCGCTCGCCATCAGCAGGCGGTCGATCGAGGCGAGCAGGCGGGCGAACAGGGAGCTGGAGGGCGCGAGCGCGACGGAAGCAGTCTTGGACATCGGTCTTTCCTTTCTTGCGGGGACCGGCCGGTCGCCGTCCCCGTTGTCGAAAGACAATCTATGTATACCAGATGCCAAGGACTACTGTTTTGTTTGCATAGCAGCATTTGGCGTATTGCATCGCAACATAATATTCCCCTACCGCGGCCGTTTCGGGCATAAAGATCCAAAAAGGGCGCCAAAAATCCGGCCCTTGGGGGATTCCGTCCGAGCCGCGGCGGGCCAGGGCTTGGCAGGGCAATTCAAAGCCGTTAGTGGTCTGCCCCCTTTTTCCAAACAGCTTTCAGAGTGGTTCATGTCGAGCGCCTCGCCCGCCGTCTCGATCAGCATCGATTTTGGAACCAGCAACACGGTCGTAGCGCTTGCGGCGGACGACCGTCGGGTCGAGGCCATCCGCTTCGATCATGGCGGACAGCGGCATAGCGTTTACGTGTCGGCCCTGTGCTTCTGGGAGGACCGGCCGGGAAGCGGAGCCCAGGCTGAAGGTGGTCCGTGGGCGATCGAGCAGTTTCTCGAAGGCCGCCACATCTACCGCTTCCTCCAGTCGTTCAAGACTTTTGCGGCCAGCGCCAGTTTCAATTCCACCCAGGTGTTCCGGCAGCGCTACAAGTTCGAGGATATTTTGGCGGCGTTCCTGCGCACGCTGGCGCGCCATGGTGGCGACAAGTTCGGCTTCGAGGCGGCAAATATCACTGTCGGCCGCCCCGTGCGCTTCGCTGGCGGCAATCCCGACGAGACGCTGGCGATGCAGCGCTATCGGACCGCGTTCGAACGCCTGGGCGCCGGCCATGCGCGCTATGTCTACGAGCCCGTGGGAGCAGCGTTCTCCTTCGCCCGTCGCTTGGAGCGCGATGCCACCGTGTTGGTCGCGGACTTTGGCGGCGGCACCAGCGATTTCTCCGTGATGCGTTTCTCGCGCGCGGGCGGCACGTTGCGCGCCGAGCCGCTTGGACACGCCGGCATCGGCATTGCGGGCGACACGTTCGACTACCGCATCGTCGACCACGTGGTGTCGCCGCGGCTCGGCAAGGGCACCAGCTTCCGCTCGTTCGACAAGGTGCTGCCAGTCCCGAGCGGTCACTACACCAACCTCGCACGCTGGCATCAGCTCGCGATGATGAAGAGCAACGGCGACCTGCGCGAGCTCCGCGAGCTTGCGCGCACCGCGCTGAAGCCGGCGCTGCTTCAGGATTTCATCACCATCGTCGACCTCGACCTCGGCTTTTCCCTGTACCGTGCGGTATCCGACGCCAAAGTCGCGCTGTCGGCCCAGGATCAGGTGGATTTTCGCTTCAATGGCGGCGGAGTCGACATTCGCTCCACCATCACACGGAAGGACTTTGAAGCCTGGATTGCCGATGACATCGCTCGTCTCGGCGCCACCGTGGACAAGGTGCTGGGCGAGGCCGGCATCACCGCGCGCGAGGTGGAGAAGGTGTTTCTGACCGGCGGGACCTCCTTCGTACCCGCCGTCCGCAAACTGTTCGCCGAGCGGTTCGGCAACGAACGGCTGATGTCGGGAGATCAGTTCGAGTCGATCGCCTACGGCCTCGCTTTGATCGGACACAGTCCCGACCCCGACCGCTGGACTGCAGGCGGGGGACTCAAGTCGGGGGCGTGAGTGGTTTTTTGTACTACCCGGCACGGCGCCAGCGCAGCCGGCTATGCAGTAGGTTCGGTCGTTCGAAAGGGCTACTCTGCGTTTCAGTGGCGTGCTAGATTTCAGGCACAGGGAAGAAGGGGAGCAGCCATGAAGCTTCTCAGAAGATCTCTGATGCTGGCTGGCCTTGCCGCGGCGATTTTCTTCGGGTGGAACGCGGTCACGCGGGCTGGCGAGGTCCGTATTGCGCTTAAGGGCTATGACCCGGTGGCCTACTTCACTGACCAACGTCCAATGGTCGGCGATCCGCAATATCAGTACGAGTGGGACGGAGCGGTCTACCGATTTGCATCCGCCCAGCATCTCAGTTTGTTCAAGGCCGACCCCGACCACTATCTGCCGCAATACAACAACTGGTGCGCTGCATCGGTGGCGAAAGGCGAGAAGGTGTACGGGAATCCGGAATATTGGCTTGTGGTCGACGGCCGCCTTTATCTGTTCGGGCAGCCGATCGGTCCGAACCTGATGAGCAAGGATGGGGGCATGATAAGCCGGGCCAACGAGAACTGGCCGAAGGTTTCAGGCTTGCCGGTTCCACCACTGCCCGACTACACGCGTGGCGCCGGCCAACCGCAATAGCCGGCCTACAAGCCGGCCGCTTTCAGCCCCTCCCGCAGATACTCGGGATGAGAAGGGTCTTTGAAGCGCGAGCCCAGCTTGTCCAAATCGAGAAACGGCACACGGCGGCGGAGTGCCGCGACATAGCGCGCTGCTTGCTCCTTGCGGCCGAGTTGGGCAGCAGCCGCAGCAGCCGGAGCATTGAACATGGGAAACTCGGGATAGCGCGCAAGGCCGCGCTCGGCGATGCGGAGCGCGTCCTCGTGGCGATGCGCGAGATAATAGGCGACGGCCAGATCGAACACGAATTTCGGTTCGAGCATGGGATCGAGCTTGAGGGCCAGCTCGAGCGTTTCGGTCGCTCCGCCGACCTCGCCCGAGAAGGATTGCACCGACCCCCATACAGCAAGGGCACTGGCGTCGCTCGGGTTGATTTCGATCGCCCGCTTCACCGCGTCCTTCGCTTGATCGTACTCGGTACGCGAAAGAAGAATATAGCCGAGTGCACGGTATCCGTCGGGCTCGTTGGGGGCCAGCGCGATCGCTTTGCGTGCTTCTGCCGCTCCTCGCGCGAGCTCCTGATCGGGGAATTCCGTCCAGCCCAGAACAGCCATGGAGTAGAGCGCTTCGGCCAGGAGGGCTCGGGCTGTAGCATAATTCGGGTCCAACTCGATCGCCTTCGTGATCAGCTCCCGAAACTGGCGGTTCGTGGTTCGCGAACCTCCATGGCCAATCGCCCTCGCACGCCAAACCAGATCGAAGGCCGTCGGATTTGGGCTTGGGTGATCGAGCTGCCGCCGGCCTTCGATGAGTGTCACATTGGCGGCAAGGGTACCCGCGATCCGACGGGCGATCGTGTCCTGAAGCTCGAAAATATCGGTGAGCTCGCCGTCGAAATGATTGGTCCAGATCACTGTGCCAACTCGTGAGTTGGTCAATTCCGCGGCGATACGCACACGTGTACCGGAGCGCCTCACACTTCCCCCAACCAGATAGTTCGCGCCTAGCTCGGAAACGATTTCCTCGCGTGTGGCCGGCCGCTTCTTGTAGGGCAGCACGGCATTTCGTCCGATCACCCGCAGCGTGTTGAAGCGGCCGAGCGCATTGATGACTTCCTCGGTTACGCCATCGGCGAAATATTCCTGGCTTGCATCGCCGGTTTGGTTGGCAAAGGGCAGCACGGCAATGACCGGGATCGCGATGGACGCAACCGGCTTTGCCGGCTCGGCACTCCGCGATACATCGTGTGGTGCGCGAGGCAAACTGAACCATGCGATCACCGCCAAGGCCATCGCGGCCGTTATCGCCGCTCCCGCCCAGGCCCACACCGACGGTCGTCGTCTCGGTTGAGCGAGCGGCGGTTCCGGCTCGACCGCCGCCGCCACTGAAGGCTCGATGCAATAGACCTTGATAGGATTCGCAATATTCTTGAGCTTCTGTTCGCCGACCTCGGCGATCGGAATTTCGAGCTTGCTCCGTACTTGTCGGTACGCATCTTCGGACAGGCAGATGCCCCCCGGCGGTGCAATCTGCTCCAACCGTGCCGCGATGTTGACCCCATCGCCGAATACGTCGCCTTTCTCGACAATCACATCTCCGAGATTGACTCCGATGCGGAATACGATGCGGACGTCGGCAGCAATGTTCTCGTTGCGCCGTGCCATTCCACTCTGCATCGCCACAGCACAGGAGACCGCCTCCACAATCGACGGGAACGAAAGCAATAAGCCGTCCCCGATGGTCTTAACGATGTGCCCCTTGTGAGCGGCAATAAGCGGATCGATCAGCGCCAGGCGATGTGCTTTCAACGCCGCCAAGGTGCCTTTCTCGTTCGCGCCCATCAGACGCGAGTAGCCCACCACGTCGGCGGCGACGATTGCAGCGAGGTGACGCTCGGTAAGGCCCGTAGACACGGTCGAGAGATCCATCCCTACCAGTCTCATAATCCATGATCTTAGCTCTATTCGGTCCCGTACGGCGACGCCAAATAGCCACAGAGACCGTGCGAGGAGGTAAAGATCCGATAGGGCATCAGGAGTGCGGATGATCGCTCGCCGCCCTTCGCGAAACCCGGCACGACGCGCTATTGGTTGATCTCGGGCTCGACGAGCCTGGCCAGGTTCCGCAGCGACTCCTGCCAGCCGAGATAACAGGCCTCCGGTGGAATGACGTCGGGTATGCCGGCCTGCGTGATATCCAACTCAGTGCCGACGGAGACTTTCTTCAAGATCACGGTCACCTGAATTTCGCCCGGCAAGTTGGGGTCGTCGAATTTGTCGGTGTAGCGGAGACGTTCGCCAGGTACGAGCTCGACATATTCGCCGCCGAAGGCGTGGCTGTTGCCCGTCGTGAAGTTCCGGAAGGACATTCTGAACGTGCCGCCAACCTTTGGCTCCAGGTGATGCACGGTGCAGGCAAAGCCATTCGGCGGAAGCCACTTTGCAAGCGCATCAGCCTCGAGGAAGGCGCGATAGATTTTCTCCGGGCTGGTCGCCAGAACGCGGTGCAGACGTACAGTGCTGGGCATGATCGTCATCCTCATGAATTGGTGGGCCCGACGTCGACGTCTATCGCCCATTCATGGCCCAAGGACGAAGGAGACCGGGCCGATCCGACACGGCAGCGCAGATTTATTGCTGGAGCACGATCCGGAACAGTGTGCAGCGCTTTTTCCCTCGCGACAAACGCGGACGCATTTGTGCCGAGATCGTGCTCAAACAAGAAGCTAAAGCGCGATGACGATTCAACCTGAATTCGGGAGCGCCGAGGGTGGATCGTCGGACCGATCTGTATCTACTGCGCGCTTCTTTGCGCAATCCTGCCTTCATCGGCGATCCGGTCACTGGGATGCAGCACGACGCGGTCGCCGGCAGCGAGCCCCGAGAGAATCTCGGCCACCCGATTATTGCGATGGCCGATCTGGATCGGTCTTGTTCGGGCGCGGCCGTTCTCAGCTGCAAAAACGGCCCATTGGTCACCTCTGCGAAACAAGGCGCTCACCGGCACGGTCAGGACATCAGAAGCGCTCCACGTGGTCACATGGACAACGACGCGGTAGTCGTGGCCAAGCGAGGCCCAATTCTCCGGCGGATCCACAAAGTCGATGGTCACCCGGACGCGCTGCTCCTCGATTCCAAGCGCCGAGACCTTCAGGAATCCGGCCGGGTCCACCCGGACAACCTTGCCCTTGATGGGCTGTCCGCCCCAGCCGTCGATCCGGACGGGCGCGCCCACCTTGATCTGGACGGCATCGGTCGAGAGCAGGTCAGCCACGACCTCCAGATCGAGAGGGTTCCCGATGTCGACCAGCGGTGTTCCAGGCAAGACCGTCGCCTCGCTGTCCTGGATGATCTTCAGCACTCTTCCACTTGCAGGCGCAAGCACCCGGACACAGCACGTCGGCTCTGCCGACGGAGCGGCGTTGGCCGGGTCCATCAAACGGGCCGCCAAGCTGGTGCGCACCGCGCGGCGCATGTCGACTTGGGCCTTCGCGCTCGCCAGAGCGGCCTCGTTGGTGGCCACCTCGAACTTCGCCTTGTCGAAGGCCTGGGCGGAAATGGTCTGCGTTCGTGATAGCGCCTGGGCTCGCTGGAATTCGGTCCGGGAAAAATCCAGCGCGGCTTCGATCCGCTTCACCTCGGCTTCCTGCTGCTGGATGGCCGCGTCCGCGGCCAGGACCTCGGCCTGAAGCTGGTCGCGCGAGCGAACGTCGATGAAGCCCGGCAGCGTCGGCTGCATCAGGGCGATCACGGTCCGGTCCGCGACGACCTCGTCGCCGACGTGAAGCGACGGGCCCTGCTCGCCGAGCGGATGCGAAATCCTCAGCACCTTTCCGGCGATGGGCGCCGAAACGGTGTAGACGTGGCGAACGTGGGTCTTGCCGTCGTCATCGGCGGTGACTTCGATCGGGCCCTTCGCGACCGTTGCGAGATCGACCAGAGCCGGCCGAGGCCAGGCGAACCAGGCCAGTCCTCCCGCGATTGCGGCCAGAGCCGCAGCACCGATCATGCGTTTGCTCCAGTTCGCCGGCATGGCTAATCTCGCGTCTTGAGGACCGCAACGAGGTCCAGTTTGTTGATGCGTTCGCGGATGACCGCCGCGGAGGCGACGGCAGCCAGCACCACGACGGACGTTGCGACGACGTAGGTCGAATGCTCGACGACAAGGCGGACGCGCATCAGTTCGCCGGCCAGGTTCGTCTTCATGACCCACGCCAGCCCGTAGCCCATCACCCAGCCCGGCGGCTGGGCGATCAGTGTCAGGATGGCGAGTTCGAGCAGAAGAATGCGCAGCACCTCGCCGCGCGTGAAGCCAAGGACGCGCAGGCTTGCAAGCTCCCGCGCCCGTTCGGAGAGCGAGATACGGGCGTTGTTGTAGACGACGCCGAATGCGATCACGGCGGCCAGCCCGGTGTAGATGCTCGCCATCGTGGTGACGAGCAGCGCAAGGGTCTTGCGAAAATTCGCCAACGACACGCGCTGCAGCGCCACGCCACCGACCGTCGGCATGGACTTCACCGCGGCGTAGAAATCCTCCTTCCGGTTCTCGTCGAGGCTGAGGTTCACGCTGTTCACGACGGGCGCCTC
The DNA here is from genome assembly GCF_018130955.1 of Bradyrhizobium liaoningense. GTDB lineage: Bacteria > Pseudomonadota > Alphaproteobacteria > Rhizobiales > Xanthobacteraceae > Bradyrhizobium > Bradyrhizobium liaoningense_C. Next base: position 218,175 of record NZ_JAFCJM010000007.1, read on the forward strand.
GCGCATCAGCTTCCGGAGAGCCTCGATGTCCATCATTCCCCTGATGCCAAAATAGTCCTCGACGGTCGCGACGATCGGCATCGTGACCGTGCGGCGGGCGCCCTCCAGCAGATCGATCTCGACGGTGTCGCCGGCTCCGACGCCGAGGATATGACCGAGCATGCCCGAGATCGCGAGGCCCGTCTGCGGAAGTACGACGGGTCGAAGATCGACGTCGATGATGCGCCTCAGATCGGCATCGGCGGGCCGGCCGCTGATCGTGATCCGGCGTTCGACGTTGCCATGGCGAATCCGCACCGGCACTTCTCGGAACGGCTCCGCGGCGAGAACGCCCGGAAGCCGGTTCACCTGCTCGACGACGTTCTCGACCCGCTTCTCGACGAATCCGATGGTCGCGTCCTGCCGGTCGGCGAGGAAGTAGGTCACGTCGATCAGTTGCCCCATCGTGTCCCGGGTGAACAGCGAGACGACCAGGATCGCCGTGGCAAGCGCCATTCCAAGGGCCGTGAACGCCGCCCGGACCGGATGCCGCGCGATGTTGCGGACCATCATCAGCGTCGGCTGCGACACGATCTGGTCGAGCTGGATGCGCGCAGGAAGCAGCCGTCTGTAGACCGGAGGGGCAGGGGGCTGCATGGCGACGGCGGGCGGCAGGTTCACGACTTCGCGCAGCGCCCGCAACGCGCCGATCGCGGCAGCCGCTGCGCTGAGCGCGCCCGCGGTGACGTACAGATCCGGCGCCTTCGCGAATACCAGGAACGGGAAGTGAAAGAAATCGCCGAACAGCGCCGTGACGCGCAATCCGAGCCATGTGCCCGCGACGCCGCCGAGAATGATGCCGATCACGACGATCAGGGCGACGAACTTGAAGTAGTGCAGCACGATGCTGCTGTCGGAATAGCCCAGCGCCTTGAGCAGGCCGATCTGCTCGCGTTCGAGCGCGACCAGCCGGCTCAGGGTGAGATTGACCAGGAAGGCGGCGACCAGAAGAAAGATCGGCGGCAGCGTGCGGCTCATGTTGTTGAGCATGTCGAGCTCATGATCGAGCCAGGCGTGCGAGGTCTGGTCCTTGCGGCCGTGGGCGGCCTGTCCGCCATAAGGGTCGAGCAAGGCGTCGAGCCGCGAGATCGCCTCGCGCTCCGAGGCGCCGGGCTGCAGCTTGATCGACACCGCGGAGAAGGCGCCGTCGAGATCGTAGACGCCGGCGAGCGCCTTTTCCGACATCCAGATGATCGCGTAGCGGCGGTCATCCGGCATCAGGTCGCCGGGGCCGACCGTGTAGACGAACTCGGGTGACAGCGCGGTGCCGACGATGACGAGCTCGCGCTTCTTGCCGTTCAGGATGGCCGAGAACCGCGCGCCTTCCGAGAAGCCGTGAGCCCGGGCGAACGGCTCATTGACGACCACTTCCTCGGACCGTCCTGGTTCGGGAAGCCGTCCGGAACGCATGTAGAGCCGATTGAGATGCGGCTCGCTGTTGTCCGGCAGCGAAACGACCTGTCCGCTGGCCGGTTCTGAGAAGCCGGGAATGTCGAGCAGTGCCAGCTTGGCGATCCGGGTGTCGACGGCGGCGACGCCGGGGATCTCCGCCATTCTGTCGGCGAGCGCCTTGGGCGCGCGCTTCACCTCTGCGAACACGTCGCCGAACCCATATCGTTCGTAATACGCGATCCGGGTCTCTTCGAGGGAGCGATGCGATCCGACGGCGAGCACCAGCGTCGCGACGCCGCCTCCGATGACCAGCGCGACGGCGAGCACCTGCGCCCAGAGCCGCCTGACGTCCCTAAACAGCTTGATGTCGAGTGCGGTCATGCCGTCACCAGGTGAGCTCGGCCGCTTGCCGCCGGGTCTCGTTCTTCTGGATCCGGGAGATCCGGCCGTCGGCGAAGAACAGCACCCTGTCGGCGACCTCCTGGATGCTGGCATTGTGCGTGATGATGACTGTAGTCGTGCCGAGCTGCCGGTTGACCCCGAGCAGCGCCTCGATCACGCGAATGCCCGTCTTCGAGTCCAGCGCCCCGGTCGGTTCGTCGCAGAGCAGCACCGCCGGGCGTTTTGCGATTGCGCGCGCGATGGCGACACGCTGCTGCTCGCCGCCCGATAGCTGGGCGGGAAAGTGATGCATGCGTTCTTCCAGTCCGACCAGCGTGAGGGCGTCGGCCGGCCGCATCGGGTTCCGCGCGACCTCGGTGACCAGCGCGACGTTTTCGTACGCCGTGAGGCTTGGCACCAGATTGTAGAACTGGAAGACGAAGCCGACGTGGTCGCGGCGATATTTCGTCAGTTCGCGGTCTTCGAGATCGGTCAGGTCCAGATCGCGGAAGAACAGCCTGCCGCTGGTCGGCCGGTCGAGGCCGCCCATGATGTTGAGCAACGTCGTCTTGCCGCTGCCGGAGGGGCCGAGCAGCACGATCACTTCCTTCTCGGCGATCTCCAGATCGACGCTGTTCAGCGCGTTCACGGTGACCTCGCCGGAGACGTAGGTCTTCGTCAGTCCCTTCGCGGTGAACACGGCCTCGCTCATGGCTGCCCTTTCGGGACGCGATTGTCGGCCGTCTCAGCCGTTCCGGTATTGACCTAGGTCAGGGTTTCGCGCCCGACGGAGCAACGGCGGATTCACGGACGAACACTGCAAGGCTCGCCGCCCAGACGAGCGCCATGCCGAGCAGGACCCATTTGAAATCGGAATGGATCATGAAGTTGACGACGGCCATCAAACCGATCGAGAGCCCGCCGGCAAGCGCGGCGCCGGCCGCAGCCAGAGCGCGATGGTCACGGAAGGACGTCAGGGCCAGGGTGAGCGCGAGCACTCCCGTAGCCGCCACGTAGCCGCCCATGACGCGAAAGACGTGGGTGAGCCATGATGTCAGCCTGGGCCCGATCGACTGCAACTCGGCCGGAGTGAGGCTCATGTACCAGATGTCCTCCGGCAGCAAGGGTGGCCGAAGGACAAGGAAGTAGATGCCGACCCCGATCAACAGGATGCCGGAGGCCGCCAGCAGCATCGAGGATGGACGCCAGCGGTACGGTGCGTCGCGCATCGTGGCCGCCCCGGATCAACCGTGACGATAGGTGCCGCCGGTCGAGCCCTGCCCGAAAATTCGGCTCAACCGCGGGATGAAGCCCGGGACTTCCGCAGCGTATTTCGCATAGGCCTCGCCGAACTCTGACCTGGCATCCTGCTCCTCGCCGCGAGCGAGCCTCACGTACATGACGGTCAGGACGGGAAACATCGCGAGCGTGAGAATCGTCGGCCACTGCAACAGAAAGCCGAACATCACCAGGACGAAGCCGACATATTGCGGGTGCCGGACGTAGCTGTAGGGGCCGGTGGTCGCCAGGCTGCGGGTCTGCTGCGCGTCGTACAGCACCCTCCAGGCGACCGAGATCAGAATGAAACCGGCGGCGATGAAAATGAAGCTCAAAATGTGGAACGGCCCGGCGTGCGGATTTGTCTTCCAGCCGAACATCATCTCGAGCAGATGGCCGGCGTCATGGGAGAACCAGTCGACATTCGGGTAATGCGACTGCAGCCATCCAGACATGAAGTAGATGGTGAGCGGGAAACCGTACATCTCGACGAACAGTGCCACCAGGAACGCGCTGAACGCACCGAACGAGCGCCAGTCGCGCGACGTCTGCGGCTTGAAGAAGCTGTAGGCGAACAGGATGAAGACCGCCGAATTGACGACGACAAGGCTCCAGAGGCCGTAGGCGGGCGCGGCGTCGTGCATCACACGCTCCTTGGACCGTTCGGTCGACCACCGCCGTGGTGGTGACCATGTCGTCCATGCATGAAGAAGTGCATCAGCGGGCAGGCGAGGAGCGGCAGCCAAACCAGCAATCCGAGCACGTGGGCCCTGTGCTCAGTGAACAAGAGCACGCCGGCGATGGCCATGAATCCCATCAGGACCAGGCCGGCCTTGGCTTTGAGGGACAAGCCCTCCTGAGGGCGCTCTCGATACCCGGACTGGTCCTGCACCGACATCGGCATGCTCCTGTTTCGGAGCATAGTGGCGCCGTTGCCATCATTGTTGACGCAGGTCAACGGCGGCCCGGCTACGTGATCGTCTGCTTCCCGATGAACCGCATGAATGGGCGTTGGCCATCGGCGCCGAACAGGACGACCGTGTAGGGCTGCGGGCTGCCCCCCTCCATGCCGGGCGATCCGACCGGCATGCCCGGCACGGCGATGCCGCGTGCGTTCGGTCGGTCGAGGAGAAGTCGGCGGATGGCCTCGGCCGGGACGTGCCCTTCGACGAGATAGCCACCGACTTCGGCCGTGTGACAGGCCGCCAGCTCGGTCGGCACTCCCAGACGGTTTCGGACCGACTCCAGGTCCGATGTTTCCTCCACTCGCACCGCGAATCCGGAATCGCTCAGATGCTGCGCCCAACCGGTGCAGCAGCCGCAATTCGGATCCTTATGCACGAGGACAAGCGTCGCTTCGGCACGCGCCGCAGCGGCAGACCCCACCAGGGCCGCCAGACCCATCAGTTTCACAAGTGACCGGCGTGTTATGGGATAGCTGCAGCCCTTCATCCTTCGCTCCCTTTCACTTCGCCGTCATGTGGCCCGTCATGCCGTAACTCCGTGGCGGTGCTCGAGATCCAGTTTATTGCGGTGCCTTGCGGGGCGGCATTCCCATGCCCATCGTGCCGCCCGCCCGCATCGCCGACATCATCGGCATCATACCCATATTCGGCGCGAGTAGTTCGTCGGCAGCCTTCTTCTGCTCGTCGGAAAACGTCGCGGCCAGGGTCGAGAGCGCCGACTTCATCGCCCGGGTTCCTTCCAGCCGGGCCGCGAGCCATTTTTCCTGCAACGTAAGCTTTTCGACCAGCCCCGGAGACCTCTGGGACATCATCGAACTGCGCATGTCTCCCAGTGTCTTGGCGTTGGTCCGCAGCGCATCGGCGAACGCGTTCCAGGCAGACTGCTGGGCGTCCGTGATCTTGAGCTCGGTCCGGAGGAACGCGATCCGTCCTTCGACGCGATCGATCGTCTCCATGCCGCCCATTCCGTCTCCGCCGCCGGACGGCCGCATCATGCCCATCATCGGCATCATGTCCGACATCGGCATGCCGCCTCCCATCATGTTCATCATGCCGCCGCCCATCATGCCCTGCGAGGGGCCGGTGTTGCGCGGAGCCTCCGGTGGCGCAGTCTGGTTGGCCGCTGGCGCCTCCTTCTGATCCGGGTGATGGCTCTGGTGCTCGGACGGCGATTGCGCGAGGGAGGGGCTGCCGAGGATGGTGAGCAGCAGGGTTGCCGCAAGCGTTGGGCTTCGCATCGTGGTTCTCCTGAGATTCAGCATTCCACTCCATTCTGCCGACCGATGATCAAGCCGGGTTGACCCAGCTCAACGAACGAAGCCGTCGCGACAAAAGCCCTCACCACATGGGGAGGGACCTCAAGCAAAAAGGCGCCGAAGCCGGCGGCCCCTTTTGGAGTTTTCAATTTCATTCCCGCCGCATAGCGCGTCGCCGCAATGCTTCCACGTTGCGAACCTTTGACTCAAATCAATGGTGGTGGACGTGATCCGACGCCAAGTCCCAAAAGCCGTCGTCACAGGAGGTCGGCCATGCGGCGTTTCTCCGTCCTGGCAATCATTGCGCTTGGCCTGGCACCCGTCTCGGCCCACGCAGCCGATTGCCGGGTCACCGGACACCCTTCCGCCTTTGGCGTCGACATGATGGCATTTTCGCTGTCAGGTCCGGCGAAACATGCAATTTCCCGATCAGGATTCCAGGAATGATGGCCAGTTCCGGCATCTCGCAGAAGCCCGCGCGCGGAACGCTAAGGCAGGTCAACATCACGACCTTCACCTATACGGCGCCACGTGGCTACAAGGGCGGCGATACGTTTGCCATCTACGGCTCAGGAGAGGGTCCGTATGGCTCGGGCAGGTCGGTCATCACAGTGAACGCGACGATCCAATAGGCGTGACGAGCAATCGACGCTGTCGCGGGTCAATCTGAAATCCGGAAAGAGGTACGCGATGCGCATGCTCTATGGGATGATCCTGGCGGGCACAACAATTCTCGCGGTCGTCCCGGCCACGGCTCAGCGCTACGACCCGCGTTACCCGGTGTGCCTTCAGTCGTGGCCCGGGCGGAGCCTCACCATCATTGACTGCAGCTATGCTTCAATGGATCAGTGCAAGATGACCGCTTCGGGACTCTCGGCCATGTGCCTGGAGAACCCATATTGGCGGGGGGCGCTGGGCCACAATTCCCGACGGCGCCAAGGTGGCGTCAACTAGAAGCACGACAAGCCACTATACGGCGGCACGCCCGCGAGAAGGAGCCACGCTCTCTCTCACGTTGTCTTGCCGCTCGTACAGCCTAAATGGTCGGCTTCAGCGGTGACTGGTCAGCGACAGACCCAAACTCCGTTCACCAGCACACGGGCGCAAGTTGGTGCCGCCACAGCGGCTCCTACGGTCGCTGCACCGACGGCAGCTCCACCCACGACTGCGCGGCGGGTTGTTCGACGCGCGACGCCCGCAGCGCTCATGGGAGTCGCCGGTCGCCCGACCCTTGCCTGTGCGCTGTCGACCGAGAGAGACAGTCCCTGCTCTGGCGACCACTGCACGGAGCCGATCGCGGCGCAGGCAATGATCGCCGCCCCGAGCCACCATTTCATATGGGGATACTTCATAACGACCTCCTTTGCTGACATGAACGCTACTCTTGCTTGCTACTCAGGACATCCGTTGGCGTAGCTGATCTCCTGCCTGCGGCGGCGCGGCTGCCGCTCTCGAAACGAGAGGCGCATCACTGGGCATTTCGAGTCTTGCTTGCTCCCTTCAAGCGCGTCGCAGTGGACGGCGACTTCACCCACTCCGCCATCTGGATGCACGTGAGCAGGTCAACATAGCTCTGGCTTCCGCCGGCTGTTGCTTCGCCTTCGCAGCTATCGCGAAGGGGAACGGAAGCACTGCCCCAAGCCGCGATGAGCTGTTGTTGTGCAGCCGTCTCGTCGCGCATGCAGTCGGCAAAGCTTTGTGGCATGGCGAGCCCCATTGCCTTGTCGTCCGTCGTGGTGGCCTTGCACAACGCCTCCACCTTCAACTCCGGGACGCGATCGGAAACGGGCATTACAAACAATTGGCTTCCGAGGAGCGCGGTAGATAACGCCGCTATCTTCATCTTGACCTCCTTCAAGCTCTATCAATTGAACCGCACCTTGAGGTGCCACCAGGAAGCACTGCGTTAGAACTGGCCCGGTTGAGCCGGAGGACCAGGCCAATCGGATCGCAGGTTGTTCCTGTTGTTGCGATCAAATAAGTCCTGCCTGCAGACAAAGCCGCTCCTGCAGTGACCCGCTAGAGGTGCAGCCTGGCGAACATCGGCGGGCGTCACGACCCTTGAGTTGAGCACGAACAGCGATGGCACCACTTCCGGCTTCGCGGTGCCAGTGGCTTTCTGCAGCGGGACGTGAGGGGGAGGCGTTGTCTGGGCAGATGCCGTTCCCGTTATCGCGAAAGCGGTAACAGCGAGGATGAGGGCGCGGGACGCGGTGAGGAACATATGAGCTCTCCAGCACAGATGTTTCAACCTAGGACACGTGGCTATCCAAATTCGACGTTGGTTCAGCTCAGTTTGAGCATGTGCATCCAGCAGCGGAGTGCACTGCATACAGATTTAGACATCTCGACTGTCCAAAGGTTCAGGTCGGCCCCATTCGAGCACATTCAACTGCCTTGAAGACCAGGCTAGCTGCGCTGCAGCGCGAAACGCACCGAGACTTCCTTCGGTGTCCCGCGTCGCGACGGACTCTTCGTTGCGTGCGTCAGAAGGAGGATCGGACGATCGTGTTTCTTTGCTCGTCGCCGGGAATTCTCCGTCGAAAAGTTCGAAATACTCTCGCAACAAGCGATCGAAGGTAGACCGGGCCCCGCTTCTACCGGGGTCCTTATCCTCTCCGCCGTTGTCCTCGGCACTCCCACCGAAAGATCGTCGCGCCATAGCCTGCCTCCTCTGAAGCAGTGTGCCCTGATACTAGTAGGAGGGGAGCCACGGCGAAGGGACTTGATTCAGCTCAAATGACTTGAACTTCTTTGATGGGAAAGGAAAGCTGTCAGAAATACGGGCGCGCTGCCGCTTGCCAAGAACTTAGTTCGTGATGACCTTGCCCCACGGGCTTAATCCAGTTTGAAGTTCGTTCTGGCCCACGACAAGGACCAGAGCATGAAGCGCAGTC
>NZ_JAFCJM010000070.1 GCF_018130955.1 Bradyrhizobium liaoningense
ACTGGTCCTCCCAGCCGACAGAGAACTGTTACCAATCCATCAGGTCTACTTTGTTACCAATCTATCCGGGCTGAACACCCGGTTCACCTCTCCCCAGCGGGGAGAGGTCGATTTGGGCCAGCAAATCGGGTGAGGGGGCGCTGCCCCAAATTGAGACCGTAAACCCTCACCCGGCGCAAGAGCGCCGACCTCTCCCAAGGGAGAGGTGAAGTCCCCATGCCGCGCAAGTTCGTCCCAATCTCACGGCAGCTAAAATAGAAAAGGGGCGGAGCATCGCTGCTCCGCCCCTTTGTCGTGTTGTGGTCGTCGCGATCAGTGCATGAAGCCGCCGCGACGATTCATGTTGCCGCCGTTCTGGGCCGGCGCCTGGTTCATCGACTGCTTGAAGTTGTTATTCACCGTGACGTTGTTAATCCGGTTCGGCGTGGTGTTGAACTGCGGACGGTTGACCTGAACGGGGGGCACCGGATTGTTGTTGGTCTGCTTCACGATGCCGGTGTTACCGGTGGTAACGCGGATCGGCTGGTTCTGGCCGGTGGTCGCGGGACCATTGGTCTTCACGTCGATGTTCTTGACGTCGACCTTCGTTCCGCCCTTGCCAACATTTGTCGCCGGCAGGGTCACGATCTTGCCAGGGGTACCGCTGTTGCTGCCGGTATTGGGCGTGTTGTTGCCGGCGGGCAGCGTCACGATCTTGCCGACGACACCGGTGTTGGACGGCGTACCGGTCGTGGTGTTGGTCGGCGCCGGCAGCGTGACGACCTTGCCAGGAACCTGCGACGGCGTCTCGATCGGCTGCTTCGGCAGGTTGTTGCCCGCCGGGAGCGTCGTGACTTGGCCACCGTTCTGGCCACCATTACCGAGCTTGCCGATGACGTTGCTGTCGATCGGGATCGGCTTGTTCTGGCCGACGGGCAGGTTGCCATTGCCGAGCCCGCCACCCTGCTGAACGATCGGCAGGTACTTGTTCGGGCCGAGATTGGTGACCTTGAGCGGCGCGATGTTCTGCGGCGCAAGGAAGTGGGTCGCCTGCATCAACGGGATTTCCTTCGGCTGCAACTGCAGCTTCAGGGCCGACTGGGCATAGGGGCTGTTGGAGTAGCTGTCATAGAAGTTCTTGTAGGCGATCGGCGAGTTGGCAAGCACCGTCTTGTGCCAGGCGTTCGCGATCAGGAGGTTGGCGAGCAGCCAGCGGATGCGATCGCACAGCGGGTCGTGCGGGTACATCTGGATGAACTCCTGATAGTACTGCGGCTGCCCCTCTGAGAGCACGTAGTCATAGGCCTGGCGGGCCGAACGGCTCGGCAGGTTCGACGCCATCTGCACGACCGGGGCCTTGATCGGCGCGCGGTTGGCGGCAACGGCGGTGTCACCGAAGAAGGTGAAGTCCGAGGTCAGCGAGGAGCTTTCCCACGGCACCTGCGCGCCGTCAGTCGTCTGGTTGACTTCCAGGCGCACGCGCTTGAAGAGCTGCTCAATCGGCAGGTTCGGTTCACGCGCGATGTTGAGGAAGGCCTGCGTATACGGGCTGTGGCCACCCTGACCGTCGAGCGCTTCCGAACCCGGCGCGGTGGAATAGCCGACGATGGAGCCGTTCGGCGCATCGACGATCGCAAGGCCGCGGCCCGCATCGTTGACGCTCGGGAACGGGTTGTTGCGGCAGGCGTCGAGGATGACGATGCGCATGCGGCTCGGGATCGTCTCCAGCGTCGACATCACGTCGACGAGACGAACCGAGTTGTTCACGAGCTCGCTGGGGCTGGAGACCTTCGCATCGACAGGCACGAGATAGTTCTCGCCGGCGAGCTGCACGCCGTGGCCGGCATAGTAAACCATCGCCACCGTGTTGGTGCCGCGCGAGGCGACCTTGGCGGAGAAGTCCTGCACCACCTTGAGCATGTCGCTCTGCGTCAGGTCGGTCGCGGAGATCACCTCGAAGCCGGCGGAGTTGAGGAACTTCGCCATCGACTCGGCGTCGTTGTCGGGGTTCGCGAGTTGCGGCGCATTCCGGTAGTTCGAATTACCGATCACCAGCGCCACGCGTTGCTCGGGGCTCTGCTGCGCGACCGGGATGGCCGGCGCGACGGGGGCGGCTTGCGCAGGGGCAACTTGCGCGAACGCCGGATCGCAGGCGAAACCGAACAGGCTTCCCAGGACGCTGGCGGTCATCAAAAGGGATTTGAGGCGGAACATTAGCGTGCTCCTTTGGCACTGATCTCGATGCGAGATTGGTGGCCTGCACGCTAGATCGCGTTCGAGTTTTGGTACGTGATGTCAGTCACCATGGTACCATGCGTGATCTGGATCACGCCGGGAACCGATTCACCGGCTGCGGACGGCGTTGGCCATGCGCGAGAAAGCCTGGTCCAGCAGGGCGCGCATCTCCGCCGGCAGCGCGCAATCGTCCATCGCGGCGCGCATGCACATCATCCATTCGTCGCGCTCGGCCTCGCCGATGGCATAGGGACGATGCGCGGACATGACGCAGCGGTGCTCCGGCCGATTGAAATAGAGCGCCGGTCCGCCGAGCCAGGCGCTCAGGAACTCGAACAGGAGCTGACGGATCGGGCCCAGATCCGTGCCGTGCATGGCGCGGATGCGGCGCGCGCCGGGATCGGTGTCCATGATCTCGTAGAATCGGTCGGCCAGCCGCCGCACCACGGCCTCGCCGCCGATGAGGTCGTATGGGGTCGTCTGGGTCGTCGGGGGTTTGCTGGTGGACGCAGTCGGCATCGTCGCGTTGCTCATTCGTGGCGGTCACGGCGAGCCAACAGGTCCGGTGCGATTTGCGCTATGATTTGGATCAATTTGGGAGTGGTCAGCGCCAGATCGATTGCCGAACGGGCGGGTTTTGGGCAGCATTGCCCGTCAGATTCAAGGGGACGTGTCTCACCATGCTGAAGTCGATCGATCCGATCCTGACGCCAGATCTGCTCTGGCTGCTGGCCTCCATGGGCCATGGCGACGACCTCGCGGTCGTCGACGCCAATCATCCGGCGGCGCACATTGCGCGCTCAACGTCCTCGCAGCGCCTGGTGCATCTGTCCGGCATCAGCATGGAGACTGCCGTCCGCGCGATCATGACGCTCTATCCGCTCGACGACTTTGAGCCCGATCCCGTGCGCGTGATGGCGCCGCTCGACGATCCCGACCGCGTGCCGGACGTGCAGCGCGCGGTGCTGGCGGAGATCGAGCGCTCCGTGGGAGGTCCCGTTCAATGCGGCAAGCTCTCGCGACCCGACTTTTATCGCGCGGCAGCGTCGAGCTTTGGCGTGGTGCAGGTGGGAGACAGCCGGGGCTATGGCTGCTTCCTCATCCGCAAGGGCGTGATCGGGATCTAGGTGCCACCCCCGGCCGGCGGACACGCCCGATGTTCGCTGTCCGGCGACAGCGGAAACAGCTGACGTCGCCGGAGAAACAGAAGGGCCACTGTCGGAAGTCGCCACTCTTCGCGCATTCAGCACACACGCGGGTTATCGCCGACGTCGCAAGTGCCTCCGCCCGTGGGCGCAGACGCACGGACGCGCGGCACGCGATTGTTGACCGGGCCATTCACATAACGGGCTGACGGGAAATCGCTTGCGGTGGCGTCGTCTGCGAGATGCCCCGGGGTTACATGGCTCGTGCGAGCCGTAGCGGGAGTTGCGAGCACTGTTGCAGCAATCAGCGGAACCAACAGAAGTTTGGATCTGGTCATGTCCTTCTCCAGTGGCAAACCCGTTACTCCGGGCTGTCTAATGACCAGACTGGCAACCGAGCGCCTGTATTCCGGAACGCGTCAGCATATCTTCGAACGCGGCATCACGATCACGCGAACTGACTGTCGCGCCGAATTCCATCGCGCCGACGACGCGACATTTTCGTCTAAGGGAAGCGGCGGATGGCCGACGATCCTCACGCATCACGAGAAGAATGCGATCTTCTCGGCCTGGGTCATGCGGCGGATCGGCGCCAAGAGATCGTTGGCGGCGGTGCGAGGCGTCTTCAGCATGCCGCTGGCGAGGATGGTTGCGCCGAGCGACGGCTCCGGGACCGGTGAGGGCATCGGAAGCGACGTTGCCTGCGCGACGGCGGGCTCCGGGCGCTCCATCACCGCAACCGCGGCTTCGGCGATGGCCGCGCGCAATTGCGCGATCGTTTCAGCCATCCCGGCTGCAACGGGCGCTGCGACAACGGGCTCTGCGACAACGGGCTGTGCTGCAATGGGCTCCGCCGCAATGGGCTCTGCTGCGATCGGCTCTGCTGCGGCCAGCTCTTCCGCAACCGGCTCCGCCACAACCGGCTCTTCCACGACCGGCGCCTGAACCTCTGCTGCAACTTCGCTCAGCTCGCCGATGATCTCGTCGAACTCCGGATCGGGCGCGGCCATCTCCATCGCGATCGCCGCGAGAACGGCTTCGTCCTCGGCCTCCGCTGCGGCATCGAACTGAGGCTCTTCGGCGACCTCGGCAAGTGCGGCAGGTTCAGCGACATTCTCGTCAATCGCGATCGGGCTCGCCGCGACCTCTGCGATTTCGACCTCGGCGATTTCGATTTCACCGATGACTTCGGCGGCTGGGGCTTCCATCGTCTCGGCGACGTCAGTTGCTGCTGCAGCGAGCTCCGGGTCGGGAGCCGCAGCGACCTCCTGCGGCGTCTCCGCAACGGCCGCGGGCGGTTCGCTCGCTACCATCGCCATCGCGGCATCGGCAGCGGGTGCATCCGCGACCTCGGGCGCTTGCTGCGCCGGGGCGGGGGGAGGAGGCGGCGCCGCGGCCTGCTTCGCGGTGGTGTCGCCGCTGCCGGCCTGCTCGATCTGGTCCTTGAGCAGGTCGAAGGCGATCCTGAGCTCGGCGCGCGGGTCAATGGTGGAGACCTGCCCGCAGGCGCCCTCGATGGCGGTGAGCTGCGAATCAATCAGGTCGCAGATTCGCCCGTCGGCGCCGATCTCGCGCCAGCGCCAGGAGATCTCCTTGATGATGCGCACGCCGCGGTGGATCGGTGTGAGGCTCGCCTCGATCACGCTCGGATCGAACGCGGCGCCGGCCAGGGTTTCGGCCTCGCGCACGGCGCGGCGGATCGCGGCGAGCACCTCGGGCACGCGGTCCTCGACGACCGGTTGACGCTGCGCCGCAAGGGTTTCCTCGATTTTGGCGACCGCATCGAGCACCATGCGCGTGTCGGCGTTGCGGTTGCGCTTGGCGTATTCGCCAAGGAACCAGCGGCCGCGCGCGGTCTCCATAAAGGCTTCGCGGATCGCGTCGTAGTCCTGCTCGTTCGGCCCTGCCGCACGGGCGGAAATCGGCGAGAGGGCGAATGCTTCATTGGCCATGGCAATCTCGTCGCGCAAATCAGTGCGCGTTACTGTAACGATCACCACGATATCGACCGAATCGCAATTGAATTGATGCCGCCCGAATCACAAATCTCCACAGCATCTGCGTCGCAAGGCCGGCGATTCGCGATTCGGCTGGCGCTGTTCTACTCGACATCGTTCGGCCTTCTCGGCACGCATCTGCCGTTCTTCCCGGTCTGGCTGAAGGCGGTCGGCATCGATCCCGGCTGGATCGGCATCATCTGCGCCGTGCCCGCCGTCACGCGATTTACGTCGCTCCCCTTCGTGACCGCTGCGGCCGAACGCCGCCACGCTCTTCGCGCAGGGATGATCATCTCCGCCTTCGCCGCGGCGCTCGGCTTCGCGCTGCTCGGCACGCAGCATCAGCCGATACCCGTGCTGTTGCTTTATGTCGTAACCTGCGGATTCTGGACCCCGCTGGTGCCGCTGGCGGATGCCTACGCGCTGCGCGGCATTGCTCGCTACGGTCTCAGCTATGGCCCGCTGCGGCTGTGGGGATCGGTCGCCTTCATTATCTGCGCGCTCGGCTGCGGGCTCGCGGTCGACGTGATCGCGGCGCGCGCATTGATTTGGGTGATTGCATCGCTCGCGACGCTGTCGGCATTCACCGGCCTCCTGCTCCGGCCGCTCGACGATGTCAGACGAAAAACCGCGGTGGCGCAGGGCGGCAAGCGCCTGCTGCGCGATGCGAACTTTGTTGCGATCATCGTCTCGGCGGCGCTGATCCAGTGCAGCCACGTCGCCTATTACACGTTCGCCTCGATCAACTGGCAGGCCCATGGCCTCGGCGGGCTGACGATTGCGGCACTCTGGGCGCTCGGCGTGTTCGCGGAGATCATCGTGTTCGCGGTATCGCCGCGGCTGTCGCTGCATCCGTGGCTGCTCGTGGTGATCGGTGGCGTCAGTGCGGTCGTGCGCTGGTCGGTCACCGCCAACGAACCGCAGCTTGTCCTGCTCGCGATCGTCCAACTCGGGCACGGCCTCACCTTCGGGCTGACGCAGATCGGCGTCATGAACCTGCTGGTGCATCACGTGCCGTCGCATCAGATGGCGCGCGGGCAGGGCTATTACGCTGCCACCGCCGGTCTGTTGAGCTCGACGACGTCAATCATCTCGGGTGCGATCTATGCCCGCTATGGCGAGGGGCTCTATTACGTCATGGCCGCGATGGCCGGCACCGGCGCGTTTGTGATGTGGTCGATGCGGCACCGGCTCACGGCTCAGCCCCAGAGCGCGGCCTCCGGCGGATAGACCAGGCTGTCGTCGTAGCGTAGCGCGTGGTCGCGGTCGCGCGCGAGCAGCAGCGGGCCGTCGAGATCGACGTAGCGGGCCTGCGGCGTCAGCAGCATTGCGGGGGCCATCGACAGCGAGGTCGCGACCATGCAGCCGACCATGATCTCGAAGCCGAGCGTCTGGGCGGCGTCGGCCATGGCGAGCGCCTCGGTGAGGCCGCCGGTCTTGTCGAGCTTGATGTTCACGGCGTCGTAGCGGTCGCGCAACGGCGCGAGCGAGGTGCGGTCGTGGACGCTCTCGTCGGCGCAGACCGCGAGCGGGCGCTTGATGCGGGCGAGCGCCGCATCCCGCCCGGCCGGCAGCGGCTGCTCGACCAGGGTGACGCCGGCTTGCGCGCAGGCGAACAGGTTCCGTTCGAGGTTGGCGTCGGTCCAGGCCTCGTTGGCGTCGACGATCAGCTCCGATTCGGGAGCGGCCTCGCGGACGGCTGCGATCCGCTCGGCATCGCCGTCGCCGCCGAGCTTGATCTTGAGGAGCGCGCGCCGTGACGCCCTGGCGGTCGCGGCCGCCATCGCCTCGGGGGCTCCTAACGAAATCGTGTAGGCCGTGGTCCGCTCGCTCGGGACGGGACGGTCGAGCAGGTTCCAGGCCCGCAACCCGGCCTGCTTGGCCTCCAGGTCGATCAGGGCGCAATCCAGGGCGTTGCGGGCCGCGCCCGGCGGCATTGCCGTCTGGAGGGCTTGCCGGTCGAGCCCGCCGGCAATCGCCCCCTGCATGGCCTCAATGGCCGTAAGCGCAGCTTCCGGGGTCTCGCCATAACGCGGATAGGGCACGCATTCGCCCCGGCCGGTGAAGTCTCCGCGGCTGATCTCCGCCACGACGGTCACGGCCTCGGTCTTGGCGCCCCGGCTGATGGTAAAATGGCCCGCGATGGGGAAGCGCTCGATTCGCGCAGTCAACATTGGAAGTTTGGGCGAAGTCATTTAAAACTCTGGCAATTTCGAACCGGTACGTTGCCTCGTGCAACTAACTATGACGGGTTGGGGATACCTTCTTCAAGGTAAGGGCGCGTGCGCAACCATCACTTTTCCGCTGCTTCATATGCCGCTTCAGGGGAGCGGGCATTTTGAGCGGGGATCCGAAACTCGAGCGGATTGCCAAGGGCAATGCGCTTGCATTGTGTGCGACCGGGGCCTGGACCGCGAGCTTCGCGCCCAGTCTCGAGCGCATCGTGGCGGATGCCGAGAAGCTCGCCGGCAGCCGGCAGAACATCTTCATCGACGTCTCCGAGGTCTCCAAGCTCGACACGTTCGGCGCCTGGCTGATCGAGCGGCTGCGCCGCAGCCTCACCCAGGGCAGCGTCGAGGCGCAGATCGCGGGTCTCTCGGCGAATTATTCCAGCCTCGTGGACGAGGTCCGGCGCGTGAAGGCCACGCCCGTGATCGACAGCAGCACGGTCACCATATCAGGCATGCTGGAGCAGATCGGCCGCGCGGTGGCGGGCGTTGCCGGCACGGTGACGAGCCTGGTCGACATGCTCGGCGCCGTGCTGGCCGCGGGCGGTCGCGTGCTGATCCATCCGCGCTCGTTCCGCCTGACCTCGACCGTGCACCATCTCGAGCAGGTCTGCTGGCGCGCGGTGCCGATCATCGTGCTCATCACCTTCCTGATCGGCTGCATCATCTCGCAGCAGGGCATCTTCCACTTCCGCCGCTTCGGCGCCGACATCTTCGTGGTCGACATGCTGGGCGTCCTGGTGCTGCGCGAGATCGGCGTGCTGCTGGTCGCGATCATGGTCGCGGGCCGTTCGGGCAGCGCCTACACCGCCGAGCTCGGCTCGATGAAGATGCGCGAGGAGATCGACGCGCTACGCACCATGGGCTTTGACCCGATCGAGGTCTTGGTGCTGCCGCGCATGCTGGCGCTGGTGCTGGCGCTGCCCATCCTCGCCTTCCTCGGCGCGATGGCCGCGCTCTATGGCGGCGGGCTCGTCGCCTGGCTCTATGGCGGCGTCGACCCGGAAGCCTTCCTGCTGCGCCTGCGCGACGCCATCTCGATCGACCACTTCATCGTCGGCATCGTGAAAGCGCCCGTGATGGCCGCCGTGATCGGCATCGTCGCCTGCGTCGAAGGCCTGGCCGTGCAGGGCAGCGCGGAATCGCTGGGACAACACACGACGTCCTCGGTGGTGAAGGGCATCTTCTTCGTCATCGTCATGGACGGCGTGTTCGCGATCTTCTTCGCGTCGATCGGAATGTGATGATGGCAGGCGAGATCCAAAACCCCATCATCCGCGTCCGCGACATCACCGTGCAGTTCGGCTCGACGCGCGTGCTCGACGGCCTCAACCTCGACGTCAAGCGCGGCGAGATCCTTGGTTTCGTCGGCCCGTCGGGCGCGGGCAAATCCGTGCTGACGCGCACCATCATCGGTCTGGTGCCAAAAGTTGCCGGCCGCATCGAAGTGTTCGGCGTCGATCTCGATTCATCTGATACATCGCAGCGCCGTGGTGTCGAGCGGCGCTGGGGCGTGCTGTTTCAGCAGGGCGCGCTGTTCTCCTCGCTCACCGTGCGGCAGAACATCCAGTTTCCGATGCGCGAATATCTCAACGTCACGCAGCGCCTGATGGACGAGATCACCATGGCCAAGCTCGCGATGGTGGGCCTCAAGCCGGAGGTCGCCGAGCGGTTTCCCTCAGAACTCTCCGGCGGCATGATCAAGCGCGTGGCGCTGGCGCGCGCGCTCGCGCTCGATCCCGATCTCGTCTTCCTGGACGAGCCGACCTCGGGCCTCGATCCGATCGGCGCCGGCGACTTCGACGAGCTGGTCAGGACCCTCCAGCGCACTTTGGGCCTGACCGTTTTCATGGTAACCCACGACCTCGACAGTCTTTACACCGCTTGCGATCGCATCGCCGTTTTAGGGAACGGTAAGATCATTGCTGCAGGGTCGATCGCCGACATGCAGGCCTCGCAGCATCCCTGGTTGAGGCAGTATTTCCATGGCAAGCGCGCCCGCGCGGTCATGAGTTGATGTCCCGGAGTAACTGATGGAAACGCGGGCGAACTACGTGCTGATCGGCTCCTTCACGCTGGCGGTGATCGCGGCGGCGATCGGCTTCGTGCTGTGGTTTCAGTCGCTCCACACTACCAAGCAGCGCAGCCCGCTGCGGGTCGTGTTCGAGGGGCCGGCGGCCGGCTTGCGCAACGGCGGCAGCGTCAACTTCAACGGTATCAGGGTAGGTGAAGTGGTCTCGGTGAAGCTCGACAACCCGCGTCGGGTTGTCGCACTCGCCATGATCGAGAACAAGGCGCCGATCCGCAAGGACACCCTGGTCGGTCTCGAATTCCAGGGGTTGACCGGCGTTGCCGCGATCTCGCTCAAGGGCGGCGAGGAGGCCGCGCCCCCGCCGCCGCTGGACGAGGACGGCATCCCGATCCTGATGGCCGACCCGACCAAGCTTCAGGACGTCACCGAGGCGATCCGCGGCACGCTGCAGAACATCAACAAGCTCGTCGCCGACAATCAGCAGTCGGTGAGCAACTCGCTGAAGAATCTGGAGACCTTCACGACCTCGCTGGCGCGCAATTCCGAGCGCATCGACGCCGTCATGGCCAAGGTCGACGGCGTGATGCTCAAGGCCGACAACCTCATGCTTGGCCTCAACACGCTCGCCGGCGGCAAGGACGGCGGCGAGCTGTTCCAGGCGGTGAAGTCGATCCGCGAACTCGCCGACGACTTTGACAAGCGCTCGGGTGCGCTGATGGCCGACGGCCGCCGCACGCTCGGCGACATCAGCCGCGCCGTGAACAATTTTGACCGCAACCCGACCCGCGTGCTGTTCGGCGCCAGCAACAGCTCGCAGCAGGCGGCCCCGCCGCCCGAACCGCCGAAGCCCGCGGCGCCTGCCGCGAGCGGCAGGCGGCAGTAGCGGTCGCACGCTCGCGGCCATTTCGTCACGTCAATCGAACGCAGCGGCACCGCCATTGATCTCGGCGGTGACCGCGACGCATGCGTGGCGCTGGTCGCGCAAGTCGCGCGCCCGCGCGATACGAAAGTATGGGGGGTGACGGAGCCAAGGTAGGGGGAGGGGCCCGCAGTCGATCCCGGTTATATCGCGCGCAAGTCGCGCTCGAGGAAAGGCGCGTCGTTTCCACTCACAGGGAGGAAAGCGTGATACGCCTTTTGCTGCTGCTGCCGTTCATCGGGCTGATAATCGTGTCGTTCTACAACGTGAGGGAGCCCTATCTGTTCGGCTTCCCGTTCTTCTATTGGTATCAGCTCGCCTGGGTGCCGCTGACCTCGCTTCTCACCTTCATCGTCTACAGGAGCGTGCGTCATGCTGACTGACGTCGACAACGCCGCTTTCGCGGTCTTCATCGCACTGTTCGTTCTCGTCACCGGGATGGGCTTCGTCGCATCGCGCTGGCGCAAGCCGGAGACGCTCGCCCACCTCGACGAGTGGGGTCTCGGCGGCCGCAAGTTCGGAACGTGGATCACCTGGTTTCTGGTCGGCGGCGATTTCTACACCGCCTATACGGTGATCGCCGTCCCGGCGCTGGTCTATGCCGTCGGCGCCTACGGCTTCTTCGCGCTGCCCTACACGATCATCGTCTATCCCTTCGTCTTCGCGGTGATGCCGGTGCTGTGGAAGATCGCCAGGGACCGCGGTCATGTCACCGCCGGCGACGTGGTTCGCGGCAGCTACGGCTCGCGCGGGCTCGAGCTCGCGGTCGCGGCCACAGGCGTGCTCGCGACGATGCCCTACATCGCGCTGCAACTGATCGGCATGGAAGTCGCGATCAAGGCGCTCGGCCTGCATGGCGAGGTGCCGCTCGTCCTGGCGTTCCTGGTGCTCGCGCTCTACACCTATTCGTCGGGTTTGCGTGCGCCGGCCCTGATCGCCTTCGTCAAGGACATCATGATCTACATCGTGGTGATCGCCGCGATCGCGATCGTACCGTCCAAGCTCGGGGGCTACGGCGCGATCTTCACGGCGGCGGATGCCGCATTCGTGGCCAAGGGTTCCGGCGGCGTGTTGCTGTCTCCGGCGCAGATCTTCCCCTATGCCTCGCTGGCGCTCGGCTCCGCGCTCGCCGCGTTCATGTATCCGCACACGCTGACCGGCATCTTCGCGTCCTCCGGCGGCAACACGATCCGCAAGAACGCGGTGCTGCTGCCGGCCTATACGCTGCTGCTCGGCCTGCTCGCGCTGCTCGGCTACATGGGGCACGCGGCCGGTCTCAAGCTCGCCAGCAACAACGACGTCGTGCCGGCGCTGTTCAAGACGCTGTTTCCGAGCTGGTTCGCGGGCTTCGCCTTCGCCGCGATCGCGATCGGCGCGCTGGTGCCGGCCGCCGTCATGAGCATCGGGGCGGCCAATCTGTTCACCCGCAACTTCTGGAAGGTGTGGATCGATCCCGCGGTGACGCCGGCGGGCGAGGCCAAGGTCGCCAAGATCACCTCGATGCTGGTGAAGGTGGGCGCGCTGCTTGCGATCCTGCTGATGCCGACGCAGTTCGCGCTCGACCTGCAACTGCTCGGAGGCCTCTGGATCCTCCAGACCCTGCCGGCGCTGGTGTTCGGGCTCTACTTCAACTGGTTCTCCAGCGCGCCGCTTCTGATCGGCTGGGCCTGCGGCCTTGCGGGTGGATCGTGGCTTGCCTGGTCGGACGGTTTGAAGCCGCTGCACAGCATCGACTTCGGCGCCGGTCCGGTCGCGATCTACACCGGGCTGTTGGCGCTGGCGCTCAACATCGTCGTTGCGGTCGCCGTCAACCTGCTGCTCAAGGGCCTGCCCCAGGCGCGGCTGTCCCGCGAAGCCGCCTGACCGTCGGCTGGTATCGAGGCCTGTCGGCCCGGGGTTCCCCGGACTTGATTGGGCCTCGATCGAGCTGAAAAAGCTCAGGAGCTTCCGTTCCGGTAGAACCGGAACGGAAGCTCCTAGATTCTTGTTTTGACGCGTTTTCTTGACGCGAAGCGGTGTCCACTTCGCTGGAAAACGCTCTAGTATCCGCCGCTCTCCGGCCCGGGGAATTATCCCAGGCCAGAGAAAGGTCTCGGGTGAGGGATGTCTTGCAGGGGTGGTTCGTTCTCACGGTCGCAGCGGCCTATGTGACCGCGCTGTTCCTGATCGCCTGGTGGGGCGACAGGCGAAGCGTCGACGGTCCCCTGGTCTCGCCGATGTCCTGGACGGCGGCGATCAGCTACTGCCTCACGCTTGCGGTCTACAACACGTCCTGGAGCTTCTACGGATCGGTCGGGCGTGCCGCCACAACCGGGCTCGACTTCGTCACCATCTATGTCGGCCCGACATTGGTGCTGCTGTTCGGCCAGCGGCTCCTGGCCAAGGTGATCGTGATCGCCAAGGGCCAGAACGTCACCTCGATCTCGGACTTCATCGCCGCGCGCTACGGCAAGAGCCAGGCGCTGGCCGCGTTCGTGACGCTGGCCTCGCTGCTCGGCGTCCTGCCCTATATCGCGCTCCAACTGAAGGCGGTGGGGAAGAGTTTTGACTATCTGATCCTCCAGCCGGAGCGGGCAGGCGGCGAGAGCCTGCAGTTCTGGCAGGATTCGGCATTCGGCGTCGCCGCCTCGATGGCGTTGTTCGCGATCGTGTTCGGCGTCCGGCACGTCCATGCCAGCGAGCACCATCGCGGCCTGATGCTGGCAATCGCCTTCGAGAGCGTCGTCAAGCTGGTCGCGTTCCTCGTCGTTGCGCTGTTCGTGCTGTTCGGCGTTTCCGGCGGGCCGGCCGGCCTGTTGGCAGAACTTCAGTCCGACCCGCAACTCGGACGTATCCTGACGTTCGATCCGTCGCAGCCCGTATGGCCTTCGACGATCATCATCGCGGCGATCGCGTTCCTGTGCCTGCCGCAGGCGTTCCATGTCGCAGTCGTCGAGAACGAGACGCCCGCGCACACGCGCACCGCGGCCTGGCTCTATCCGGGCTATCTGCTGCTGTTCAGCCTCTTGATCCTGCCGATCGCGGCCGCTGGGCTTGCCAGGTTCGGGGCGATGATGGATCCCGACACCTACGTCATCTCGCTGCCGATCGCTTCGGGCGCCACGACCGTCAGTCTGATCGCGTTCCTCGGCGGGCTTTCGGCTGCGACCGGGATGGTCATCATGACGTCAGTGGCGCTGAGCACGATGCTTTGCAACGACGTCATCATGCCGCTTCTGCTGCGCTGGCAGTTTCTCGGACGCCGTACGCAGAGCTGGTCCGTCTCCTCGACCCTGGTGGCGGTGCGCCGGCTGTCGATCCTCGCCATCCTGCTGCTGGCCTATCTGATGCACCGCCTGGTGAATCAGGCCTATCCGCTCACCGTCATCGGCCTCCTGTCCTTCGTGGCGGTTGCGCAGTTCGGGCCGGCCTTCATCGGCGGATTGTACTGGCAGCGCGCCAGCAAGGTCGGCGCTTCCATGGGGATCGCCGCCGGTTTCTGCGTCTGGGCCTACACGCTGCTGTTACCATCGGCCGGACCGTTGTGGTCCGCGGTTGAGCGGATCGCGCATGACGGTCCGTGGCAGATCGCGTGGCTGAGGCCGAACGCGCTGTTCGGCCTCGACGGTCTTGACGCGATTTCGCACGCAACGCTCTGGAGCCTCGTCGCCAACATCGCCTGCTTCGTGGCGTTCTCCCTGCTCAGCAGGCAGACGACGGTAGAGCGCAACCAGGCTGCGGTCTTCGCCGAGGGCGCGGTCCACGACACGATCCCAAGACTGTCCTCGCGCGTGGTGGTGCGGCTCGAGGACCTTCGCTCGCTGGCGATACGTTTTGTCGGGCTCGAGCGCGGTGTTGCCGCGTTCGACAGCTATGTCGCTGCGCGCGTGGCCGGCCCCGGGCCGCGTCTCGACCAGTCCGGCCTGGTCGACCTCGACTCGATCCGGTTCACCGAAAACCTGTTGGCGGGCGCGATCGGCGCGGCGTCGGCGCGCGTGGTCATTGCCGCCTCGCTGGAAGGCCATTCATTGTCGCGCCGCGCGGCGATGGCGATGCTGGATGAGGCCTCCGAGGCGCTGCGCTTCAACCGCAGCCTGCTCCAGAGCACGCTCGAAAGCGTGCCGCAGGGCATCTGCGCGTTCGACGCCGACTTCAATATCACCGCATGGAACGGACGCTTCATCGCGCTATTGGACCTGCCGCCCGACCTCGTGCGGGTCGGCCTGCCGCTGGCGGAGCTGATCGCCTTCAATGTCGGGCGCGGCGAATATGCGGCTTCCGAATTCGCTGCATTGCTGGTCAATCGCGACGTCGCGGCGCAGACCTGGCCCTATGTCTACGAGCGCAAGCGGCCCGACGGCACCGTGCTCGAGATCGTCTACGATCGCATTGCCGAGGGCGGCTACGTATCAACCTACACCGACGTCACCGAGCGTCATCGGGCCGCCGAAGCGCTGCGCCGCGCCAACGAGGATCTCGAGCTGCGCGTTCGTGAGCGCACCGAGGCGCTCGAACAGGCGAAGGCCGAGGCCGAGCAGGCCAATCTCGGCAAGACGCGGTTCCTCGCCGCGGCGAGCCACGATCTGCTGCAGCCGCTGAATGCGGCGCGGCTGTTTCTCTCCGCGCTTGACGAGGGCCTGCGCGCTGCGCCCTCCGGCGCGGCGAAGGAGCGGACATTGGCCGAGAGCGCAGTCACGGCGCTGCGGTCGACCGAGCACGTGCTCGATACGCTGCTTGACATCTCCTCCTACGATTCCGGCACCGTCCGCGCCGAGCCGATCGACTTCCCGATCGCGGACCTTCTGGTGCAGTTGACCGTCGAGTTCTCCGCCATGGCGCGCGAGCGCGGGCTGGTCTTGCGCGTGGTCGACTGCGGGCTCACCGTGCGCAGCGATCCGCATCTGTTGCGCCGGATCCTCCAGAACCTGTTGTCGAACGCGCTGCGCTATACGCCGAAGGGGCGGATCCTGCTCGGTTGCCGCCGCCGCGGCGGCAGGCTGCGGATCGAGGTCTGGGACACCGGGGTCGGCATCGCCGAGAGCGATCACAAGCGCATCTTCGAGGAGTTCCAGCGGCTGGCGCCGGGCGCGGACAAGGGACTGGGGCTCGGGCTGGCGATCGTCGAGCGCATTTCGCGCCTGCTGGGCCATGCCGTCGATCTCCACTCGCGCCCGGGCCACGGTTCCTGCTTTGCCGTCACGGTCCCCTGCGCGCCCGGGGGCGGATCCGCTCTGCAACCCAAGGCGAGGGACGTGGCCGCGCAGCCGACGGAGCGGCCGCTGACGATCCTGTGCCTGGACAATGACACGACGATTCTCGAGGGGCTGACGGCGCTGCTCGCGGCCTGGGGGCATCGCGCCGTGGTCGCGTCGAACATCGAAGCGGCGATGCAGGCGGCGGCAAACTGCCGGCCGGACGTCGTGCTGCTCGACTACCACCTCGACGGCGTGCGCAGCGGTCTGGATTTTCTCGACGATCTACGGCAGACCTCCGCCGGCGACGTTCGCGTGCTGGTCGTTACCGGCGACCGCAGCGAGCAGGTCCGCAAGGAGGCCAGGGCGCGGGGGTGCGAGATCCTGCAGAAGCCGCTCAGGCCGGCCGCGCTGCGGCGATTTCTCGCCGGCGAGGCGTTGAGCCGGCAACTGGCTGCGAAACAGGTTACGGCATGACGACACGCATCGTGATCGGCGACGACCATCCGTTGGTGCAGGCGGCGCTCCGCAGCGCGCTATCAAGCGTGCTTGATGATCTCGACATCATCGCCTGCCAGTCGCTGGACGAGGCGTTGCACGCGCTGACCGGGCGCGCGGAGGAGGTCGATCTGATCCTGTGGGATCTGACCATGCCGGGCATCCAGGGTTTTGCCGCGCTGTTCATCCTGTCGGCGCAGTTTCCGACCGTGCCCGTTGCGATCATCTCGGCGCGGCAGGACGCGGCCACGATCCGCCGCGCCATCGCCTATGGCGCTTCCGGCTACATCCCGAAATCGCTGAGCCTGCCGGAGATGGCTGACGCCGTCACGCGCATCCTTGCCGGTGAAATCTGGATGCCGCCGAATGTCGGCGGCCGCAGTTCGGTGCAGGGCGCCGACGTCGAACTCGGTGCCCGCATGGCATCGCTCTCGGCGCAGCAGTTGCGCATTCTGGCGATGATTGTCGATGGCAAGCTCAACAAGCAAATCGCGGGCGAGCTCGACATTGCCGAGCAGACCGTGAAGGGCCACGTCTCGACCATCCTGCGCAAGCTCGGCGTCGGTTCGCGCACCCAGGCCGCCGTGCTCGCGGAGCGTCTCGCCTTCGGGCTTTGACCGCGCAAAACGAAAACGGAGGCCGCGAGGCCTCCGTTTCCTTATTCGTTGCTGTCCCGCTTATCCCAGCCGTCCAGCCGCGTGAGCGAGCAGGGTGTAGACCAGGCCCGTCTCCGAGGTGAGGTGGCTACGCAGCTCCTGCGGGCCGCGGCCGTCGCGGGCGACTTCGTCGAGCAGCCGTTCGAACTCCGCGATGTAGCGGTCGACGGTCCCCTTGAAGTTGCGGTCGGCGCGGTACTTGCGGGCGACCTCGTCAAAGGCCTTCTGACCGGCGGGCGTGTAGAGCCGCTTGGTGAAGGCCTTGTTCTCGCCGCGCTGGTAGCGATCCCACATCTCGGCGGCGAGGTTGCGGTCCATCAGCCGGCCGATGTCGAGCGACAGCGACTCCAGCGGATTGCCGCCGCCCTGCGGCGCCTGCGGCTGCGGCGCGCGGCCGCGCGGTGCCTCACGGCCGCTCGGCGCGTTCTGGCCCGCATCCGTACGGCTCAAGAGGTCGGACAGCCAGCCGTCGCGGCCTTGGTCGTTGTTGCCTGCCGGAGCGACCGGCGGCGCTTCCGTGCGGCGCGAGGCGGGCATGCCGAGGTCCGGCGGCGGCAGGGTCGAGGCGCTGCCGGTGTCGCGCATGCGCGTGTCGGTGCGACCGCCGGCGGCTGCCAGCATCGGCTCCTCCTGCCGGGCGACCGAAGCGCGGCCCGTGGTCGAGACGTCGAGGCCGCGGCCGTGCTGGGCGACGATACGGTTGAGCTCGGCGAGGGCCTCGATCTGGTCGACGATCACCTTGCGCATCTGCGCGGTGCTCTCGGCAGCCTCCTGCGGCATCTCGAGCACGCCGCGGCGCAGCTCGTTGCGGGTGGCTTCGAGCTCGTTGTGCATCTCGAAGGCCATCTGCTTCATGCTCGACACGAGGTTGGCGAACTTCTCCGCCGACTGCTTGAACATCGCATCGGCTTCGTCGGTGGTCTGCCGATAGATGTCGTGCATCGCGTCGATGGTCTGCCGGTGCTCCTCTTCGGAGGCCGAGCGCACCGCCTCGAACTGGCGGGTGATCGCGGCCGATCCGGCGCCGGCGGTCTCGGCGACCACGCGGGCGATGTCGCGGGCGCGCTCCTCGGCGGCTCCGAGCGATTCATCGAGCAGCCCGGTGAAGCGCGACAGACGCTGGTCGAGATCGGCCGTGCGCAGGTCGATCGTGGTGACGAGCGATTCCAGCGCCTGCTTGCGCTCGGCGAGCGAGGCGGTGGTGTTCTTGTTGCTCTGTTCCACGACCTGGGCAGCGTCGACGAGCGCCTTGCCGTGCGCGTCGAACTGGGTCGAGAGCTGGCCGAGATCCTCCAGCGCCCTGGTGGTCTTGGCGTTGAAGACGTTGAGCTGGTCTTCCAGCGTCTGGGTCGCCGCACCATTGCGCGAGGTGACGTCGTTCATGGCCGAGACGAAGTCGGCGACACGGGTCACCAGCGCGCGCTCGAGCGAGTTGAGGTTGTCGTGCGCTCCGGTCAGCACCTCCTGGAGGAGGATGTTGCCTTCGCGCAGACGCTCGAACAGGGCGACCGTGTCGGTGCGCAGGATCTTGCTGGTTTCCTGCATCTCGGTGACGGCCGCGATCGAGACCTGGCGCGACTGGTCGATTGCCGAGCGCGAGGCCTGCTCGAGGTCCTTGAGCGACTTGTTGACCGCGCCGGTCGCGAGCTCGCTCGCCGAAGTGATGGTGCGGGCGACGTCGTTGCCGTTGCCCATCATCGACTGTGCGAACGCCTGGCCGCGCGTCTCGATCGACTTGAGCGCGTCGGAGGTGACGCGATCGATGTCGATGGTGAGCTGGCTGGTCTTCGAGCCGATCGCATCGACGAGCCCGCCGCGCTTGGCGTCGATCATGTTCGACAGACGGTCGGTCTGCTGCTGGACGTAGGTGACGATCTCGTCGGTCTTCGCCGTCATGGCGGTGCCAAAGGTGCCGCTGGCGGCGAGCACCGAGCGCTCGACGTCGGCCGA
Organism: Bradyrhizobium liaoningense; assembly: GCF_018130955.1. GTDB lineage: Bacteria > Pseudomonadota > Alphaproteobacteria > Rhizobiales > Xanthobacteraceae > Bradyrhizobium > Bradyrhizobium liaoningense_C. Next base: position 18,811 of record NZ_JAFCJM010000070.1, read on the forward strand.
GCTCGACTTGACCCGCGAGCTCGCCTCGTTCGAGGCGTTGATCAGCGCATTCTGCGCGTTGAGCGCGCTGGTCTGGATGTCGTTGGTCGCGTTCGTCGTCGCGGTGGAGAGCGCGCGCTCGATGTCGGTCGAGATCGCACGGATCTGGCTCGCCGTGTCGGCCGAGGTCGCGGTGAGCGAGGTCTGCGCCTCGCGCGCGCTGTTGAGGATCGTCGAGGCCGTGTCGGCACCGACCGCCGTCAGCGTGCGCTCGATATCGGAGGCGAGCGACTTGACGTGGTTGGCCGCTTCCGAGGACGCGGTGATCAGCGAGCCGTGAGCGTCGCGGACGCCAGCGGTGATGCTCTCGATCGTCGCGCCGCTGGCCGACGACAGGGCGCGATGCATCTCCGCCGCCAGCGACTTGACCTGGGTGGTCGAGTCGGCCGAGACCGCGAGCAGGGTGCTCTGCGCGTCGCGGGCGCTGGTGGTGATGGTCTCGGCGGTCGACAGGCCGGCCTGCGAGAGCGAGCGCTGCACTTCGGCCGTGAGCGACTTGACCTGGGCGGCCGCATCCGTCGACGCGGTGACCAGGGTGTTCTGCGCCTCGCGGGCACCGGCCGTGATGGTCTCGGCGGTGGCGGTGCCGGCGGTCGAGAGCGAGCGTTGCACCTCGACTGCAAGCGACTTCACCTGTGTTGCGGCTTCAGTCGACGCATTGACGAGGGTGTTCTGCGCGTCACGGGCGCCGGCCGTAATCGATTCGGCGGTCGCCGTGCCAGCCATCGACAGCGAGCGCTGCATGTCGGCCGACAGCGCCTTGATCTGATTGGCGCTCTCGGTCGAGGCCGCAATCAGCGCAGTCTGGGCGTCGCGGGCGCCGGTGGTGATCGCCTCGGCGGTCGTGCTGCCGGCCATCGACAGCGAGCGTTGCACGTCGGCGGTGAGCGTCTTGACGTGGTTGGCCGCATCCGAGGAGGCGGTGACCAGCGTGGTCTGCACCTCGCGGGCACCGGCCAGGATCGAGGCTGCGGTCGCCGAGCCTGCCGCCGAAAGCGTGCGTTCGACGTCGGCCGACAGCGACTTGATCTGGTTGGAGGTCTCGCCGGACGCGGAGACCAGGGTCGACTGCGCCTCGCGGGCGCTGGTCAGTATCGCGTTCGCGGCCCCGGTGCCGACCGCGGTCAGCGCGCGCTCGACGTCCGCAGAGGTCATCTTGAGCTGCGCATTGACGTCCGAGGAGACCGTCATCAGCGACTGCTGCGCGGTGCGCGCACCGGTCTGGATGGTCTCGCTGGTGTTGACCACGAGGTTGGTCAGCGAGCGCTCGGCGTCCTCGACATGCGAGCGGATCGTGGTGGAGATCATCTCGGCGCGCGACATCAGGTCGTCGCTGGCCTGGCGTCCGCTGCTCTCGATGCGGCCGGCGACGGCCTCGACCCGCGAGCCGAGCAGGTCCTCGAACTGCGCCACGCGCACGTCGATGTCACTGGCGACCGAGCCGACCTTGGTCTCGATGGCCTGGTGGATATCCTGGAAGCGCGCCGTGACCGTGTCGGCGAGGTGCGTGCTACGGGTGTCGATCGTGTCGGTAACGCTGGTGATCCGGCGATCGACCGCCTCGATCGCCTGCGCCGTGCCGTCGGTCAACGTCGTGGTCAGGAGGCTGAGACGTCCGTCGATCGACTGCAGCGCCTGGGTGGCGCCGTCGTTGAGCGAGGTCGAGAGCTGGGTGAGGCGGGAGTCGATGGACTGCAGCGCTTGCGCCGCGCCGCCGGTGAGCGACGTTGTCAGAAGCGTCAGCCGCGAGTCGATCGAGTGGATCGCCTGCGTTGCGCCGTCGGTCAGTGACGTCGTGAGGTGGGTGAGGCGGGAGTCGATCGACTGGATCGCCTGCGAGGCACCGTCGGTGAGCGAGGTGGCGAGCGTATTGAGACGGCCGTCGATGGTCTCCGTCACCGCCGTGGCGCGGATGTCGAACGACTGCTCGAGCGCGGCGACGCGGCCGCCGAATTGCTCGTCGAACGTCTTGATACGGCCCTCGACGGACGAGTCGAGCGTCGCGATCTTGGTGTCGAGCGAGGAGTCGAGGCTGGTGACGCGCTCGCCGAGCGTGGTCTCGAACTGCATCAGGCGCTGGTCGAGCGTGGCCGTGATCTCGCCGCCGTTCGAGGTGAGGCGGGTGTCGAAGGTGTCGACATAGGTCTTCAGCGTCTCGGCGATGTCCTGGGTCCGCTGACCCATGCGGTCGACGATCTCGCCGCCGAAGGTCTTCACGGTGCGGTCGAACTCGGAGATGTGGCGCGTGATCAGCGCGCCGAGCGTGCCGGAATCGCGGGCGAACCTCTCCACGAGATCGGCACCCTGGTTCCTCACCAGCTCGTCGAACGCGCTCATCTGCAGCGACAGCGAGTCGTGTGCGGTCTCGGTCTGGCTCACGACCTTGGCGACGAGGGTGTTGACCGTGGCGTCGAGCGCTTCGCTCGCCTTGTCGCCGGAGGTCATGATCTGGCCCGCCAGGCGGTTGCCGGCGTCGTCGATCTTGCTGGAGAGGTCGTTGGAGCGCAGCTCGAGCTCGAGCAGCAGCGAGTCCGAGGAGTTCTTCAGTGAGTCGTGGACCTGCTCGGTGCGCTCGGAGATGCCGTCGACGATCGCCGACGAACGCTGCTCGAACTCGCCGGTGATGCGGTCGATGCGCTCGTTCAGCATCTCGTGGACGCGATCGGCGAGGTCGACGAACTCGTCGTGGACGTGGCCGGTCTTGAAGTTGAGGCTGGTCGTCAGCCGCTCGCTGGCGTCGAGCACTGCGCGCGTGGTCTCGGAGCTGGCTTCCTCGAGGCGGTCGAGCAGGTCGCCGCCGCGCTCGCCGAGCGCGAGGATCATGTTGTCGCCGGCGTTGCTGAGCGCCTGCGTGATGTGCGCGCCGCGCTCTTCCAGCGCGCCGGTGATGGATTTTGCGACCTCGTCGACGCGGGAGGCGATTGCGTCGGAGATCAGTGCGATGTCGTGGCGGAGGTCGATCTGCACGCCGGAAATGGCGCTGCGCACCTGCTCGGCCTGGCCGACCAGATTGTCGCGCTGATGCGCGATGTCCTGCAGCAGGGCGCGGATGCGGACTTCGTTGTCGCTATAGGCGCGCTCGAGCGCGGCGACCTCGTTGGCGACCAGCGTCTCGAGCTCGCCGGCGCGCGCGATCGCGCGCTCGATGCCGTCGCCCATGGCCGCGACCTCGCGGCGGATCGCCTGGCCGACGGTGACCATGGAATCGGAGGCCGAGCCTTCCGGCTCGGAGAAGCGGATCGCGACCTGCGACATCGCCTGCGCGATCATGCGCATTTCCTGGCCGCGCCAGACGAGGCTTGCCAGGAAGTAGAACAGCATCACGGGCGCGAAGAACAGTGCGACGAGGCCGGCAAGCACCAGCACGCCGCCGCTCTGGCCCATCGCCGACTGGATCGAGGGCAGGAAGCCGAACGTCAGCGCAGCACAGGCCGCAAGCCAGATGCCGGCGAACACGGTCGCGAAGGTATAGACGCTGCGGGCAGGGCGGCCCTTCTGCAACGCCTGAAGGATCTGGCCGATCGTCTCGCGATCGTCATTGGCGGCGCGGCGCGAGGTGCGCGGCTCCTCGATTGGCTCGAACACCGGCCGTTCGTTGACGGCAGGATGCGCCTCGAAGGTCGGTTCGTCGAAGACCGGCGGGGCGGGCGGCGCCACCGGGGGCGTCGTCTCGTTGCGCGCCGAGGCCGCGCGGCTGGTATCCGCTGCGGTGTCGCTGATGTTCAGGGCTTCCTGGATTGCAGAAAGCGCGACTTCCGTGGGGTCTTTGACCTTCTTGGGAGTGTTCGCCATGTTCAGTCTGAGCCCTCGCTACTAATACACACGTCCCCCGCGAGCCTTGCCCCGTTGCAAGCCTACAGACCGGTGCATGCCGCTTGTGCGGATTTCCCAGCCGTCCCCACCCGGACGGCTTGTCCGCCAATTTCCGCAACATCCTATTGGCAGAGCGTCGCGAATGAAATGCCCGCGATTAAGACAATCTTAATCATCGTTAACAGGATCGGGGCGTAACGCCTTAGCAATACATGAAATTCTCCACGGGACTCGCCTGATTGCGGCAACTTTTCGTCAATATAGCGGCGGAATTGGGTCAAGTAGGGCTAACGTTCCGTTAACCATTTCCATGGTTGGGTTGGCCGACGCTCGCCGCCGGACCGGCGATCCGAGATGCGACGCCGGGGCCCGCGCCATGATGCCTGAACTGCAACGGATGGACTGGATGCCCTCGCCGCCGCTTGCTCCGCTCGACAATCCCCTCGATCTCGACCATCTCGCGCGCATGACGCTCGGCGATGCCGGGCTGGAACACGAGGTGCTGGCGATGTTCGCGGAGCAGTCGACCCGGCTGATCGCGGCGATGGCGGCACTGCCGGCGGATGCCTCAGCGCTCGCGCATAAGCTGAAGGGGTCAGCCCGCGGGATCGGCGCCTTTGCGGTAGCTGACGCCGCCGCCCAGCTCGAATGTGCGCTGCGGACCGGCGATCACCCGTCCCGCGCCTTCGCGGAGCTGAAGGAAGCGGTGGCCGAGGCGCAAAGCGCCATTGAGACGATTCTGCGCCGGGGCTGAGGCCCGCCCAAAACCCCCATAATACTGGTGCCCAGCGTACTAGCGCCGGGGCAATCGACCCGTTATAGGACAGCCCGGACCCTCCTCAATTCCCAGCTTCCGGCAGCACGAGCACACATGGCCAAAATCCACTTTGTCGACCACAAGGGCGAAACCCGCACGGTAGAAGTCGAGAACGGCGCGACCGTGATGGAAGCCGCCATCCGCAACGCCATTCCGGGGATCGAGGCCGAATGCGGCGGCGCCTGTGCCTGCGCCACTTGCCACGTCTATGTCGACGAAGCCTGGCGCGAGAAGGTCGGCAGCCCGACGCCGATGGAGGAGGACATGCTCGATTTCGGCTTCGACGTACGCCCGAGCTCGCGCCTGTCCTGCCAGATCAAGGTGTCCGACGAGCTCGACGGGCTCGTGGTGTCGACGCCGGAGCGGCAGGCCTAGAGCTTTTTCCGTTCCGATAGAATCGGAACGCTCTCCTCAGTCCCTCGGCAGCGCGACCTCGATGCCGCGCTTGTGCCAGGGTTTCAGTTTCTCCACGACTTCAGCTGTGAGCGGCGTCGGCCGCCGCGTCGCCTCGTCGATCATCACGCCGACCGACATCGCCGATGCGACGCATTTGCCTTCGGAAAAAACCACCTGCTCGAAGGTGACCGAGGTCCGCCCCAATTTCACGACGCCGAGCCCGAGCTCGATCTTGCCCGGCCAGTGCAGCTCGCTGCGGAAATGGATGTCGAGCCGCACCATGATCCACGCCAGCCCCGGCGGCGTCAGACCGTATTCGGGGCTCTTCATCAGCGTGACGCGGCCGGTCTCGAAATAGGTGGCGTAGACCGCGTTGTTGACGTGCTGGTTGGGGTCGAGGTCAGCGAAGCGGACATTGTCGCTCAGCCGATACGGGAAATCGTCCAGGCGCAGCGTCGAATCCAGGCGGCTTGGTGCATTCACCGATTGATCTCCCTCAAATACGGGACCCTTACAGCCCAGTTATTCCGGCCCGACAAGTGGGCGGCGGGGAAGGCGGCTACCGCTTTTCCGCCTTCCCTGATCCGTTCCCGTTGGCTAGACAGATGGGGCCCTTCCTGCCCGCGGGGCGCCGTCCAACCGATCAGGACCGATAAAGAGACGACATGAGCGACGCGATCAAAACCGATGTGTTGATTATTGGCGCCGGTCCCTGCGGACTGTTCGCCGCCTTCGAGCTTGGCCTTCTCGACATGAAGGCGCACTTCGTCGACATCCTCGACAAGGTCGGCGGTCAGTGCGCCGAGCTCTATCCGGAAAAGCCGATCTACGACATTCCCGGCATTCCGCATGTCTCGGGGCAGGGGCTCACCGATGCGCTGATGGAGCAGATCAAGCCGTTCCATCCGACCTTCCATCTCGGCGAGATGGTCGAGACGGTGGAGAAGATCGGCGATCCCGCATTCCGCGTCACCACCGATGCAGGCAAGGTATTCGAGTGCAAGGTCGTGGTGATCGCGGCCGGCGGCGGCTCGTTCCAGCCCAAGCGCCCGCCGGTGCCGGGCATCGAGGCCTATGAAGGCACCTCGGTGCACTACGCCGTGCGCAAGATGGAAACCTTCCGCGACAAGAACGTGCTGATCGTCGGCGGCGGCGATTCCGCGCTCGACTGGACGCTCAATCTGCAGCCGCTCGCCAAGCGCATCACGCTTCTGCATCGCCGCGACGAATTCCGCGCCGCGCCCCACAGCGTCGAGCAGATGCGCGCGCTGGTCGCATCCGGCAAGATGGATCTGAAGCTCGGTCAGGTCACCGCGCTGGCCGGCGAGAGCGGCAAGCTCTCGGGCGCGACCGTCAAGGGCAACGACAACAGCATCTCCGAGATCGCCTGCGACGCCATGCTGCCGTTCTTCGGCCTGACCATGAAGCTCGGTCCCGTCGCGAACTGGGGCATTGCGCTGGAGAACAATCTGGTGCCGGTCGAGACCAGCGCCTTCGAGACCAACGTGCCCGGCATCTTCGCGATCGGCGACATCAACACCTATCCCGGCAAGATCAAGCTGATCCTGTGCGGCTTCCACGAGGGCGCGCTGATGTCGCAAAAAGCCCACCGCTACGTCTATCCGGACAAGCGGCTCGTGTTCCAATACACGACCTCATCGTCGAGTCTGCAAAAGAAGCTCGGAGTCAACTGACAGAGGGCCGCATACCCCCTGTTCGTGGCGCTGGAACCCTTCGCGAAATAGCCTTAGTCTGCGGCCATTCCAGTCGTGGATTAGCAAGGTGATCATAATGCGGAATATCCGTTCCAGCTTCCGACTGCTCTCGGCCGTGGTAGGCGCAGCGCTGACGCTCGTCATGCTTGAGCCCGTAGCAGCCCAGCAGCAACCGACGGCTGCCGGGCTCTGGCAGAAGATCGAAGACGGCAAGACGGTCGGCTGGTTCCTCTTCATCGACCGCGGCGGCGTCTTCGAAGGCGTGATCGCAAAAACCTTTCCGCGGCCGGGTGACGATCCCAACGAGGCCTGCACCAAGTGCACCGACGATCGCAAGAACGCGCCGGTGCTTGGCCTGTCCTTTGTCCGCGACATGAAGCGCGACGGCTTGAAGTACGAAGGCGGCAATGTGCTCAATCCGCGCGACGGCAATATCTGGAAGGCCAACATGAAGGTCAGCCCGGACGGGCAGACGCTGACCTTGCGCGGCTATCTCGGCATTTCTCTGCTCGGCAAGGACGAGAGCTGGACCCGTCTGCCTGACGCCAACATCGCGCAGGTCGATCCCGCCATCGTCGCAAAGTATCTGCCGGCGCAGGCCGCCGCTGTGAAGCCGCCGACCGCGCCGAAGAAGAACCCGGCCCCGGCGATGGCGCCGAAGCAATAGGCGTCGAGCCTGTCTCGTACCGGCGAAGCGGCTCAGCGCCGCGGCCAGCCAAAGCGGTCGAACAGCCGTTCCGGAATGGCGCTCGATGCGCGTTCCATCTGTTCGGGCGAAAGCGTCGTGCGCCATTCGTCGACGTCGCCGCGGCGGAAGTTGCGGTCACCGTGGACGCGCCGCTTGTCCGGGTAGATGAAGCCCGCGCGATCGATGTCGTAGAAGGCCAGGATGCGGTCGAAGAAGCCGCGTGTGTCGGCGACCATTTCCTCGAAGGTCGTGTAGAGGATCTTCGTCCCGGACCACGGCTGTTCGGGCGCGTCGAGCCAGCCGACGATCCAGTCGATGAACCAGGGCAGGAAGTGCGAGATCTGCCAGTCGAGCTGGCGGGCCTGCGGCCATTCCAGATAATCATCGGGCACGTCGTAGTGCAGCTTCTGCGACGGATCGAGCGTGCCGATGACGCTCGGGAAAAAATGAAACCATGAGATCAAGGCCTGGCGCGGATCGCGCACATGCACGCGCATGCGGTCGAGCTTGAAGCGCGCGCCGAGTTCGATGAGGTTCGTGCGAAACGGCGCAAGGTGCGTATGCGTCGCGAGCCGATACGACATCAGCCACATCAGGCCGGGCTGGCAGATGGTAAAGTTCGGGAAGGCGCCGCCCTGGACGCCCGACATGCGTTGCGTCCCGGGGCGCGCTGCGCGCACCACTCGGTGGATTTCTCGGTCGATGTCACCGCCAATTCGGTTGGACTGAGGCTGATCTCGACGCGCCCGACGTGATCGTGATCGGGCCGTCTTTCGCGATGGGCTGGGGGTGCCGCAGGATCAGATCATGTCGGAGGTCGTTGCGAAGACGACGGGCTTGCGGGAATCGACGACGCCTCGTGCTTCGTGTTCGACAACCACCTCAACGCCCGCGCGCATGCACTCTACGGGCAACGCATCGGTAGCGCCATTCAGCAGGACTTGGCGCCGGTTCCCGGGCGATGAGGCCCGAACGGCAGGCTCCAGTAACATGAACAGTAGTTCCCCGGACTGCAGTTTGGCTCCGGTTTTGCATAGCCTGAAGCCAAAGCTGCTGGGGGAGCGAATCGTTGTTTCCATACCTGCTGCGACCCTGCAGCCGGCGGACAGCGGTGCTTGTGCCCCCGCGGCAACCACGATCCGCGGAGACGACGAATGCATGCAAGACTACGTGCGGCTTTGCTGCTTGGCCTCATGGCCGTGCTGACCAATTCGGCAATGGCGCGAGACGACGGCCGCTTTGCCAACTCACCGCTAAAACCCTGGTTCGAAAGCCTGCACAGCGAATTCGGGCCGTGCTGCTCGGATGCCGACGGCTACGTGCTGGCGGATGCCGATTGGGAGTCCTATCAGGGCAAATATCGCGTCATGATCGACAATGAATGGGTGATCGTGCCCGATGGCGCGGTGCTGACGCAGCCGAACAAGATCGGGCGCACGATGGTGTGGAAGCACTACGTCGACGGCCATCCGCGCATTCGCTGCTTCATGCCGGGCACCATGACGTAGATTTTCTCTATTGGAGCATGATCTCCGCGCGAATGCGTTCCGCGTTTGTCGCGAGGGAAAACCGCTGCACACTTTGCGTGCGCTAACGCGGCCCTACGGGGTCCGGATCATGCTTTAAAACCTGCACGTCACGCTGCCGAGCACGGTCGTGCGTGAGTGTTAGCGTGGGGACGTGTGTCTGTCGGCTTTGTGTTAGCCGAGAGATTGAACGGGCGCCTCCAACTCGACTGTCATTCCCCGCGAAAGCGGGGAATCCAGTACACCGCGGCTTCTCCGCATCCAACGAACATCTCTTGAAACGGGATCGCCCGATCAAGTCGGGCGATGACAAAGAGAGGGGTTCACGTCACCGGCGCAGGATTGAACAGGGTGAGATCGTTGTGGATGCCCCAGCGATCCGACCACGGTTTTGTGTGGCCGGACGCGACGTCGAGGATCAGGCGGAACAGATCCCAGCCGGTTTCCTCGATGGTTTTTTCGCCGGTGGCGATGCTGCCGGCATCGAAATCGATCAGATCCTTCCAGCGACGCGCGAGCTCGCTGCGCGTCGCGACCTTGATGACGGGCGCCGCCGCGAGGCCATAGGGCGTGCCGCGGCCGGTGGTGAAGACCTGCAGCGTCATGCCGGAGGCGAGCTGGAGCGTGCCGCAGATGAAGTCGCTGGCCGGCGTCGCCGCAAACAGCATACCCTTCTGCGTCGCCTTCTCGCCCGGCGAGAGCACGCCGGTGATCGCGCTCGAGCCGGACTTGACGATCGAGCCCAGCGATTTCTCGACGATGTTAGCCAAGCCGCCCTTCTTGTTGCCGGGCGTGGTGTTCGCGCTGCGGTCGGCGCCGCCGCGCGCGAGATAGGAATCGTACCAGGCCATCTCGCGCACCAGCGCGCGGCCGACGTCCTCGTTGATGGCGCGGCGGGTGAGGAGCTGGATGGCGTCGCGCACCTCGGTCACTTCCGAGAACATCACGGTGGCCCCGGCGCGCACCAGCAGGTCGGCGGCGAAGCCGACCGCCGGGTTGGCGGTGACGCCGGAGAAGGCGTCGCTACCACCGCATTGCAAGCCGATGACGAGGTCGGAGGCCGGGCAGGTCTCGCGCTTGCGCGTATTGAGGATCTTCAGCCGTGCCTCGGCCTCGGTCATGATGGCGTCGACGATCGCGCCAAAGCCGTCAAAGGCTTCATCCTGCATGCGCACGATGGCGTCGCTGATGCCTTCGGGCACCAGGCGCTCCGGCGCGAGCTTCTCGCAGCCGAGACCGACGACGAGAATCTCGCCGCCAAAATTCGGGTTGAGCGCGAGGTTTTGCAGCGTGCGGATCGGCACGACCGCGTCAGGCGCGGTGATGGCAACGCCGCAGCCATAGGCATGGGTGAGGGGAACAACGTCGTCGACGTTTGGATACTTTGGCAGCAGCTCGGCGCGGATGCGCTTGACCGCATACTCCATCGTGCCCTTGACGCATTGCACGGAGGAGGAGATGCCCAGAATGTTCTTGGTGCCGACGGAGCCGTCCGGGTTGCGATAGCCCTCGAAGGTAAAACCTTCGAGCGGCGGCAGCGGCGCCGGCACGGCGGTCGAGATTTCGAGTTTGTCGAGCGCGGGCGCTTCCGGCATGCGGATACGCGCTTCGTCCACCCACTCCCCGGCGAGGATGGGGGAGGCGGCATAGCCGATCACCTCGCCATAGCGAATGATCGGTTGGTCCTGCGCGATGTCGACCAGCGCCGTCTTGTGCCCTTGCGGCACAAAGGCGCGCAGCGTCAGCCCGCAGGCAAAACGGGAGCCGGCGGGAAGCCCGAAATCATTGACGACGATCGCGACATTGTCGCGCTCGTTGAGCTTGATGTAGCGGGGCTGTTCCTTTGCTGCGACTGACTGGTCCATGCACTTTCCTCAGCAACAGAAGAAGCCGTATTCTCGAACACCTCTCCCCAGCGGGGAGAGGTCGCGCCGGAGGCGCGGGTGAGGGGCCGCAGGTTCCACGAGAGAGCGTAACCCCTCACCCGGATCGCTATGCGATCCGACCTCTCCCGACGGGAGAGGTGGGCACCTGTGCCGCGGCACGAGCATCGCTTATCAACCCGGATTGGTGTAGGCGGTCTTCACTGTGGTGTAGAACTCCCGTGCATAGGAACCCTGCTCGCGGGCGCCGTAGCTCGAGCCCTTCCGGCCGCCGAACGGCACGTGATAGTCGACGCCGGCGGTCGGCAGGTTGACCATCACCATGCCGGCCTCGCTGTTGCGCTTGTAATGCGTCGCGTATTTCAGGCTGGTGGTGCAGATGCCGGAGGCAAGCCCGAACTCGGTGTCGTTGGAGATCGCGAGCGCCTCTTCGTAGTTCTTCGCGCGGATAACAGCGGCCACAGGTCCAAAAATTTCTTCACGCGCAATGCGCATGTTGTTGTTGGCTTCCGTGAACAGCGCCGGCTGGAGATAGTGGCCGGGTGTCTCGCGCTTCAGGAGCTCGCCGCCCCAGGCGAGCTTGGCGCCCTCGTCCTGGCCGATCTTGATGTAGCGCAGGTCCTGGTCGAGCTGGCTCTGGTCGACCACGGGGCCGATATGCACGCCGGCCTTGAGCGCGTCGTCCACCGACAGGCCTTTCAGGCGCTCGGCTATCGCGGCGACGAAGCGGTCATGGATGCCCTCGGTGACGATCAGGCGCGAGGACGCGGTGCAGCGCTGGCCGGTGGAGAAATAGGCGCCGTTGACGGCGACCTCGACCGCAGTCTTGAGGTCGGCGTCGTCGAGCACGACCAGCGGGTTCTTGCCGCCCATTTCGAGCTGGAATTTCTTCATCGGGCTCGAGAGCACGCAGGCCTGCGCGATCTTGCGTCCCGTCTGCACCGAGCCGGTGAAGGAGATCGCGGCCACATCAGGATGTTCGAGCAGAGTCTGGCCGACCACCGACCCCGAGCCGACCACGAGGTTGAACACGCCCGCGGGAATGCCGGAGCGGGTGATGATCTCGGACAGCGCATGCGCCGAGCCCGGCACCAGTTCAGCCGGCTTGAACACGACCGTGTTGCCGTAGCAGAGCGCGGGCGCGATCTTCCAGGCGGGGATCGCGATCGGGAAATTCCAGGGCGTGATCATGCCGACGACGCCAACGGGCTCGCGCGTGATCTCGACGTCGAGACCCGGACGCACCGAGGGCCCTTTCTCGCCGGTCAGCCGCAGCGCCTCGCCGGCGAAGAATGCAAAGATCTGGCCGGCGCGTGCGACCTCGCCGATGCCTTCCGGCAGCGTCTTGCCTTCCTCGCGGGCGAGCAGGCGGCCGAGCTCTTCCTTGCGGGCGAGGATCTCGGCGGAGATCTTGTTGAACGCATCATAGCGCTCTTGCGGCGTCGAGCGTGCCCAGGCGGGGAAGGCGGCCTTGGCGGCCGCGATCGCCTTCTCGGTCTGTGCCTTGTCGGCCTTGGCATATTCGCCGACGACGTCATTGGTGTTGGAGGGGTTGATGTTCCTGGTGACGCCGGAGCCGTCGACCCATTCGCCGCCGATGAAGTTCTTCAGGATCGCTGTCATTCTTTTCTCCTCCAGGGAAGGTCATTTCGAGTTGGGCATGATCCTATCGAAGATCTTGCCTTAGCGGACGAGGCAGGGCCGCTTGTCGTCAAAGGTCCAGCCGGGGATCAGGTACTGCATGGCAATAGCGTCATCGCGTGCGCCAAGTCCATGCTGCTTATAGAGGCCATGCGCCTCTTCGATGGCGGCCCGGTCGATTTCGATGCCGAGGCCCGGCCTGTCAGGCACGGCGATCTTGCCGCCTTCGATCCGGAGCGGGTCCTTGGTCAGTGCCTGGCCGTCCTGCCAGATCCAGTGGGTGTCGATCGCGGTGACCTTTCCGGGCGCGGCGGCGCCGACATGGGTGAACATCGCGAGCGAAATGTCAAAGTGGTTGTTGGAGTGCGAACCCCAGGTCAGGCCGTTGTCGCGGCAGGTCTGGGCGACGCGCACCGAGCCCTGCATGGTCCAGAAATGGGGATCGGCGAGGGGAATGTCCACCGAGCCGAGCCGCAGCGCGTGGGAGAGCTGGCGCCAGTCGGTCGCGATCATGTTGGTCGCGGTCGGCAGGCCCGTCGCGCGGCGGAACTCGGCCATGATCTCGCGGCCGGAGAAGCCGGCCTCGGCGCCGCAGGGGTCCTCGGCATAGGCCAGGATGCCGTGCATGTCCTTGCAGAGCCCGATCGCCTCGTCGAGCGACCAGGCGCCGTTGGGGTCGAGCGTGACGCGCGCATTGGGAAAGCGCTTGGCGATCGCGGTGACCGCCTCGATCTCCTGTTCGCCGCGCAGCACGCCGCCCTTGAGCTTGAAGTCGGCGAAGCCGTAATGGTCGTGGGCGGCTTCAGCGAGCCGTACCACGGCCTCCGGCGTCAACGCCTCCTGGTGGCGGAGATTGAACCAGGCCGGCTTGCCGGTCTCGCGTTCGACATAGGCGAGGCTGGTCTTGCTGACATCGCCGACGAAGAAGAGATAGCCGAGCGTCTCGACGCTCTCGCGCTGCTGTCCTTCGCCGAGCAGGGCTGCGACGGGAAGGCCGAGATGCTGGCCGAGCAGGTCGAGCAGCGCCGACTCCACCGCGGTGACCGCGTGGATCATGACGCGCAGGTCAAAGGTCTGCTTGCCGCGGCCGCCGGCGTCGCGGTCGGCGAACTTTGAACGCATGTCGGCGAGGACGTTGTTGAGCGAGCCGACGGTCTTGCCGATCACGAGTTCGCGGGCGTCTTCCAGCGTCTTGCGGATTTTTTCGCCGCCCGGCACCTCGCCGACGCCGGTGTGGCCGGAATCGTCGGTGAGGATGACGATGTTGCGGGTGAAGAACGGCGCGTGTGCGCCGCTCAGATTGAGGAGCATGCCGTCGCGGCCGGCGACCGGGATCACCTGCATCGCCGTGACGACCGGTGCACCCAGGAATCCGATGTGGATCGCATCATGATGAACCATTCGCCGCTCCTCCCTGTCTTGCCTTGCCTGTCGTGCCTTGGCTTATTCTGCCGCCTGCGCCGATTGGATGGCGGGCAAGTTTTGCACGAGTGCGGTCAGTTCCGCCATCTCCTGTTGGGTCAGGTCGGTGAGCGGCGGACGGACCGGGCCGGAATCGCGACCGATCACCTTCATGCCGGCCTTGATGATCGAAACCGCGTAACCCTTCTTGCGGTTGCGGATCGCGATCAGCGGCAGGATGAAATTCTTCAGGCCGGCCTGGATCGACTCATGATCGCGCCTGCGCACCGCGGCGTAGAACTTCGTGGCGAACTCAGGGACGAAGTTGAACACGGCGGAGGAATAGGTGGTCACGCCCATGTCGAGATAAGGCAGTGCGAAGGTCTCGGCAGTCGGCAGGCCGCCGATATAGGTCAGGCGATCGCCGAGCTTGGTGTAGACGCGGGTCATCAGCTCGATGTCACCGATGCCGTCCTTGTAGCCGACGAGGTTCGGGCAGCGCTCGGCCAGACGCGCGAGCGTATCGGGCTGGAGAATGGCATTGTCGCGGTTGTAGACGATGACGCCGATCTTGACGCTGGCGCAGATCGCTTCGACATGGGCGGCAAGGCCGTCCTGCTCGGAATGGGTGAGATAGGGCGGCAGCAGCAACAGGCCGTCGGCGCCGGCCTTTTCCGCGCCGATGGCGATCTCGCGGGCGATCGCGGTGCCGTAGCCGGTGCCGGCGAGCACGGGCACGCGGCCCTTGGTCTCCTCGATCGCGACCTTGACCACCTGCGGCACTTCCGTCGGCGTCAGCGAGAAGAACTCGCCGGTGCCGCCGGCGGCGAACAGGCCGGCGACGTCATAGCCGCACAGCCAGTCCATGTTGGCGCGATAGGTCGCCTCGTCGAACGAATAGTCGGCCTTGAACGGCGTGACGGGGAAGGACAGCAGGCCGGAACCGATCTTTGCGGCCATCTCCTGCGGGGTCATCTTGCTCATGGGCGCCACTCCCTTTTGGCTTTGGGGGACGCGCGAGGGGCGCGCGTCGATGTTGCGGGGGACGCGAGGACGCGTCCATGGGCCATGTACTTAAGAGACCATTCAATGCGCGTCCAAGCCAAAGCCTATATCGAATGATGCGTCTTGAGCATCAATCTTCCATCGCTTCCGCCGAGCCCAGCTCGCCCGCGATCTTCACCAGCGTGGCGAGCAGCGGGTTCTCGTCGTCGCGGCGCCACACCATGAACAACTCGGCCGGGACGCGCGTGCGCAGCTTCAGCGGGCGCAAACGCACGTCCGATATTTTCAGGCTGGCGGCGGCGGCCGGCACGATGGAGAGGCCGAGGCCGGCGCGCACCATCGCGAGGATGGAGTGGATCTGGCTCAAATGCTGGACGTAACGCGGCAATATGTCGGCGCGCGTGAACAGCGCCACCAGCAGGTCGTGGAAGTAGCGGCTCTCATAGGGCGAGTACATCACGAAGGGCTGGTTGTCGAAGTCCTTGATCGTGACGGATTCTGCATTGGCGAGCGGATGCTTCTTGGGGATAGCGGCGAGCAGGGGCTCGGCCACCACCCGGCGGCTGGCAATCTCGGGCCGCGCGATCGGCGGACGCAGCAGGCCGGCGTCGATCTGGCCGGAGGCCAGCGCCTCGAACTGGTCGCCCGACACCATCTCCTTCAGCGAGAAGTCGACCTCGGGCATTTTTGCGCGGCAGGCGGCGACGAGCTCGGGCAGGAAGCCGTAGGCGGCGGCGGCCGTGAAGCCGATCTTCAGCGAGCCGGTTTTGCCGAGTGCGATGCGGCGGGCCACCTGCGAGGCGCTCTCGGCGAGTTTCAGGATGCGGCGTGCTTCGGGCAGAAAACTGCGGCCCGCGGGGGTCAGACGCACCGAGCGGCTGGTGCGCTCCAGGAGCGGCGCGTCGATGATGTGCTCGAGCACCTGGATCTGCCGCGACAGCGGCGGCTGGGTCATGTTCAGCCGTGCCGCGGCGCGGCCGAAATGCAATTCCTCCGCCACGGTCACGAAACAGCGGAGCTGGTTGAGGTCGAACATTGATACAGACCGTAGATGGATAAGGCGCTTCTCCGGCATTTCTAGCATCGATCACCCCCGAAACAAAGACGGCGGCTTTGGAGGGCCGCCGCGAGTTGCCTGATCCAGCACCGCCCTTGGGCGGGGCGCTCAGGAGGAAGGCTTCAGCACCACACGCTCGATCTTGCCGACGATGGCCAGGTAGGCGATGGCGGCGACCAGTGCGTTGGCGCCGACGAAGACCAGCGCACCGTTGAACGAGCCGGTCGCGGCCAGGATGTAGCCGATCACGATCGGCGTGGTGATCGAGGAGAGGTTGCCAAACGTGTTGAACAGGCCGCCGGAGACGCCGCCGGCTTCCTTGGGCGAGGTGTCGGAAACGACCGCCCAGCCGAGCGCGCCGATGCCCTTGCCGAAGAAGGCGAGCGCCATGAAGCCGACCACCAGCGCCTGTCCGTCGACATAGTTGCAGGCGATGATCGACATCGACAGCAGCATGCCGCCGACGATCGGGATTTTGCGCGCCAGCGTCAGCGAGTTGGTCTTGCGCAAAATCGCGTCCGAGATGATGCCGCCGAGCACGCCGCCGATGAAGCCGCACAAGGCCGGCAGCGTCGCGACGAAGCCCGCCTGCAGGATGGACAGACCGCGCTCCTTGACGAGGTAGACCGGAAACCAAGTCAGGAAGAAATAGGTCAGCGTGTTGATGCAGTACTGGCCGACATAGACGCCGAGCATCATGCGGTTGCCGAGCAATTGCCGGATGTGATCCCACTTCGGCCCGGAGTCCGTCGCGCGCTCGTCCTTCAGATCGTCCTTGGGCGCGTCGAGATCGACCAGCGCGCCACCCTCCCTGATGTAGTCGAATTCGGCGTCGTTGATGCCGGGGTGTTCCTTCGGCCCGTAGATGGTCTTGAGCCAGACCATGCCCATGACGATGCCGAGCCCGCCCATCACGAAGAAGACGTAGCGCCAGCCATAGGCGTGGGCGATCCAGCCCATCAGCGGCGCGAACAGCACGGTCGCGAAATACTGTCCCGAGTTGAAGAAGGCCGATGCGGTGCCGCGCTCATTGCCGGGGAACCAGGCCGCGACGATGCGCGCGTTGGCCGGGAACGACGGGGCTTCCGCGATGCCGACCAGGAAACGCAGCGCGAACAGCACGGTGACGGCGGCGGCTCCGTTGAAGAAGCCGATCCAGCCCTGCATCATCGTGAAGATCGACCAGATGATGATGCTGAAGGCGTAGACGATGCGCGAGCCGTAGCGGTCGAGCAGCCAGCCGCCCGGAACTTGCGCTGCGACATAGGACCAGCCGAACGCCGAGAAGATGTAGCCCATTGCAACGGGATCGAGATGCAGTTCCTTGGACAGCGCGGGCCCTGCGATCGAGAGCGTGGCGCGATCAGCGTAGTTCACGGTCGTAACCAGGAACAACATGGTCACGATGAAAAGCCTGACGCGGGATCTCCTCGCGTCTACGGCGGATGACACCACTGCGCTCATCACGCGCCTCCTCGAAATATTTCCTCGAGGCCTTGTTAGTGGCGCGCGGCGCGCTGAGTCCAAGTTGAAGGGGGTATCGATTGATGCCGAATTTGGATTGATGCGGTGGGAGTGAGATGCGCGCTTGTTGCCTCACGCTCAACTGTCATTCCCCGCGACCCGGCTACGCCAACGGCTTCGCCGGGGCTTGCAGTCTTGGGGCGCCGAAGCTTTAGCGTAGGCGGGGAATCCAGTACGCCGCGGCCTCTCTGTGTTCGTCACCGCCCTCTGGAATACCGGGCGGATTCAACCGGTCGTCGCGACACTCTGCCAAAGGAGGTTGCGATGAAGGGTGGTGATCAGTGTTCGGGTCGG